>NZ_FPKR01000005.1 GCF_900119825.1 Chitinimonas taiwanensis DSM 18899 | reverse complement strand
GTCGCGCTCTTCTTCCGTACGGCGCAACTGGGCGCGCAAGCGCAGGATTTCTGATTTGGCCTCAATCAGGTCTGCTGCTTGTTTCTCGCTATTGTCGGGCGTTACCGCCCGAATCCACTTGTACAGGCTGTGTCCGGAAACGCCAAGTCGAGCCGCAACTTCGGCGACCCCATAGCCGCGCTCGGTCACTTGCTTGACGGCTTCTTCCTTAAATTCGGGTGAATAACGCTGACTGCTCATGGACATCCTCCTATGCTCAAATCATAAGCTGCGGATGTCTACCAGACCCGGGGCAGTCCAATCATAGGCTGCGGATGTCTACCAGACCCGGGGCAGTCCAGTGTTTAAACACGTCACGACGACGCCTAATGCCGGCTGCGGCGTGACGGATGGCGGTTTGTAGCATGTTCGCTGCTCTTAGGCATCCCAAAAGCGGGGGAAAAGCGTCGGCCAGCTTTCGGTCAGCGCCATGCGCCTTTTGGGCGAGTACATCGTAGCCTGTGCCGCTCAGGCAGCACCAAAGCACAGCGCCTGCTCGTTGCTACGGGCAGGCGCTGTGTTTTGGTATGCGGGGCTGGTTAAGGGTATCCAGCCCCGGCGTTTACCTCCTGCTTCAGGCGGCTTTTTCCAGCACCGTGCTTTCTTCGTGGCGGGTGGCCCATTCGATCGGGAGGGGGGTGTCGCCGGTGGCGTAGTGGGCGTTGCCGAGGATGGCGTTGACGATGGTGGCGCCGCGCCAGGCGGCCAGGCTCAGCTGCGGGTCGGCAATGCCGTGGCTGTAGCGGCCACCGTTCTGCACGAAGATGCGCTGGTTGTCCGGGCCGTCCCAGCCTACCGAGAAGTCGCGGCGCAGGATGAAGCGGCCTTCGCTGTCCAAGTCCAGGCGGTCGCGCAGCGGGGCCAGGCATTCGGGCACGCTGGTCAGGTAGCCGGTAGCCAGAATCACCACGTCGGCATCGATGCGTTCGTGTCGGCCATCGAAGCCGTTATGCGCCTGCAGGGTCCAGCCGTTGCCATGGCTGTCCATGCGCTGCACATCGCGCTGCGGCAGGATGCGCAGGCGCGGCGCCTCGCCATCCAGGAAGTTGCCGGTGTACAGGGTCTGGTACAGCGCTTTCAGGGTTTCCGGCGAGATGCCGTCGCTGGCCAGCTTCTGGCGCTCCACGATGGCTGGCTTGCGGGCCATGGGCAGGCGGTGGAAGGCATCCACATAGTGCGGGGTGAAGAACTCGTTGCAGAACGGGGTTTCGTCCAGTGCTTCCAGGGTCTGGCGGCGCGATAGCCAGGTCAGCGAGGCGACCTCGCCGCGCAGGCCGGACAGCAGGTCAAGCACGATCTCGGCGCCGCTTTGCCCGCCGCCGATTACCGCCACGCGCAGGCCGCGCACATCGGGCACCTTGGCCAGGTAGTGGTGGGTGTGCAGGCAGCGCGCCTGCAGATGCGGCTTGGCCCAGTCGGGCACGCGCGGGGTGGTGCCGGTGGCCACGACCAGCTGGCTGGCCTGCATCTCGCCCTGGCTGGTATGTAGGGTAAAGCCGTGTTGGCCGGGCTGTACTTCGTGCACCGCATGGTTCAGACGCAGATTGGGCAGCTTGCGCGCCACCCAGTGCAGGTAGTCGGCAAACTCGCGCCTTTCCACATGGCTGAATTCAGCATTGATGAAGCGGTAGAAACGCCCTTGCGCAACCAGATAGGCCAGGAAGGAATAGGCGCTGGTCGGGTCGGCCGCGGTAACCAGGTCCTTCAGGAAGGAGGTCTGCAGCTTGGCGCCGGGCAGCATCATGCCCGGGTGCCAGTCAAAGCTGCTGCGCTTGTCGAAGAAGGCGCTGCGCAGCTGGCCCAGCGGCGCCAGCAAGGCGGCCACGCTGAGGTTGAAGGGGCCGGCACCAATGCCGGCTACATCGAAATGCGGGTTCATGTCGGGGCTCCTGTCTGGGGCAGGTCAAAACGCAGCGGATTGGCCAGGGTGGGGCCAAGCGCGTGGATGGGGCGGCTGGCGGCATCGCCATAGCCGGCGGCGAAGCGCGCGCGGTTCAGCGACAGGCGCGGCATCTGAGCGGCGAACAGGTCGAGCTGGGCAAAGCGCTCGGCCAGCTGCGGCTGGCTGGTTTGGTAGCGCTGCAGCGTGCCGGCCAGCAGCTGGTAGAAGGCGGTCTCGTCGTACAGGCCGGCCTCGTGCAGCACGCTGGCCATGAAGCGGAATACGCTGCCGAACAGGCCAGTCCACAGGTTATGCAGCAGGTAGTGCGGCGGCATGCTGGGCAGCGCATTCCATACCGCCGGGGCCAGGCCTTCCGGCTGCGCCCAGTCGGCTTCGGCGCGGAACAGATCGCCCTGGTAGTCCTTCAGCAGCACGCCGGCTGGCGCACCGTCGGCCAGGCGCAGCATCAGGTTCTGGCCGTGGGCGATAAAACCGAGCCCATAGCGCGCCTGCAGGTGGTAGAGCGGCACCACGGCCAGCTCGAACAGGCGGCTCAGCCAGTCACGCGCCGATAGGCCCGATTGGCGGATCAGCTCGGCCACCAGCGGGCGGCCGTGGTCGTCCTGCTGCTGCAGCACGGCGGCCATCACCACCTGTTCGCCCGGCCCCAGGCGCGCCTCGCCGCTTTCGCGCCATACCGCGCCCAGCATCTCGTCGAACTGGTAAGGCACCTCGGGCAGGCCGTGGTAGAGCGGATGAGGCACAAAGGCGGCGGCCGGCTCGGCCAGCGCACCGCAGCGGCGCTCGGCCAATAGTGGGTCATCTTCCAGCAGGTCTTGCAGCCAGTCGGACAGCGCCGGGGTAATGGCCAGGTAGCGCGCCGACAGCCCGCGCCAGGCCGAGGTGTTGAGCAGGGTCAGCGGCAGCTTGAGGTTGAGCTGCTTGGGCCGGCTGGTATTGCTGAGCGTGCGCAGCGACTGCTGCGGCGTGTAGTGGTCGCCCGCTTCACCCAGGTGGATTAGCGTGCGGCTGGCCAGCAGGGCGGCAAACTGTGGCGCGATATGCGCCTGCCACTGCCAGGGGTGCACCGGCAGCAGCCAGTACTGGTCGGGCTGGGCGGTTTGCGCGGCCAGCAGAAGCTGCAGGCGCAGGCGCTCGGCCTCGTCGCAGCTGGCGGCCAGCAGGCGCGCGCTATTCCAGCCCGGCGCCGCATGCGTCTCGGCCAGCGAGCGGGCCACGGCCAGCCAGTGCAGGCGGAAGCGCGGGCTGCGTTCCGGCCCGTACAGGCGGTTTTCCGCCACGCCCCAGCCCACGCGGCCCTTGGACGGAATGGCCTTGGGGTGGCCATCGAGCAGGCTTTGCAGCTGGTCGGTGGGCAGGGTCAGCCAATCGGCCGCGCTCAGGCCCTGGCGCGCTTCCAGCAGCTGGCAATCCACGCTCAGCGTGTTCAGGGTTTCGCGCAGGTAGTTGGCCAGGGTATTGGCCGGCAGGGCCAGCGGGCTCAGCAGCTCGCGCAGCACCGTCACCGCATCCTGCGCGGGCTGGTCATCGGCCAGTGTGCGCACGCTGCCGGGGGTGATGCACGGTTGGTCCCAGCGATTGGTCCAGCCTTGCCAGCGATAGCCCTGGCTGCTGGCATCGGCCAGCGGCAGCCGGTATTCGCTGCGACCCTGGGCATCGGGCACGCCGCGCTCGGGGCTGATCACGCCCTCGTAGCTGAGTTCGGACAGCGCTTTTTCCAGCAGGCGCTGGTTGGCGCGCTGCCACAGCACCGGGTCGAGCTGGCTGTAGGCGGCTTTGTTCAGCGGGGCATTCATTGCGCGCTCCCCGGGCCGTATTGCTCGAAGAAGGCCTCGCGCTCCAGCACCACCATGGCGGCGCGCTTGTGCGGGAAGTGGAATTCCTTGAGCTTGGCGAAGCCCTGGCTTTGCAGATAGGCAATGAACTTCAGGTTGTCGACGCGCGGCTCGCCCACCACGCGCTGGGTGCGCGGGTCGTCCAGGAAAAGGTAGTGGCTCATGGTGCGCATCCACACCGCCACCTTGGCCGGGCCGCGGTGGCGGCTATTGCCCACCAGCACATGACAGCCGCGGTCGTAGTCCTGCACGTCGAAGAAGGGTGACAGGCGGTCTTCCTTGGCCCAGTAGGTTTCCAGATAGGCAAAGGCCTCACCGTCGAATTCGGCAATCAGCGGCAGCACCTTCGGGTCGTCCAGCTGGGCCTGCAGATAGGCGGCGTGCGATTCGCGGTCGCCGGCCAGTTCCCAGAAGCGGTGTACGCGGTCCTGGTTCATCCAGTCGTGAAAGGTGTCCAGATCGCGCGCCAGATCGGCCACGCGCAGGGTGATCGTGCTGTCCAGCTCGGGCAGGTAGCGGCGGTAGACCACGCCCTGCGGCTTGGGCGCGCGCAGCGGGTGGCGCTTCTCGCCGGTAAAGGTGTAGCGCAGTGGCAGGCCGGCCGAGCTGGGCGCGGTAAGCCACAGCGCGGGCTGCTGCCAGAAGCTCTGGTAATCGACCAGCAGCTGCCAGCCGGTGGCCTGCGCCTGCATGCGATAGGCCACGCCATGGCGCACGGCAGCCAGCGCGAACTCGCGACTGCAGGCAAGTTCCAGCGTCACTTCACGCAGCGAAGCATTGCGGCAGAACAGCTCGGCCAGCAGCGGCAGTAGCGCATGCGGGTGTGGCTCTAGCGGTAGGGCGCCCTGCAGCAGGCTGTGCGTGGGGCCGAGCGGCGTGTGCTGGAGCTGGGCGATCACCTCTTGCTTGATCAGCAGATCAAAGCCGGTGGCATTGGCTTGGGCATCGGCCGTGTGGCCGTTGGGCAGGGTCAGTGCGAAGTGGGGCATGGCTTGGCCTCGGCAAAGGGATTCGGCAGGGGGACGTAGGAGCGGAAGGAGCCTTCCGGCTGGGTGGTCTCGTTCAGATTGCCGAAGCAAATCATGAAGTTGCCCTTGCTCATCAGCTCGGGCGCGTCGAGCAGGAAGTCGATGAAGTGCGGGTACTTGAGCGGCTCGGCGCGCAGCACCTGCAGGAAGGTGCGCGTGCGCTGGCACAGCGTGGCCGCGTCGATGACCCCATCCATATCCAGCGTGGCGATCAGATTGAGCAGGTTGTTGACGATCAGGTAGTAGCCGAACAGGCGGTTGGTCATCGGCTCATCGAAGCTCAGCTCGCTGGCGGCGGCAATGCCGGGCACATAGGGCGCCAGCGCGCTGATCGTCTCGGCGCGGAAGGTGGTGCCCTGGCAATCGCGGAACCACATGCCGGCCGGATAGCCGCCTTCCAGCGCCAGCACGGTGTTCTGCTGGTGGGCGCTGACCAGAATGCCGTAGTCGGCCTGGGCGATCAGGAAGGGCTTGAGCGCCACCTCGAGGAAGCGCTCGAACCAATCGAGGCAGACCGCCTGCAGCGGGCGCTGTTCGCGCTCGGCCAGGCTGTGCAGCAGCCGGCTGGCCATGCTGGGCGCGCCGTCCACGCCATCCTGGCAGAAGGTGGCCATCACATAGGCGCTGCTGCCGGCCTTGAACGGGTTGTCACGCAGGATCACGAAGCTCTCGGCCAGCGGCTGGCCATCGGGCTGGCGCAGGGCCAGCGCGGCGGTTTCGTGCAGGATGCCCAGGGTAGGGCAGCGGCGCTGGAAGGCCTGGCCGAGCGGGCTGGCAAAGGCGCCGTGAATCAGCCGGCCGCGCGCCACCTCTTCCGGCTGCAGCACGCGCTGCGAGTTGGTCAGCCGCACCGAAAGCGAGAACTTGAGCATGGCCGGTGCCTGCGGCGCATACAGCGTGCGCAGCGAAGAGGTAGGGAACCAGTCGCTACCGGCTTCGCCCAGGTCGACCAGCAGGTTCAGGCGCTGCCAGTGCAGATAGCTGGCCGATTGGCGCAGGCTGCGTGCCTGCCAGGGGTGCACGGGCAGGCAGTGCCAGCCGTGCTCGGCCGGGTAGTCGGCGCGTAGCTGGGCCAGGGCCGGGTCGGAGGCCAGCAGCACTTCCAGCTGGGCGCTGGCCGACATACCGCCCACATCGGTCTGCCACAGTGCTGCATCGCGCACCGCAAACCAGCACAGCGCGGTGCGACCGGCGAATTCCGGGCTGTAGCGCGCCAGATCTTCGTTGGTGAACTCGTCGCGGCTCTTTGGCGTGGGGTGGACGGCATGGCCGTAGACCAGGCCCTGCTCGGCAGCCAGGTAGTCGGCTTGAGGCCAGGCCAGTTGCTGCAAATCTGCCTGGCGCTGCTGCTGGGCGCTGAGCAGATTGCTGGCGCTATCGAGCACGCGGCGCAGGAATAGCCGGCGCGCGTCCTCGCTGCTGCCCGGCGCCAGCGTGGGTTCGCCAGCCAAGAGGGCGACGGCTTGGGCGAAGTCCACTTCGAAGGTCAGCCCCTCAGCCGGGGCGAAGTAGAGGCTGCCTTCGAAGCGATGCCGGCCAGCGCGCGAATAGTGCTGAACCGGCACCAGCAGCGCGCCGGCCGGGCGGCTGAGCGGCAGCTTGAGCATGCCGGCATGGCCGGCGATATCGGCCTGGGCGCTGTGGTACTGCGCGGCGGGCCATTCGCGCCACAGCGCGTTCATGAAAGCGGTCAACGAGGCGAGCTCGCGCCGTATTGGGGGATGGTGCATTTTCCTGGCTCCTGAACTGCATGTTGTTGGCATGTGCTTTTTCAACGTAACAATAATGATTCGCATTTGCAAACTATCGTTTGATTGATAAGATGCGCACCATTCAAAGCCAGTGCAGGAGCCAGATGCATGTCATTCAGCGCGGTCGATATCGCCCCTCGTGCCCCCGAAGCCGCAGCAGCCCTGCGGCCGGACCGGCACACCGCGCTGGCGCTGGCCGCCGCCGCCCTGGTCATGGGCCTGGGGCAGACCACACTGTTCACCTTTCTGCCGCTGTTGATGGCGCACACCGGCCTGAGCCTCGCGCGCATCACCGCCGCTTTTGCGATTGGCTCGGGCCTGTTCCTGATCGGTGCGCCGCTATGGAGCCGCCTGTCCGACTTCCTGGGCCGCCGCAGCGTGGTGGCAATTGCGCTGGGTGGTTTTGCGCTGAGCCATGCGCTGCTGCTGTGGCAGATGGGGCAGGGCGCCGATTGGCAGGGCCAGGGCGCCATGCTGATGTTGGGTCGGGTGATCTATGGCCTGACGGTGTCCGGCCTGGTGCCGACCTGCCAGGCCTGGCTGGCTGATCTGAGCAGCGCCGAGCAGCGCTTGGGCGTGCTGTCGCGCCTGTCCGCCAGCCTGACCCTGGGCCGTCTGCTTGGCCCGGCGCTGGCTGCCTGCAGCCTGTGGCTGGATCCGCTTGGGCCGCTCTGGCTGATGGCGCTGGCCGCCTGGCCGGCCTTGCTGCTGCTGCCTTTCACCCGCCAGGCCGCGCGCCAGGGCAAGGCCGCCGTGCGTGAACGGCTGGGCTGGCAGGGCATGGCCGCCTGGCTGGCGCTGGCCGGCCTGATGCAGCTGGCGCTGGGTCAGGTTCAGTACGCACTGGGCCCACTCTTGGGCAGTCGCTTCGGGCTGAGTGCCAGTGCGGCATCGGCCACGCTGGGCTGGTTGCTGACGGCCTGCGCGCTGGTGGTTCTGGTGCTGCAGCTCTGGCTGGTGCCGCGCTGCCGCGCCGGGCGGCCGCTGCTGCTGGCGGGCGGCCTGGCCTTGCTGGCTTCCGGCGTGCTGCTGGCGCTGCCCGGCCCGCTGAGCCTGATCTGGATCGGCTTCTTATTGCTGGGCGTGGCGGCGGCGCTGCTGGTGCCCACGTACACCACCTTGGCCTCGCTGGCCGTAGGGGGCGCCGGCCAGGCGCGCGTGGCCGGCGTGCTGGCCGCCGCGCATACCGTGGGCTTTTCCCTGGCGGCCGCCCTGGCCGGCTGGCTGTTTGGTCTGTGGCCGGCCGCGCCGTTCTGGCTGGCTGGCCTCGCGGGCCTGGCGGTCATCGTGCTGGCCTGCCTGCTACGGCTGCCTGCGCGCGCCGATTGATGCTGTCTTCTTCTCCAAACCTCACATCGAGTCTTGCTTATGTCTTTACCGCTTGCTTCCCGTCCCCTCAGCATCGCCCTGGCACTGGCCTTTGGCACACTGCCGGCCCTGGCCGCCGAACAGGCGGTGGATACCCTCTTGGTGACCGGTGCGCGCACCCCGACCAAGATCACCGATCTGCCCCGCACCGCTTGGGTGATCACCGGCGAGGAGTTGGCCGAGCAGGTGGGTGCAGGCGTGCCTTTCAAGGAAATCCTGGGGCAGCTGGTGCCTAGCCTGGATGCCGGCCCGCAAGGCCGTACCAACTACGGCCAGAATCTGCGCGGTCGCGGCGTGCAGGTGATGATCGATGGCGTATCGCTGAACAGCTCGCGTGGGGTCAGCCGCCAGTTCGATTCGATCGACCCCTATAACATCGAGCGTATCGAAGTGCTGGCCGGTGCCAGCGCCGTGTATGGCGGTGGCGCCACCGGCGGGGTGGTGAATATCGTCACCAAGCGCGGCCAGAAGGGCGGCGCGCAATTCAATAGCGAAGTCGGCCTGCGCTCGGGCTTCCAGAGTGGCGAAGACCTCGACTGGCGCGCCGCACAGTCGATCTCGGCCGGCAATGACACGGTCAGCGGCCGTCTGGCGGCTGCCTGGCAGGGCACCGGCGCTGCCTACGATGCGCATGGCAAGCAGGTCACGCCCGATATCACCCAGACCGATCTGCAGTACAACCGCTCAGTCGATGTGCTCGGCAATCTGGATTTTCGTCTGGCGGCCGGCCAGCGCCTGAACCTGAGCGCCCAGTACTACGATTCGGGCTTTGATGGCAGCAAGGCGCTCTACCTCGGCCCCAACCTCAGCGGCGCCTTGGCCGGCGGCAACCCGGCCCTGTTGGAAGTGCGCGATGGCTTTCAGTCCGATGTGACGCCGAGCACCCGCCGCGCCACCGGCAGCTTTGACTACTTCCGCCCGCAGGTGATTGGCGGGCAGGACTTCTATCTGCAAGGCTCGGTGCGCACCGAGAAGCTCGACTTCTACCCCTTCCCGGGCACAGCCAGCGGCACCGCGCAGAATGCCAATAACACCACCAGCGCGGTGCGCGTGCCTTACTACAGCACTTCGCGCCAGAACACCCGCGCGCATGCCTTCAAGGCGGTGCTGGCCAAGGACTTTGGCGCGGTGAAGCTCAACTACGGTGTGGACATCGACAATGAGGTGTTCGAAGCCAATCAGGTGCTGTTCAACACCGCCCAGGGCTATGCCAGCGGTGGCCTCGTGCTGCGCCAGACGGCCGAAGTGGGCCGCTATCCCGGCTTCGAGGTGGATGGCCGCTCGCTGTTTGCCGAGGCGGACTGGAAGCTGAGCGAGGCCTGGAGCCTGCGCGCCGGCCTGCGCAATCAGTGGATGGATGTGGCGGTGGGCGACTTCGTGGCCTCCACCCAGCAGGTGATGCTGGCCAATGGGCGTGGCCGTACGGCTGATGCAATCAAGGGTGGCCAGAACGATTACACGGTCAGCCTGTTCAATCTGGGTACGGTATGGCGTGTCAGCGATGCAAGCCAAGCTTGGCTCAATTACTCGGAAGGCTTTGAGCTGCCCGACCCGGCTAAGTACTACGGCCAGGGTAGCTACCGCCTGGTGGGCGGCAATACCGGTCACTGGACGCTGCTGAATGGCATCAGCGTGGCCAGCCAGCCGCTGGCCGGCATCAAGACCCGCCAGGTGGAAAGCGGCTGGCGCAGCCGCAGCGGCGGCCTGAGCGGCCAGGCTGCAGCCTTCTACAGTTGGTCGGACAAGGCGATCCAGTATGTGTCGTCCACCCTGGCCATCAATGTGATCGAACAGGATGTGCGCAACTACGGTCTGGAAGGCGAGCTGAGCTACCGTTTTGCGGATGACTGGCAGCTGGGAGGTAATCTGCTCGCTATCAAGTCGGAGAACAAGGTGGCCGGCGAGTGGAAGAAACAGACCGTGACCAGCGCCAGCCCGTCCAAGCTGACTGCCTACGGCAGCTGGCAGAACGGTGCGCTAAGCCTGCGCCTGCAGGCGGTGCGCAGCTTTGCGCTCAGCGATAGCGATGGCAAGCGCCTCGACGACTACACAGTGGCGGATCTGCTCGGCAGCTATGCGCTCACCCGCGGCAAACTCAGCTTCGGCGTACAGAACCTGTTCGACCGCCAGTACGACACCATCTGGGGCCAGCGCGCCAAGCTGTTCTACAGCAGCCTGGTGGCGCCGGCCACAGTGGACTTCAAGGGCCGTGGCCGTACCGTGGGCCTGGCCTATAGCGTCGACTACTAAGCCTTACTTGCTTTAGCCAGAAAAAAGCCGCTGCCTTCATCGGGCCGCGGCTTTTTCATGTGCAGTCAGTGCACTTAGCTGCCCACGCCCAGCAAGGCCAGCACGCCCAGGATGGCGAAGATGGCCGCGGCGATGCGGTGCACAAGCGCCACCGGCAATGCCTTGGCGGCCTTGTCACCTATCCAGACCACCGGGGCATTGGCCAGCATCATGCCCAGCGTGGTGCCGGCAATCACCCACCAGTAATCGGTGAATTTGGCAGCCAGCGCCACGGTGGCGATCTGGGTCTTGTCGCCCATCTCAGCCAGGAAGAAGGCGAGCAGGGTGGCGCCGAACACGCCAAAGCGTTCGCTGAAGCGCGCGTCGTCCTCATCCAGCTTGTCCGGGATCAGCATCCAGCCGGCCATGGCGATAAACGAGATGCCGAGTATCCAGCGCATCACATCGGGTCCGATCAGCGCCATCAGCCAGCTGCCCACGGCGCCAGCCAACGCATGGTTGACCACGGTAGCGGCCAGGATGCCAAGCACGATGGGAATCGGCTTACGGAACTTGGCCGCCAGCAGCAAGGCCAGCAGCTGGGTCTTGTCGCCGATTTCCGCCAGGGCAACCACACCGGTCGAGACGAGGAATGCTTCCATGATGATTTTTCTCGGGGGCCGGCAGAAAACGCATAGACGCAGTCCGCCGCGGCCCCTTGCCGGTCGGATGCGTCCATGGTCTTGCCAGGCGAAGTCGGGCGACTTCGTTGCAGGCGCCATGGTCAGGTGGACCAAGTATGTTGACGCTTGCTTCCGCCGGGGTGGCGGAACGGCTACTCCCCAAAGACGGCGCGCAGTCTACCTACACGCCGCCGTATTGTCATTCGCTAATTTGCAAATAGCGTGGCACTAATGACGTAGTCAGTGCGATGGGCTGGCCGCGCCGCTGGCCGGCTTGGGCAGCACCAGGTTCAGCACGATGGCCAGCACGCCGCACAGGCTCACGCCCGACAGACCAAAGCTATCGCTGAACTGCACCGACATGCCGCCGATGCCGGTTACCAGCACCACCGAGATGATGCACAGATTGCGCGGATTGCTCAGATCGACCCGGCCGTCCATCACCGTCTTCAGGCCGATGCTGGCGATGGAGCCGAACAACAGCAGCATGATGCCGCCCATGACCGGCAGCGGAATCGTATTCAGCAGCGCGCCAAACTTGGCCACGAAGGCGAGCAGGATGGCAAAGCAGGCCGCCCAGGTCATCACCGCCGGGTTGAAGTTGCGCGTCAGCATGACCGCGCCCGTCACTTCGCCATAGGTGGTGACGGGCGGGCCACCGAACAGACCCACCACATTCACGGCCAGACCGTCACCCAGCAGGGTGCGATGCAGGCCGGGGCTGGTGGTGTAGTCCTTGCCGGTGACCGAGCCGATGGCCAGGATGCCGCCCACATGCTCGACGATGGGCGCAATGGCGACCGGAATCATGAACAGGATGGCGGCCAGATTGAATTCCGGTGTGCCGAACTGGGGCAGGGCGAACCAGGGCGCATCGAGCACTGGCTGGAAGTTCAGCACCCCCATGAAGATGGCCGCGATATAACCAGCGGCCACGCCGGCCAGAATCGGCACCAGCTTCATGATGCCGCGCGCCTTGATCGCCACCAGCATGGTGGTGACCAGCGCAATCGCGGCCAGGATGATGGCGGTTTTGTAAGGCATGATCTGATTGCTGCCCGCCTTGCCCGAAGCCATGCCGACCGCGACCTGCGCCAGGCCCAAACCGATCACCATCACCACCGGGCCGATGACCACGGGCGGCAGGATCTTGTGGATGAAGTCCACGCCGCGCCATTTCACCAAGGCGGCGGCCACGTAGTAGAAGAAGGACGCTGCGGCCAGCGCACCCATGGTGGCCGGCATGCCCCAGGTCTGCACCGAGTAGATGATGGGGGCGATAAAGGCGAAGCTCGAACCCAGATAGATGGGCACGTCACGCTTGGTCAGCAGCTGGAAGATCAGCGTACCCACGCCGGCGCCCAGCAGGGCGAGGCTAGGATTCAGCCCAGTGAGCAAGGGCACCAGCACCGTGGCGCCAAAGGCCACGAACAGGATCTGCGCCCCGCCGATGGCCGTTTTCAATGTGTCGTTCATGAATTCCCCTTGTTGTAGATAGTTGCCGATCAGTCGCCGTCCAGCCAACGCCGCTTCAGGCTGCGCAGCCGGCCGCCCAGCGTTCTGCCCTCGCGCCAGCGCTTGTGGCGCTGCCAGCGCGCGAGTTGGCGCAGCACAGCCTGGCGCAGTGGGCGCCAGGCCGGACCCTGCAGCTGGGCCAGCATTTCCTCGACCATGGCGGCCGAGCTGTCCGAGCCGAGGTCGGTCTGATCGATCAGGCCGGCATCTAATACCACATCGGAGAAATAAGCGGCGGGATCTATGCCATGCAGGCGCAAGCCAAGCTGGGTACGCACGCATTTTTCGCAACGTCCGCAGTTCGGCCGCCCCTCGTCGCTGAAGAAACACACGCGCAGTGCCGCCAGGGCGAGCGGGTAATGGGCGATCAGGCCCAGGCGCTGGAAGCGGCTGACTTCCAGATAGGGCATCAGCACCGGCATATCCGCGCTATTGCTGTAGACGGCCAGGGTGGGATGGGTGCCGAAGGGTGCTTGGATCGGTGCGGACAGCGGCTCGCCTGGCGTGGCCAGCAGGGCGCGCGCGAAATGCTGGCCCATCAGCTGGGCCACGGCGGCCAGGGCAAAGCCGACGAAGCTATGCCCCCAAAAGCCGGGCCGGTCGTCCAGGTGGCGCAGATTGGTACTGAGCGGCAGCAGCTGCAAGCCGCGGCTGTCGAGCAGTGGCTGGGCACGCTGGCAGAAGGCCGCAAAGGTAGCGCTGCCATCCTGGCCCACGCGTCCGCCAATATCGAAGCCCTGCACGCTCAAGACATGGCGCAGTTGCTGCGGCTGTGGGGCAGCCAGCGTCGCGCTATGGGCAAGCAGCAGATGGGTGGAATCGACCCCGCCCGAATAGAAGGCAAAACTGGCATCGGCGGGTGGATGGCGCGCAGCGCGCGCGCCGTTGCCCTCAAGGCGCGGATTGTGCGGGCTGGCAAAGTCCTGCGGGAACCACTGGCGCAGGATGGCCAAGGCAGTGGGCAGGTTCTGCAGCAGCTGCGGGCAGAGCGCGCCTTCTACGCGCAGACGCTGCTCGCCGGCGGCAAAGGCGGGCGCCAGCGCTGCCAGCAGGAAGGCATCAGCACAAGGGTCGAGTGTCAGGCCGGTGTAGACCGGCAGGCTGAAACGGATCTCGCTGCTTGGGCGCGCGCAGTCCTCCCAATCCACGCTGCAGCGCAGCACTTGTGTATCGCCCTCGCGAAAGCGGTCGATCTGGTGCAGGCGCATGCCTAGCTCCGCTTGCCGGTGCTTTGCCAGCGCTGGCGCAAAGCACGCCAGCGTCCGCCCAGGGTCTGGCCCTGCAGCCAGCGCTGCTGCTTGGTCCAACGCGCCAGCAGGGCCTCGATCTCATTGCGCCAGGGTTGCCAGTTCACGCCTTGCATATTGCTCAGCAGCTCGGCATACATGGCGGCCACGGCGGGATGGTCTATGGCGATGTCGCGCAGCGAACGCGGCTCGAGTCGCAGACCGGCAAACAGCGGCGCCGGGTCCTGCCCGAGTAGCTGCAGGGTGAGCGCGGTGCGCACGCATTTTTCGCAGCGGCCGCAGTTGTAGTGCGCGCTGCTGCTGAAATAGCACACGCGCAGCGCGGCCAATGCCAGCGGCTCGGCCACGATGCTGCGCAGCCTGTCCAGCCGGCCCAGCTGCAGATGGGGCACATGCAGGCCGACGCGCTCACTGCCCAGCGCATACAGCAGATAGGGGTGCAGACTGTCCGGCGACTGCACGAGCGGACCGATGGGTTCGCCGCTGGATGCGATCTCGACCTGGCCAAGGCCCTGGGCCAGGCTGTGTGCGACGGCGGCCAGGGCAAAGCCGGCGAAGCAGTCGCCCCAGAAGCCCGAGCGCGCATCGAGATGGCGCAGATTGGTGTGGATATGCAGGGCCTGCACGCCAAGCTTGGCCAGTAGCGGTGCGCTGCGCCGGCACAGCTCGGTAAACAAGGCCGGATCAGCCGCGCCGGGCTGCCCGCCGATATCGAAGCCATTGACCAGCAGTGCGTAGTCACCCGGCTGAGCATTGCACAACAGCAGGTGCAGCGAATCGACTCCGCCGGACAGAAAGCGTGCGCGTGGCGCCGCCCGCTGGTTGGCATCGCTGCGCTGGGGAATCTGCAGCAAGGGCAGGGCCTGGCTGCCCAGATAGCGCGGGTTCCAGTACTGACTGAGGCGCAAGAGGCCGGGCAGAATGATCAGCAGTAGCGGGCTGCAGGCGGCCGGGCTGTGTATGCGTTGTTCGCCAGCGGCCAGGGCCGGGATCGCGCAAGCCAGCAGCAGTGCATCGGCCGCGCACAGGCCGACGGGCCAGGGGCCGTTCAGTTGCAGATACAGCTCAAAGGGCGTGTTGGCGGCCTGCTCCCAGACAAGTTGAGCGCGCAGGCGCTGGCCATCGGGAAGGGGCTCGCTGTGGATGGCTTCGATGCGCATGCCGGGCTCTTGAACAGTCAGCGCTCGAGCGCCTCAAGCAGGCGGGCGAACCAGGCGCGGTGCCGCTCGGCCAGTTGCTGTCCCTGAGCCTGCAAGCTGTTTGTTGGGCGAATGGCCAGGTTCTGCAGCTGCAGGTAGAGCAGATCGGCCTCGATCTGCCGGTCGTCTACTGCCCAGCTGGCCTCGCCAAAGGCGGCGAACAGGCCGTGCAGCTTGTCGCGGTAATAGCGCTTGTGCCACAGGCCAAGCACCGGCACGCCGGCGGCCAGCGCAAACACGCAGAAGTGGTAGGCCATGCCGATGCCGGCCTGGCAGCGTGCCAGCTCAGCGCGCAGCACGCGCGGGTCGGCGTGCTGAACCAGGCGCGCGCGCGGCCAGTCGCGCGTGGCGAGCCAGTGCTGGTAGATGGCTGCCTCGTAGGCGGGGCGCTCGTGGAACTGGAAGAGCACGATCTGCCAGCTGTCCGCGGCAAAGCGGTCGAGCAGCGCCTCCAGAATGGCCTGTACGCGTTGGGTTTCCGCCTGGTAGGGCGAGACGCGCCAGTGCACGGCCAGGCAGCGTGGCTCGGCGGGGCTGGCCGGGGCCGGCGGCAGGGTCAGTGCATCGTCGCAGACTGTCTCGGCCTGCTGGGTGGGGATGCCTAGCTCGGCAAGCAGGCGCAGGCCCTGACCGGCATCGCGCAGGCCGATCAGGCGTGCGCGCCCCAGCACCTGGCGCAGCAGCCAGTGGGTGATCGGGCGATGAAAGGGGCCAAGGCCCTGGCCGCTCAGTGCAATCGGCTTGCCCAGCCAGGCAGCGAACAGGGCGGTGGTCAGCAGGGCACGGCATTCGCGCACGCCCTGGTCGGTCAGGTAGCCGCCGCCGACCAGATAAATCGCATCGGCGGCCAGCACGCTGCGTACGAAATCGGCTTCCATAAAGCGCCAGTGCGGTCGCAGGCGCAGCGGGTGGGCGAGCAGTAGCCAGAGCAGCAGGGCGGCGGTGGAGACAATATCCAGCCACCACTGCGCGGCCTGTGCCAGACGGCGCGGCAGGTGTAGGGCGCTTAGCAACGGTGCCCAGCGCCCCAGGCAGTCGATCAGGAAGGTAACGGGGGTGAGCTGAAACTCATCGACCAGGAGGCGTGGCGTGTTGGCGCTGACCTGCAGCACCCAATCGGGTCGGGCGGCGCGCAGCTGGCGCACCATATTGCACAGCATGGCGCGGTCGCCCAGGTTCTTGCCCACGCCGGTATTCAGAATCAGCAAGGTGCGCATGCTAGACCGTCTCCGGCTGGGCGCTGGCATGGCCAGAGCCTGGGCTGAGGAAGAAACGAAACCTGCCTCTATCTATAGCTGCTTGCCGTCCCGCTTGCGCCATTTGCCCAGCAGCTTACCCAGCTCGGCGCGCAGTGGATGGCGACCCAGATAGAGGCAGGCCAGCCAGCCCAGCGTGGCCACGCAGCCCAGGGCGAGCAGTTCAAGCACCGCAGGGCCACTAGCGGGTAGCAGCATAACCAGTAGGGTTGGGCCAAGGGCGGCGCCCAGCGTGGGCAATAGGGCGCTGTGCAGCACCCGTGCCAGATCGGTCCAGCGCACGGCGATGATGGTGTAGAGCGCGCGCTGGCGCAGCACGGTCATCAGCACGCTGCTAAGCACAAAGGCCCAAGCCACGGCGGCCAGGCTGTGCAGGGCGGCCGGAATGACCAGGCCGAACTTGATCAGCAGGCCCCAGCTGTCGATCTGCATCTGGGTACGCACCTGGCCCTTGGCGGTGAATACCTGATTGCTCAGGTAGTTGAGCGAGTCACAGGCAGCGGCGAGGCAGAGCACTTGCAGGATGGGAATCGCGCTTAACCACTGCTGGCCGAACAGGGTGCGGATGACCGGATCGGCGCTGATGGCCAGCACCGCGAAGAAGGGCAGCGCCACACCGCCCAGCAGCGTGGTGGCCTGTACGAAGGCCGGACGCAGGTCTTCGCCACGCCGGTTCTGTTCGGCGAAATAGGGCAGGCTCACCTGCTGGATGGCGCGCGCCATCACCTGGCTGAACAGGCCGGCGGTGCCAAAGGCGCGGTTGAAGTAGGCGACGGCCGACATGCTCATCAAGCGACCGAGTACCAGATCGGCTGCCGAGTAGCTGATGAAGTTGAGCAGGGAGGAGACGGACAGATAGCTGCAGAAGCCCCAGATGCGCCGCCATTCGCGCAGTGCCGGCGCCCAGGGCAGATTGGCCGGGCGGCATAGTACGACGCCCAGCACGCTGGTCAGCGTGCCGACCAGTGAGGCCCAGGCCAGGCTCATGAAACTGAAACCGAGGCTGGCCAGCACCACGGCGGTGATGGCGGCCATCAGCGTGGAGCTGGTGTCGATCAGCGCCAGGGCCTTGAAGCGCAGCTGGCGGCGCATCAGGCTCATGCTGGTGGCGCCGAAGGGCACCAGGAAGAAGTTGAGGCCAAGCAGCAGCAGGACTGGGCTTAGGCCCGGTTCGCGATAGAACTGGGCGGCTGGCCCGGCCAGGGCCATCACCAGCACGCCACCGCAGCTGGACACCAGCAGCGAGACGCCGAAGGCCGAGCGCAGGCGCAGCTCGGTCAGCTCGGTCTCCTGCACGATATAGCTGCCCAGGCCCATTTCACGCAGGGTGCGTAACAGCCCGGTGATCACATAGGCGACCGAGAACACGCCGATTTCGGCCGGCGTGAGCAGGCGCGCCAGGATCATCGAATTGACGAAGGTGATCGCCATCACCGCATTCGATGAGGCGAAGGCGATCAGGAAGGCGCTGCGTATCCCGCTCAATCACCGCTCCTGCGCCAGGCTGGGCTGGCGGTTGTGCTGCGTGTGCCGCCGGCCGGGCGCCGCCGTGCCGAGCCGGCGCTGAAGGTATCAGCCGTGCTTGGTGCCGAAGATCTTGTCGCCTGCGTCGCCCAGGCCCGGAATGATGTAGCCATGCTCGTTCAGATGGCTGTCGATGGCGGCAGTATAGATATCCACGTCCGGATGCTTTTCCTGCATCAGCTGGATGCCTTCGGGCGCCGCCACCAGGACCAGGGCCTTGATATGGGTGCAGCCATTGCGCTTAAGCATATCGACGGTGGCGACCATGGAGCCGCCGGTGGCCAGCATCGGGTCGATGATCAGTGCGGTACGCTCGGCCAAGTCGCCGACGAACTTCTCGAAATAGGGCACCGGCTGCAGGGTTTCCTCGTTGCGGGCGAGGCCCACCACGCTGATCTTGGCATTCGGCATCATGTCCAGCACGCCATCGAGCATGCCGATGCCGGCGCGCAGAATCGGCACCACGGTGACCTTCTTGCCCTTGATGCGCTCGACCTCGACCGGGCCACACCAGCCATTGATGGTGACTTTTTCCAGGGGGAAGTCCTGGCAGGCCTCGTAGGCGAGCAGGCGGCCGATTTCGGCTGTCAGTTCGCGGAATTTCTTGGTACTCATATCGGCTTCGCGAGCCAGGCCAATCTTGTGGCGGACCAGGGGGTGGCGAATCTCGTGGATGGCCATAGCGGGTTTCCTTTCAGGCTTGTTTGGCGCGAAGGTTAGAGCAAGCGGATGCTTCGCGCACGCCCCCATCCGCTATGCTGTTTGCAAGCCCTTGAAATTACGCGCTTTCATCGGTACCCTTCGCGCCTTTTTAGCGCACCGCAGTCGGGAGAACAGCATGAATCGGGATGAAATCGTCAATGTGATGCGCGAGGCCGACTGCCTGCACAGCGATGCGGAAGTGAGTGCCGCGCTGGACCGCATGGCCGCCGCGATCACCGAGCGCCTGCATGACAAGAACCCGCTCGTCTATGTGGTGCTCAATGGCGGCATCATCGCAGCCGGCCAGTTGCTGCCGCGTCTGAAGTTCCCGC
Source organism: Chitinimonas taiwanensis DSM 18899 (assembly GCF_900119825.1). Classification (GTDB taxonomy): domain Bacteria; phylum Pseudomonadota; class Gammaproteobacteria; order Burkholderiales; family Chitinimonadaceae; genus Chitinimonas; species Chitinimonas taiwanensis. The sequence goes on along the minus strand of NZ_FPKR01000005.1, from coordinate 276,937 downwards.
TCGAAGTCGCCTATCTGCACGCAACCCGTTATGGCGACAAGACCCAGGGCGGTGGCCTGGTGTGGAAGGTCAAGCCGACCCAGGACATGCACGAGCGCACCGTGCTGATCATCGATGACATCCTGGATGAGGGGAATACCCTGGCCGCCATCCTCGACTACTGCCGCGAGATGGGCGCCGCCGAGGCGCTGACCGCCGTCGTGGTGAACAAGCTGCACGACCGCAAGGCCTTCCCTGGCCTGAAGGGCGACTTCGTGGGTCTGGACGTGGAAGACCGCTTCCTGTTCGGCTGCGGCATGGACTACAAGGGCTTCTGGCGCAATACCCTGGGCATCTACGCGGTCAAGGGCCTGTAAACCCGATCTGACCAGCAAAAACGGGCGCCGCGGCGCCCGTTTTATATATTCCGCTCCGCTTTGCCGCGCGTGTGCAAGCGGCGGGTGCCGGGTCTGGGTGAATAGCCTGCGCCTGAATATGCAATTCATTCAAGTGCTTCGCCATGGGCGGGCCGCCGGCTGCGTGATAAAATGCCGGCCTTTCCCGTACCTCCCTTCCCGGAAGCCCTGCCATGTTCAAGCCGCTGTCCATTGCCCAATACGACCCCGAACTCTCCGCCGCCATCGAAAGCGAAGTGGTTCGCCAGCACGAGCATATCGAGCTGATCGCCTCGGAAAACTACACCAGCCCGGCCGTGATGGAAGCGCAAGGCTCGCAGCTGACCAATAAGTACGCCGAAGGCTATCCGGGCAAGCGTTTCTACGGCGGTTGCGAATATGTGGACGTGGTCGAGCAACTGGCCATCGACCGCGTCAAGCAGCTGTTCGGTGCCGAATACGCGAATGTGCAGCCGCACTCGGGCTCGCAAGCCAATCAGGCCGTGTACTTCTCCATCCTCAAGCCGGGCGACACCGTCATGGGTATGAACCTCGGCCACGGCGGTCACCTGACCCACGGCTCGCCGGCCAATCTGTCGGGCAAGCTGTTCCGCATCGTGCCCTACGGCCTGAACGAGAAGGAAGAGATCGATTACGACGAGATGGAGCGTATTGCCATCGCTGAAAAGCCCAAGCTGATCATCGGCGGTGCTTCGGCCTACGCGTTGCGTTTCGACTTTGCCCGCATGGCCGAGATCGCCAAGAAGGTCGGTGCCTACTTCATGGTGGACATGGCCCACTATGCCGGCCTGATCGCCGCTGGTGTGTATCCGAACCCGGTGCCACACGCCGACTTCGTCACCTCGACCACCCACAAGACCCTGCGCGGTCCGCGTGGTGGCATCATCCTGGCCAAGGCCGAACACGAGAAGATGTTGAACTCGAATGTGTTCCCCTCGCTGCAGGGTGGCCCGCTCATGCATGTGATCGCCGGTAAGGCCGTGGCCTTCAAGGAAGCGCTGACCCCCGAGTTCAAGGCCTACCAGGAACAGGTGATCAAGAACGCCGCCATCATGGCCAAGACCCTGCAGGAACGCGGTCTGCGCATCATCTCCGGCCGCACCGAGAGCCATGTCTTCCTGGTTGATCTGCGTCCGAAGAACCTGACCGGCAAGGCGGCCGATGCCGCGCTGGGTCTGGCGCATATCACCGTCAACAAGAACTCTATTCCGAACGACCCGGAAAGCCCGTTTGTCACCAGCGGCATCCGCCTTGGTGCCCCGGCCATCACCACGCGTGGTTTCAAGGAAGCCGAAGCGATCGAAGTGGCCAATCTGGTTGCCGACGTGCTCGACAATCCGCATGACGAAGCCAATATCGCCGCCGTGAAGGCCAAGGTGCATGCGCTGACGGCGCGCTTCCCGGTGTACGCGAAGTAAGCCGTTCCGGCCTGCCCAGCAAAAAGGCGCGAGCAATCGCGCCTTTTTGTTTCGACCAATAACCCTGCTCAAAGTAAGGAAATACCATGTCTCAGTTGCCCGCCTGCCCGCAGTGTGGTTCTGAATATACGTACGAAGATGGCGCACAGTTCGTCTGCCCCGAGTGCGCGCATGAATGGCCCAAGGTCGCCGAGGCAGACGCCACCGAGGTGGCCAAGGTGGTACGCGATGCGGTCGGCAATGTGCTGCAGGATGGCGACACGGTGACCGTGATCAAGGACCTGAAGGTCAAGGGTTCCTCGCTGGTAGTCAAGGTCGGCACCAAGGTGAAGAACATTCGCCTCGTGGACGGCGATCACGATATCGACTGCAAGATCGACGGCGTTGGCGCGATGGGCCTGAAGTCGGAGTTCGTTAAGAAGGCTTGAACCTGCACCCTTCGCTGAGGTCTGCCCACTGTTGGCTATGATGAGCCGATAGCAACGGTGGCTGCGCAGTGGGCGAGCGGGGCCGGATTCGCGCCAGACCCGCTCTCAGGAGGTCAGATGCAAGGCATTATTTTTGCGGATTTCGAGCAAGCCAGCGCGGCGGTGCTCAGTTTTCTGCGCGAGCGCTTCGGCTTCGATTTGTGGATGGTCACCCGCACCGAGGGGGATGACTGGATCGTGCTGCAGCGTGAAGACCACGGTTACGGCATTGCACCCGGCACCGTACTGCGCTGGGCCGATTCCTTCTGTTCGCAGATGGTGCAGGGGCGCGGCCCGCTGATTGCGCCCGATTCGAATAGGGTGGCGGCCTATGCCGATGCGCCCATCGCGCGTCAGGTGCATATCGGCGCCTATGCCGGTTATCCGTTGCGTCGCGCCGATGGCTCCTTGTTCGGCACCCTGTGCGGCATCCATCCGGCACCACAGCCGGATGCGCTGATCCAGGAAGAGCCGCTGTTCATCCTGCTTGGCTCCCTGCTGAGCAGCCTGCTGGATGCCGAGCTGCGCGCCCATGAGGAAGGCCGGCGCGCCGACCATGCGCGCGCCGAGTCGATGACCGACTTCATGACCGAGCTGTATAACCGGCGCGGTTGGGAGCAGCTGCTGGCTGCCGAGGAAGACCGCTGCCGCCGCTACGGCCACCCGGCCGTGGCCCTGGTGGTGGACCTGGATGGGCTCAAGCGCGTGAATGACCAGCATGGCCATGCGGCCGGCGATGCGCTGATCCGCCGCACGGCCGAAGCGCTGCGTCGTGCGATACGCGCGGGCGACGTGTTGGCGCGCCTGGGCGGTGACGAGTTCGGCATTCTCGGTATCGAATGCAGCCGCAGCGAGGGCGAGGCCCTGTTGGCGCGGGTACGCCAGATTCTGCACGAGCTGGCGCTGCCCGCCTCGGTCGGCCTGGCGCCGCGCGAGCCAGCCCAGGGCCTGCTGGCCGCCTGGAAAAGTGCCGACCAGGCCATGTATGCCGATAAGCGCGCACGCCAGTCCGCGAACTAAGCCTGCCGTCTAGCCAAAGGAAAACGGGCCAGCAATCGATTGCTGGCCCGTTTTCTATTGGCTGCCCGTATCGCCAGCCTGATTTACCAGATACGGATGCGCTTGTTCAGCGGCCGCCACATGCCGTCGCCGGCCTTGGTGGCAAAGGCCTGGTGGTAAGCATCGGTATTGATGACCGGCTGGTTGGCGCGGAAATGGTCGGGCGCGTGGGGGTCGCTCACGATCTGCTGCAGCAACATCTCCTTGCGCATGGTTTCGCGCCAGGACGCCGCATAGCCGATGAAGAAGCGCTGCTCGCCGCTATAGCCATCGATGACTGGGGCGGGCTGGCCGTTCAGGCTCAGCTGGTAGGCCTTGTACGCCACCTGCAGGCCAGATAGATCAGCGATGTTCTCGCCCAGGGTCAGCTTGCCGTTTACATAGCGGCCGGGCAGCGCTTCCAGGGCGTCGAAGTCCTTCACCAGCTGGCTGGTCAGCTTGTCGAAGGCGGCCTTGTCGGCCTTGCTCCACCACATGCGCAGATTGCCGTCGCCATCGAACTGCGCACCGCTGTCGTCAAAGCCGTGGCTGATCTCGTGGCCAATGGTGGCGCCGATATTGCCGTAGTTGACTGCGTCGTCCACGCTCGGATCGAAATAGGGCGGCTGCAGATAGGCGGCCGGGAAGACGATCTCGTTCAGGCTGGGGTTGTAATAGGCGTTCACCGTCTGCGGTGTCATGCCCCATTCGCTGCGGTCCACCGGCTGGTTCAGGCGGCCCATCACATAGTGGTGGTCGAACTCGGCGCCGCGTTGCAGATTGCCCACCGCATCATCGGCCCGCACGACAAGGCCGCTGTAGTCGCGCCAGCGCTCGGGGTAGCCGATCTTGACCGCGTACTTGCCAAGCTTTTCCTTGGCGGCGGCCTTAGTGGCCGGGCTCATCCAGCTCAGCTCGGCAATGCTCAGCTCGAAGGCTTTCAGCAGGTTCTGCACCAGGGTATCGATCTTGGCCTTGGTCTCGGGCGGAAAATACTTGGCCACATAGCGCTGGCCCACTGCCATGCCGAGGTTCTGCTCCACCACCGCCACCGCACGCTTCCAGCGCGGACGCATTTCCTGCGCGCCAGTCAGCGCCTGGGCATGGAAGCGGAAGTGCGCTGTCACAAAGGCCTTGGGTAGGGCCGGGGCAAAGCGGTCCAGCGTGCGTACCTGCAGATAATCCTTCCATACGGCCAGCGGCTGAGTGCTGATCAGACGCGCTGCCGCCTTGGCATAGCTGGGCTGGGCCAGGTTCACCGCGGCGATATCGGGCACTGCCGCACTGGCCAGCAGCACCGACCAGTCGAGGCCCGGCACCGCGCGGCGTAGCTCGGCCAGCGTGCGCTTGTTGTAGGTCTTGAGCGGATCGTATTCGTCCGCCTTGCTCCATTGCGCGCGGGCCAGCTGGGTTTCCAGCGCCAGTACCGCCTGAGCACGGCGCTTGGCCTCGGCCGGTTGCGCGCCGCTCAGGCTTAGCAGCGCCTGCAGATAATCGAGGTAGGCCGCGCGCGCCTTGCGCATGGCGGCATCGTGTTGCAGATAGTAGTCACGGTCGGGCAGGCCCAGGCCGCTCTGCCACACCTGCAGCAGGTAGCGGCGCGAATCGCGGCCATCCACCTCGGGTGCCAGCGCCAGCGGGCTGTCCACGCCGATCAGCTGCAGCGCACCGAGTTCGCGCTGCAGATCCAGCCGGCTTTGCACGCTGGCAATGCGCTCCAACAGCGGCTGCACCGGGCTTAAGCCCTTGGCCTCGATGGCAGCCTCGTCCATGAAGCTCTGGTAGAAGGCGGCGATCTGGGCGGCGCCGGCATCGCTACCGGCCTGCTCGGCCGCGTTTTCGATGATCTCGCGCACGCGCGCTTCGCTCTGGTTGCGCAGCTCGCCCACAATGCCCCAGCTGCTGCGGTCGGCCGGAATCTGCGCCGTCTTCACCCAGCCGCCGTTCACGGCCTGGAACAGATCATCCTGCATGCGTACCTGCGCATCGAAATGCTGCGGGTAGAGCCCGGATGCCGGGCCGGCCATGGCGCCCACGGCCATCAGGGCCAGTGCGATCTGACGTAGTTTCATTCCTTATTCCTCCCCAATCGTATCGGTGTGCGGGGTGTCCGCAACAAGCGCGCGATTCTAGGCGGCACCGTTCGTCAAGCAAGCAGCATGCGACGAACTGCTGCTAGCCTGTTGCCTGTATGCACCGCAGCGAGTCTTGCCATGTCCCCCTTGTTTGCCCGTGGGCTCAGCGCCCTGATGCTCTTCTGTGGTTTGGGCCTGCCAGCCCAGGCCGGCCCCCTGCGTGACTGGCTGGCCGAACGCCGCACGGCGGCCGAGGCCGAGCTGGCTTCAGATGAGGCGAGCGGTGAGCCCTATAGCGCCGTGGCCGGAGTGCGCGTGCTGCGCGATCTCGCCTATGGTGCCAGTGAGCGTGAACGCTTCGATGTGTATCTGCCCACGCAGGCTTCGCCACGCTGGGTGATCGTAATGGTGCATGGTGGCGCCTGGCGCGCGGGCGACAAGGCGGCGCGTCCGGTGGTACAGAACAAGGTCGCCCGCTGGGTGCCGCGCGGCGCGGTGCTGGTCTCGCTCAACTATCCCTTGCTGCCCGAGGCCGGGCCGCTGCAGCAGGCGCAGGCCGTGGCGCGCGGCCTTGCTGCCGTACAGCAGCGCGCCAAAGCCTGGGGCGTGGACGCCAGCCAGCTGGTGCTGATCGGTCATTCCGCCGGCGCCCACCTGGTGGCCCTGCTGTCGGCCTCGCCCAAGCTTGCTCAGGAAGCGGGTGCTGCGCCCTGGCTGGGCAGCGTGGTGCTCGATAGCGCCGGCCTCGATATGGTCGGCCTGATGCAGGGCAAGCATTACCGCTTTCACGAGCGCGCCTTCGGGGCTGACCCCGCCTATTGGCAGGCGACCTCGCCCTACCACCAGCTATCGCGTGAGGCAGTGCCCATGCTGATCACCTGCTCGACCGAACGCGCGGATCAACCTTGTACCGCTGCGCAGCGCTTCGCCAGCCGCGCTCAGACGCTCGGTGTGCCGGTCAGCGTGAAGGCCGCGGCCCTCAGTCATCGCCAGATGAACGATGCGCTGGGCCTGCCGGGTGCGTACACCGATACGGTTGAGGCTTTCCTGTCCCAGTTAGTCCCATCCTGGTCAGCCGCACTCTGAGCATCGCTGATGGCGGGGAATAAAAAAGCGCAGCCTAAGCTGCGCTTTTTCTCTTGCGGCTAACGGCTTACTTACCCAGCGCGAGCGGCTTGGGCAGCTTGATCAGGATGAACTCGTTGTCGTCCGGTTGCTTGCTGCCCAGGTGGCGGCCCACGCTGAACGGGAAGTTATTGTCGTCCAGCACGCCCAGCGTGTTTTCGTCGATCACCACCACGTCCTCGATGGTGTTGAAGGGCATGGCGAACGGGTTGCCAAGACCAACATCGCCGTTGCTGTTCTTGCCGCTGATGCCGTGCGGGTCCTTCAGTGCCATCAGATTGACCAGTTCGGTCTTGCTCACCGCCGTGCCATTGGCGCCAAGCTTGATCTGGAACAGCTTCTTAAAGCCGTTCAGATCGCCCTGTGAGCCGTCGCGTTCGATCACGATGCCTTCGCTGGCGTTGTAGAGGATGAAGTCGCCGATATTGGTTCCCTTGGCGTCCAGCACGTACTTGAACTGCTTGCCGGTGTAGCTGCGGCTGGCCAGATCGAATTCACTGATCAGCAGGGTCTTAGCATCGTGGCCGGCCAGCGGGAGTTCCAGCAGCGGGTAGAGCTTGCTGCCGTCGCTGGACAGCGCCATCCCTTCGAAGCCGCCCGAACGCTTGGCGCGCATGGGCAGGCTGGTGGCCGTGCTGCGGTAGGGCCAATACAGACCAGCCATCCAGGGCGTGTTCTGACCAGCCTCGTCCTGCATATTGGTGCCGTCATCGCTATTGGCCGGGTCCGGGTAGATCGGGAAGTCGCCGAACAGGTAGACCGTGCGGATGGCCGGGAACTTCTCCTGGACGCGTAGCAGGCTGCGGAAGTCGAAGCTCTGGATATCGGCGCGTGCCTGCAGATTGTTCGCCACGATCAGGCCGGCCAAGGTGTCGGCCATCTGCTGGGCGCTGACGGTGCGCTCACGGTAGACATTGCCGTGCGCATCGCTGTCCGAACGCGGGTTGAGCTTGGTTTCGATATTGAAGCGTACCTGGCGCGCATTGGCCACGCGCTGGGCCGCGGCCGGGTGGCTGGCACCCGCGCCGGTGCTGTAGTAGGTGATATAGGCGCTGACCAGATCGAACAGATCCTGAGTCTTGGGCAGCACATAGGGGCTGATATAGCCCTTGGCGGTGGCCAGCTGGGCCGAAACCGGCGAGAGCGCCACATCGTTGCGCTGCTCGGGGCCGCGGAACAGCTTGTCGCACACATAGCCGCTTTGCAGCTGGGCCAGGGTCAGGTGCTTGATCAGCACCTCATCGGCAAACGCATAGGGCTGGCCATCGGCACGCCGGCATTTCTGCGCCTCGATATAGGGGTCGTGCTTGAGCACCGATACGCCATCCTTGGTGATGCCCGAGTCGGTTTCCAGCGTGGTCATCAGATTGTCCAGCGCGGCTTCGAAGGCCGGCAGGGTGTTTTCCGGGCGCAGATTGCGCGCGCCGCGGTGGCCCTGGGCGTCGAACTTGCTCGCGTCGATGCGGCCATCGGCCAGCAGGTAGTCACCTGGCGTGCCGTCCTTATTGGCATCGAATTCCCGCACGGCCTCCAGCAGCAGGTCGGGCCGGTCCGAGATGATGCCGCTGACGCCGGCCTTGAGCAGCTCGCTCATGCGCGGCTTGTCGTTCACCGTCCAGGTCACCAGCGAGTAGCCGGCCGACTTGAGCGAGGCGATATCGAATACCTCGCTGGTGGCGGCGGTCAGGCCAGGCTGCGGGTTGGCACCGCGTGCATAGTGGGCGTCCGGGCTCGACTTCACCCCGTTCACGTCGTACTTGAGCATCACATGGTAGGGCGAGAACACCGGCGGGCGGGTGGCGCCAAAGCTTTGCGCATGGGCGCGTACAGCGTTCATCACCCGTACGGCGCTCGCTTCCTCGTAATACGGATTTTGCGGCGAGCGGATGAATTTGCCCGGGTTCTCGGCATCGGGCAGCGAGATCGGCGCTTCAAGCAGCACGCCATTCTTGTCGGTATGCAGCAGGAAGGGGCCGAATTCATCGCCAAACCACAGTGTGCCGTCGCTGGCGCGCTGCATGGATTCGATGTCGAAGTCAGCGCCGGTCAAGAGGCGCTCGCTGCTGAACTGATTGGTGATGGTGAACGGAATCAGCTTGTTCGGGTCGCGCAGCGAGATGAAGTTCTCCACCTTCACGCTGCCATCGCCACCGCTCTGGGTCTTGAAGTTCGGACGTATCGTGTACACGCGCAGATAGAAGTCGGCCGAGTTTTCCAGGCTGCCGTAGCCATTGTCCGGCATGGCCAGGAAGCTGCCGTCGGCGTTCTTCAGCGTGGCCGAGAAACCCTGCACCGGTTGCTTGGCAAACGGGGCGGTCTGGCCGTTCAGGTCGCCGCTCAGATAGTGGCCGGAGCTCGGGCCATCGGCAAAGGTGGTGGCGGGTAGCACGGCGCGGCCGGCCAGAATCGGCTCGTTGAAGGCCGAGCTGGGCGGCGTATCGCCATCATCGCTCGAGCAGGCGCCCAGGGTGGCGAGCGCGGCGGCCAGGGCGGCCAGACGGACAAGATGCGACTGACTTCGTGGGTAGTGCATGTGAGCTCCGATGCTGTTGGAATAGTCGCGCAGCATGCCGGTTGGCTGTGAAGCCTTGGTGACGGTCCGGTTACGTTGCGCTGCGACATCAAACGCAGCAGATCGCTACCGATATTTACACTTTGCCCTTGGCCCGCTAGCCCGGAGCTGGCGCAGAATGCCGCCCTATGCAGATGGAATGTTCTGCCTGCACCGAGGAGCCCACCATGCGCCGTGCCGACATCGATAAGCGATTGCCCACATGCCTGCTGGTGCTGGGTCTGCTGTGCGGGCTGAGCGCCTGCGGCGGAGGCAGCGAGGGCAGCCCACCTGCGCCTGACGCTGGTGGAATCAGCCTGGCCCAACGCAGCCAGGCGGCCAGCAGCACGGCTGCCAGCCACGCGGCCTGCGCGGCGGTGCAGCCGTTCTACTGGGAGATTGGCGATGCGCAGGGCTTGCTGGCCAGCGGTCGCGCCGGCGGCGATAGCTACGATGCCGCTTCCAGCATGAATATCGCCTCGGCCAGCAAATGGCTGTACGCCGCCTATGTGGCGCAAAAGCGCGCCGGCCAGCTCAACACGGCCGACATCAAGGCCCTGCATTTTCAGAGCGGCTATGCCGACTTCAGCAGCTGCCTGCCCGGCCAGACCGTGGCGACCTGCGCGGCCATGGCGGATAACGGTCTGTATCGCGCCAGCGTAGATGGCTTGTTCCACTATGGTGGCGGCCATATGCAGCAGCATGCGCTGAACCTGGGGCTCGGGGCGCTCGACAATGCGGGCCTCGCGGCCGAGCTGCGTAGCCAGCTCGGTAGTGAGATTGGCTTGAGCTTCAGCCAGCCGCAGCCGGCTGGCGGCGTGGTCAGCACCGCGGCCGATTACGCGCGTTTCTTGCGCAAACTGCTGAAGGGCGAGCTGCAATTGGGGCGCTTGCTGGGCAGTCAGGCCGTGTGTACCAACCCCATCTACTGCGCCCAGGCCAGCTACAGCCCGAGCCCAGCCAATGAGCAATGGCATTACAGCCTCGGCCACTGGGTGGAGGATGACCCGGCCGTGGGCGATGGTGCGTTCAGCAGCCCCGGCGCCTTCGGTTTTTACCCGTGGATCGCTGCAGCTAAGACCCACTACGGCATCCTGGCGCGCCGCGATGGCGTGGGCAGTGGCTTTGACTCGGTGCGCTGCGGGCGGCTGATCCGCAAGGCCTGGTTCGCCGGGGTGGCGGCCTAGCTTGCGGTACGGCGGGGCAGGGCGCGCCGTAAGAGGCGCCTAGGCCGCCTCGCATCCGCGCTGTGCCGCTGGCTGCTTGCATGCTGTACCGGTGCGGCGCCGGCCGGCTCGCGCTATTGTCCTGCCCATTGCTTCCCCCGTGCGCGTGGCCCATGTTCCGATTGATTCCCCTGCCGGCCCTGGCGGCCGGTTTCATCACCGTGCTGGTCGGCTATACCAGCTCGGCCGCCATCATCTTCCAGGCTGCACAAGCGGCCGGGGCCAGCCAGGCACAGATCGCCTCCTGGTTGATGGTGCTGGGCTTTGCCATGGGCATCAGCTGCATTGGCCTGTCACTGCGCTACAAGATGCCGGTGGCCACCGCCTGGTCCACGCCGGGTGCGGCGCTGCTGGTGACCAGCCTGGCCGGCTACAGCATGGCCGAAGCGATTGGCGCCTTCCTGTTCTCCGCCGCCTTGATCACGGTGAGCGGCTTTAGCGGCTGGTTCGAGCGCGCAATGAAGTACATCCCGCTGTCCCTGGCCGCCGCCATGCTGGCCGGCGTGCTGCTCAAGTTCGGCATGGCGGCCTTTGGCGCGATGCAGAGCCAATTCTGGGTGGTGTTTCCCATGTTCATCGCCTACCTGCTGTTCAAGCGCTTGCTGCCGCGCTATGCGGTGGTGGCGGTGCTGCTGGTGGGTTGCGCGCTGGCGGCGCTGTTCGGGCTGATCAAGCTCGATGGCTTGAGCTTCGCGATTGCCAGCCCGGTGTGGACCACGCCCGAGTTCAACTGGCGCGCGCTGCTGGGTGTGGGCCTGCCGCTCTTCATCGTCACCATGGCTTCACAGAATATTCCCGGCGTGGCCGTACTGCGCTCCTGCGGCTATCAGCCACCGGTGTCGCCGCTGGTGGGCTGGACCGGGCTGATCAACTTGCTGCTGGCGCCGTTTGGCTGTTTTGCCTTGAATCTGGCCGCCATTACCGCGGCGATCTGCGCCGGGCCGGAAAGCGACCCCGACCCCAAGCAGCGCTATCGCGCCGCAGTGGCCGCCGGTGGTTTCTATCTGCTGCTGGGCCTCTTGGGTGGTTCGGTCGGTGCGCTGTTTGCGGCCTTTCCGCAGGCGCTGGTGCTGGCGATTGCCGGCATTGCCTTATTTGGCGCGCTGGCCAGCGGCTTGGCGCTGGCTATGAAGGAAGACAATCAGCGCGAGGCGGCGCTGATCACCTTTCTGGTCACCGCCTCCGGCCTGTCGCTCGGTGGCATAGGTTCGGCCTTCTGGGGCCTGCTGGCCGGTGGTCTGGCCCTGCTGGTGCTGAACTGGCGCGCGGCGCGCTGAGGCTGGGCCATGGCGCGTCTTGCCCTGATCATGCTGCTGAGTGCCTGGCTATCCGGCTGCGCCAGTGTGGCCTATGTGGGCCAGGCTGCGCGCGGTCAGGCCGAGGTGCTGAATAAGGCGCGCCCGATTGCCGAACTGATTGCCGACCCGACCACGCCAGAGCCCTTGCGCAGCAAGCTCCGCTTCGCCCAGCGCGTGCGCGCGTTTGCGATTGCCGAGCTTGGCCTGCCCGATAACGCCAGTTACACGCGCTACACCGACCTCGGTCGCCCACATGCACTGTGGAGCGTGGTCAGCACGCCGCCCTTATCACTGAGCCCGGTGCAAAGCTGCTTTCCGCTCGCGGGTTGCCTCAGCTACCGCGGCTATTACCAGCAGGCCGATGCTCGCGACTACGCGGCGCAAAGGCGCGCGCTGGGCGAGGATGTGTATGAGTACGGCATTCCCGCCTATTCCACCCTGGGCTGGTTTGAAGACCCCTTGCTCAATACCACCGTGCGCTACGACGAGGCCACACTGGCACGGCTGATCTTCCATGAGCTTGCCCACCAGCGCGTCTATGTGCGCGACGACAGCGCCTTCAATGAGGCATTCGCCACCGCGGTGGAGCTGGAAGGCTACGAGCATTGGCTGGCAAGCGAGGCGCAGCCCGAAGCGACGGCGGCTTATCGGCGCAGCGAGCAGCGCCGTCAGGATTTCCGCGCGCTGATCCTGGCCGGGCGTACGGCACTGGCCGAGCTGTATGCGAGCGCGCAACCCGATGCGGATAAATTGGCGGCCAAGCAGCGCATCCAGCAGGGCTTGGCCGAGCAATATGCGGCGCTCAAGGCTCGCTATGGCGGTTATATCGGCTATGACAGCTGGTTTGACCCGCTGCCAAACAATGCGCATCTGGCATCGGTGGCTACTTACCACGAACGTGTGCCGGCTTTTCGTGCGCTGTATCGCCAGTCGGGTAGCTTTGCCGCCTTCTATGCAGCTGTGGAGGCCTTGGCGCAAAAAAATCGGGCCGCCCGCGACGAAGCGCTGGCGGCCCTGGGAGCATCTGTTTTTTCAGGGGAGAATCAACAGGGATTGATCAGCAATGATCAGGTATTGCCCCGACAACCTATCGTCCCGGACGGGTCGTCTATGACAACGGAGTAAATTCTCCACGTCTGTGTTCAAGCCGGCCATCCGTGTTTTCCACATGCGGGTTAGCCCTATTAGCCAGTCTGGGTGAAATGCAATATGCAAATGGCATTGCTGCGACGGGCTGCCCGCGGCCTGCCAGCGCGCCAAGCGAGATTTGATGCGGGCTTGCGGGTAGAATGGCGCGAGTTCACGCAGCCGGAGATGCCCGATGAAATGCCCGTTCTGTGGCGCCCTCGATAGCCAGGTCGTGGATACCCGCGTCTCGGAAGAGGGCGACAGCATACGCCGCCGCCGCAAATGCACGAGCTGCGACAAGCGCTTCACCACATTTGAAATGGCCGAAGTGCGCGCGCCACAGGTGGTCAAGGCCAATGGCAGCCGCGCCGATTACGACCGTGAAAAGGTGCGCACCAGCTTTCAGCGTGCGCTGCACAAGCGCCCGGTGCCCACCGCCCTGGTGGACGAGGCGATTGCACGCATCGACCAGAAGGTGCTGGCCATGGGTGAACGCGAAATCGACTCACGCCGCATCGGCGAGATGGTGATGGCCGAGCTCGCCAAGCTCGACAAGGTCGCCTATATCCGCTTCGCCTCGGTATACAAGAGCTTCCAGGATGTGGACGATTTCCGCGATGCGATCCGTGAGGTGAGCAAGAAGTGAGCGCAAGGAAAGCACTGCGGCCCGGATTCAAGGCTTTGCTACTGATTGCATTGCTGGCCGTCGCTGGGCGACATGGGTTTTACGCGGTGCTGGGCAGCCCTGCACCAGCTGAACAGCCCCTTTTCAGCATGCCCAGCGCCATCGATGCGCTCTACTACCTGTGTGCATATGGCGTGCTGCTGGGCGGCTATTACTGCTGGATGCTAAGGCGCGCGAAGGATCAAGCATGAAAATCTCCCGCCCCGACCTCGAACGCGCCGAAAGTGCCGGCATCCTGCAGGCCGGCCAGGCGCAGGCCTTGTGGGCTTTCCTGAGTAGCCAGCCGCAGACCCAGGCGCAGTTCCAGTTCTCGCATGTGCTCTATTACCTGGGCGGCATGATCGCGATTGCCGCGATGAGTCTGTTCATGACGGTGGGCTATGCGACCTGGGGTGCGGGCTCGCTGACCGTGTTTGCCGTTGCCTATGCCTTTCTCGCCTGGCGTCTGGGCCTGTGGTTCCTGCAGGTCAAGACATTGCCGATTCCTGCCGGCATCCTGTTCACGCTGACCATCGTGCTGGTGCCGCTGGCTGTGTATGGCGTGCAGGCAGCACTCGGACATTGGGAGAGTGGTGGCCGCTATAGCGATTACCACCATTACATCGATTGGCGCTGGCTGTTTCTGGAGTTGGCCACCTTGGCGGCGGCGGCCGTCATGCTCTGGCTTTACCGCCTGCCCTTCATGACCATGCCGGTGGCGGTCACGCTCTGGTATCTGAGCATGGACGTGGCGGCCTGGATTGCCTTCGGCGTGGACGATGGCAGCGAAGCCTGGGGCTATTACGAGCAGTTGTGGAATCTGCGCCGCTTCGTCTCGCTGGGGTTTGGCCTCGCCATGCTGGGCCTTGCACTACGCATCGACCTCGCCACGCGGCGTGACCCGCGCGACTTCGCCTTCTGGCTTTATCTATTCGGTCTGCTGGCCTTCTGGGGCGCGCTCAGCAGCATGGATTCGGGCAGCCAGCTCGGTAAATTCCTCTACTGTCTGATCAATCTGGGCCTGATCTTCATCGGCGCCGTGCTGTCCCGCCGGGTGTTCGCCGTGTTCGGCGGCCTGGGGGTGACCGGCTACCTTGGCTATCTGGCCTGGGATGTGTTCAAGGACAGCCTGCTGTTTGCCTTTGTGCTCAGCCTCTTGGGCCTGGGCCTCGTATTTGCCGGCGTATGGTGGAACAAGCATGGCGAGGCGCTGGGTGCGCGCTGGCGCCACAAGCTGTCGCCGCAGTTGGCCGAATTGATTGCACAACGTCGATGAGCTATAGCGGCGCCGATCATGCCTTCATGGCCGAAGCCCTGCGCATTGCCGAGGGCGGACGCTATATCAGCACGCCCAATCCCTCGGTCGGCTGCGTGCTGGTGCGCGATGGCCGCATCATTGGCCGTGGCCATAGCCAGGCTGCGGGTGGCGCGCATGCCGAGGTGATGGCGATGCGCGACGCCTTGGCGCAGGGCGAGGCGCTGGCCGGTGCGACGGCCTATGTGACGCTCGAACCCTGCGCCCACTTCGGCCGCACGCCGCCTTGCGCCAAGGGCCTGATCGACGCTGGCATTGCCCGCGTGCTGGCCGCCCAGCAAGATCCCAACCCGCTGGTGGCCGGGCGTGGTCTGGCCATGCTGCGCGAGGCGGGCATCCAGACCGAGCTTGGCCTCTTGCAGGCCGAGGCGCGTGAATCGCTGAAGGGATTTCTCAGCCGGATCGAACGCGGCCGCCCCTGGCTGCGCCTGAAGATTGCCGCCAGCCTGGACGGCAAGACCGCGCTAGCCAATGGCGAGAGCCAGTGGATTACCGGCCCGGCCGCGCGGGCCGATGTGCAGAAGCTGCGTGCGCGTTCCTGCGCGATGCTGACTGGCAGCGGTACGGTGCTGAAGGACGACCCGCAGCTGACGGTGCGCGAGCTGGATGGCCAGGCCTGGACCGGGCGGCAGCCCTTGCGCGTGGTGCTCGATAGTCGCGGCCAGCTGCGCCCGGATGCGCGCCTCTTGCAGGCGCCCGGCCAGACCTTGCTCTTGGTGTCGCAGATCGACTCGGCGCAACGCGCGGCGCTGGAGCAAGCTGGAGCCGAGCTGCTGGCCTTGCCCGATGCGCACGGACGTATCGACCTCGCCGCTACGCTGCAGCTGCTTGGCCAGCGCGGCATGAACGAGGTGACGGTGGAGGCGGGCGGACGCCTGAATGGCGCCTGGCTGCAAAGCGGCTTGGTGGATGAGATTGTGCTGTATCAGGCGCCCGTCCTGCTTGGCAGCGCGGCCGCCGATCTGGCCGACTTCAGCCTGGCGCGCCTGGCTGACAAGTTCAGCCCGCGCGTGGCCGATCTGCGCCAGGTTGGCGCGGATCTGCGCTACACATTGCGATTCGATTGAGAGGCCTGATGTCCACACCCGCTTTCAAAGATCACTTCAGCCAGCAGGCGGGCGCCTATGCGCAGTTCCGGCCCCATTACCCCGCTGTGCTGTATGACTGGCTGGCCGGGCAGGTGAGCGACACCGCGCTGGCCTGGGATGTGGCTACCGGCAATGGTCAGGCTGCCGCGGCGCTGGCCGAGCGCTTTGCGCAAGTGATTGCCAGTGAGCCCTCGGCCGAGCAGCTTGCAAAGGCCTTGTACCGCCCCAATATCGACTACCGGCAGGAAGCCGCCGAGCATGCCAGCCTGGCCGATGCCAGCGCCGACCTGATCACGGTGGCGCAGGCGCTGCACTGGTTCGACCTGCCGGCCTTTATGCAGGAAGCCGCGCGTGTGCTGAAGCCTGGTGGCGTGCTGGCGGTCTGGTGTTATGAAGTTTTCAGCTGCACGCCAGCGGTGGATGCAATTGTTGGCAAGTACTACCACGACACCATCGGCCCCTACTGGCCGCCTGAGCGGCGCTGGATAGAACAGGGCTACGCCGGCCTGGCACTGCCTTATCCGCGCCTGGCTACGCCAGCGCTAGAAATGAGCCTCGAGTGGGATCTGGCTGCGCTGGTCGGTTATCTGGGCACTTGGTCGGCCACCCAGCGCTATAAAGAAGACCGTGGCCACGATCCGCTACCGGCCGTGGCCGAACAGCTGGCAGCGGTCTGGCCCGCGGCTGGCGCTGCCCTGCGGGTCAGCTGGCCATTGAAATTGCAGGCCTGCCGCAAGCCGGCAGCCGATTGAACCTCCATAGACTGGCGCCCCTATGGCGCCGGCCCGCGAAAGGAAGCGCATGTTTACCGGCATTATCGAAGCCACCGGCAAGATCGCCACGGTGCAACCCTTGGAGGGCGAAGGCCTGCGCGTGATGATTGCCAGCGAGACGCTGGATATGAGCGATGTGAAGCTGGGCGACAGCATTGCTGTGAATGGCGCCTGCATGACCGTCGTGCACAAGGGCCCGCACAGCTTCAAGTTCGATATCTCGGCCGAATCGCTGCGCTGCACCGTTGGCCTGGAAGAACCGGGCCGCGAGATGAATCTGGAAAAGGCGCTGCGCTTTGGCGACCGCCTGGATGGCCACCTGGTCTCGGGCCATGTCGATGGGGTGGGCGAGGTGATGAAGTTCGCCCAGATCGGCGAGAGCTGGCAGCTGGTGGTGCAGGCACCCAAATCCCTGGCGCGCTTTATCGCCATCAAGGGCTCTATCGTGATCAATGGCGTGTCGCTGACCACCAATCAGGTCAAGGACATGGCCGATCGCTGCATCCTGTCGGTGAACCTGATTCCGCATACCGTGCAGGTCACCAATCTGAAACACCTGAAGGTGGGCGAGAAGGTCAATCTGGAAGTCGACCTGATCGCCCGCTATCTCGAGCGCATGCTGCCCGAGACCGAACCGTTCGAAGCCCTGAAAAAGCGTATGGGCAATGCCTGATCGCCTGCCGAAAGACTGATTGAAACCATGCAAATTTCCCCGATTCCTGACCTGATCGCCGAACTGGCCGCCGGCCGCATGATCGTCCTGATGGACGACGAGGACCGCGAGAACGAAGGCGACCTGGTCATGGCTGCCGAGCATGTGACGCCGGAAGCAATCAACTTCATGGCCAAGCATGCGCGCGGCCTGATCTGCCTGACGCTGACCGAAGCGCGCTGCAAGCAGCTGAACCTGCCCCTGATGGTGAGCAAGAACGGCGCCTCGCACGGCACCAACTTCACCTTGAGCATCGAGGCGGCCGAGGGCGTCAGCACCGGCATTTCGGCGGCCGACCGCGCGCGTACCGTGTTGGCCGCCGTGGCCCCGCACGCCAAGCCGGCCGATATCGTGCAGCCTGGGCATATTTTTCCACTGATGGCGCGCGAAGGTGGTGTGCTGGCCCGTGCCGGCCACACTGAAGCCGGTTGCGATCTGGCGCGCATGGCCGGCTGCCTGCCTGCCTCGGTGATCTGCGAAGTGATGAATGACGACGGTACCATGGCGCGCCTGCCCGAGCTGATCCCGTTTGCTGAGCAACATGGCCTGAAGATCGGCACCATTGCCGACCTGATCCAGTACCGCAGCCGTACGGAATCGCTGGTGGAAAAGATGGGCGAGCGTACGGTCACCACGCCGGCGGGTGAATTCCAGCTGTCGGCCTTCCGCGAGCAGGGCAGCCAGGTCACCCATCTGGCCCTGGTCAAGGGCAGCTTCAGCGCGCAGGACGAGGTGCTGGTGCGTGTGCATGAACCGCTCAGCGTGATCGATTGGATGGATGCCGGCCAGACCCGCCATAGCTGGGGTATTTACCAGAGCCTGGAGGCGATCAATGCGGCCGGTCGAGGTGTGCTGATTCTGCTGCACCGGCCGGAAACCGGCGAAGAGCTGCTGGCGCGTGCGCTGCCCGAGCTGAATCTGAACAACCCGCAGAAATGGGACTTGCGCACCTATGGCGTAGGCGCCCAGATGCTGAAGTCCTTGGGCGTGGGCAAGATGAGACTGCTCTCGCCGGCGCGCAAGATGCCGAGCATGACCGGCTTCGGTCTTGAGGTGACAGGCTTCCGGGAAGCCTGATTGTTTTGACCCCAAGGCGGTAAAACACTAGAATTCCGCCCTTTTTTCAACGAATTAGCCTGCGGCCGCGTTTGGCGCGGCGGCTAGCCCAGCAAGGTCTGCCATGCCCCGTTTTGACACCATTCCGGAAATCGAATCCCACTTCGACGGCGCAGGTCTGCGTATCGGCATCGTCACCGCCCGCTTCAATAGCGATGTCTGCGGTGGCCTGCTGGCCGCCTGCCGCGATGAGCTGGCCCGCCTGGGCGTGGCCGATGCCGACCTGCTGCTGACCAGCGTGCCCGGCGCGCTGGAAATTCCGCTCGTGCTGCAGACCATGGCCAAGTCGGGCAAGTTCGATGCGCTGATCGCCCTGGGCGCCATCATCCGTGGCGAGACCTATCACTTCGAGTTGGTCTCGAATGAGTCGGGTTCGGGCGTGACCCAGGTCGGCCTCGACTTCGGCATCCCGATCGCCAATGCGATCCTGACCACCGAGAACGATGACCAGGCTCTGGTGCGCATGCAGGAAAAAGGCAGCGATGCGGCGCGCGTGGCGGTGGAAATGGCCCGTTTGCAGCAGAACCTGCGTGCGCAACTGAAGATGTAAGACGGCCAGCCGGCCTACTCTGAAACACCCTGGCGCGGCCCTGGCCGCGCTTTCGCATTGACTGGAACCAGCATGACCCAAGAAGAAGCCAAGGACATCAAGAAGGCACCGCAAAAATCCTCGCGTCGCCGCGCGCGTGAATTCGCCGTGCAGGGCCTGTACCAATGGCAGCTGACCGGCGATACGGTGACCCAGATCGAACGCTTTCTGCGCGATAGCAGCACCAGCTTTGCCCGCGCGGATGAGAACCTGTTCCGCGAGATCTTCTACGGTGCGATGCGCGATGCGAGCAGCCTGAAGGAACGCCTGGTGCCGCATCTGGACCGTGACGAGGTCGACGTGAGCCCGGTCGAGCGCGCGACCTTGCTGGTGGCGGCTTTCGAGCTGATCAGCAAGCCGGAAACCCCGTATGCGGTGATCATCAACGAGGCCATCGAGATCACCAAGACCTTTGGTGGCACTGACGGTCATCGCTTCGTGAACGGCGTGCTGGACAAGCTGGCGCTGGAAGTACGCGGCGCGGAAGTGGAAGCCGCCCGCAACAAACGTCGCTGAGACGGGCGAAGCACTGGCCATGGCGCTGGATGAATTCGACCTGATCCGGCGCTATTTCACCCGCGCCACGCCCGCTGCCGTTTTGGGTGTGGGCGACGATGCGGCGCTGGTGGCGCCGTCTGCCGGCCGGCAGCTGGCCATTTCGGCCGATATGCTGCTCGAAGGGCGGCATTTCTTTGCTGATACCGACCCGTATGCGCTGGGCTGGAAGGCGCTGGCGGTCAATCTGTCCGATATGGCCGCCATGGGCGCCCAGCCGCGTTGGTTCACCCTGTGCATTGCCTTGCCCAAGGCCGACCCAGCTTGGCTCGCTCCGTTCTCTGAAGGCCTGTTCGCGCTGGCCGATCAATATGGCGTGGCGCTGATTGGCGGCGACACCACGGCCGGCCCCTTGAATATCGCGATCCAGATCATCGGCGAAGTCGAAGCCGGCCTGGCCTTACGCCGCGATGGCGCGCAGGCGGGTGACGATATCTGGCTGTCCGGCCCGACCGGCGCGGCCGCGATGGCGGTGCGTCATCGCTATGGCCGCCTGCAACTGGCCGATGCCGACCTTGCCTATTGCGCGGCGCGTCTCGATCGGCCGCAGCCGCGCGTAACCTTGGGGCGCCGCCTGCTTGGTCTTGCCTCGGCTGCCATCGATATCTCCGACGGCCTGGTGGCGGATCTTGCCCATATCGCGCGCCGTTCCGGCTTGGCCGCTACCTTGAATCTGCTGGATCTGCCCCAACCCGCGCTGAGCGACGAGGTGCTGGCGCTGCCGGACTTCGATGTCTGCCTGCTGGCCGGTGGCGATGATTACGAGCTGTGCTTTACTGCTGCCCCCGCACAGCGCGCTGCTGTGCAGGCATTGGCCAGCGAGCTCAAGCTGCCCTTGTGCCGGGTGGGCAGCATGGCGGCCGGGCAGGGCGTGCAGGTGCTCGATGCGGTCGGTCAGCCGTTGGCCCTCGCGCAAACTGGCTTTAATCACTTTGCTTGACCATCATGCCCGCCCAACGCCAAGTTGATTGCAAACTGCTGCTCTCCCATCCGGCCCATTTCCTCTCGCTGGGTTTTGGCAGCGGCCTCGCGCCCAAGGCGCCCGGCACCTTCGGCTCGCTTGCCGCGATTCCCTTTTATCTGCTGCTCAGTCTGTGGCTGAGCCCGATGCAGATTGCCCTGCTTGCGATACCGCTGTTCCTGCTTGGTATCTGGGCCTGCGATAAGACTGGCAAGGCGCTCGGGGTGTCCGATCATGGCGCCATCGTCTGGGACGAGATCGTGGCCATGTTGCCGCTGCTGGCCATGGCCGGTACGGCGCCGCTGGCGCTGGCAGCCGCCTTTGCGCTTTTCCGCCTGTTCGATATCAGTAAGCCCTGGCCGATCAGTTGGTTCGACGCGCGTATCAAGGGCGGCTTTGGCGTGATGCTCGACGATGCGCTGGCCGCCTTGCCGGCCGCGGGTCTGCTCTACCTGATCCTGCCCTGGCTAGGCTGAATGCCTGTCCGCAATACATAGCGCTTCCTCCCTAACACCCCCATGCCTAGGCACGCAAAAAAGCGCGGTCGGGGCGGTGTGCCCCAGGCCGCGCATAAGGAGTGATCTAGCCCGCCGGCGCTGCTGGCGGGCGGGGCTGGCTTACGCCTGCCCACGATAGCTTTAGAAGCCGTAGTTGATGCGCACGCGCAGAGCGGTCACATCTTCGGCGGTATTGCTGCCGCTGCCTTGGCTGAAGGCCAGGGCCGGCGTGATGGTGGCGTTCTTCACACCCATCAGCGGCAGGGCGTAGGTCACGTAAACGGTGTTCACCTTGGCATCGCCAGCCTTACCGCTGATCACGCCGCCGCCCAGCGCGCCGATCACGCCGGTCAGGCCCACGGTGGTGGTCTTGTCGTCGGCCGCGTTCTTACCTTGCGCCACGTTCAGGTTCAGGCTGCCATTGCTCAGGTAGTAGCTACCCGTCAGCGCGGCACCGGTGCGGTTCACGCTCTCGGTATTGCCGCCATTGAAGCTTTCAAACTTCAGCGCTTCCACACCAGCACGTACGCTGAAATCGCCAAACTTGACCGTTACCACCGGGCGCAGACCCTTGGTGACCTGGGCGGTACCGGCATCAGCGCTACGCTCAACCAGGCCGAGCTCAAAGGACACCGCTTCGCTGGCGTTCACGGTCAGCGCGGCTTGCAGCACATCGGCACCGGTACGGCCACGCAGCAAGTGGGCACGATAGGCATCGAAGCCGGCGAAGGGCACGATGGTGTCGCGACCGAGCGGGAACAGGTCGGCGGCTTCGAAGCGGCCGAGCTTGAGGTCGGCGGTGCTGGTACCGAACTGCACCCACAGATCGTCGTCAGCGACATCGCTATCGCGCTTGGCCAGGAAGCTGGCCTTGGCGGCCACGAAGCCGTCGCCATTGATGCCCTTGGCCAGCGCATTCAGTTCCACACGGCCGTTTTGCGTGGCACCGCGTGCCGGGGCGCCCACATAGGCGGTATTGCCCTTCTCGGTGCTCACATAGTTGGTGTCGAATTCGATATTGGCATTCAGGTCCAGTGCCAGGGCGGGCAGGGTGGCGAGGGCGGCGCTGATGGCGAGGATGCTGCTGCGTACGGCGTAGTTCATGGTGTCTCCACTTGGGTTTTATTTGGGCTGAGTTCAGGGCCATGGCCAGCTGGCCAAGGGCTTGCCTCGCGCTGCCGGATGGCGGGACGAGGGCGGGTACGGCAGGGTGTGTCTGGGCTTTAGGTCTCCATGAGGTGGTGCAATCTGCCGGCCTGGCTTTTTCAGGCGTAGCCGGTCCCCGTCGACCGCCAGGGTCAACAAAAAACAGTGTTCCGCCAGCGTGCGCAAAGCGTTGGCTGGTCAGGGTCTGCGCGTGTTCAGTGGTTTTTCAAAGCGCTTTGGATGGCGCTGCAAAAAAAAGCGCTAGGAGGGCGCAGGGCGGGTGCTGCTGATCATCTGACTTGTCTCCTCCAGGTTGGCCTGGATGTGATGGTGGGTGCGCTTCTGACCGATTGCAGACCGGTCTTAGCTTGAGTGCGAGCGGATTGTCAGATTTGAGTAAGTTAAATGTCAAATAAAAGTAAGAACTGAGTAAGTTCAAAGTAAGTAAATAGTCTGCGGTCTAATCGTGTTCCGCTCATCAATCGACTGTGGAAACAGCCGCTTAGCGTTGAATGGCTATAAATGTACACGTGTATATTTTCTTGATTCCAGTACTCTGCTGCATTGATGTATGTGTGCAACAAAAAAAAGCGGCGTGGCTTACGCCACACCGCGAACCTCTTTTGGAGAGGAGTGAAGTCATGCTGCCCTGACGGGCTAAGTGCTTACCACCAGGCTTCGGCCTGGGCACCCACCGAGGTGCCGCTCTTGGCATTGCCGAACACGCTGGCAAAGCGCGGGCCGCTGACCCAGCTGGAGGACAGATAGGCCTTGGCCTCATCGTTCCAGCGTGCATGGGTGACAAAGAAGCGTACGGTGGGGCGCGAGCCAGCATCCTTGCCGGCTGAGACGGCGGTAGCCAGGGTCAGCTTGGTCAGATTGGCGGCATCCTGGCCGTCGGCCTTCACATTGTCGTGGCCAAGCTCTGCCAGGAAGCGGAATGGGCCGGCGATATGGGTGTCGGTACGGCCGCCCAGCGTGAAGATCTTGGTACTCTTGTCGGTGACCTTGTCGGTGTTACGGTGGAACTCGGTGATGAAGTCCCAGGCCGTGGCGCCGAAGGAGCCGGTTTGCTGGAAGGCGACAAAGGCATTGCGGGCCGCATCATTGGTTTGCACGCGGAAGCCGATCAGTGTGCCGCCATTGCCAATCAGGCCATTGCTCTTGTGGTATAGGCCTAGGCGGGTGGTGGCATCGCCTTCCTTCTTGGCTGCGCCCGTGGTCTGGTTCTCGCTGGAGGATAGATCGCTGCGGCCGAAGTAGATGTCCAGCGCATGATCCTTACCGAAGGTCGGAATGTCGGTGATGCGGAAGGCGTGCTCGTAAGCCTGCTCGTTGGCGCTGGTGGTGCCGGTGCGCGGGTTCATCAGGAAGGCATAGCTGAACTTGGCCGCGCCCACTTCCACATTCTCGATACCGGCGCCATCGCTGTCGTGGTTTTCCAGGAAGTGGTCGTTGATACCCAGTTGCACGCGGTCGTAGAAGCGCCGACCGGCCCACACACCGCCATTGCCCAGTGCCGGAATCTTCTCGCTGCTGATGAAAACCTGGCCGAAGCGGGTCACCAGCTCGTCGGTGCCATTGAAGTTGCCCACCACATTGCCGCCGGCATCCTTCACCTCGCCACCCAGTTCACCCTGGCCATAGGCGCGGTACACCGAAGGCATGAAGGTGATTTTCCAGTTGCCGTACTCGGGGCTCTTGGCAGCGTTGTAGATAAAGGTCGGTTCGATCGTGTAATCGCACTCATTGCCCAGACGCCAGTGCGACACGCCATTCATATTGAAGCAGACCTGACCACCACCCTTGGTGTTGACGCCTACGCCAGCACGCATATAGCCGTGAAATTCCAGGCTGCTGTCATCGGCCAGTACCGGGCTGACCAGGCCGGCCAGCATCAGGGCGGCCAGGCAGTGTTTGAGCTTGCTTTGCATCGTGTGTCTCCTTCTTGGTTTTGGAAACCCGCACAGGGCGGGGTAGGGCTGTGGTGCCGCACGGCACCGGTTATGAAATCGTTGTCATCTCTATGCGCAGCTCGCCCCTTGCGGCGACGGTTGGCTGCGCTAGCGAGGGCTTATTGCAGTCGGATGGCCTGGCCCTGCTTGCCGAACAGCACGGCGCGTGCAGCATCGGGGCGCAGGCCGACCAGGTCGCCCTGCTTGAGGCCGTGGCCGCCGCTGGGCAATTTGATGGCAATCGGCTGCTCGCTGCCGGCCAGTTCCAGGTAGACGATCTCGGCATCACCCAGGTGTTCAAGCAGATCGACGCGTGCGCGGAAGCCCTGCTCGAGCGGCACGATGTGCAGATGCTCGGGGCGCACGCCCAGGGTGATATCGCCGCGCGCGGCAATCGTGTGGCTGCTGGGCAGCACCAGCCGGTTGTCGCCGGCCACGCTCAGGGTGATCTCGCTGCTGCTGGCATCCTTGAGCTGGCAGGGCACGAAGTTCATCTTGGGCGAGCCCAGGAAGCCAGCCACGAACTGGTTGGCCGGGCGCTCATACAGCTCGAGCGGCGCGCCCAGCTGTTCCATACGGCCCTGGTTGAACACGGCGATGCGGTCACCGAGGGTCATCGCCTCCACCTGGTCATGGGTCACGTAGATCATGGTGGTGCCCAGTTCCTTGTGCAGCTTGGACAGCTCGATGCGCATCTGCACGCGCAGCGAGGCATCGAGGTTGGACAGCGGTTCGTCGAACAGGAAGACCTTGGGCTTGCGCACGATGGCGCGGCCGATGGCCACGCGTTGGCGCTGGCCGCCTGATAGCGCCTTCGGCTTGCGCTCGAGCAGATGCGAGATCTGCAGGATCTCGGCTGCGCGGCCGACTGCCTGGGCGACTTCCTGCTTGGATTTGCCGGCCAGCTTGAGTGCGAAGCCCATGTTTTCGCCCACCGTCATATGCGGGTAGAGCGCATAGCTCTGGAACACCATGGCCACGCCGCGTTCGGCCGGTGGCGTGTCATTGGCCAGCTCGCCGCCGATATGTAGCTCACCGGCGCTGATTTCTTCCAGGCCAGCGATCATGCGCATCAGCGTGGATTTGCCGCAGCCGGACGGGCCGACAAAGACCATGAATTCCCCGTCGTGGATATCCAGGTTCAGGTTCTCGATCACGGGCGGATTGTTGTCGTAGCGCTTGCTCAGATTGCGCAGGGAAAGATGGGCCATTGCTCTGTCTCCCAGTTCAGCCGCGGCTGGTGATGAATTCGCGATACCAGTGCGCACTGTCTTTCAGCGTGCGCTGCTGGCTGGCGTAGTCGACGTAGACGATGCCGAAACGCTTGGCATAGCCGGAGTTCCACTCGAAGTTGTCGAGCAGGCTCCACAGGAAATAGCCGCGCAGATCCACGCCTTGGGCGATGGCGGCTTGCATGGCTTCGAAGTGCAGGCGCAGGTATTCGATCCGCTCTGGGTCGTGCACCGCGCCATCGCCGCTCAGGCTGTCGGCGTTCGCCATGCCGTTTTCGGTGATGTAGACCGGCGGTAGCGGGTAATCGCGCTTGAGCATCAGCAAGAGGTCGGTCAGACCCTCCGGATAGATTTCCCAGCCCATATCGTTGACGCCCAGCTTGCAGGGGGCGGGAATCGGCGGCTCATCGGTGCTGGCCCAGCCACGCGTGTAGTAGTTGATGCCGAGGAAGTCGAGAGGCTGCTTGATAATGTCGAAATCGTTTTCAAGCACGCGCGGCGCAAGATGGCCCAGATGCTGCAGTGCGCGTGCCGGATAGCGGCCGTAGAACAGCGGGTCCATATACCAGCTCACATACAGGTCGTAGTCGAGCGCGGCTTTTTCGGCATCGGCCGGCTTGTCGGTGGCGGGATAGGACGGCGCCTGATTGAGCACGATACCGAGCTGGGCCTGGCAGCCGACCGCGCGCATCGCCTGCAGGGCCAGGCCATGTGAGAGCAGCAGATGGTGCGAGACCTGGGCGGCCATGGCGGTGCTGGCATAGCCGGGCGCGAACTGGCCATTGCCGTGGCCGAGCTGGGCGGTACACCAGGGTTCGTTATGGGTTGCAATCGTTTTCACCCGTGAGCCAAAGCGACGCGCGACTTCGGCGGCGTAGTCGGCAAAGCGCTCGCAGGTCAGCCGGCTCAGCCAGCCGCCCTTGTCCTGCAGGGCTTGCGGTAGGTCCCAGTGATAGAGGGTCAGATGGGCTTCCAGACCGTGCTTGTCCAGCTCGTCAAGCAGGCGCTCGTAGAAGGCGAAACCGGCTTCATTCCAGGCGCCTTCGCCCAACGGCTGCACGCGTGGCCAGGCCATCGAGAAGCGGTAGGCCTTGCAACCGAGGCTGGCGATCAGCGCCACATCCTCGGCATAGCGGTGGTAGTGATCGCAGGCGACCAGGCCATGGCTGCCGTCAATGATCTTGCCCGGGGTCGCACAGAAGGTGTCCCAGATCGAGGCGCCGCGGCCGTCCTCTTGGCCGGCGCCTTCAATCTGGAAGGCGCTGGTGGCGACGCCCCAGAGGAAGTGGGTGGGAAAGCGGGTGTTGCTCATGCTACGTATCTCCTGGGCCTGTGGCCCGCATCGGTTTGGCTTGGCAGCCGTGCTGCCGGGTTTGGGCTAGGGCAGCCGGGCTGCCCGTGAATAGGGGGTCAGGCTTTCACGGCGCCGGCGGTCAGGCCTTCGATCAGGCGGCGCGAAGTGATGACGAACAGCACCAGCAGCGGCAGCACCGCCACGGCCGAACCGGCCGAGATGGCGCCCCAGGGCACCTGGCCGGTGCCGGACAGCGAACGCAGCGCCAAGGGCACGGTGTACATCTGCATATCGTTCATGATCACCAAGGGGCCCATGAAGTTGTTCCACGCGCCGATAAAGGTGATCAGCCCCAGGGTGCCGAAGGCCGGCGTGATCAAGGGGACCACGATGCGCCAATAGATGCCGAACTCGCCGCAGCCATCGATGCGTGCGGCCTCGAGCAATTCCTTGGGAATGGCCGAGCCGATGAACTGGCGCATCATGAACACGCCCATCGCGCCGCAGGCGGCCGGTACGATCAGCGCACGCGGTTCGTTCATCCAGCCCAGCCCAGTCATGATCAGCACCGAGGGAATCATGCCCAGGAAGGCGGGCAGCAGCATGGTGCTTAGCACGCCAGCGAACAGGTATTCCTTGTACTTGAACTCGAACATGGCAAATGCGTAACCGGCCAGGCTGCAGAAGAACAGATTGAGCACGGTGGTGGCGATGGCCACGTAGAAGCTCATGCCCAGGTTGTGCCAGAAGTAAGGCAGGCGGCCGAGCAGTAGACGCATATTGTCGAGGAAGGCATCGCCGAACCACATCGGCGGCGGCACGCTGAGGATGTCGGTATCGCTATGGGTGGCAAACACGAACATGAACCAGAACGGCATCAGCATGATGACGGCGCCGCCCAGTACGATGGCGTAGGCGCTCAGGTAAGCGGGGTTGAGTTTGGCTTTCATGCTCAGTCCTTCATGCCGCTCTTGGCGAAGATCTTGTTGTTCACCCAGGTCAACAGGGCAATTGCGATAAACAGCAGCCAGGCCACGGCCGAGGCGGTACCGAAGTCGCCGTCCATGAAGGCGGTGTTATACATATGCATGGCCGCGGTCTTGCCGGCCTGGTCGATGCCGCCGGTGCCGCCGGTGATGATGAAGGGCTCCTCGAACAGCTGCAGATTGCCAATGATGGTCAGCGTGATGGCGAAGAACATCATCGGCTTGAGCATGGGTACGGTGATATGCCAGAACTGCTGCAGCTTGCCCGCGCCGTCCATGGTGGCGGCCTCGTACAGGTCCTTGGGGATGGTCTGCATGGCGGCCAGATACAGCACCGTGTTCCAGCCCACATAACGCCAGAACACCACGAAGGAAATCATCCACTTCGTGTATTCGGGCTGGCCCCAATCGATCTTTTGTTGCGGGAAGATCCACTCGAGCACTGGCAGCTGACCGAGCTGGGTCAGTACCTGGTTGATCACGCCATAGTCACGCGAGAACAGGGTGGTGAACACCAGCGCAATCGCCACCGAGGAGGTGATGAAGGGCAGGAAGTAAAAGCCCACCACGGCATTACGCCAGCGCCCGAAAGCGGTATGCAGGAAGAAGGCCAGCGGAATGGCGATCAGATGCTGGGGCGCGCCGGCCACCACGGCGATCCAGGCGGTGTTGAACACCGACTTCTGGAACCAGTCGTCGGTCAGCGTGAAGGTGTAGTTCTCTATGCCCACCCAGCGCATGGCGCTCAGGCCGGCGGCCGGATCCCAGGTATGGAAGGACAGATAGATGGAGAACAGCATGGGAAACACGCCGAACACCGCGAACAGAATAAAGAAGGGGCTGATGAACACATAAGGTGCCCAGTCCCAGGGGCGCAGCTTGCGGCGGCGGGGGGCGGCTTTATCCATGGTGCTCTCTAGCGCCAGCGTGGAAGGGTCGGACAAGGACATGGCAATCGCTCATTACGGCAGGATTTCAGGCTGCAGGCCGGGGCGGGCCGAAACGCACCCCGGCTTGCCGCTGCCCGCCAGGCGGGCAGCGTGCTCAGCAAGACATTAGCGACGCACGCGACGCTTGATCAGCGCCTTGGCATCGGCCAGGGCTGCCTTGATGTCCTTGTTCTGCTCGAGGACCTTCTCCAGCTCGGAATTGACGATCTCCTTGGCCACGCTGTCGAACTTGTCCACCGTGCTGGCCGGAATCTTGCCGGCTGCCACGCGCCACAGCTGGCGCGCCTTCTGGCCACCCAGGTATTCGATCGGCTCGTCGATAAAGCTGTCGTTCTGTGCCTCGATCAGTGAGGGGAAGGCATCCACGGCGCGGAAGGCGGCAATCTGTTGCTGCTTGTTCAGGGTCAGGTACTTAATCAGTTCCCAGGCTGCGGCTTTGTTCTCAGTCTTTTTCGGGATTGCGTAGAAGCTGCCGCCCCAAGCGGCGTAAGCGCCGTTGGGCAGCTGGGCAGAACGCCACAACCCTTTCTGGGTTGGCGCCAGCCAGTTCTTCAGATGGCCGGCCAGCCAGGCACCCATCATCTGGGTGGCGATCTGGTTGCGCTTGAAGCCTTCCGACCATTCGTTCGACCAGGCGCCGATCTTGCCGTCGATGCCGGCTACACGGGCGGCCTTGGCCACTTCGAAGGCCTTCACGAAACGCGCATTGTCGACCAGGGCATTGCCCTTGGCGTCGAAGTACACGCCTTCGCCATCCTTGAGGTTGGCGCGGATGATGATGTCCTTCAGGTCGACTGCATTGGCCAGCATATAGGCGCCGGTTGCGGCCTTCACCTTCTTGCCGGCAGCCAGATAGCTGTCCCAGGACTTGGTCAGCTCGGCTTCGCTTACGCCGGCCTTATCGAGGATGTCCTTGCGGTAGAACAGCGCACCCGGGCCGATATCGGTGGGAATGGCGGCGAGGGCGCCGGTATCGGACATGCCTTGTGGCAGCGAGAAGCGCGAAATCTGGCTCTTGTACTGCAGGCCGTTGTAAGGCGCCTTGGCCAGGTCTTCCAGGCCGCCTGATTCGGAGAATTTGCCGATGAAGTCGTAGTCGACCGCCATCACGTCCGGCAGATTGGCGCCGGTGGCCAGGGCCGTGGTCATCGCATTGTGGTGATCGGCATAGGCCAGGCTCACCACCTTGACCTCGATATCCGGATGCAGCTTCTTGAAACCGTCCAGCGCAGCCTTGGCCGAGCGGTCGAGATCGGGGAAGGAGGCCACGGTGATGGTGGTGGCAGCATGGGCCGAATAGGCGAGGGCAACGGCCAGAAGGCCGGACTTGAGGCTGAATTGCATGGTCTTTGTCTCCTCCAGGTAATCCTGGATGTGATATGAAAACGGTTTCACGTTTGGGCGCATTCTAAGATCAAACAGAGGCTTAGGCTTAGTTGTTTGTCAACTCCATGTAAGTTTGTCGCGAAAATCGCACTTGGCGCGGGCTTAGCCGCCCAGCAAGGCATCCCGCAGTGGCTGGCGCCACTGCTTGGTAAAGGTGTCGTACGCGCCAAAGCCGGCGCCGAATTCCCAATAGGCCCAGGCAAAGCCGCGCCGCTCGGCGCCTTGCACCACGGCGCGGGTCCAGGCCGTACGGGTAGCCATATCGGCCGCTGAGAACACTCCGAACTCGCCCAGCAGCACCGGTCTTTGCTCGCGCTGCGCCCACTTGGCCACCGCATCCAACGCGCCATCCAGTTCGGCCTGCTCGGCCGGGCTGCCGGTCCAGCGCGTACCCAGCCAGCCGCTGCCGCCGGCTACCCAGTTCGCCCCCTGATGGGTGACGGGCATCGGCTCGTAGTAATGAAAGGTGGCGATCAGGTCGCGGTCGTCGGCCGGCAGGTTCAGCGTGGCCAGCTTGCGGTAGCCATTCCAGTCGGTACCGCCCACGATCAGCGTGCGCTTGGGGTTGCTCTGGCGGATCAGCGGAATGGTCTTGGCAATGACGGCATTCCAGCGCGCATCGTCGAGCTTGCCCATCGGTTCGTTGAGTAGCTCGAACATCACCTCGGCCGGCGCGGCGCGATAGTGCTCGGCCACCTGCTGCCAGATGCCCAGATAGCGCGGCAGCTCGGTATCCGGCTCGCTCATCATGGCTGTGTAGTGGTGCATGTCGAGGATGATGGCGAGGCCAACGCGGCGCGCATTGGCCACGGCCCAGTCCACCCGCTCGAAGAATTCCGGGTTGATGGTGTAAGGCGGCTCATAGGCAGCGCGTGCGTCCCAGCGCACCGGCAGGCGCACGGCGCTAAAGCCGGCTGCCTTGATGATGTCGAAGAACTTGGCCTCCAGCACCGGGCCATACATGCCCTCGCGTTCGAACTCGAGCATATTGCCCAGGTTCATGCTGCGCGCCAGCAGGCGCTGACACGCTTCCGCACGCGTCTGCGCGGCTACCTCGAAGCTGCAGTCGGCCATGGCCATGCCGCTCAACATCAGACTGAGCAGCAGGGCGGTGTGCTGGAACGCGCGAGCCAACATGGCAGTCCTTTTCTGACAACGTTTTCAAGCTTGGATTCGAAGCAGTCGGGCCTAGCCTAAGCGCTTTGAATGCGATGTGCAGCGTGAGCCGCGCAGGGCTCGATGAATCAGGGAATGCTCTGCTTATCCGCGGGTGGCGCGCTGCGCAAGCTGGGGCAGGGCGTACACCAGGGGCCTGCTTGGGCAGGCGGCCAGCTTAGCTGGCGAATTGGCTCGGCCGGGTAGGCTGAGCGCTGTCTCCAATTATTCTTGTGCGTTTTCACTTGATCTTGAAAACGGTTTCATACTAAACAGGAAGCCACGCTGGCGGCAAGAAAAATATTCCAGCGTGGCAAGCTCGCCACAACGCTGCTGCCAAAAGGGTGATTGCGCTGGCTGTCGTCGACTCGCGGCAAGCCCCTGCGCTGCGTGTCGATTGAAAACGTTTCCCGCTTCTGGGAAAGTACCGCGTCTGTCGGCCTTGCCATGTCTTGTGCACACAGATGCTTTTTGAATGCCAGGAATCCCATGTCGCAAAGCTCGCACGCTTCCACCGCCTCCACCCTGCATGAGGTCGCCCGCATCGCCGGTGTCTCGCCCAGCACGGTATCCCGCATTCTGAACGGTACGGCGCGCGTGTCGGACGACAAGCGCAAGGCGGTCGAAGCCGCGATCGCCAATCTCAGCTACAAGCCGAATCTGCTTGCCCAGGGTTTGAAAAAGGGGCGGGCGATGACCATCGGCATCCTGACCCAGGACTTGGCCAGTCCCTTCTTCACCGAAGCGCTGATGGGCGTGGAGGCCGCGCTGGCCGGTTCCGGCTACGCGCCGCTGATTGTCAGCGGCCACTGGCATGCGGATGAAGAGGCTGAACGGGTCGAGCTGCTGATGGCGCGCCGCGTGGACGGCATCGTGATCCTGTCCGGTAGCCTGAGCGACAAGCAGATCGGCCGTTTTGCCGAGCGCCTGCCCATCGTGGCCACCGGGCGGCGTATCGATACCGGCCAGGCGCGCGGTATTGCGCTCGATCAGCTGGAGGGCGCACGCCTGGCGACCGACTATCTGCTCGAACTCGGCCATCGCCAGATCGCCTTTATTGCCGGTTTGCCCGAGCATGACGACGCGCGTGCGCGCCTGGCGGGCTACCGCGCAGCGCTCGAAGCTGCCGGCATTGCCTTCAACCCGGCCTTGGTCGTGCAGGGCAATTTCCAGGAATCGGGCGGCCTGCTGGCGGTGAACGAGTTGCTGGAGACCCGCCAGCGCTTCACCGCCATCTTCTGTGCCAATGATCAGACCGCCTATGGCGCGCGCCTGGCGCTGTACCGGCGCGGTATCCGCGTGCCCGACGATATCTCCATCATCGGTTTCGATGATCTACCGAACTCCAATTACACGACGCCGCCACTGACCACGGTGCGCCAGCCGGTGTACGAGATGGGCAAGCAGGCGGCGCGTACTGTGCTGCAGCTGTTGAATGGCGAAACGCCCACGCTGACCCAGCTGCCGCTGGAGCTGATCATGCGTGAATCGGCCCGACGGATTCTTTGAACGATGTCGGCCGCAACTACGCACCTTGCCGACTCAAGCATGCTGCAATGGCAGGACTGGCAGACGGCGCCGGCCGCGCTGCTGGATGCGCTCGATAGCGGCCTGCACGCCGCCAATCTGGCCGCCGCGCCGCTGGACGAGGTGCAGGCGCTCGTCTGTAGCGTGCACGATGCGGCTGGCCGCCTGCTGGGCGGGGCGCTTGGGCGCAGTTGGGGCCAGTGCGCAGAATTACAGCAGCTATGGGTGTGCGCCGAGCAGCGCCGCCAGGGTCTGGGCAGCGCCTTGCTGATGCGTTTTGAAGCACTGGCCGCCCGGCGCGGCTGCACACAGGTCTATCTGGAAACCTTCAGCTTTCAGGCGCCCGGCCTGTATCTGCGCCATGGCTACCGCGAAGTCAGCGCGCTGCGCGGCTTCCCGCAAGGCATCGTCAAATACCTGCTACAACGCCCGCTCGACCCGGCTTGAGGCGCTGGTTTTTCTGTTCAAATATTTCGATAGAAGTGCTCAGATCATTCCGCTATCAGCGCAGATGAAGCCCGCATAGCATACAAGCACTTGTTCAAATACTTGAAAGAAGGAATGCCATGCTTATCCGTCGCAATAGTGCAGAGCGCGGCCATGCCGATCATGGCTGGCTGAAGTCAGCCCATAGCTTTTCCTTTGCCAGCTACTACCACCCCGCGCATATGGGCTTTGGTCCCTTGCGCGTGATCAATGAGGACCGTGTGGTGCCTGGGGCCGGTTTTGGCACCCATGGCCACCGCGATATGGAGATCATCAGCTATGTGCTGGCTGGCGGGCTGGCGCACCGCGACAGCATGGGCAATGGCTCCACCATTCAGCCTGGCGATGTGCAGCTGATGAGTGCCGGCACCGGTGTCCAGCATTCGGAATACAACGCCTCGGTCAATGATCCGGTGCATTTCCTGCAGATCTGGATCGAGCCGAGCAGCAAGGGCAAGCCTTCGCGCTATGCGGAAAAGCACTTTCCGGCCGAGGAAAAGCGCGGTCGTCTGCGCCTCTTGGTCAGCCAGGATGGCGCCGACGGTTCGCTGAGCATGCTGCAGGATGCGCGCCTGTATGCCGGCTTGTTCGATGGGACCGAGCAGGCCAGCCTGTCGCTGGCGCCGGGCCGGCGCGGCTATGTATTCTTGGCGCGCGGCCAGTTGCTGGTGAATGGGGAGCGGCTGCAGGCTGGCGATGCACTACAGTTGCAGGATGAATCCCTGATCGCACTGAGCGATGGGCAGGACGCCGAAGTGCTGGTGTTCGATCTGCCCTGAGCGCCAGCGCGCCAACACATCATCTGAGCGAGGTGAATGAGATGACGGTACGCATCCTGGTATTTGCCGGCAGCGCGCGGCACGAATCGCTGAACAAGCGCCTGGCCCGCGCGGGCGCCGCTGCCTTGCAGGCCGCTGGGGCCGAGGTGAGTCTGATCGACCTGGCCGACTTCGAGATGCCGCTCTACCACGGCGATCTGGAAGCGAGCCAAGGGGCGCCCGAGGCCGCGTTGGGCCTGAGTGCGTTGCTGGCCGGGCAGGATGGGCTGCTGCTTGCCTCGCCGGAAAACAATGCCTCGGTGTCGGCGCTGATGAAGAACACGCTCGACTGGTTGTCGCGCATCGAGGGTGGCAAGGCATTTGCCGGCAAGGTCGCGGCGCTGAGCGCGGCCTCACCCGGCGCGCTGGGTGGCTTGCGTGGCCTCAATCATCTACGCGACATCCTGCATACCCTGGGGGTGATGACCCTGCCGCAGAGCCTGGCACTGGGTAGCGCACACACGGCGTTTGGCGAAGATGGCCAACTGCTGGATGCGCGCCAGCAAAGCCGGCTGGACAGCCTCGCGGCGAACCTCGTCCGGCAGGCACGCCTGCAACAGGCGGCCTGAGCGCGCACTTTTGTCCGCTCACCCGGTCTGAACGCTATCTCATTCTCCTTGCTGGAGCCGACCACCATGTCTAGCCGATTCCTGATCAGCCTGCCGGCCGCCCTATTGCTGGCTGCCTGCGCCACGCTGCCGCCCCAGGTCAGCGTGGATGAAGCCTTGAAACTGAGCCGCGAGGGCAATAGCCCGGATGCCATCATCGCCATGATGCGCGAGAGCCGCTCGACTTATGCGCTGAGTGCCAGCGATATCGTGCGCCTGAGCAAGGAAGGCCTGCCCGAGCCGGTGCTCAACTATATGCAGCAGACTCAGCTTGATGATGTGCGTCAGGAGGAAAGGCTGCGGCAATGGTCAGAGCGACGCCCCTTCCACCCCTACTGGGGCTGGTACCGCTGGTAAGGTCTGGCAAGAAAAAAGCCGCCCCTGCACTGGGCGGCTTTTTTCTTGCTGCGAGTCGGCTAGGTACGGAAGCGCAGCACCAGCGCTTCCAGCTCGCTAGCCAGCTGCGCGAGCTGGCTGCTGGCGGCCGAAGCCTCGCGCAGGGCCAGATCGTTCTCGCTGATCGCCGAGGTGATCTGCTCGACATTACTGGCGATATGGCTGGACGCCTCGGACTGCTCGCGCGTGGCCAGGGCGATATCGCGCATGCCCTGCGCAGTCTGGCGCGTGCCGTCGGCGATCTGGCCGATACGGCCGGCCGCCGCGCGGGAACGCGCCACACCGGCTTCCACCTGCTTGAGTGTGTGGCCGATGCCGGCCACGGCCAGCTCGGTCTCCTGCTGAATCGCGGCGATGGTCTGGCCAATTTCCTGGGTGGCGCGCGCGGTGCGCTCGGCCAGCTTGCGCACCTCATCGGCCACCACGGCAAAACCGCGCCCTTGCTCGCCAGCCCGCGCCGCCTCGATAGCGGCATTCAGGGCGAGCAGATTAGTCTGCTCGGCTACATCGCGGATGGCGGCCACCACGCTGCTGATCGCCTGGGTCTGCTGGGCCAGCTGCTGCATGGTCTGCGCCTGCTCGCGCACCGTCTGGTCGATGCGGCCGATTTCCTCGGCGGTATCGTTGACTTCCTGCACCGCGGCCAGCGCGCCTTGTTCGGCCGCGGCGCTGGTTTCGCCGGCATCGGTGGCGTTCTGGGCAATCAGGCTGATGCTGGTCGACATCTGTTCGAGCGCCGCGGCCGAGGCCGAGGCGGCATCGGACTGGCTGGCCGAGCTGGCCGAAATCTGCCCGGCATGGCCGGCCAGGGCATTGATCTGTACATTGAGTTCGGCTGCGTTCTGCTTCACATGGCGCACGATCTCGGCCAGCGACTGGATGAACTGGTTGAAGGCAATCGAGGTCTGGCCGATCTCATCTTCGGTGCTGACCGGCAGGCGCCGGGTCAGATCGGCCTCGCCACCAGCCAGCTCACGCATCGCGTCGCGTAGGCTGCCCAGTGGGCGGGTCAGACGGGAGATCCATAACCACATCACTACCGCCAGGATGATCTGCGCGCTCAGGCCGATCAGCAGGGTGGTCAGCAGCAGCTGGTCGGCCTCGGCCGTCACTTTCTGCAAGGGCACACTGACGGCCAGCGCCCAGTATTCCTTGGCCTGGCCGATGCGGATCGGCTCAAAGAAATGCGCGCTGTTCGCGCTCTCGAACTGATAGGGCTTGCCGGCGCGGATGGCCTCCAGCGCCGCGGCCGGCACCTCGGCTGCATCGACCGGCTTGCCAAGCTTGGCCGTATCAGGGTGGCTTGCATACAGGCCGCCCGCGCTGATCAGGCTCAGAAAGCCGGTTTCATACGGCTTGATCGCGCCGAGCAGGCTGCTTAGCTCGGCCATCGGGATATCGGTGCCGATCACGCCGAGAAAGTTGCCATCCAGCATCAGCGGCGCCGTGTAGGACATCATCAGCACCTTGGCATCCGGGTCCACATAGGGCTCAATGGCGAGCTCGCGCTTCTGGGTCTTGGTCTGCTGGTAGAAGTCGGAACTGAAGCAGTTCTCATCCGCCTTGGCATCACTGCCCAGCTCTTCCTCGCCATGCTGGTATTCGAAGCGGCTGACCTTGCCATCGCTGCGTGTCCACCACGGTGCATAGGCGCCGTGCGCGCAGTAGCGCTTATCACCGCGGAACTGATCGTCCAGGCCATCAAAGGCATTGCGCTCCATGCTGACCCAGAAGCTCGACGATTCGGGCAGGCTGGCGAAGCTGCCTTCCAGCAAGGTATCGAGCTTTTCTCTATCAGTCTGCTGGCTGCGCTTGGCACTCTCGATCAGGCCCTTTTGCGCGCGCACCAGATTGACGGCCACGCTGAGGCTGACCTCGCTTTGACGCGCATAACGCGCGGCGAGGCGTGCCGCACTTTCAAAGGCTTCCTGTTTGACGATGCGGGTCGCGTCGCGCGCGGTGACGATCTGCACCAGCGCAAAAGCCAGTGCTGTGCACAGCACCGACACCAGCAGCACCCGGGTCCGAAAACTCAGCTTAGCCAGCATGTCCAATCCCCGTGTTATTCAAGCTATAGGGTGAATAGTAAGCGGTATGCGCCGCGCTTGCGGGCGCAAAGCGAGGGCTTCAGCAGCTTTGCAACGGTTTGCCCAGACGTAGCGACAAGCTGCCTACACCGCCGCCATTGCTGACTTGGCGGTAACCGAGCTGCAAGAGCACGGCGCGCGCCTGACCCGAGCGCATGCCGGATGCGCAGTAGACCACGATGGGCTGATCGAGATCGGGCGCTTGGGTGGCGATCTGGCTCGCTACCTGCTCAAGCGGCAGGTTCAGCGCGCCGGGCAGGTGGCCGCCCGCATATTCGCCCGGCGAGCGGACATCGATGTATAGCGCCTGCTCGGGCAGGGTGGGCAGTGTCTGTTCACTGCCCAGTAGTTTCTGTAGCCAACGCATGGGGCTCTCCTCGGTTTGAAACGATTTGTCGGCTTCAGCCGGCCTTGGCCAGTGCCTGGCGTGCCCAGGCCAGTAGCTGGCTGGCCTGCATCACACCGCTCTGGCGGGCGATTTCCCGACCCTGGTGCCAGAGCAGCAAGGTGGGAATGCTGCGGATGCCAAATTGCGCGCTGGCCACTGGTGCCGCATCGCTGTCCACTTTCACGAAGCGGATCTCGGGCGCCTGGGCGGCCGCTGCGGCGAACTGCGGTGCCATCATCTGGCAGGGCCCGCACCAGGCGGCCCAGAAGTCGATCAGCACCGGCAGCTCGGTATTGGCCAGATAGTGGGGAAGCGCGCGATCACTGAGCGCAAACGCCTCGGCCGCCAGCAGCGGCGTCGCGCATTTGCCGCATTTGGGGCCGGCGTCCAGTTTGTCGGCCGCAACCCGGTTGGTGGCGGCGCAGTGGGGGCAGACGAGATGCATGATGCGGGGTCCTTATCGGTGCGGAGTCAGCGGATATCAGCG
The DNA here is from genome assembly GCF_900119825.1 of Chitinimonas taiwanensis DSM 18899. GTDB lineage: Bacteria > Pseudomonadota > Gammaproteobacteria > Burkholderiales > Chitinimonadaceae > Chitinimonas > Chitinimonas taiwanensis. The sequence continues at coordinate 239,045 of NZ_FPKR01000005.1, read as the reverse complement.
GCACTGGCTTGCTGCGCGGCCGGTGCTTGCCTAATTTGAAGCGAATCTTTTCCCAGTGGCCGTGATGCTGTCCAACTTTCTCCGTAGTTGCTGCAAGTCAGCGCTGCCGGCCACGCTGCTTGCCGTGCTGGTCTTTGCGCCGGTCGATGCGGCCAGGGCCAGGACGCTGACCATCTGCATCAGCGACCGGCCCACGCCGCCACTCAGCTACCCTGACCGGGACGGCATCGTGCAGACCCTGATACGCCGGGCAGCTGGCCAGCTCGGCAGCGCGGTGCGCTTCGTGGTCGCACCTTCGCTGCGTTGCAGCCGTGGCGTCAATGCCGGCGTTTACGACGGCGCGGCAACCAAGGTCGCTACCGACGAGCATCGTGCCCTGCTGGCCTTTCCCCTACGCGGTGATCAGCCCGATCCGCAACGTGCCGTGGCGCAGGTGCGCTTCGTACTGGTGCAGCGCAAGGGCGAGGCAATACGCTGGGATGGCAAGCAACTGCTCGGCCTCAAGGCGCCAGTCCTCTACAGCAAGGGCATCCGCGTGGTGCATGATCGGCTTCAGCAGCTTGGAGTGGCCGGCGATGACGGCCCCAAGTTTGCCGAGCAGATGCTGGAAATGCTGCAACTGCGCCGCGCCCAAGTAGCGGTATTGCTGGAAGTGGATGCACTGCGCCTCATGCACAAGTCGGCGTTCAGCACGCAGATCGAGCTGCTGTCTCCGCCCTTGCTGCTCACCGATGTCTATCTGGCACTAAGCCCGGCACTTCGCGACCACGATCCCGCCTATGCGGAGGCGCTGTGGTCGGCCATTGGCCGGATACGTGCCAGCCCCGACTGGCAGCAGCTGGAAGCGGCCGCCCATCTGGCCGCTACCCAGCCCTAGCCCCACCCCTCAGCAGCCGGGCTTGAAGCCAAGCTTGCGCAGCAAGGTCTCCATCAGGCACCAGCGGCTGAAGCCGCTTTGCAGCAGGTTTAGGCCCACGAAGGCGGTGAAGGCCAGCCACCATGGCGAAACATAGAGCGGGCTGCCCGGTATGCCCAGGGCCAGACTGAGCAGAATGAAACTGCCAGCGACGACGCGCACGATTTGCCAGGTACTCATGGTGATGACTCCTTATCAGTTGTTGGGCAGGTTTGCCGGGTAATGCTTGCGGTAGGCCGCGTAGTACAAGAGAGGGATCAGCAGCAGGGTCAGCAGGGTGGACACCAGGATGCCGAAGATCAGCGAGATGGCCAGGCCGTTGAAGATCGGGTCATCCAGGATGAAGAATGCGCCCAGCATGGCGGCGAGGCCGGTCAGCGCAATCGGCTGGGCACGGGTGATGGCTGAGTTGAGCACGGCCTCTTTGAACGGCACGCCTTCGCGCAGCTGCAGCTGGATGAAATCGACCAGCAGGATGGAATTGCGCACGATGATGCCGGCCAGGGCGATCATGCCGATCATGCTGGTGGCCGTGTACTGGGCACCGAGCAGGGCGTGACCAGGCATGACGCCGACCAGGGTGAGCGGGATGGGCGCCATGATGATCAGCGGTGTCAGGTAGGAGCCGAACTGCGCGACCACCAGCAGATAGATGAGTACCAGGCCCACCGCGTAGGCGGCGCCCATATCGCGGAAGGTCTCATAGGTGATCTGCCACTCACCGTCCCACTTCAGGCTGAAGCCACGGTAAGGGTCGCTCGGCTGCTGGATGAAGAATTCCTCGATCTGACCGCCGCCCGGTGGGTTGATCTGGGCGATGGCCGCGCGCATGGCGAACATGCCATACAGCGGGCTGTCTATCTTGCCGGCCATATCCCCGAACACATAGTGGACCGGCAGGCCGTCCTTATGATGAATCGCCTGTTCGCGCAAGCTGTCGCTGCGGATCAGTAGCTCGCTTAGCGGCACGCTGCTGTCATCGGCACGCTTGACGCGTAGCTGCAGCAGGGCATCCAGATTGCCATGCTGGCTTTCCGCCAGGCGCAGCAAGGCCGCCGCGGGCCGACTGCGCTGCTCGTGCAGATAGGTGGCGCTGCTACCGGCGAGGCCGGCCTGCAAGGTGGCCACGATGGCCTGCTGAGAGATGCCCAGCAGCGCGGCCTTGCGTCTATCCACCAGCAGCACGGTACGTGGCGCTGCGGCGCTGCTGCTGTCGTCCACATCCACCACGCCGGCGCTGCGCTCGAACACCGCGCGCACCGCCTTGGCCACCTGATGGCGGCCGGCATCGGTCGGACCATAGATTTCCGCCACGATGGGCGAGAGCACCGGCGGGCCGGGCGGTACCTCGACCAGCTTCACATTCGCGCCGTAGCGTCGGCCTATGGCCTGCAGGGCAGGGCGCAGGCGGGTGACGATGGCATGGCTTTGTGCATTGCGCTGCTGCTTGTCCACCAGATTGACCTGGATATCACCGAGCTCGCCGCCGGCGCGCAGATAGTACTGACGCACCAGACCATTGAAGTTGATCGGGCTGGCTGTGCCGGCATAGGACTGGAAATGACTGACCTCGGGCACCTGGCGTAAATGCTCGCCCAGCGCCTGCAGCACGGCGGTGGTCTCTTCCAGCGGCGTGCCGGCCGGCATGTCCACCAGCACCTGGAATTCCGATTTATTGTCGAAGGGCAGCATTTTCAGCTGCACCCAGCCCAGTACCGGCAGCGCCAGCGACAGGGCAACCAGGCCGGCCACGGCCATCGCCAGCTTCCAGCGGTTGCGCTGGCCGCGCTGCGCATCCAGGAAGGGGCGGAACAGGCGCTCGAACAGTGGCGCCAGCTTGGGGCGCTGCCCGTGCGCGCCGGCATGGCTGTCCTTCCTCCACAGCCTGGCCAGCCAGGGGGTGATCACGAAGGCGATGGCCAGCGAAAGCAGCATGCCCATGCTGGCATTGATCGGGATCGGGCTCATATACGGGCCCATCAGGCCGCTGACGAAGGCCATTGGCAGCAGGGCGGCGATCACGGTCAGCGTGGCCAGAATGGTCGGGCCGCCCACCTCGTCCACCGCGGCGGGGATGATTTCGGCCAGGGGTTTGCCGGGAAACAGCTGCTGGTGGCGATGGATATTCTCCACCACCACGATGGCGTCATCGACCAGGATGCCGATCGAGAAGATCAGCGCGAACAGTGATACCCGGTTCAGGGTGAAGCCCCAGGCCCAGGAGGCGAACAGAGTGACGGTCAGGGTCAGGATCACCGCCAGACCGACGATGGCCGCCTCGCGCCGCCCCAGCGCCACGAAGACCAGCGCCACCACCGACAGGGTGGCGAACAGCAGCTTCTGAATCAGCTTCTGTGCCTTGTCGTTGGCGGTTGCGCCGTAATTGCGCGTGGTCACCACTTCGACCTCGGCCGGGATCAGCGTATTGCGCAGCTCGGCCACCCGCGCCAGCACGGCATCGGCCACCGCCACCGCGTTCTGGCCCGGCTGCTTGCTGATCTGCAGGGTCACGGCCGGGTAGCGGCCGCCCTGGGCGCCAGCTTCGCTATGCCAGACCGTGCGCACTGCCGGCAGCGCGCCATCGCTGACGCTGGCGACATCCTGCAGAAAGATTGGTCGACCCTGGCGCACGCCGACCACCAGCTCGGCTACCTCGCGCGCATCGTGCAAGAAGCTGCCGGCCTCGATCGCCACGGTCCGGTTGCCGCTGACGATATCGCCGATGGGCAAGCCCAGATTGGCCGATTGCAGCGTCTGCTGCAGCTCAAGCAGGGTCAGCTCGCTGGCGGCCAGCCGGCCAGGGTCGACGGCGATCAGGATGGCTCGGCCTGGCCCGCCCAGCGTGCCCACCTCACGCGTGCCCCGCACGCGCTTGATATCGGCCTCCAGGCTATGCGCCACCTGTTCGAGCTGGCGCGCGTCATAGTCGGCCTGACGGCTCCACAGGGTCAGGCTGACAATCGGCACATCGTCAATGCCCTTGGGCTTGACCAGCGGCTGGCCAACGCCCAGACCCTCGGGCAGCCAGTCCCGGTTGGCCGACAACGTGTCGTGCAGGCGCACCAGCGCCTCGCTGCGCGGCACTCCGACCTTGAACTGCACGGTCAGCACGGCAAGCCCAGGGCGCGATACCGACATCACATGCTCGACATCGGCGATCTGGCTCAGCACCTGTTCGGCCGGCGTGGCCACCATGTTCTCCACCTCCTTGGCACCCGCGCCGGGGAAGGGGACCAGCACATTGGCCATGGTCACATCAATCTGCGGCTCTTCCTCGCGCGGGGTGACCAGCACGGCGAAGGCGCCGAGCAGGAAAGCCAGCAGTGCCAGCAGCGGGGTGATGCGCGCCTGCTGGAAGAAGGCGGCGATACGGCCGGAGAAACCCAGGCTATTCGACATGGGGCCTCCTTAACGGACCTGGGCCGCGGCCAGCGGGTCGAGCGCCACGCGCTCGCCCTGGCGCAGGCCGGCCAGGATTTCGGTTTCCACCCCCAGGCTGGGGCCGGGCTTGACCTGGCGCAGCTGTGGCTTGCCCTGCGCATCCAGCACATAGACGAGCTGCATATCGCCGCGCCGGAACAGCGCGCTGCTCGGCAGATACAGGCGCGTTCCGCCGCTGGCGCTGCTGCTTAGCCAGGCGCGCGCAAACAGCCCGGGGCTCAGCTGCGCGCTGCGGGGCAGCGCAAGGCGCAGCTGCACGGTCTGGGTCAGCGCGTCGGCCGTCGGCAACACGGTCAGTGCGCTGGCGGTTTGCCAGCGCTGTGCGGCGGGCAGGGCGGGGAATTCGATCCGCACCGGCGCCGCGCGGTCCAGCTTCGCCAGGCTGCTCTGCGGCAGGCTGATGCTGACCCGCAGCGCGCTGGGGTCATACAGCGTCAGCAGCGTGCGGCCGGGCAGCGCCATCTCACCCGGGTTGGCGGGCACGTCGGCAATCACACCCGCATAGGGCGCGCTCAGGGTATAGAAGCCGGACTGGGTGCGCGCCGCGCCGGCGGCGGCCAGCTGGGCCTGGGCCTGGGCGCGTGCGGCCTTGAACTGCGACTCGGCCCAATCCATGGCGGCCGCACTGATGAACTGTTTGTGGAACAGCTGCCTTTGGCGCTCGTAGTCCTTCTGCGCCACCTCGAGTGCCGCACGGGCCGCCTCGGCCTGGGCGCCACTGGCAGCCGCGTTCTGCTCAGCCGCGCGTGCGTCGATGCGCACCAGCAGCTGGCCGGCTTGCACGGTGTCGCCGGCCTTGACTGGCAGCTGGCTGACCACGCCAGCCACCTGGGCGGCTAGCACGCTATGTCGCAGCGCTTCCACCACGCCTTCCGCCACCAGCTGGCCAGCCGCCCCATCGGCGCGTACCGGTGCGCTGCGTAGCGGCGCGGCCTGGCTGACCAGGCAGAGGCTGGCGATCAGCAGGGCGGGTAGATTGATCAGACGCGTCAGGGGCACGATGGACTCCGGCAAGAAAAGGGCAGACGGCTCAGTGATTTCAATTTATTATTTGCGTAATTATGCAAATAGTCAATCATGCAAATTCAATGGGCAAGCCCTGCCCGACAAGGCATCATCATGCGCATCCCGACAATCAAGGCATGCAAGGCTATGGAAGGTTTGTCCGATCAGGCGCTCGAGCAGGTGGCGCATTACTTTCAGGCCCTGGCCGAGCCGAATCGGCTGCGCATCCTGAATCTGCTGCGCGAGCGTGAACACAATGTGGGCGAGATCGCCCAGCTGTGCGGCTCGACCACGGCGAATATCTCGCGCCACCTGGCCCTGCTGGCCAAGAACGGCATGGTGGTGCGCGAGGGGCGCGGCACCAGCGTCTACTACCGGATTGCCGACGCGAATATCTATGCGCTGTGTGATCTGGTCTGCGGCAGCATCGCGCGCCGCTTCGAGGCGCAGGCCTCGGCTTTCGAATAGTGTGCGCGCGCCAGCCCGACATGCGGCTGGCGCGGCGCTGCCCCACGGTTACAGGATGCCTGCATGAACTGGCTGCCCACCCATCTGCCACTGGAGGCCTTGAGCGCCTTTGCCACCAGCCTGGCGCTCGGCTTTCTGCTCGGCTTGGAGCGCGAGCGCAGCCCGGCCGCGCTGGCCGGCGTACGTACCTTTGCGCTAACCGCCATGCTCGGCACGCTGAGCGCGCTGCTGGCCGAGCGCTTGGCCAACCCCTGGCTGGTGGTGGCCGCCTGGTTGGCCGTGGCGGCGGCCATCATCAATGCCTATCGTGTACGCGGCAGCGCCCAGGCCGATCCGGGCACCACCACCGAAGTGGCGCTGCTGCTCTGCTTTGGTCTGGGCGTGCTGTGCTGGCTGGGCGAGCGCACGCTGGCGGTGATGCTGGCCATCGCCAGCGTGGTGCTGCTGCACTTCAAGACTGAGCTGGCCGGTTTCGCGCGCCGCTTCAGTGCCGAGGAGGTGCGCTCGATACTGCAGTTCTGTGTGCTGAGCCTGGTCATCCTGCCCATCCTGCCCGACCGCCAGTACGGCCCGTATGCGGCCTTCAACCCTTATCGCACCTGGTTGATGGTGGTGCTGATTTCGGGCGTGGGCCTGGCCGGCTATCTGCTACTGCGCAGCCTGGGCAGCCAGCTGGGTGCGCGCATCGCCGGCGTGCTGGGCGGGCTGGTGTCGAGCACCGCCACCACCATGCTGCACGCGCGCGAGGCACGTGCGCAGGGTGGGGCGGCCACCTTCCGTGCCACGGTGGTGGTGCTGGCCAATCTGACTGTTCTGGCGCGCCTGGCCCTGGTGGGGGCGATAGCCGCGCCCAGCCTCGCGCGCGATCTGGCTGTGCTGATGGGCGGTGGTTTGCTGGCCGGCCTCTTGGCGGCCTGGCCGCTCTTGCGCAGTGGTGACGAGCAGGTGGTCTTGCCCAGCGGTCGCAACCCGACTGAGCTGCGCCAGGCACTCGGTTTTGCCGCGCTGTATAGCGTGGTGCTGCTGGCGGCAGCCTGGCTGACCGATATCGCCGGGCGGGGAGGGCTCTATCTGGTGGCGCTGGCCAGCGGTCTGACCGATGTGGATGCGATCACGCTGTCCAGCCTGCAAATGTATGCACAGCAGACGCTATCGGCCCAGCTGGCGCTGACCGCCATCGTGCTGGCCCTGCTGGCCAATACTGCCTTCAAGCTCACGCTCGCCTTTAGCCTGGGCGGCGCCGCCTTCGGGCGACGGGTCTTGCCGCCCATGCTGGCCTCGGTGCTGGTGGCGCTGGCCTTGCTTGGCCTGCTGTATCTGCGCTGATGCCGCAGGCCTAAGCGCCCGGCTTTGCCGGGTGGTGAACTGAAGCTTCAGGTTTCCACCTTTTGCAGCGCTTCCCTAAAGCTGGTTAAGCGGAATGCGCAGATAGTGCACGCCATTGCTATCGGCCGGCGGCAGCGCGCCGGCGCGGATATTGATCTGGATGGCCGGCAGGATCAGCACCGGCATGCCCAGGCCGCGGTCGCGTGCCTCGCGCATGGCCACGAAGCTTGCCTCGTCTACGCCATCATGCAGGTGGATATTGCTGGCGCGCTGTTCGGCCACCGTGCTCTGCCAGGCCGGAGCACGGCTGGCCGGCGGGTAGTCGTGGCACATGAACAGGCGGGTGGCTGGCGGCAGCGCCAGCAGACGCTGCACCGAGCGGTACAGGGTGGCGGCATTGCCGCCTGGGAAGTCGCAGCGTGCCGAGCCCACATCGGGCATGAAGAGCGTGTCGCCGACAAAGACCGCGTCCTCGATCTGATAGGCGAGGTCGGCCGGGGTGTGGCCGGGCACGGCCAGCGCGCGGGCCGTCAGGCTGCCGATCTGGAAGCATTCGTCATCTTCGAACAGATGGTCGAACTGGCGCCCATCGCAGGCGAAATCGGCTTCCAGATGGAACAGCTGCTTGAACACCTGCTGCACCTGGCCGATGCGCGCGCCGATGGCAGTGCGCCCGCCCAGCTGCTGCTTGAGCCAGGCGGCCGCCGACAGATGATCGGCATGCGCATGGGTTTCCAATATCCACTCCACTTGCAGCGCCTGGGCACGCACGAAGTCGAGCAGGCGCTGCGCATTGCCGTGGCTGGTGCGGCCGGACTTCGGGTCGTAGTCGAGCACCGGGTCAAGCAGGGCGGCCTTGCCGCCGCGCGCCTCGTAGATCACATAGCTGATGGTGCCGGTACTGGGGTCGTAAAACGCTTCGATCTGGGCTGGCATGCAAGTCTCCGTGAGCGCTGCACGCTAGCGCTGGATAATTTATCAGTCAATAAAATGATGAAAATAATCTATGGCTTGGTAAAGTGTTGGCAAAGGAGCACCCCATGTCCGCACTACCTGATGATATCGATGCGCTGCGCGCATCCGCCGGCCGCGCGGTCGAGCTGATGAAGGTCCTGTCCAACCCCGAGCGCATGCTGCTGCTGTGCCAGATTGCCAAGCGCGAATGCAATGTGGGTGAGCTGGAAAGCGCGCTGGCAATACGCCAGCCTACCTTGTCGCAGCAGCTTGGCGTGCTGCGCCGCGCCGGCATGGTGGCAACCCGCCGCAGCGGCAAGCAGGTCCATTACCGCATCGCCAGCCCGGAAGCGCTGGCGGTGATCAACACCCTGTACGAGTTGTACTGCAAGCCGGCCAGCACTGCCTGCGCCGAGCCGGGTGGCGCATGAGCTATCTGCCTGTCTGGCTGCGCGATTACCGGCGCGCTGATTTCAGCCATGACCTGGTCGCCAGCGCCACCTTGCTGGTGTTGCTGGTGCCGCAGGGCCTCGCCTATGCGCTGCTGGCCGGTCTGCCGCCCCAGGCTGGCCTGTATGCGAGCATTGCGCCGGTTCTCGTGTATGCCTTGTTCGGCTCCAGCGCCACGCTCTCGGTCGGCCCGGCCGCCTTGCCGTCCTTGATGACCGCCACGGCGCTGGCCGGACTGGCCGTGCCGGGTAGCGCAGCCTGGATTGCCTTGGCCGGCGCGGTGGCGCTGCTGTCTGGGCTGTTACGCGTTGTGCTCGCCTGGCTGCGCTTTGGCTTCGTGGCCAACTTCCTGTCCCAGTCGGTGGTCGGCGGCTTCGTGGCCGGCTCGGCCGTGCTTATCGTGCTCAGCCAGTCGCCGCAGCTGTTCGGCCTGACCGCGCATGGTGCCACGGCCTGGCAGATCGCCGTGTCGCTCGTGCACGCGCTGCCCGGCTACAACCCGAGTGCGCTGGCCCTGTCGGCGGCCGCCTTGGTTCTGCTGCTGGTCGGCAAACGCTGGCTCAGACCGTTGCTGCAGCGGCTTGGCCTGCCGGCCGCGCGGGCTGATCTGGCGGCCAAGGCTTTTCCCATTGTGGTGGTCGTACTGGGCGGGCTGGTCGTGCAGCTTGGGCAGCTACCGGTGCGTGTGGTGGGTGCACTGCCTAACGGCCTGCCGCCGCTCAGCTGGCCGCTGATCGACCTGGCCGGCCTGCAGGCGATCTGGCCGGCCGTGCTGGCGATTGCCCTGGTCGGCTTTGTCGACAGCTACTCGCTGGCCCAATCGCTGGCGCTGAAACGGCGCGAAACGGTGGAACCCGACCGCGAGCTATTCGCGCTCGGGGCGGCCAATACCGCCGCCGGGCTGACCGGCGGCTTCCCGGTCTCGGCCAGCTTTGGGCGCTCGGCTGCCAATGAGCTGGCTGGCGCGCGCACCCAGCTGGCTGGCGTGCTGGCGGCCGGCTGGATGGCGCTGTTGCTATTGGGCTTTACCGAGCTGTTTGCCAGCCTGCCGCTGGCGGTGCTGGCCGCCACCATTGTCACCGCGGTCAGCCAGATGATCGATCTGAGCGTGCTCAAGCTGGCCTGGCGTTACGACCGCCGCGATGCACTGGTCTATCTGACCACGGCTGCCTGCGTGCTGCTGCTGGGCGTGGTTGACGCGATCTTGCTCGGCGTGGGCCTGTCGCTGGCGCTGTTCATCTGGCGCACCAGCCAGCCGCATCTGGCCGTGCTCGGCCGCGTGCCGGGCACCGAGCATTACCGCAATATCCTGCGCTACGAGGCGGTGACCGAGCCGGATATCCTGGCGGTGCGCGTGGATGAGAGCCTGTACTTCGCCAATATCCGCTTCGTGCGCGCGGCCCTGGTGGCGCTGCTACGCGAGCGCCCGGCCACCCGCCAGCTGCTGCTGGTACTCTCTGCCGTGAATGCCATCGATGTCTCGGCCTTGCAGGGCCTGCGCGAACTCAATCGTGGCCTGCGTGAACAGGGTGTGCAGCTGCACCTGGCCGTGGTGAAAGGCCCGGTCATGGACCAACTCAAGCAAAGCGGTTTTCTGGATGAGCTGTCGGGTGCTGTGCACCTGTCCACCCATGCCGCAATGCAGGCACTGAAAGCTGGAGAAAACAGCGATTTCATCATTTGAAACAAGGCCCTGAATCACTGGGGCTTGATGCATCACAAGGTCGGCACAGAACGATCGGTGCACAGTAGTCAGGTAGTCGCAGGACCGCAGGATCGCAGCAGGGCCAGGTCTGGCCGTTTCGCGTTTCGCCCCCGCCGCCGTACAGACCGCCCACACCCTAAACAAGGAGACTAAGGTGTACGCAACAGGTCTGGACAAGAACGCGGCCAATTTCGCCGCACTCACCCCACTCGATTTCATCGCCCGCGCGGCCGAGGTTTACCCCGAGCGCCTGGCGATCGTGCATGGCGCGATCCGCCGTAACTGGGCGCAAACCTATGCGCGCTGTCGTCAGCTTGCCTCGGCGCTGGAAAAAGCCGGCATACGCCCCGGCGACACGGTGGCCGCCATGCTGCCGAATATCCCGGCCATGGTGGAGGCGCACTTCGGTGTGCCCATGTGCGGCGCGGTGCTCAATACCCTGAACACCCGTCTGGATGCCGAGGCGCTGGCCTTTATGCTCGACCATGGCGAGGCGCGCGCGATCCTGGTCGACCGGGAGTTTGCCGCGGTGATCCGCCTGGCCCTGCTGCGCTGCGAAGCCAAGCCGCTCATCATCGATGTGGACGACCCTGAGTACAACGGCCCGGGCGAGGCACTGGGCAGTCTTGACTACGAGGGGCTGCTGGCCAGCGGCGATGCGCACTATGCCTGGCAGCCGCCCAAGGACGAGTGGGATGCGATCTGCCTCAACTACACCTCGGGCACCACCGGTAACCCGAAGGGCGTCGTCTATTCGCATCGCGGCGCGCAGCTGGCGGCAGTCAGCAATATCCTCGAATGGGATATGCCCAAATTCCCCGTCTATCTGTGGACCTTGCCGCTGTTCCACTGCAATGGCTGGACCTTCCCCTGGACCATTGCGGCACGCGCCGGCGTCAATGTCTGCCTGCGCAAGGTCGATGCGGCGCAGATCTTTGCCTTGATCCGCAGCGAAAAGGTCAGCCACTACTGCGGCGCGCCCATCGTGCATAACCTGCTGATCAATGCGCCCAAAGAATGGCGTGCCGGCATCAGCCATAGCGTGAAGGCCATGGTGGCCGGCGCGGCGCCGCCTGCAGCGATGATAGAGGGCATGGGCGAGCTGGGCTTTGAGATCACCCATGTGTATGGGCTGACCGAGGTGTATGGCCCAGCCTCGGTCTGCGCCAAACAGGCCGATTGGGAAGCACTGCCGCTGGGCGAGCAGGCACGCCTGAATGCGCGCCAGGGGGTGCGCTACCACCTGGAGTCGGGCCTGACCGTGCTCGACCCGGCCACCCTGCAGCCGGTGCCGGCCGATGGGCAGACCATGGGCGAGATCATGTTCCGCGGCAATATCGCCATGAAGGGCTATCTGAAAAACCCCAAGGCCACCAGCGAGGCCTTTGCCGGTGGCTGGTTCCACACCGGCGACCTGGCGGTGCTCGACCCGGATGGCTATGTGAAGATCAAAGACCGCAGCAAGGACATCATCATCTCGGGCGGCGAGAACATCTCCAGCATCGAGGTGGAAGATGTGCTCTACCGCCACCCGGCCGTGCTGGTGGCCGCCGTGGTGGCCAAGCCCGATGAGAAATGGGGAGAGACGCCCTGCGCGTTTATCGAGCTGCGCAGCGGCGCCACGGTGACGGCCGAGGAGATCATCGCCCACTGCAAGACCCAGCTGGCTGGCTTCAAGGTGCCGCGCCACGTGGTGTTCGGCGAGCTGCCCAAGACTTCGACCGGCAAGATCCAGAAGTTCGAACTGCGCAAGCGCGTGGACCAGGCCGTCTAAGGCCATGTCTGCGGCGCGCCATTTGGCGCGCCGCTACTTCAGTGCAAAGCAAGGAGTACTGCCATGAAAACCAATGTCGGCAATATTGATCGCGCCCTGCGTATCGGCGGCGGCCTGGCCCTGATCGGCCTCGCCCTGACGGGTGCCATCGGCGTCTGGGGCTATATTGGCGTGGTTCCGCTGGCCACCGGGCTGTTCCGCTTCTGTCCCGCCTATACCTTGTTCGGCTTCAGCAGCTGCCCAATCGATAAGCGCTAAGCCCGACCGCGCGCCGCGTAGTTTAGTCCGCGCCGCTCAGCGTCCGGCGCTGGTGGACTTGGGATAGGCGCGGCCATCCTTGTGCACGGCGTGCCAGCCAGCCTCGGTCTGCAACCAGGCCAGGTCATCATCGGGATAGAAGGCGGTATCACCGGGCACGCGGCTACCGACCACCAGGAAACGCGCCGGAGCCTGACTCTGGTTGACCAGGTGGTGGGCATTGCGCTCGCCGGCGCGAAAACCGATGCACATGCCTGGCCGCATGCTGAAGGCGCCGTCATTGGTGTTCAGGGTCAGCTCGCCCTCCAGCATGTAGATGAGTTCATCGGCCAGGCTATGCCAGTGGCGCGCCGAGGATTGATCGCCCGGCTGCAGGGTTTCCAGGTTGAAGCCAAATTGGCTGAGGCCGAAATGCTCGCCCAGCGCGCGCCAGTCCGCGCTGCCCATGCGGCTGTTGAAGGGTTCGGGGTAGGAGGAGCCTGATTCGACACGCACGGTATCGGCGGAAATCGGATGGCTTGGATGCATGGGCTGACTCTCGGGGGTAACGGGGATGGGGCTTGGCTAAGCACTGCGGTCGATTGTGCCGTGCCGGTTTGTTTCTGATAATGGCTCTAATGGTTAAAACACTTTCAACGCAAACTGAATAGAAGCGATAAAGCGACCATGGCCGAAACCTTCAGCATCACGCTCGAACAGACCAGCGACTACCAGTTCGTGGTCAATTTCGATCAGGAAAAAATTCCCGCCCTGATTACTGACGAAGGTGCACCGCTTGGCCATGACACCGGTCCCAGTCCCACGCGCCTGTTGGCGGCGGCGGTGGGCAACTGCCTGGCGGCCAGCCTGCTTTTTGCGCTGCGCAAGTTCAAGAACAGCCCCGAGCCACTACAGGCGCACGCCACGGTGAGTCTGGAGCGCAATGCGCAGGGGCGTATGCGCGTTGCCGGCATCGATGTGACGCTGAACCTTGGGGTGCCCGCCGCCGAGCTCGCGCAACTTGAACGCGTGCTGGCCCAGTTTGAGGACTTCTGCGTGGTCACCGAAAGCGTGCGGCAGGGCATCGCGGTGACGGTGGCGGTGCGCGACGCCGACGGGCGCGTGCTCAAGGGCTAGCTAGCCCGCACAGGCCGCCTTGCGCAGGCGGCCTGTCGCGCCAGCACAGATCGGGCGCTGAGCAAGGATCTGCCGGCCCCGCTTGGGGCGCTCTGGGATGAGTCTGGATGAATATCGCGACCATCAGCACCAGCCGGGTGTTTTCCTCCCTGCTGCTCATCAGCGCACTGGGCCTGCTGACCGGGCAGATATTGGCTAGCCAGGCGCAGATCATCGCCGCCGAGGAGCGCCGCTTCCGTTCCTTTCAGATTGCCGAGGCGCTGCGCCGCAGCTCGGACGAGCTGACGCGCATGGCGCGCAGCTATGTGATCACCGGCGACAATCAGTTCATCCAGCGATATCTGGCCATCATGGATCTGCGCCGACGTGGCGATCTGGGCCTGAATATCGACGACTACGCGAGCTGGGACCTGACCCGCCCGCCACCACGCGCCGATCAATTACGCCCGAGCAGCAGCGACTGGCGCCAGCAGATGCGCCGTGCCGGCTTTGCCGAGCGCGAGCTGAGCCTGCTGCAGACGGCCTGGCAGCGTTCGAGCGAGCTGGCCGAGCTTGAGCAGCGCGCCTTTGCCCAGGTGGAAGCGTACTTGGGCGATGTAAGCCCGGCGGCCCGCGCCGCGCGCGAGAACGCCATCAACCAGCTGCATGACCTCAATTACCACGCCGAGAAAGCGCGCATCATGGCGCCGATTGCCGAGTTCCTGCAGGCGGTAGATAAGCGGACCTCGGCCGAACTGAGCGAACTGCAGCGCACCCAGCGCCTCTTCCTGCAGGTGCAGATCGTGCTGGCGCTGGGGCTCTTCCTGGGCGTGCTGCTGTTCACCTTCTATGTGCGCCGCAAGGTGCTGCTGCCGCTGCGCCAGCTGATGCAGCATGCGCAGGCGCTATCGCGCGGCGACTACAGCAGCCGCACCGAGGTGGCCAGCCACAATGAGCTGGCCCTGCTTGGGCGCACCTTCAACCAGATGGCCGAGGCGATAGAGCGCGATGTGGCGGCCCGGCGCCAGCTGCAGCAGGAGCTGGAAACCCTGGCCTGTACCGACTTCCTGACCCAGCTGTCCAACCGGCGTCATTTCATCGACCTGGCCAGCGCGGCGCTGGCGCGCAGCCGCCGCAATGGCCTGGCGCTGGCGGTGTGCATGCTGGATGTCGATCATTTCAAGGCCATCAATGACCAGTTCGGCCATGCGGCCGGCGATCTGGTCCTGCAGCATCTGGCCGCGGTGATCCAGCACACGCTGCGCGAGGTCGACCTGTGCGGGCGCATCGGCGGCGAGGAATTCGCGCTGCTGCTACCGGAAACCGCCGCCGACGAGGCCTTGCGCGCCAGTGAGCGCTTGCGCACCAGCGTGGCGAATAGCCCGGTCAGCTTCGAAGACGGGCGGCGCGTGCACTACAGTATCTCGATCGGAGTGGCGGTCAGCCCGGATGGCAGCCTGGGCCTCGATCGCCTGCTCAACCAGGCCGATGCCGCGCTCTATCAGGCCAAGGCCGGCGGGCGTAATCGGGTCAAGCTGTACGAGCCGCCTGCGGTCACATAACCTGACACAGCTGAGCAAAAAAAACGGCCCAGCGCAGCACGAGGCTGGGCTGGGCCATTTACCGGCTGATGCGCGGCTTAGTTCGCTTCGCGGATGAACTGCTCGCGCGGACGGCGGACCTTCTTCAGCTTTACCAGCCAGTCGCCTTCCTCGGCGCGATAGCCAAGCGGCAGGATCACCACCGAGCGCAGGCCGCGCTCACGCAGCTGCAGGATTTCATCCACCTTGGCCGGGTCGAAGCCTTCCATCGGCGTGCTGTCCACTTCCTCATAGGCGGCGGCGATCAGCGCCGAACCCAGGCCGATATAAGCCTGACGGGCCGCATGCTGGTAGTTGGTTTCTGCATCGCGCTGCGGGTAGCTGTTCAGCAGGGTCTGGCGATAGTTCTCCCAGCCCTCGTTCTTGAAGCCACGCTGCTCGTTGACGAGGTCGAACATCATATTGATGCGCTCGGCCGTGTAGTTATCCCAGGCGGCGAACACCAAGAGATGCGAGCAATCGGTGATCTGGCTCTGATCCCAGGCGTGCGGGCGGATCTGTTCGCGCAGGGCTGGGTTGGTCACCACCAGCACCTCATACGGTTGCAGGCCGCTGGAGCTTGCGGTCAGGCGAATCGCTTCCAGGATGCGCTCGACCTTTTCTTGCGGCACCACCTTGCTCGGTTCCATTTTCTTGGTGGCATAGCGCCATTCCAGCTTTTGCAGCAGATCGGACATATCAGGCTTTCTGTAAATTGCGAAGTAGAGTGGGGAGCCTGACAGGTAGCGCTGATTGCGGAATTTTCAAGAGGCTGGGTGCAAGGCGGGACTAGTTTGGGCCCGCGTCGAAGTGCACGGGCTCGGTGTTGCCGCCCTTACGGCGTACCACCACCGTACCGGCCAGCTTGTCGTGCCAGCCCTGTTTGCGCGGGTCGAAAGCTACCCAGATCAGGCCGATCAGCAAGAGCAGGGCGGCGGGAAAATAGCCGAGATAGCGGATCAGCAATTGCAGCGGGCTGGCGGCCGCGCCAGTGCGTGCATCCACGATGCGCGCGCCGATCGCCATCTTGCCCGGGGTGGCCTGGCGCTTGATCCAGAACAGCAGCACGGCCACCGCGGGGAGCACCCAGCTCAACAGCACATCGGCCGGCCCCTGCACCATGCGCTCGCTGACCCAGTAGTCGGGGTAGATCAGGCTCAGAATCGGCCAGATGATCAGGCAGGTCAGCACGGTGTCGATCAGCGCGGCGCCCACGCGGGGCCAGAAGCCGACATATTCGAGTTCATCCAAAGACATGGTCGTATCCAGTACAGAGCGAGAGAAGAGAGAGGCTGGCCATGTAGCGCAGGCCAACAGGCACAAGGTCTGCGCTGCGCACTATGCCTGCTAGCCGGGCGGCTTGGCCACAAAGCCGCGCTCGGTATCGCCGACGAAGCCGAGTGCGGCATACAGGCGGTGCGCCTCGGTGCGCTGCACGCCCGACAGCAGCATGACCTTGCAGCAGTGCTGGGACCAGGCCAGCTCGAGCGCAGCTTGCAGCACCAGGCGCGCATAACCGCGCCCCCGCTGGGCGGACAGGGTCACCACATGCTCTATCAGCGCCAAGGGTCGCGCGCCGCTGGCCAGATTGGGAATCAACGCCAGCATGCAGGTGGCGACCAGCTGCCCGTCTAGCACGCAGACCAGCAGATGCACATCCTCGCGCGCCAGCAGCTGCTGAAACGCCGCCTCGGCCGCCTCTGGCGCGAGTTCCGGGTCCTGCGGGCGCAATTCCCGGTACAAAGCGAGCACACCGGCCAGATCCCTGGCTTCGGCGCGGCGGACAAGCGGCGGCATGACGATACTCCCTTGGGCTGGGGCAGCCGCGGCTGCCCGGGTGGTGATCAGGCCGGCAGTGCAATCTGCAGGCCGCGGGTCGCCAGTTCGGTCGACACATGCACGCGCGCCATATGGCCGTACTCGAACGCATTCTTCGGCCCATTGCCGCTGGCGCGCGAGAATAGACCGATCACCTGGCCCTGTGCATCGAACACTGGCGAGCCGCTATTGCCCATCGAGCCATCCAGATCAGTTTCGAAATAGGCGCTGCCATCCACGCTGCTGACCGCGCCATGGGAAACCCGCAGGCTGCCGTCGGCATCGCTATAGCCCAACGCAGCCTTCGCACTGGCAGAGCGCGCGCTGCGCAATGGAAAGCCGGCCATCCACACCGGCTCGCCCTGCTGCGCGGTTCTGGCTGAAAGCGGCAAGCTGTGCGGCGGCGCGGGCTCGATGCGCAGCACGGCCGTATCCTCGCGCAGATGATGGCGGCCCTGGCCGTCATCCCAGAGCGCGCGTTGCAGCGAGGGGTTGGACACCAGATAGACCTGGCTGGCCGGCACCCAGCGCCAGTTGCCCGACTCGTCCTGCTGGGCGATCTCGGCGCGCAGCCCCTTGCACGGCACTTCCGCGCCGATCACGCCGGCCTCGCGCGAATGGGTGGCGACTTCGCCGCTGACCAGGTGGTAATTGGTCAGCACATGGCCCTGCGCATCGAAGCAGAAGCCGCTGCCGCCGCCATCCAGCCAGGTTTGGGCCGGGAAGCGGGTGCCTGCTTTGACCAGCTGGCAGAACTCGTGCCGCACCATGCCCATCGCAAATTCCGGCTCGTCCACGCGCGCCACGTCTTCCTGAGTAAAGAAGCGATACCAGCACTCAGTACCATCCGGCAGCGATTCATTGCGTGCCTGCGCCTGGGCCGCCTCGGGCGATGCGGCGATATCGAGCACCAGCAGGGTCTTGGGCAGTATGCGCACCATCGCCCCGATCAGGCGCAGGGTGTCGAGCTGGGGAATGGGTAACTGCGTGGGGTGAAAAAAGCCTTCGGCCATGATGAATGTATGCTCTGTGAATGGAAGTGAATGAAATCAGTGGATAGGCCAGCAGCGCTGGATTGCAGCCTGTGCGGGCACAGGCAATCTGCCCTGGCCAATAGCGAGTGGCATACCGATCTCGGCGGCGCCAACAGCACGCACGCTGCTTAGTCGGCCGCCAAATGGGCATAGATATAAAAATCGCGTGGCGTGCCACGTACCTGTCGATAACTGCGCAGCAAGCCCTCGCGCTGAAAACCCAGCCGTTCGATGCTGCGCAGTGATCTGAGATTGGTGTCGAGTATCGTCGCCTGCACCCGCAGCAGGCCGACTTCCTGATGCGCCCAGGCGACGAGCGCTTGGCCAGCCACCGCGATGATGCCCTGGCCCCAATAGCCAGGCGCCAGGTCATAAGCGAGTTCCGCCACGCGATTGAGCGAGGACACGCTGTGAAAGCCGATGGTGCCCACCAAGCTATCGTCGGCCCGATTGGCAATCGCCAGACGCAAGCGCGTATCGGGCTCGCCACACGTTTCATTACCCAGATAAGCGCTTAATTCCTCGCTGCTGGGATAATTCCAGCTTGTGTGCTGATAAACCGCGGGTAAATGCAAATAAGCGGCCCACGCGTCGATATCGGTGGTCAGTAATGGGCGCAAATAGGCAGTATTATGTTCAATGCTGGGTAGGGTGGTAAATTGCATGGAATAAATATATTAACGGGTGAGTAAAATATCAGACGAGGTTTCTTGATGTATTGAGTGTTCAATACATCTTATTTCCTAATTTGATTATTCTTGTGCTGCACTTTTCTCGGACGGCAAGCTAGCAGAAGGCGGATGGCATGCACAGCACTTTTGTTACCGCAGACGGCACGTTGCGGCAAAACCGCAGCAGTGTGGAAGTACCACCCCACATCCAGCCAATCAGCGGCTGGCGTATGAGTTTTGCATACGTAATAGCACCACACCTAACCAGACAAACCAGATCATTTGCAAGAGGCCAAAAGCGTCTTTCAGATAGGGCAGCGTGTGCAGCACCGTCAAGATGCCCAGACAGCCGACCAGGACGCCGAGCCGATGTAATGCTTTGGACAATACCTGCTGGTTGAGACCAGCCAGGCTGAATAATAAACACCATAATCCACCCACCAGCTCGATTCCGCCACCCAGTGCATGGCTGAGCATATTATTGGCGTGATAGAGCGCCTGTGCCTGCAATGGGTCGCGCGCCAATAATTCGAATACCTGCTCCAGCCCGATCAAGACCGTCATGCCGGCCGCCATCATCAACATCAGCCAAATGGCGCCAAATCGGTCGGCCAGTTCGGCCAATACATATTGATTGTCGGGTAATACCTGCTTCAAGGCCTGCAGTAAAACCGCCAGCAGCACGCCAAACAGCAGATAACCGCAACCATATCCCCATGCCACCAAGCCGTATTGCTGCTGTATATGGCGGATGCGGCTAATCACGTCGATATCGGTAGGTATCGATACCAGCCCAAAGAAAATAAGCGCCATGCTGATATAACACAGCGCCATGCCAATGGCGGCGAAGCCACCGGCCTGGAGGGTATAGCGTTTCACTGCAGAATGGGCTTGCATCCGGTATCTCCAAGTCGAATCCATCAGGGCGGGAAACAGCCCGGTCAGCATGGCGCTGCAAGCAGGTCATGTCGTCCGCGCCGATAAGCACGGACAGATATCGGCTAGGGATGCCAGCGCAAACGCCCTACACTGCGTGCACCGAATCGCATGATTGATGAATCGCATGGCTGAATTGATTCTGAGCGTGGCCGCCTTAGGCATGCTGGCCTTGACCCTGCAGGTATTGATCCTGCAGCAGCCCAGGCAAGCTTATCTGCAACCCTTGATGATTGCGCTATGCGCACTCGGGCTGATGTTGAGTGGGCCGCTGGTTTTTCAGGTTTTCCCGGCGCTGATTGATGGTTATATCGCGGCCTTGCCGCTGGCGTTTTTTGCCTTATTGCCCAGCCTGTATTTATATGTGCAGGCATTAACAGCACCCCATGCCTGGCAGTGGCGCAGTGTGCAAGGCAAGCATTATTGGACGCAGGTGTTTGCGCTAGCGCTGGCGTTGCAGATTCTGAGCTTGCCTGCCACCGACCGGCAGGCGCTGTTTTTCGGCGACCCTGGTCCGCTGCACGGGCAAATGCTGATTACTGCGGCCACCTTCCTGCTGGCCACCTTGCTCTGGCTGGTAGCGAGCGGCTGGTATGTGCTGCGCATCAGCCTGCAGCTCAGGCAATACCGCCGCCAGCTCAGGCGGGTGTTTGCTGCCGATGCAGGCAAGCGCCTGTATTGGCTGGACGGCCTGCTGGCCGCGCTGCTACTGAGCTGGGCCTATGCGCTGCTGTTCTTCGTGCTGGAGGAGCGCGTGCATAGCCGCTGGCTCAGCGCGGCCGGCGTGATCCTGCTCGCGCTCCTGCTGGTCAGCCTGCTGTGCGTGTGCGCCTTGCGCCAGCAGCCCGGCTTTGCCGAGCTGTTTGGCAGCGCCACGGTTCAGCCTTTGCCTGACCCGGCAGCGGAAGCGGAAACGCCGCTTAGCACGGAGGCGGCCAAATACCAGCGTTCGGCGCTCAGCGAAGAGCAGGCGCAACGCATTGCCGAGAAGGCCCGCCAGGCAGTCTACGAGCAGGCGCTCTATCTGAACCCCGCGCTGACCCTGTATCAACTCGCCGACCATATCGGCGTACCCGCCCAGTATTTATCGCAAACCCTGAACCAGACGCTCGGGCTCTCGTTTTACGACTATATCAACGCGGCCCGCATCAAGGCCGCCAAACAGCAATTGGTACAAACCGAGGACAGCATACTGAGCATAGCGATGGCGGTCGGCTTTAACGCCCGCTCCTCGTTCTACAAGGCCTTCAAGGCCAGTACGGGGATGACACCGGTCATGTATCGGGCGGCGCAAGGCAAGTCGGTGATGGGCTAAGCAGAGGAAAGCGCTGATCTGCCTTGGCAATGGCAAGAAAAAACGGCCCCGCAGGGCCGTTTTTGGGTGGGCTAGCGCAGCTCGGCCGGGTCACCGACGCCGAGTACCGCATTGCGCGCGTCCTCGGTCAGCAGCACGCCCGGGTCGAGACGTAGCAGTTTGCCGACGGCATCCAGCACATGGGCCCAGCTGCAGGCGTTGGCGAACAGCATGCCGGGGGTATCCAGCGTGCCGCCGCGGTTGCGGAAACCCAGGATGGCAGTGTGTTCGGGGCCGGTGTCGATGCGGCGCATGGCGCCGATCAGTGCCTCGGGGCGGGTGTGGCCGAGCAGGACGCGCTTGCGCAGATGGTGCGGAAAGTATTGGCCTATGGTGGCCTGGCTGACCGTGATGCTGGCCTCGGCCACATCGCGCGGTTCGCGCAGGCGGCCCGGTTCGTACACATAGATCAGCGAGTGGGCGATATCGAGCTCGGCCAGGCGGTTGGAGGCGCGCTGCATCTCGGTCAGCTGGTAGGCGCCCACGGCGACCAGGATCAGCTCCTCATCGGCCGCGCCGCTGCCCACCAGGCGGATCAGGCCGTCGCGCACCATCTGCTGCGCCTGTTCTTGGTTCAGCCGCGTGGGTACGGCGCGCTTGGGGGCGACCACGCACCAGATCTGGCCACGCGTCTGATAGCAGGCGTCCAGCGTGGCCAGCGCGCTATTCCAGTCGGGCGGGAAAACCACGCGGGCGCGGTCGCTCATTTCGGCCAGCCAGGCTTCCGGCAGCGTGGTGTCCTGGTGCGATAGCTCGTTCTTGCCGTTCTCCCAGGCATGCGAAGACAGCAGCACTGGCACCGACAGCCAGCCCGGCGCGCGGCCGGCTTCGGCCTGGTGGCGGGCAAACAGCACTTCCTGGCGCAAGGCGCCCAGCATCTTTACGGCAAACGCCTCATAGCTGACCGCCAGGTTCAGGCCGCCCTTATTGGCTAGCGCAGCGCTGATCACCGCTTCCTCGTTCAGCGCGGTAATCACCGCGCCGGTGCTGTGCTCGGGCGCCTGGGCTTCCGGGTGGGTGGCGCGGTGGTAGAAGTGGTCGAGCGTCTTGCCCATGCCATTGCTGCGCAGCTCGTCCGGGTTGCCGATGCGGATGCGCAGCTGCGGGTTGGCCTGGGCAATCGCGCAGAAGGCTGCATCGAAGCCGGCCATGGGCGAGCAATGGGCAATCTGTTCGCTGCCGGCATGCCAGGGCAGGGGGGCGGGGTGAAGGATGGGGCGGCGCTGGGTGAGCGGGTTGTCGCGCTCCAGCGGGCGCTGCTGGGCGGTGTGGGTGTGCAGCTGCAGAATTGCTTCATTGAGCTGGGCCTTGTTCACCCACAGCTTGGCGGCCGCGCTATTGAAGCGCTGGCGTGCGGTTTCATCCTGGCTGGGGTTGGCGCCCAGCGGCAGATTGTGGGCCAGATTGCTGCCGGCGCCCGGGAAGCCGAAGCCCTTGGGCGCGTGGGCAATCGCATAGGGCAGGCGGGCCGGGTAGCTGGCGTCGCCGTTCTGGATCGCCTCGGCCTGGGCAGCCAGCGCGTCTTCCATATGCAGAATCGCCCAGGCAAAGGCGGCCGGGTCGGTGCCGTCGATTTCCACCGGGTCAAAGCCATTGAGTAGCAGATGGTCGATAAACCAGGCCACGCCACCATCCTGCTCGAGGCCGCTGCGCTGCTCGATGCGCCGGCCGTTCAGAATCATCACCGGCAGGGCCGCGCCGCAGTCCTCGGCACGCCACCAGCGCGGTGCCCAGTCGCTGCCGCGCTGCTCTTCGAAGGCGCCATCGCTGAGGAAGGCCACCAGGCTCTCGCCCGGCAGCGGCATATGCACATACTGCAGCTCGGCAAAGCCCAGATAGCCGCCCTCGATCAAGCCACCGGCGGTGTGGGCGTTCACATGGCTGCCGAGCGGCGCCGCGGGCAGGCCGTCGCCGTCGAGCGCATAGCTGTAGAAGTCCTGGCAGAGCTGGCTCAGGCCCGCATCACTGAGCTCATAGCGCTCGGCCTGCTCGGGGTGCAGATTGCCGACCAGCACATTCACCGCATCGATGGCCGCCACGCAATGGCCCTGGCCCATCAGCCAGCCGCGTGTCTGGCCGCTCAGGGCATTGGCGAGCAGATAACCGACATAGGCGGGCACCATATTCAGCGCACCGCCGGTGTGGCCCTCGGGCGTGGGCTTGAAGTCGGCCGCCTGCAGCGCCTCGCCATCCAGGCGCACGCGCTGGGCATAGGTCATATGCACGACCAGCCACATGGCGGCATTGCACAGCCGGTCGGCCGCATGCAATAGCTTGAGGATCTGGGCCGTACGCTCGGGCTTGCTGCTGGGGTTGAGCCGGTTCAGCAGGCTGTGGATGCGTGCCAGCGTGGGCGGGCTGTGTTCGACCATGCCGAGGCCCTTGGCCCAGTCGTCAAAGCCGCTCGGGCTGGCCAGCGGCCGCTCCTGGCTGGCATGGGGCTGGAAGGCGGTAGCGCTGCCGAAGCTGAGCTTGCGGTAGGGAAAGCCACGCTGGCCATCGCGCTGGTGCGAGAGCGGGTCATGCTCGGCTGGGTGCAGCAGTTGATCTAGCTTGCTCATGATGATCAGCCTCTTGGTTTAGGTCTGGCAAAGGGCGGGCAGTGCCTCGGCCAGCAAGGGGCCAAGGTCGATCTGGTTGCTTGGGTGGGGAATGCTGTTGCAGCTGGCAATGCGCGCCGGGCCGCTGGCCGCGAGGACGGCCAGCGCATCGCCGGCAAAAATCGGGTGCACGCCCAGGCAGACTGGCGCGGCCAGGCCGACGGCGCGTACCTGCTGCACGGCGGTGGCCATGGTGCGCGCGGTGGACAGGATGTCGTCGATCAGCACCGGCGTGTGGGCGCGCAGCGCGGCCACATCGGGCAGCGAGATGCGCACGTCCTTATCGCCATGGCGGACTTTTTCCAGCACGCGGAAGGGCGCGCCGATGCGCGCGGCCACTGCCTCTATCCACTGTGCGCTTTCGGCGTCCGGGCCGATCAGCAAGGGCTGGGCGACCTCGCGTCGTATCCAGTCCGCCAGCGCTGGCATGGCGCTCAGATGCACGGCCTGGCAGGTGTAGATCTCGCTCAGGCTGTGGTAGCGGTGCAGATGCGGGTCCACGGTGAGCAGGAAGTCCAGCCCGCTCGACAAGAGGCGCGCATAGCTACGCGAGCTGATCGCCTCACCCGGCGCGAAGCGCACATCCTGGCGCATATAGGCCAGATAGGGCGCCACCAAGCCCACGCGCCGCGCGCCCATATCGCGCGCCGCATCGGCGGCGAACAAGAGGTGCAGGGTCTTGGCATCGGGCTGGTCGAGGCTGCAGACCAGCACCACGCAGCAGTCGGCCAGCTCGGCCGGTACCATGAGCTTGGCTTCGCCATCGGGGAAGTGGTGCACCTTGATCTCGGCCAGCGCATAGCCGCTATGGCGTGCCAGCGATTCGGCCAGTGCGCGCTGGCCCGGGTAGGCGAGCAGGACGGTAGGTTTGGGCTCAGTCATGGGCAATCTCGATCACGCCGCCGTGCTCACTCGCATAGCGCGCCGCGTAGCGCAGCTCGCCCGGTGCCTCGGCATGCAGGGTATACAGCGGCTGGCCGGCCTCGACGGGCTGGCCCAGCTTCACATGCAGGTCTACCCCGGCCGCGGCCGAGGCCGGTGCACCAGCCAGCTTGGCAATGCGCGCCAGTACGCGGTTGTCGATCTGGCGCACGCTGCCGGCGTGCGGCGCCACAATCAGCTCGGTCAGTGGCGCATGTGGCACATCGCGCAGGCCGCCCTGTGCGGCGCAGATTGCTTGAAACTGCTGCCAAGCGAGGCCACTATCGAGCAGGGCGCGTGCGCGCAGGCGGCCTTCGCCCGGCGCGCAGGCACCGCCCATTTCCAGCACCCGGCCGGCCAGCAAGAGCGCGCGCTCGCGCAGATCGGCCGGCGCATCGGCCTGGTTCTGCAGCACGCGCAGCAGGTCGCGCGCTTCCAGCGCCGGGCCGATACCGCAACCTATCGGCTGGGTGCCATCGGTAATGATGCTGTCCACCGCCAGTCCCAGCGTGGCGCCCACCTGTTGCAGACGCTGCGCAAGGCGCTCGGCCACCTCGCTGGAGCGCACCTTGGCGGTCGGCCCCACTGGCAGGTCGATCAGCACGCGTTGCGAGCCGGCGGAAATCTTCTTGGACAGGATGGAAGCGACCAGCTGGCCATCGCTATCAAGGTTCAGCGGCCGCTCGATACGGATCAGGATGTCATCGGCCGGGCTTAGCTGCATACCGCCACCCCACACCACGCAGCCCCCGGTCTGCTCGACCACGCGGCGGATGGCGGCCAGATCGAGGTCGACCGGCGCCAGTACCTCCATGGTGTCGGCCGTGCCGGCTGGCGAGGTGATCGCGCGCGAGGAGGTCTTGGGCATGGTCAGCCCGGCCGCGGTGACGATGGCCACCACGATGGGTGTGGTACGGTTGCCGGGCAGGCCGCCCACGCAATGCTTGTCCACCACCGGCTCGCGCTGCCAGCTGAGCCGCGCGCCGGCGCCCACCATGGCGCGCGTCAGCGCCACCGTCTCGGCGATATCGAGCCGGTCGCCTGCGCAGGCGGTCACGAAGGCGGCTAGATGCAGATCGGACAGCCGGCCATTTACCGTGTCCGCCACGATGCCGGCCAGCTGGGTGGCATCGAGGCGCTGACCGTAGATCTTGGCGCGCAGATCGCTTTCCGAGACCAGCACCGGCACATGCGAGAAGCGCAGCGCATCGCCCGCCTGCACGCCCAGCGCCTGCTGGGCCGAGACGCTGAGTGAGGCCTCGTCGATGCCGAGCAGGCTGCTGTGCACGGTGTTCAGGGTGGCGATCAGGCTGCGCTCATTGCCATGCACCTCAAGACGAGTCTGGGCGGCAAAGCCCTCGGCACGGCAGATATGGCAGCCGGCATTCATATACACCACGTATTCATGCGCGGTATCGATGCCCAGATGGCGGTAACGCAGGCTGGCTTCGTGGCTCATGGTGCGCTGAGTTCAATGCGCTGCAGGTATTCGGGCACCGATACCGGCCAGTGCAGCTCATGGGCGATGCGCTGGCGCAGGGTATCGGCCGCATCCGGCTCGCCATGCACGATAAAGGTCTGGCGCGGCGGCGTGCTGAAGTTGCGCAGCCATTCCAGCGTCTCGTCGCCATCGGCATGGGCAGAGAAGTTCGGCACGCTGTCTACGCGGGCGCGCAGCGGCACTTCCTCGCCAAAGATGCGGATGCTGCGCGCACCGCCCAGCATGGCCGCGCCGCGCGTGCCGCCGGCCTGGTAGCCGGAGAACACGATGGCATTGCGTGCATCGCCGCCAAAGGCCTTGATGTGATGGAGCACTCGCCCGCCGGTGACCATGCCGCTGGCCGACAGGATGATCATTGGTCCCTTGCGCGCGTTCAGAGCGCGTGATTCCTCCACCGATTTCACGATGGTGGCGGCCCGGCACATGGCAGCGCACTGTGCATGGCTGAGCCGGTGCTCGCCCTGGTGGCGCAGGAAGATTTCGGTGGCATCCACCGCCATCGGGCTGTTCAGGAAGATCGGCACCTGCGGGATCTCGCCCGATTCCTGCAATAGGTGCAGCAGGTAGAGCAGGCTTTGCGCGCGGCCCACGGCAAAGGTGGGGATCAGTACCACGCCCTTGTGGGCGACCGTGTTACGGATGATCTCGCCCAGCTTCACGCGCGGGTCGGTCGCATCGTGCTGGCGATTGCCATAGGTCGATTCCACCAGCAGCCAGTCGGCTTCGCGGATCGGTGCCGGCGCCTTCATGACCAGATCGTTCGGGCGGCCCAGATCGCCAGAGAACACAATGCGCCGGCCTTCGGCGCTGATCTCCACGCTGGCCGCGCCGAGGATATGCCCGGCCGGGCGGAAACGCAGGCTCACGCCAGGCCCGAGTGCAATTTCCTGCTCATAGGGGCGCGCCTTCAGCTGCTGCAGGCAGTGCTCGGCATCCTGCTCGCTATACAGCGGCAGGGCCGGGTCGTGCTTGGAGCTTTGGCGCAGATTGGCCCAGCCGGCTTCCTCTTCCTGCAGATGGCCGCTATCGGGCAGGAGAATACCGCACAGATCGCGCGTGGCGGCGGTGCAATAGACTGGGCCGCGGTAGCCATCGCGCACCAGCAGCGGCAGATAGCCGCTGTGGTCGAGATGGGCATGGGTGAGCACCACGGCATCGAGGCTGGTCGGATCGAGCGGCAGGGGCGACCAGTTGCGCAGGCGCAGCTGCTTATAGCCCTGGAACAGGCCGCAGTCGACCAGGATGCGCAGGCCGGCTACCTCGAGCAGGTATTTGGAGCCGGTGACCGTGCCGGTACCGCCAAGAAAGCTGAGAAACATCGCCATATTGCCCACCTCCAAAACAGGCGCAGATCGGAGTTGCCGCCGCGCGGCAAGCGCCTGGCCTTCAGCTTAGGTGGCATAGGGCGGGAAATCGCCCCGTCTCGGCGCTTGGGCTGGCTTGGCTCGGGCAGTCTGGCTATTAGCTTCCGGCAAGCACGGCTGCGCCGCGTTGACGTGGATCAAGCGCCCTGACTTATCGCGTGCGCTTAGGAAGTGATGAAATAGGTTTTAGCTATGAATTCAAGAATAACAATCAAATTCATATTTTACTGAGAATGACTATCATCCACTTGTCGCATTCAGCCCCAGCCCAGGAGCGCATCATGATCAAGACCATCACCTTCGCCATTACTCACTTCACGGTTGCCTTCAGCGTGGCCTATCTGCTCACCGGCAATATCGGCATCAGCAGCACGCTGGCGCTGGTGGAGCCGGCCGTGAACACGGTGGCCTACTTCTTCCACGAGAAAGCCTGGTTGCGTTTTGGCGGCAAGCCGGCCGTCCAGGGCGAATTGCACGGCTTGCATGCACATGGCCATCTGTGAGTGAGGCGGTGCCCAGCGCGTGAGCTGCTGCGGGCCCGGTTCAGGCCGGGTAGATGGCGCCCAGCACCCGCGCGCCACGTGCGCCGGTCACCGCCGGCAGGTTGCCGGGCAGGCCGAGCAGGCACTGACGTGCCAGCCAGGAAAAGGCTACGGCTTCCACCCAGTCCGGGTGCAGGCCGACTTGCTCGGTGCTGGCCAGGTGGCGCGGTGCCAGCTGTGCGGCCAGCGCCCGCATCAGCGCGCCATTGCGCGCGCCGCCGCCGCAGATATACACCTCGCTGGCGGCCGCCGCATGCCGGGTAATTTCCGCTGCGATACTGGCCGCAGTGTAGGTAAGCAGCGTGGCTTGCACATCAACCGGCGCCAGGGCCGGGCCTTGCGCCAGCAGGGCATCCAGCCAGGCCAGGTGAAACAGATCGCGCCCGGTGCTTTTCGGCGGCGGCAGCTGGCCATAGGGCGTGGCGAGCAGCCGCGCCAGCAGGCCGGCATCGACCTGGCCCTGCGCAGCCCAGCTGCCGTCGGCATCGTAGGGCTGGCCCTGGTGGCGCTGTATCCAGCCATCCAGCAGCACATTGCCCGGTCCGGTATCCCAGCCGCGCACCGTGCCGCTGGGCGGCAGATCGGTGATATTGGCAATGCCGCCGATATTGACCACCGCGCGGTGTTGCGCGGCGCCGAACAGGCCAAGATGAAAAGCCGGCACCAGCGGCGCACCCTGGCCACCGGCTGCCACATCGCGGCTGCGGAAATCGCTGACCACGGTCATGCCGCAGTGCTCGGCCAGGCGGGCGGCATTGCCGATCTGCACGGTAAAGCCGAGCTCGGGCCGGTGGCGGAGCGTCTGCCCATGCATGCCGATGGCCGCCACCTGCTCGGCCGCCACACCGGCGCGCTGCAAGACCGTATGCACGGCGGCCGCATAGGCATCGGCCAGCGCATTGCCGGCCAGCATCACGCGCTGCAGCTCGTTTTCGCCCACCGCCTGCAGGGCCAGGAGTTCTGCCTTCAGCTCGGGGGAAAAAGCCTGCAGCTCGGTCGCCAGCAGCTGTGGCCGGCCCTGGGCAAAATCGACCAGCACACAGTCGATGCCATCAAGGCTGGTGCCTGACATCAGGCCAAGGTAGAGCGAGGAAGCGGGAGTCATGGCGGCACGTGGGCAAGGACAAAGGCCGCTAGCCTAGGGTGTGCGCCACTGGCTAGGCAAGTGCGGCGCGTGCTGCGTTATGCTGGCGGCCCGGTCCTTGACGACGAGTGATGCCATGCACGCCTTTGCCATCCCGCGCGGCAGCTTCGTTGCCGCAGTCAGTCTGTTGATCGCCCTGCCTAGCCTCGCGGCCGAGCCAGCAAGCAGCGCTGCCCCAGCGCCCGTGGTGCGCGAGCAGGTACATGGCCATTTCGAGGTGGAGCTCAAGCCGCTTGGTGACGCGGTGAGCAGCCAGGGTGTCACGCTCGGGCGCATGAGTCTGGACAAGCATTTCCATGGCGCGCTGGAAGCGCGCGGCGAGGGCGAGATGCTGACTGCGCTGACCAGCAACAAGGGGTCGGCCGGCTATGTGGCCATGGAGCGGGTCAGTGGCAGCCTGCAAGGCCGCCAGGGCAGCTTTGTGCTGCAGCATAGCTGCAGCATGCAGGCTGGGGCGCAAAGCTTGACGATCGAGGTAGTGCCGGATTCGGCCAGCGGCGACTTGGTCGGTCTACGTGGCAGCATGCGCATTACCGTGCGCGACGGCCAGCATTTGTACGATTTCGATTACACCCTGCCAGTCCGCTGAGCGCAGTCTGGCAGGGCTGGCGCTTACTTGGCGGCGCTGACTACCGGCTCGGCCGGGCAGGCCAGCTGTACGCGTACGCCCTTCAGGAAGGCGCGGCGCAGGCCGCCGGCGATCACCGCTTCGCGCACTCGGCGTGATTGGCGTTCTGCGCCCGATAGTTTGCGCACCCAGCTACGGAAGGGCACCACGCCCTCGGCCGTGCGCTGCAAAGCGCCCACGGCTGCGTCGGCCGCCGCATCGCCACCGCGCTCCAGCCAGTCAGGCTTGTCCTCGTCCGGCGCATCGATATCCGGGCCCAGCGCCGCATCCAGCAGGGCGATTTCCTCGTTCAGCCCCTTGCATTCGCGCGTGTCGGCCAGTGCGTAAGGACCATCCTTGGCGCGCTTGAGTACTTCGGGAATCGGTGTCTTGACCAGGTTCAGGTCGTTGAGCGGCGTGACCGCGGCATCGCTGACACGTTGCTTATGGTCGGTGGCGCAGGCGCCCAGCAGCAAGGCCAGGCTGATCAGCAGCGCGCGTGGGGCGGTGGTGGAAAGGGCTGGGTGGGCGAGCATGGTGGTTGGGGGACTCCAGGGTTAAGGGCTGCCAAGCGCGGCGGACGACGTGGGTTGTACCAGCAAGACCAGCAGGCCGCCCAGTGCTTCGGCGGCGAACAGCATGCGCATAGCGCCTTGCGGTGCGCCAAAGCGCGGCCAGGCCAGCAGGCGGCCGAGCGGCTGGGCAAGCAGGAACAGGCCGACCAGATTCCCGAGCGCCGCGTCCTGCACGCGCAGGGCGGCCAGCACGCACAAGCTGGTCTGGGCGAGGAACACGCCCACATAAATCGCATGGAATTCGCTGTGGCTATTGGCGGTCTTCAGCGTGTAGCCGAGCAGACCGGCCAGGGAATGCGGGTGCACGGCCGCCCAGGCCGCGAAAGCCAGGAAGCTCAGTCCGCATAGCGCCAAGAGCAGCTGGCGCCAGCTATCGTCGTACAGCATCGCGTCTCCTTATTCGCCTGCCCCGCGGTTGGCGGGGTCGCAGCTTAGCTTAGTGGCTTTTGGCGTTTTTGCTGTCGGACTGCGCCGTATCGGCAGGCAGGGGCGCTTCGGCGGCCAGCTTGGCCAACAGCGCATCGATCAGCTGCTTGGGCTCGAGCGGGTCGTCGGCCAGCAGGATATCCGGCTGCACCAGCGCAGCCCCTTGCGCGCCGGCCGGGCGCTGCAGGATGAAGCGCGGCACACCCAGCCCAAGCCGGCTATGCGGCAGGGTGCGGCTTTGCAGGCCGCCGCTTTGCCGGGCGCGTGCATAGCTGCCGCTGCCTACCAGTTTGGCGAAGCCGAAGTCCTGCAAGACATTGCTGAACAGCACGGCCGAGGAATAGGTGCCGCGCCCGACCAGCGCATACACCTGGCCGTGAAAGCGCAGTGGGTGATCGGGCTGCGGCTGCACCCAGCTGCCCAGTTCGGCATCGATGACCGCACCCAAGGGCTCGGTCGGGCTCTGGCGGCCCTCGATCACCTTCTTGCGATAGCCGGATGCCCAGCGCCAGGGCTGGTGGGCGAAATACTTGAGCAGGCCCTCGCGCCACATATCGTCATCGCCGCCACCGTTTTCGCGCACATCGATCAGCAAGGTCTGCGTGCCGGCTGCCTGCATCTGGCGGAAGGCCGCCTCGGTAAACGCATAAAAGCGCGCCTTGTCTTCCCAGAAAAAAGTATGCGCAGTCAGCAGCGCGGCGCGCCCGGGCAGCAGCTGGAACTGGTACTGGCGTGCAAAGCTGTCCTCGTCCTGTAGCCAGGCGGGCAGCTGGCTGCTGCCCGCGCGCTGCAGGCGCAGCGTAGTGCCGTGCTTTTCCAGCGCCAGCTGGTAGCTGGGTGGCGTGCCATACAGCAGGCGGTAGAACAGCCAGAAGCGCTTGCCTAGCAGATGGGCACGGAATTCGGCGCTATCGCCGTGCGCACGCGCCAGCATGGCCTGGACTATCTGTTGGCTGGGCAGGCCATTGATCGTCTCGATGCGCGCACCCGCCAGCGCGCTGGGCTGGCCGCCCAGCTCGGCGCGGATGCGCAGTTCGCCCGCCGCATTCAGCACCACTTCGAAGGGAAACAGACTGCCGCCCGCGTCCAGATGACGGCGCGTCTGCGCACGCCAGTCGGCCGGAATCAACGCGAGGTGGGCATCGGCAAACAGGGGGTTCAAGGTGGCCAGCGCCGCCCAGGCTTGCCCGGCATCGAGCGGCTGCTGCAGCTTGGCCGGCATGGCGGCCAGTGCGGCATCCAGCTCGGCCTTGCTCACGGAATGGCCGGGGTCCGGGTGGATGCGCGCCAGTTCAGCCTGGATAAAGCGCAGATCCTGCTGGAGCTGCTCGGGCGTAAGCACGACGGCCTCGGCCCGGGCGCCCGAGAAGGGCAAAAGCACACTGCACAGTAAACACAGGGCGGCACGTAGCACGGGCATGGCGGGTCTCGGTGGCGGGCGACAATGGAGCGAGCGGGCCACGCGGTGGCCTGCTCGCACGAGGGCGAGACTTGTAACACGCGCCCGGCGGGCCGGCATCCTGCAAATGAAGGACTTGTCTCCTTCTTGCTACCCACGCCGGCCCAGCCGCCACAGCGAGGTGATTTCGGCCGCGCGCGCGGCGAACAGCGGGTCGCTGGGGTCGCCCGCCTTGGGGTGGCGCGGGCGGATGTCGTGGCGGTCGATGACCTGAAGCCCAGCTGTCGCGATCGCCTGCAGCAGGAAGTCGCGTGAGCGCAGGCCCAGGTGCTCGGCCAGATCGGAGATGATCAGCCAGCCTTCGCCGCCCTCGCTCAAGTGTGCGGCCAGGCCGTTCAGAAAGCCGAGCAGCATGCGGCTATCGGGGTCGTAGACCGCGTATTCGAGCGGCGAGCTGGGGCGGGCCGGCACCCAGGGCGGGTTGCAGACGATCAGCGGCGCCCGGCCGTTGGGGAATAGATCGGCCATTTCCAGGCTGACCTGATCGGCATAGCCTAGCCGGGCCAGATTATCGGCCGCACAGGCCAGCGCGCGCGGGTCCTGGTCGGTGCCCACGATACGGCGCACACCGCGCTTGGCCAGCATGGCAGCCAGCACGCCGCTGCCGGTGCCGATATCGAAAGCCAGCTCCAGCGAAGGCAGCGGCGCTTGCGCGACCAGGTCGACATACTCGCCACGCAGTGGCGAGAACACACCGTGCTGCGGGTGGATGCGCGCGGCCAGCGCTGGCACCTCCACGCCCTGTTTCTGCCATTCATAAGCACCGATCAGGCCTTGTAGCTCGCGCAGCGAAATCAGTCCGGCCACGCCCTGCGGGCCGTACAGCGCCGCACAGGCCGCGCCGACCTCAGGCGCACGGCGCAGCGGGATGCGGTAATCGGCCTCCAGTGGTACCAGCAGCATGGCCAAGGTGCGCGCGCGCTGCGCCTGGGCCTGGCGGTGCAGATGAAAAGCCTCGGCCGGCGTGCTGGTCGGCTTGGGCGGCTTGCGGCCTATGCGCCTTGCCATGGCCTGCAGCAGCTGGCGCGCATTGTGATAATCGCCGCGCCACAGCAGGGCGGTGCCCTCGCAAGCCAGCCGGTAGGCGGCATCGGCCTTCAGGCTGTCATCCACCACGCGGATGCGCGCGGGGGCGGCCATGCCGCTGTGCGAATACCAGCGCGCGCTGTGTTGCTCGCCGGCTTCCTGCCACTGCACGCTAGGTTCGCTCATGTTCGGGTCCGGTAGGCGCAAAAGCCCGGGCGGGGGCCGATGCGCGGGTGATTGCGGCAGGTGTTCGGACGCTGCTCGTAAATCGTGCAGCGGCGGGTTTGCGCATCCAGGTAAAGGCAGTCGCCATTCGCGCGCCGCGCCAGGGTGAAGATGCTCTGCTTGAAATTGAACTGCCCGATGATGCGCGCCTTGCTTAGCCGCTTGGCAATCTCCTTGGCCGGCACATGCTCGGCTTCGAAAGCCTCCACCACACCCATGCGCACCAGATCACCGAGCTTCACCTCCACTGGCATGGTGCAGCAGCTGGCCACGCAGCTATCGCACAGACCATTGCGGTATTTGATCCAGGTCCCGGTACGGTCGAGGTCGGACAGATGAATAAACGGCTTGCTCATGCGTGTGGACGGCCAAAAAAGGTCGCGCATTATAGCGGCCCGGCCGCGCGCCCTGCGGGTGAATGGGTGAGCGGTGGTCAGCCGGTCGTGGGCGCCATCCGCGGCTTGTCTGCTATAGCTTGGTGCTGCGCAGCACGTCAGCGCACGGCCGCCCGGTGCCGAATCCCACCTATGATTGGCCGTATCGCGCCCTGCTTGGGCGACCCAAGGGATGAGGAAACGGCATGTACACGCTGTACGGTTTTCACGGTTCGGGTTCGGCCGCGGTGGAGATGGCTTTGGCGCGGGTCGGGCAGCCTTATCGCTTGGTCGAGGCAGCGTCCTGGGAGCCTGCCACCTCGGCTTATGCCGAGTTGCTGACGGTCAACCCACTCGGCCAGATTCCCACCCTGCGCCTGCCCGATGGTGCGGTGCTGACCGAGAGCGCGGCGATCCTGATCGAGTTGGGGCTGCGCTACCCCGAGCATGGGCTGTTGCCGACCGAGGCAGCGGCACGCGCGCAGGCGATTCGTGGCCTCGTGTATATCGCGGCTAATTGCTATGCGGCGATCAGCATTGGCGACTTTCCCGAGCGCTGGTGCGACAACGCCGATGCCGACCTGCGCGCACGCATCCGGGCCGGTGCGCGGCAGCGCCTGCATGAACACTGGCGCATCTTTGCCGACCAGTTCCCCGCCACGCCTTGGCTCAGCGGTGCGCGGCTGGGGGGCTTGGATATGTTGGCGGCGGTGGTGTCGCGCTGGTCAGGGGCGCGCGCCTATCTGGCGCGCGAGCGGCCGGACTTCGCGGCCCTGCTGGCGCGCATCGAGGCTGAGGGCGAATTGGCGCCGCTATTTGCACGCCACTGGCCGAGCTAGCTGCGCTTACTCGCCGTCGTCCTGCCCAGCCGTGCCGGCTGCCTGGGCCGCCGCGGCGCGCAATTTATCCTTCTTGCTCATGCGCTTGCCCTTGATGCCGCCCTTGCCATCGTGCTGGCCGGCGGCATTTAGTGGCGCGGGCGCCTGCGGGGCAAAGCCTTCCAGCGTTTCGCGCGCCACGCGTTGCCCCTGGCGTTTCTCGATCAGGCGGAAATGCGCCTCACTGGCCGGGGTAACAAAGCTGATGGCCAGGCCGCTGGCGCCCGCGCGGCCGGTGCGGCCGATGCGATGCTGGTAATCGGTGGCCGAGCGCGGCAGGTCGTAATTGAGCACCGCAGGCAGCTCGGCGATATCGATGCCGCGCGCCGCCACATCGGTAGCCAGCAGCACGCGCAGATGGCCGGCCTTGAAACCGGCCAGGGTCTGGCTGCGCCGCCCCTGGCTCAGCTCGCCATGCAGGGCGGCGGCGCTGATGCCGGCCTGCTGCAGGCGCACCGCCAGCTTGTCAGCCAGCCGGTGAGTGCCGATAAACACCAGCAGCTGCGCCCAGTCTTCCTGCTTCAAGAGCTGTATCAGCAGCGCGGTACGCCGCTCCTCGTCCACCAGCATGGTGCGCTGGGTAATGGCCGGCGCCACCTGGTCGGCGCCAGCCACCTGGATGCGCAGCGGGTCGCGCAGCCATTGCGCGGCCAGTGTGTTCACATCGTCGGGGAAGGTGGCCGAGAACAGCAGCGTTTGGCGCTGCGCGGGCAGCAGGGCCAGGATGCGTTGCAGCTCGGCGGCAAAGCCCATGTCCAAGAGGCGGTCGGCCTCGTCCAGCACCAGGGTCTGCAGCCGCCCCAGCGCGAGCCCATTGTGCTCGACCAGATCGAGCAGGCGGCCGGGCGTGGCGACCACGATATCGGCCCCGCCGCGCAGCGCCATCAGCTGCGGATTGATAGCCACCCCGCCATAGGCGACTACCAGCTTGAGCTTGCTGCCCTGTGCCAGCGCCAGCGCGTGCAGCTGCTCGCCCACCTGGGCAGCCAGTTCGCGCGTAGGCAGCAGCACCAGCGCGGCGGGCTGGCGCGTGGACTTGGCCTGGTACTGCGCGAGCAGCGGCAGGCCAAAGGCCAGCGTCTTGCCCGATCCGGTCGGCGCCTGGGCCAGCACATCACGCCCTTGCAAGGCAGCCGGAATCGCCGCCGCTTGTACGGGCGTGGGCTGTAGCAGCCCCTGGCTGCTGAGGGCGTTCAAAAGCGGGGCGGGTAGACCGAGCGAGGCAAAGGACATGGGCAGGCCATACAAAAGGGAAGGGCGCCGCCAGCCGGCCGCGCAAGGCCGCGCATTCTACGGCCATGCGGCCAGCCTGCCTGTGCTTTCCGGCAAACGGCGCCGCAGCCGCAGATCGGCCACGGCGCGCGGCGCGGATTAGGCTAAAATCGCGCGTTTCGAATTGTCGCGGTGCGCAATCGGCGTGCCGGCCCTGTGGAGAGCCCCTCAATGTCCCATTCCCCCCTGATCCAGGATCTGCAAGACCGCGGCCTGATCGCCCAGACCACCGACGCGCAAGCGCTCGATGAACTGCTGAGCAAGGAATCGGTGACGCTGTATTGCGGCTTCGACCCGACCGCCGACAGCCTGCACCTTGGCCACCTGGTGCCGGTGCTGGTGCTCAAGCGCTTCCAGCAAGCCGGCCACAAGCCGATTGCCCTGGTGGGTGGCGCCACCGGCATGATCGGCGACCCCAGCTTCAAGGCCGCCGAGCGCAAGCTGAACACCCCGGATGTGATCGCCAGCTGGGTGGGCAAGATCCGCGAACAGGTCAAGCCCTTCCTCAGCTTCGAAGGCGGCAACGCCGCCATCATGGCGAACAACTACGACTGGTTCGGCGCGATGAGCTCGCTGGAATTCCTGCGCGATATCGGCAAGCACTTCTCGGTCAACGCCATGATCAAGAAGGAATCGGTGCAGCAGCGCATCAACCGCGACGACCA
Source organism: Chitinimonas taiwanensis DSM 18899 (assembly GCF_900119825.1). Lineage (GTDB taxonomy): Bacteria > Pseudomonadota > Gammaproteobacteria > Burkholderiales > Chitinimonadaceae > Chitinimonas > Chitinimonas taiwanensis. The sequence continues at coordinate 202,681 of NZ_FPKR01000005.1, read as the reverse complement.
GGGCATCTCGTTTACCGAATTCGCCTACAGCCTTCTGCAGGGCTACGATTTTGCCGAGTTGAACAAGCGCTATGGTTGCCGCCTGCAGATCGGTGGCTCGGACCAGTGGGGCAATATCACCGCCGGCACCGACCTGACCCGCCGCCTGCACCAGCAACAGGTGTTCGGCCTGACCCTGCCCCTGGTCACCAAGTCGGACGGCACCAAGTTCGGCAAGACCGAATCGGGTGCCATCTGGCTCGACGCCAAGAAGACTTCGCCTTACGCCTTCTACCAGTTCTGGCTGAATACGGCCGACGCCGACGTATACAAATTCCTGCGCTACTTCACCTTCCTGAGCGTGGCCGAGATCAATGCGATTGAAGCGGCCGACAAGACCAGCGGCAAGAAGCCTGAAGCCCAGCGCATTCTGGCCGAACAGGCCACCGCCCTGGTGCACGGCCAGGACGCCGTGGTGGCCGCCCAGCGCATCAGCCAGAGCCTGTTCGCCGACAGCCTGGATGCGCTGACCGAAAACGACCTGGAACAACTGGCCCAGGACGGCATGCCAGGCGTGGCACTGGAAAAGTCGACCAGCAGCCTGATCGACGCCCTGGTCGCCGCCAATCTCGCCAAGTCCAAATCCGAAGCGCGCACCTTTATCCAGAGCGGCGCGGTCAGCATCAATGGCGCCAAGGTCGACGCGCTGGAACACAGCTTCACCGACGCCGAGCGCCTGTTCGGCCGCTTCACCGTATTGCGCCGCGGCAAGAAGAATTACGGACTGATCAGCTGGCAGTAAGCGCGGGTATGCAGCACATCAATACGGGGCCTTGGCCCCGTTTTTTCTTGGGTGTCATGGCTGGCTTGCTAGGGTTGCAGTGGTGAAATGGTGTTAGTCGTTATTTCGGAGGGAGTTTGATGAAAGCATTTGCGTACCCAGCAGGCGAGCCCGTTAATGAAGACGGTCTTGTTGAGCTTAATCAAGTATCTTTTGTTGCCAGTGCTGAAACCATTAGGGCCGTTGCGCAATTCTTAATTGAGGCGGCAGATAAAATGGAAATGCTAGGCGATAACTACGATCATCTGCATTTGCAAGACAGCCGCTCCAGCTGGAAAGAAAACTGGCCTGATATAATTGTTTGTAAAAAATATGAAGAAAACATCTAGCCTTTTGACAAGGGCTTTCTTGTAAATTGCTGTTTATCAATACGTATTCCCTCGGTTGGCTGCACGGGTGTAGGAGGGCGGTAGAAAATTAGCTCGCCTGATGGCTCGTGCTCCGTTTAAAAGAACTCCAGCGACTGCTTGAGTAACTCCGCCACCTCTCTTTGTGGTGGGCCATAAGACGGCTCATCACGCACCAGCGCTTCGCAGGCAATCAGTAAGCGAACATCCAGTGAGCCGAATTTGGGTGGCATATTGGCATATCTTGTTGGAGATTCATAAATATCGCGGCTTAGTGCAATTAATTTCTGCACTTTCTCTGCATCGATGACCACCTCAATTTTAGCCGAGTGCAGGCTCAGGTCTGCTCGCTCAGCAAATCCAGGCTTCTGGAGGTATAGCTTTGCCCTGGCACGGCTTAAATCTACCCATAGCACACGTGAGGGTTTATTTGCGCCGCCAATGAGGAATGTGTAAGCAAAATCCTCGGGCATGGTGATTTTTAATCTCTCCATTACCGATCTGTGCTGTAAGTACTGAGCATTCTGGTCAGTGGAGGCAAAATTACATGCATAGCCGAAATGGCTCGTGCTAAGTAGGGCAGTCAAGGAAATAAAAATCTTATTTGAATGAATGGTAAGGCTAGGCATTGATTACATTACCGTTTCTGATTTTTTGGTTGGCTGAATTGGCTTGTACCAATTATTTACTGCTTGTGGTATGTAATGAACACAAGCGTTGCCTTGGTCTGCTGGGTAATTTTCTTTAAGTCACTATGTTTTACAGTAGCTGAATTTTATTCAGTGGCCGCTAACGACGTGGTGCTCGCGCTATGCGGTGAGATAAAAAGAGCATGACTATCAAAATGATTCCACCAACAACACCAGCACCGCCTGCAGCTGCACTAAACACCAGCGTCAGCGCGAGGTCGCCAATATCTTTTTCCCCGGCATATTCACCCAGCAAGGCACCGACCATACTGCGGCCAACGGCAATTAGTGCGGAGGCTGCCAGCATGAAACAAAATCCGATTGCACCGATCAGCAAACGTTGCAAGCATTTTCTGGGTGAGGGTGCTTTTAGCAGGATAGGCAGGGACAGGATGCAAACCAGTAGAGAAAGCACTATCCCGCCTGATCCAGGCATAGAACGAGTGAAAACGCAGATGGTGAGCAGATTAAGTGCGGCAAGAAAAAGGCCGCCCGCCATGGCGATCAGTGTTTTAAGGGCGATGGCGATACTGCGTTGCATGAGTTGAACCTTATTGCGGCCTACGGCCTTTATGCCTAAATCACCACTTTAGTGACAGAGTTTGCATGGCGCGGCGTTGAGTATCTTGGTGATGCCAAAGCCGGCGTACAAACTGAACGGCATAGCTGGAAAATGTGGCAGGCCGCTTTCTAACATGTCTGTCGCCAGCAGGCATCCTTCAAGCAGGGGAGGGGGCGTATTCCGGTTGATGATGGCGATGTGCATCTCTATCGCGCCCTGGTCGCCGCCAACCTCGCCAAGTCCAAATCCGAAGCGCGGACCCTCATCCAGAGCGGCGCGGTGAGCAACAACGGCACCAAGGTCGACTCGCTGGAATACGGTTTCACCGACCCCGAGCGCCTGTTCGGCCGCTTCACAGTATTGCGCCGCGACAAGAAGAATTACGGGCTGATCAGCTGGCAGTAAACGCAGGTGTGCAGCACATCAAAACGGGGCCTCGGCCCCGTTTTTTCTTGGGAGCTGATGGCTTGTTTGCTCGCGTCCAAAAGATGACACGACGTCCCGCCGCATTTGTACGCTCCACACCCAATTGAGTCGAATTGACGGTGGGCTGCAGCAGCTCGTGCGACAGCCCCCATGTCGGTCGCTGTGTTTGGAACTAATCAGGAATCTCTACTGCATCCCCAAATGACTCCCTGACTCTTGCGAGTGCTTCTGTGTTGGCGGTTTCAATGTCCCACGATGTGCTATCTACCGCACGCAGCAACAAACTGGCATTTCCATCGTTATCTATTGCCGTTATTTCTCCATCGATGACTTGAATGTTTGGCGCAGAAATGCGAATGAGCTCATGAAGGAGCATAAGCCGCGAAGAATCACAGTCCTCAAGCAGCTCAGCCCCTGGTTCAGGCGCAACTTCGTTAACCTGCACAGACCAACGGCACTCAGCAAAAAAATGACCGATTAGATCAAGCAATTCATGGAGGCTCACATAATGGTCACCTCTCCATGCACATATCGATAACATCATGGCATCCTCAATGGTTCACCTGGGCCGCGCTTATAGCCGGCCTTGGGATTATTAGGGTTATTTGGAATATATCTATGCTGTTCGGGGGTGTAATGATCCGGTCGCAATGTTCCGTTCCTGAACGTTGGGTTTGTAAAGTCTATATCACGAATAGGCACTCCATTCAGTCCATACTCCCGTGCTTTATAAACGCGTTTATTTTTATAGTCCCACTTGATTACAGAATGGGGAGCCTCACTTAAAGGACCGCTTACCTTGCTTGGCTGCAGGCCTTCGAATACCGGAGTCCCATCTGCATAGCACGAATGGCAAGGAGGAAGCGGCCCGATAAAATCGGCGTCGCCAGGTGCTGGAATCTTTGTATTTGGAACTGGCTCCCGCTTCCTGTGATCCTGAGATTCTGACTCGGTACTATTTTGGGGCGTACTCGCTAGGCACACTTCCTTGTCGCCGCTTTGATCGTGCAAACTGATAGCAGAGAACTGTTCTAGCGCTGCTTTAATTCTGTCATTCAATCCTTCGGTTTCATTTGGGTGGCCTTCTTCGGGGAATTTTTTGTCTTTTTTCTCTAGTCTGTTAGTGAGTGGTTTGAGTTTTGCTTTGTAGTTTTTATTGACATCTTCTTTATTCTTCTCTTTGGGTATTGATGAGGGATCGGTTTCTGATGGATTGTCTTGGAATTTATTGGAGAGATACTTTTTCGATGAAGATGTGAAGTAGCGTTGTTGTGTCTGCTTGACGCTTGGCCAAAAATTGCGTTTTAGTGTATTCCGCTTGAGGGTGTTATATTTCGTCTTAAATAATTCATTGGATTCTAAGGGTTTCTTTGGTTTTTTATTAAAGCCTTTCTGTTTACCATAGTTTGTAACGAATTTCGTAAAGCTACTTATTGCCCCGAGGATGGGGATTGCAAATGATTTGCCTGTGCGTGTTAATTGAATCGGCGCGCTCCGCACATTGGCAATGCGGGATGTTTCCTCTGCAATCGACTCTGGTACAGGCGCTGCAGATTGTTCGTTTCCTATTACGCTATGTAACGTTTTGGATTGCGCAATGACTCTAGGTGAATTGTCGACGGTAGCTTGTACATCTGGGTAAGTCCGGGAAGACAATACGGTGCCTGAGTCTGATGCCGACATTGGCTCTGAATCTTGATGGTCTTGCAAAGTCTGGCGCAGTTTCATCGGTTCAGCCTCTTCAGCATCGTCACGGATAAGGGCGGCGAGTTCTCTCCAGGGCTAGTCTAAGCACTGAATTCGCGCGACGATATCAGCAAAATGCTGATTTTTGTCCTGGATTGAGCACCGATTCCACCGCTGTGCTGCATCTCACTTGAGGCATGCTTGAGCATCGAATGGTCCGTCAGGAGCATGGATTCGCTTGCCAGCATGAAGCCAATGAAAAAGGGGTAGCCCATACAGGCTACCCCTTTTGTATCGAGCTATGCCACTCAGCGGTCGCGTTTCTGCGGGAAGAGATCATCATTGCTGCCGCTGGGTTCGGCCTCGCCAGGTGGTGTTTCGCTGCTTTCCGCCTCGGCTGCGCCGCTCTCGCCCATCTCGTCCTCGGTCGGCGTTTCCTCGGCTTCCGGCTTGGGCCAGACGGCGTTCTGCATATCGATGCCGCTGACGAAGCCCTGGCCGGGTTGGGCGGTGTCGAAGTAGAGCTCGCCGCCTATGCGTACCACGCCGGCCGGTTCGGGCATCTCGTAGGCAGGCACATCCTTCAGGGCCGGGCGCATGAAGCGCATCCATTGTGGCAGGGCCAGCTGGGCGCCGGCGCCGCTATTGCCGAGCGAGCGCGGTTGGTCGAAACCCATCCAGCTGATCGCCACTAGGCTGCGCTGGTAGCCGGCGAACCAGGCATCGCGCGCCTGGTTGGTGGTGCCGGTCTTGCCGCCGATATCGGTGCGGCCCAACTCATTGCTTTGGTAGGCGGTGCCGTTCTGCGCCACGCTCTTCAGCAGGCTGTGCATCACATAGGCATTGCGCGGGGTCAGCACCTGCGGGGCGTCCTGCTCGGCCTGCGGGGCCTTGGCCTGCATCAGCAGCTTGCCGTTGCCGTCGCGCACTTCGCGTATCAGATAGGGCGCCACCTTGTAGCCGCCGTTGGCGAACACCGCATAGCCCTCGGCCAGCTGCAGCGGTGTGGTGTTGCCGGCGCCCAGGGCCAGCGGCAGATAGGGCGGCATCTGCTTCTTTTCGAAGCCGAAGCGGGTGATGTAGTCGCGCGCGAAGGGCACGCCGATATGCTGGAGCACGCGCACTGCCACCTGGTTCTTCGACTTCTTCAGGCCCACGCGCAGGGTGACCGGGCCGGACGACACCAGATCATCATTCTTCGGCTCCCACACCTCGTCGCGCTCGGGGTCGAGCTTGATCGAGAACGGTGCGTCATTGACCAGGGTGGCAGGGCCGACACCTTTTTCCAGCGCGGCCGAATAGACGAAGGGCTTGAAGGTGGAGCCGGGCTGGCGCACCGCCTGGGTCACGCGGTTGAAGTTGTTCACCTTGAAGTCGAAGCCGCCCACCAGCGCCTTGATCGCGCCGTCCTGCGGCGACAGGGCGATGATGGCGCCCTGGACATCGGGTAGCTGGCTGATCTCGGGCTTTTTCTCGTTTGGGAAGGCGAGGCGGATGATGGAGCCGGGGCGCAGGCGTAGCGCCGTGCTGGCATCGCTGCGCAGGCTACGTGCGGCAAAGCGCAGACCATTGCCGCTGATGGTGTGGATTTCGCCATCGCGGCTCATTGCCTGCACCTCGCGGCTGCTGGCTTTCAGCACCACGGCGGCGGGCAGCTCATCAGCATCCGGATGGCGTTCGAGCGCCTCCTCGATCGCATCTTCGCGCTCGCTGCGGCCAGCCGGCAGCGCCACATAGCCCTCCGGGCCACGGTAGTCGCGGCGGCGGTCGTAATCGAACAGGCTGTCGCGCACGGCCTGCCAGGCCAAAAGCTGGGTCGCGTAATTCAGCGTGGTGGTCACCACCAGGCCCTTGGCATAGGTCGCGTCGCCGTACTGGGCAAACATCTGCTGGCGCACCATCTCGGCCACATATTCGGCGCGCGGGCTGGCGGTGGGCGTGGCACTGGTGCCCAGGGCCAGCTTCAGCGGCTCGGCCAGGGCCTCGGCTTCGCGCGCGGCATTGATATAGCCGAGCTCGCGCATGCGCTTGAGGATATAGGCCTGGCGAATACGCGCACGCTTGGGGTTGACCACCGGGTTATAGGCGGCTGGTGCCTTGGGCAGGCCGGCCAGCATGGCGGCCTCGGCCAGGCTGATGTCGCGCAGTTCCTTGCCGAAATACACGCGGGCGGCGCTGGCGAAACCATAGGCGCGCTGACCGAGGTAGATCTGGTTCATATACAGCTCAAGGATCTCGTCCTTGCTGCGCACCGCCTCGATCTTGTAGGCGACGATGATCTCGCGCAGCTTGCGCGTGATGGTCTTGTCCTTGGTCAGGAACAGGTCGCGCGCCAGCTGCATGGTGATGGTACTGGCGCCCTGGCCGCGTCCGCCGCTACCCAGATTGGCCGCGCCGGCGCGCAGCACGCCCAGCACATCCACCGCGCCATGTTCGTAAAAGCGCGCGTCTTCAATCGCTAGCACTGCTTGTTTGAGGTCGGCCGGCATATCGGCCAGCTTGACCAGGCTGCGGCGCTCCTTGCCGAATTCGCCGATCAGCACACCGTCTTCCGAGAACACGCGCAGCGGCACCTTGGGCTGCAGATTGTCCAGCTCGTTCAAGGAAGGCAGTTCGCGCAGCAGCCACCAGCTGGCGCCCAGCAGGAGCGCGCCGAACAGCAGGGCAAAGCCCAGAATCCAGCCACGGCGGCGCTGCCAGAAGGCACGCAGGCGCGCAAAGCGGGGAGGGCGGGGCAGCAAGGGGTCGTCGGGTGTCGTCACGGTAGTGGGCGCAGAAGGGTCAAACGACAAAAGTGCGGCATCTTAGCCGAGCCCCGCCCACTCGGGGGAATCCCATCCCCCAAATGGGTGAAAACAGCCTGTGTGGCAGGCCTGGTGCGGCATTGCACGCTAGCCCAGCCCTGATTATTGACCCGGCTATGGCCACTTGCTGTGCTTTTACTTTTTGGCACCGGCCAGCCGGCCCGCTGTGGGCTTTAGTGTGCGGTCGGCTTGGCCTCGGCCAGCACCAGCGCGCTCATGCTGCGCGCCAGCTCCTGTTCGCCCAGCAGCACGGTCACACCGGGCAGCTTGGCCAGCAGCTCGGCCTCTTCGCTGGAATGGCTGCGCACTACGATGACCACGCCCGGGTTCAGCGTCTGGGCGGTCTCTATCATCTGGCGCGCCTTCAGGGCGTCGGGAATCGCGATGACCAGGGTGCCGGCACGCGCCACATGGGCCTGGATCAGCACGGCCGGTTCGGCCGCATCGCCCGATACCGCTGGCACACCCTTGGCACGCAGGCGCTCGACGATCTCGCGGTTCTGCTCGGCCACCACATAAGGGCGGTTTTGCTCGCGCAGCGCGCGGGCAATATGCCGGCCCACGCGGCCATAGCCGACCAAGACCACTTGGCCGCTCAGATGCTGCTGATCGGTGCTCATCGGCAGTTCGGCCAGCGGGTCGTCCGGGCGCTCGAGCAGGCGGGCCAGATTGTTGCGTGCGCGTATCCAGCGCTGGATCGGTTCGATGGCATGGAAGAGCAGCGGGTTGAGCGCGATGGAGATCAGCGCGCCAGCCAGCACCATGCTCTGGCCCTCGGCCGGCATCAGGCCAAGCGCGATGCCAAGGCCCAGCAGGATGAAGGAGAACTCGCCGATCTGGGCCAGGCTGGCCGATACGGTGAGCGCGGTATTGAGCGGATAGCGGAAGGCGATGACCAGCAGAAAGGCAGCCAGCGACTTGCCGATGATGATGATGGCCACCACGGCCAGCACCTGCAGTGGCTGCTCTAGCAGCACGCGTGGGTCGAACAGCATGCCGACCGAGACGAAGAACAGCACCGAGAAGGCATCGCGCAGTGGCAGCGATTCTTCGGCAGCGCGGTGGCTGAGCGGCGATTCGCGCATCACCATGCCGGCAAAGAAGGCACCCAGTGCGAACGACACGCCGAATAGATGGGCCGAGCCATAGGCGATGCCGACCGCCGCGGCGATCACGCACAGCGTGAACAGTTCGCGCGAGCCGGTGCGCGATACCTGCAGCAGGAGCCAGGGAAAGACTCGCTTGCCTACCACCAGCATCAACACCACAAAGGCGGCGACCTGACCCAGGGTAGTGGCCAGCGTGCTCCACAGTGATCCGCTACCGGGCTGCACGGTGCCGCCCAGCCAACCGGCCAGCGGGGGCAGCAGTACCAGCACCAGCACCATGGCCAGGTCCTCCACCACCAACCAGCCCACTGCGATCTTGCCATTCACCGAATCGAGCACGCCGCGGTCCTCCAGCGCGCGCAGCAGCACCACTGTGCTGGCCACCGAGAGCGACAGGCCGAACACCAGTGCACCGCCTAGGCTCCAGCCCCAGTAGTGCGCCACCGCCATACCCAGCAGCGTGGCCACCAGCATCTGCACCACCGCGCCGGGCAGGGCGATGCGCTTGACCGAGAGCAGATCGCCGAGCGAGAAGTGCAGGCCGACGCCGAACATCAGCAGCATCACACCAATTTCGGCCAGCTGGCCTGCGAGGCCCACATCGGCCACAAAGCCGGGCGTGGCCGGGCCGATACAGATGCCGGCGACCAGGTAGCCGACCAGGGGCGGCAGCTTCAGCCGAGCGGCCAGGAAGCCAAGAATCAGGGACAGGCCAAGGGCGGCCGCGATGGTGGTGATCAGCTCGACGCTGTGGGGCATGGATCGTCTCCCTTTGCTGGGTTATCGGCTGTAATCAGCCTTGTTGGGACGGCGATGAACGCGGTGAAGGGGTAGCAGCGCGGTTGCGCAGGCGAATAAATAACACAGCCGGCGCGAGCACAGTGCGTAAAGACAAGCGCTTTACGACTGGCTGGCGCCGGCTGAATTCCCTGCCGGGGCAAAAAAGCTCAGCGGCCCTGGGCGAAGCTGCGGCAGATCTCGCTGAAGTCGCGCGCATTGAGCGAGGCGCCGCCGACCAGCACGCCCGATACCTCAGGCATCTTGGCCAGCCATTGTGCGCTGGCCGGGTTCACGCTGCCACCGTACAGCACCGGCATACGCTGGGCGATATCGGCCTGGCCGGTGCTGCTGGCCACCAGCGCGCGCAGATAGTGAAGCACGCTGCTGATCTGCTCGGCCGAGGCCACGTGACCGGTGCCGATGGCCCATACCGGCTCGTAGGCAAGCACCAGCTTGTCCAGCTCGGCCGGCGACAGGCTGGCCAACGAGGGCAACAGCTGGGCCGAGAGCGTGGCTTCGGTTTGGCCGGCTTCGCGCTGGGCCAGGGTTTCGCCCACGCAGACGATCGGGATCAGGCCGGCATTGAAGGCCATGCGCGTCTTGGCCGCCACCCGCTCGCTGCTGTCGCCAAACATGGCACGCCGTTCCGAATGACCGGCCAGCACATAGCGGCAGCCAAGCTCGGCCAGCATGCTGGCGGCCACTTCGCCGGTGTAGGCGCCGGCGGCTTCATGGCACAGGTTCTGGGCGGTGCAGCTGATCGCGCTGCCAGCCAGTAGGCTGGCGCTGTGCGCGAGGTAAGGGAAGGGTGGGCAGACGCTGACGGTGATATTCGCGAAGCTGGCGGCTTCGGCGCGCAGGCCTTCCAGCAGGGTGGCATTGGTGGCCAGGCTGCCGTTCATTTTCCAGTTGCCCACCACCAGGGCGTTCAGAGGGGCTTGGGTCACGCTTTACTCCAGAGCGGTGCCGCAGCGGCGTTGTGCGCCGGCCGGCACGGGCCAAAATTTGAATCGGCGGCATCCTAATCGAAACGGCGCCACTTGGCCCGAAATATGTAGCGTATGAATTTTTACTACATTTTGCCCCGGCCAAAGCTGAGCAAAAGCTCAGCCCTGCCAGTGCTGGACGCGGGTCACCGCACTACGCCAGCGCTCGCGGCGGCTTTCGGCTTCGTCGCGGCTGATGGCCGGGGTGAAGATGCGGTCCACCTGCCAGCAGCGCTCCAGTTCGGCGATATCGCTGTATACGCCAGTGGCGAGGCCGGCCAGCTGGGCGGCGCCCAGGGCGGTGGTTTCCAGCACCTTGGGGCGCACTACCGGTACGCCGAGCAGATCGGCCTGTACCTGCAGGAGCAGATTATTCGCCGCCGCACCGCCATCCACGCGCAGCTCGGTCAGCGGCGCCTCGGCATCGGCCTGCATGGCTTCCAGCAGATCGGCCGACTGGAAGGCGATGCCTTCTAGCGCGGCGCGGGCGATATGCGCCTGGGTGGTGCCGCGCGACAGACCAAGCAGACCGCCACGCGCATGTGGGTCCCAGTGCGGTGCGCCCAGGCCGTTGAAGGCCGGGACGAAGATCACCCCGCCGCTATCGGGCACCGAGGCGGCCAGGGGTTCCACCGCTTGCGAGGACGACACCATGCCCAGGCCATCGCGCAACCATTGCACGACGGCGCCGCCGACAAACACGCTGCCTTCCAGGGCAAAGCGCGGTTCACTGCTGCCCTGGGCGGCGACGGTGGTGAGCAGGCCGTGCTCGGAGCGGCGGGCCACGCTGCCGGTTTGCAGCAGCATGAAGCAGCCGGTGCCATAGGTATTCTTGGCCATGCCGGGTTGATGGCAGGCCTGGCCGAACAGGGCGGCTTGCTGGTCGCCGGCAATGCCGGCAATCATCACCGGCGCGCCCAGCCATTCGGCATCGGTCAGGCCGAACTGGCCGCTTGAGTGGTGCACCTCGGGCAGGAGCGAGGCGGGGATGTTCAGCAGCGCCAGGATGTCGGCATCCCAGACGCGGCGGTGGATGTCGAACAGCATGGTGCGCGAAGCATTGCTGACATCGGTGATATGCAAGCGCCCGCCACTCAGCTGCCAGATCAGCCAGCTATCGACGGTGCCAAAGGCCAGCTCGCCAGCCTCGGCGCGCTGGCGTGCGTCGGGCAGGGTGTCGAGCAGCCAGGCCAGCTTGGTGGCGGAAAAATAGGAGTCAAGCACAAGGCCGGTGCGTGCACGGATCAGCTCGGCGTGGCCGGCGGCGGCCAGTTTCTCGCACATCGCGGCGGTGCGGCGGTCCTGCCAGACGATGGCATTGGCCAGTGGCTGGCCGGTCTTGCGATCCCACAGCACGGTAGTTTCGCGTTGATTGGTGATGCCAAGGCCAGCGAGGTCGCGCGCGCCGATGCCGGCCTTCTGCAGCGCTTCACGCGCGGTGGCCAGCTGGCTGTGCCACAGGTCAAGCGGATCGTGCTCGACCCAGCCCGAAGCGGGGAAGATCTGGCGGAATTCCTGCTGCGCGCTGGCCACAGCCTGGCCCTGGTGATCGAAGACGATGGCGCGCGAACTGGTGGTGCCCTGGTCGAGGGCGAGGATATAGGACATGCAATCAACCTTTGTGCTGCCGGGTGGTGCCAGGGGCGGCTTAGCTGGGCGGTATACCCGCCCGACCCGGCGAATTCAAGCGGGCTGGCCATGCCGCGTGTGCCGCATGGCCAGCCTGCCCATACGCATCAACTACTTAACCCGGCCTTCCTTCCAGGCTTGCAGCAGCTGGTTGTAAGGCACGGTTTCGCCCTTGGGCTTCTCGTTGGCCAGCTTGGCCCAGGGTGCGCCACCCTTGCCCACCCAGTCATTGCTCTCCGGGTTGAGCTTGGGCGCGCACTTGCTCATGCCGGCGCGCTGCAGGCGGGCCATCACCGCATCCATTTCCTTGGCCAGGTTATCCATGGCGGCTTGCGGGGTCTTTTCGCCGGCTACCGCGGTGGCCACATTCTTCCACCACAGCTGCGCCAGCTTCGGATAGTCAGGCACATTGGTGCCGGTCGGCGTCCAGGCCACGCGTGCCGGGCTGCGGTAGAACTCCACCAGACCGCCGAGCTTGGGCGCCATATCGCTCATCGCCTTGCTCTGGATGTCCGATTCGCGGATCGGGGTCAGGCCGACGATGGTCTTCTTCAGCGAGGTGGTCTTGGCGGTGACGAACTGCGCATACAGCCAGGCAGCCTGGCGGCGCGGCAGCGGGGTGGACTTGAAGAAGGTCCAGCTGCCCACGTCCTGGTAGCCGTTCTGCATGCCGTCCTTCCAGTAAGGGCCATGCGGGCCAGGGGCCATGCGCCACTTCGGCGTGCCGTCCTTGTTCACCACGGCCAGACCCGGCTTGTTCATCGAGGCGGTAAAGGCGGTGTACCAGAAGATCTGCTGGGCGATATTGCCCTGGGCCGGCACCGGGCCGGCTTCCGAGAAGGTCATGCCCAGCGCCTGGGGTGGCGCATAGGCCTTCATCCAGTCGATGTACTTGCTCAGTGCATACACGGCGGCCGCACTATTGGTAGCGCCGCCACGGCTGACCGAGGCGCCGACCGGGGTGCACTTGTCGGCCGCTACACGGATACCCCATTCGTCCACCGGCATGCCGTTCGGAATGCCCTTGTCGGCGGTACCAGCCATGGACAGCCAAGCATCGGTAAAGCGCCAACCCAGCGAAGGGTCCTTCTTGCCGTAGTCGAGGTGGCCATACACCTTCACGCCATCAATGGTCTTCACATCATTGGTAAAGAAGTTGGCGATGTCCTCATAGGCCGACCAGTTGACCGGTACACCCAATTCATAGCCGTACTTGGCCTTGAACTTGTCCTTCAGGTCCTTGCGCTCGAACCAGTCGGCACGGAACCAGTACAGATTGGCGAACTGCTGGTCGGGCAGCTGGTAGAGCTTGCCATCGGGCGCGGTGGTGAACTTCAGACCGATGAAGTCCTTCAGGTCGAGCGTCGGGCTCGTGTACTCCTTGCCTTCGCCAGCCATGAAGTCGGTCAGTGGCACGATCTGGCCGTAGCGGAAATGGGTGCCGATCAGGTCGGAGTCGGAAATCCAGCCGTCGTAGATATTCTTGCCCGATTGCATCTGGGTCTGCAGCTTCTCGACCACATCACCTTCCTGGATCAGGTCATGGTTGACCTTGATGCCGGTGATCTCGGTAAAGGCTTTGGCCAGGGTCTTCGATTCATACACATGGGTGTCGATGGTTTCCGACACCACATTGATCTCGTTGATGCCGGCTTTCTTGAGCTTGTCGGCCGCGGCGATGAACCACTTCATCTCATCCATCTGCTGCTGCTTGCTCAGCGTGCTGGGCTGGAATTCGCTGTCTATCCACTTCTGCGCCTCGGCAGGGCCTGCCACTACGAGCGGTGCGCTGAAGGCGAGGCTGATTGCCACTACCAGTTTCTTGACCACGGCTGTCTCCTTATTGTGTGACCATACCTTCGAGGGTAAATCCCAGCTCCAGGTGGAAGGCTGCGCCTGCGGCTGTTTTGATACCTATGCTGTGCTGGCCAGCTAGCCCCAGCGCATCACCACCAGCAGCCAGAGCAGGGCGATGCCGGCGCCGAACCACTGGCTCAAATCGGTGAGGCCGGTCCAGGCCAGGTTGATATAGGCGGCGCTGAGCAGGCCGAGAAAGAGTCGATCACCGCGCGTGGTGCGCAGGGGCAGAAATCCGCGCCGCGCCACTGTGGGCGATTTGATTTGCCATACGGTCATGCCAAGCAGCAGCACCGCCACGCTGATAAAGAACACTGCAACCGGTGTGGTCCAAGCCATCCAGGCGAACAATTCCATGTTGAACTCCTACACACGCCCCATCGCGAAACCCTTCGCGATGTAGTTGCGTACGAAATAGATGACCAGGGCGCCCGGCACGATGGTCAGCACACCGGCCGCGGCGAGCACGCCCCAGTCCATGCCGGCGGCCGAGACGGTGCGCGTCATGATGGCGACGATGGGCTTGGCTTCCACCGAGGTCAGCGTGCGTGCCAGCAAGAGTTCCACCCAGCTGAACATGAAGCAGAAGAAGGCGGTGACCCCGATACCGGCACTGATCAGTGGGATGAAGATACGTATGAAGAAGCGCGGAAAGCTGTAGCCGTCGATATAGGCGGTCTCGTCGATCTCGCGCGGTACGCCGGACATGAAACCTTCCAGTATCCACACCGCCAGCGGCACATTGAACAGCATGTGCGCGAGCGCCACCGCGATATGGGTGTCGAACAGATTGATGCTCGAGTAAAGCTGGAAGAAGGGCAGCAGGAAGACGGCCGGCGGGCTCATGCGATTGGTCAGCAGCCAGAAGAACAGATGCTTGTCGCCGAGGAATTCATAGCGCGAGAAGGCATAGGCGGCCGGTAAGGCCACCGCCACCGATAGCACGGTATTGATCAGCACATAGATCAGTGAGTTGATATAGCCGCCATACCAAGCCGGGTCGGTCAGGATGGTGCGGAAGTTGTCGAAGGTCAGATGCTGGGGCCACAGGCTCAGCGCACCGGTGATCTCCTCATTGGTCTTCAGGGACATATTGACCATCCAGTAGATGGGCAGGATGGCGAAGATCAGGTAGAGGATCAGGCCAAACGAGCGTTTCTTCATGGCTCAGTGCTCCGCTTTCTCTGTCGGCCCCGCGTTCTGCAGCAGGCTGTAGAACACGAAGCAGGCGAGCAGGATGATCAGGAAGTAGATGAGCGAAAATGCGGCGGCTGGGCCAAGGTCGAACTGGCCGACTGCCTTTTGCGTCAGGTACTGGCTGAGGAAGGTGGTGGCATTGCCGGGGCCGCCGCCGGTCAGCACAAAGGGCTCGGTGTAGATCATGAAGCTGTCCATGAAGCGCAGCAGTAGACCAATCAACAGCACGCCGCGCAGCTTGGGCAGCTGGATGAAGCGGAACACCGCCAGGCGCGAGGCGCCGTCGATGCGCGCGGCCTGGTAATAGGCCTCGGGAATGGCGCGCAGGCCGGCGAAGGCCAGCAGTGCAATCAGCGGTGTCCAGTGCCAGATATCCATGACCAGCACGGTCAGCCAGGCATCCATCGAATCGCCGGTGTAGTTGTAATCGAGGCCCAGACCATTGAGCGCCGCGCCCGCCAGGCCAATATCGCCGCGGCCATAGATCTGCCAGATGGTGCCGACCACGTTCTGTGGAATCAGCAACGGCATGGCCAGCAGCACCAGGGCCAGCGAGGAACGCCAACCCTGGGCGGGTAGGGCCAGCGCGAGCAGAATGCCGAGCGGGATCTCGATGGCCAGCACGGCGGCCGAGAACAGGATCTGCCGGCCCAGTGCCTCGTGCAGCTCGGGGTCGCGCATCACCAGCTTGAACCACTCGGTGCCGACAAACACCTTCTGATCGGGGCCGAGGATGTCCTGCACCGAGTAGTTGACCACCGTCATCAGCGGCACGATGGCCGAAAAGGCCACGCACAGCACCACGGGCAGCACCAGCAGCCAGGCCTTGTTGTTATAGGTCTTCATCGCGTCTTCCTAAGCCACGCGCCGTTCGGCGGCGTAGAACATGGTGCGCTCGGGCTGCAGCGCCAGCTGCACCTGCTCGCCCGGCAATTCGGCGTGTTCGCCCAGTTTGACCTTGAGCTGGTGTGCGCCGAGCTGCACGGTCAACAGCTTGCTGGTGCCCAGGTCTTCGAGACGCAGCACGCGTGCATGCAGGCTGGCCAGTTCGCCCTCGGCCGCGCAGCGCACGAATTCCGGCCGCACGCCCAGGGTCAGCGGTCCGCTTACCTGGGCCAGCTGCTGGGCCAGTGCGGGCGGAATTGCCAGCGACTGCTCGCCCACCCGGATCGAGTCGCCATTCAGTTCGCAAGGCAGCAGATTCATGCCCGGACTGCCAATGAAGTGGCCGACAAAGGTATGCGCGGGCGCTTCGAACAGGTCCTGTGGCGTGCCCATCTGCACGACCTGGCCCTGGTACATAACCACCACCTGGTCGGCAAAGGTCAGTGCCTCGATCTGGTCGTGGGTCACATAGATGAGCGAGAGCTTGAGCTGGTGGTGGATGCGCTTGAGCTGGCGGCGCAGCAGCCATTTCACATGCGGGTCGATTACGGTCAGCGGCTCGTCGAACAGTACAGCGGCCACATCCTTGCGCACCAGACCGCGCCCGAGCGAGATGCGCTGCTTGTCCTCGGCCGACAGGCCGCTGGCGCGTCGCTTTAGTTCGCTGCTCAGGTCGAGGATTTCGGCGATTTCGGCTACCCGGCTGCGCACCTCGCTTTCCGGCAGCTTGCGATTGCGCAGCGGAAAGGCCAGGTTGTCGAACACGGTCATGGTGTCGTAGATGACCGGGAATTGGAAAACCTGGGCGATATTGCGCTGCTCGGTGGGCAGCGTGGTCACATCGCGGCCGTCGAACAGCACACGGCCCTCGCTCGGTATCAAGAGGCCGGAAATGATATTGAGCAGGGTGGTCTTGCCGCAGCCCGAGGGGCCGAGCAGGGCATAGGCGCCACCATCTTCCCAGCGCATGGTCTGCGGCTGCAGCGCGTAATCGCTGCTACCCGGGTAACGGTGACCGAGGCCGTTCAGTTCTATGCTGGCCATGGCGCGCTCCCTTGGGCTTGGCGACGTTGGGGCGAGCCGGCCAGGCGGCCATCAGCGCCAAAGGCGAAGACTTCGCTGGGGTTCAGGTACAGCGCCACGGCGCTGCCGGGCGCCAGTTCATGCACGCCGGGCAGCTGGGCCACCAGGCTGATCTCGCCATGCCGGGTGTGCAGATAGGTATCCGAGCCGCTGATCTCGGCCAGTTCCACCTCGCAGTGCAGGCGGTAGTCGTGCGCGCTGGCGGGCGTCAGGCGTACATGGCTGGGGCGTACGCCCAGGGTGTAGCGCTCGCTGCCCAGCGCCTGCAGATGGGGGCCGAGCGGTAGGGCGATATCGCCACCGAGCTCGGCCGCGCGCTGTGCGCCGCTTACCTGGGCGGCGAAAAGATTCATAGGTGGATCGCTGAACACTTCGGCCACGCGCATGCTGGCCGGATGGTGGAAGACCTCCAGTGTCGGGCCTTGTTGGAGCAGACGCCCCTGGTCGAGGACGATGGTATTGCCACCGAGCAGTAGCGCCTCCTGCGGCTCGGTCGTCGCATACACGACCGTGGTCTGGCTGTGCTGGAACAGCTCCTTCAGCTCGGCACGCAATTCCTCGCGCAGCTTGTAGTCGAGATTGACCAGCGGCTCATCCAGCAAAAGCAGCGGCGCCTGTTTGACCAGGGCGCGCGCCATGGCGGTGCGCTGCTGCTGGCCACCCGACAGCTCGCCCGGCAGGCGTTGCAGCAGATGGGCGATATGCAGCTTGTCGGCCACCGCCTCGACCCGGCTGCGGATTTCCGCTTCCCCAAGCTGGCCGGCCAGGCGCAGCGGCGAGGCGATGTTCTCGAACACCGTGAAGGACGGGTAGTTGACGAATTGCTGGTAGACCATGGCCAGCTGGCGCTTGCGCACCGAGACCCCGGTCACATCCACACCATCGGCCAGTAGGCGCCCGCTGCTGGGCTTGTCCAGCCCGGCCATCAGGCGCATCAGCGTGGTTTTGCCGGCGCGGGTCTGGCCGAGCAGCACATTGATCTTGCCGGGCACGAGGCTCAGGCTGAGCGGGTAGATATGCGTATCCGCACCGACCTGCTTGCTGATGCCGTCCAGTTGAAGCTGCATGTAGATCTGTCTCCGTTATCCATTCGAACGCAACCCTGTCTCGGGCTTGGCGTTGCTTGCCGGGCGCGCAGGTCGCCTGGCAAGTAGGCGATTTATAGGCTAGTTGAACGCACTGCGTGTGCTTCCTTTCGCTTCTGTTGTATTGGCAACATGGTCGGTCAGCCAGGCATCCAGGCGGCTGGCGCTATCGGCCGGCAGATGCAGGCCAAGCTTGGATCGCCGCCACAGAATGTCCTCGGCGCTCAAGGCCCATTCCTGCTCGATCAGATAGCGGATTTCGCGTGCATAGAGGCCCGGCAGCACCTCGGTGCCAAAGTCGGCCAGGCTGTTCGCACCGCGTAATAGTTGTGCGCAACGCGTGCCATAGCTGTGCGCCCAGCGCAGCGACAAGCGCTCGGGCAGCCAGGGATGCATGGCGCGCATATTGGCAAGGAAGGCGGCAAAGTCGGCGGCCGGCATATCGCCGCCGGGCAGGGTGGCGCGCTCGGTCCAGGCACCGCTGCCCTTGGCCAGCAGTTGCTGCAGGCGGTCACCTGCTTCCTCTGCCAGCTTGCGGAAGGTGGTGATCTTGCCGCCGAACACTGACAACAGCGCCGCCCCCTGGGTGTCGAGCGACAGATCGTAGTCGCGCGTCACCCCGGCCGCGTCGTCCGATTCATCGTCGAGCAGCGGGCGCACGCCCGAGTAATGCCAGACCACATCGGCCGGGGTGATCGGCTGGGTGAAGTAGCGGCTGGCCATCTGGCACAGATAGTCGATCTCGTCCTGATCGATGGCCACCTCCTCGGCCTTGCCGCGGTATTCGATATCGGTGGTGCCGATCAGGGTGAAGTCTTCCTCATAGGGAATCGCGAAGATGATGCGCTTGTCCGGGTTCTGGAAGATGTAGGCATAGGGGTGTTCATACAGCTTCTTGACCACGATATGGCTGCCCTTGATCAGGCGCACGCGGCGCTTGGACTGCACCTGGGCCACGTCGCGCAGGAAGTCGCCGACCCAGGGGCCGGCAGCATTGACCAGGGCGCGTGCCTGCACGGTGCGCGTGGCGCCACTGCTGTCCTCCAGACTGATCTGCCAGTGTTGGCTGCCGCGCTCGGCACGGCTGCAACGTGTGCGTGTCTGCACCACGGCGCCGCGTTCGTGCGCATCGAGCGCGCACAGCGTGACCAGGCGGGCGTCCTGCACCCAGCCATCCGAATAGACGAAGCCGCGCTGGAACTGGCCGCGCAAGGGCTGGCCAGCCGGATGCTCGGGCAGGCGGATGGCGCTGGATGCCGGCAATATCTCGCGCCTGGCCAGATGGTCATACAGGAAGAGACCAGCCCGTATCATCCAGACCGGACGCAGGTGGCTGTCGTGTGGCATGACGAAGCGCAGCGGCCACATGATGTGCGGCGCGGCCTTGAGCAGCACCTCGCGTTCCTGCAGCGCTTTGCGCACCAAGCCGAATTCGTAGTACTCGAGATAGCGCAGGCCGCCATGGATCAGCTTGGTACTGGCCGAGGAGGTGTGGCGTGCGAGGTCATCCTTTTCGCACAGCAGTACCGACAGGCCGCGTCCGGCCGCATCGCGGGCAATCCCGGCACCGTTGATGCCTCCCCCCACCACGACGACATCGAATTCACTTCTTTGCACGCCTCTCTCCTCAGCCCTTGGGCCGATGTGTGTGAGGAAAATGTACGCAAATGATCGAATCTCTGCCAAGAATATTTTCGTTTAAGTTCGTTTATTTATTTTCCCTGATATGGGTGATGAGTACCCTGGTGGGTGCTTTGCATGCTGAAGCAATACTGCAGAATTTGATTTTCATAATTAAATTCAATGTGTTGCATATTTTTATGAGAGATGTTGGCTGTCTTTTACTTGGCTTGGCGCGGCATGCTGCTGTCGCATATCGCGCAATTTAGAAAATGTGCTAAGGTTTTTTGAGCGTTTGCTAATCGGACAAGGAAGAGGCTGTGAATCCAAGGCAGATGGAATTGCTGGCGCTGGTGCGCAGTCGCGGTTTCGTATCGGTCGAGCTGCTGGCCACCCACTTCGGGGTGACCATGCAGACCATACGGCGTGATATCAGCCAGCTGGAGGATGAAGAGCTGGTGCGCCGTTATCACGGCGGGGTAGGGCTGCCGTCCAGCGTGCAGAACATCGCCTATCCGCAGCGCCAGGTGCTCAATAGCGAGGCCAAGCAACGTATTGCCGAATTGCTGGCCAGTCAGCTGCCGAATGACAAGTCACTGATCATCAATATCGGCACCACCACCGAGGCGGTGGCGAATGCCCTTGCGCGCCATCGTGGCTTGCACGTGGTCACCAATAATCTGAATGTGGCGATGACCTTGTCGGCCAACCCCGATTGCGAGGTGATTGTGGCGGGCGGGGTGGTGCGCACGCGTGACCGCGGCGTGGTGGGCGAGGCGACGGTGGACTTCATCCGTCAGTTCAAGGTCGATATCGGCATCATTGGCGTATCCAGCATCGAGCCGGATGGCACGCTGCGTGATTTCGACTATCAGGAGGTCAAGGTGGCGCAGACCATCATCGAACAGTCGCGCCAGGTCTGGCTGGTGGCCGATCACACCAAGTTCAGCCGCGAGGCACTGGTGCGGCTCGGACATTTATCGCAGGTTGACTGCCTGTTCACCGATAGGCCGGTGCCTGAGCATTTGTCCGCGGCGTTGCGCGAAGCCGGCACCCAGGTCTTTGTAGCCGACGTGCCGGTATTGGCTGCGCAGGACAGCTGAGCTCGGCGCTGGCGCCGGACATGAAAAAGGGCGAACCGAGGTTCGCCCTTTTTTGCCGACCTGTGCGGAATTAACCGAGCAGGTGGGCCACGCCGGCGCGCTCTTCCTCGAGCTCAGCCAGGGTGAAGTCCATGCGCTCACGCGAGAAGGCGTCCACTTCCAGACCTTCCACGCGCTTGTACTCGCCGTTTTCGCACGTAACAGGCACGCCGTACATCACATCCTTTGGAATGCCGTAGGAGCCATCGGACGGAATGCCCATGGTCACCCACTTGCCATTGGTGCCCAGCACCCAGTCACGGATGTGGTCGATGGCGGCGTTGGCAGCCGATGCAGCCGAGGACAGGCCACGTGCTTCGATGATGGCGGCGCCGCGCTTGCCCACCTTGGGAATGAAGGTGTCCTTGTTCCAGGCTTCGTCGTTGATCTTGGTCTTCAGCGACGCGCCATTCACGGTGGCGAAGCGGTAGTCCGGGTACATGGTCGGGCTGTGGTTGCCCCACACGACCAGGTTTTCGATATCGGCCACGGCCACATCGGCCTTGGCAGCCAGCTGGCTCAGCGCGCGGTTGTGGTCCAGACGCAGCATGGCGGTGAAGTTCTTGGCCGGCAGATCCGGCGCCGACTTCATGGCGATATAGGCATTGGTGTTGGCCGGGTTGCCAACCACCAGCACCTTCACGTCACGGCTGGCAACCTTGTTCAGGGCGGCGCCCTGGGCGGTGAAGATCTTGGCGTTTTCCAGCAGCAGATCCTTGCGCTCCATGCCGGGGCCGCGCGGACGGGCGCCCACCAGCAGGGCCACGTCCACATCCTTGAAGGCCACTTCCGGATCATCGGTGCCGACCATGCCAGCCAGCAGCGGGAAGGCGCAGTCTTCCAGCTCCATCATCACGCCCTTCAGCGCGGCCTGGGCCTTCTCCATCGGCAGTTCCAGCATTTGCAGGATGACGGGCTGATCTTTGCCCAGCATTTCGCCAGAGGCGATGCGGAACAAGAGGCTGTAACCGATCTGGCCGGCTGCGCCGGTAACGGCAACGCGAACGGGTTTCTTCATCGTGGTGCTCCTGGAGCTTGATAAGGGGGAGGGAGAGTCTGGCCGGCATTGGAATTAGAGTGAAAAGCCTATGTCGCAGCACAGCAATCGAACCGAGTCTAGCATCACAAGCTACTGAAATCACCCGGATTGCGGTTTTGCCAGACGCGTGTTGCATTGCAATCTTTTGTCTTATAGAAGACTGCGTTGGACAGCGGCTTGTGGGTGGCGTATAAAGCGCAAAATTCACCGAAAGCTTATCGTCAGCCTATGTCCAGTGCGCCATTGCGTGGTGCGACCGAGTTGCCGGGTCGTCAGCCGCTATACAGTCAGGTGCGAGACCGCATCGTGCTGGCGATCGAGCAGGGCGAATGGGATGCCGGCGAGGCGCTGCCGAGTGAATTCGAACTGGCGGATCGCTTTGGTGTCAGTCAGGGAACGGTGCGCAAGGGCCTCGATAGCCTGGCGGCAGAAGGAGTGCTGATACGCCGTCAGGGCATGGGTACCTTCATTGCCGAGGTGGCGGACGATTGGGGCAAAGCCGAATTGCCCGGCGCCACACGGCCCCTGGATACTTCGCTGGAACTGCTCGCCTGCGCGCGCAGCAATGCCGGTGAAGAGGCGGCCGAAGCCTTACGACTGCGGCGCGGCGCCATTCTGCTGGCGGTCAAGCGCCTGGTGCGCGTGGCGGGTGAGCCATTCGCGGTGATTGAGAATTTTGTCGCGGCCGAGCGTTTTGAAGGTTTGGATGCGCGGCGTATCAAGCAGGCCAATTGCAATCTGCGCACCGTATGGTGGCGCGAGTTTGGCTTGCGAGTGATTTCGGCCCCGCCGCAGTTCCGGGCGGGCATGGCTGGGCGTGAGGAAGCCCGGCTGCTGGGAGTAGAGGCGGATCGCCCGCTCCTGGAAGTGGCGAGAACCGCTGGTGGCTTGGATGGCGAACCCGTTGAGTGGTCTGTGTTGCGTTGCCGCACCGATCACTACGTTTATCGTGTCTGAATCGCCACGGTATTGATAGCAGGGTCTTTTTATAAACGTGGGCCAGGGCGGTAAGCGCGGCACCGTTTGCTACAATCGAAAGGCTTTGCTTCACCCGGACGGTGGTGCTCCGGGAAGGCGGCGCGGTATGGCCCGCGTCGTCGTATTAATACAAAAAGGAAACGCGTCATGGCGAAAACACGGCCGAAACACTTGGATCTCCCCAAGATCAGGCTTCCGATACCGGGCATTGTCTCGATTCTGCATCGCGTGAGCGGTGCGCTTATGTTCCTGGCCATTCCGGTCGTGTTCTGGTTGCTGGCGGGTTCCCTCAGCAGTGAAGCCCAATTCGAGGCCTACCGCGGCTTCGTATCCCACCCGATCATCAAGCTCGGTCTGCTGGTTCTGCTGTGGGCTTATCTGCATCACGCCTGCGCCGGCATCCGTTTCCTTTTGCTGGACATCCATAAGGGCCTGGAACTCTCCACCGCCCGCGCTACGGCCAAAGCTGTCATCGTCGTCAGCCTGGCTCTGACTGCCATCATCGGAGGTGTGCTGTGGTAAATCGTCACGTCATCGGCGCTCATTACGGCCTGCGCGACTGGCTGCTGCAGCGCGTCACCGCCGTGGTCATGCTGGTCTACACGATCGGCCTGCTTGCCTTCCTCGTTCTTGCCGCACAAACCAGCTACGAGGGCTGGAAAGCCCTGTTCGATTGCACCTGGGTGCGCGTGCTGTCCACGGTTACCGTCATCGCCCTGCTGCTGCATGCTTGGGTTGGTGTGCGCGATATCTGGATGGACTATGTACAGCCTCTGGGCCTGCGCCTCACCCTGCACATTGCCACCATTCTGTGGCTGCTGGGTAGCTTCATTTATGCAATCAAAGTCGTGTGGGGTGTGTAATGGCGAACGTCGCTAAACGTCAATTCGATGCGGTGATCGTCGGTGCCGGTGGTGCCGGTATGCGCGCCGCACTGCAGCTTTCCGAAGCCGGCCTGAAGACCGCCGTGCTGTCCAAGGTTTTCCCGACTCGCTCGCACACCGTGGCAGCGCAAGGCGGCATTTCCGCTTCGCTGGGCAACGTCCAGGAAGACAAGTGGGAATGGCATATGTACGACACCGTCAAGGGTTCTGACTGGCTCGGCGACCAAGACGCGATCGAGTTCATGTGCAAGACCGCCCCTGAGGCTGTGATTGAGCTCGAACACTTCGGCATGCCATTTGACCGCGTGGAATCGGGTCGTATTTATCAGCGTCCCTTCGGCGGCCATACCGCCAATTTCGGCGAGAAGCCGGTGCAACGCGCTTGCGCTGCGGCCGACCGTACCGGCCACGCGCTGCTGCATACGCTCTACCAGCGCAATGTGCGCGCCAATACCCAGTTCTTCGTTGAATGGATGGCGCTCGACCTGATCCGCGACGCCGATGGCGATGTGGTCGGTGTGACCGCGCTGGAAATGGAAACGGGCGAAGTCTATGTGCTGCACGCCAAGGCGGTGTTGTTCGCCACTGGCGGTGCCGGCCGTATCTATGCCGCATCCACCAATGCCTTCATCAATACCGGTGACGGCCTGGGCATGTGCGCGCGCGCCGGTATTCCGCTCGAGGACATGGAATTCTGGCAATTCCACCCGACCGGCGTGGCCGGTGCCGGCGTGCTGATCACCGAAGGCGTGCGTGGCGAGGGCGGCATTCTGCTTAATGCCAATGGCGAGCGCTTCATGGAGCGCTATGCGCCTACCTTGAAGGACCTGGCCCCGCGTGACTTCGTCTCGCGCTGCATGGCGCTGGAAGTGCTGGAAGGCCGTGGTGCCGGTAAGAACAAGGACCACGTGCTGCTCAAGCTCGACCACCTCGGCCCCGAGGTAATCAATCACCGCCTGCCGTCGATCCGCGAAATCGCCATCAAGTTCGCTGGCGTGGACCCGATCAAGGAACCGATCCCGGTCATCCCGACCACGCACTACCAGATGGGTGGTATCCCCACCAACTATCTGGGCGAGGTGATGGTACCCAAGGACGGCAACCCGGAAGTGCGTGTGAACGGCTTCTACGCTGCTGGCGAATGCGCATGTGCCTCGGTGCATGGTGCGAACCGCCTCGGCACCAACTCGCTGCTTGATCTCGTGGTGTTCGGCAAGTCAGCTGGCGACAGCATGATCGAGTTCATCAAGAACGAACGCCCGACCCACAAGCCGCTGCCGGAAAACGCAGCCGACTTCAGCCTGGCCCGTATTGCCCGCCTGGAAAACCAGACCGGTGGCGAAGAAGTCAATGTGGTGCGTGAAGCGATGCAGAAGACCATCCAGCTGCGTGCCGGTGTGTTCCGCAATAGCGAGAACATGGCTCTGGGCGTGAAGGAAATCGCCGAAGTGGCCGAGCGCGCCAAGCGCACCCAGATCAAGGACAAGTCCAAGGTCTGGAACACCGCCCGTATCGAAGCCCTCGAGCTGGACAATCTGATCGAAGTGGCCGTGGCCACCATGATCGCGGCCGATGCCCGCAAGGAATCGCGTGGCGCCCACTCGCACGACGACTTCGAGAAGCGTGACGACGAGAACTGGATGAAGCACTCGCTGTTCTTCAACCAGGAGCGCCGCCTCGACTACAAGCCGGTGCACACCAAGCCGCTGACCGTCGATTACATCCCGCCGAAGGAGCGTACGTTCTAAGCGAACGTGCCGGAGACCCGATCATGAAGATGCAATTCAAGCTCTACCGCTACAACCCGGATGTCGATGCCAAGCCGTATATGCAGGACATCGAAGTCGAACTCGAACCGAGCGACAAGAAGCTGCTCGATGCGCTGGTGCGCCTGAAGACTGTGGATGACAGCCTGTCCTTCCGTCGTTCCTGCCGTGAAGGCGTGTGCGGCTCAGACGCGATGAATATCAATGGCAAGAACGGCCTCGCCTGCGTGACCGATATCGCCGGTCTCAAGCAGCCGGTGGAAATCCGTCCGCTGCCCGGCCTGCCGGTGATCCGCGACCTGATCGTGGACATGACCCAGTTCTTCAAGCAGTACAACTCGATCAAGCCCTATGTGATCAACGACACGCCGCCGCCCTCGCATGAGCGTCTGCAGAGCCCGGAAGATCGTGAAGAGCTCGACGGCCTGTACGAGTGCATCCTGTGCGCGTGCTGCTCGACCTCCTGCCCATCCTTCTGGTGGAACCCGGACAAGTTCGTTGGTCCGGCCGGCCTGCTGGCGGCTTACCGCTTTATCGCCGATACCCGCGATACCGCGACCAATGAGCGTCTGGACAATCTGGAAGACCCATACCGCCTGTTCCGTTGCCACAGCATCATGAACTGCGTGGACGT
Source organism: Chitinimonas taiwanensis DSM 18899 (assembly GCF_900119825.1). GTDB lineage: Bacteria > Pseudomonadota > Gammaproteobacteria > Burkholderiales > Chitinimonadaceae > Chitinimonas > Chitinimonas taiwanensis. The sequence continues at coordinate 176,673 of NZ_FPKR01000005.1, read as the reverse complement.
GTGTCCCAAGCATCTGAACCCGACCAAGGCGATTGGCAAGATCAAAGAGCTGATGGTCAAGCGGATTGCCTGAGGCTCATACAGTGACTTATACCCAAGCGGACAAGAACCGACTCCGCTGGCGTTCACGGCGCGGTCTGCTGGAACTGGACATCGTGTTCGAGATGTTTCTCGAACACGATTTCGAGGGCCTGACCGACGCCGAGCTGGACGTCTACCAAGACTTGCTGATGCTGCCGGACATTGATCTGCTAGAACTGGTGGATGGCAAAACCGACACCACGGATGCACGTCTCGCCCCTATCCTGGCGCGGCTACGGCACTGGCAAGTGGTTAAGCAACAATAACAATGCGCGCTTAGTTCGAGGGCTTGGGTGGTGTGCAAGATCCGCCCTCGCTTCATCCGACATTTAATCAGGAGCATTTTTCATGGCTGAAGCCTCCAAAGTTACGCTCTCTTACAACGACGGTCAGAACAGTGTCGACCTGCCGGTGCTCAAGGGCACCCTGGGTCCGGACGTCGTCGATATCCGCGCTTTCGGCAAGACCGGCATGTTCACCCATGACCCGGGCTTTCTGTCGACCTCCAGCTGCGAATCCAAGATCACCTTCATCGACGGTGACCTGGGCCAGCTCTACTACCGTGGCTACCCGATCGAGCAGCTGGCTGAACACGCCGACTACCTCGAAGTCTGCTACCTGCTGCTGAACGGCGAACTGCCGACCAAGGAGCAGAAGGAGCACTTCGACTACACCGTCATGCGCCACAATATGCTGCATGATCAGATTCACAACTTCTTCCGTGGTTTCCGTCGCGATGCCCACCCGATGGCCGTGATGGTTGGCGTGGTCGGCGCGCTGTCTGCCTTCTACCACGACTCGCTGGATATCAATGATCCGCACCACCGCGAAGTGGCGGCCTTCCGCCTGATCGCCAAGCTGCCGACCATTGCTGCCCAAGCCTATCGCTACAACAAGGGTCTGCCGCTCAACTACCCGAAGGCTGGCCTGAGCTACGCCGAGAACTTCCTGTACATGATGTTCTCGACCCCGGTACAGGAATACAAGGTGAACCCGGTGCTGGCCAAGGCCCTGGACCGCATCTTCACCCTGCACGCCGACCACGAGCAGAATGCCTCGACCTCGACCGTGCGTCTGTCCGGCTCCTCGGGCGCCAACCCGTTCGCCTGTATCGCTGCCGGTATCGCCTGTCTGTGGGGCCCGTCGCACGGCGGCGCCAACGAAGCCGTGCTGAAGATGCTCGACGAGATCGGCGACGTGTCCAAGGTGGCTGACTTCATGCAGGGCGTGAAGGACAAGCGCTACAAGCTGATGGGCTTCGGTCACCGCGTGTACAAGAATATGGACCCGCGCGCCGCCATCATGAAGGAAACCTGCGACCAGGTGCTGAACGAGCTGGGTCTGCACAACGACCCCAAGTTCAAGCTGGCCATGGAGCTGGAAAAGATCGCCCTCAGCGATCCTTACTTCATCGAGCGCAAGCTGTACCCGAACGTGGACTTCTACTCGGGCATCGTGCTGTCGGCTATCGGCATCCCGGTCTCCATGTTCACGCCTATCTTCGCGCTGGCCCGTACCGTGGGCTGGATCTCGCACTGGAGCGAAATGATCTCGGATCCGACCATGAAGATCGGTCGTCCGCGTCAGCTCTACACCGGCGCCCCTCGTCGCGACTATGTCGCGATCGATAAGCGCGCTTAAGCAATGCCCAGTACGCCCGGTTTCGGCCGGGCGTATCTGTGCGCAATCCGTAACAACAGTTTGTCGAAATCGTCTCGCCCCAAGCGCAGCACTGAAAAGTAAAAGGCCATCAACATGATGCAAACCTTCCAGAGCCAGTCCTATTTGTTCGGTGGTAATGCCCCGTTCATCGAAGAGCTCTATGAACAATACCTGGTCGATCCGCAGAGCGTCTCCGCGGAATGGCGGGACTATTTCGACAAACTGCAGCAACTGCCCGGCACCACCGACCGAGATATCCCGCGCGCTTCCATCGAAGAATCCTTCGTGCAGATGGCCAAGCAGCCGCGCGTGGGTGGCGTGAGTGCCGCGGCGCAGACCGAGGCGAACAAGAAGCAGGTGGCTGTACTGCGCCTGATCTCGGCCTATCGCATCATCGGCGCGCGCTATGCCTCGCTCGACCCGCTCAAGCGCACCGACCAGACCCTGCTGCCCGAGCTCGACCCGGCCACCTATGGCCTGAGCGATGCCGATATGGGCCTGATCTTCAACTGCGGCAATCTGGTTGGCCCAGAGCGCGATTCGCTGGCCAATATCCTGGCGCGCCTTAAGCAGACCTACTGCGGCACCATCGGCCTCGAATACATGCACATCACCACCTCGGCCCAGCGCCAGTGGGTGCAGAAGCGTTTCGAGGGCGAGCGTTCCACTCCCAGCTTCAACCGCGACAAGAAGCTGCGCATCCTCAAGCAGATCACCGCAGCCGAAACGCTCGAACGTTATCTGCACACCAAGTACGTGGGCCAGAAGCGCTTCTCGCTGGAAGGCGGCGAAAGCATGATCGCTGCGCTCGATCATCTGGTGCAGACCTCGGGCGAGCATGGTGTGCAGGAAATGGTGATCGGCATGGCCCACCGTGGCCGTCTGAACGTGCTGGTCAACACGCTGGGCAAGCGCCCGGCCGATCTGTTCTCCGAATTCGAAGGCAAGTACAGCTACGATCTGCCCTCGGGCGACGTGAAGTACCACATGGGCTTCAGCTCGGACATCCCGACTCCGGGCGGCGCCGTGCACGTTTCCTTGGCCTTCAACCCGTCCCACCTGGAAATCGTCAACCCGGTAGTGGTCGGCTCGGCCCGCGCGCGTCAGCAACGTCGTGGCGACCGTACCGGCGAGCAGGTGCTGCCGGTGCTGCTGCACGGTGACTCGGCCTTTATCGGCCTGGGTACCAACCAGGGCACCTTCAACTTGTCGCAGACCCGTGGTTACGGCGTGGGCGGTACGGTACATATCGTTATCAATAACCAGATCGGTTTCACCACCAGTGACACGCGCGACACGCGTTCCTCGCTGTACTGCACCGATATCGCCAAGATGATCGAGGCGCCGATCTTCCATGTGAACGGTGATGATCCGGAAGCGGTCTGCTTCGTGGTGCAAGCGGCGCTCGACTTCCGCCGCGAGTTCAAGAAGGACGTGGTGATCGATCTCGTCTGCTTCCGTAAGCTCGGTCACAACGAGGGTGATGACCCGATGCTGACCCAGCCTATGATGTACAAGAAGATTGCCAAGCACCCCGGTGCGCGCAAGATGTACGCCGACCGCTTGGTTACTGAAGGCCTGCTCAGCGCCGATGAAGCCGATGGCCTGATCAAGGCCTACCGCGCCGCGCTGGACAAGGGCGAGCATGTTGAGCAGACCACGCTGACCGACTTTAAGCGCAGCTTTGCCATTGACTTCAGCGCCTTCAAGGGCACCCATTGGGCCCACCCGACCGACACCACGCTGAGCGCTGCCGAAATCGGCCGCCTGGCTGAGAAGGCCGTTAAGGCACCGGAAGGCTTCAAGCTCCACCCGACGGTGGAGAAGGTGCTGGCCGCGCGCATCGAGATGGCCGCCGGCAAGCAGAATATCGACTGGGGCATGGCCGAAACGCTGGCCTACGGCTCGCTGCTGGAGAAGGGCTATGGCGTGCGTATCTCGGGTGAGGACTCGGGTCGTGGCACCTTCAGCCATCGCCATGCCGTGCTGCATGATCAGAATCGCGAGAAGTGGGATGCCGGCGCGCATGTGCCGCTGCGCAATCTGAGCGACAGCCAGGGCCATTTCCTGGTCATCGACTCCATCCTGAACGAAGAAGCCGTGCTGGCCTTCGAATACGGCTATAGCTCTTCGGCCCCCGACGAGCTGGTGATCTGGGAAGCGCAGTTCGGCGACTTCGCCAACGGCGCCCAGGTGGTGATTGACCAGTTCATCACCTCCGGTGAAACCAAGTGGGGCCGTTACTGCGGCCTGACCATGATGCTGCCGCATGGCTACGACGGCCAAGGCCCTGAGCACAGCTCGGCCCGCCTCGAGCGCTATCTGCAAATGTGTGCCGAGCACAATGTGCAGATCGTCATGCCGTCCGAAGCCAGCCAGATGTTCCATGTGCTGCGTCGCCAGCAGCTGCGCCCTTACCGCAAGCCGCTGATCATCTTCATGTCCAAGCGCCTGCTGCGCTACAAGGATTCGATGAGCCCGCTCGAGCACTTCACCCAGGGCGGCTTCCGCCCGGTGATTGGCGACAGCACGGTAAGCGATGCCAAGAAGGTTAAGCGCGTGATCGTTTGCGCCGGTCAGGTCTACTACGACCTGCACAATGCGCGCGTCGAGCGTGGCCAGAAGGATGTGGCTATCGTGCGTGTCGAGCAGCTGTACCCGTTCCCGACCGACGAGCTGAAGGCCGAGCTGGGCAAGTACAGCGCGGCCAAGGAAATCATGTGGGTGCAGGAAGAGCCGAAGAACCAGGGTGCTTGGCATCAGATCCGCCATCGGCTGGAAGCCTGTATGTCCGCCAAGCAGACTCTGCTGTACGCTGGCCGTCCTTCGTCCGCCTCGCCGGCGGTGGGCTATATGAGCAAGCACACTGCCCAGCTCAAGGCCTTCGTCGATGAAGCCATCAATCTGAAGTAAGCGTTGTCAAGATCAAAGCGGCCGCCATGAGCGGCCGCTTGGTAATGTCGAAATCCCAAGTCTGGCCGACCCCATGGAGCCAATAACATGCTGATCGAAGTCAAAGTCCCCCAACTGCCCGAGTCCGTTTCCGAAGCCACGCTGGTGAGCTGGAAGAAAAAAGTCGGCGAGTATGTCGAACGCGACGAAAACCTGATTGATCTGGAAACCGACAAGGTGGTGCTTGAGCTGCCGGCACCGCAGGCGGGTGTGATCGTCAGCCTGGTGCAGGGCGACGGCGCCACCGTGGTCAGCCACCAGCTGATCGCTACCATCGATACCGAAGCCAAGGCCGGCGCCAGCGCTGCCAGCGCCCCGGCTGCCGCCCCGATTGCCCAGGAACCCGCCCGCGTGGCTGCCGCTGCCGCTGCAGCTGGCGTGCCGGAAAACGCGATTGGCTTTGGCACCGCCGTCATGCCGGCTGCCAAGAAGGCCGCGGCCGATGCCGGTATCGATACCAGCAAGATCCAAGGCACTGGCCGCGATGGCCGCGTGCTCAAGGAAGATGTGGCCGCTGCTGCCGCCAAGCCGGCCGTTGCGCCGGCGGCCAAGGCCGCTCCGGCTCCGGCCGTGGTGGTACCGCTGGGCGATCGCGCCGAACAGCGCGTGCCGATGTCGCGTCTGCGTCAGCGCGTCGCTGAGCGTCTGGTCGAATCGCAATCGACCGCCGCCATCCTCACCACCTTCAATGAAGTGAATATGAAGCCGGTGATGGAGCTGCGTAATAAGTACAAGGACAAGTTCGAGAAGGAACACGGCATCAAGCTCGGCTTCATGGGCTTCTTTGTGAAGGCCGCCGTGCACGCGCTGAAGAAGTACCCGATTGTGAACGCCTCGGTCGACGGTAACGATATCGTCTACCACGGTTACTACGATATCGGTGTGGCCGTGGGCAGCCCGCGTGGCCTGGTGGTGCCAGTGATCCGCAATGCCGACCAACTGAGCCTCGCGCAGATCGAGAAGCAGATTGCCGACTTCGGCAAGCGCGCCCAGGAAGGCAAGCTGACCATTGAAGAGCTGAGCGGCGGCACCTACACCATCTCGAATGGCGGCACCTTCGGTTCGATGATGTCCACCCCCATCATCAACCCGCCGCAAAGCGCGATTCTGGGCATGCATGCCACCAAGGAACGCGCCATGGTCGAAAACGGCCAGGTGGTGGTGTTGCCAATGATGTATCTGGCCCAGTCCTACGATCACCGCATCATCGACGGCCGCGAAGCCGTGCTGAGCCTGGTGGCGATCAAGGAAGCGATCGAAGATCCGGCTCGCCTGCTGCTGGACATCTGATGCGTGAGGGGCGCAAGGGGAGGCGCTCTCGCTTCCCCCAGCCCTTTCCCCGTCATGACCGAACGGTGTGAGTGAGTCCGCCTCATCCCCAACGCCTCAACCTTCACAAGGTTCCCAATCATGTCCCAACAATTTGACGTCGTCGTCATCGGTGGTGGCCCCGGCGGCTATGTGGCTGCCATCCGCGCCGCTCAGCTCGGTTTCAAGACCGCCTGTATCGATGCTACCTCCAATGCCGAAGGCAAGCCCAGCCTCGGCGGCACCTGCCTGAACGTGGGCTGCATTCCGTCCAAGGCGCTGCTGCAGTCGTCCGAGAACTACCACCACGCCGTGCACAGCTTTGCCGACCATGGCATCAGCACCGGTGCCGTGAAGATGGACGTGGGCCAGATGCTCAAGCGCAAGGAAGAGATCATCGCCAAGAACACCGGCGGCATTGCCTTCCTGTTCCGCAAGAACAAGGTCACCTCCTTCCACGGCACCGGCAGCTTCAAGGCCAAGAATGGCGATAAGTACGTGCTGGAAGCCAAGCTGGCTGATGGCAAGGTCGAGGCCATCGAAGCGACCCATGTGATCATCGCCACCGGTTCCAGCGTGCGTCAGCTGCCCGGCGTGACCATCGACAACAAGCTGGTGCTCGACAACGAAGGCGCATTGGCGATTCCGGCCGTACCGAAGCGCCTCGGCGTGATCGGCGCCGGCGTGATCGGCCTGGAAATGGGTTCGGTCTGGAAGCGCCTCGGTTCGGAAGTGACCGTACTGGAAGCCATGCCCACCTTCCTCGGCGCCGCCGACGAACAGGTGGCCAAGGAAGCGCTGAAGTTCCTGACCAAGGACACCGGCCTTGTGATCAACACCGGGGTGAAGATCGGCGAGATCAAGGCCGGCAAGAAGGATGTGACGGTGAATTATGTCGACGCCGCTGGCGCCGAGCAAAAGGCCGTGTTCGACAAGCTGATCGTCTCGATTGGCCGCGTGCCTAACACCGCCGGCCTGAATGCCGAAGCAGTGGGCCTGAAGCTGACCGAACGTGGCCAGATCGACGTCAACGACGACTGCCAGACCAATCTGGCCAATGTCTGGGCGATTGGCGATGTGGTGCGCGGCCCGATGCTCGCCCACAAGGCCAGCGAAGAAGGCGTGGCCGTGGCTGAGCGCATTGCCGGCCAGCACCCGCATGTCGACTTCAACAATGTGCCCTGGGTCATCTACACCAGCCCGGAAATCGCCTGGGTGGGCAAGACCGAGCAGCAACTCAAGGCCGAAGGCGTTGAGTACAAGAAGGGCCAGTTCCTGTTCTCGGCTAACGGCCGGGCACTGGCGCTGGGCGAGGCCAAGGGCTTCGTCAAGATGCTGGCCGACAAGAAGACTGACCGCATTCTGGGCGTGCACATCGTTGGCCCGTACGCGTCTGAACTGATTTCGGAAGCCGTGGTGGCCATGGAATTCAGCGCGTCCAGCGAAGATATCGCCCGTATCGTTCACGCGCATCCATCCCTGTCCGAAGCGCTGCATGAAGCCGCGCTCGGCTGCGATGGTCGTACGCTGCACAGTTAATCGAACTTGAGAGAAGGGGGGAGGGAGCGGGGTAGGGCGAGAGCCCAATCCTTCACCCTTCGTCCTTCCCTGTTAAGCCAATCTCTCAAAAAGGGAACAAGCAATGAATCTGCACGAATACCAAGCGAAAGACCTGCTGGCCAAGTACGGCCTGCCGGTACAAAAGGGCATCCTGGCCACGACGCCGGAAGAAACCGCCAACGCTTTCCGCTCCATGGGCGGCAAGTTTGCCGTGGTGAAGGCGCAAGTGCATGCCGGTGGCCGTGGTAAGGCCGGTGGCGTGAAGGTGGTGAAGAGCGCGGAAGAGGCTGCCGACGTTGCCAAGAGCCTGCTGGGCAAGCGTCTGGTCACTTACCAAACTGACGCCAAGGGCCAGCCGGTTGGCTCGCTGCTGGTGTGCGAAGACATGTACCCGGTGCAGCGCGAGCTGTATCTGGGCGCCGTGGTCGACCGCTCGACCCGCTCCATCGTGTTCATGACCTCGACCGAAGGCGGCGTGGAGATTGAAGAAGTCGCCCACAACACCCCGGAAAAGATCATCAAGACCGTGGTCGATCCGCTGGTTGGCCTGCAGCCATACCAAGCGCGGGAAGCCGGCTTCGCCCTGGGTCTGGACGAAAAGCAGATTAAGCAATTCACCGGCCTGATGATGGGTGCTTACAAGGCTTTCGTGGAAAACGACTTCGCCCTGTTCGAAATCAACCCGCTGGCCATCCGTGGCAATGGTGAACTGTGCTGCGTGGATGCCAAGATCGGCATCGATAGCAACGCTGCTTTCCGCCTGCCGAACATCGTGGCCCTGCGCGACAAGTCGCAGGAAAACGAGCGTGAGCTGAAGGCGTCCGAGTTCGACCTGAACTACGTGGCCCTGGAAGGCAATATCGGTTGCATGGTGAACGGCGCCGGTCTGGCCATGGCCACCATGGACATCATCAAGCTCAAGGGCGGCCAACCGGCCAACTTCCTGGACGTGGGCGGTGGCGCCACCAAGGAACGCGTGATCGAAGCCTTCAAGCTGATCCTGGCCGATGAGTCGGTTAAGGGCGTGCTGATCAATATCTTCGGCGGCATCGTCCGCTGCGACATGATCGCCGAAGCCATCATCGCCGCTGTGAAGGAAGTGAACGTGACCGTGCCGGTCGTGGTTCGTCTGGAAGGCAATAACGCGGAACTGGGCGCCAAGATTCTGGATGAATCCGGCCTCAAGCTGACTTCGGCCCAAGGCCTGAACGACGCCGCCGAGAAGATCGTGGCCGCTGTCGCCGCGCTCGCCTAATCACCCGCACAGAATCAGGAGTTACAAATGAGCGTTCTAGTCAACAAGAACACCAAGGTGCTGGTGCAAGGTTTCACCGGTAAGAACGGTACTTTCCACGCCGAACAGGCGCTGAAGGTCGGCACCAAGGTCGTCGGCGGCGTGACCCCCGGCAAGGGCGGCAGCCAGCATCTGGGCCTGCCGGTGTTCAACACCATGCGCGACGCCGTGCGTGAAACCCAGGCTGATGCCTCGGTCATCTACGTACCGGCCCCGTTTGCCAAGGATTCCATCCTGGAAGCCATCGACGCCGGCGTGAAGCTGGTGGTCTGTATCACCGAAGGCGTGCCCACCATCGACATGCTGTATGTGAAGCGCGCCGTCGATGAAGCCGGCATCCGCCTGATTGGCCCGAACTGCCCAGGCATCATCACACCTGGCGAGTGCAAGATCGGCATCATGCCCTGGCATATCCACAACCCTGGCCGCATCGGCATCGTGTCGCGTTCAGGCACCCTGACCTATGAAGCTGTGGCGCAAACTACCGCCCTGGGCCTCGGTCAGTCCACCTGTATCGGTATCGGCGGCGACCCGATTCCGGGCACCAGTCATATCGACTCGCTCAAGCTGTTCCAGGACGATCCGGATACCGACGCCATCATCATGATCGGTGAAATCGGTGGCTCGGCCGAAGAAGAAGCGGCCGAATTCGCCAAGTCCTATGTGACCAAGCCGGTGGTCGGCTACATCGCCGGTGTGACTGCCCCCAAGGGCAAGCGCATGGGCCATGCTGGCGCCATCATTTCGGGCGGCAAGGGCACGGCGGAAGAGAAGTTCGCTGCCTTCGAAAAGGCTGGCATCGCGTACACGCGCAGCCCGGCCGAGATCGGCAAGACCATGTTTGAACTGCTCAAGTCCAAGGGCATGATCAAGTAATCGCTTGCCGCGATCTGCAGTACAACGCCAACGCCACCTTCGGGTGGCGTTGGCGTTTTTGCGTCGTGCCGGCGTGTGGGATTGCGCTGCCGGCCAGAATGGCTTACCACAAGGGCAGGGGCTGCAGCGGCAGGCGGATCAATCATGGGGAGTGAGGCAGATGAGTCATTACAACTTCGGCTGCAAGGTGCCGCCACAGCGGCGCTGGCCGGTGGCCTGGTATAACCCGGCCGTGCTGCTGCGCTCGGCGCGCGATCTGCTCTCTACGGCCGACCAGATCCGCAACTTCGACCGGCGCGAACTGTTCTCCGGGGCCATGGCCCCGGTCATCGTGTCGGCGCGCGATGCGCACAGCGATTTCTGGTGGGATTTCGTGTCCGATACCGGCGATGGCGGCAATGCGACGTACACGGTGGCGCGCGCCGCACAGTCACCCAGCCTGAGACCCGGCGAGCAGGCCGCGCAGGACCCCGCCCTGCCCAAGATACTGCCGCGCGGTCATCTACTGGTATTGGGCGGTGATCTGGCCTATCCAGGCGCCAGCGGCGAGGAGTATCAGTACCGTTTCATCGAACTATGGGAGGCCGCCCGGCCCGATCTGTTCGAGCCGAAGAAGACCGTGCTGGCCATTCCGCAGAACCATGACTGGTTCGACAATATCTCCACTTTTCACCGCCACTTCGTGGCCGATCTGGATGACCGCTTCCTTGGCGCGCATGCACCGCAGGCGCGCAGCTATTTCGCTGCCCAGCTACCGTATGGCTGGTGGCTGTTCGGTCTGGATTTCGCGCTGGTGGCCGATCTCGACCGCGAGCAGTACGAGGCCTTCTGCCATATCGTCAACCAGCAACTGCAGCCAGGTGACAATGTGATCCTGCTCTACCCCGAGCCTTATTGGACCCGCCCGCTCGGCGATGCGGCCAGGCCCGGCTATCCGAAGCGCTATCAGCGTCTGGAAGCCTTGCTACTCGCGCGCGGTATCAAGATCCGCCTGCGCCTGGCTGGCGATCTGCACCACTATGTACGCGAGCAGGGGCAGGAAGGGGTGGGCGGACTCGATTACAGCGATGCGCTGATCACCTGCGGCTCCGCCGGCGCTTTCCTGCACCCTACCCATGGGCGGGCCAGCAGTCTGCCCAAGGCCATGGACTGCGCGCACGATAGTGGCGCGATGACACCCGATCTGGCCGAGCGCGTGCGCCTGGGTACGCTGGCCTCGGCCTGCCAGACCGAAGGCCTGCGTTGTTACAGCAAGGCAGCCAGCTACCCGGATACTGATACCAGCCGCGGCCTGTCCTGGGGAAATCTCTTGGCCATGTTCCAGCCGGCGGCAAGTGTCGCTTGGCGCAATTGGTTCAAGGTGGGCTGGGCCGAACATTTCCAGCGCTTTGCCCAGGGCAATGTGCAGTTCTCGGTGCTGCTAGGTTTTCTGTATTGGCTGGCCGTGTATTGCGCGAGCTTTGTATTCACCGAGTCGTTCATTCCCGACCACTTCGTGCCGGCCAGTCAGATTGCCGGCTTGCCTTGGGGAGACTTCCTGGGTATGTGGTTGCGCGCGCTGCTGTTCAGCCCGCTGGCTCTGGGCGTGCACCTGGTTCTGCTTGGGCTGTGCGCGGCCATCGCGCGTGAGGATGGCCTGCATACCGCCCTCAGCTGCGCACTACTGGCCATCCTGCATATGCTGGCCGCCGCCAGCCTGTATTGGCTGCTTTGCCAGTGGCTGAGTGATCGCTACCTGATCGGCATCCTGCTGGTGGTGGCCGGCAGCGTAGTCGGCGGTCTGCTGTTCGGGGCTTATTTTTCCCTGATGGCGCGCTGCGGCCTGCTGGCCAATAACGCTTTCTCACCGCTTGCACACCAAGGCTACAAGGGCTTTCTGCGCTTTCGCATCGATCCGGACGGCAATCTGCATGGCTATATGCTCGGCACCGACCATGTACCGCAGCGCTGGGTCGAACAGCCGCAGGCCGGTGTCACGCGCCCACTCTGGGTCGAAGCCGAGGGCGAACAGGCGCCCAATTGGCAGATTCGCGACCATTTCACCCTGCCACGCTGAGCATGGGCTTGAAGGTCGGCCCGGATTGCGCTGCAATGCGCGCTGACTCATTTTTGGGAAGCTGCCGTGCTGAAGAAATCGCTCACCTTACTGATCTTGCTGACCAGCTTACTGGCACAGGCCGAGATCCCTGCCTACGATGAAGCCGCGAATGCGCGCGAAGACGTGAAGCAAGCGCTGATCGAAGCGCGCAAGACGCAAAAGTCAGTCTTGCTGGTGTTCGGCGCAAACTGGTGCAAGGACTGCCGCGCGCTCGACAGCGCACTGAAGAGCGCCAAGAACACCGCGCTGATCGGCAAGGAGTTCAAGGTGGTCAAGATCGATGTGGGGCGCTTCAACAAGCATCTGGACATCGATACCGTGTATGGCAACCCGATCAAGAAGGGCATCCCGGCCGTGGTGGTCCTGGCGCCCGACCAGCGCGTGCTGTACGCCACCCGCGCTGGCGAGCTGGCCAATGCACGCGAGATGAGCGAGGACGGCGTGTATGCCTTCTTCCATGACATCGTGCAGAAAGCGGCTAGCCAGGCTGGCTAGCTAAGCGCCTCCGGTAGATCGAAACCTGCTGCTGCCTGTCCGGCCAGTGCACGTTGCCACATGATGGCATAGGCCTGTTCGAGCGCAGCGACGCTGGCTGCGGTGTCGAACAGGGCGCAACTCAGGCGCTGATGTGCCAGCTTCTCGCGCAAGGCCTGCAGCTTGGTCGGATGCTGAGCGAGCTGCAAGGCCATGGCGCGGTACTCGGGCAGGCTGTGGGTGATCAGCTCGGGCAGTCCAACCGCGTGCAGGCAACTGGCTGCCACCCGGCTGGCGAAGCCCTCGCCTTGGCAGCTGAGCAGCGGCACGCCGGCCCAGAGCGCATCGCTGGCCGTGGTATGGGCGTTATAGGGCAGGGTGTCCAGTACCAGATCGGCTAGGCTCAGGCGGGCCAAGTGTTCGGCCTGGGGGAGGGCGGGGGCAAAGATCAGCCTTTCCTGTCCAATCCCGCGGCGCTGCGCCTCGTGACATAGCCGTGTGCGATTGCCTGCGCCCATGTCCATCAGCCACAGCACGCTGCCCGGTGTGGCATGCAGCAGCTGCATCCAGATATCGAACAGGCCGGGCAGGATTTTGTAATGCTGGTTGAAGCAGCAGAACACGAAACCCTGCTCGGGTAGGCCTGCGGCCTGGCGTGAGGGCGGCGAAGCCATCGCGCGTGCGCGGTCATTGATCTGGTAGCAGGTAGGCAGACGCACGATGGCCTCCTGATAGTGCTGCTCCTCGCCGCTCGGGATGAGCGTGTGATCGGCGAGCAGATAGTCGCACCAGCTCGCGCCCAAGCTGCCCGGATAGGCGAGGTAATGCACCTGCACCGGCGCTGGACGCCAGGCCAGTACGTCGCAGCGCGTCGCACGCGTCCAGCCCTTCAGGTCGATCAAGATATCGATCTCGTCGGCGCGTATGCGCTCTGCGAGCGCATGCTGGCTGAGCGTACTGACGCTCACGAGCCGGTCGAAGCCGGCGCTGACGCGGCTACGCAGGGCGGAGCCATCATCGGGCCCATAGTCGTAACCCCAGACCTCGAAGGCGTCGCGACGATGCGCGGCGAACAAGCCAGCGGTGAGCCAGCTGGTGGCGTGGCTGAAGAAATCCCCACCCAGATAGCCAAGCCGGATGCGCGCGCGCTGGGTTGGTTGGCGCGTGGGTAGGGCTTGTGTGGGGAATTGGCTGGACCATTGGCGTGCTACCGCCAGCTGCCTTGCCGGATTCGCATCGAGGCTGAGCAAGACAAAAGGCGACACGCGCGCCTGGGGCGCCTTTGCCATAGCCTGTCGTAGCGCCCGCTCTTGCTGATCGAGTTCGCGCCAGTCGGCCAGCTGTAGCTGCATATACATGCAGCCGGCCAGTGCCTCGACATAGTCGGCTTGCAGCGCGCAGGCTTGCCGGTATGCGTGCAGGGCGGCTTCAAACTGACCGACTTCCTGCAGCAGACCCCCATAATTCCGCCAGCCTATCGGGTAGTCGGGCTTGAGCTGCACGCAGCGCTGGAAGTGCTTGAGCGCCTGGGGATAGTCGCCTTGCGCCTGCAGCAGCGCCGCGTAATTGTTATGCGCGAATGCCTGCTGCTCATCCAAGACCAGCGCGTGCTGATAGGCGTGGGCAGCCTGTTCCCAATCGCCCATGGCCTGCGCCTGCACGCCGAGCTGATTCCACAGCAGGACATTCTCGGGCGCCAGCGCACAGGCATGCCGGTAGGCTGTGTAGCTGAGCGCGGGCTGCTCCAAGCGCTGGGCGAGCTGGGCCGCCTCCAGCCAGAAAGCCAGTGCTTGTGGCGGCTTGGCTTGCATGGCCTGCACCAGGAGAGGCACAGCGAGGTCGACTTGCCCCCGTTGCCAGGCTAGCTGGGCACGCAGGAGTAGGGCAGGGCCATGGTCGGCGTCACGCTCAAGCACCATGCAAGCGAAGTTGTCGGCCGCGTGTAGATCGGACTGGGCCTGGCGTTGGCGGGCAAGTTCGAGCAGTGCATCAGGCGTCATGGCCGGATTCTCGTGGCGAGCGCGCCGTGCGCGCAGAAAAAAGCCCCCGCCAGGCGGGGGCTGATCACGAACAGGCGTCGCTTTAGTCGACGTGGTAGTTCGGGGCTTCCTTGGTGATCTGCACATCGTGCACATGCGATTCGCGGATGCCAGCCGAGGTGATCTCGACGAACTCCGCCTTGCTGTGCACATCGGCGATATTGGCGCAGCCCAGATAACCCATCGAGGAGCGCAGGCCGCCCATCAGCTGGTGGATCACCGCAGTCAGCGGGCCCTTGTAGGGCACGCGGCCTTCGATGCCTTCCGGCACCAGCTTGTCGGCATTGCTGCTTTCCTGGAAGTAGCGGTCGCTCGAGCCTTGCTGCATGGCGCCCAGCGAACCCATGCCGCGGTAGCTCTTGTAGGAGCGGCCCTGGAACAGCTCGACTTCACCCGGGGCTTCCTCGGTGCCGGCGAACAGACCGCCTAGCATGACCAGGTTGGCGCCAGCAGCAATAGCCTTGGAGATATCGCCCGAGAAGCGGATGCCGCCATCAGCAATCAGCGGCACACCGGTGCCGGCCAGCGCTTCGGCCACATTGGCCACGGCGCTGATCTGCGGGACGCCCACGCCTGCCACGATACGGGTGGTGCAGATCGAACCTGGGCCGATACCGACCTTCACGCCGTCGGCGCCGGCCTTGACCAGGGCCAGGGCGGCAGCAGCGGTGGCGATATTGCCGCCAATTACCTGCACTTGCGGATAGTGCTTCTTCACCCAGCTGACCCGGTCCAGCACGCCCTGGCTATGGCCGTGGGCGGTATCGACCACGATCACGTCCACGCCGGCTTCCACTAGGAGGCGTACGCGCTCATCGGTATCGCCACCCACGCCGACCGCAGCACCCACACGCAGACGGCCCAGGCTGTCCTTGGCGGCGTTCGGGTGTTCGGTCTTCTTGATGATGTCCTTGACGGTAATCAGGCCGCGCAGCTGGAAGGCGTCGTTGACCACCAGCACGCGTTCGATGCGGTGCGCATGCATAAGCTCACGCGCTTCCTCGATGCTGGTGCCTTCACGCACGGTCACCAGACGCTCACGCGGGGTCATGATGCTCGAGACGCTGGCGTCCAGGCGGCTTTCAAAGCGCAGGTCGCGGTTGGTGACAATGCCAACCACCTTGCCATCGGCTTCCACCACCGGCAGGCCGGAAATCTTGTACTGACGGGTCAGTGCCACCACGTCACGCACCAGCATTTCGGGCTTGATGGTGACTGGATCCTTGACCACACCGCTTTCGTAACGCTTGACCTTGCTGACTTCAGCGGCCTGCGCTTGCGGGGGCATATTCTTGTGCACGATACCGATGCCGCCTTCCTGGGCCATGGCGATGGCGAGGCGGGCCTCGGTCACGGTATCCATGGCGGCGGAGACGAGCGGCAGGTTCAGGCGGATTTCACGCGTCAGCTGTGTCGATAGATTGACATCGCGTGGCAGGACATTGGAGTGAGCGGGGACGAGCAGGACGTCGTCGAAGGTCAGCGCTTTCTGAATAACACGCATGGCTAAATCCCTTGGCGGCAAAAATCGATTATACCGTAATTCGCTTTTTGCTCCGAATGCTGCAGCACTACGCTGCCAGTAGCGCGATACGCTATGCTGAAAGCGCGCGGCCGTCAGGCGTGGCCGGCATCGAATAAGAACGAGGAGAACATGCCCGAATCCCGCTCTGCGCTGGTTGGACTGATCATGTCCGGTGGCGGTGCGCGTGCGGCCTACCAGGTGGGCGTACTGCGTGCGATTGCCAAGATGCTGCCGGCCAATGCACCGAATCCCTTTCCCATCATCTGTGGCACCTCGGCTGGCGGCATCAATGCCGCCTCGCTCGCGGCGGGTAGCGGCCACTTCCGCAAAAGTGTCTGCAAGCTCGAATATGTGTGGAAGAACCTGACCGTGGATCAGGTCTATCACACCGATTTCCGCACCATGCTCCGTTACTTCTTCCACTGGTTGAGCCCGCTGCTCACCGGCGGACTGGTGCGCAAGAATCCGCGCTCCTTTCTCGACAACAGCCCGCTGGCCAAGTTGCTCGAGCACATGATCGACTTCAAGGGCATCCAGCAGAATATCGATAGCGGTGCCTTGCGCGCGCTCAGCATCACCGCCTCCGGCTATAACTCGGGCCAGTCGGTGTCCTTCTATCAGGCCAATAATCTGCCTGGCTGGAACCGCGCTCAACGCGTGGGCAGCAGCACCAAGATCGATATCCATCACCTGATGGCCACTTCGGCGATTCCTTTCGTTTTCCCGGCCGTACAGATCCACCGAGAATGGTTTGGCGATGGCTCGGTGCGCCAGGTCGCGCCCATCAGTCCGGCCTTGCATCTAGGCGCACAGAAGGTGCTGGTGATCGGTGTGTCGCCAGCGCGTGAAGAGCCGCTCGAGCGCCTCTATGCGACCGACTATCCCTCGCTGGCCCAGGTGGCCGGTCATCTGATGAATAGCGTGTTCATCGATGGCATGGAGGTGGATCTCGAACGTATCGCGCGCGTGAATCGCACCCTGTCCTTCGTGCCCGAGGAGACCAAGGCCCAGCAGGGACTGATGCTGCGCGAAGTGGAAATCCTGGTCATTTCACCTTCGCGCCCGCTTGAGCAGCTGGCTTCCCGGCACACCGGCCACTTCCCCTGGACCATGCGCTTTGCACTGCGTGGCCTGGGTGCGCTACGCCGCCAAGGTTCGGTGCTGGCCTCCTATCTGCTGTTTCATCGTCGCTATTCGCGCGATCTGATCGAGCTCGGCTATAGCGACGCGATGCGCCGGCGCGAGGACATCATGCGCTTTCTCGGCTATGATCCTGCCGCGCCAAACTCGACCGAGGACTAAGGCTGTGCGCCATCTGCTGCTGGTTTCCGCCGTTCTGCTCTGCCTGTGTGGCTGCGCTCAGTTGCGCCAGGCGCAACAGCCGCCGCAGCCGCTTGCGCCCGAGCTGCAAACCCCCTTGCTGCGTGCACCGGTGGATTGGGGCCAGCTGGCCAAGGAGGCCGCTGCACGCATCGTGACGCGGGCGGCCCAGGTCAAGGACCTGACTAGCCGCCCCATCTATGTGAGTGAACCAAGCCTGCCCACCCCTTTCGCGCGTGCGCTGCGCCAATATCTGCAAAGCCGCCTGACCGAGCAGGGCTTGACCGTGGCGCAGAAGCGCGCCGATGGCACGCTGATCCTGGATGCCGAGGTGCAGTCGATCAAGATGGACGCAGGCCTGCAGGTGGTGGTGACCACGGCGATCGGCAATGGCAGCCGCTTCCTGTTCCGCAGCACCGATGCCTACCTGGTCAACCAGGCCGATGTGCGCCTTTACGATGAATCGCTGCTGCCGCCGCCGCCCGCGCCGCCGGCCCCGCCTACCCAGACCAAGCGCATGAATGTGACGGGGGTGCAATGATGCGTGCGCTCTGCGTGGTATGGATTGCCTTGATGCTGAGCGCTTGCGCCAGCTATCAGCAGGGCAATAAGAACAGCATGATACGGGCCAGCTACGAGGCCGCCGATCGTTTGGCCGCCATGGCCTATCCGACCGTCAAGGTCGATCAGCCGGTGATCGTAGCCACCTTTGTGCAGCTGGACCAGCTGACCGAGACTACCAACTTCGGCCGCCTGATGGCCGAACAGGTGGCCAGCCGCCTCTTGGTCCAGCAATACCCGATCGTGGAGCTCAAGCTGCGCGGCAGTGTGTTCGTACGTGAGGGCAAGGGCGAGCTCTTGCTGTCGCGCGAAGTCAAGGACATCAGCGCCGCGCACAATGTGCAGGCCGTGGTGGTGGGCACCTATGTGGTGGCGGGCGAAAAGCTGTTCCTGAATATGAAGGTGGTGCGTCCGCTGGATAACCGGGTGCTGGCCGCCCATGATCTGGCCATCGATATCGATGCAACTACCCGCGCCCTGCTGATGTCCGAACCGTCCTGAATCCTCTTTGCGAAATCCCATGTCTCTGCTGAATCGCCGTACCGGCTACTTCGCCATCTTCCTGGCCTGTGCCGGCATGATGGCCTTTGCCCTGTTTCTCCAGCACTACCGTTATCTGAATCCCTGCCCGCTCTGCATCTTCCAGCGCGTGTGCGTGATCACGGTCGGTGGTGTGGCCCTGCTGGCCGCCTTGCACAATCCCAAGTCCACGCTGGGCATCCGCGTCTACGGCGCGTTGAGCACGCTGGCCGCCCTGGCTGGCCTCGCGATTGCAGCGCGCCATGCCTATATCCAGACCCTGCCACCCAGCGAAGTGCCCACCTGCGGGCCTGGTTTGAATTTCATGCTCGACAGCATGCCCTTCACCCAGGTACTGCAGAAGGTGCTGTTCGGCTCGGGCGAATGCGCGCTGGTCGATTGGTCGCTGCTCGGCATCTCCTTGCCGGCCTGGGTGGCGATTGCCTGTGCGGGCCTCGCGCTGGCCTGCTACTGGCTGGGCTTCAAGGCAAAGCGTTAAGCCTGACTGCTGGCCCGGCAACACTGCTATGTGTTGCCGGGCTTTTCGCATCTGATCGGTTCCCCATCCATGCATTTTCTTCTGCTCAGCATCGCCTGCAGCGTGGCGGTCTCGGTGCTGTTCAAGCTGGCGCGCCAGGCCGGTATCGACCTGCGCCAGACCATTCTGCTCAATTACGCGCTTGCTTCAGCGCTCTGCCTGGGTCTGCTGCGCCCTGATCTAGGCGCGCTCTTGCATCAGCCAGGCTTGCCCTGGCCCTTGTTGGTGGCGCTGGGTGTGCTCTTACCCGCGGTATTTATCGCCATGGCCAGCTCGGTGCGCGAGGCCGGCATCGTGCGCAGCGATGCCGCGCAGCGCCTGTCGCTGATCATTCCGCTGATTGCAGCGTTTACCCTGTTCGGTGAGGCATTGCTGCTGCCCAAGCTATGGGGCATCGTGCTGGGCCTGGCGGCGCTGGGCTGTCTGCTCTACAAGCCGACCAGCACCAAGCAGGTGGCATCCACGCAGGGCTGGCGCTATCTGCTGGCGGTCTGGCTAGGTTATGGCTTGATCGACCTGCTGTTCAAGCGCTTGGCGCTGGCCGGGGCCGGCTTTGCCAGCGCCTTGCTACTGGCCTTCCTGCTGGCGGGGGCGCTGCTGCTTGCCTATCTGCTCTGGCGTCGCGCCAACTGGCAGGGGCGGGCCTTGCTGCTCGGCCTGCCGCTCGGTCTACTCAACTTCGGCAATATCCTGTTCTATATCCGCGCCCACCAGCACTTTTCCCAGTCCCCCGCGCTGGTGTTCGCCAGCATGAATATCGGTGTGATTGCGGTTGGCACCTTGGTGGGCGCGCTGGTTTTTCGCGAACCGTTGCGCGCCGTGCACTGGCTGGGCCTGGGCCTCGCGATGGGCGCCGTGCTCTGCCTGCTGCCCTGATCAGGCGGCGAGCAGGCCTTGCAGATCGGCGGTGCTGAGCTGGCGCTGCAGCTTGCTGCCAGCCTCCGGGTCGCTGGCCAGGAAATAGAAGAACTCGCGCGCCAGGCTGACGAACACATGCCAGCGTTCCTGGCTGGGCAGCATGGCCAGCAGCTTGTCCACCCCGGCTCGGTAGCTCTCGGTATTGGGCGTGGCTTCGCGCAGATGAAACAGCAGTAATTTGATCAGCCGCGCGCGCAGCTGCACATTCGCGTCCTCAAGGCCGGCCTTCTTCAGCTCCTCGGCATAGCGCTGCAGGCATTTGAGCTGGTGCAGCTGCTGCTCGAGCTTGAGCACGCTGGTTTGCGCCCAGGGGTCGGCTTCCATCTTCTGCATGGCCGCCAAGAGCGACGCCTCGGTCGGGGCCAGACTGGGCTGGCTGGTCTTGGCTGGAGGGGCTGCCTCGCCATTCCAGTAGGGGAAGAACTCGCGCACGAAGCTGCGGAACTGCTCGTCAGCCGGGAAATTGCGCAAGGTCAGTTCGGATGCCTTGCGATAGCCATGGCCATCCTGAGGCAGATCGCGCAGCGTGCTCATCAGGTGGCGCAGAAAGTGGCGCGCCAGCGTCAGCTGCTTGGTCGACACGCCGCTGAGCTTGAGGGTTTCCAGGTACTGCTCCAGCGCGACATCGGGGGAAGGTCGGGTCATGGGCAAGCTCGGTGGGCTAGGTTGTCAGGCGGCGCGGGCCAGGGAATCGGCTTCGTTGGCACCGTGCCAGCAGTAGAAGAACTCGCGCGCCATCTCAATGAATTGACGGCGGCTGTCCTCGCGGGAGAACAGGGTCAGCATGGCATCCACGCCGGCGCGGTAAGCCATCGGTGTCGCATCGGCATGGCGGATGATGTAGAGCAGCAGGGTCAGGAGCCGCTCGCGGATATCCAGCACCGCGTCGTCGGCGCCCTGCTGCTTGAGCAGATCCAGATAGTCATCGAGCCCGGCGTGGCTGTTGTTTACCCAGGGGTCCAGATCCATGCGCGCGAACATTTCCACTAGGCTGCCCTGTAGATCGATGGGCGCATGGTCGAGCGACAGCGCATCGGCGGCATTCAGGCGGGCGATGGTCTTCAGATCGCCGGTCCAGAACGGGTAGAACTCGCGCGAGGTGGTGATGATCTCGATCTGCTGGTCGTCGGGAAAGCGTGCAATCGTATGATCGACCGCATGCCGATAGCCAGCATCATCATCGGTGATGTGCTGATCGGTCTGGCTTTCCAGCGCGCTGACCAGATGACGCAGGAAGTGCTTGCGCCGGGTCAGGATGCTGGTTGCCGCGCCCTTGGTCTTCAATAGACGCAGATAGGCGGCTTGGGCGGTTTCAGCATGGTGTGGGTCGAAAAGAGTCATGGCAGGCTGCAGATGGGCACCGCTGGATTCTAGTTGATTTCACAAAGTCCGGTGCTGCGCCGGCAGCTGGTAAAATTCGCCCATGATCCGTCTCTCCTCTCTTACCCTAAGGCGCGGCACCAAGGTGCTGCTTGATAAAGTCGACCTGATTCTGCACCGCGGCCAACGCGTGGGCATCGTTGGTCCCAATGGCGCTGGCAAGTCCAGCTTCTTTGGTCTCTTGCGCGGCGAGCTGCTGCCGGATGGCGGCGATTTCGATTACCCGGCCGGCATGGTCATCGCGTCGGTGCGCCAGGAAACGCCGGCTCTGCAGTCTAGCGCGCTCGACTACGTACTGGATGGCGATGCTGAGCTGCGCCTGATCCAGCGCGAAATGGACAATCCAGCCCACGATGGCGTGACCCATGGCAACTGGCTGGGCCGCTATGAAGCGGTCGATGGCTATGCGGCCGAAGCGCGTGCCAGCAAGCTCTTGCACGGCCTCGGGTTTTCGGCCGCCGATCTAAGCCGCCCGGTGGCGAGCTTCTCGGGTGGCTGGCGCATGCGCCTGAATCTGGCCCAGGCGCTGATGTGTCGTTCCGACCTGCTGCTGCTCGATGAGCCGACCAACCACCTTGATTTGGATGCCGTGCTGTGGCTGGAAAACTGGCTGTCCAGCTATCCGGGTACCCTGTTGCTGATCTCGCATGACCGCGATTTCCTCGATGCGACCGTGAATGCGATCGCCCATCTGGCCAATGCACGCATCGACCTGTACACCGGCAATTACGCCGAATTCGAAGCCCAGAAGGCCGAGAAGCTGGCCCAGCATCAGCAAGCCTTCGAAAAGCAGCAGCGCGAAGCTGCCCATCTGCAGAAATACATCGACCGCTTCCGCGCCCAGGCCACCAAGGCACGCCAGGCGCAAAGCCGCATCAAGGCGCTCGAACGCATGGAGATGATCTCCGCCGCGCATATCGATTCGCCCTTCAGCTTCGGCTTTCGTCCGCCCGTGTCCAGCCCGAACCCGCTGCTCAAGATCGAGCACGGCGCGGCCGGTTATGGCGGTAATCGTCTGCTTGACGATGTGTCGCTCAATATCGAGGGTGGTGCGCGCATCGGCCTGCTGGGCCGCAATGGCGCCGGCAAATCCACGCTGATCAAGCTGCTGGCCGGCGACCTGGCCCTGGTGGCCGGCACGCGCCTGGAAGGGCATGGCCTGCAGATTGGCTACTTTGCCCAGCACCAGCTTGAACACCTGCGCGTGGACGAGAGCCCGCTCTGGCATATGCAGCAGATCGACCCCAAGACGCGCGAGCAGGAGCTGCGCAACTTCCTGGGCGGTTTCAACTTCCATGGCGAGATGGCCACCGGCCCGGTGGCGCCGTTCTCGGGCGGCGAAAAGGCGCGCCTGGCGCTGGCCATGATCGTCTGGCAGCGGCCCAATCTCCTGCTGCTTGATGAACCGACCAACCACCTCGATCTGGAAATGCGCCATGCACTGACCCTGGCCCTGCAGGACTATGTGGGCGCCATGGTGGTGGTATCGCACGATCGCCACCTGCTGCGCGCCACCACCGACAGCTTCTGGCTGGTCGACGATGGCCGCGTGGTACCTTTCGATGGCGATCTGGACGACTACAAGCGCTATCGCGAGCAGGGTGGCCGTATCGCGGTCGGTGGCGGCATCGAGATGCCCACCGCCAGCGAGCGCAAGGCGCAGAAACGCCAGGAGGCCGAGGAGCGCCAGCGCGTGGCCGCGCTGCGCAAGCCGCTGGAAAAGGAGCTGGCCAAGATCGACGCGGAGCTGAGCAAGCTGGGCAGCCAGCGCGCTGAGCTGGCGGCCTTGCTGGCGGGCGAGGCCATCTATGCCGAGTCGGCCAAGGATCAGCTGCGCGATACGGTGTGGAAGCAGTCCGAACTCGACAAGCGCATCGAAGCGCTTGAGGTCGATTGGTTATCTGTGCAGGAGCAGCTCGATACGCTAGCCGCTTGATTGGGCTGGCCGGATGGATCGATCAGAGAGGGCGCGCCGCAAGGCGCGCTTTTTCTTGCAAATTATATTTGCCCGCCCCATGTCCTTTCGGCTCGTCTGGGCTTACATTACGCAGGCTGGTATTAAAGTCGTCTGCATAACCGGCGTGCACGGCAGCCTGGGCTGCCGTTTGAACGACGCTTGCCCTACCCAAGTTCATGACCATGACTACCGATCTTCCGCTGCCCGCCTCGGCAGCGTCGTCCTGGCTGCGCCGTGCGGCCATTCCCATCTTGTTTCTGGCCCTGGGCGTTGTGTATGCGAGCTGGGCGGCCCGTCTGCCGGCCATCCGCGATGCGCTGGCGCTTGACCCGGCCACGCTGGGCACCGTGCTGCTCGGCGGCGGCATCGGCGCGGTATCGTCGTTTCCGCTCGCCGCCTGGCTGGTTGGCCACTATGGCGCGCGCAAGGCGGCGCTGATCTCGGGCGTGGCCATTCTGCTCGTGCTGCCGACCATGGCGCTGATGCCGAGCTGGCCCTGGCTGATGCTGGGCATGGTGGGTTTCGGCGCCACCACCAGCTGTTTCGATGTGGCGATCAATGCGCTCGGGGCCGAGGAGGAGCGGGCGGCGGGGCGCTCCATCATGTCCATGTTGCATGCCTGGTTCTGCGTAGGCACCTTTGGCGGCGCGCTGCTCAGCAGCGGCGCGGCAGCCCTGGGGTTGCCGCCCCTGCTGCATTTCAGCCTGATCGTGCTGGCCCTGAGCCTGCCACTCTATCTGTCCTGCCAGGTGCTGCCTTGCGATCAGCCCGACCCGGAAGCGGGCAGAAAGCACTTTGCACTGCCGCACGGCGCACTGATCTGGCTAGGTCTGATCGCGTTTTTGGGTGCGGTGTCGGAAGGCTCGCTAACCGACTGGATTGCGCTCTATCTGCATGACCATCTGCATGCGAGCGAGGCGGTGGCGCCGCTGGGTTATGCGGCCTTTGCCGGCTGCATGCTGGCCGCACGCCTGGTGGGCGACCGACTCAAGGAGCGCTTCGGCGCGCGCAAGCTGGTGGCGGTGTCCAGCGCGCTGTCGGCCTGCGGCGTGCTGGTCGCGGTGCTGGCGCCGAATGTGCCGGTGGCCATCCTTGGCTTTGCACTGGCCGGTCTTGGCGTGGCCGCCGTCTTCCCGTGCATCTTCAGCGCGGCCGGGCGCGATGGGGCGGCTTCGCTGGCCGCCGTGGCCACGCTGGGCTATTCCGGCTCGCTGATGGGGCCGCCCATCATGGGCTATGTCGTGCATGGCGCCGGTCTGCAGGCCGGCATGGTCTTCCTGGCCGTGGCCTGTGCCGGGGTGGCACTGGCGGCCTCGCGCGCTTCGCGCCTGGTCTAGCCGTCGCGCCCGGGGCGCAGGCAAGTAAAAAGGGCAGCCTAGGCTGCCCTTTTTGCTGCGTGGCGGTGCTTTAACGCCCGACCACCAGCGGCGTTGCGCCATCGCTGACAATGACCGTGCAGCCCTTGTGGCATTGCTCGTACAGCATCTTCTTGGCCTTGATCTCCTCGAGCTTGATGAACTGCTCGGGCGACAGGCTCATTTCATTGCGGTAGGCATTGTCGGCCGCGGCACGTGCCCGTTCGGCCTCCTTGCGTTGCTCTTCAGCCTGGCGCGCGGCCTCCATCGACTTGCTGCGCTGTTTCTGGCGGCCGGTTTCATTGATCTCGTCGAGGATTTTGCCATCGGGCAGCACCTTGCCCAGATTGATATCCAGCACCGCGACCGGCAGGCCGTTGTCCTTCACCAGCTTGCTGGTGGCAGCCAGGATGCTGCTCTCGAGCTTCTGCACCGACTGGCTGTCCGACAGGAGCTGGTTCAGCGTGTACTGCTTGGCCTCATTGCGCACGATGGTGCGGTACTGTTCCTTCAGATTGTTGTCGTACCAGCGCTCGCCGTATTTCTTGATGATGGCCACCGGGTCCTTGATCTGCAGCTGCAGATAGGAATTGAAGTCGACCGGGATATTGTCGCCGGCGGTGATCAGGTCATCGAAACGCTCGTCGATCTTGATCGGCACCACCGGCACCACGATGCCGCTGGTGGACCACCAGTACCAGCCTGATCCTGGCTCCTGTGCGCTGTCCTGCACGCCGCCATGACCAAAGAACCAGGGCTTGTCGATCAGCACGGTCTGAGTGCCGGGGTCGGTAGAGATACGTGAGCAGCCGCTCAGACCGGCAAGCAGCAGAACGAGGGCAAGCTTCAGATGGCGTTGGGTGCGGTGCATGGCAGCCTTGGTGGCGTGGTGGATTAAAAAAGGGGGCGCTGCGGCGCCCCCTTGCGCTTAACGCTGCAGATAGGTCTGGAAGAAGCGCAGGGTGTGGCCGATGCTGGCCACCTGGTTTTCACGCTTGGCCGCGCCATGGCCTTCGTCGGCGAACAGGATCAGCTCGGCAGCCACGCCGCGCTTTTGCGCTGCCTCATACATCTGCACGGCTTCGCCCACCGGCACGCGCGGGTCGCTGGCGCCCTGGATGATCAGCAGCGGGTCCTTCAGCTGCTCGATATAGCTGATTGGGGACAGCTTGATCAGCGCTTCGCGGTCCTTGACCGGATCGCCATACTCGGCCACCCGCAGCGCACGGCGGTAGGGCGCGGTGTTTTCCAGGAAGGTGAGCAGGCTGGACATGCCCACGGTGGCCACGCCCGCGTCGTAAGCACCCGCATAGCGGGTCATCGCGAACAGGGTCGAGTAGCCGCCATAGCTGCCGCCCATCACGCCGATCTTGGGCACCACGCCATCCTTGGCCCAGGCGCGCTTCATATAGATGGCCGCGTCTTCGATATCGCTGACTACATCGAGGCGCTTGGCGCCATTGTCCGAATTCAGCCAGGCCTTGCCATAGCCGTCTGAGCCACGCACATTCGGCTCGACATAGATAAAGCCGGCATCGACGAACAGCTGCGCATAAGGCGAGAAGCCCGCATCGGACTGCGCTTCCGGCCCGCCGTGGAAGTGGACCACGATGGGGCAGGGGGCCGGATTGCATTGGGCCGGGCGGCGTACGAACATGGGAATCTGCGCGCCATCGCGGGTTGGGTAGCTTTCCAGGCTGGCCACGGCGAACTGGCGCGTATCGATTTCCGGCGTGGACGGTAGCACCCACTGGGTCAGCTTGCCGCTTTTCCAGTCGAGTACATAGTTGCTGCGCGGCGCCGTGGCGGTTTCCACGCCGATGATGATGCGCTGGCCATCGCGCGTGCCGCCGGCAATGCTCACATGGTCGGCACCGGGGAAGGCGGGCAGCTTCAGCGGCTTGAGCGTGCGTGCGTCGAGCGCATAGCTCTTGGTGTAGCCGGCCTCGTTCACGCTGTAGTAGAGCTTCTGCTTGGGCTTATCGAGCGCGAAGCCGGCCACATCCCACTTGCCTTCCGGTGTGATCGCACTGAGCTTGCCACCCACCATGCGGTACAGACGGCGCACATCGCCGAGCTTATTGGTCTGCACGAAGAATTCGCCTGGCTGGCTGCCAAAGCGCACATCGTGTTCCTCGGCTTCACCCTGGCCGATCACCGCGCTGAATTCGCGCGTGCTCGGCGACCAGGCCCAGATCTCGGCCGCCACATTCGAAGCGGCCTTCTGCAGCAGCAGGCTGCCATCGGCACGGTGGTCGATGATGCTCCAGTAGCCCTTGCGCTCGAACAGCTTTTCTTTCTTGGCCGCGGGGATGTCGTAGCGGTAGAAGGTGTAGCTGTCGCGCACCTCGTCATTGCTGCGGTAATACACATAGCGGCCATCATCCGAGACGAACTCGAAGAAGGTCTGCACACCGGGTAGATGCTGGATGGCGGTCAGTGCGCCGCCCTTGGCCGGTTGCAGATAGAGGCCAGGGTTCTCTTCGCCCTTGCGGTCGCGGCTTAGCAGCAGCCATTGCCCATCCGGCGTTATGTCGAGCACATTGGTGGCATCCTCGCCGCCGGTCATCTGGACCGGGAAGCGCTGCGGCCCATCAATGCGCCATACCTGGGCGCTGCCGGTCACCCGCCAGCCGAAGTACAGCGACTGCCCATCGGGCGACAGGATGCCGGCGCCCGGTGCGCGCAGATCGAGCACGCTTTGCACCTTGCGGCTCAGCTCGGCGGGTAGCGCTTTGGCGCGAAATTTTTCCAGGGTGGCAGCACTCACGCTATCGGCCCCCAGACCTTGGTAGGTCGGGGCCTCGGCGGCCTGCGCGGCAAGGGTGGTGCCGAGCAGCAGGGCGAGCAGGGTGGGCTTCATCAAGCTTGTTTCCTTGTGGATGGGTTGCAACAGGGGCTGACTCATTCGTAACGTAATGCCTCGATTGGATCGAGATTGGCGGCCTTGGAGGCCGGCATGATGCCAAACGCCACACCAACCAGCGCGCAGAATAGCGCGGCGCCGACGGCCACCGAGATCGGCACCGAGGCGGGCGGGAAGTTGGGGATCAGCGCGGCGATGCCATGGCCGAGCACGATGCCGATCACGATGCCGATCAGCCCGCCCAGCAGCGAGAGCAGGCCGGCCTCGATCAGGAACTGCAGCAGGATATCGCGCCGGGTGGCGCCCAAGGCCTTCAGGATGCCGATCTCACGCGTGCGCTCGGTCACCGATACCAGCATCACAGTCATGATGCCGATGCCACCGACCAGCAGCGAGATGCCGACAATGCCGCCCAGCACCAAGGTGGCCATGGCGGTGATCTGGCCAAACTGCTTGGCCAGCTGGTCGGCCGATTCAACCTCGAAGTCGTCCGGCTTGCCTGGCGCGATCTTGTGCGCATGGCGCAGCGTGCGGCTCACCCTTTCCTTCACCTGTTCGATCTCGTCGATATCGGCCACGGTGAAATGCGCCTCGAACATCAGCCGGCGGTTCTGGCCCTGCAGCGCGCGGCCCACATCGAAGGGCACGATCAGGTAGTTGTCCTGGCTCATGCCGAAGACCTCGCCGCGCTTGGCCATCACGCCGACGATCTTGAACCACTCGCTGCCGATCTGCACATACTGGCCGACCGGGTTGCGCGGCAGGTTCAGGTCATCGCGCAGCTTGGGGCCGATGACGGCCACCCTGCGGCGGCCCTGGTCGTCGCCCTCCACCAGGAAGCGGCCCATTTCCGGGAAGCGCCGCTCCACCCACACATAGTCGGCCGTGGTGCCCATCACCTGCGGGCTGGCAGAGCGACCCTTGTAGCGCACCCTGCCGCCATAGCTGACGCCCATCACCGGCGCCACATGGCGCACCCCCTCGACCCGGTAGCGCAAGAGATCAATATCGCTGAGCGCGAGCTGATTGATATTGCCGGTATTCCAGTTGCTGAACTCATTGCGCGCCGACAGGGTCAGCGCGGTGCCGCCCAGGTCGGCAAACTGCGCCTTGATCGAGTCGGAGAAGCCCTGCATGAGTGCCACCACGGCCACAACCGAGGCGGTGCCGATCAGGATGCCCAGGGTGGTCAGGAAGCTGCGCAGGCGGTGGGCGAGCAGATTGATCCAGGCCGCGCGCAGCGATTCGATCAGCTGATACATGCGGCCTCCCGCGGGCTTTGACGCAGATCGGATTCGATCCGCCCATCCACGAGGCGGATCACCCGGTGTGCATGCGCGGCGATGTCAGCCTCGTGGGTGACCAGGATTACGGTCTGGCCTTCGGCATGCAGCGCGTCGAACAGGGCCATGATTTCCTCCGAGGTGCGCGAATCGAGATTCCCGGTCGGCTCGTCCGCGAGCAGGATGGACGGCTGGCCGACCAGGGCGCGCGCCACGGCCACGCGCTGGCGCTGACCGCCCGAGAGCTGATTGGGCAGATGCTTGAGCTTACTCGCGAGGCCGACGCGACCGAGCGCCTCGCTGGCCAGGCGCTCGCGCTCCTTGGGTGGCAGGCCGCGATACACGAGCGGCTGGGCCACATTGCTGAGCACGCTCAGGCGCGGCAGCAGATGAAAGCTCTGGAACACGAAGCCGATCTCGCGGTTACGGATCTGCGCGAGCTCGTTGTCGTTCAGGCTGGCGATATCGCGCCCATTCAGTACATAGCTGCCGCTGCTCGGGCTATCCAGGCAGCCGAGCAGATTCATCAGCGTGGATTTGCCCGAGCCGGACGGGCCGGTCAGCGCCACATACTCATTGCGCGCAATATGCAGGTCGACGCCGGCCAGCGCATTGAAGCTTTCCTCGCCCATGCGGTAGCGCTTGCTGATGCTGCTCAGGACGATCATGGCGCGACATCCTTGCCGTCCTTGTCCTCCGCCTCGGCCTGGCTCAACTTGTCGCCATCCTTGAGCTCGCGCAGGGTCTGGCTTGGGCCGGTGACCACCATGTCGCCGGCCTTGACCCCGCTGCGCACTTCCTGCCAGCGGTCGTCCGAGATGCCGATCTGCACCGCCACCTTGCGTGCCTGACCGGCCTGTAGCAGCACCACCGAGCGCTCGGTGCGCTTGCCGTCCTTGTCCTCGCTGATGATGGCCTCCACCGGCACGGCCAGCTGCTTGCTGCCATCGCTGAGGAAGATCTCGGCCCGGCAGCTCATGCCCGAGCGCAGCTTGAGCTCGGCCGGCGCCTGCAGCTGCACGGTGACCTTGTAGGCACGCGCCTGGTTCTCCACCGTGGGCGCCAGGGCGATCTTCTCCACCCGGCCTTGCAGCGCCTGTTCCGGGTAGGCGGCGGCGAAGATGTCCACGCGCTGGCCGACCACGATCTTGGCGATATCGCCTTCGTCCACCTTCAGCTCGGCCTGGATGGCCGAGGTATCGGCAATCGTCATCAGCTGGGCTCCGGCCAGGCTCATGGTGGACGGGATGGCCGTCTCGCCGACCTTGATCGGCAGCGCGACTACGCGGCCCTTGATCGGCGCGCGTACCTCGGTCTTGCTCAGCTGCTCGCGCGCATCGGCCAGCACCGCCTCGGCACGCTTAAGCGCCTCGCGGCTGGCTTTCAGCTCCACATCGGCCAGTTGCAGCTGGTTGCGGTCCTCATCGAAGCGCGACTTGTCCACCATGCCGGCCTTGAACAGCTTCTCGGTGCGCTCGAACTGCTTGCGGCGTAGTTCCAAAGCCACATTCTGCCGTTCGATGCCGATACGGTTCTGCTCCTGACCGGCGGCCTCGCGTTCGATGGCATTGCGGTAGCTTTCCGGGTCGAGGCGCAGCAGGAGCTGGCCAGCCGCCACATCATCGCCCTCGGCGACCAGGATCTCGGTCACCTTGGCGGTCACCTCGGCAGTCAGCGCCACCTCGGTACGATAGGCGAGCGTGCCCGAGGCCAGGATGGTCGGGCGTATCGCCTGCAGGGCCACCGTCTGGGCCTGCACGGGCTTGCCGGCATTGGCCGACTTGGCACGCAGCAGCAAGGGCAGGGCGATCACCAGCAAAATCAGGGCGATGATTAGCCATTTTTTCGGGAACGGCATACGCATGGACGGCTTTCGAAAGTTCATCTGGAGAAGAAGGGCGGGCCAGCGCTGCCAGCATGGGCGGGCGCTGGCGCGGCCTAGCCTGCGAGCCTGTGCGATGGGGAAAAGTTCGCGGCACCAGGCGGGCAGGGCTGCTTGGGCTGGGCCTAGCGGGTGGCGAGGATAAAGACGACCCAGGCGCCGTAGATGATG
This sequence comes from Chitinimonas taiwanensis DSM 18899, assembly GCF_900119825.1. Lineage (GTDB taxonomy): Bacteria > Pseudomonadota > Gammaproteobacteria > Burkholderiales > Chitinimonadaceae > Chitinimonas > Chitinimonas taiwanensis. The sequence continues at coordinate 146,054 of NZ_FPKR01000005.1, read as the reverse complement.
AGGCTGGGCAGGCTGGCCACCACGATGGCCTGAGCCCAGCCGCTCTGCGTCCAGCTACGCCAGCCTATGGCGCCCAGGGCGATGCCCCAGAGCGAGAGCAGGTCCACGCTGGTGCTCAGACCGCGCCAGGCATGGCCGAGCGGCAGGCTGATCAGCATGGGGTCGAGGTGGGTCAGGTAGAGCGCATCAGGCAGGGTCTGGGTCGGCATGGTCAGCACATGCAAGAGGGCCACCACGGTGGACAGCAGCAGCGGTGCGCTGCTCCACACACTGAAGGCGAACCAGGCTTTGAAGCCCTGCTGCACACCGGCGATCTTGCCGGCCAGCAGGTAGTAGACGGCGGCGAGCAGAAAGGCGATCAGCATGCCCAGCGGCGCCAGCACGATGCTGCTCCAGCTCATGATCTCGCGGTTCATGCCCTTGCGTGCTGCCTCCATTTCTTCCGGGCCGAGCTTCTCGGTCGACAGCAGCATGTCCACCATCCAGTCGAAATCCACGCGCTGGTAGTACAGATACAAGATCAGCGCGGTCCCCAAGGCGAGCAGCCAGAAGGGTAGGGCAAAGTGCGGTTTGTCCTTCAGCGCGGTGAAGAACTGCTGCGGCTCGGTGAAGACGGTCAACAATGACATGATTTCCCCCTGCGAATGTTTTTTGAAGGCCTTCGCCATCTGGGCCTGTGCGCAAAGCCAGGCTGAGAGCGACGAACGGCATGGTAGCGAAACCATGCCGTTCGTGGGTACTGCTGCGATCAAACGCCGGATTGGCAGTCTGAACGACGAGGTTTAGCGACCCGTGCCGGGCTGGGGTGCGCTTTCAAGTGTCTCTGGTCCAACCGTTGGGGCGTGCTTGCCAGCGAACTTCTGACGCAGCCACAGACCCAGATCGTCCAGATAGGTGAACACCACCGGCACCACCACCAGGGTGAGCAGCGTCGAGGTAATCACTCCGCCGATGATGGCGTGGGCCATTGGCGCACGCTGCTCCGACCCCTCGCCCAGCGCCAGGGCCAGCGGCAGCATGCCGCCTATCATGGCGAAGGTGGTCATCAGGATGGGGCGCAGACGTACATGGCCGGCTTCCACGATGGCGGCAAAGCGTTCCATGCCCTGTTCACGCAGCCGGTTCACGAAGTCGATCAACAGGATCGCGTTCTTGGTGACCAGGCCCATCAGCATGATCACGCCGATGATGGAGAACAGGTTCAGGGTCGAGCGCCAAGCCAATAGGGCCAGGAAGATGCCGACCAGGGACAGCGGTAGCGAGGTCATGATGGCCAGCGGCTGGCTGAAGCTGGCGAACTGCGAGGCCAGCACCAGGTAGATGAACACCACGCCGATGATCAGCGCCTGTACGGCATAGCCGAAGCTCTCCTCCATATCGCGGTTGGCGCCTTCCTGGGCAAAGCGGTAGCCCGGTGGCATCTGGATGCTCTTCAGCACCTTGTCCACCTCGGGTTGCACCGAACCGACCGGCACGCCTTCCACGTCCGCATACACCTCCACATTGCGGAACAGATTGCGGCGCTTGATCAGGGTCGGCGTGCCGCTATCGCTGATCTCGGCCACCTGGGACAGCGGCACCATGATCTGCTGGCCGCTGATCGGATCGCTATCGTTACTGGCAATCGGCAGGTCCTTCAGGTCCTGGTCGATGCGACGGCTCGACTCGGGCAGGCGCACGACAATGTCGTAGCTTTCGCCATCGGGTGCCTGCCAGGTGCCGATATCGTCACCGGCCACCAGCGGACGCAGCGTGCTGCCGATCTGGCCGACCGACAGGCCGACCGCACTGGCCATCTCTCGATTGACCTTGATATCGAGGGCCGGCTTGGCGGCGCGCAAAGAGGTCTGCACATTGGTCACGCCCTTGATGCGACCGAGGCGCTCGGCGGTGTTCTCGGCAATGCGCTGCAGCTCGCCCAGATCCTTGCCCTGGATGGTGATGAAGATAGGCCGGCCGCCACCGCCGCCATCCGGGCCGCGCACGCTGCGCAGCTCGATGCCGGCGATCTTGTCGAGGCGGGTACGGATGGCCTTGATCACCTCGTCCTGGCTGCGGCGTTTCTTCTTCTCGATCAGGTTCAGACGGGTCAGCGCGATATGCTTGCCGCCCGAATCGCCGGTATTGATCGAGGTGTACATCTCCTCGATCTCGGTGAAGTCGCGCAGCGCGGCCTCGACCTGCTCGGCCTTGCTGGTCGTGTAGTCGAGCGTGCTGCCGATCGGGGTGCGGAAGTCGATATAGACGCGGCCCACATCCGCCTTGGGGATGAACTCCGCGCCTATCATCGGCACCAGCAGGAAGGAGCCGAAGAACAGCACGACCGAGGCGATCAACACCAGCGAGCGGTGCGACCAGCTGGGTTTGCCGCGCATGCCGCCGCGGAACCAGGTGCGCGCACGTGGCCGGGTCGCCAGCACGAACAGGGTGACCGGCAGGAAGAGCACGGCCAGGATCAGCACCAGCCATTTGGGGATGTTCAGGCGGGTGGGATTGAGCACCCATTCGATGCTGCGTGCGTAGAAGGCCGACACCTTGTCCATCCAGCGCTCGAAGCCGTCCAGCAGCCGGCCGAACAGGCCGCCGTGGCGCATGCCGTGGGCATGCGGGTCATGCCAGACCGAACTGAGCATCGGGTCGAGCGTAAAGGACACGAACATCGAGATCAGCACCGCCGCGCACACCGCGATGCCGAACTGGAAGAAGAATTTGCCGATGATGCCGCCCATGAAGCCCACCGGCAGGAATACCGCCACGATGGTCAGCGTGGTGGCCAGCACCGCGAGGCCGATTTCGGCCGTGCCATCCATGGCCGCCTGGTAGTGGCCCTTGCCCATTTCCGCATGACGCACGATGTTTTCGCGCACCACGATCGCATCGTCGACCAGGAGGCCCACGCACAGCGACATGGCCATCAGGGTCATCACATTGATGGTGAAACCAAAGGCCTGCAGGAAGAAGAAGGTGCCGATCAGCGCCACCGGCAGGGTCAGGCCAGTGATCACCGTGGAGCGCCAGGAACCGAGGAAGAGCCAGACGATCAGCACGGTCAGCGCCGCACCTTCAAATAGCGTGGACTTCACATCGGCCAGCGAGCGGCGGATGCCGCGCGAACCGTCGCCGATCACCTGCAAGCTCATGCCCTCGGCGCTCAGCTCCTTGTTCAGCTCATCCACCATGGCGCGCACATCGTCCGCCACCTGCACGGTATTCGCACCGCTGACCTTGGTGATATCGATGGACAGCGCGCGCTTGCCATTCACGAGGGCCAGCGATTCCTGCGTCTCCTCGCCATCGATCACATTCGCGACCTGGCTGAGCAGGATGGGCTGGCCATTGCGGCGCGCCACCACGATCTTGCCGAAGTCGGCCGCCTCGCTGAGTCGGCCCTTGAGCTGCACCACGCGCTCGGTCTTGTCGAACTCGATATTACCGACCGGCACTTCCTGGTTCTCGCTGCGGATGGCGGCAATGATCTGATCGGCGCCGATGCCCAGTGCACGCATGCGCTGGGGCAGGATTTCGACGCGCAGCTGGCGCTCGATACCGCCGACCAGCTTCACATTGCCCACCCCCTTCACGCTCTGGAACTGGCGCTGGATGTACTGGTCGGCGCGGATGGTCATCTGGCGCTGGCTGAGCTTGTCGCTGGTGATCGCCACCGACAGGGTCGGGCCATCGCCCTCACGCGCACGGGTGATGTACGGCTCGTTCACCTCGCGGCGGAAGTCGGCCTTGGCCTCGTCCACCTTCTCGCGCACGTCCTTCATCGCCTCGTCCACGTCCGTGCTCAGCTCGAACTCGGCCACTACCACCGACTGGCCGTTATAGCTGTCCGAGGTCAGGTTCTTCAGGCCGGAGATGGTCGACAGCTTCTCTTCCAGCGGACGGGAAATCTCGGTTTCGATGATCTCGGGCGAGGCACCCGGATAGGTGGTGACCACGATGGCGAAGGGGAATTCGATATCGGGCATTTCCTCGATGGGCAAGCGCTTGTAGGCGAACAGGCCAAGCACCACCAGCGCCACCATCATCATGGTGGCAAAGACGGGGTTCTGAATACTGATGCGGGTGAACCACATGGGATAACCTCTTCAGGCGGACTGGCCGCCAGCAGAACGGATAGGCGAGCCCCGTCTGGGGCTCGCGTACGAGGGTGATGATCAGGCAGCCGGCTTGGCGGGTGGCAGCTTCACCGCCTGGCCAGGCTTGAGGTTCTCGATCTTGGCAATGACCACCACGGCGCCCGGCTTCAGCCCGGCGCTGATCTCGGCCTGCTTGGTCAGATCATTCAACAGACCAAGTTTGATGGGGCGCGTGACGATCTTGCCGTTCTCGACCGCCAGCACGAAGGGCGCCTTGCCATCCATCTCGCGGATTGCGCTGAAGGGCAAGGTGGCGGCGTGCTCGACCTGGGCCAGCGTGGCCTCGCCCTGCGCAAACATGCCGCCGCGCAGGCTGTGACCGGGGTTCTTCACCCGCACATAGACGGGCACCATGCGCGAGCCGGCATCGGCCACCGGGGCAATGCGCTCAATGCTGCCGTTGAAGGGCTTGTCGCCAAAGCCCTCGATATTGAGGCGAACCGGCTGGCCCTGCTTAACGGCCGGCAGGCGTGATACCGCAACGCTGGCTTCGAATTCCAGCTCGTCGAGGTCGACCAGGCTGAACAGGGTCTGGTTGACGCCAACCCGGGTGCCCGGTTCGACCTTGCGGCTGGCCACGATGCCGCCAAACGGTGCGCGCACCACGCCATCCGACACCGCCTTGCTGGCCAAGGCGGCCTGCGCCTCTTCCGCCTTCAGCTGGGCGGCGGCCACGGCGACCGCGTTCTCGCTCTCGTCGTAGGCATTGGGCGAGATAAAGCCCTGTTTGAGCAGATTGGCATTGCGCTCGCGGTTTTTCTTGGCCAGCTCCAGCTCGGCGCGGGCCCGCTCACGCGTGGCGGCGCGGGCTGCCAGCTGGTTGTTCAGGTCGCTGGCCTCGAAGCGCGCCAGGATCTGGCCGGCCTGCACGGTTTCGCCCGGCCGCACCAGCACCTCGCGCAGCACCCCATCCACCTCGGCATTGATCAGCGTCTGGCGCACCGGATTCAGGGTGCCCGACAGGGCCAGCGGCTGGATCAGCGTGCTATCGCTGACGCGGGCCAGGTCAGAGCTGGCTAGCTCCAGCACCGTGGGCGTCTCGGCGGCCTTGTCCTTGGCGGCGGCATCGCCCTTGTGGGTCAGCACGGCGCCACCACCGGCCAGCGCCAGCAGGGCGGCCACGACGATGGCGCGGCGTTTGAAACGGGAAGATTGAAACGCTGTCATGTGGAACTTCCTCCGCGGGGAGCTTGATTATTGGGGTCCAGCCCCTGCCAGAGCATGTCCACCATGCGCGGCATCAGGGCATCGAGATCGATTTGTTCCGGGTTGAGCAGCCAGGCCATGATCAGGCCGTCCATCAGTGCGCTCCAGAAGATCGCTTGCAGCTGTGGGTCGACCGGAGCCGGCAAGGCGCGCTGCTGGTGCTGTTGGACGATCAGACCGGCCGAGAGGCGGTAGCTGTCCTGATAGGCGCGCGCCAGGCGGGCACGTACGTCCGGGTCTCGCGCCTGGCCCATGAACTCCAGGAACAGACGCGGCCAGTCCGGGTCCTGCTTGACCCGCTCCAGCACGCCGGCCAGCAGAGCCTTGGTGCCTTCACGCGGCGATTGCTGGCGGGCCTCGCGCGCCATCGCCTCGGGTAGATGCTGGTCAAATTCCACCTGGAAGCGGCTGTCGAGCAGGGCGAAAAACAGGTCGTTCTTGCTTTTGAAGTGCCAGTACACGGCGCCCTTGGTCAGGCCGGCATCGGCCGCCACTTCATCGAGCGAGGCACCCAGATAGCTTTTTTGCGCAAACACGCGTGCTGCCGACTCCAGGATGCGCTCGCGCGTATCGGGCGGCTCGGGCACATCACCATCGAGCAGGGCGGCGAACAGCTCACGCGCGCCCAACAGGCGTTTGACGGTTTGCCAGGGCAGGCCGGCCGCCTGGGCGATCTCGGCATAGCTGACCTCGCCAGCCGGCTTGCTGGTGGCCAGGGCGCGCAAGGCCGCCAGCGCAGCATGGCGCGCAGCGTGGGTGTCCATTTCCGGAGTGGGTTGGGCAGCGTGATTCAAGTCCGCGAACTCCTATAAGCATACTGTTCGGTATTTTATTTCCCTGGCGCGCGGTCTGTAAAGCAGATTGCGGCTTTATTCAGACTGACGGCCGCCTTGCGTGGCGCGGCTTTGCCTAAAGACTATATTGCTGGACAGGGCAGTCCGGCCTGGGCTGCACCCCTCATCACCGAGCGAGCGGGATGCCAAGCACACTCAGCCAGAGCCAGCGCCAAGCATGGCAACGACGCTTTCTGCAGGTCTTCCTGCCCTTTCTGGCCTTGATTGCACTGGCCAGCTTCCTGCTGTGGCGCACCGAGCGCGAGCAGGCCTGGCTGCACCAGGGTGAGTTGCTGCAGGCGCGCCTGCAGCTTCTGGCGCGCGCCAGTCACGGCACGCTCAGCGATGCGGCTACCGATCTGACCTTGTTGGCCAATGATCCCGATCTGCAGCGCCTGCTGCTTAAGCCGCCCACGCAATGGGGCGAATATGGCGAGCACTTTGTGAGCTTCCTCAGCTTCAAGCCGATTTACGACCAGATGCGCGTGCTCGACCTCGAAGGTCAGGAACGCGTGCGTGTGCTGCTCAACCGGGGCGACCCTGTCGTGCTGGAGCCCGCGCAGCTGCAGTCGCAGCAGAACAGTGCCGATTTCCAACACAGCCGCCAGCTCACCCGTGGGCAAATCTATCTATCCGCGCTCGACCTGAAGCCGGAGGAGGCGTTCGGCCCCCAGGGCCTCAAGCCCACGTTGCGCCTGGTGACACCGCTATACGACCCGCAGGGCGAGCGACGTGGCCTACTGGTGTTCAATCTGCTCATCCACCAGCTGGAGGCCGAATTTCAGCGCCTGATCGCCGCGGACCAGCAGCTGGCACTGCTCGACGCTCAGGGCCAGTGGCTGCTGGGTGGTTTGCCCGAAGACCGTTTTGCGCGCCTGCTCAAGCGCGGCCAGACGCTTGCGCAGCGCGATCCGGCGCTGTGGCAGGCCATGCAGACCAGCCCGCAGGGCGTGCTGCGCGGGCCGGACGGTTTGCGCGCCTTTCTGGCCGTGAACCCGGCCGACCCTGGCGCCCAGGCCGAGCGGCTCAGGCTGCGCCTGCCTTTTCAGGCCGATCGGGCTAGCGGCTGGTGGCTATTGCTCAGTAGCAAGACGCCGGCGCTGCCCGGCAATGCCCCGTTGCGCCTGGCCCTGCTGTTCGGCCTTGGTGGTGGGCTGGCGGCCCTGATATTGGCCAGCGGATTCGCCACCCTGGGCATGCATGGCGCAGCGCGGCGCGAGCGCGAGGCGCTGTATCTGGATTTGTTCGAGCAGGCACCCAGCGCGATTCTGCTGCTAGATGTGCAACACCATGTCAGCTATGCGAACCCGGCCTGGTATCGGCTCAGTGGCCAGCAGCCTGAGCAGGCGCTCGGTGAAAGCTGGTTGTGCCTATTGGGCGAGGCCGACCGCGAGGCGATGCTGGCTGCCCTGCAGGCACTGGCCCAGGGCGAGACCCCACGTCTGATCTGTCGTCTGCAACGACCGGATGGACGTCAGTGCTGGGTCGGTTGCCAGCTGTCGCGCGGCCCGGAGTGGCAGTCCGAGCGTTACCACGCGGTACTCAGCCTTGTGGATATCGATGCGCAGAAGGAACAGGAGCGCCGCCTGGCCAGCGCGCTGGAACTGGTGCAGGGCGTGCTCGATGGTTGTGGCGATCCTATTCTGGTCCTGGACCCGCAGTTTCGCGTCACGCTGCGCAACCCAGCCTGCGGCCAGGCTTTTGGCCTCCTGTACGGGCGGGCGCCCGAGCCGGGCGAGGCGCTGGCTGATTGGTTGAGCGGGCATGCGAGCGATTACGCCGAGCTGCAGGCGCATTTCAGCCGCGCGGTGCTGGGCACCGCGGCCCAGTGTCGCCTGCAGCTTGGGCCGGCACGCCGGGTGTTCTCGGCCTCCTTCTCGCCGCTACGCGACGGCCAGGGCGCGTGTGCGGGTGCCATCCTGTTTGCACGCGATGTGACGGCCATGGCGGCGCTGCAGGCCAGCGTGGCACGCAATGAGGAACTGTTTCGCGGTGTATTCGCCAGCAGCCTGGATGCGGTGTTCGTGTTGGAGGCTGTGCGCGATACCGGCCACACCATCGTCGACTTCAAATACATCGAGGCGGGTGGTCAACCGCTCGGTCAGTCGGCGCTGCGCCGCGAGGAGCTGGTCGGCCAGATGTTGAGCGAGCGCCCGCCGCTCTGCCACGGCCAGTACAGCCCGCTCGAACGCTATCGCCAAGTGGTGGAAAGTGGCCTGCCCATGCAGGAGGAGCTGTTCCTGGACCACGACCAGATGGCGCCCGGCTGGTACGAGGTGCGCGCGGTATCGATGGGCTGGGGCGTGGCGGTCAGCTGCCGCGATATCAGTGTACGCAAGCAGGTTGAACTCGCGCTGGCCAGCACCGAGGCACTGCAGCGCAATATCCTCGATTCGGCACCCTACGCGATCATTGCCCAGGGCCAGGACGGGCTGATCACGCTGTTCAACCGCGCAGCGGAACAGCTGCTCGGTTACCGCGCCGACGAGCTGATTGGCCGGCAAAGCCCAGTTATCCTGCACGATAGCGGCGAGCTGGTGCGCTATGCCGAGGAGCTGGGTGCCGAGCTCGGTCGCCCGCTGGAGCCCGATACCACACTGTTTTCGCTCGGCCTGCAGCATGGCGCGCTGATGCGCGACTGGACCTATCTGTGCAAGGATGGCCGGCGCATCCCAGTGCGCCTGACCCTGTCCATCCGCCGCGATGCAGCTGGCGAGAACATTGGCACCATGGGCATTGCCTATGACATCAGCGCTGAGAAGGCGCTGGAGGCCGAGCGCGACCGCTTGCACGCGGTGGTGGAGGCACTGCCCGATATGGTGCGTCTGTCCAATCTGGACGAGCAGGTCATCTATCTGAACGCGGCCGGGCGCAAGCTGCTGGGTGTGGCGCCCGATGCGCCGCTGGATGGGCTGAGCCTGCGCTTTGGCTACACCGAATGGTCGTACAAGCTGATCCGTAGCCAGGCGATTCCGCAGGCCTTGGCCGGCCAGCCCTGGCAGGGTGAGACCCAGTGGCAAAGGGCAGATGGCACGGTGATCGACACGCTGCAGCTGGTGGTGGCACCTTGCATGGCCGGGCGCGAGCCAAGCTTCACCGCCACCATCGTCCACGATCTGAGTGATCTGCGCGCCATGGAGCGCAAGATGATCGAGGATGAGGCCATGCTCAATTCCATCCTGGAAAGCGTGCGTGACGCGATCATCGTGGTCGACGAGGCGGGGGTGGTGCAGGTGCTCAATCCAGCGGTCAGCGAGGTCTACGGCCTGGGCCTGCACCAGGTGATGGGCCGGCATTTCAGTGTCCTGATGCCGCCCGAGGCCGGGGCGCGTCAGGCCGAGAACTTCCAGCACTATATCCAGCGCGGCGAGCAGCGTGAGGCGGTGATTGGCGCGCGGGTGGAAATGCCCGGGCGGCGTGTTGATGGCACGGTCTTTCCGGCCGAAGTGACCACTACCGAGGTGCGCCTGGGGAATCGGCGCCTGTTTACCTGCGTCTTGCGCGATATCTCCGAGCGCAAGGCCTTCGAAGCACGCCTGCTGCAGAATATCGAGGAAATGCAGGAAACCCAGGCGGCGCTGAATGCCGCCAACCAGCAGCTATTGGGCGCGAATATGGAGCTGGCGCGCATGGCCCAGCAGGATGGGCTGACTGGGGTGGCCAACCGGCGCGCGTTTGATCAGGCGCTCGAGCAGGAATGGCAGCGCGCCGCGCGCAGCGTGCAGCCGCTCGCGCTACTGATGATCGATGTCGACCACTTCAAGAAATACAACGATGGCTATGGCCACCAGCTTGGCGATGCCTGCCTGAAGCAGGTGGCCAGCGTGCTGCGTGCCGCGCTGAGTCGGCCGGCGGATGTGGTGGCGCGCTACGGCGGCGAGGAGTTTGCGCTGATCCTGCCTGAGACCGATGCTGATGGCGCACGCCAGGTGGCGGCAAGGCTGCGTGCGCTGCTGGCCGAGGCCAATATCGCGCATGCCTTCTCGCCCACCGCACCGCGGGTGACCGTCAGCGTGGGCATGGCGGTGCTGGTGCCCCTGCATGGGGTGGCGGCCGACTACCTGGTCTCGGCCGCCGACCAGGCGCTATACCGCGCCAAGGAGGATGGGCGCGACCGCGCCGTGCTGGCGGGCGCGGGCGCTTAGCGGGTTGGCCTGCGTCATCAATCCTTCACCTCGCCACGCTAGCCTCGGGCCATCTTCCCCAGGAGCTGGCCGCATGCGTGTACTGATGGTGTCGGATGTCTACTTCCCGCGCGTGAACGGCGTATCCACCTCGATCCAGACCTTCCGGCGCGAGCTGGCTAGCTTGGGCGTGCAGGTAGACCTGATTGCGCCTGCCTACCCGAACGAGACCGAGGAAGCGGGCGTGCTGCGCGTGCCCTCGCGCTACCTGGCTTTCGACCCCGAGGACCGCATGATGCGGCGCGACCTTATGCGCGCGCAGCTGCCGGCCCTGCGCGCGGCCGATTACCAGCTCGTGCATATCCAGACGCCTTTCATTGCCCATTACGCGGGCCTCGAGATCGCGCGCGCGCTGGGCGTGCCGGCGGTCACCACCTACCACACCTTCTTCGAGGAATACCTGCATCACTATGCCAAGGTGCTGCCGGCCAGCTGGACGCGTGCGCTGGCGCGGCGTTTCTCGCGCGGCCAGTGCAATGCCACGGCCGGGGTGATCGCCCCCTCGACGGCCATGCGCGATGCGCTGCGCGATTACGGCGTGACCGCCGAGATCGCGGTGATCCCGACCGGCATTCCGCTGCAGACCTTCCAGGGGGGCGATCGCGCGCGCTTTCGTGCCAGCCACGGCATTCCCGAGCATAAGCAGCTCGCGCTGTTTGTCGGCCGTGTGGCGCATGAAAAGAATATCGGCCTGCTCCTGCAGGTGGCGGCCCACCTGCGCCAGGAACAGCCCGAGCTGATGTGGCTGATTGCCGGTGAGGGGCCGGCCCAGGCCAGCCTGCAGGCCGAGGCCGCGCGCCTGGGCCTGCAGGACTGTGTGCGCTTTATCGGTTATCTGGAACGGCAGACCGGCTTGATCGACTGCTATCGGGCGGCCGATCTATTCGTCTTCGCGTCCACCACCGAGACCCAGGGTCTGGTGTTGCTCGAGGCGATGGCCATGGGCCTGCCGGTGGTGGCCATCCCGGCCATGGGCGCGCGCGACATCCTCGCGCCGCAGCGTGGCTGCCTGTGTGCGGATGAATCGGTGGCGGGCTTCGCGGCCCAGGTGCGTGCCTTGCTGGTCGACCCGACGCTACGGGCGCGCAAGGCCGAGGAGGCGCTTGCCTATGCGCAAAGCTGGAGCGCGCCGGCCACGGCCGAGCGCATGGCCGGCTTCTATCACCAGGTGCTGCAGCGAGCGGCCGAGGCGCTGGGCGTGCTGAAAACGGCCTAGATCGTGGCGGCCGCGTGGCCTAGCTGGGCGCATAAGCCGGCCACGATCTGCTCGGCCGGCGCGGCAATATCCATCTGAATGGCCGTTTCCTCGCTGCCGGGTAATTCCAGCGTCGCCAGTTGGCTATCGAGCAGGCTGGCCGGCATGAAGTGGCTGGCACGCGCGCTGACCCGCTCGAACAGCAGCGCGCGGCTGCCGTGCAGGACGACCAGCTGAAACGGTGCGCCGGTGGCAAGCACCTGACGGTAACTGCGCTTGAGCGCCGAGCAGCTGAGCACCACCGCCTCGCCGGCTTGCGCGGCGCTGAGCAAGGCGTCGGCCAGCGCGGCCAACCAGCCGGCGCGGTCGGCATCGTCCAGCGCCTGGCCGGCGGCCATCTTGCGCACATTCTCGGCCGGGTGAAAATCATCGCCCTCGATAAAGCGCGCGCCCAGTTGCGAGGCCAGCAGGCGGCCGATATGGCTCTTGCCGCTACCGCACACACCCATTACCACGATGGCGCGCGAATTCTTTAGCTGCTGCGTCATCGCTTACTCGCTGAGCAGGCTGTAGATATCGGCGATCAGCAGCTCGCCGCGCTGCTTATCGCGCGACTTGGCGACCGCGGTCTGCAGCTCGCCCAACAGCTGCTTGAGTTCGCTGCGGTTTGCGCACTTTTCCACCTTCAGGGTAAAGAACAGCGCCTTCAGGCCCAGGTAGTCGGAAGCCGCCTTATTCATCAGCCGGGTTGCCTCCTGCAGACGCTCGAACGGGTCGCTGGGCATGGCTTGGCTGCTGCCGTGGGCGGGCGCGGATGGCGCGGCAGCGGGCGTGGCGCTCGTGTCCACAGCGATCAAGCCCAGGCTTTGCAGGGTGTCCAGACAGTCGGCCGGCGCGCCCAGGGAGTGGGATAGCTCAACCAGCTCGCTGCCTGTCTTGCGCCCGTCCACCTGCAGCAAGAGGCTGCGCATGCGCGGGGTCAGCTGGGGAAAGCGCTCGCGCTCCTTCAGGGCCAGCGCACCGGCCTCGGTCTTGTGAAACAGGGCTTCCAACATCGCATGCCTCCTCTTGGGTCTATTTATGCGTATGTCTTGCAGACTGCTTGGGGCCCAAAGGTAACACAGCCCGCCAGGGGCTGTGCGTGGGTAGCGCGCCGCAAATGGCTGCCCTGTTTCAGGCTGGGCCAGGCAGGGCGGTGCCGCGCTGCTTATGCCAGACGCGGCGTAGATCGCGCGCCGAACCAAAGCCGCCCGCTTCGGCTATTCGCTCCAGCGGCTGTTCGCGGCGCAGCAGCAGGGGCTCGATATGGGCAAGCTGGATGCGTTGGCGGTAGTCGAGCGGGGCAATGCCCGCATGCTGCTGGAACAGCCGGGCCAAGTGGCGCGGGCTCACGCAGGCGATGGCGGCCATGGCTTCCAGCGGCCAGGCTGCGGCCGGATCGGCCGCCAAGGCATCCTGCACGCGGTGCACGGCCGGATGCAGATGGCTGCGGTAGGCAAGAAAGGGCGAGAGCTGCGGTGTGTCGGCATCGCGGCGTAGCCAGACCACCATCTCGCGCGCTACCGCCAGCGCCAGTTGCGGACCGCACTGGCGCGCGATCAGCTCGAGGCTTAGGTCGATGCCGGTGGTGATGCCGGCCGAGCTCGCGATCTGGCCGTCGAGCACGAAGATGCGCTCGTCTTCCACGCGCGCCTTGGGGGCGAGCTGGCGCAGGCGCGCGAGCAGGCTGTGATGGGTGGTGCAGCGGCGCCCGTCCAGCAGGCCAGCTGCCCCAGCCAGTAGGGCGGCCGAACAGATGGTGATCAGGCGCAGATCAGGGCGCCAGACCTGGCGCAACCAGGCAATGGTCTGGCGCGAGGCCGGACTGCTCTCGTCGGCCAGGGCGCCAGCCAGGCCCGGGATGATCAGCCAGCTGTTGGGCGGCAGGCTGTCGGGCAGGGCCTGCAGGTCATTCAGGCTCAGGCCCAGCGCGCAGGTCGGCGTCGGCGCAGGGCTCAGATAGTGAAGCTGGAAGGACGCGCCGAGGCGCTGCGCGATACGCAGCGCCTCGGCTGGCCCGGCAAAATCCAGCAGCAGAAAGCCGGGCAGTAAGACAAAGTGGACCGGAATGCTCATTGCGACTGGCGGGACAGCGCCTGGGCGCAGCCCTGTGGCTTGTAGATGCGTTCCTGGCTGGCCGGGTTGGCTATCAGCTTGGCGCTGGGCCGCCTCGGTCGGGCCAGCAATTCGCCGCCGCAGTTCGGGCAGGCAAAGTGTAGCCGTGCCGCGCAGGTGGCGCAGAAGGTGCATTCAAAGCTGCAGATAAAGGCCGCGCCGGTATCGGCGGGCAGATCGCTATCGCAACATTCACAGCCAGGGCGCATGGCCAGCATTGGTGTTCTCCTTCATGGCGTTGCCATCGCGCGCCAGCAGGTGGGCGCGCTGCATCTTGGTACTGTTGCTCAAGCTGTTACCGGCAGCTCGGCCAGTACATCGGCCACGCTACAGATGCGTGCAAAGCGGCCGGACAGGACCAGCTCGGTGCGCTCCTTGATCTCGTCCGGCGTATAGCGGCGGCCATTCGCATGTTGCATGGCAAAGGTCAGCGTGGCCTCGGTCACATAGTCGACCTGGAAACCGAGGTCGGACCCGTGCCGCGTGGTGGTTTCGCAGCACTGCTCGGTACGGATGCCCGACACGACCAGCTTCTGCACGCCGTGTGCACGTAGCCAGGCCGGCAGATCGGTATCGACCAGCGCGCTGTGCACCTGCTTGTACACGGTGTGCGTGGCCTCGGGCCGGCTGCCTGCCAGCGGCACCACCAGGCCAGAAGCGCGCGAGAAATGGCTGAACCTAGGCTGGCCCTCGTCGCAATGAAATACCCGTACCACCGGTAAGCCCGCTGCCACAAAGGCTGCGATCAAGGCATTTTGCTTGGCGAGATAGGCCTCTAGCCCTTCCTCAGACCAGTAACTGGCATGGCGGAACGATTCCTGTACATCAATGACCAGCAGCGCGGCAGACATATTACGACTCCTTGGTGGGTTGTGGTGGCGCTACTGTAGGCTTGCTATGGCTGCTTGACTGGCAAGAAACCGACCAGATTGGGACGGATTCGGACAATTAGAGTCACGCTGCGTGTGGTGCAGATACGGCTGTTTGCGGGCGCGCCGGTTGCCAAAAACACCAAAGCCTGGGAAAACGCAGACCGGCTGTAGGGGTAATCAGAAAGAGATCGAGATGGAAAATGAGCTGCAGATCAGCGATATCACGCTGGGCGATGGCAAGGCGGTGGTGAAGGGCGCGCTGATCACCACCGAATACCGTGGTTTTCTCGAGGACGGCAGCGAGTTCGATTCCTCCTTCCGGCGCGGCAAGCCGTTTCAGTGCGTGATCGGCACTGGCCGGGTGATCAAGGGCTGGGACCTCGGTCTGATCGGCATGCGTGTGGGCGGCAAGCGCAAGCTCTGGGTGCCCGCTCATCTAGCCTATGGCGAGCGCCAGGTCGGTGCCCATATTCCGCCGCATAGCAATCTGATCTTCGAGATCGAGTTGCTGGAAGTGCTGACGCGCGATGACTGAGTCGCGCAGCGTGTCTGGTCCGCACTGCCCGGCGCTACATCAATCAAGCCAGCCAGCCAGCTAGGCTGCATCCTCTGCGGGTACTCATGCTGAAAATCATGGTTTTCCTGATGCTGCCTACCTTGCTGCTGATCAGCAGGGCCGAGGCGCAAGACCTGGCGAGCAGCGGCGCACCAGCCTATGTACTCAAAGGCACCGAGGTGGTGTCCACGCCCTCGCTGCGTCTGGGGCGTGACTACGAAGCCATTGTCAGCCTGCCGGCTGACTATGCGCAGAGTACGCGCCGCTACCCGGTGCTGTATGTGACCGATGCCGACTATGCATTTCCGCTGATCCGGGCCATTGCCAACCGGGTGGACCGGCATGGCGTGGGCCTGCAGGACTTCATCCTGATCGGGCTTTCCTATGCCAAAGGGGAGAACGGGGCCGTAAGCCGCAACCGTGACTACACGCCGGGCGGCGCGGGCGTCAGGCCGTCGCCCGAGCAGGCGAGCGGTGAATACGGCCAGGCTGCCGCCTATCTGCAGTTCCTGCGCGAGGAGGCGCTGCCTGTGCTGGAGCGTCGCTACCGTATCGACCCCAGCAGGCGCATCTTCGTCGGGCATTCCTATGGCGCCTTGCTGGGCCTGCATGTGCTGTTCACCCAGCCCAGCCTGTTTAGCCATTACATCCTGGGCAGCCCCTCGCTCTGGTTCGATCAGCATCAGACCTTTGCCACCGAGCGTCGCTACGCGGCGCAGCACAAGACGCTCGCGGCCCGCGTGCGCGTGTTCATCGGTGCGGAGGAAACCGTCAAGCAGGGTAGGGGGCGCGATATGGTCGGTGATCTAGCGCGCTTCAGTGCCCAGATCCGCCAGCGCAACTACCTTGGGCTGGATTGGGCCAGCAGCGTGCTGCCCGGTGAGGATCATGCGACGGTCTTTCCCTTGCTGATCACTCGCGGGCTGATGTGGGCTCTGCCCGAGACGCGTTGAGGTTCAGTGCATTGCCGCATGACAGTGCGCCGGCAGTCGCCGCCAGCACCATACAAAACGGGAGGCCAAGCCTCCCGTTTTGTATGGCAGCCAGCGCCTGTCAGGCGCGGCGGACTTCGCGCTGCTCAGAAGGTCTGGGCGCGGTTCAGGCCTATCATCGGCAGATGCTCGTAAACCTCGTGCAGTAGGGCATCGGCCTGCTCGCTATTGCTGGCCTTGACCAGCGCGTCGCGCAGCGCGACCAGGGCCAGGCGCAGCTCGGCCTCGCTCTCGCTCTTGCTGATGCGGCGCTTGAGCAAGAGCGCGCTCAGCCCGAGATGTTTGTCGGCTAACTTGCGCATCAGCGCGGCCACCGGGCGTAAAGCCTCGGGCAGCTTGGCGGAGACCGGCAGGTCTTCATGGCAGTCTGCGCCGGTCGGCGTGGCTGGGGGGGCGGGTTCCGGGCTGGCCATGGGCGGGCTCGCCACCTCGGCCAGCGCGGCGCCGGCAAGGCTGCGCTGTACCTGGGCCGGCTCGGGCTCGGCGACCTCTTCCACGATCTCGCTGCCCGGCACAATTTCGATCAGGCCAAGTTCCAGCAGTTTGGCGATGGTATCGGGTGGATTGCCCAGCGATACCGCCAGCTCGGTCAATTGCTCTGCGCGCTTTTGGCCGTCCACCTGCAAGAGCAGGGTGCGCAAACGGGCCGAGAGCCGGGTACCGGTTTCGCGGGATTGCAGGGCTTCCAGACCTGCTGCGGATTTGCGCAGTATTGCGTTCATTTTTATGGCTTCCCCTTGTGTTATGTCGCAGCGCTTTTTGGGCGGCGCGACAAATTAGCACAAGCCGAAT
Organism: Chitinimonas taiwanensis DSM 18899; assembly: GCF_900119825.1. GTDB lineage: Bacteria > Pseudomonadota > Gammaproteobacteria > Burkholderiales > Chitinimonadaceae > Chitinimonas > Chitinimonas taiwanensis. The sequence continues at coordinate 129,125 of NZ_FPKR01000005.1, read as the reverse complement.
CACCATGTGGTTGATGTGGACATATCGCTGCCATTCGCTGCGGCAAAGCCACGAATTTGCCGCGCGCGTGGCTTTTTTGCGTCGCGCGGCTTGGCATTATTGGCAAAGCCGTGTCACTGGCTTGCGCCCCTGTCCTCAGCATGTATCGCCCGGTACGCGCACCCAACCCTCCATCAGGATGCGTGCGCTGCGGCTCATGCTGGCCTTGCTGACCGTCCAGCTGCCATCGAGCAGACAGGCCGCCGCGCCTACGCGTAGCGTGCCGGAGGGGTGGCCGAAGCGCACCGCATCGCGCGCGCCGCCACCAGCGGCCAGATTGACCAGGGTGCCGGGAATGGCCGCTGCCGTGCCGATGGCCACCGCGCAGGTGCCCATCATGGCGTGGTGCAGCTTGCCCATCGACAGCGCACGTACCAAGAGGTCGATATCGGCAGCGGCAATCGTCTTGCCGCTCGACGCGCTATAGCTGGCCGGCGGGGCAACGAAGGCGATCTTGGGCGTGTGCTGGCGCGTGGCCGCTTCCTCGGGTGTCTTGATCAGCCCCATGCGTAGCGCGCCGGCCACGCGGATCGCCTCGAAGCGCTGCAGCGCCGCCGGGTCGGTATTGATCTGCTCGCGCAGTTCGGTGCCGGTGTAGCCAATATCAGCCGCGTTGACGAACACGGTGGGAATGCCGGCCGTGATCAGGGTGGCCTGCAGCTTGCCCACGCCCGGCACCTCGAGCTCATCGACCAGATTGCCGGTGGGGAACATCGCCGCGCCCTCACCTTCATCATCGGAGGGGTCAAGGAAGTCGAGCACGATTTCGGCGGCCGGGAAGGTCACCCCGTCCAGCTCGAAATCACCGCTCTCCTGCACCTGGCCCTGGCTGACCGGCACATGGGCAATGATGGTTTTGCGGATATTGGCCTGCCAGATGCGCACCACACACACACCGTTGTCGGGGATGCGCGCCGGGTCGACCAGGCCGGCATGCAGGGCGAAGGCGCCCGCCGCCGTGGACAGATTGCCGCAGTTGCCGCTCCAGTCGACAAAGGGCTTGTCGATCGCTACCTGGCCGTACAGATAGTCGACATCGTGATCGGGCACGCTGGACTTGGACAAAATCACGCATTTGGAGGTGGACGAGGTGGCGCCGCCCATGCCGTCGATATGGGCCGCATACGGGTCGGGGCTGCCGATCACGCGCAGGAAGAGCCGGTCGCGCGCGGCGCCGGGCTGCTGGCAGCTGGCCGGCAGGTCCTGTAGGCGAAAAAACACGCCCTTGCTGGTGCCGCCGCGCATATAGGTGGCGGGGATACGGATCTGGGCGGGGTGGGCCATGGTGTTGTCCTGAATCGTTGCGGATATAAGCAGGTGGCTGACTGCGGCCCGCTGGTGGCTGGCCGCAGTCATGGCGCCGCGGGTTTAGACCTTGCCGGCCAGGAAGTCTTGGGCGAAGCGCTGCAACACGCCGCCCGCCTCATAGACCGAGACCTCCTCGGCCGTATCGAGGCGGCAGGTCATCGGCACGCGCAAGACCTCGCCATCGCGCCGGGTGATGAGCAGGCTCAGCACGGCGCGCGGCTTCAGTTCACCTTCCACCGCATACAGCTCGCTGCCATCTAGGCCCAGGGTCAGCCGGGTGGTGCCGGGCTGGAACTCGAGCGGCAATACGCCCATGCCGATCAGATTGGTGCGGTGGATGCGCTCAAAGCCCTCGGCGGCAATCGCTTCCACGCCCGCCAGACGCACGCCCTTGGCCGCCCAGTCGCGCGAGCTACCCTGGCCGTAGTCGGCGCCGGCCACGATGATCAGCGGCTGTTTGCGCTGCTGATAGGCTTCCATTGCCTCCCACATGCGCACCACCTTGCCCTCGGGCTCGATGCGCGCCCAGGAGCCGACCTGGATGCTGCCATCGGCCTTGCGCACCATCTCGTTCTTCAGGGTCGGGTTGGCGAAGGTGGCGCGCATGGCGGTCAGGTGGTCGCCGCGGTGGGTCGCGTAGGAATTGAAGTCCTCTTCGGGCAGGCCCATCTTGTGCAGGTATTCGCCCGCCGCCGAATTCATCAGGATCGCGTTCGAGGGCGACAGATGGTCGGTGGTGATGTTGTCGGGCAGCACGGCCAGCGCGCGCATGCCCTTCAGCGTGCGCGGATTGGCGGCCAGCGCACCGACGCCCTCGGTATCCCAGTAGGGCGGGCGGCGGATATAGGTCGACTGCGGGCGCCAGTCATACAGCGGGCTGACTACCTCGCCATCGCTGGCCTGCACGGCGAACATCGGTTCGTAAACCTGACGGAACTGCGCAGGTTTGACCGAGGCCGCGACAATCGCGTCGATTTCCTCATCGCTGGGCCAGATGTCCTTCAGGCGTATCTCGCGCCCCTCGACCACGCCGAGCACATCGTTTTCGATATCGAAACGGATGGTGCCGGCAATTGCGTACGCCACCACCAGCGGTGGCGAAGCGAGGAAGGCCTGCTTGGCATAGGGATGGATGCGCCCGTCGAAATTGCGGTTGCCCGACAGCACGGCGGTCGCGTACAGATCGCGGTCCACAATCTCTTGCTGGATGGCCGGGTCGAGCGCGCCCGACATGCCATTGCAGGTGGTGCAGGCAAAAGCCACGATGCCGAAGCCGAGCTGCTCCAGGTCGCCAAGCAGGTCGGCTTCCTGCAGGTAGAGCTCTACCGCTTTGGAGCCCGGCGCCAGCGAGGACTTGACCCAGGGCTTGCGCTTGAGGCCCAGCCGATTGGCATTGCGCGCCAACAGCGCGGCGGCAATCACATTGCGCGGATTGGAGGTATTGGTGCAGGAGGTGATGGCCGCGATGATCACGGCGCCGTCGGGCATGGTGCCCTCGCTGGCAGCGGGCATCTGCCACTGGCCGGCGATGCCCTTGGCGGCCAGATCGCTGGTGGCCACGCGCGCATGCGGATTCGAGGGGCCGGCCATATTGCGCACCACGCTGGACAGATCGAACTCGAGATTGCGCTCGTACACCGCATGCTTTAGCGAGTCCGACCACAGGCCAGCCGTCTTCGCATAAATCTCCACCAGCTTGACCTGTTCGGCCTCGCGACCGGTCAGGCTCAGGTAGTCGAGCGTCTGCTGGTCGATGCTGAACATGGCCGCCGTGGCGCCGTATTCAGGCGCCATATTCGAGATGGTGGCGCGGTCGCCAATGGTCAGCTTGGCCGCGCCTTCACCGTAAAACTCGAGGTAGGCGCCGACCACCTTGGACTTGCGCAGGAACTCGGTCAGTGCCAGCACCACATCGGTGGCGGTGATGCCGGGCTGACGCTGGCCGGTGAGCTTGACGCCGACGATCTCGGGCAGACGCATCCAGGAGGCGCGGCCCAGCATCACGTTCTCGGCCTCCAGGCCACCCACGCCAATCGCGATCACACCCAGCGCGTCCACATGCGGCGTATGCGAGTCGGTGCCCACGCAGGTATCGGGGTAGGCGACGCCCCTGTCGGCGTGGATGACCGGCGACATCTTCTCCAGATTGATCTGATGCATGATGCCGTTGCCGGCCGGGATCACATCCACATTGGCAAACGCGCGCTTGGTCCATTCGATGAAATGGAAGCGGTCTTCGTTGCGGCGCTCCTCGATCTCGCGGTTCTTGCGGAAGGCGTCGGGGTCGAAGCCGCCGCATTCCACCGCCAGCGAGTGGTCGACGATCAGCTGCACCGGCACCACCGGGTTGACCTTGGCCGGGTCGCCGCCCTGCTGGGCGATGGCATCGCGCAGGCCAGCGAGGTCGACCAGCGCAGTCTGGCCGAGGATGTCGTGGCAGGCCACGCGGGCCGGAAACCAGGGAAAGTCGTGCTCGCGGCGACGCTCAATCAGCTGGCGCAGCGATTGTTCCAGAATGGCTGGATCGGCCTTGCGCACCAGATTCTCGGCATGCACGCGCGAGGTATAGGGCAGGGCATCCCAGGCGCCCGGCTGGATCGCTTCGACGGCGGCGCGGGCATCAAAGTAGTCCAGTGCCGTGCCCGGCAAAGGCTTGCGATAAGCGGTGTTCATGGTGTGGTACCCAGTCAGTTTGCCCGGCGCGTCTCGCGCACGCAGGCTTGGTATGGCGCCCGCGCCTACGTGTGGGCGCGGGCCGGCAGGCTTTAGCGCTGCGCGATCGGCACAAAGGCCAGGTCTTCCGGCCCGGTGTAGTTGGCGCTAGGGCGGATGATCTTGCCGTCCTGGCGTTGCTCGATCACATGGGCAGCCCAGCCGCTGGTGCGCGAGATGACGAACAGCGGGGTGAACATGGCGGTCGGTACACCCATCATGTGGTAGCTGACCGCGCTGAACCAGTCGAGATTGGGGAACATCTTCTTGATTTCCCACATGGTCGCTTCCAGGCGCTCGGCGATGTCATACATCTTGGTATTGCGCGCCTCGTCCGACAGCGACTTGGCCACGCGCTTGATCACCACATTGCGCGGGTCGCTGACTGTGTAAACCGGGTGGCCAAAGCCGATCACCACTTCCTTGCGCTCGACCCGTGCACGGATATCGGCCTCGGCCTCGTCCGGGTTGTCGTAGCGCTTCTGGATTTCAAACGCCACCTCATTCGCGCCGCCGTGCTTGGGGCCGCGCAGCGCGCCAATCGCGCCGGTAATCGCGCTATACATGTCCGAGCCGGTGCCGGCCACCACACGGGCGGTGAAGGTCGAGGCATTGAATTCATGCTCGGCATACAGCACCAGCGAGGTGTGCATGGCCTTGACCCAGCTGGCGCGTGGCTTCTCGCCATGCAGAAGGTGCAGGAAGTGGCCGCCGATGCTGTCATCGTCGGTTTCTACCTCGATGCGGCGGCCGTTATGGCTGTAGTGATACCAGTACAGCAGCATGGAGCCGAGCGAGGCCATCAGCTTGTCGGCGATATCGCGTGCGCCGGCGAGGTTGTGGTCGTCCTTCTCGGGCGAGGTGCAGCCGAGCGCCGATACCGCCGAGCGCATCACATCCATCGGGTGAGCGCTGGCCGGCAGTGCCTCTAGTACCGCCTTCACATTGGCCGGAATGCCGCGCAGGGCTTTGAGCTTTTGCTTGTAGCTGGCCAGTTCCGCCACGGTGGGCAGCTTGCCGTGTACCAGCAGATGGGCAATTTCCTCAAACTCGCAGGCATCGGCCACATCGAGAATGTCGTAGCCGCGGTAATGCAGATCGTTACCGGTGCGGCCCACGGTGCACAGGGCGGTGTTGCCGGCGGCGACGCCCGACAGGGCGACCGATTTCTTGGCTTTGGGCAGGACTTGCTCGCTCATGTAAATCTCCAGACACGGTGGGGGTTTAGGCGCTCAGTTGCGCACGCCAATCCTGGCGCTTGATTCGATACAGAAGATGACGCTGCAGCGGATGACCATCGCTAAGGCGCGGATGGTCGAAGTCGTCCGAGGGATCGCGCCGCATGCCGATGCGCTGCATGACGGCCTGCGAGGGCAGATTGGCGGGTACGGTCAGGGCGACGATTTCATCGAGCTGCAGCGTGTCGAAGCCCTGTTGCAGGGCCAGACGCGCGGCTTCGCTTGCATAGCCTTGGCCCCAATAGGCCTGGGCCAGGCGCCAGCCGATTTCCACGCAAGGCGTGAAATGCGCGTCGAAGCCGGTGCGGATCAGGCCGACGAAGCCGGCGAAGTCGGCAACGCCCGGGATATCCAGGGCCCAGAAGGTGAAGCCCTCGCGCTCTGCATGGGCGCGGATGCGACTGGCCTCGCCCAGCGCGGCGGCCTCATCGAGCACGCTGGGGAAATAGCGGCGTACCGCCGGGTCGGCATTCATGGCCACCCAGGCAGGCAGATCGTCGTCACGCCAGTCACGCAGCAGCACGCGTTCGCCACGCAGGGTAAAGGGCATGCTCAGGCCTTACCTTCGGCGGCGAACAGCGCATCGAGCTTCTGCTCGTAGACGTGGTAGCCGAGGTGCTCATACAGCTCCATGCGGGTCTGCATGCTGCCGACCACCGCCTGCTGGCTGCCATCACGCGCGATGTGTTCATACACATTGAGCTGCGCCTTGGCGCCGGCGCGGAAGGCGGACAGCGGGTAGAGCATCATGCTCACGCCCACGCTGCCAAGCTGTTCGCGCGTGAATAGCGGGGTCTTGCCGAACTCGGTGATATTGGCCAGCACCGGCACCTTCACCGCATCCACAAAAGCCTGATACATCTCGAGGCTCTCCATCGCCTCGGGGAAGATCATGTCGGCACCGGCTTCCACGCAGGCGCAGGCACGGTCGATGGCGGCCTGCAGGCCTTCCACGGCCAATGCATCGGTACGCGCCATGATTACGAACTCGGGGTCGGTCTTCGCGTCGACCGCGGCCTTGACCCGGTCGACCATCTCGGCGGCCGACACAATTGCCTTGCCGGGCCGGTGGCCGCAGCGCTTGGCCAGTACCTGGTCTTCGATGTGCACGGCGGCAGCGCCGGCGCGGATCATCTCGCGCACAGTGCGCGCGATATTGAAGGCGCCACCCCAACCGGTATCGATATCGACCAGCACCGGCAGCGCGGTGCGGTCGGTAATCCGCCGCACATCGATCAGCACATCTTCCAGCGTGGTAATGCCCAGGTCGGGAATGCCGCAGGAGCTGGCGGCCACACCGCCACCTGAGACATACAGGGCTTGGTGGCCGCTGTGCTCGGCCAAGAGGGCGGCATAGGCATTGATGGCGCCGACGATTTGCAGCGGCTTTTCGCGTTCGACAGCAGCGCGAAAGCGCGCGCCGGGGGAGCTGAGGGACATGGGGTGTTTCTCCGGTAAAGCGGCAAGGCCCGCCTATGTGCAAAAGCTGGGCCAGCCTTGGCTGCAGGCGGTTTTTGGGGCGGAATTCCGCGCTAAATCATCAGCATAGCCGAGTAGCCAGAGGCTGCCGGCGCGCCTGCTTGTCTAGGTTTTTGTTTCACTATTGAAACGTGATGTTTCAAACTAGGGATATTATCGGCTTTGTCCGGCCAATCCTGCCCCTGCTGCAAGTCTGTGGGCTTGGCGTTGCTGGCAGGCTTGAAACGAAAAAAGGGGTGGGTATGGCACGCTCGACACAGGCGGTGTTTGCGGTGGTGGCAACGCGTGCGCTGGCGAATCTGGTGCGCGCGCAATTGGCTGGGCGCGGCCTTGGTGTGGACTGGCGCTTGATAGAGTCATCGGCCGAGGCGGCCGTACCCGAGTTGCAGGGCTTGCTGCAAGCCGGGCAGCTCGATGCGGTGATTGCGGCCGGGCAGGGGGCGGAGCAGCTGCGTGCGGCACTGCCGGTGCCGGTAGTGCAGATCAAGGTGTCGGGCTACGACATTCTGCGTGCACTGGCCGAGGCGCGCCGCCTGAGTCCGCGCGCGGTGCTGCTGACTCGGCGTCGCCTGGGTGAGGACATCCTGGCGCTCAAGCCCCTGTTGAATCTGGACCTGACCCCGCTGATCTACGACAACGACGCCGATGCACGCCGCCATCTGGATACCCTGGCCCGTGCGGCCCAGCCGGTGGTGGTGGGCTCAAGCAAGGTCGTGCATCTTGCGGCTGAGTACGGTTTGCCGGGTGTGCTGATCTACTCGGGCGAATCGATTCTGGCGGCCTTTGATGCCGCGCTGGAGTTGAGTCGGGTGGCGCGGCTGGAAGAGGGCAAGCGCGAGCGTCTGGACCGGATTCTGGAAAGTCTGTCCGAGGGGGTGGTGGCCGTGGATGGGGAGGGGCGCGTGCAAAGCATCAATCCGGCTCTGGCCAGCTTGCTGGGCCTGAGTGCCCAACAGGCGCTGGGGCGCCAGTTGAGCGAGCTGGCGCCTGAACTGCAGCTGGGTGAGGTGTTGCGCTCAGGCGAGCCGCGGCGCGATGAAGTGATCACGCTTGCCGGTCGGCGCCTGGTGACCCAGCAGCTGCCGCTGGTGGAGGCGGGTCAGCAGGTTGGTGCGGTGCTTACCCTGCAGGAGTCGAGCGCGATTGAGCGTGCCGACCGCAAATTGCGCGCCGAGGCACGCAAGAGTCCATTCCGTGCCCGCTATGCCTTGAGCGATGTGCTGGGCGAATCGGCAGGCATTCGCGCTGCGCGCGAGCTGGCGGCGCTGTATGCGCAGGCCGATGCGGCGGTGCTGATCGAGGGCGAATCGGGCACCGGCAAGGAGTTGTTTGCCCAAGGCATACACCAGCTATCGCGCCGTGCCGCTGCGCCGTTTGTGGCACTGAACTGCGCAGCTTTTCCGGAAAGCCTGCTGGAATCGGAATTGTTTGGCTACGAGGAAGGGGCGTTTACGGGATCGCGTCGTGGTGGCAAGCCGGGTCTGATTGAGCTGGGCGATCATGGCACCCTGTTTCTGGATGAGATCGGCGATATGCCGCTACCGCTGCAGACTCGCTTGCTGCGTGTGTTGCAGGAGCGCGAGGTACTGCGCCTTGGTGCGGCGGAGCCGATTCCGGTCGATGTGCGCGTGATTGCTGCCACCCATGCCAAGCTGCAGTCGGCCGTGGCGGCTGGGCGTTTTCGTGCCGACCTGTTCTATCGTCTGAATATCCTCTCGCTGCCGTTGCCCAGTCTGGCGGCTCGCGGTGATGATGTGCGCCTCTTGGCTGAACGGTTGGCGCAGGATGCCTTGCTGCGCCAGGGCTCGGCGCTGCCGGTGGCGGCGCTGACTGAGCCCCTGCTGGCGGTGGCGCAGGGGCATGCCTGGCCGGGCAATGTGCGCGAGCTGCAGAATGTGGTCGAGCGCATGGCGGTATTTCTGGCCGCCAGTGGGCGGCTGCAGGAAGGGGATGTGCGTAGGCTGGCCCCCGAGCTGCTGTCCGGCATGCCACGCAGTGATATGCCCCTGGCGGAAACCGCCGAGCAACTGCGCCGCGAGCATGCGCTGGCCATGCTGGCCGAATGCGGTGGGGACAAGACCATGGCGGCGCATCGGCTCGGAATCAGTCGCACCACCTTGTGGCGCTTGCTGCGCTGAGTGCTTGAGCGGAAGTCCAAAATGCAAACGCCCGCCAGTATCGGGATGGCGGGCGTTGCGAACTACGGTGTGCTGCGCGAGGGCTTAGGCGCCGTTCTTGTCCAGATGGGCGAGCTTGCCTTTAACGTTTGCCCACTGGTCGTGGTCGGGCAGTGGGTCCTTTTTCTCGACGATGGGTGTCCAGGCGCTATGCTTGGACAGCTCGGCGTTGAGCTGGATATAGATCTGCTGATCAGCCGGTACATCGTCCTCGGCGTAGATTGCCTCAACCGGGCACTCGGCCACGCAGAGCGTGCAATCGATACACTCGTCCGGATCGATTACCAGGAAATTGGGGCCTTCGCGGAAGCAGTCCACCGGACATACGTCAACGCAGTCGGTATATTTGCACTTCACGCAGGCATCGGTCACCACGTAAGTCATTTCTTTTAATCCTCGATATTTGCGGCGCAACAAACACGGCGATTGTATCAGAAGCCCCGCGCCCACCCCGCATAGCATGGTTATTTCCAAAGACACAGCCAGCATAAGTCAGCCTTACCGTGGCCGCTTTGCGCCTAGCCCCACTGGCCCGCTGCATGAAGGGTCACTGCTGACAGCCGTGGCGAGCTTCCTGGAGGCAAGAGTCCAAGGGGGGGAATGGCTGCTGCGCATGGAGGATCTCGACCCGCCGCGTGAGATGCCTGGCGCGGCCGACGACATCCTGCGTACGCTGGAAGCCTTTGGTTTTGCCTGGGATGGCGAGCTGCGCTATCAAAGTCGCCGGCTCGAGTATTACCGTGCGGTGCTGGATGATCTGCTGCGCGAGGGGCGGGCCTATGGATGCGCCTGTACGCGCAAGGAAATTGCCGAGGCCGGCAAGATGGGCATCGATGGTGCGCTGTATCCCGGTTTCTGCCGCAACGGGCCGCGCGCCGGACGCGCGCCGCGTGCCTGGCGCCTGCGTGTGGAAGCGCCGGCTCTGATTAGTTTTGACGATGCGATTCAAGGTGTACAGGCGCAGGATTTGATCAGTCAGGTAGGTGACTTTGTACTGCTGCGTGCCGATGGCTATTTCGCCTATCAGCTCGCCGTGGTGGTGGATGATGCTGATCAGGGAATAAACCATATTGTGCGTGGCGCGGACTTGCTTGATTCAACGCCAAGGCAATTGTATTTGCAGCAATGCCTTGGATATCGGCGCCCCAATTACGCGCATTTGCCTATATTGACCAATGCCGCTGGCGAGAAACTCAGTAAACAAACCCTGGCGCCAGCGCTGGATAAGGGGAGGGTGAGTGAATTGCTTTGGCAGGCGCTTCAGCGGCTTGGCCAGTCGCCCGATTCGCGCTTGCGCGGGGCGTTGCCGACCGAGATCTGGGCCTGGGCGAGGGAAAACTGGCAGCTCGGACGCGTGCCGAGACTGGCAAAGTTGTCCGAGCCGGTTTTCGGCGCAATGTGACATCTTCACGCCAATGTCATGTATCTCATTGAAATCTAAGTGGCAAATTTCGTCTTTTTATTTGCGTAAATTGCAACCTAAACTCAGATGGCACCTGAGCTTGCGTGCATAACCCCATGATGTTAATTTACTTGTCGGAAATTTGACTCCGCAAAAAAGGGTGGGAGCCGTGCGAATCGAATCAAAACTCAAAGCCACCGTGATGGCTGTAGCCTTGGCGACAATACCTGTTGCGCTGCATGCGGCTGGCTTGGGGCGTTTGAATGTACTGTCCGGATTGGGACAGCCCTTACGTGCCGAGATCGATCTGGTTGCTGTGCAACCGGCAGAAGTCGAATCGCTGCGCGCCGCACTGGCGGCGCCGGAAGCGTATCGCGAGGCACAAATCGACTATCCGTCGACCGCATTGGGTCTGCGCTTTAATTTGGAAAAGCGCAGTAATGGCCAATATTTCATTGCAGTCAATTCAGCACAATCGGTTAACGAACCTTTCCTGGATTTTCTGCTGGAATTGAAATGGGATGGTGGTCGCGTGCTGCGCGAGTACACCGCCTTGCTTGACCCGGTGGGCTACAACGCCAGCACGCCTGTGCGCACGGTTGCGCCGGCTCAGCCAGCGAATAATCAGCCTTTGCCCAAGCCCGTGCTGGCACCAAAGCCTGCGGTGGAAAGCAAGCCTGCTCAGCCCAAGCCGGAGGTCAGGCCTGTCGAGGCAAAGCCTGAAGCCAAGTCTGAGCCCAAGGCTGTTGCAGAGTCTGACTCGACCCACACCGTCAAGCCAGGCGAAACCCTGGCCGGGATTGCACGTCAGACTCAGGTGGAAGGGGTGAGTCTGGACCAGATGCTGGTTGGTCTGTATCGCGCTAACCAAGGTGCTTTCGATGGCAATAATATGAACCGCCTCAAGCGCGGTCGTATTCTGTCCATTCCCAGCAAGGAGGCCCTGAGCGCCATCGATCCACGCGTGGCCGCGCAAGAGGTCAAGGTACAGGCGGATGACTGGCGTAGTTACCGTGCCAAGCTTGCCGCCGCAGCACCGGCTTCGCAGGGTGATGAGGCCGGTGGTAGTGGCAAGATCGTGGCCAAGGTCGACGAGCCTGTCGCCGCACGCGAGCTGGCAGGTAAGGACAGCCTGAAGCTCTCGAAGGGCGAAGAAGGCAAGCTGCGCGAGCGTGTGCAGACGTTGGAAGAAGAGTCGGTTGCCCGTCAGAAGGCTTTGCAAGAGGCGAATCAACGGGTTGCTGAGCTGGAAAAGACCAATAAGAAGCTAGAAGACTTATTGGCCTTGAAGAGCAAGCAAGGTGCAGAGCTGCAAAAGCAAGCCGCAGCTGCCCCGGCGGTAGCTCCGGCCGAGCCGCAAAAGCCGCTTGAACCAGCAACGGAAACCAAGCCCGCCGAAGCCGCTGTTTCGGCCGAGGTGGCCCCGCCGAATGCCACTGCGCCTGAGGCCGCACCTGCTGCGCCGGTTGTAGCACCGCCGCCGGCTGAAAAGCCGAAGAAGAAGCGTCCGCCCGTTATTATCGAGGAGCCGGAACCCGAACCATCCTTGCTGGAAAATCCGCTGGTTCTGGGCGGTGGTGGCCTGCTGGCTGTGCTGCTCGGCGGTGGTGCTTTCTGGGCGCTGCGTCGCCGCAAAAGCGGCAACTTTTCCGATAGCGTGATTACCGGCTCGGACCTGAAGTCGAACACCATGGTCGGTAATACGGGCGGCGCCGTGATCAGCACCGGCGTGACGGAAAACTCCTTTCTGACCGATTTCAGCCGCGCGGGCCTCGGTACCATCGATACCGATGAAGTCGATCCGATTGCCGAGGCTGAGGTGTATATGGCCTATGGCCGTGACGCTCAGGCCGAGGAAATTCTCAAGGATGCGCTGGTGCGCGATGGTAGCCGCCAGGAAGTGCGTCTGAAGCTGCTGGAGATCTACGCAGCGCGCAAGAACCCGGCTGCTTTTGAGACTGCCGCGCAGGAGCTGTATTCGGCCAGCCAAGGTCAGGGTGCGGTCTGGGCGCAAGCGGCCGAAATGGGCCGCGTGCTCGACCCCAGCAACAGCCTGTATCAGCAGCAGGCTCCGGTTGATACCGGCTCATTGGACAAGACCATGATCATGTCGGCCGGCACACTGGGCGAAATGATGGATACCGGCAAGTTCGATACCCCGGTATCGAATCAGGTCGCGGCTGAGCTGGATGACAAGGCGGATCTGGACTTTCAGCTCGACAGTCCGGTGAAGGCCGAACCTGAGGCCGCCCCGGCCATGGATTTCGACCTAGACATGCCAGCCGTGGCGGTGGAAGAGTCCGCCGCTTCGGGTCTGGATTTCCAGCTAGATACCCCAGCACCTAGCAGCACACCTGCTGCAGCGGATGATGACATTCTCTCGCTGGATATCCCGCTGGAGCTGGGTAACGAGTCGCCTGCGGCTGCGCCGGCAGCCGATGATTTCGGCCTGCAACTGAATGAGGCTGCACTGAGCATGCCGGAATTGAATGCAATGCCGGCTGAGCTTGCATCGTCCGATCTGGCCAGTGATCTGGATTTCGACTTTGATCTGAATGAAGCGGCGGCTCCGGCTGCCGAAGCACCGCTGGACGTGGATGGCATGAGCCTCGATCTGGACATTGCGCCGGAAGCGGGCAGCGGTGCCGATATTGCTGACTTCAGTGCTGAGCTTGATGATCCGGTGACCACCAAGATCGATCTGGCCCGTGCTTACATCGATATGGGCGATAAGGAAGGTGCGCGTGAAATTCTGCAGGAGGCCATGAGCGAGGGTAATACCGAGCAAAAGTCGACTGCTGAATCGCTGCTCGCACAGCTCTAAGCGGCTCAGTGGTTTTGCCAAGGCGTGGGTTGCGCATAGCGACCCACGCCCTTGTTTTTTGTGGCTGCGCGGTGCGCGGAATGGGTTGTTGAGATGCGGATTGCCTTGGGCATTGAATACGATGGGCGCGCTTTCTGCGGTTGGCAGTCTCAGCCAAATGGCTTGGCGGTCCAGGATGCCTTGGAAGCTGCGATTGCACAGATGGCTGGTACGCCAGTGCGCGTGCATGCGGCGGGTCGTACCGATGCGGGTGTCCATGCGGCCCGACAGATCGTGCATTTTGATACCGAGGCCAAGCGCCCGCTGACGGCTTGGGTGCGTGGTGTGAATAGCTTCCTGCCGCCTAGCGTGGCGGTGTTGTGGGCTCAGGCGGTGGATGAGGCCTTCCATGCGCGTTTCTCGGCTACTGCGCGGCATTACCGCTACTTGCTGCTCAATCATCCGGTGCGTTCGGCCCTCTTGGCGGGGCGGGTAGGTTGGCATCACGCCCCCCTTGATCTGGCTAGCATGCAGGCAGCATCCCGTCATCTGCTTGGCGAGCATGATTTTTCCAGCTTCCGCGCGGCCGAGTGTCAGGCGGCGAGCCCGGTGAAGATGCTGACGCGGCTCGATATCCAGCGCGAGGGTGACCTCTTTTACGTGGATGCCTCGGCGAGCGGCTTTCTTCATCATATGGTGCGCAATCTGATGGGTGCGCTGATCCATATCGGCAAGGGGGCGGAGAGCCCCGACTGGATGGCGCACTTGCTGGCGGCGCGGGACAGAACCATTGCCCCGCCTACCTTCATGCCCGATGGCCTCTACTTTGCTGGAGTCAGCTACCCGGCCGCCTTTGGCATTGCCAGCGAGCCCACCTTCCGCCACTATCTGGTCTGAACTGTCTTGCTGTAATCCTGCTATGACCCCAAGAATCAAGATTTGCGGCTTGCGCGATGTCGCGACTGCCCAGCGCCTTGCGGCGCTCGGGGCTGATGCCATTGGCCTGGTGTTCTACGAGCCTAGCCTGCGCAATGTGTCGATCAATCTTGCCCATGAGATCGCGGCGGCCATGCCGCCTTTTGTCAGCACGGTAGGCCTGTTCGTGGATGCCGATCCATCGCTGGTGGAAGGTGTGCTAAGGACCGTGCCGCTTGATCTGCTGCAGTTTCATGGCGACGAATCCCCCGAATACTGTCGTTCCTTCGGTCGACCCTATATCAAGGCAGTACGGGTAAAACCTGGCCTCGATTTGCTAGAATTCGCCGATCGCTACGCCGATGCGCGGGGCCTGCTGTGTGATGCCTACTCGGCCGCAGCGCCGGGTGGCACGGGTGAGCGCTTTGATTGGTCGCTCTTGCCGGTGGGCTTGCCTCTGCCGCTGATACTCTCCGGTGGTTTGAGCCCAGTGAATGTCACCGAGGCGGTGGAACGTGTTCAGCCCTGGGCCGTCGATGTGTCCAGTGGCGTGGAGTCCAGCAAGGGTGTGAAAGATGCCCTGCTGGTAAAGCAATTTGTGGCGGCCGTGCGCGCTGCCCGTTTTGATCCGGCTTCGGCTGGCCTGTAATACTTGCTCAACGGAAGTACCGATGCACATCAACGATCTGCTTGTTCCCCAAGCCTATGATTTGCCCGATCTGCGCGGTCGCTTTGGCGACTACGGCGGCATCTATGTATCTGAAACGCTGATGGCTGCGCTGGATGAGCTGCGCCGCGAGTACGAGCTGGCCAAGCAGGATCCTGCCTTCATGGCCGAGTACCGGCATGAGCTCAAGCACTATGTAGGCCGTCCCAGCCCGATTTACCACGCCCAGCGTTGGTCCGAGCAATTGGGTGGCGCGCAGATCTACCTGAAGCGTGAAGACCTCAACCACACCGGCGCACACAAGATCAACAACACCATCGGTCAGGCGCTGCTGGCGCGTCGCATGGGCAAGAAGCGTGTGATTGCCGAAACCGGTGCTGGTCAGCATGGCGTAGCCTCCGCGACCGTGGCCGCGCGCTATGGCATGGAGTGCGTGGTTTATATGGGCGCCGAGGATATCCAGCGCCAGGCGGCCAATGTATTCCGCATGAAATTGCTCGGCGCGACCGTTGTGCCGGTCACCTCGGGTTCGCGCACCTTGAAGGATGCGCTGAATGAGGCGATGCGTGACTGGGTGACCAATGTGGACAGCACTTTCTACATTTTGGGTACGGCAGCCGGCCCGCATCCTTACCCGATGTTGGTACGTGATTTCCAGGCCGTGATCGGCGAGGAGTCGAAAGTGCAGATGGCCGAGATGGCCGGTCGCCAGCCCGATGCGGTGGTCGCCTGTGTAGGCGGTGGCTCGAACGCGATTGGCATGTTCTACCCCTATATCACCGTACCTGGCGTGCGCATGATCGGGGTCGAGGCTGGTGGTGATGGCGTGGAAACCGGTCGTCATGCTGCACCGCTGACGGCGGGACGCCCTGGTGTGCTGCACGGCAATCGCACCTATCTGATGCAGGATGAGCACGGCCAGATCATCGAGACCCATTCGGTGTCGGCTGGCCTCGATTATCCCGGCGTTGGCCCAGAGCACAGCTATCTGAAGGATATTGGCCGGGTTGAATATACCGCTGCGAATGACGATGAATCGCTGGCGGCTTTTCACGCATTGTGCCGGACTGAGGGTATTATCCCGGCCCTGGAATCGAGTCACGCTCTCGCCTATGCGGCGCGACTCGCCCCAACGATGCGCAAGGATCAGATCATTCTGGTGAATCTGTCCGGTCGTGGCGACAAGGATATTCCTACCGTCGCGCGCATCGCAGGCCTGGAACTTTAAGAAACACGCTATGCGGGCGCCTGGCTGCCCGTAGAACAAGCAGAGCTTATGTCACGTATTCAGACCACTTTTGCACGCCTGCAAACGCATAAGAAGCAGGCGCTCATTCCCTTCATCACCGCGGGCGATCCACATCCGGCCGCTACGGTGGGCCTGATGCATGCGCTGGTGTCGGGTGGCGCCGATATCCTGGAGCTGGGCGTGCCGTTTTCTGACCCGATGGCCGATGGCCCGGTCATCCAGAAGGCGTCCGAGCGTGCGCTGGCACACGGCACCAGCCTGAGCGATGTGCTGGGCATGGTGCGCGAATTCCGGCGCAAGGATGCCGACACGCCAGTCGTGTTGATGGGCTATGCCAACCCTATCGAAGCCATGGGCTATCAGGCTTTCGCCGAGCAGGCCAAGGCTGTTGGCGTGGATGGCGTGCTGACCGTGGATATGCCGCCGGAAGAGGCGGGCCCGCTTGCCGAAGTGCTGAAAGCGCATGAACTGGATCCCATCTTCCTGCTCGCCCCAACCACGCCGGCCTGGCGCGTAGCGGAAGTGGCCAAGCTCGCCTCCGGCTATGTCTACTATGTGTCGCTGAAAGGCGTGACTGGTGCGGCCAATCTGGATCTCGACGATGTGGCCAGCAAGCTGTCCACCCTGCGCGAACAGCTGAGTGTACCGATCGGAGTCGGCTTCGGTATCCGCGATGCGGCTACCGCCCAAGCGGTGGCCAGGATTGCCGATTCGGTCATTATTGGCAGCCGTCTAGTACAAGAGGTCGAGGAGCACGGTGCGGATGCCACGCCGCGGCTGATTGCCTTTATGCGCGAAGTGCGCAGCGCCATGGATGGCGCCCGTCAGTAACCCCCTGGGGCCGCAAGTGCGGCCCTCATCATTTTCAAGCGCTTGGTCAGCTTAGCTGGCCGGCGTAGGAGTCCCGCTATGAGCTGGTTGCAAAAACTGCTACCCCCGAAAATCAAGGCCAAGCCGGCCGGTCCATCCAAGTCGGTGCCGGAAGGCTTGTGGAGCAAGTGCACGGCCTGTGAAGCCGTGCTGTATCGCACCGATCTCGAAAATAATCTTGAGGTCTGCCCCAAGTGTTCGCATCACAACGGCGTTTCGGCCCGTCAGCGGCTGGACATGATGCTGGATGCGGAAGGTCGCTTCGAGATCGGCGCCGAAGTCAGGCCGACCGACTTTCTCAAGTTCAAGGACTCGCGTCGCTATGTGGAGCGCCTAGCCGGTGCCCAAGAGGTTTCGGGCGAGGAAGATGCACTGGTGGTGATGCAGGGGGCGATTCTGTCCGTGCCGGTGGTGGTGGCCGCGTTTGAATTCCGTTTCATTGGCGGTTCGATGGGCTCGGTAGTCGGCGAGCGTTTCGTACGTGGTGTGAACGCTGCGATCGAGAACGGCTGCCCCTTCATCTGCGTGTCTGCCTCGGGCGGTGCGCGCATGCAGGAAGGCTTGATGTCCCTGATGCAGATGGCCAAGACCAGTGCGATCCTCACCAAGCTGTCCGAGCGCGGCCTGCCATTTATCTCCCTGCTGACCGACCCGACCATGGGTGGCGTGTCCGCCTCGTTTGCCTTCCTGGGCGATGTGGTGATTGCCGAACCCGGTGCGCTGATCGGTTTCGCCGGCCCGCGGGTGATCGAGCAGACCGTGCGCGAAACCTTGCCGGAGGGTTTCCAGCGTGCCGAGTTCCTGCTTGAGAAGGGTGCCATCGATATGATCGTGGATAGGCGTGAGCTGCGTCAGCGTCTGGCGGCCTTGCTCACGCTATTGCAAAAGCAGCCCGCCGTCGCTTGAAGCCCGGCCGTCAGGCCGCATTTAATGAGAGACACGTAAGTGGTCAGGCCACTTCCGTGTCTTTTCTTTTCCCGCACAAGGTCAAGCACACCATGTCTTTCGACGCCGATACCCTGGACGCCTGGCTGGCGCATCTGGAGCAACTGCACCCCTCTGCCATCGATATGGGGCTGGAGCGCGTCGCGCGGGTGCGTGATCGCATGCAGCTGCAGCCAGCTTTTCCCGTCATCATCGTAGGCGGCACCAATGGAAAGGGTTCGACCTGCGCCATGCTGTCGGCCGCTTACCGCGCGGCGGGCTATAAGGTGGGCACCTATACCAGCCCGCATCTACTGCATTACAACGAGCGGGTTGCCATCAATCTAGTGCCAGCCAGCGATGCTGCCATCGTCGCCAGCCTGCGCGCGGTGGAGCAGGCCAGGGCAGGGGAGTCGCTTACTTACTTCGAATTCGGCACCTTGGCGGCCATGCACCAGTTTATTCAGGCCGGTGTGGATGTGGCCGTGCTGGAAGTGGGCTTGGGCGGTCGGCTCGATGCGGTCAATGTTTTCGAGCCCGATGTGGCGGCGGTGGTCAGCGTGGATATCGACCACCAGGCTTTTCTGGGCGATAACCGCGAAGCGATCGGGCGGGAAAAGGCGGGCATCTTCCGGCCGGGCAAGCCCGCCTTCTGCGCCGATAGCCAGCCGCCGCAGGCGCTGCTCGACCATGCTGCGCAGATCAAGGCTGATTTGCAGCTGATCGGCCGCGATTTTGGCTACACGAATGAAACCACCCAATGGCGCTGGCGTGGCCGCCAGGGTCAGAAGCCTGGCCTGCCTTTCCCCGCACTGCGCGGCGCTTACCAGCTGGCCAATGCCAGCTTGGTGATCGCGATCCTCGATGCGCTGCATGATCGTGTGCCGGTTGGTGTGGGCGACATCAAGCGCGGCCTGGTCGAGGTTGAACTGGCTGGCCGGTACCAGGTATTGCCCGGTCGGCCATCCATCGTGCTGGATGTCGCCCACAACCCGCATGCTGCCGCCGCACTCGCGCAGAACCTGCTTAACCAGGGCTTCTTCCCAACCACGCATGCGGTGTTTGCTGCCTTGGCCGATAAGGACATCGCAGGGGTGATTGGCCTATTGAAGGAGCGCATTGATGTCTGGCATGTGGTTGACCTCGATGTGCCGCGCGCAGCGTCTGCACAGCAGATTGCGGAGCTGATCGCGGCATCCGGTAGCAGCGCGCGCATCCATATTTATCCCACGGTTGCCGATGCATTTAAGGCCGCACGTTCTGTTGCAGGGGAAAATGATAGAATCGCGGCCTTCGGATGTTTCAAAGTCGTAGCTGACATGCTTGCATTGAAGCCGCGCTAGACCCGCCCATGGCCGACGCCCCTATTAGCGAAGAACTGACCGCCCTGAAAAAACGTGCCCGCCGCCGCCTGGTGGGCGCGGTCGCGTTGGTATTGATCGCCCTGATCGTCTTGTGGACAGTGATGGACGATCAGCCACCGCAAAGCCTGGTGCAGGAGTCGGTCGCCATCGTCAGCTCCAAGCCTGCATTGGCGGGGACGGTGCAGCCCGACCCGGTCATGCCGCCTGCCGAGCTACCCGCTGATCAGATTGAACCGCCAGCTCCGTCCGCGGAACCTCTGCAAGACACACCCGCGCCAGCTGCGGTGAAACCGGCGGAAGCGAAACCGGTCAATAAGCCCGAACCTAAGCCGGTGGAAAAGCCGGCTGAAAAACCAGTTGAGAAGCCGCCGCTCAAGCCTGCGCCGACGGTGAAGGATCCTGCCAAGCTGCTCGATGGCTTGGAGGATGATCTGGCGAAACAAGCCGCCAAGCATGTCGACAAGCCTACGGGCAAATTCTTCCTGCAAATTGGTGCCTTTGCCGATGCAACGAAGGCTTCCGCCTTGCAGAGCAAGGCGAAGGCGGCTGGTGTAAATGTGCATACCGAGGCAGTCAAGACCGAGAAGGGCGAGCTGACGCGTCTGCGCGCCGGCCCCTATGCCAGTCGTGACCTGGCCGAACAAGCGCATGGCAAGCTGGCGGCCGCCGGTGTCTCCAGCAATATTGTTGGCAAATGACCGGTTTCGACTACGCAGTCCTGATCATCATCGGCCTGTCCGTGCTACTGGCGGTGCTGCGCGGCGGCCTGTCGGAAATTCTCTCTCTGCTGGCCTGGATCGTCGGCTTTTGGCTGGCACAGCGCTATGCGGCCGATCTTGGTGCGCGCCTGCCACCCGATGTGCCGACAACCGAGCTGCGCCTGATTGCCGGCTTCGTCGGCATCTTGCTCGGGGTGTGGTTTGTATCGGCTATTGTTCGCATTACCTTGGCCCAGTTTGTGAAGGCCAGTGGCTTGGCGCCGCTGGATAGATTGATTGGTGCAGTGTTTGGCGTGGCGCGTGGGGCATTGATCGTGCTGGCCCTGGTGATCGTGGCGGGCCTGACCTCCTTGCCGCAAGCGCCGATCTGGCGCAACGCCATGTTCAGCCCACCTTTCGAGGCCGCTGCGGCAGCATTGAAACCCTGGTTGCCCAGCGAGCTGGCCAGCCATATCAAGTTTGAGTAAAGCCCGACGCAGTCAGTCGGCCTTCTGGATTCGTAAAGCAAGGAAGCATCATGTGCGGCATTCTCGGTGTAGTGGCGAAAACACCTGTCAACCAACTGCTGTATGACGGTCTGCTGGTCTTGCAGCACCGTGGCCAAGACGCGGCCGGCATCGTCACGGCGGAAGCCGGTGGCGTCATGCATATGCACAAGGGACAGGGTCTGGTGGCGGATGTCTTCCGCACCCGCAATATGCGTTCGCTCAAGGGCAGCATCGGCATCGGCCATGTGCGCTATCCCACGGCCGGTTCGGCATCTAGCCTGGCCGAGTCGCAGCCGTTCTATGTGAACAGCCCTTTTGGCATCGTGCTTGCGCACAACGGCAATCTGACCAATCACAAGGAATTGAAGGACGCGATGTACCGCAGCGATCTGCGGCATATCAACACCAATTCCGATTCGGAAGCCTTGCTGAATGTATTCGCCTATGAATTGCAGAAGCGTGCGCATGGCTTTCAGCTCGATTCGGAAACCATCTTTGACGCGATTGCCGCCGTGCATCAGCGCGTGCGCGGTGCTTATGCTGTCGTGGCACTGATTGCCGGCTACGGCCTGGTGGCTTTCCGCGATCCGCATGGCATCCGTCCGCTGGTGATTGGTGAGCATGCTACGCAGGAAGGCACCGAGTATCTGGTTGCCAGCGAATCGGTGGCGCTCGATACCATGGGCTTCAAGCTGATGCGCGATATCGAGCCGGGCGAGGCTGTACACATCACCCCGGAGGGTGAACTGCGTAGTCGCCAATGCGCAAGCGCGCCCGACCTCGTGCCATGCATTTTCGAGCATGTGTATTTCGCGCGTCCCGACTCGGTCATGGATGGTATCTCTGTCTATCAGGCCCGCCTGAATATGGGCGACAACCTGGCGGAAAAGATCCGCCGCAGCCTGCCCGAGCTGGATATCGATGTGGTGATCCCGATTCCCGACACCAGCCGTGCCAGTGCGCTGCAGTTGGCCAATCACCTTGGCCTGCCGTATCGAGAGGGCTTCCAGAAGAATCGCTATATCGGCCGTACCTTCATCATGCCTGGCCAGGCTACCCGCAAGAAATCGGTGCGCCAGAAACTCAATGCCATCTCGGTGGAGTTCAAGGGCCGCAATGTGCTGTTGGTGGATGATTCCATCGTACGCGGCACCACTTCCAAGGAAATCGTGCAGATGGCGCGTGAAGCTGGCGCGGTGAAGGTTTACTTTGCCTCGGCTGCGCCACCTGTGCGCTTCCCGCATGTTTACGGCATCGATATGCCAACCCGCGCGGAGCTGATCGCCACCGGCCGCGATGCGGCCAAGGTTGCCGAGGAAATCTGCGCGGACGCCGTGTTCTATCAGGATATCGACGCCTTGGTTCAGGCCGTCAGCGATGCGAGCGGTGGGCGAATCACCCGCTTCGAGACATCCTGTTTCTCCGGTGAGTACATTACCGGTGACGTGGATGCGCACTATCTGGATGAGATGGAAAATCGACGCGCGAGCCCGCTCTCCAAGGAAAGTGATGCGGCAAATGCGGATCTGAATGTCGGTGTGGCCGAACAGAATCTGATGTAAACGAGCCAGCTTCGCACGGCCCAGAATGAGAAACGGGCGATCCAGTGGATCGCCCGTTTCTTTTTTGCTGGCTAACGTCGCCCGGCTGGTTTTTAATATGGCGCCGGGTCCTGCTGCTGGCTTTGTGGCGGCCGTCGGCTTTGCGCCGGCCAAGAGGAGATTCCCCCTCCTCCCGAGACTTCCTCCTCCTCGGGCGGTAGGGAGAATGTATTGCTTTGGGTGGGGGTGAGTCATCCCCCAAATGGTGGATGGGTCTAAACTTCCGGGTAGAATCGCTTGAATATAACTGCCAGCCTGACCAAAATGCCCGACGCAGAACAACAAGCCGTGGCCGCGAGGGAGCGGGCCAATATGGGCGACAACAAATCTCGTCAATATGATCAATTGGTGACCGCCATCCATGCGGCGGTCTTGGAACCATCCAAGTGGGATGGTTTGCTGCATCGCATCGCCGATACGGTGGGTGCAAGTGCGGCTGGCTTCTGCCTGCGCAATAAGCAGACGGGCGAGCCGATGCGCTGGAATCTGTATGGTTTGAGCGAGCAGGCCATACGCGCCTATCAGGATACTTATCTGGCGACTGATCCTTGGCTATCCATCATCAATCGCAGCCAGGTGGGTGTGTGGGTGGCGGAGCATCAGTATTTCGATGACAGCTATGTCGCCCGCAGCGAGTTCTTCCAGCGCTATATGTTGCCGAATGGCATGCGCCATTTGATCGGCGCGCGGGTATTCGATGACGGCCGCAGTGAGGCGGTGCTGACTTTCCAGCGCGGCCCCGATGCCGATGTGTTTGCGGCGGCCGAGGCGGCTTTCCTGGAGCGCTTGTCGCCCCATATGGAGCTGGCCTGCCGTCTGTCGACCGAGTTCGCACGCCTGAGCATGCAGGCCGCGGTCGCCCGCCAGGCACTCGACCGCTTAGCTGCGCCGATGTGGGTGGCGGATGGGGATGGTCAGGTCATCTTCGCCAACCATGCGGCCGAGCAGGGTGGTATGCCCTGCATCGTGGTGCGCAATGGTCGGGTGACCGCCGAGGGCAGCGGCATGGCCGCCAAACTGTCCACCTTATTGCAGCAGGCGACGCAGCAGGCCGCGCAGAGCGGTGCACTGGCGTTCGAGAATGCCGGCGGTGACCGATTGACGGTGCTGGTGGCACCGCTGCCAGCCGATTCACCACTGGTTGCCGACGGTCGACGCCCGCTGGCCTTGCTGATGGCGCACAACCCGGCGGGGAATGAGGAGCAGCCGCTGGATGTGCTGGCCGCCTTGTATGGTCTTTCGCCGGCTGAATGTCGCCTGGCCGCGCTGATCCTCGAGGGCTGCACCCCGACTGAAGCTGCCGCGCGCCTGACGGTGCAGGTGTCCACCGTGCGTACCCAGCTCAAGTCGATGTTCTGGAAGACGGGTACCCATAGGCAGGCCGAGCTGGTCAAGCTGCTGTCTGGCGCCTTGCTGCTCAAGGCCTGACTATATTCCCGCCGGCTGCGCCGGCGACCGGCATGGGCCAGCTACAATGCCGCCCATGCCTGTTGCCCTGCTTCGATTGCGCCACTCCGGTCCGTTCTGGATGTTGGCCGCCTCCCTGTTGTTCGCCTGCATGGGCGTATTCGTCAAGCTGGGTGCCAGCCAGTTCAGTACCGCCGAGCTGGTCTTCTATCGCTGTCTAGTCGGTTTTCTGGTCATTGGTGCCGTGGTTCTGGCGCGTGGCGGCAGTCTGCGCACGCCCTTGCTGGGCAAGCATCTGAGCCGCGGCGTGGCTGGCACGCTGGCGCTGGCGCTTTACTTCTACGCAATTGCCCATCTGCCGCTGGCGACGGCGGTGACGCTCAACTACACCTCGCCCTTATTCTTCGCCCTGTTGACCACTTTCTGGCTGCACGAGCGACCGTCGCGCAAGCTGCTGGCCGCGTTGGGGCTGGGTTTTGTCGGCGTGGTCCTGCTGTTGCAGCCCACCTTCAGTCGTGAGCAGTGGTTGGCGGGTTTGCTCGGGCTGGCTTCTGGCTTTGGCGCCGGGGTGGCCTATCTGAATGTGCGCATGCTGGGCGAGGCCGGTGAGCCTGAATGGCGCACGGTGTTCTACTTCTCGCTGATTGCCACCGTGGCGGCCGGTATAGGCATGTTGTTCGACCGCTTCAGTCCGCTGCGCTGGGACAATATCGGCATTCTGCTGGGCATGGGCGCCTGCGCCACGGCGGCGCAGCTGGCCATGACCCGCGCCTACCGGATGGGGCGCACGCTGGTGGTGGCCAGCCTTGCCTATGTAACCGTGCTGTGCGCCAGCCTGTTTGGCATGCTGCTGTTCGGTGATGTGCTGGGTCTGGACAGCTGGCTGGCGATGTTATTGATCATCGCCAGCGGTGTGCTCACGCTGCGTAGCGGGCGCTAAGCACCGCTATCTGCGCTGCTGGCGGTAATCCCACGGTGCTTGCGGTCTTGCCTGCTGCCAGAGACCGACGCCTTGCTGGCGTGCCTCGGTTTGCAGCTGCTGGTAGCGCTGGAAATGGGCGGGCGCCTGGTCACGCTGGGCGTAATGCACATAGTGCCAGGCAAGGCCTGCTGCCAGCTGCTCAGCGCTGATGTCGCGACCAGCTTGGCTGACCTCGCCCAGCACGCGCCCGTACTTGTCCTCGCCGTTAACCTTGACGGTGATCGGCTTGCCGAACACCAGCTGGGCCAGATGCTGACGTGCGCGCGTGCCATAGGGCTGGGCATGTTCCGGCGCATCAATGAAAGCCAGCCGCACGCGATGGGTCTGGCTGCTGGCATCGAGCAGTTCCAGAGTATCGCCATCCTGTACGCCGACCACGCGGCCCTGCAGGCTGGCGCTGAGGGCAGCATCCAGCGGACGGGCGCTCAGCTCGCCCTGCCATAGCGCGTAGCCGGCCACGGCCAGTGCCGCCAGTGCGCTGAGTCGGCCCGCCCAGCCGCGCGCGGTAAACAGGCGCAACAAGAGTTCGAACAGCCTCATGAGCGTATCCGCTTCGGGAACAGGGCGCGCAGCAGCAGCAAGGGCCAGTCATGCGCACGCAGGCGTGGGCGTTGGTGGAATACATCGTAGCCGCAGGCCTGGGTTTTCTTCAGGATGGCATCGCCACCCAGGATGGTCAGGCGGATTTCCAGTCCGAGCCGGCCGGGTAGGGCCAGGCCGAGCGGCGAGCCGGCGCGCAACATGCGGCGCGTACGGTCAACCTGAAAAGCCATCAGTGCGCGCCAGTTGTCGTCCACCGTCCCGGCCGCAATCTGCGCTTCACTCACTCCAAAGCGCGCCAACTCGTCCTGTGGCAGGTAAATCCGCCCCTTCCGCCAGTCGATGGCGACGTCCTGCCAGAAATTGATCAACTGCAGCGCGGCGCAGATGCCGTCCGACCAGGCTAGATGGCGGGTGCTGGCACGCCCAGCGATATGCAGCACGATGCGCCCGACCGGGTTGGCCGAGCGACGTGCGTACTGCATCACTTCACCGAAGTCGGCAAAGCGCGTCTTCACCACATCCTGGGCAAACGCATCGAGCAGGTCGTGGAACAGCTGCAGCGGCACCTGGTGTGGGATCAGCACCTGATCGCGCAGATCGCGGAACAGCGCGCTCTGCGGTGGCTGCTCGGCCGCAATGCGATTGAGCTCGGCACGAAAGCCGTCCAGCAGCGCCAGCCTCTCGGCCGGGCTGCGCTCGCCCTCATCGGCGAAGTCGTCGGCGCTGCGGGCAAAGCGGTAGACCACCGCAATCGGCTTGCGCATGGCGGCGGGCAGCAAGAGCGAGGCGACGGGGAAGTTCTCGTAATGATCGATGGCATAGGCTTCAGACATAGCGGCGGATTATAAGGTGCCGCCTGGCCCGTGCGTATTGGCATCACAATCTTATTCAGCTTATGCTTATGCAATGAGTCGCGGCTAAGCGACAACGATGGGGAGATATGTCTTGAGCCGTGAATCACGCCGCTCTCGCCGCGTGCCGGTTACCTGCCCGGCGCGCATCCGTACGCTAGGGCAGGGGCCTAGTTATTACGGCACCTGTACCGATTTATCGGTAGCCGGATTGACCGTGCAATCGAGCTTTGTGCCGCGCCCGGATGAGGAGCTGGAAGTGACGGTCATGGCGCCGCGCGCCGGCCAGCTGGCCGCGGCACCCATGGTGGCCAGAGTGCGGGTGCGCCGCTGCCATGCGCTCGAGCAAAGCGAGGTGTATGAGATCGGTATGGAGATCATGGAAGTGCTCAGCTAGCTTTGCTGGCCTGGCATGAAAACGGCGCCCCGGTGGCGCCGTTTTGCTTGGTCTGCTCGTAGCTTGCAGCGGTATTTACTCGGTGCGGAAGCTGGCCAGGGTGCCATCCAGCCGTGCCGAGGTGACCCCGAGCTCACGTGCCGCCGCCCCCATGCCCTCAGCCTGATCGCGGTTGGTCTGCATGGTCTGGTTCAGGCCGCTCAGGGTCGCGCGGATGGCCTCCACGGCCTGGCGGGCGGCTTCAGCATCGCTGGCGGTATCGCCCACCACGCCACTGGTCTGCGCCATCAGCTCGGCGGTGCTGGCAATCGCCTCGTCCACGGTATTGGATGCCTGCACCAGACCGTCGATCTGGCGCGCCTGTTCATTGACCTGGGCGCTGGTGGCCTCAATGGTGGCCAGAATGCGCGTGACCATGGCATTGGTTTTGCCCAGCGTCTCCTGGGTCTGGCCGGCCAGCTTGCGCACCTCGTCCGCCACCACGGCAAAGCCGCGCCCCTGTTCGCCCGCGCGGGCTGCTTCAATGGCGGCATTCAGAGCGAGCAGATTGGTCTGCTCGGAAATCTCAGCGATGGTGCGCAGGATGCTGGTGATTTCGCGCACATTCTCCGACAGGGTCTTGAAGGCGCCGGTGAACTCGCGATTGGCCTGTGCGCCGGCCTCAATCTGGCCGGCCATCGCATCGATCTGCTGGCGCGCCTCGCTGAGCTTAGCCTCGACGGCGCCGATATCGCGCCGTAAGCCTGCCGCGCGCTCGGCCGAGTTGGCGGTGGCATGGGCAATCTCATCGGCGCGACGGGTCACTTCATCCAGCTCCTCGGCCGCGTGCACGGTGTCTTCGGCGATGGTGCCAGTCTGGCGGGCGAACTCCTGTGACAGGCGCGCATTGTCATTCGCGCCATGTTTAGCCTCGGTTAGCGCGACGCGGAAGCTGCTCATCAATTCATTCAGATTGCGGGCGATCCTACCCAGCTCATCCTTCTGACTGGCATCCACCTGCAGGCTCAGATTCTTGTCCCGTGCGATCGCTTCGATGGTGCGGCCGATATCCTGCACGCGCCGCACAATCAGATTGGCCAGCAGGAAGCACACCACCATGCCCAGCCCAAAGCCCAGTGCGCCGATGCCCATCGACTGCAGCAGGGTGGCGCGCAGCTCCGCCTTGACATGGTCGATGCGTACATCGGCACCAATCATGTATTCATACCCTTGCTCAGTCTTCAGTGGTAGGAAGACAGAGCGGAAATAGCCGTACTGGTCGGTGTACTCGTCATAGGTCTCGCTGCGGGTGGCGAAGGCGCGCTTCAGGCCGGCGCTGGGCTCATACACCGAGAAGTGTTTGCCGTATTTGTCGGCCTTCTTCTCTTCCTCGCTGAAGGCATCGGCCAGGTAGACGACCTTGCCCTCGTGCATGCCCATCGCGTACAGATAGGCGAGGCCGACCTTGCCAGACAGATCCTTGAGCCGTGCGCCGGTACGCGTGTATTCACTATCCGAGATGCTGCCGGCCGATTTGGCTCTTTGCAGATAGTTCTCGGTGATCAGATCGGGGGCGGCGTTGGCGGCGGCAATCAGGCGCCCGTCGATGCCGGCCAGGATGGCCTGCGACTTCAAGTGATAGGCATAGCCGGTATACAGCAGGCCGGTAATCAGGTTGGCCACGAAGAACATGGCGAGCAGTTTTGCCTTCAGTGACCAATCGTGCAGCTTGAACATCTTGCCTCCCGGCCTGTGGTGTTTTGCCCCCTGATGGGAGCTCTGACTATAGGTGATCCATCCGGCGGTGGACGCCAACCTGCGGCGTATACTGCCGTTTTTTACGTGCAAACCCAAGACGATGGCCCGTTTCGAAGCGGCGCTTGTTGCCAGCGCCCCCGCCAGCCCGCTGCGCTGGCAATTCACTTTCCTGGCCGGCAAGCTGCTCTTGCCCGAGGGAGAAACGCTGCAACTTCAGCCGCTGGCAGCGGCGGCTGCGCCCCTGCTCAGCGCAGATGCCCACTATCTGGGACGCCTAGAGGGGGTGGACTGCTGGGCCTTGAGCGTGAGCGAGCTGCCGCCCGGCTGGCAGGCCGTATCGCTGCGTGCGGCCATGCTGGCCATGCCGGAGGCGCTGCTGGCGGTAGCTGCACGTGCGGCACAGCTGATCGAGTGGGATCGCGCGCATCGCTTTTGCGGCGTGTGTGGCACGCCCACCCTGCGCAAGGGCGACGAGCGCTGCCGCATCTGTCCGGCCTGTCAGCACCTAGCCTATCCGCGTCTAAGCCCGGCCATGATGGCGCTGGTCTGGCGTGGGCGTGAGCTGCTCTTGGCTCGCTCGCCCGGCTTTGCGCCCGGCATTTACAGCGCGCTGGCCGGCTTCGTCGAGGCGGGCGAATCGCTCGAGCAATGTGTGCTGCGCGAGGTGGCTGAGGAGGTCGGGGTGCAGGTCGGGCGTCTGCAGTACTACGGCAGCCAGAGCTGGCCCTTCCCGCATAGTTTGATGGTCGCCTATACCGCGCAGTGGCAGGCGGGCGAGATCGTGCCGCAGGCAGGTGAGATCGAGGATGCGCAATGGTTCGATATCGATGCGCTGCCCGCCATCCCGCCGCGCTTTAGCATCGCCGGCCATCTGATCCGCGATACGGTGGCGCGCCTAAAGAGCGGCGAGCTGGCTTAACTGCCGGCCGGGCGCAAGATCGTGTAGCCGGCTGCGGCCAGCGTGGCGGCCCAAGTCGCGTTGGCTGCTTCTGCTGCGGCGGGCGGGCCGCTAAGCGAGAACTCGATATGAGGTCCAGCATGGCGTGCATTGCCATAGCTGGGCAGGCAGGAGAAGGCGAGGGTAGGGTGGGCGGCGACAAAGCTTTCCATCAGGCTGATCAGATCGCCCTCCTTGGCATCGGGCACGATGAAGCTGACCGTTTGCCTTACCTCGCCCAGACCGGCGTAATGCTGATCGAGCACCCAGCGCGCCATTGGCCAGGCCATTTCCGGAAAGCCGGGCAGGAAATGATGTTGGTCGAGCGAGAAGCCGGCCACCTGATTAACCGGATTCGGAATCAGTGTGCTGCCGGCCGGCAATTGCGCCATCTTGATTCGATGCGGATAGGCGCTCGTGCCGAAGCGTGCCTCGATCAGCGCGGTAGCCTCCGGGTGCTGCAGCAGTTCCAGCCCTGCCGCCTGGGCTGCGGCGAGGCGGGTGTGATCATCGGGCGTGGCACCGATGCCGCCGAAACTGAACACGCAGGCGCCGCTGGCCAGGGTATCGCGGTAGAGCGCGCGCTGCGCGGCCAGGTCGTCGCCGATATAGCGTGCCCAGGCTAGGGTCAGACCGCGCTCGTTCAAGGTCTGGGCGATAAAGGCCAAGTGTTTGTCGGCCCGTCGGCCGGAGAGGATTTCATCGCCGACGATGACGGCGCCGAATAGCTTGGACATGGGCTGATTTCCCGAGGCTGGAATGAAAAACGGCCCGCAGTAGCGGGCCGTTCAGTGTGCCATGGCTGGGTTTATTCACCCAGATAGGCGTGCTGGACCTTTTCATTGGCCAGCAGATTCTCGGCGCTGTCGGCATAGGTGATCTTGCCGCTTTCCATCACATAACCGCGGTTGGCGGTCTTCAGCGCCAGCTTGGCGTTCTGCTCGACCAGCAGCATGGTCACGCCTTCACTGGCGATCTGACGGATGATCTCGAAGATTTTCTGCACGATGATCGGCGCCAGACCCATCGATGGCTCATCCAGCAGCAGGAGCTTGGGGCGGGCCAGGATGGCGCGGCCCATGGCCACCATCTGCTGCTCGCCACCCGACAGGGTGCCGGCCAGCTGCTTGTAGCGCTCTTTCAGACGCGGGAACAGCGTGTAGACGCGGGCCAGATCGTTCTGGATCTCGGCCTTGTCATTGCGGTAGTAGGCGCCCATCAAGAGGTTCTCTTCCACGGTCAGACGCGGGAAGATGCCGCGGCCTTCCGGCACCATGGACAGACCACGCGACACATAGTGGTAGACCGGGATGCGCGAGGTGTCCTGACCGTCGTACAGGATGGTGCCGGCAGCCGGCTTGACCATGCCGACCAGGGTTTTCAGCGTGGTGGTCTTGCCGGCACCGTTGGCACCGATCAAGGCTACCAGCTCACCCTGCTTGATTTCGAGGTCGATGCCCTTCACTGCCTGAATGCCGCCGTAAGCGACCTGCAGACCCTTTACTTCCAGCAATTTCTTTTCGTTGCTCATGCTCATCCTCAATCCGGCGTGGCGCCGAGATAGGCCTCGATCACGCGCGGGTCGTTCTTGACGACTTCCGGCACCCCTTCGGCAATCTTCTTGCCGTAGTCGAGCACGGCGATGCGATCGCACAAGCCCATCATCAGTTTCACATCGTGTTCGATCAGCAGGATGGTCACGCCATCGGCACGGATCTTTTCCATCAGACGCTTCAGGTCGTCGGTTTCCTTGCCGTTCATGCCGGCGGCCGGTTCGTCCAGGGCCAGCAGTTGTGGGTCAGTTGCCAAAGCGCGGGCGATTTCCAGACGGCGTTGATCACCGTAGGACAGGTTCTTGGCGTGCTCCTCGGCATGCTTGCGGATGCCGACATAGTCGAGCAGTGCCAGCGAGCGGGCACGAATCGCGGCTTCCTCGGCCTTCGTGCCCGGATTGCGGAACACCGCACCGATCACGCCCGCCTTGGTACGCACATGGCGGCCGACCATCACGTTCTCCAGCGCCGTCATATTGTGAAACAGGCGGATGTTCTGGAAGGTGCGTGCAATGCCGCTTTCCACCACCACATTCGGCTTCTGGCGGAACAGATCGATGCCCTTGAAGGTGAACTTGCCTTCATCGGGCTGATACAGGCCCGTCAGCACATTGAACAGCGTGGTCTTGCCGGCGCCGTTCGGGCCGATCAGGCCGTAGATCTCGCCCTTGTTGATCGACAGCGCCACATCATTCAGTGCATGCAGGCCGCCAAAGCGCTTGTGAATACCGGTGATTTCCAGCAGCAACTCGGTCTTTGCTTGATTAGCCATGAGCGGCCTCCTTGGCGGCGGCTGCAGCGGCCGCTTCTTCATCTTGCTCGTGCAGTTCTGCCTTGCGGCGTTTGGACGGCCACAGGCCTTCCGGACGGACCAGCATCACGAAGATCAGCGCCAAGCCGAACAGCAGCATGCGCAGGTTTTCCGGGTTGACCACACGCTCGCCCAAGAGCTTATCCTGCAGCGGGTTCACCACATCGCGCAGCACTTCCGGGGTCAGGAACAGCAGGATGGCACCCAGGATCACGCCCGGGATATGGCCCATGCCGCCCAGCACCACCATGGCCAGCACCACGATGGATTCCATCAGGATGAAGCTTTCCGGCGAGACGAAGCCCTGGAAGCTGGCGAACATCGCGCCCGACACGCCACCAAAGGAGGCGCCCATGGCGAAGGCAAGCAGCTTCACATTGCGGGTATTGATACCCATCGCCTGTGCGGCGATCTCGTCCTCGCGAATCGCGACCCAGGCGCGGCCGATACGCGAGCTTTGCAGGCGGATGGACACGATGATGATCAGGATGGCGAGGGCCAGGAACAGGTAGTAGTAGAGGTGCACATTGCGGAACTCGATGCCGAACACCGTGATCGCCTGCGAGAACTTGTGGCCGAACAGGGAGACCGGTTCGATCAGGTTCACGCCTTGCGGGCCATTGGTGATATTGATCGGGCGATCGAGGTTGTTCATGAACAGGCGCACGATCTCACCGAAGCCCAGCGTCACGATGGCCAGGTAGTCACCACGCAGCTTCAGGGTGGGCGAGCCGAGCAGCACGCCAAAGATACCGGCCATCAGCGCGGCCAGCGGCAGCACCACCAGCAGTGGCATATGCAGCAGCCACTCGAAGCCAGTACCGGCCAGCATGCCGGCCAGATGCGGCGAGTTCAGCAGCGCGTAGACATAGGCGCCCACCGCGTAGAAGGCGATGTAACCCAGGTCGAGCAGACCGGCATAGCCGACCACGATGTTCAGACCCAGCGCCAGCATGATGTAGAGCATGGCCAGATCGAGGTTACGGATCCAGGTATTGCCCAGGGTGGCGCCCATGACGAAGGGCAGCACCGCCAGCACCACGGCGAAGATCGCCATGCCGATGAAGGCGGTGGCCTTGCTTTGTTTATTGATGGCAAACATTTATCTGTCTCTCCCGATCAGGCGCGTTCAGCAACGCGTTCGCCCAACAGACCGCTGGGGCGGAACACCAACACCAGGATCAGCACCATGAAGGCGAAGATGTCCTGATAGTGGCTACCGAGTACGCCGCCGGTGAGCGGACCAAGATAGCCGGCGCCCACGCTTTCGATGATGCCGAGCAGGATGCCGCCAGCCACTGCGCCGCCCAGATTGCCAATCCCACCCAGCACGGCGGCGGTAAAGGCTTTCAGGCCGATCATGAAGCCCATGGTCGGGTAGGCGAGGCCATAATTGGCACCGACCATCACGCCGGCGATGGCACCCAGGCCCGAGCCGATCACGAAGGTCATCGAGATCACATAGTTGATATTGACGCCCATCAAACCGGCTACCGCCTGGTTCATGGATACTGCGCGCATTGCACGGCCGAGCTTGGTCTTTTCCACCATCAGGAGCAGGCCGGCCATGATCAGGATGGCCAGGACGACAATGACGATCTGCAGATCGGTGATCACGGCACCAAAGAAGTTGTGCGGATCATGCGGCAGCAAATCGGGGAAGGAGCGGGGGTTGTTTTTCCAGATCAGCACCGCAATCTGTTGCAGTACGATGGAAATACCGATCGCGGTAATCAGCGGTGCCAGGCGCGGTGCCTTGCGCAGCGGGCGGTAGGCGACACGTTCGATCACGAAACCGATCAGCATCGTGATCGGAATGGCAATCAGGAGACCGCCGATGACCAGTACCGGGCCGGGCAGGCCGACACCCGTGGCGGAGAGAACGCTGATGGCCGAGATGGTAATCATGGCACCCATCATCACGATTTCGCCGTGGGCGAAATTGATCAGCTGCAGGATGCCGTAAACCATGGTGTAGCCAAGGGCGATCAGCGCATAAATGCTGCCGACCACCAAACCATTGATGAGTTGCTGGATGAAAATGTCCACGCGTTGACTCCTCGTCTTGTTGCGTGTGGGAAAGCGATTCGCGCTGCGAATGACAGGCGAAACCCCTCGCGCCCTATGGATTTTATATTTAGGCGCGGCCGGATTGTGACCGGGGTATGAATACAGTTGTAGTTGGGGAAAACCGGAAGTGAAAAAGGCGGCATCTTTCGATGCCGCCTTTTTCTTTAGAACTTACTGCTTAGGGGCTTCTGCAGGGGCTGCGGCCGCTGCGTCAGCTGCTGCCGGGGCGGGGCCGCCCACGGTAGCCACGGCTTCCCAGGCGCCATTCTTCACCTGGTAAACGGTCACTTGACCGCCAACGATATCGCCCTTGTCGTCAAACTTGATCGGGCCGGTCACGCCGGTGTAATCGGTCTTGGCCATTTCTGGCAGGTACTTGGCCGGGTCAGCCGAACCAGCACGCTTCATGGCTTCCACCATCACGCGGGTAGCGTCATAGGTGAACGGTGCGTAGATCTGGATTTCGGTATTGAACTTGGCCTTGTACTTGTCGTTGAAGGCAGCGAAGCCGGGCATCTTGTCCTTCGGCATGCCCGGTTGCGAAGCGTACTGGCCTTCCGCATTGTCGCCAGCCAGCTTGATGTACTCGCCGGTCTGGAAGCCGTCGCCACCGATGACCTTGGCAGCAATGCCCAGCTTCTTCAGCTGTTGGGTCAGCGGGCCGGCTTGGGCATCCATACCGCCGTAGAAGATCACGTCCGGCTTCTTGCCCTTGATGGTGGTCAGGATGGCCATGAAGTCGGTGGCCTGGTTGGTGGTGAATTCACGACCCACCACAGTCACGCCCTTGGCCTTGGCGGCCTTTTCGAACTCATCTGCCAGACCTTGGCCGTAGGCGGTACGGTCGTCGATGATGGCGACCTTCTTGGCCTTCAGCGTGGTGGCGGCGAATTCGCCCAGCGCGCCGCCCTGGGCCACGTCGTTGGCGATCACGCGGAAGGCGGTCTTGAAGCCTTGCTGCGTGTAAGCCGGGTTGGTGGCGGACGGGGAGATTTGCGGGATGCCTGCGTCGGAGTAGATCTTCGAAGCCGGGATGGTGGTGCCCGAGTTCAAGTGGCCGATCACGCCGGCAACCTTGGCGTCCACGAAGCGCTGAGCCACGGTGGTGGCTGTCTTCGGGTCGGCCTGGTCGTCTTCCGACAGCATTTCAAACTTGACCTTCTGGCCGCCGATTTCAACACCTTCGGTGTTCAGCTCGTCGATTGCCAGGCGGACGCCGTTCTCGTTGTCCTTGCCCAGGTGGGCGATATTGCCGGTCAGCGGCGCGGCGTGGCCGATCTTGACGATTACTTCGCTGGGTGCGGCAGCAGCCGGAGCGGCGGCTTCCGGAGCGGGTGCTTCTTCTTTATTGCCGCAGGCGGCAAGCGCCAGTACGGCGGAGGCAATCAGGCTGTAACGAGCCAAGGTCATCTAAGTTCCCCTTTTGACAAAACCGGTATTCCGATGGATAAGCGCCGCGCCGGTTGGCGGACGCTCTTTCAAGCCAAAATGCGCTCGGAATATTGCGCCCGAGTTTTCGCGCTTGTCAACGAAGTGACCATGGGGTGTTGCGCGCCTGAATGCCGCTTGCAACAAGGCTTTGCGGCGAGTGCCCATTCAGACGACCAGGTCGACCTGCTGCAAGGTGCCCAGTTGACCATCTTCATGCAAAAACACGCCCGAGCGACGTATCTGTCCATGTTCTTGATTTGATGGGTCAGTAAGCGAAAAGTCGCTGCGGGCATTACCCAGATAGAGTGCGCCGATGCCCATCTGGGTCAGATTCTGCAGCTGCAGCTGGCCTTGCTCATCTTCAAACCACAGCTGCAGCTTGCCCCAGACTGTGTCGTTTTCATCAATCCAGCCATTGCCGTCTTCGTCGTATTCGTTCAAGTCGGCAAAGCCATTGCCGCTTTGGGCGCCAAACAGCTCGCGGCCATCATTGATCTGGCCATCCTGGTTATGGTCGAGCGCCAGATAGGCGCTGCCCTGGCCAAGCATGGCGATCTGCTCCTCCCTGCCATCGGCGTCCAGGTCGAAGCTCAGCTTGCTTTGCTGCAGGCTGGCGGAGGCGGCAGCAAAATTCAGCACCAGCGGGTCTTTCTTCTGTGCTGGGCTGCCGATCTGCAAGCGGGTCTCGCTGATCTGATGGAACTCGCGATATAGATCGAGCACAGCGCTGAAGTGAATCTGCCGCCCGTCTTCAGCCTGAACCTCTCCCTGGGCGCTGAACTGGGTGTGTTCCGTCTCATGCAGCACTTCCACGCGCTGATATTCGACTCGCCATGCTGTGGCGCTGGGTGAGGGCTGGGGCGTAGCGGGGGTGCTGCGAATTGCTTCGCCGCTGGGCACGATATCGTCGAGGTTTAACTCGCGGCCGGTCAGCTTCTTGATCAGCTGCTGGATCAGTGACCAGAGTGGATGGCTGGCCAGCTGTGCGCGCAGATCCAGACCGGCCTCGCCGGGTGGCTTGTTCAGCCCTTCATTGGATAGCGTGACCGTGCTGCTGGCTGGGGGAGGCGGTGGAGGAGGGGGCGGCGTTTCCTGCTGCAACCGCGTCTGCACAAAGTGCTGGCGCATGGCCGTGCGCTGGCCCGTCAGCGCTAGCTGGGCTTGCTGGATCTTCATGATTTTTCTCCTGGCCGCCTGTCTCGGCCTTATGAGGAGAAATATCGGCAGCCAGCCTGCCAACTTGATGATCTATCTAATTATTATGTGCGCCGATCAGGCCGCGTTCGGCCAGCGAGATCGCTTCGGCCGGGGTGACGACAAAATGGTCGAGCAGTTGCACCTCGATCAGCTGCAGCGCGCGCCCCAGTTGCTCAGTCAGGCTGATGTCGGCGGCGCTCGGTTCGGCCAGTCCGGAGGGGTGGTTGTGGGCCACGATCAGCGCGGCAGCGTTCAAGGCCAGTGCGCGCTTGGCCAGTTCGCGCGGGTGTACGGCGGCCTGGTCGAGTGTGCCGCGGAACAGGACCTCGGCGGCGAGCAGCCGGTGCTGCTTATTCAAGAACAGTACGCCGAAGGTTTCGCGTGTTTCGCCGCCCAGCCACAGGCGCAGATAGTCGCGCACGGCGGCGGGTCGATTCAGCGTGCGCGGCTGGCTTAATTCCTCTTGCAGGGCGCGACGGCTCATTTCCAGCACGGCCTGCAGCTGGGCGAATTTGGCTTCGCCCATGCCAACCACCTCGGTCAGTGTGTCCTGGCTGGCACTGAATAGCTGGGTTAGTGAACCAAAGCGTTGCAGCAGCTCGCGCGCCAGGTCGACCGCGCTTTTGCCGGGCAGGCCAACGCGCAGAAAGATGGCCAGCAACTCGGCATCCGACAGGCTGGCGGCACCACGCCGCAGCAGCTTTTCCCTCGGTCGTTCATCGGCAGGCCAGTCGGTAATGGGCATGGCGTTTGGGCGGGCTTGGGCAATGCTTTACACTTTCGGCGCTGCATCTTTATTTGCAAAGGAATTTTCATGTCAAAGGCGAAGCAATGAGCCGCCCGAAACGTGTGCTGCTGGGCGTGACCGGTGGCGTAGCGGCTTATAAATCAGCCGAGCTGACCCGCTTGTTCGTGAAGGCTGGCTACGATGTGCAGGTGGTGATGACCGAGGCGGCCACCCGTTTTGTGGCGCCTGCCACCTTCCAGGCCCTGTCGGGCCGGCCAGTGTTTACCGAGCTATGGGATGGTCGTATCGACAACCATATGGCGCATATCGATCTCGGTCGCGAGGCCGATCTGATCCTGGTGGCGCCAGCGTCGGCCGACTTCCTGTTCAAGCTGGCACATGGGGTAGCGGATGATCTGCTCTCCACGCTGTGCACCGCGCGCGACTGCCCCTTGCTGGTGGCGCCGGCCATGAATAGACAGATGTGGGAGAACCCACCGAATCAACGCAATGTGGCCTTGCTGCGCCAGGATGGGATCAGCATCCTGGGGCCGGATGCGGGCGAGCAGGCCTGCGGCGAGACCGGCTTTGGCCGCATGCTGGAGCCGGAAGCGCTGTTTGACCATGTGGTGGCCGCGTTCCAGCCGAAGTTCATGAAGGGCACCAAGGTGCTGCTGACGGCCGGTCCGACCTTCGAGCGCATCGATGCGGTACGCGGCATTACCAATAGCAGCTCGGGCAAGATGGGCTTCTCGATTGCCCGTGCGGCGGCTGAAGCGGGTGCGGAGGTCACCCTGGTGGCGGGACCGACGCCTTTAGTCACGCCGGCAGGCGTGCGGCGCATTGATGTCGTCAGCAGCAAGGACATGCTGGCGGCAGTGAATGCCGAGGTGCCGAAAACCGATATCTTTATCAGCGTGGCGGCTGTGGCGGATTACTACGTACTGAACCCGTCCGAGCAGAAGATCAAGAAAGATGCGCATATCCTGACGCTGGAGCTGGCGCCCAATCCGGACATCCTGGCCAATGTGGCTGGCCTGGCCGAGCCGCCGTTCTGTGTGGGCTTCGCTGCAGAGAGTGAAAATCTGCTCGAATATGGCGAGCAAAAGCGCCGCCGTAAGAAGCTGCCCTTGCTGGTGGCCAATCAGGTGCAAACCGCCATGGGTGCCGACGATAACGAGGTCTATCTGCTGGACGACCACGGTCAGCACAAGCTGCCGCGCGCCGCCAAGCTCGATATCGCCCGTGCCATCATTCAACACACGGCCAAACTTTACCGCGAGTACCACCCCAAACCATGAAAACCATCGACATCCGTATTCTTGATGAGCGCCTGAAGGATCAGCCGCCGGCCTATGCGACCAGCGGCTCGGCTGGCCTGGATCTGCGCGCCTGTCTAGAGGCGCCGCTTTCCCTCGTGCCCGGTGCCACCGCGCTGATCCCGACCGGCATCGCCATGCACCTCGCTGACCCCGGCATGGCCGCCATGATCTTGCCGCGCTCGGGGCTGGGGCATAAGCACGGCATTGTGCTCGGCAATCTGGTCGGGCTGATCGATTCGGATTACCAGGGGCAGATCTTTGTGTCGGTCTGGAATCGTGGCAATGAGGCCTTCCTGATTCAGCCCTTGGAGCGCATCGCCCAGCTGGTGGTCGTGCCAGTCCTACAGCTAGGTTTCAATGTGGTGGAGAGCTTTGCGCAAAGTGAGCGCGGCGAGGGCGGCTTTGGCAGCACGGGTAAGCACTGAAGCTGCCCGGCCGCTCAATTCCAGAAGCCGCCCTCGGGCGGCTTTTGTTTGCCTGTCGTCCATCCTGCTTGGTCTGGGCGGGCAAAAGCGCCCATAACCTTGTCCTGGGACAAGCGCAGTGTGGACCGGAGGCAAAGCACCCTGTGCTACTATGGCGACCCCATTTAGATCGCCGACGGCCGATGGATTTCTTAAATATCCTCCAGAGCCTTTTCACCGAGTACGGCTATCTCGCCGTTTTCTCTGTTTTGCTCATCTGTGGCTTCGGTGTGCCCATCCCGGAAGATGTCAGTCTGGTGGCGGGTGGCGTGATTGCCGGCCTTGGTTATGCCGATGTGCACGTGATGTTTGGCGTGGGCATGGCAGGTGTGCTGATTGGCGATGCCACCATGTTCATGATCGGCCGGCTGTTTGGCGAGCGCGTGCTGTCCTGGCGTTTCGTGGCCAAGCTACTGACCCCGGAGCGCTACTGTGCGGTACAGGATAAATTTG
Source organism: Chitinimonas taiwanensis DSM 18899 (assembly GCF_900119825.1). Classification (GTDB taxonomy): domain Bacteria; phylum Pseudomonadota; class Gammaproteobacteria; order Burkholderiales; family Chitinimonadaceae; genus Chitinimonas; species Chitinimonas taiwanensis. The sequence goes on along the minus strand of NZ_FPKR01000005.1, from coordinate 90,288 downwards.
CCCGCTACGGCAATCGGCTGATGTTTATTGCTCGCTTCCTGCCCGGACTGCGCTCGGCCATCTTCCTTACCGCCGGCATGACCCGACGCGTGCCATTCTGGCGCTTCCTGCTGCTGGATGGATTGGCAGCCTTGATTAGCGTGCCGGCATGGGTGTATCTCGGCTATTTCGGTGCCTACAACCGCGATTGGCTGATGACCTGGATTGGCCGAGGCCAGGTGGGCATTCTGGCCATCATTGGCTTGATCGGCCTGGTCTTGCTATTCAGCTATTTCAAGCGCCGTCGCGCTGAGCGCTGCGCCAAGCGCGATTGCTAGCAAATATAGCTGGCGGTGCTTACGGCACCGGTGAAAAGTTCTAGGCCATCCGGCCGCCCGCGCCTTGTTTTCACAAGGCGCTTTCTTTAGATTCTGTCTCTTTTACCTTATCTGCCAGAGGGATGTGCATGGCACTGATCGTCCAGAAGTACGGCGGGACATCGATGGGTTCGCCTGAGCGAATCAAGAATGTTGCGCGCCGCGTCGCCCGTTACAAGGCCCAGGGTCACGATGTCGTCGTGGTCGTGTCGGCCATGAGCGGTGAAACCAATCGCCTGATTGCCCTGGCCAAGGAAATCCAGGCCAAGCCCGATCCGCGTGAGCTGGATGTGATTATCTCTACGGGCGAGCAGGTGACAATCGGCCTGCTGGCTATGGCATTGAAAGATGTCGGGCTGGAAGCCAAGAGTTATACCGGCACCCAGGTCAAGATCCTGACCGATAGTGCTCATACCAAGGCACGTATTCAGCATATCGATGATGCTGCCATGCGTGCCGATCTGGCTGCCGGGCGCGTGGTGGTGGTGGCGGGCTTCCAGGGCGTCGATCCGGAAGGGAATATCACCACGCTGGGGCGCGGCGGTTCCGACACCACGGGCGTGGCCCTGGCGGCGGCCCTGAAGGCAGATGAGTGCCAGATCTATACCGATGTGGACGGCGTTTACACGACTGACCCGCGCGTGGTGCCTGAGGCGCGCCGTCTGAAGACGGTGACCTTCGAGGAAATGCTGGAAATGGCCAGCCTGGGCTCCAAGGTGCTGCAAATCCGCTCGGTGGAGTTTGCCGGCAAGTACAAGGTCAAGTTGCGCGTGCTGTCGAGCTTCCAGGAGGAGGGGGATGGCACGCTGATTACGTTTGAGGAAGAAGACAATATGGAAAAGGCCATCATCTCGGGCATCGCCTTCAATCGCGACGAGGCGCGCATCAATGTGACCGGCGTGCCTGATAAGCCGGGCATCGCCTATCAGATTCTGGGCCCCGTGGCGGATGCCAATATCGACGTCGATATGATCATCCAGAACGTCGGTATCGAGGGGCACACCGATTTCTCTTTCACCGTGCCACGTAACGACTACCAGGCGGCGCTGAACATCCTGGAAGGCGTACAGGGCCATATTGGCGCCAAGCACATCTCTGGCGACGACAAGATCTGCAAAGTGTCGGTGGTGGGCGTGGGCATGCGCTCGCACGTCGGCATCGCCTCGACCATGTTCCGCACGCTGGCCGAGGAAGGTATCAACATTCAGATGATTTCAACGTCTGAGATCAAGATTTCGGTCGTGCTGGATGAGAAGTATCTGGAACTGGCTGTTCGTGTACTTCACAAGGCTTTCGGCCTAGATCAAGAAAATTGAGAATTGATGCTTGACGAAGGGCGCGGGCTTCTTTATAGTTCGCGTCCTCTTGAGACGGAGAAGTGGCCGAGTGGTCGAAGGCACTCCCCTGCTAAGGGAGCATACGGGCATAAACCTGTATCGAGGGTTCGAATCCCTCCTTCTCCGCCAAGAGCCGTTTTAAGTTGTTTCATCAGTGCGCTCGTAGCTCAGCTGGATAGAGTACTTGGCTACGAACCAAGGGGTCAGGAGTTCGAATCTCTTCGGGCGCACCACTTGAAACAATTTAAACGAAAATGCGCTCGTAGCTCAGCTGGATAGAGTACTTGGCTACGAACCAAGGGGTCAGGAGTTCGAATCTCTTCGGGCGCACCAGTTTCAAAAATGACAAAGGCCACGCAAGTGGCCTTTGTCACGTCTGGCGTTTGTGTCCTGCAAAATGCATGTGTTGCAAATTAGCGAATAAGCGATTTTTGTCTGATTGTTGCGACTGCACATTGCACTTTTCTTGGTATTCTCTTTGGCTGTATTTCACAGGGTATTAATCCCGCTGAGTGTCGTCTTGTAACTGGGGCGGTATTCGGATTGGTCTGCGGTTGGCCTGTGTGCGTTGCTTGTTGTTCCCTTAAGTGGCGCGCAGAAGTCGATCCTCTTGGCGTTTCCTTGCTTGTCTTGTAGTTTGGCTGGGCTTGGTGATGTCTCTGCAAAGTAGAAGTCGACGTTGTGTCTGGCAGGGTGTTATCCACGCCGCTGCCTTGCCTTCAGTTTGATTTTGAATGGCAGGTGTGACGAGATCCGTTCATGCTTGTGAATATTGCTTAGTCCTGCCTTACCATCGGCAGGTGTAGAGGGTAAAACATGGATTTTGCGCAGCAGCAGAGGAAGCCGATGAAGCATTTGCTTGGCATCGGCTTTGTTGTTCTTCTGCATCTATTAGTAGTTTATGGCTTGGTCAATGGCCTGGCGCGTAAGGTGGTTGAGGTTATCCAGAAGCCCTTGGAGACCAAACTGATCGACGAGCCGCCTCCACCTCCTCCCCCCGAGGAGAAGCCGCTTCCCCCGCCGCCTCCTGATGTTCCCCTGCCTCCGCCCCCGCCGGCGTATGTTCCGCCGCCTGAGGTTGTTGTGCAGCCACCGCCCCAAGCGCCTACCAATGCGCCGACAGCGGTGAGTACGGATACACCACCGGAAGGCCCGCCAGCACCACCGGCGCCGCCCGCACCGCCTGCTCCTCCGGCTCCGCCAGGTCCAGTCAGTGCCCGTGCCGTGTTCTCCAACTACGCCGAAGTGACGGAAGGCTTGTCTGACAAGTTCTCGGTCGTGGCGGACAAGGAGCAGATTCAGACTGCGGAAGTGACGCTGCTGATGACGGTTGGTGCAGCATGTGAGATTGGTGCAGTGTCGGTGAAGTCCTCCACCAATTCGGCTGTGGCAGCGCTGGCCCGGACGGCAGTGCGTCGCTTCAAGTGTTCGACCCCGCCCGGCCGTGAGGTGCAGGTGCTGGTACCGTTCGCATTCAAACTGCAAGATTAATGTTTTTCGGAGCGGGCATTTACGTGATGCCCCTCTCCGGCCTCACCCATCGTCGGCTTTATCGAGCCAACCTAGCTAAGGAGCTGGAAGGATTATGTCTGTAGCAAACCGTTTGTCCGCCCTCGTTGCGGCGATTGCCCTCGTTGCCGCACCTGCCGCAACCCTGTTTATCTCCAACGTGACGCATGCCGATGAGGCTGTGCAGGCCGCTGCGCCTGCTGAAACGGCTGCTCCTGCTGACGCTGCTGCACCCGCTGCACCGGCTGTTGCCGATGCCGCTACCGTTGCTGCCCCGGCTGGCGACAAGGTGGAAGTGGAAAACCCCTACGGTCTGGAAGCCCTGTGGGCCCAGGGTGACTTCATCGCCAAGGGCACGCTGGTGATCATGATCATCATGTCCATGGGTACCTGGTACATCCTGGTGACCAAGCTGTGGGAACAAACCAAGCTGCTGCGTCAGGCTCGTGCTGCACGTGAATCGTTCTGGAGCGCGGGTTCGATCAAGTCGGGCGTCGAAACCCTGCAAGAAGGCAGTGCTTTCCGCTTCATCGCCGAAAGCGCGATCAAGGCCAGCGAACACCACGAAGGTGCACTGCTGGAGCAGATCGACCGCAATACCTGGGTGACCATGTCCATCCAGCGTTCGATGGAAAGCGTACAGAACCGTCTGCAAGACGGCCTAGCCTTCCTGGCAACCGTGGGCTCCACCGCACCGTTCATTGGTCTGTTCGGTACCGTTTGGGGTATTTACCACGCGCTGGTGGCTATCGGCATGTCCGGCCAGGCTTCCATCGACAAGGTGGCCGGCCCGGTGGGTGAGTCGCTGATCATGACCGCCATCGGTCTGGCTGTCGCTGTGCCGGCCGTGCTGGGTTACAACTGGCTGGTGCGTCGCAACAAGGGCGGCATGGAACAAGTGCGTGCCTTCGGCGCCGACCTGCACAGCGTTGTGCTGGCTGGCGACAAGAACAAGCGGGGCTAAGCCATGGGCATGAACGTCGGTTCGGAGTCCGGCGACGACGAGGTGGTATCGGCAATTAATACCACCCCGCTTGTGGACGTGATGCTGGTGTTGCTGATCATCTTTCTGATCACCATCCCGGTGGCTGCCCACATCGTGCCGGTCAAGCTGCCTGAAGAAACCAATAAGCCGAACGAGACCACGCCGATCAACGTCAATCTGTCGATCGACAAGAACGGTGTTGTGTACTGGAACCAGTCGGCGATTGCTGACGAAGACACCCTGACCAAGCGCCTGATTGCGGATGTATCCAAGCAGGTGCCACAGCCCAAGATTCAGATTCGCGGTGATATGGATGCGAACTATGAGTCGATTCAATGGGTTGTGCGTGCTTGCAAGCGTGCCGCCATCCAGAAGGTGGGTTTCATCGTCGAACCGCCTGCGCGTGGTTGATTTGATCGGTCTGACAAATTGAGAGGTGTGCCATGGGCATGAGTGTTGGCTCTGGTAATGATTCGGGTGATCCGGAAGTAATGGCCGAGATGAACACCACGCCGTTGATCGACGTGATGTTGGTGTTGTTGATCATGCTGATCATCACCATCCCGGTGCAGTTGCATTCGATTGAAACCGATAACCCGGTGGGTAACCCACCACCGCCGCTGACCGAACCGATCGTGCATAAGATCGATATCGACGAAGCCGGCGTGGTGTATGTGGATGGCGCAGTGGTGAATGGCAAGCAGGCGTTGGAAGATATCTTCCGCCAGTTTGCAACCGCTGCCGACCAACCTGAAGTGCATGTCAAGCCGCGCAAGGGTACGCCCTACCGGCAAGTCGCCATGGTAATGGCGGCGGCACAGCGTGCTGGCGTGACCAAGTTCGGCTTGGTCGAGTAAGTACTGCTGTGAAAAAAGGCGGCGGCACGCATCAGCATGTCGTCGCCTTTTTTATGTCCGTTCTCTTGATCGAGTCCTTGTCGCCGCCAACCTGCCGTCGCGCCATGGGGTTATCCACCCCAAGCGCTGCGTGGTGTGGGATGGCTACGATTTAATCAACGTTGTTTCCGGTGCAAATCAAGATCATGAAATTTGTCACGTTTGCGGGCCTGAGCTGCTTGGCTTGGAGCTTGGTGGCGCCTGTCCATGCGCAGGTTGCCGATATGGGCAAGACCCTACATACCTATTTCGAGGCGCCCGAATCGGGCTTCGATCCTGCCAAGTATTCCGACCACTACTCGGGCGAAGTCAACAGCAGCATCTTCGAATCGCTGCTCGCCTATGACTATCTGGCCCGCCCGCAAACGCTGGTGCCGCGTCTGGCCGAGTTGCCACAGATTCTGGATGACGGTAAGACCTTCATCTTCAAGATCAAGCCCGGCATCTACTTTGCCGACGATGCGGCCTTCAAAGGCAAGAAGCGCGAAGTGACTGCGCAAGACGTGGTCTACACGATCCAGCGCATCGTTGACCCGAATAGTCGTGGTGCCCCCTGGGACTTCATGTTCAAGGGCAAGGTGATTGGCCTCGATGCCAAGATCGAGGCTGCCAAGAACAAGCCCTTCGATTTCGATAAGCCGATCGAAGGCCTGAAGGCGCTTGACCGCTATACCTTCCAGATCAAGCTGCTACGCCCTGATTACAATATGCCCTACATCATGGCCGCGCCGGCCACTGGCATCGTGGCGCGCGAAGTGATCGAGGCCTATGGCGAGGAGTCGGAGGCCCACCCGGTCGGTACCGGCCCCTATATGCTGAAGTCCTGGCAGCGCCGCAACCGCATCGTGCTGGTGGCCAATCCCAACTACCGTGGGCATCAATACAAGCCTGCGACTGGCAATGGCATCCAGATCGATCAGACGGTCGCCAAGCAGCTGGAAGGCAAGACCTTCCCGCGCATCGGCACCATCGATATCCGCGTGATCGAGACCCCGCAAGCCTCCTGGCTGTCCTTTCTCAACGGTCAACTCGATACCCATCCGCGCCTTGGTTACAACTATGCTCGCCTGATCGCACCGGAAAATGCCTTGACCGGGAAGTACTTGAGCTTGGGCTGGCGCTACTTCCGTGAAGCGGAAGCTGACATTACGTATTACATGTTCAATATGGACGACAAGGTCGTGGGTGGTTATGCGCTGGAGAAAGTCGCGCTGCGTCGCGCGATTGCCTTCTCCTACAACCAGGCCAAGGAACTGTCCATCATCCGCAATAACCAGGGTCTGGCTGCCCAGTCGCCGCTGGCACCGCAGATCAATGGTTACGATCCCAACTTCCGCAATGTGCTCGGCCGTTACAGCCCCTCGCGTGGCAATGCGCTGCTGGATATGTTCGGCTACAAGGATTGCGACAAGGACGGCTGGCGTGAGCTGCCCGGCTGCAAGCCGCTCAAGATCACCTATATGACCAGCACCGGCGCCGATGGTCGCGATCAGGAAGAGCTGCTGCTGAAGGGTTTCAACGCGATCGGCATCAAGCTTGATATCGAGAAGATGAACTTCTCCGACCTGTTGAAGAATCGTCAGGGCGGTACCTATCAGTTCGCCGGCGGTGCCTGGGGCCAGGATTACCCGGACGCCGAGAACTTCATGCAGCTGCTGTACGGCCCGAACGCCGGCCCGGTGAACGAGTCGCGCTTCCGTAACAAGGATTTCGACAAGCTCTACGACCAGATCGCCGCCGAGCCGCCCTCGGAAGCGCGCAATGAGCGTCTGCGCCAGATGAGCCGCATCGTGGCTGCCTATGTGCCGTGGATCTACAACATCAACCGTATCCGCACCCATATTGCCCATCCTTGGGTCAGTGGCTACAAGCCGCACCCGGACAATATGCCGCACTGGTACTTCCTCGATATCGATGCCGCCAAGCAGCGCGCCGGCACCAGCAAATAAATCCTGAAACCGTCCACAAGACGTAGACCGAACCCGGAGACACCCGTATGCGCAAGCTGACCCCGCTCGCCCTCGCGTTCTGCCTGTCCAGTGCCTTTGCCGCCGAACGCGGTGAAGTGCGCATTTCTGCGGCTGCCGATGTGCCCGCGCTATGCGACCAGGCCATTGCCAAGCTTAATGCCGAAGTGGCAGCCATCGAAAAGCTGCCGCTTTCCCAGGCCAATGTGGCCAATGTCCTCGCCCCGTGGAGCAAGAGCTCCGGCGATCTGGTGGAATTCTGGTGGGGAGGCGGCCTGATCGCCAATGTCCACCCGGATGAGAAGCTGCGTCAGGCCGAGGAAAGCTGCGATCTGAAGATTTCCAGCGAAACCAATCGGATCCTGCAAAGCAGCGCCCTGTATGCGCGCTTCAAGGCCGTCAAGCCAGCCGATGCAATCGATGCCGAAACGCTGAAGGCCGTGCTGGCCGAGTTTGAAGACAAGGGCGTGAATCTGCCGCCCGCCAAGCGTAAACAGGCTGCTGGTCTGTTCAAGCGCCTGGATAAGCTGCAGCAGGATTTCGCCCGCAATGTGCGCGAGAACAAGCAGAAGCTTGCCTTCAGCGCCGCGCAGCTGAAGGGCGTGTCGGCCGAGGTGCTGGCCGGCTTCAAGCGCGACGACAAGGGCAACTATCTGGTTGGCTTTGACTATCCGGAATACATCCCGGTGATGGAAACCGCTGAGAGCGGCGAGACCCGTCGCCAGATGCAATATGCCTACCAGCGCCGTGGTGGGGCCAAGAACCTGGCCATCCTGCACGAGGTGGTGCAGATCCGTAAGCAGCTGGCCACGCTGATGGGCTACCCGTCCTACGCCGCCTGGGCTACGCGCAACAATATGGTGGGCAAGCCCGAGGTCGTGCTCGACTTCCTGGCCAAGGTCAAGGACCAGGTCACCGAGGTGGAAAAGCGCGAGCTGGCCGAGTTGCTGGCGGACAAGATCGCCTTCACCGGTGACGCGAAGTCCAAGCTCGAGCGCTGGGACCAGATGTTCTACGAACGTCGCCTGCAAAAGGCCAAGTTCCAGGTCGACCAGGATGCCGTGCGCGCCCAGTTTCCCTCGGCGCCGACCGTGGAATGGATGATGGCGGTGACCAGCCGCCTGTATGACGTGGAATTTCGCGCCAATGCCAGGCTGCCGGTCTGGCATGAGGACGTGAAAGGCTACGACGTCTTCGACAAGGCCAGCGGTCAGTATCTGTCCAGCTTCTACATGGACCTGTATCCGCGTGACGGCAAGTACAAGCACGCGGCAGCCTTCACCGTGCGCCAGGCCAGCACCCTGGCTGGCACCACGCCGGTGTCCGCCTTGGTGACCAACTTCAACCGCAAGGGTTTCGACCAGGATGAGCTGGAAACCCTGTACCACGAGTTTGGCCACATCATGCACGGCGTGCTCAGTCGCACCCGTTATGCGCTGAACGCCGGTACCAATACCAAGCGCGACTTCGTGGAAGCGCCGTCGCAGATGTTCGAGGAGTGGGCACGCAACCCGGCCTCGCTGGCACTGTGGAACGAGGTCTGCCCAAGCTGCCAGCCGATTGATATGAAGCTGGTGGAAAAGATGAATGCCGCGCGTCAGTTCGGTCAGGGCACCAAGTACGCCCGCCAGTGGCTGTACGCGGCCTACGATATGGCGCTGGCCGGTCCTATTCCGCAGAAGCCGCTTACACTGTGGCAGAAGATGGAAGCGGCCACCCCGCTCGGTTATGTGAAGGGCACGGAGTTCCCGGGCGCCTTCGGCCATATCGTTGGTGGCTATGCGGCTGGCTATTACGGCTATATGTGGTCGGAAGTGCTGGCGCTGGATATGCGCTCGGCCTTCAAGGGCAATGTGATGGACCCGTCGGTTGGCATGCGCTTCCGCAAGACGGTGCTGGAAAACGGTTCGCAGATTCCGGAAATGGACCTGGTGCGCCAGTTCCTCGGCCGTGAACCGAACTCGGATGCCTTCTTCCGTGAAATCACCGGTCAGAATGGCGCTGGGGGCAAGCAATGAGCGCTTATCTGCTGCGCCGTATCTGGCAAATGATCCCGACGCTGGCAGGGGTGATCCTGCTGGTGTTCTTCCTGTTCAATGTGTTCGGCGGCGATCCAGCCGCCATCCTGGCCGGCAAGATTGCCAGCAAGGAAAAGATCGAGGCGATCCGCGACCAGCTTGGCCTGAATGCGCCGATCTGGGTTCAGCTGTGGATCTTCGTCAAGCAGGTGTTCACCTTCGACTTCGGCAATAGCTGGAGTACCAACGAAGCGGTGTCCGCCATCATCCTGCAGAAGGCCCCAGTCTCGCTGACCGTGATGCTGCAGGTCTGGCTGCTCGACGCCATCATCGCCGTGACGCTGGCCGTGGCGGTGGCTTACAAGCGCGGCTCGCTCACCGACCGCGCCGTGATGGGCATCTGTACCGCCGCCATGTCGATCTCGCTGCTGCTGTATGTGGTGGTCGGCCAGTGGCTGCTGGGCTACAAGTTGGAAATCTTTCCGGTGCTGGGCTGGAGCGATGATCTGTGGACCAATGTGTCCACCTATGCGCCTCTGCCCATTCTCTTGCTGCTGTTCGTGTCGGTGGCACCCAGCCTGCGTCTGTACCGCTCCTTCGTGGTGGAGGAAACCAGTCACGACTATGCGCGCACCGCACGCGCCAAGGGCGCCAGCGAGCATCGCGTGATGTTCGTGCATGTGCTGCGCAACGCTGCCGTACCTATCGTGACCAATCTGGCCATGGCTTTGCCGGGTCTGTTCGTCGGCTCCTTCGTGGTCGAGATGGTGTTCTCCATCCCGGGCCTGGGTAAGGAAATCGTGACCGCCGTGCTGCGTAGCGACTTCCCGGTGATCAAGGCGATTACCGTCTACCTGGCCATTCTGACCATGGTGGTAAACCTGCTGGTTGACCTCTTGTACAAGTGGCTCGACCCGCGTGTTGAACTGAAATAAGGCGGCGACAATGACACAACAAGCTTCTTACGGATTCTGGCGCGCCGCCGGCAAACGCCTCTGGGCGGACAAGCTGGCACGCGTCTGCATGGCCATTCTGGCTATTTATTTCGCCATGGCGGTGGCTTCGGGCCTCGGCTGGATTGCCGCAGACTGGAACGAGGAGGTCGGCGTCTCCTATGCCAACCCGTCCTTCCTGGGTGAGGATTATCCGAACCCGCAGGGCAAGAACAGCATGATCAGCCAGGAAGTGCTGGTCATCGACGATAAGCAGAAGGCCGTCGACCCGCTGGCGCCTTACTACGCTGAGATCGAGCAGCGCGCTGCTGCCTACGAGCAGGAAGAGCTCAAGCCGAGCTGGACCCTGCCGCTGGGTGGTGATAAATGGGGCCGCGACATCCTCGCCAAGGTGATACAGGCCGGTGAAGTGTCGATTACCGTGGGTGTGGCTGCCGCTGCGCTGGCGGTGCTGGTCGGTACGCTCTTGGGCGCCATCGGCGGTTACTTCGGCGGCAAGCTCGGCGATCTGCTCGAGTGGTTCTACAACATCTTCACCTCGGTGCCTTACATCCTGCTGGTTCTGGCCTTCGCTGCCGTATTCGGCAAGGGCATCAGCACGGTGATTCTGGTGCTTGGCTTCACCGGCTGGACCGGCACCTATCGCCTGATCCGCTCGGAGTACATCAAGCAGCGTGGTCGCGATTACGTGATGGCCGCCAATGCCATCGGCGCATCGCATGCGCGCAAGATGTTCGTGCACATCCTGCCCAATGTCTCGCACCTGATCCTGGTGCAGCTCTCGCAGCTGGTGGTGGACTTCATCAAGGCCGAGGTCATCCTGTCCTTCCTGGGTCTGGGTGTGCCGACCGATGCCGTGTCCTGGGGCATCATGATCAATGAGGTGATGCCGGAGCTCGTGCTCGGCAAATGGTGGCAGCTGGCTGCGGTAGCGACGGTCATGTCGACCTTTGTGGTCGCCTTTGGCCTGTTTACCGACTTGTTGCGCGATGCGCTCGACCCCAAGGCCAGCCGCCGCTGAGGAATGCACGATGACTACTGAAAACCTGCTTGAAATCAAGAATCTGCACGTCAGCTTCCGACTGGGCAAAAGCGAGACCTTCGAGGCGCTGAAAGGCGTCAACTATGTGATTCCGAAGAACAGCGTCGTGGCGCTGGTCGGCGAATCGGGTTCGGGCAAGTCGGTATCGGCCATGGCCATCATGGATCTGCTGCCGCGCGCCAACACCGTGATCGCGCCGGAAAGCGGCCTGGTGTTCGAAGGCGTCGACCTGCTCAAGCAAAGCGAGAAACAGCGCCGTGCGCTGTGTGGCAAGCAGATCTCGATGATCTTCCAGGACCCGATGACGTCCTTGAATCCGGTCTACAAGGTCGGTGACCAGATCGTCGAAGTGCTGCGTCTGCACAAGCCGCTCAGCAAGGCCGCTGCCAAGCAGCGTGCGGTCGAGCTGCTGCGCGAAGTGGGCATCCCCGACCCGGAAACCCGCATCAATAGCTACCCGCACGAAATGTCGGGCGGCCAGCAGCAGCGCGTGATGATCGCGATGGCGATTGCCTGCGAGCCCAAGCTGTTGATCGCCGATGAGCCGACCACCGCGCTGGATGTGACCATCCAGAAGCAGATCATCGAGCTGCTGATCAAGCTCAAGGCCACCCATGGCATGAGCGTGCTGTTCATCACCCACGATCTGGAGCTGGTGCGCGAGATCGCCGACCACGTCGTGGTCATGCACCGCGGCGTGATCAAGGAGCAGGGCGCATCCGAGCAGGTGTTCACCGCCCCCAAAGATCCGTACACACGTGCCTTGCTCGCCTGTCGTCCGACCATCGACAAGCGTCCCATCCGCCTGCCCGTGGTGGAAGACTTCCTGGCCGGCCGCGAGCATGAACTGCCCCAGGGCGAGCGCAGCCGCGGCGTGCTGGCCAGCGACCCCATCGTGCTGGAAGTGCGCAATCTGAAGAAGACCTTCCGGGTCAAGCAGGGCTTGTTCAGTCACAAGGAAGTGGCGGCGGTGAAGGATGTCAGCTTCAAGCTGGCGCGGGGCAAGACGCTCGGCATCGTCGGGGAATCGGGCTCGGGCAAGACGACGTTGGGCAAGACGATTCTGCGCCTGAACAGCTGCGAAGGTGGTGAGGTGATCTACGAAGGCAAGAACCTGATGTCGCTGAGCGACAAGGAGTTCATGCCCTATAAGCGCCAGATGCAGATCGTGTTCCAGAACCCCTATGCCAGCCTGAACCCACGCTTCACCGTGGGCGATATCCTGCTCGAGCCGATGCGCGTGCATGGCATCCACGACAGCGATAAGGATCGCGCCGAACACGCGATGCAGCTGCTCAAGCGCGTGGGTCTAGATGAGAAGGCTTTCAACAAGTACCCACATGAGTTCTCGGGTGGTCAGCGCCAGCGCGTCAGCATCGCACGCTGCCTGACCATGAAGCCCGAAATCCTGGTCTGCGATGAGTCGGTATCGGCGCTCGACGTATCGGTACAGGCCCAGGTGCTCAATCTCTTGCAGGAGCTGCAGGATGAGTACGGCATGAGCTATCTGTTCATTTCGCACGACCTGAATGTGGTCAAGTACATCTCCGACGAAGTGCTGGTGATGAACCACGGCGAAATGGTCGAGTATGCGAACGCCGACGAGTTGTATCGTCAGCCTAAGCACGCTTATACCCAGAAGCTGCTGGCGGCCATTCCCGGCCGCGGCTGAGACGAGCTGAGTAAGGAAAAAGCCGCTCCTCGGAGCGGCTTTTTCTTGCCGGCCTAAAGCCGGGGAGGAAGCGGGCAGGGCGCTTATTTGCGGCTGCTGCTCTTCAGTGCATCGCTGGTGGCAGTGCCGGCTGCCTTCAGGCTGGCGTCGGCAAACTCGGCCACCTGGCGGCTGGCTTTGTTCAGGCTGTCGAACGCAGCTTGGCTGGCAGCGATGCTGGATTTGAAAGCGGAGCTGAACACGTCCGAGCCGGCCGGAGTCATCTTGCCCAGCTGATCGAGGCCCTGCATCAGCGACTGCTGGTAGCCATTCACCTGCTCTTCGGCCAGGCGGGCCAGCTCCTGCTGGGTTTGCGAGGCCAGTTCATAGATATTGCGTGACAGGCCGAGCAGTGAGCCGGTGGCTTGCTCGGTCAGTTCGGCGCGCAGGCTCAGCGCATCCTGCACGTCCTTGACGGAAGCGAGCTTGGCGGCGCTCTGGGCGGATTCCTCCAGCGCCTGTTTGGCCGCATCCAGTTGCAGGCGCATCGCACGTTCTGCGCTGTCCAGGCTGATGCGCGCGAGGCGCAGGGTGTTTTCCAGCTGCTGCTGGGTCAGTTCGGTGTGGGGGGCTTGGGGCATGCTGTTCTCCAGTTTTGCGGGGCAAGTGCTCAGGTACGAAGCCTTGGGGTATAGTTATGCTGCTTCGCACAACGAATTGATTCTAGGAAGCGGGTCTGCCAGCGTCAAGCTCGAATGCTGCGCTGCAATAAAGCGGATACGGACGCTGTATCCTCTAGCTAAGTCATTGATTCAGAGAAAAATACGGAGACAAACTTGGCCGATACCGAAAAGCGCGTCATCAAGAAATACCCGAACCGCCGTCTGTATGACACGGCGACCAGCTGTTACATCACCTTGGAAGATGTGAAGCAGCTTGTGCTCGAAAACGTCGAAATCGTCATCGAAGACGCCAAGACCCACGAGGATCTGACCCGTAGCGTGTTGCTGCAGATCATCCTCGAAGAGGAGAACGGCGGCGCCCCGATGTTCACCTACGATGTGCTGACCCAGATCATCCGCTTCTATGGCCATGCCATGCAGGGCCTGATGGGCAATTATTTGGAAAAGAATATGCAGCTGTTCCAGCAGATGCAGGAGCGTCTGCAGGATCAGGCCAAGGCGGTGGGCGAGAACCCGCTGGGTGCGAATGCCAATATGTGGGGCGAGTTCATGAAGTTCCAGGCGCCGGCCATGCAGAACATGATGACCAGCTACCTCGAGCAGAGCACCAATATGTATGTGGAAATGCAGCAACAGCTGCAGGACCGCGCCAAGAATCTGTGGACCGGCTTTGGCTTCCCGCCAGCCGGTACCGACAAGAAGTGACGCATAGGCGGGGCTGAACTAGAATCCAGCCGCGTGGCGGGCGTGTCGCGAGACACGCCCGTTTTGCTTGCTAGCCTGCTGCCAGGCTAGGGCCTTTTCCTCGCATCGAGGCGCTTGTGACTCTGACCGAACTCAAATACATCGTTGCTGTTGCGCGCGAACGCCATTTTGGCCGGGCCGCAGCGGCTTGTTTCGTCAGCCAGCCTACTTTGTCGGTGGCGGTGAAGAAGCTGGAGGATGAGCTGGGCGTGACCCTATTCGAGCGCTCATCCGGCGATGTGAGCGTGACGCCGATCGGTGAGCGCATCGTCTCCGAATCGCAGCGCGTGCTCGAACAGGTACAGACCATCAAGGCCTTGGCCGAGCAGGGCAAGGATCCGCTGTCTGGTGCGCTGCGCCTGGGTTCCATCTACACAATCAGCCCCTATGTGCTGCCCTTCCTGATTCCGCGCCTGCGCGTGGCAGCGCCGCAGATGCAGCTGCTGCTGGAAGAGAACTACACGGCGCGCCTGGCCGAAATGCTCAAGCAGGGGGATATCGATGTCGCCCTGCTGTCCGAACCATTCCGCGAAAGCGGCATCGCCACCCAGGCGGTGTACGACGAGCCCTTCGTGGTCGCTACCCCCAAGGGCCATCCGTGGGAGCAGCTGAAGGCCATTGATGCGGCGCAGCTGGAAGATGAGAATGTGCTCTTGCTCTCGCCCGGCAATTGCTTCCGCGACCAGGTACTGCAGACCTGCCCGGAGCTCAACCGTGAGTCGCTGCCAGTGGGCAGCTTGCAGCGCACCTTGCAGGGCTCCTCACTGACCACCATCCGCCATATGGTGGCCGGTGGTATCGGCGTCACCGTGCTGCCGGCCACCTCGATCACCCCGGCCGATCAACAGTTGCTGACCATACGTCCGTTCGTCGAGCCGGCGCCCACGCGGCGCATCGTGCTGGCCTGGCGGCGCAACTTCCCGCGCCGCGAAGCGATCGAGGCGATCCGCCAGGCCATCATCGGCAGCGAACTGCCGGCGGTCAGCATGCTGGCCGATGCCCCGATCGAATAAACATCCCTTACCCAGAATGGCGGCCGTGTGGCCGCCATTTTTTTACCGAACAAGGATAGATGCTGCATATGACTGCCCCGCTCATCATTATTGGCACCGGCTTGGCCGGCTATAACCTGGCGCGCGAATACCGCAAGCTGGCGCCCGAAGCGCCCCTGCAGCTGATCAGCGCCGATGGCGGCGACTTCTACTCCAAGCCCATGTTGTCCACCGCCTTGGCCAGCCAGAAGAGTGCGGCCCAGCTGGTGATGAAGCCGGTCGAGAAAATGGCCGAGGAGTTGCGCGCCGAGATATGGACCGAGACGCCGGTGCTGCGGCTTGATCCCGCCCAGCGTCGCGTGCACACCGCGCGCGGTGAGCTCGCTTACTCGCAGCTGGTACTGGCACTCGGGGCGGATGCATTCGCCCCGCCGCTGGCTGGCGACGCTGCCGGGCAAGTCCTGCAAGTCAATGATCTGGCCGACTACGCACGTTTTCGGGCCGCGCTGGCAGGGCGGGAGCAAGTGCTGTTGCTGGGTGCGGGGCTGATTGGTTGCGAGTTCGCCCAGGACCTAGCCAGCAACGGTATCCAGGTCACCGTGGTTGATCCGGCTGGCTGGCCCTTGTCCCGCCTCTTGCCTGAGGCAGCCGGGCGCTATCTGCAAGGCCGACTGGAGGCGCTTGGCGTGCGTTTCTGTTTTGGTCAGAGTGCACAGGCTGTCGAGCAGGCTGCTGGCCGCTATGCGGTCCAGTTGGCCGATGGTAGTGCGCTGCAGGCCGATCTGGTGTTATCCGCGATTGGTCTGCGCCCGCGCACGCAGCTGGCCGCCGAGGCCGGGCTGGCCGTGGCACGCGGTATCGTGGTGGATCGCCAGCTGCGCAGCAGCGATGCACAGATCTACGCACTGGGCGACTGCGCCGAGGTGGCTGGCCTGGTCCTGCCCTATGTGCAGCCCATCATGCAGTCTGCACGCGTGCTGGCGGCCAATCTGGCTGGGCAGGCGCCGCTGCTCAGTTACCCCGCTATGCCGGTGCTGGTCAAGACGCCAGCGTGTCCCACCATTGTCTGCCCGCCGTTAACGGCTGGCGGGGAATGGGAATGCCAGGCGCTGGAAGGCGGGCTGCGCGCGCTTTACCGCGATGGCGCTGGCCGCTTGCTCGGCTTTGCCCTGCTTGGCAGTGCGACCACGGAGCGGGCCGCACTCAGTGCCCAGCTGCCGGCCTGGTTGGGCTAGCCGCGTATGGAGCTGCGCTTTACGCCTGGTCTGGCTAGCATCGAGGCGGCCGCTTGGGATGCGCTGGCTGGCAATCAGCCCTTCGTACGGCATGCCTTTCTGCTGGCGCTCGAGCAGAGCGATTGCCTGGGGGAGGGTAGTGGCTGGCAGCCGCTGCACGCGACGCTCTGGCAGGGAACGCGCTTGCTGGCAGCCATGCCGCTATATCTGAAAGCGCATTCCTGGGGAGAGTATGTATTCGACTGGGCCTGGGCCAATGCGAGCGAGCGCGCCGGCTGGCCCTACTACCCCAAGCTGCTGGCCGCCATTCCGTTTACCCCGGTGCCAGGCCTGCGTTTGCTGGCTGTCGATGAGGCGGCGCGCCAAGCACTCTTTGCCGGTGTACTCGAGTGGGCCGAGGCGCAGCAATTATCGGGGCTGCACTGTCTGTTTCCCGATGCCTTAAGTGCCAAATGCCTGCAGTCGCAAGGCCTGCTGCGCCGCACTGGCGTGCAGTTTCACTGGTTCAACCGCGGCTATGCCGACTACCCGGCCTTTCTGGCCAGCCTCAATCACGACAAGCGCAAGAAGCTCAAGCAGGAGCGCAAGCGCGTGGCGGCCAGCGGTGTGCAGATCGTGCGCAAGAGCGGGGGTGACCTCAGCCCGGCCGATTGGCACTTCTTCTACCGCTGCTATGCCAACACCTACCGCCAGCATCGCGCCACGCCCTATCTGAATGAGCGCTTCTTCCAGCGCCTGGGGGCGCTGTTCGCCGAGCAATGCTTGCTGGTCATTGCCTACCAGGACGGGGAGCCCCTAGCCGCCGCCCTGAACCTGTTCGATAGCGAGCGCCTGTACGGCCGCTACTGGGGCGCTTTGCAGCATGTGCCCAATCTGCATTTCGAACTTTGCTATCACCAGGGTATCGAGTTCGCCATTGAGCGCGGGCTCTTGGTATTCGAAGGTGGTGCGCAGGGCGAGCACAAGCTGGCGCGCGGCTTCGAGGCGGTGGAAACCTCGTCCTGGCATTGGCTGGCCCAGGCGGGCTTGCGCGATGCCGTTGCACATTTCCTGCAGCAGGAAGGGCGGGGCCTGGCCCACTATCTGAGCGAGCTGGATGAGCGCGCGCCGTTCCGTCAGGACGAGTCGGCTTGAGTCGCGTGCGCCCGCCACGTAGCATCCAGGCGATTAAACGCTTGTTTCAATGCCATGTCATCTGATCGTCATCCACCACAACAAAGCGCCCATTTCCTGACTGTTGCGCCAGGTGAGCGCCTGCATCTGCGCCGCATCCACCAGGCGGATGCCGGCCAGCCGTTGCTGATGCTGCATGGCGCGATTGCCAATGCGCGCACCTTCTACAGCGAGCGCGGACGCGGTCTCGGCCCCTGGCTGGCGGCGCGCGGCTTCGATGTGTATGTGCTTGATCTGCGTGGTCGCGGACTCTCCACGCCGCCAATCGGCGCGCACAGCCAGCACGGCCAGGCCGAGAGCATTCAGGTGGATATCCCGGCGGCGCTGGCCGAGATCAGTCGCCTGCACGGTGACACACAGACCATTCAGCTGGTGGCCCACTCCTGGGGCGGCGTGCTACTCAGTGCGATGCTGGCACGCCATCCGCAATGGGCGGCCAGGATGAGTGCCAGTGTCTATCTGGGCAGCAAGCGCAGCATCCAGGTGTGGAACTGGCCGCGCCTCTATGAAATCGAATTTTTCTGGCAGCGACTCAGTACCTTGTTTGTATGGCGCTATGGTTATCTGCCCGCGGCGCGCCTCGGCATGGGCGCCGATAGCGAAACGCGCCAGAGTCTGCGCGACAGCCGCCAGTGGGTGCGTGCACGGCGCTGGGTCGATGCACAGGATGGTTTTGACTACAGTGCAGCGCTTGCGGCGCGACCCTTGCCACCCACGCTCTATCTGGCCGGCGGGCAGGACCCGGTGCGCGGACATATCGACGATGTGCGGCGCTTCATGGCCGAGTCTGGACCGCATGAGCAGGCGCTGCAGCTACTGGGGCGCTGCGGCGGTTTGCGTCGCGATTATGGCCACCTAGATATGCTGACCCACCCACAGGCCGAGCAGGAGGTCTATCCTTTGGTTCTGGAATGGTTGCAGCGACATCGTGTCGAATAAGTTATCCACAGCTTGTTGTGGCAGAAATATGCTTTCCGCATTGTTGGGCTGGATGAGTTTATCGTAGAATAATCAAGGTAATACAAGGTTTGTCTAATATTGTTTCCGCAATGGTTGACGCGGACTTACAGTTAAAATTAACATGGTCTTATATTCCATTGCGATAGAATGGTCGTAAACCCATGTCGGGTTAAGGGCTGGCGATGGTCAAGCGGGTGTGCATGGCTGTCGTCGTGGCGGTGACGCGTGCCAATCCGCGGCGAATTCGGACGACGTCAACCGGCCGGGAGTACAGGCAATGAATGCCGCAGATATGAAATTTGCCCCCAATAATCAGGCCCAGACCTCCGGGCGAACAGCTGGCGCAGCGCGCCCTGGTGCGATGAATACCAAGAACGAATCCCTCGCGATGCTGTCGTCCTGCCGTGATCTGGCGGCGGATCTGCTATCCAAGTCGCTGTCCACCATCCTCGATCGCATCGAGGAGTCGCTGTTCGAGCTGGCTGACAAATCGCTCGATCGCGATAGCTACAACCTTTACATGCAGGCGCGCGGGGAGGCACAGGCCAAACGCACGGAAATCGAGCAGGAGTTCCGTCGTCGTTTCGTGGAAGGCTTCGATGTGACCATGCGCCCAGATAGGGCGCAGCGTGCCGCCGACTCGTTCAGCTTCGACGCCGATTCCATGTCCCTGGTCGGCCATCATGACTACGAGGAAGACCTCGCGGTCACCAATATCACCAGCAAGCTGAAGAACAAGCTGGGTGCTGACCTGACGGCGCTGAATTTCCGCATCGGCCATCTGATGCATCTGCCTGAGGCCAGCCGCGAAGACAATCCGATGAGCCCGCAAGCCATCGTCGAGGCCTTCCGCAGCGCCTGCCAGAAGATCGAAAGCGATATGAATGTGCGCCTGCTCGTGCTCAAGCAGTTTGAGCAGCTGGCGTCCGAGAATGTGCCGAATGTGTACCAGAACCTCAATCGCTTCCTGATCGACCGCAATATCCTGCCGGTACTGCCCAAGTCGGGCTTCCGTCGTGCTCCGGCCCAGCCGCGCCGTAACGCGCCGGTCAATCCGCAGCAGGGTGAGCAAGCTGCTGGCGCTGAGGCTGGTTGGGACAATCAGGGCGGCGCAGGCTATGGCGCGCAGATGGGCTACGGTACCGGCGGCTTCGCCCAGGCCGGCGGCAATACTGGCAATGCGGATCTGCCTGCCTACGCGGTTGGCAATGAGAATGAGCTGATCAATTCCCTGCAGCAGCTGCTGGCCTTCAATCAGGCTATGCAGGGCATGCCTGCACCCAATATGGGGGGCGGCCTGCCAGGGCAAATGCCGGTGAATGCGCCGCTGGGCATGCCGCAGGCCGGCGCGCCAGCGTTCATGACCAGCGTGGGGCAGAGTTTCCTGGATGCGCTGAACCTGCTGCAGGCAGGCACGATTGAAGGTGCGTTGACCGACCAGGGTGAGCTGGATGCCCATGCGCTCAGTCATGGCACGGCCAATGTGCTGCACCAGATCAAGACCACCAGCTTGGCCGCTTCGCTTGGCCATGTCGATGCGATGACCGTCGATATCGTGGCCATGCTGTTCGACAATCTGTTCGACGATCGCAATATTCCATCGCCGATGAAGGCGCTGATCGGGCGCCTGCAGATTCCGGTGCTCAAGGTGGCGATGCTGGACAGCAAGTTCTTCGCTCGCAAGCAGCACCCGACCCGTCGCCTGCTCGATGCGCTCGCCCATGCCGCCCTCGGCTGGGACGAGGCCGATGGTTTCGATGACAAGCTGTATCGCAAGCTGGCTGAGTTGGTTGAGCGCATCGTCAATGACTTCGACGAGAACATCTCCATCTTCGGCATTGCCCTGGAAGAGCTGGAAACCTTCCTGGCCAATGAGGAGCAGGAGGCCAATTCCAGCGCCGAAGCCGTCGCCAATGAGCTGGCCGAGGCCGAGCGCAAGGAAGTGGCGGCACGCCATGTCGAGCAGGTGCTGAGTGCGCGCCTGATTGCGGCGACCGATATGCCTGTGCTGATTCGCGACTTCCTGCATCAGCAATGGCGCCAGGTGCTCCAGCATGCGGCGCTGCAGATGGAAGAGAAGCCGGATGCTTGGGCCGATGCGGCACAGGCGATGGAAGATCTGATCTGGAGCGTGGCACCCAAGGTGGGTGTAGAGGAGCGTCTGCGCCTGGTGAACCTGCTGCCCAAGCTCTTGCGCCGTCTTGAGCGGGGTACCGAGGAAGCGGGCGTAGAGCGTGCCCAGCGCGAGGCCTTCTTTGCCGAGCTGGTCAATTCGCATGCGAATGCGATCAAGAGCGGCCTCAAGCAGGCCGAGCCGGTGTCGCCGGCCATTGTGGCCCCGGCTGCTCCGGTGCTCGAAGCCCCGGTGCCGCTGCCTCCACCACCCGTGCTGAGTGAGCGTGCACTGGATGATCTACCTGCACTGGACATTGGTGCCGGTGTGGCCGGTTTCGAGGTTGCCGATGCATCCTGGGATGCTGGCCTCGATAAGTATCGCGATTACGACGATGTGGTGGCCAATCAGCTGCGCCGCGGCGCCTGGGTGGAGTTCCATCAGGCTGATGGTTCGCTCAGCCGCGCCAAGCTCGCCTGGGTTAGCCCGATGAAGAGTCGCTATCTGTTCACCAACCGCCAAGGTCAGAACGGTCTGGAATTCACCCTGCTGGAACTGATCGACCTGTTCAAGCGCGGCGAAGCCAGCTTGATCGAGAGCGGCCCTTCGGTCGAACGTGCAGTCAGCGATATGATCGATATGTTGCAGACGCAGGCAGCCTAAGCCGTTTCCGCTCAGCCCCGTCAAGCACGCCCGCCTTTTGGCGGGCGTTGTCTTTTCAAACGGAATCAACCCTATGTCGACCGAGCCCTATCTGCCGCTACGTCCTGCCCAGTGCCATCAGCTGCGCTTGCGCGGCATCGATACCCAGCTTTGGCGCTGGGGCCGCCCCGATGGGCGCCTGCTGGTGTTACTGCATGGCTGGATGGATTGCGCGGCGACCTTCCAGTTCCTGATCGACGCAGCGCCGGCTGCACTGCTCGATTACCAGCTGGTGGCGCTCGACTGGCGCGGCTTTGGCCAGAGCGGCTGGGCGGCGGAAAGCTATTACTTCCCCGACTACCTGGCTGATCTGGATGCCTTGCTGGGGCAGCTTGCGCCTGGCGGCGAGCCGGTCGCCCTGCTTGGACATAGCATGGGAGGCATGGTGGCTAGTCTGTATGCGGGCATACGCCCGGAGCGGGTCAGCCAGCTGATCTCGCTGGAGGGCTTTGGTCTGCCGGCTACCCGGCCCGAGCTGGCGCCCGGACGCTACCGGCGTTGGCTGGATGAGCTGCAAACTGAGCCCGAATTGAAGCCGCTCGCCGACTTCGCTGCCTTGGCCGCGCGCTTGGGCAAGCACAACCCACGTCTTGCTGCAGACAGGGCCCTCTGGCTGGCCGAGCAACTGGGACGGCAGGCCGATGGACAGATCGTGTATCGGGCTGATCCGCGCCACAAATGGGTGAACCCGGTGCTGTATCGGCTTGAAGAGGCGCAAGCCTGCTGGCGGCAGATTACGGCAGCTACGCTCTGGCTGGCTGGCAACGAAGCCAAGCTGCTGAGCTGGCTGGGTGAGGATGCCGCGCAGTTCGCGGCGCGCAAAGCCTGTATTACCGGCTTGCAGTACGAGGTACTTGACGACTGTGGGCACAATCTGCACCACGATGCGCCAGCGCGCGTGGCCGAGAGGCTGATGCGCTTTCTGGCGCAGTCCTAGGCCGGGGGCAGTGGGGGCACTGCCCGGGCTTGAGCTGGCAGCTTAGTGGTACTTGGCCGGCATATAGACCGGTGAGCCTTGCACGGCGGTATGGTTGCTGGGCAGGCAGATACCATCGTCGTGTGCTTCGCGGCGGAATTCGGCGGGCAGATCGTCCGTCGTGTGACGCGGCTTGGAAAACAGGGTTTCCAGTTCACGCAACAGCGGGATCACCAGTGCGGGAATAATCATCATGGCTACGCTCCTTTTTTGCAGTTGGCATCTTGTGGATGCCAGTGCATTTTGGGATGTAGTTTTGTGCAGCGCAACAACAAAAAATCAAATACTTAGCTGCAAGTATTTGCTCTAAACACGAGTATTTGCCTCAATTTATGCCAAATGCTTGCTGGTGCTGCATTTCGTTCTGCGGGTAAATTGCTGCAATGCAAAAATTCACGCCCGCCGATTGCGGATTGGAGTAATTGCTCCTGACTTGCGCTCAGTCGAAATAGGCGAGTACGCCGTCGAGCCCGGTCTGATCAAGCGCAAATGCGGCCTCGGCCTTGACCTTGGGCTTAGCGTGACAGGCGATACCGAATCCGGCTGCGGCGAGCATGAGCAGATCGTTCGCCCCATCGCCAAGCGCAATCACCTGCTCGCGGCGTAGGCCCAGTTCGGCTTGGTAGCGCGCCAGCTCATCAGCCTTGCGCTGCGCATCGACGATATCACCCACGATGCGCCCGGTCAGTCGGCCATCCACTACTTCCAGCACATTGGCAATGGCCCGGCTCAGGCCCAGTTTGGCCTGCAGGCGCTCTGTGAAGAAGGTGAAACCACCGGAAATCAGCAGCGTGCGTGCGCCTACGCCATGCACGGCCTTCAGCAGGGTCGGTGCGCCCGGCATCAGCTGCAGGCGCTCGTTATACACACGCTCCAGCGCGCTTTCCTCAAGGCCGGCCAATAAGGCCACCCGCTCAGTCAGGCTCTGGCGAAAGTCGAGCTCGCCGCGCATCGAGCGCGCGGTGATGGCGGCGACCTGTTCCTTGATGCCCTGCATGTCGGCGATCTCATCGATGCACTCGATGGTGATCAGCGTGGAGTCCATATCCATGACCACGAGGCCGATATCAGCCAGCCGCGCATCGTGCGCAACAAAAGCGTAGTCATAGCCGGCTTCGGCACAGAAGGTTGCCACGGCCGCCTGGCTATCGGGCTCCGCCGCCTGCAGCTTGAAAGCCTGGTGGGCGAGCTGACCTGCGCGCACGGCGCTGATCTCGCTGGCACCGCACAGCTGGGCCAGGCGTTTCAGGTTCTGGGTGGCAATCTCGGGCGCTTGAATAATGAGCTTGTACATGGCGGTTTCGCTGCGGCGCAGGGCTTAGACGGCCAAGCGGCCGTCGTTCAGGGTTAAGACGCGGCCGGTGCGTGCGGCCAGTTCCGGGTCGTGGGTGACGATGACCAGGGCGGTGCCCAGGCTATCGTTCAGGCTCAGCATCAGGTCGAACACCGCATGGGCCGTATGCCTGTCCAGATTGCCGGTCGGCTCATCGGCCAGCAGGCAGGCCGGCTCGCTGACCAGAGCACGGGCAATCGCGGCACGCTGGCGCTCGCCGCCGGACATCTCACCCGGCTTGTGCTGCAGGCGATGGGCAAGGCCGACCTTCTCCAGCATGCTGGCCGCGCGCGCATGCGCCTCGCTGCGCGGCAGGCGACGGATCAGCAGCGGCATGGCGACGTTCTCCAGTGCGCTGAATTCGGGCAACAGATGGTGGAACTGGTAGACGAAGCCCAGCAGCTGATTGCGCAGCTTGCCCCGCGCGGCCTCGCTCTGCGTAAACGGGTTCTGGCCCTGGATCAGTACCTCGCCCTGCGAAGGCGTGTCGAGCGCGCCGAGCAGATGCAGCAGCGTGCTCTTACCCGAACCGGAGCTGCCGATGATGGCCAGCTTCTCGGCCTTGGTCACGCTGAGGTTCACCCCGTCCAATACCGGTACTTCCAGATCGGGATAGGTCTTGCTGAGGCCTTTGGCCTCGAGAATCAGCTCACTCATAACGCAGCGCCTCCGCCGGGTTGGTCTTGGCGGCACGCCAGCTTGGGTAAAGGGTGGCCAGGAAGGCCAGCACCAGGGAAATCAGGCCGATGGCGCTCACATCACTGAGCAAGACCTCGCTGGGCAGCGAGGAGATCAGATAGACCTGTGGTGATAGCACCTGCATGCCCAGCAGACCTTCGAAGAAGCTGACCACGCTACCCACATTCAAGGCCAGCAGTACGCCGCCCAAGACGCCGCTGAGCGTGCCGACGATGCCGACCGTGGCACCCTGGATCATGAAGATCTGCATGATGCTGCCCGGCGAGGCGCCCAGCGTGCGCAGGATGGCGATATCGGCCTGCTTGTCGGTGACCGCCATCACCAGGCCCGAGACCAGATTGAAGGTGGCAACCGCCACGATCAGCGTCAGGATCAGGAACATCATGCGTTTCTCGATCTGCACGGCGCGGAAGTACTGCGAGTTCTCCATGGTCCAGTCGCTAAACCAGAGCGGGCGCTGGCTGGCCTGGGCCAGCTGCTGCGACACATAGGGTGCCTCGAGCGGATCGCTGATCTTCAGGCGCACGCCGCTCACTTCCTCGCCCATGCGGAACAGCTTTTGCGCATCCTGCAGGGCAATCAGCGCCAGACCTGCGTCGTACTGATACATATCGATGCGGAACAGGCCGACCACGGTAAAGGACTTCATGCGCGGCACCATGCCGGCTGGGGTGATATTGCCCTGCGGGGTGATCATGGTGATCTTTTCACCCAGGCCCACGCCCAGCGCACGCGCGAGGTCCTGGCCGAGCACGATGCCGAACTCGCCTGGTTTCAAGGCATCAAGGCGACCGGCCACCATATGTCGGCCCAGGCCTGCCACCTGGTCTTCCTGCGCGGGTAGGACGCCGCGCAGCATGGCACCCTGTACATTGCCGTCAAACGAGATCAGCCCCTGCGCCTGCACGTAGGGGGCGGTGGCCAGCACCTTGGGTGCGCCTTTCAGCTCATTCGCCACGGTCTGCCAGTCGGCCAGCCGATTACCCTGGCCGCTGACCTGGATATGCGAGGCCACTTCCAGAATCCGCCCGCGGATTTCGCGCTGAAAGCCATTCATGACCGACAGCACGACGATCAGCGCCGCGACGCCCAAGGCAATGCCTATCATGGAGGCAGCGGAGATAAAGGAAATAAAGCCGTTGCGGCGTTTGGCCCGCGTATAGCGCAGGCCAATCAACCATTCGAAGGAATTCATAAGGGGCTGCTTGGGGTAGGAAACGGATGTTGGCTTCGAGACACAATTGCGCAACAGGTTGCTACCAGCCTTTAAAAAAGCGAAGCGCGCAGTTTGCCACAGCGGGCATGGGAACCAAAGCTGCGACAGCACCCACGAATATAAAGTGGCATGAGATTTGCGGCGTTAAAATGCCGCCACGACCCAAGCGATAAAAACACATGATCGATACCTTGAAACGACTGTTTGTCTTTGGCCGCGAGTCGCGGTTGGAGAAGGCGATTGCCACCGTCCAGAGCGCAGCCGAGCTGGCGCCCATGCAGGCGATGCAATCGCTGCAGGAATGGCTGAACCAGGAACTTCGCCGCGGCAAGGAGCGCCAGGACGGTTTGGTCATCTTGCGCGGGGTGGATGCCAGCCTGCGCACCATTCTGGAGGCGGCGCTGGCCGCCATGCTGGATGCGCAATCCAATCATGCGCGCATGAATCTGCTCACCCAGAATATGGTGCCGTTCTGCGACATCATCCTCAGCCTTTATACCGAGGCATTGCGGCGTGAAATGGTGGAGCTGGCGCGCAAGCCGACCAATACCCCGCTCGTGCAGGCCTCGGTGGCCAACTGGCTGTACTGGATAGGGCGCGATCATGTGGTGCGCTTTGTGCGCGAGCCGAAGACCGATCGCCTGCCCTGGCATGAGATCCGCCCGGCGGCCGAGTTCGCGCTCGGCCTCGGTGGCACGCTCAGTGTGCGCATCACCCAGAAGAACGAAGGCGATGCGGGTCGCCTGCAAAAGCAGCTGGCCCATCTCGTGCTGCTCTCGCGCACGCTGACGCCTGATCTGCAGGGCCGCCAGCTTTTGATTGCCGATCGACTGGCTGATGCGCTGGCCGGCTTCATTAGTGTGAGCGACCAGCACTCGAGCGCCACGCCGTTTGGCCAGGTCGACAATAACGACAACCCGCCCACCGTGCTGACCCGCGTGCCTACCCAGCTCAAACAGGAAGGCAAGGGTCTGTTCTATGGCTTGGAGAAGAGCTTGCGCGAGCTGATCGCGCTCGAGCAGCTGATCGCCAATCAGCGCAGCGTGCCACAGAAGATCGATCCGAGCGGCAAGCTGGAGCTGGCCGAGACGCTGACCGTGATCAAGCATCTGAAGAATCGCTGGAGTGGTCGCGAGATCAAACGCATGGCCGAGCGCAAGGCGATCAGCGGCTCGCTCAATATCGTCTACGACTTCACCGCCGTGCGCCGCCTGGTGGCCGCCGCCCAGCAGCAGAGCAATACCAAGACGCTGGAGCCGACCGTGGAGCGCGCCCAGGTCGAGGATGTCAGCGCTACCGGCGTTGGGCTCAAGCTGGTCAAGCACACGGGCTGGCTCAAGGTCGGGCAAATTCTCGGTGTGCGCACCGACAAGGATGTGAACTGGCGCATCGGCATCGTGCGGCGCGCGATCGCACGTGCCCAGGGCGAGATGCTGGCCGGCGTGCAGCTGCTCGGGCGCGATCCAGAATCGGTACGGCTGACCCGGCGCGCCAAGGTGTCGCAGTGGGAGAAGGTCACCGATCATCAGTCCTGGGATAATCTGCTCGCGCTGTATCTGCGTCCCGATCCGCTTAATGGCAACCACCATCTGTTGATACTGGCCAAGCCCGAACTCGAGCTAGGCAAGATCTACAGCGCCCCCGGCACGCGTGAAGGCTCACTGTCCTTCCGCATCGTCAACCAGCACGAAATTGGTGCCGATTGCGTGTTCTACCGCGCCGAACGCCTGGTGGAGACGGAAGAGCCCGCCGCGCCTGGCGACACCAGCAATAACTCCTTGTCGATCTGATGCTGACCCTTGTGATTCCCTCGCTGCGCTTTGCTGCGCAGCCCGGCCAGATGGCCTTTGACCCGAGTGCCGATCTGGACCTGCCCGGCCTGACGGCCCTGCTCGGACGTGGCGAGCAGTGCGTGTCGGCGCCGGCCAGTACTGAGCAATGGCTGCGCCAGGCCTTTAACGCACAGGATGTCAGCGCCGCCGCGCTGACCCTGGCTCTGGACTTGCCTGATGCCGAGGCCGGCCACTGGCTGCGCGCCGACCCTGTGCATTTGCGCGCCGACCGCGACCGCGCGCTGCTGTTTGACGCCAGCGTACTCAATCTGCGCATGGACGAGGCACAGGCCTTGGTTGACGCGCTGAACGGCTTATACCGTGCCGATGGCTACAGCTTCGTGGCCGCCACGCCCAGCCGCTGGTATCTACGCCTGCCCATGGCCATGGATGGCCAGACGACGCCGCTGGCCGAGGCGCTCGGGCGCGATATCCGCCCCTGCATGCCGCGCGGCGAGAACGCCATGGCCTGGCACCGGCTGCTGAACGAGATCCAGATGCTGCTATACACCCAGCCGGTCAACGATGTGCGCGAGCAGGCCGGCCAGCTTTCCGCCAACTCGGTGTGGCTATGGGGTGAAGGCCAGCCATTGCGTGCCTTGGCCAAACCCGCCGCGCAGCTGTATGCCGAGGATGCGCTGGCGCGCGGTCTGGCCCAGGCGGCCGGCATCGCGCATGGCGATCTGCCGGATGGGCTCCAGCATCTACCGCCGCCCGACAGCCTGCTGTTGCTTGACAGTCTGGTCGCGCCGCTCAATCGCGGTGATATCCATGCCTGGCGTGCCGCGCTGCAGGTGCTTGAGCAAGGCTTTCTGCTGCCGCTCTGGCAGGCCTGGCGGCAGGGGAAGGTCGATGATGTTTGTCTGGTCCTGCCGGGCGAAGATCGCACCGTGCAGATCACGCTACATGCCGGGCAGCGCTGGAAGTTCTGGCGCAAGCCGCGCCCGCTCAAGCAACTTTAAGCCTGCGCTTGGCGGTGAAAACGCGGCACAATAGCGACCTTGTTTCCGATTTCGCGGCCAGCTCTGTGCTGGCCGCCGCCATTTAAGCCCATGCATATCCTGACCCGCCCCGTTCCCGCCCAGGCCGAGCAAACCCTGCTGGCTGCCGGCCTGCACCCGGTGGAAGCGCGCATCTATGCCGCACGCGGCATTGCCGACCCGCAGGAGCTGGAGGCCGAATTCAAGCATCTGCTGCCGGTCGAGGGCCTGAAGGGCGCGGCGGAAGCCGCCGTGCGCCTGGCGGACGCGATTGCCGCGCAGCAGCGCATCCTGATCGTGGCCGATTACGATGCCGATGGTGCAACCGCCTGCGCCGTTGGCCTGCGCGGCCTGAGCCTGTTTGGTGCACGGGTCGAGTTCCTGGTACCGAACCGTTTCGAATACGGCTATGGTCTGACCCCGGAAATCGTCGACCTGGCCGCCGGTAAGCAGCCTCAGCTGATCGTGACAGTGGACAATGGCATCGCCAGCGTGGCCGGTGTGGCGCGTGCGCGCGAACTGGGCATCGAGGTGCTGGTCACCGACCACCATCTGCCTGGCGAGCAGCTGCCCGAGGCGCTAATCGTCAACCCGAATCAGCCTGGCTGCCGCTTCGCCAGCAAGCATTTGGCTGGGGTGGGGGTGATGTTCTATGTGCTGCTGGCCCTACGCGCCGAACTGCGCCGCCGCAATGCCTTTGCCGAGCGGCCCGAGCCCAACCTGGCCGATCTGCTCGACCTGGTGGCGCTGGGCACGGTGGCCGATGTGGTCAAACTCGACGCGAATAACCGCATCCTGGTCGAGCAGGGCCTGAAGCGCATGCGGGCCGGGCGCGCCTGTCCGGGCGTGCTGGCCATCTTCCAGGCTGCCGGACGCGAGGTGCGTCGTGCCAGTGCCTTCGATCTCGGCTTCATGGTCGGCCCTCGCCTGAACGCAGCGGGCCGGCTCGACGATATGGGCCTAGGGATTGCCTGCCTGGTGGCCGACAGCCATGAGGCGGCACTGGCCATGGCGCGCGAGCTCGATCAGCTGAACCGCGAGCGGCGCAATATCGAGGCCGATATGCAGTCGATTGCGCAGAGCAAGCTCGACCAGATCAGTGTGGACGACCGTTACAGCCTGACCGTCTTCGACCCGGACTTCCACCAGGGCGTGGTCGGCCTAGTAGCCAGCCGGCTCAAGGACAAGCATCACCGCCCGACCATCGTGCTGGCCGAGGGCTTGGCGGGCGAGATCAAGGGCTCGGGGCGCTCTATCCCTGGCCTGCATCTGCGCGATGCGCTTGACCTGGTGGCCAAGCGCGAACCGGCACTGATCGCCAAGTTCGGCGGTCATGCCATGGCGGCCGGCCTGACCCTGGCCGATCCGGCCGGCATCGAGCGCTTCCGCGCCGTATTCGAAACCGTGTGCCGCGAGCTGCTGAGTGAGGCCGAGCTAACTCGCACCGTGGAAACCGATGGCGAGCTGAGCCGTGATGCGCTGTGCCTGGAACTGGCCGAGCGCCTCGATCGGCGCGTATGGGGCCAGGGCTTTCCGGCGCCGCGCTTTATCGGGCGCTTCCGGGTGCGCAGCCAGCGCGTCGTGGGCGAAAAACACCTGAAGCTGCAGCTGGAGGGCCAGGGCGGCCAACTGTTCGAGGCGATGCGCTTTCAGCACGCCGATCCGCTGCCCGACGAGATCGAGGCGGTCTATCAGCTGTCCGTGAATGAATGGCAAGGCCGGCGCAGCTTGCAACTGCTGGTTGAGCAGGCGCTATAAGGGCGCTGCCAGCAAGCCCAGTTTCTCAGCGAGGCAAGGCGCGAGTGAAAAAAGTCGACGCTACCTATATCGATAGGTGAGGAGACATTTTTCGCGAGCAACGTCGCATCGCGACGAAAATGGGTTTGCTGGCAGTGCCCGTAACAGAACACCATCAAGGAACTCACCATGTCCAATACCCGCGTCCTGCACGGTTTTCATGCCGTCACCGCCCGACTTTCCCGCCTGCCCGACAGTGTGCTCGAGCTTTATGTAAGCCGCGAACGCCACGACCCGCGCATGAACGAGCTGCTCAAGCTGGCGGCCCAACACAAGATCAAGCTGATTCCGGCCGATGCGAGCCGCCTGGATGGGCTGACCGGCCAGCGCAGCCACCAGGGCGTGGCAGCGGTCATCGATGCTAACAAGACCTTCATGGCGCTCGAGGACGTGTTGGAAGACATCAGCGGCCCGCCGCTCCTGCTGATTCTGGATGGGATTACCGATCCGCATAATCTGGGTGCCTGCCTGCGCGTGGCCGATGCGATGGGCGTGCATGCCGTGATCGCGCCCAAGGACAAATCGGTCGGCATCAATGCCACCGTGTCCAAGGTGGCCTGCGGCGCAGCCGAGGTAATGCCCTATATCGTGGTGACCAATCTGGCGCGTACCCTGCGCGATATCAAGGATGCCGGCATCTGGGTGGCGGGCACCGATATGGATACCAAAACCGATCTCTACCATTTTGACCAGACTGGCCCGCTGGCCTGGGTGATGGGGGCCGAGGGCGAGGGCATGCGCCGGCTGACGCGCGAGCACTGCGATGTGCTGGTCAGCATCCCGATGTTCGGCACGGTGGAAAGCCTGAATGTCTCGGTCGCCAGCGGCATCTGTCTGTCGGAAAGCCGTCGCCAGCGCGTGCTGCAGGCCGAAGCCAAGCGTTAGGCGCGCGGGTACTGCGGTCCAGCAAACAAATTAACAAGACCCACAAGGAGGAAATATGCGCAATCTCAGTCTATTAGGTTTGACACTATTGCTCGCCGCTTGCGGTGGCGCGGAGGATGAGCCGGACGATGGCGGCGGCACGCCCAGCCTGAGCCTGACCGCGCCGGCCAATTACGCGAACAATCTGACCGGTGTGCAGACCATCAGTGCGACGGCGGTCAGCGGCACGGTCGGGGTGGAATTCCAGCTCGATGGCGCGACCCTAGGTAGCGAGGACACCGTGGCGCCCTATGCGGTGGACGTGGATACCAGCCTGTATCCGGCGGGTCAGCACATCATCCGCGCCCGCACGCGCAATGCGGCCGGGCAGCGTAGTGCCTGGGCCAGTGCGACGGTCAGCTTTGGCGGTAGCGCCACACTGCCGCAGGGCTTCAGCAAGAACGAGAGCTGGGTCAGTGGCCTGAACAGCGCCACCGCCTTTACCCAGGCCCCAGATGGGCGCTTCTTTGTGGCCGAGCAGGGTGGTGCAGTGCGTGTGGTGAAGAATGGCGCGCTGCTGGCCGGTGCTGCGCACCAGCTCAGCGTGGATGCCACTGGTGAGCGTGGCCTGATCGGCCTGACCGTGGCCCCCGACTTTGCCAGCAGTGGACGCCTGTATGTGCACTACACGAGCCCGCAGGGCGGGGCGCACAACCGCATTAGCCGCATCCTGCTCAGCAATGATGTATCGAATGGCCTTGAGGACACCGATCTCGGCCTGCCGATTGAGCTGCCAAATCTCTCCGGCGCCACCAATCACAATGGCGGTGCACTGCACTTTGGCGTGGATGGCAAGCTGTATATCGGTGTGGGCGACAATGCCAACGGCGCGCAGGCAGCCAATCTGTCCAGCGTGTTTGGCAAGCTGCTGCGCGTGAATGCCGATGGCACCATTCCGAGCGATAACCCCTTCTACGCCAGCCAAGCCGGCCTTGCCCGCGCGGTCTGGGCTTATGGCCTGCGCAACCCGTTCACCTTTGCTGTGCAGCCGGTCACCGGGCGCATCCATATCAATGATGTGGGTCAGAACACCTGGGAAGAGATCAACCAGGGCGTGGCCGCTGCCAACTATGGCTGGCCCAACTCGGAAGGCCCGGATGGCCTGCAGGCCAACCACGCCGCACCGCTGTTCAGCTATAAGCACAGCGCGGCCAATCCGGCCGGCTCTGGGCCTGGCGGCTTCTTCACCGGCTTCTCGATTGCCGGCGGCACTTTCTACCCGGCCAATGGCGCCTTTCCGGCCAGCTACCGCGGCAATTACTACTTTGCCGACTATGTGAGCCGCTTTATCGCCCGCCTGGACCTGGCCAATGGTAATGCCGCCTATGCGTTCGCACGTGTTGCCGGCAACCCAGTCGATATGCTGGTCGGGCAGGATGGTGCGCTCTATGTGCTGACGCGCAGCGCCATCACGCGCATCAGCGCCAACTAAGCGTCGCCAGCCAACAAAAAGCCGCCTTAGGGCGGCTTTTTTCATCGTGCGGGCTACTGGCCCGGCGGTGCGACGGCCTCAGGTCAGGCCTAGGCGCGCCCTGGCCTGGTTCAGATAGGGGCTGGCGAGCTGCCAGCTACGCTCGGTCGCGCCGCCAAAGCGCTGGTGCAGACTCTGCGCGCGCGCGGCCTGCTGGGCGGCTGTATGCGCGCGCAGGGCGGCCTGCCAGCAGTCGGCCAGGCCGCGCGCGTCGTCATGTAGCGCCACATCACCGCCCTCGGCCAGCAGCTTGAACACTGGGTAGCTGGGATAGCTGCTGTTCCAGTCGGGCAGCGCACTGACCGGCAGGCCCGCGCAGAGCGGTTCGAGCAGATTATGGTCGCGGCCGATATGGCTGGCGGCGCCAAAGCGAAACGCTGTGCGCAGCTCGCCCATGGTATCGAGCACCAAGCAGGCGGCAGCGCGGTCGGCCTCGCCCGCCAGCATGGCGCTGCGCAGCTGCTGGCTAAGGCCGAACTGCTGGCATTGCTGGGCGATATTGGCCATCACGGCCGGGTTTTCCGGGTGGCGCGGGGCCAGCAGCAGGCGCGCGTTCGCTTCCTGTTGGCGCAAAAGGGCAAAGGCGGCCAGCACCAGTTCCTGCTCGGCCGCATCGGTGACCGAGCCGGCCACGATGCTCGGGCGCCCGCTCGCCTGCAGCCAGCTGGCCAGACTATTCTCGGCTTCGGCTGGCGGGGTGCTGGACTGGGCCAGTGCATCGAACTTCATATTGCCGGTGATATGCACGCTGGCCGGCCTTGCCCCGTGCGCGAGCACGAAGTCGGCGCCGGCCTGATCCTGGATGCAGACCAGATCGAAAGCCCGTAGCCAAGCGCGGCCCAGCAGCTTGCGTTCGAGCAGATCAGCGCGACAGCTTGGTTGATAGCGATAGGGCCAACCATTGAGTAGCAGCAGGGCCGCGCCATGCCGGCGCGCGCTATGTGCCCAGGCATAGGGCAGCCGGCATGGCGCATCGGACGGTTGCAGTGGAATTTCCGCCACTAGCAGCAGCGCTGGCGGGCGTTGCGCAGCCAGCGCGGCAGCTTCCCGCGGGTCGTCGGAAATCTCTACCACCTGGGCGCTGGGAAAACGCTGTAGATAGGCGCTGCGGTAGATCTTGCGGTCGCTGAGTATGACCCAGTGTTCGGCGGGTATCAGCGTGGCGAGCCGCTCGAGAAAGCCGCCAATCGCATTCATTTCGCCAATGGTGGAAATAAATAACCAAATGGCAGGCTGTGGCCGGCCTGGCGCCAGAGGCTGGGCGACAGGCTTACCCAGGCGGGTCAGCCCATCCAGGGCGCTGAACAGATGCCAGTTCAGGCGCTGTGCGAATTCACCATGCATGCGGGTTCGGAATCCTGATCGGGCCCACTGCGATGTATGCAAGCACAAGGCGGTGGGTGGTAATAGCGTGAGCGGCCGAGTTTACGCGATGTATTGGCGTGATTCTTTATGAGTCAATATGTCTAATTTTCTAATATTCATGCGCGCTATTTAAATAATAGAAAAGACGAAATCAATTCGATGAAAAAAGCCACTGGGCCAAGACTACTATGTCGGCATAGCAGGTGCCGAGTTAGACTAATCGCCTGCTTGGCTTCTTTCTGAGGTGTGGTGTGCGTAAGTACTTGTTCCTGCTGTGCATGCTGGGTGGCCTGGCCGCCCAGGCGGATGAAATGACCTGTGGTAGCGTGGGTAATGCCTTTGGCCCATTTGATTACCGCCATCAATTCGGTGAACCCAAGCGCTTGGTGGAAAGCGCGCATTTCACCCCCTATATCGAATCACTGATCAGAGGGCGCACTGCCTTACATGTCGGTGGCGATATTGATTACACCTTGCGCGCCTTTCCCAATCATCACCGCGCGCTGTTATCCATGATGAATCTGGCCCTGCGCGAGCAGAACAATAAGCCGCGCGGCTCGCGCTATACGGTGGATTGCTGGCTCGACCGGGCCGAACGTTTTGCGCCCGACGATGGCATGGTCAAGGTGCTGTGGGCAAACTGGTTGATCAAGCAGGGCAATAAGACCGAGGCGCTGAGCAAGCTGGAAGCCGGCCTCAAGCAGGCGCCCGAATCGGACATGAATTTCGACTACAGCGTCGGTCTGGCATACTTCGACCTGCAACGTTACGAGGAATCGCTGGCTGCTGCGCAGCGCGCTTACCGTGCCGGCTTCCAACTGCCTGGCCTCAAGCAGAAGCTGAGCAAGCTTGGTCGCTGGCAAGAGCCGGCCCCCTTGCCTGAAGATGCCGAGGCCAAGCCGGCCGCGGTGCCGGAAGCTACCGTCGAGCAGGCGACACCGGCCGCCAAGACAGAAGTGGCTGAGCCGGGCAGCGCGCCTGCCGCGCCTTGAATCGGCACCGGCACTTGTAAGCGCGCCTATCGCCCCCATCTGCTCGACAAGCAGGCACGGCGAATGTCCCTCGTCGCTGCCCGACTGTTTAAATCCCCGCGATGCGCCCGTGGCCATCGCCCTGCAGATTGAATCTCATGGTTGCTCTCAAAGACAGCGTCGGCATCCCGCTCAAGGACCTGCCGGCAGGCTCGGAATTCTTTACCTTCGATGGCTTTGGCGAGGACGAGCACATTGCCGTCGCCTTTGCGCCCTGGAAGGAGCAGGCGGTGCCGCTGGTGCGCGTGCACTCGGAATGCCTGACCGGGGAGGTATTCGGCTCCGAGCTGTGTGATTGTGGTCCGCAGCTGCACGAGGCCCTGAAGATGTTCAGCCGTGAAGGCGGCATCCTGCTCTACCTGCGCCAGGAAGGGCGCGGCATCGGCCTGTACGCGAAGCTGGCTGCCTATCGCCTGCAGCAGCAGGGCATGGATACCTTCGAGGCCAATCGCTGCCTGAACCTGCCCGAGGACGGCCGCAGCTTCGAGCCGGCCGCGCAGATGCTCAAGGCCATGGGCGTGAGCAAGGTGCGCCTGCTCAGCAATAACCCGGACAAGGCGCAGCAGCTCAAGGATTACGGCATCGAGGTGCAGGAAGTGATCTCCACCGGCGTGTTCCCGACCAAGAGCAATCGTAACTATCTGGCGGCCAAGGTGCGCAAGCGTCAGCACAAGATCAAGCTTGATGGGCTGTAAGCGCCGCCCTGACTGTTAGCCAATAAAAAACCGGGTCAGGCCCGGTTTTTTATTTTTTCCCGTAGCTGCGCTGCACGGTCTCAGGCCAGTCCGTACTTGGGCGCCTTGGCCTGCAACCACTGCTCGAGCATCATCAGGATCCACACCATCTCGCCGTAATAGCCGGGGTGCTCGGTCAGCTTTTCCTCCAGCAGGCTGCGGATGAAGTCGGCACGTACGATGCCGCGCCGAGCCAGGCTATTCAGCGAGTCCTCGGCCAGGCTGCGCAGGCCGCTGTGCTGGGTGGCCCACACACCGAACGGCAGGCCGAAGCCCTGCTTCTTCTTGCTGATGATCTCGTCCGGCAGGAAGCCGCGCAGCGCCTCCTTGAAGAACCAGCGCAGCTTGAGGCCCTTGAGCTTGTAATCGGCCGGCAGGCGCAGGGAAAACTCCAGCAAGCGCTCGTCCAGCATCGGAAAGCCCACTGCCACGCCGGCCAGCTGGGTGGTGCCGACCACCTTGGGCAGATCGTTCTCTGCCAGCGTGTAGCGCCAGTCGAAGGCCAGAACCTGGTCGATGGCCTTGCCCTCCTTGGCCTGGCTCCACACTGCGCGTTGCTGCTCGGCCGGTGCCGTGCTATCCACCTGGGCCAGGAAGTCGGCCGTCAGCACCTGCTCGGTGCCCAGGCGCAGCAGCAGGTTGTACATCTGCAGTCGATCCGGCATCGGCACCTTGGCCTGTTCGACATAGCTGGCGGCCTTGCGCAAGAGCGGCACCTTGCTCAGCGCGCGCCGCTCCAGCATCGGCTCCATCAGGCCATTGCGCAGCGGCTCGGGCAGGTGTTGATACCAGCCGAATACACGTTGCTTGGCATAGCGGCTATTGCCGCCAAACAGCTCGTCGCCGCCATCGCCGGCCAGCATTTTCTCGCGCCCATCGGCACGCGCCACCTTGGCGCAGTAGAAGGCGGGCAGGGCGGATGAATTGCCGAAGGGCTGGTCGTAGTGGGCGGCCACCTCGGCAATGCTGCGCACCAGGTCTTCCGGCGTCACGTAGTACTCGTGGTGGCGGGTCTTGAAGTGCTTGGCGGCGATGCGTGCATAGGCCATCTCATCATAGCCGGCGGCATCGAAGCCGATCGAGTAGCTATTGGCGGCCTGCTCGCTGACCGCGCCCAGCATGCCGGCCACGGTGGAACTATCGGTGCCACCGCTGAGGAAGCAGCCAATCTTGCTCGGATCGAGCTGGCCGAGCTGGGTGGCGACCGAATCCTTGAGCAGCTGGCGGAAAGTGGCGCGGAAGGATTCGAAGGAGCTGTGATGATCCTCGTGAAAGCTCGCGGTCCAGTAGGGCGATACCTCGAGCTCACCGCCCTCGAACAGTGCGTAATGGGCGGGTGGCAGGCGCAGCACATCGCGGAAGATGGTGCGCGGCGAGGGGATCATATGGAAATACAGATAGTCGAAGATCGCCTGCGGGTCGATCTGCGCCTCGCGCTCAGTATCCTGGCTGATCAGCTCGTCGGCGCGCTGGGCGAAGCGCAGCTGGTGGCCGTCCTGCCGGTAGCACAGGGTGCGGATGGCAAAACGGTCGACCGCCAGATAGATGCGCCCCTGACCGTCGTTGAGTGCGACCGCGAAATCGCCGCTCACACTGGCGGCACAGCGCACACCATCGCGCTTGAAGGCGGTCAGCCAGGCAGCTTCCAGTCCTTCGGTGCGGGCGATGCGGGCCAGATTCGCATCGGCAAAGCGTGGATTGCCGTGACAGAGCACGCTGGCATTGGCCTGGCTGCTGGCAGTCGGGGTCGAGGCGCTGAGTATCATAGTGAAATCATCCAGATATAACGTTTATTCAATGGCTTGCCTGTACTTGGACCACGCTCTGCTGCTTGCTGGCCCAGTCGCGCAAGGGGGCGACCCAGCTGGCGGCGGCAGCTTGCAGACCGGTGCGGGAAAAATGACAGCCGCCCGAGCGTGCCGGGCCTTGCAGCGCATCGGTATCCGGCCCGGCCAGAAAGCCGGCTGCCTGCAAGGCGAGCTCGGTCTGCACGGCATGGATGGCCTGATGTTGGGCCGGCGGGCAATAGCTGGAGCGTGCGAGCATGATGGGCGCCGACACACCACCGGCATGCAACTGGGCCTGTAGCTTGTGTAGGCCTTGCCGATACGCGTCCGGCGTGGTCGCCGCGCGGCTATCGGCCTCGCCCTGCTGCCAGAGCACGAGGTCGACCTTGAGCTGGCTGGCTCGCAGTTGTAGCAGCAGCTGTTGCCATTGGCTGTGCAGTGGGCCGGCCTCGGTCCAGTCGGCCAGGCGCGTGCTTTCCACTGCCAGCAGGACAAACAGCAGGGGTCTGCCCGCCAGCTCGCCGCCCAGGGCCTGGTTCAGCCATGGCCACAAGCTATCGCCCTGGCCGGTGGCGCCGGGCAGCGGTGCCTGGGCGCGGTAGCAATCGCCGCCATGCCAGAGCGAGAGCGGCGGCGCGGGCTGCGGGCCTGGCTCGGCATGGTTGGCCGCATTCGACTGCCCGAGCACCAGCAGCACCAGCGGCTGTTGCGCACGCAGCATGGCGCAGTCGATACGGGCGGCCGCGGTCGGCGTGTGCAGCGTGGCCATGCGCTGGGCGAGGCTGGTCTCGGCCGCTGGCGGGCGCAGCAGCAGGGCGGCCATACCGCTCAAGGCCAGTAGCAGCAGGCCGGCGCTGCCGGCAGCACGGCGGAATCTCATCGCACCTCCACGGCAGCAGCCGGTGCCTGGGCTTGCTGGCGGCGCTTGTAGCGCGTGCGTATCCAGTGCATGGCCGGTTGCTCGACCAGCCGGGTCAGCAGCGTGGCTAAGCCCAGCGACAGGGCCAGCACCACAAGGATGCTCAAATTGCTATTGAGGCCGGCGGCCTGCAGCTGGCGCATGACGGCCCAGCCGATGTTTTCATGCAGCAGGTACAGGGTGTAGGAAATGGCGCCCAGCCAGACCAGCACGGGTTGGCGCAGTAAGGGCAGGCGGCCGCTGGTCGCCCCATACAGCAGCGCGGCGAGGCCGGCGGCCAGCACGGCCATCGCCGGGCCATCGACGATGGCCAACAGCAGGATCGCCGCCAGCAGCACGCCCCAGTCGCGACCATGCGGGCCTGCGGTCTGGCTCAGCCGGTAGATCATGATGCCGGCGCCGAACCAGGGGATGAACTTCAGGATCAGCAGGCGGAACACGGTCCAGGGCAGGTCGATCTGCAGGCCGGTTTCGAAGCCGAAGTAGATCAGGCGTAGCGCGAACAGTAGGCCCAACAGCAGGTGGATATGCGTGAGCCAGCCCAGGCGGAAGATCAGCAAGGCCCAGGCATAGAAGATCAGCTCCACTTCCAGGGTCCAGTACACGCCATCCACATGCGCAATGCCGAACAGGCTGTGGAACATGCTCAGATTGGCCAGCGCGGTCGGCAGGCTGACTGTCTTGCCGGGCAGGCCCAGCCAGCTGGTGATCAGGAAGGTCAGGATCACCGCCGCCCAGAAGGCCGGATACAGGCGGCTGAAACGAGAGACGACGAAATCGAGCGGCCGGCGTGTGCGTTCCAGGGTCATGAAGATCACGAAGCCGCTGATCATGAAGAACAGGTTCACCCCGTAATGGCCCCAGGGCAGCGCGAACATCGGCGCCTGGCTATGGCCATACAAATCCTGGTAGCGGGTGGTGTAATGAAATAACACCACCAGCAGCGCCGCGATGCCACGTAGCGCGTCGAGTTCACTCAACCGGGAGGAGGTGGGCGCGCCGCTCATGCTCGACTCACACCAGCACTTCCAGCGCGGCTTCGTGGCCAAGGAAGGCCTGCGGGCTGGCCGTATGGCCATAGGCGCCCGACTGATAGATGACTACCAGATCACCGGGCTGCGCCTCGTTCAGGTTCATCTTGTCGCCGAGCAGATCGAGCGGTGTACACAGCGGGCCAACCACCGATACACCGCTTTCCACGGGCGCCTCTAGGCGGTTGCCGATGGCGACCGGGTAGTTCTTGCGGATCACCTGGCCGAAATTGCCCGAGGCGGACAGATGGTGGTGTAAACCGCCATCGGTGACCAGATAGACCTGGCCGCGCGACACCTTGCGGTCGAGCACGCGCGCCACATAGATGCCGGCCTCGCCGACCAGGTAACGGCCGAGCTCGATCACCAGCTCGGCCTGTGGCAGGGCTTCGCGCGCCTCGCGCTGAATCTGGGCCAGATTGGCGCCGATGCTGGCGAGATCAAGACGCTGCTCGCCTGGGAAATAGGGAATGCCAAAGCCGCCGCCCAGATTGAGGAAACGCACCGGGCTGGGCGCGTGTTCGGCCAGGCGCAAGGCCAGCGCATAGCTTTGGCATTGCGCGTCCACGATGGCTTCCGGTTTCAGGCTTTGCGAGCCCGAAAACAGATGAAAGCCCTCGAAATCAAGCTCGGCGCGGCCGATGGCGGCCAGCAGCTCGGGCACCTGCTCGGCATCCACGCCGAATTGCTTGGGGCCGCCGCCCATCTTCATGCCCGAGTGCTTGAGCTCGAAGTCGGGATTTACCCTGACCGCCACGCGCGCGCGGTAGCCGCTATCGCGAGTTATCTCGGCCAGCAGGCTCACCTCGCGAAACGACTCGATATTGATCAGGATGCCGGCCGCCACCGCCTGGGCCAGCTCCTCGTGCCGCTTGCCCGGCCCGGCAAAGCTGATCTCCGCCGGGTCAGCGCCGCTATCGAGCGCCACGCGCAGCTCGCCGGCCGACGCCACGTCGATACCATCGACAAGGCCGGCCATATGGCAGACCACGGCCGGCATCGGATTGGCCTTCATCGCGTAATGCAGCTTGAGCCCAGATGGCAGCGCCGCGCGCAGCTCGGCCACGCGCTGGCTGAGCAGGCTGCGGTCGTAGGCATAGAAGGGCGTGCGGCCCACGCGGGCGGCCAGGCGGCTGAGCGGCATACCGCCGATCAGCAGCTCATCGCCCTGGCGGGCAAACTGGTCCATGGGCGCGTGGGTGGGCAGGCTGCGCGCCGGCTGCGCTTCGTTACTCATGCGGACTCCTGGCTCAGCCATTCGCTGGCGAGCGTCTTGCGGTCTATCTTGCCATTCGGGTTGCGCGGCAGCGGGCCGGTGCGGCCGACGATGCCGGCCGGCACCATATAGGCGGGCATGCGGCTGCGGCACTCGGCCTGTAGGGCGGCGATATCGAGCTCGGCACCGTCCGGTGCGGTGGCAATCACCTGAATGGCCTGGCCCAGGCTCGCGTGCTCGACGCCGAAGGCCACGCATTCACCGACCAGACGGGTGGCGTAGAGGATTTCCTCCACCTCGGTCGGGCTGACCCGGTAGCCCGAGGTCTTGATCATCTCGTCGCGCCGGCCAATGAAATAGAGAAAGCCTTCCTCGTCCTGGCGTACGGTGTCGCCCGAGAACACGGCCAGCTCGGGCAGCACCAGTCCGCCCTGACGGCCCGGCGCATGGCTGGGCAGCGGCTTGTAGCGCTCGGCGGTCTTTTCCGGATCATTCCAGTAACCCATACCGACCAGCGCACCACGATGCACGAGTTCGCCCGGTTCATGCGGCGCACAGGGGCTGCCGTCCTCGCGCAGCACGAGGATCTCGGCATTCGGGATCGCCTTGCCGATCGAATCGGGGCGCCTGTCCACCTCTTCAGGTGGCAGATAGGTGGAGCGGAAGGCCTCGGTCAGCCCGTACATCAGGAAGGGCTGGGTTTGTGGCAGCTGGCCGCGCAGGGTCTGCAGCGTTTCGCGCGGCATGCGCCCGCCGGTATTGGCGAAGTAACGCAGATGTTCGGTAATGCCCGTGGGCCAGCTCAGCTGGGCGAGCTGGATATACAGCGGCGGTACGGCGGTCAGGCCGGTCACCCGCTCGCGTTCGAGCGCCTTCAGCACATCGCGCGGCAAAAGGTAGTTGAGCAGCACCACGGCCGCACCGCTATGGAAGGCCGTGGTCAGCTGGCTGAAGCCGGCATCGAAGGACAGCGGCAGCGCGGCGAGCAGTATGTCATCCGGTCCATTGCGCAGATAGCTGGCCACGCTCTTGGCGCCGGCCACCATATTGCGGTGCGACAGCACCACGCCCTTGGGTTTGCCGGTGCTGCCCGAGGTGTACAGGATGGCTGCCATATCCACATCGATGAGCCGGTGGCCGGCCTGGGCCGGCGCTGCCAGCAGCGCATCCCAGCGACTGAGCTCCAGCGCACCGCCCAGCGCGAGCTCGGCCGTGCCAAGCGCCACGATATGGCGCAGATCGTGGCAGGCGGGCAGCGTGTCCTCTAGCAGGGCCAGGCGCTCGGGCGAGCTGACCAGCACGCGCACATTGCAGTCGCGCAGGATATAGCCGACTTGCTCTGGCTTGAGCAGCGGATTGAGCGGCACAAACACGCAGCCGGCCGCCGTGGCGCCAAAGCTGGCGATCACGGTTTCGAAGCGCTTTTCCAGATAGATGGCCACACGCTCGCCACGCTGCAAACCGAGTTGCAGCAGGCCGTGGGCAAAGCCGCGCACCGCCGCGGCCAGCTGCGCATAGCTGAGCGATTCGCCCTGATAACGCAGGGCAAGGGCAGCGGGGGTGCGCTGGGCCGAGGCGAAGATCAATTCATGCAGGAGCGTGGTATCGGTCATGGTCGCAAGTCAAAGCAGGGCATCAGGTAGGGGAGAGCTTGGCGCGGCGTGGGCGCACACGCTGCCAGAGGCGGTCGATCTCATCGTAGACCGGGTGGCGGCATAGCCGCACCGCCAGCAGCCAGCCAAGCGCGCCGGCCATGACCACCAGGATCAGGCGCAGCAAGGCGGGCAGGCCGGCCTGCTGGCATAGCCAGAGCGTGCCGAACTGGCCGGTCAGCGAGCCGAGCGCGACGGCGACGCTGGCCAAACTGGGCGCAAACAGGCGCCGTGCCGGCTGCTGCAACACGATGGCCAGCTGGCGCGCATACAGCACCAGCATCAAGGTATTGCTGAATGCCCAGACCAGGGCCACCGCATGCAGACTGATGAAGGCCGCACCGAGTACCCCGAGCAGATGCACGGGCGCGCAGCACAGCGAGATCTGTAGGCGGCGCTTCACATTGCCGGTGGCGGCCATCAGGTTGGGGGCCAGCGCAATCAGATAGGCGGGCAGCAGCGACAGCGCAAGCAGGCTGGTAATCGGTGCCGCCGCATCCCACTGATGACCGAATAGCACCAGGATGATGTCGGCCGCCATTAGCGCCACAAAGCCGAGGAAGGTGAAGCCGATGCTGGTGAAGATGGCCGTGCCGCGCGCAAAGGTGCCAGCCAGCGGAATGCCGGCGCGGTGGTCGGTGGCAAAGCTCGGGCTGGCTAC
This sequence comes from Chitinimonas taiwanensis DSM 18899, assembly GCF_900119825.1. Taxonomy (GTDB): domain Bacteria; phylum Pseudomonadota; class Gammaproteobacteria; order Burkholderiales; family Chitinimonadaceae; genus Chitinimonas; species Chitinimonas taiwanensis. The sequence goes on along the minus strand of NZ_FPKR01000005.1, from coordinate 47,348 downwards.
GCGCAGGATGGCCGAGGTGATATTGGTGAAGAACAGTTCGATCAGGCCAAAGGCGCGGCTGAACAGGCCGACCGCGTCGAAGCCGAATTGCTTGGCGATGATGAATTCATGCGCATTGCGGCTGGTGGATTCGACGATGCGCGAGCTGACGAACATCAGCCCGTACTGGAACACGGCGCTGGCGGCTTTCAGATTGGGCAACAGCAGCGATTCTTTCGGCCGCAGCCAGGCCAGCATCAGGGTCTGCACCACGATGCTGGCAATCGGCGCCCAGGCGAGGCTCATATAGCCATAACCCCGCCAGGCAAGCGACACCGCCGTGCCTGCATGCACGACGCTGCAGACGGTCTGGATCACGAAGATCTTCTTGAAAGCCATCTCGCGATTAAGCAGCGCATAGGCAGGCGAGGCAAAGGGCAGGATCAGGAAATTCAGGCTGAGCACGGCCAGTACCTCGGCCACGCCGGGCTCTGCATAGAAGTCGGCCAGTACACCGCGCAGCAGCAGGATGAGCGCGGCGATGCTCCAGGCGGTGAGCAGCGCCACGCCAAAGGCCGCGCGCAGTTTTTCCGCCGTCAGCTGTTTTTCCTGGATCAGATATTCGCTGATGCCGAAGTCGCGCAGGATGCTGGCCAGCACGGTAAAGGCCGCGCACAGCGAAAACACGCCGACCTGGGCCGGGGTGAGCAGGCGCGCCAGCAGCATCGTGCTGGCCAGGGTGATCAGCAGGCTGGCGTATCGCTCGGCAAACGACCAGAGCAGGGCGCCGCGTACCGATAGTGCCGGCTTGGCGGTGTTGGGGGCGTGCTGGGGAATGGACTGGCTCAAGGCGCGCTCACTCGGCCACTGCTTCGGCCGGCTTGCGCTGGCGCAGCTTCTGCAGCCCGGTGTGTACGGCCTTCAGCATGCCCCAGCGATAGACGGTGGCGTGATAAATGGGCCGCTTGGTCTCGGTCCAGCGCGTGTGCCATTCCATCACCTTGCCGTAAAACTCGATGCGCTTGAAACGGCCTTCCTCGAACAGGGCCTGGAACTCATCCTGGCGCATCAGGGTGGACGGCGAGATGGTCTTGTAGGACTCGTCGTACGCGGTCTTCAGGATCACGATGCTGTCGCCGCTGTCTATGCACAGGTCCATCGACACTACCTTGTCGCCAAAGCGGTAGCGGTAAATGCGCGCGCGCCCCATGGCGCAGAAGTTTTCCAGCATCTGGCGGTAAAAACGCCCCTGGGCATTGTCCGGATGCACGGCCGTACCATTGGCGGCCTTCCAGCCTGCGCTTTCCAGCTGACCGTAATCGGCCATGGCGGCCGCCACCTGGGCCGGGTCGACCAGGCATTCGAGCGTGGTCGTGGTCGCCTCGCTCTGCAATTTGTTGCGCTGCTTGCGGGTGTTCTGCTTGAGATTCTTGCCGCGGCTTTCCCAATAGCTGTCGAAGTCGCCCGCGATGTCCAGCCAGGCGGTCTCGATATAGTCCTGGGTGCTCACACTGTCGCCATCCTGTGGCCGTGGGCTCAGGCGCGAGTCGAGCTGGGGGAGGCCTAGGCCGAGCGCCATGCCGGGCAGGGCCACGATCAGACCTTGGGCCAGCTCGGCCAGCGGCAGGGTGGGCAGGGCAAGCCAGGCGCCCAGCGGCAGCTGGGAGGGCTGGAACAGCTCCCACAGGCCGAGCTTGCCCGGGCGCAGCAGGGCTGCGGCCACCGCCTGGCCTTGCTCGCGGGCCATCGCCAGGCGTTCGTTGCCGCTGCCGAATTCGGCCAGCAGTGGCAGCAGGAAGGAGCTCTCCAGAAAAGGCAGGCCCATGCTGCGTGCCTGCAGCGCATCCCACTCGCCAGCTAGCTCACGTAGCTGCTCAATCGGATAAATCTGCCAGTTCATGGCTTTCCTCTTCCTTGCCGCGCGTGGCGGCAATGCTGGTTTTGCGATTGGGCTTGACTGCGCGCTGGTGCAGGCCATCTAGCAAATGCGCGAGTTCACGCGCGCGCTCGCTACGTGCCGCTGCGCTGACCACCTCTGGTTTGGCCACGGGCGCTGTGCCCGCATCCATGCTGCGCAGAAAGTCTTGCAAGGTGATGGCAATCTGCGCCGCATCATCGAGCGCGGCGATATGCGGCAGGCCGGCCGCGCGCATGGCGGTGGCTGTGTCACCCGCCGGGTCGGTCAGCGCACAGATCGGGCGGCTGGCACGCAGGTATTCATAGAACTTGGCCGGAATCTGCGCATTGCAGTCAGCCGACTGCATAAGCAGCAGACCATCGGCGCGCAGCATCTCGGCCAGCGCGGCCCGGTAGGGTAGGGCGGGCAGTATTTCAACCTGCTCCTGCAGGTCGTAGCGCTCGCGCAGTGTGGCGATGAATGCATCGTGGACCGGGGCGCGAAAGCGCAGCACGCAGCGCTGGGCGAGCTCGGGCTGGCTGTTGAGCAGACTGCGCAGTGCCGCAAACAGCGCTTCCGGATTGCGCCAGGCCGGGTAGACGATGCCGCTATGCAGCAGCACGCGTTTGCTGGCCAGTAGCGGCGCGAGCTCGGGCTGACCTAGGTCGGCGAAGCTGGCTTCGTCGTAACCGTTTTCCACTACATGAATGCGCGCCGCCGCGGTTGGGTAGCGCGTGCGGTACAGGGCTGCCGCGCCCGGGGTGGCAAATACGGCCAGATCGGCGCGTGCGAAGACGCGCTGCTCGGTACGCAGGAAGCTCTGCCAGGTTTGTGCATCTTCGGGGTAACCGTCGTGCGCCATCGGGTCGCGAAAGTCGGCCACCCAGGGCAGGCCGCTCAGGCGGGCCAGCCAGTAGCCGATCAGATGGGCGCTGGGAATTGGGTAGGTGCTCCACAGCACGGCTGGCCGCTGGCGGCGGATCAGCAGCCAGCCGCGCGGAATCGCACCGAGCAACCAGCTGGTCCAGCGATCGGGCCGCGCCAGCCAACCCGGATAACGCCGCCAGAGCGAGAGATGGCGGCGTGCATCGAGCGCAAACGCGCGGTTGACCAGGACCTGGGCTGGCACTTCGGCCAGCAGCTCCTCACTACAGGCTTCGTAGGCGCGCGGATGGGCACTGAGCACCATGGGCTGCCAGCCAAAGCGCGGCAGATCGCGCACGAAATGCAGGGTGCGCAGAATGCCGCTGCTGCCTTTCAGTGGCGGGAAATGGTAGGCAATCATCAGCACGCGCCGCTCAACCATGTGCCCGCCTGCTGCCGCTGTGGCGCGGATCAGCCCGCATAGACACGGCTGATCTCCTTTACCAGCACGGCGATTTCTTCGGCCTGCAGGTCCTGATGGCAGGGTAGCTGTAAGACATGGTGCGACCAGGCCAGGCCTTGGTCGCCGGCCAGACTGGGCACATCGTGCCAAGGGCGATCCCAGCGCGACAACGGTACACCGGCCTCGCGCAGGGCCTGATAGCCGGGATCGGGCTGGTCGACCCAGAGTGGGAAGACATAGGGCGCGCAATCATCTGGCAGGCTGCGGAACAGCGGACGCAGATGCGGATGCTCGGCGAAGGCGGCCAGTAGGCGGCGGAAATTGTCGCGCCGGCCTTCAACGATGCGCTCACGCGGCGATTGCCTGGCTACCCAGGTGGCAGCCGAGGTCAGCGCACGGTGCGACAGCGCCATATCGATGGAGAAGCCTTCCAGACTGTCGCTGCCCGATGCCGGTTCGGCCTCGTTCTGCCGGCTACGCCGCAGCGTCTTGCGCGGCGCGTTCAATAGCGTGAACAAGCCACCCAGCGCGGTATTCAGGCCACGGAAGCGGCGGAACATGGTGCCGACCTGCACCATGTCTACGGCGGCCTTGATCTGGCTGACCGCACCGGCGGCGCTCTGTTGCGGCAGGGCCAGCGTGCGACCATTGACGGTCAGGCAGCCGCCTTCCGGCACCGGCAGGAATTTGGTCAGACTGGCGATGGCCAGATCCCCCCAGCTGCCTATGGGACGGCCTTCGCTGCTGCCGAACAGGGCATGTGCGCAGTCTTCGATCAGGGCAATGCCGTGTTGATCGCACCATGCGCGCAGGCGCTGCATGGGCTGGGGCAGCCCGAAGAAGTGGGCGGCCAACAGCGCGCGTACCCCGCGCAGGTCCTGTGCGGCAATCCATTCCAGCGCCGGTGCACCGCTGGCGCTGATCGGGTAAAACAAAGGCTGTGCGCCAAGCGCTACCACCGGGGCCACCATGGTCGGGCAGTGGTAGGTGGGCACCAGCACACGGTCACCGGCGCGGATGTCGAGCATCTCCAAGGCCAGCAGAATGGACGCGCGCCCGCTAGTAGTGAACTGCACGCCAGGGTGTTCGAGCAGGCAGGGCATGGGCGAGCGGCGCCGGCCACGCAAGGTGCTCCAGCCCAGCACGGGCAGGCGCGGTATCGGGGCGGGTAGCTTGGCCTGTTGAGCAGTCAGCGGCATGGCGGCAAGCAGGAGGCTGCGCTGGCGGCCAAGCCGGCAGGGCGTTGTGGGTGGCATTGGCCTTGGTGTGGCCGGCATGGAGAGTTGGCCATGGTTAGCCTTGCACGGGATGGGCAAGCGGATCGCCGCTCAGGCGCGGGGTAGCCGATTTGCTGGTTTCGCCACCGGCCATGCTTGCAGTTTCTGGGGCGGCTAGGTTTTGCTGCAGCCATTGGCTGGTCTGCTCTTCCACCCAGCCACGCCAGGCGGCGCAGGAGAACGTATGGTCAGCTTCATCGAGCTGCTGGCGGCGTAAATGGGGCTTGTTCATCCAGCCTTGCCAGTCGGCATCCGTAGCCGTGTGCTCGAGAAATTCCTTGGCGGTGAAGTCCTGTCCGCTCAGCAGCAGCAGCAGCGGGCCGGGGAAGTCGCGCCAGGCCGCAGCCATCTTCTGCTGGTAAGACAGGCTGGGCGTGGCCTGGCGCGTTTTGCGCAGGCTGCTCAGCTTGCTGAGGAATTCAAGCAGGCTGGCACGCACTTGCACCTCGCCGCTGAATAGCTTGCGCCAGAACGCCGGCTCGAGCAGCCTTTGCAGATAGTAATGTTTGACCTGCACACGGGCTTGAAGCTGGGGCGAACGCAGCCAGGGGTTGAGCAGGCACAGGCCATGAATGCGCGTATCGCGGCGTGCATGCCAGTACAGCAGTGCAGCCGAGGCCGCATCGCACAAGCCCCACAGTACAAAGCGCTTGATTTGCGGTTGTGCTTGCTGAAACGCATCCAGTGCTGCGGCAATGTCCTGCTCCACCGCTTCGAAATGGGGAATCTCACCGCTGCTATCGCCCATGCCGTGGAAATCAAAGCGCAGGCTAGGCAAGCCTTGATTGGCCAGATGCCGGGCAAGCAGGGTGAACTGGCGGTGGCTACCGATGCGGTACTGCGGCCCACCCACCAGAATCAGCACGCCCAGATCGCTATCCGAGCCAGCTGCGCTATTCAATATGCCGAGCAAGCATTGATCTGTGCAGCAGAACTGCAACGGGCGTTCCGACCAGCTCATGCTGTTACCTCACGGCCCTGTAGCAATGCAAGGCTGCTCTCCACCAGTTCGGGGCAGTCGCTGATCTCGACGGTTTGCCAGAAGGCAGGGCCGGGCAGTGAGGTCGCTTTAACCATGAAGCCCGCACTGCGCCAGCTGTCCAGGCAGGTTTGTGCGGCAGGGGGCAAGGCGGCATCGGCACGATTCTGTATCTGTACCCAAAGCAATCTGCCGCCCTGCGGGGGAGGCGCCAGCTCGGCTGCCTCAAGGCCAGCGTGCAAAGCCGGGCTGAGCCGATAGCCGGCAATTTCGACCGTCTGCCCCGCAGCCAGGGCGGTGCGAAGCTCGGAAGCACCGACCTTATCATGCTTGCCGAGCAAGGCGGCGGCACTTTGCAGACGGAAGAACTGCTGCAGGAATTGCTTGCCGGACAACACCGGCTGCCAGAACAGGAGCTGAGTCGGTTGTGCCAACTGCGCGGCCGCCGCCCTGGCCAGAAGGCAGCCGGTACGCAGGCCGAAGAGCCAGATGGTCGGGCTGACGTGGTCGCGTAGCCAGGCATGGGCAGCCAGCAGATCATCAACCCAGCCATCCCAACTGGCCGCACCGAAATCGCCCTCGCTATCGCCACAGCCGTGCAGATCGATCAGCAAGCTTGCATAGCCTTGCGCGGCCAAGCCTCGCCCTAGCGCCGCCAAGGCGCGGCGCGATTTATTCATTTCCTCGGCAAAGGGTTGGGCCAATAGCACGGCACCCAGGCAGGGCTGGCCGGCGGCGGGCCTGTGCAGGGTGCAGAAACGCTGACCTGCCGAGGTGGGCAGAAAGAAAGCCTCAAGAGACATGGTGCGTGCAGTGCACTAGGCGAGTTTGGCCTGAACAAAGGCAAGCAGGCTGGCGACTGTTGCAAATACCTCACCATCGATCTCGTCATCAGCAATCGACAAGCCGAGCGAATCTTCCAGCATGGTCAGCAAAGCTACCACCGCCATCGAGTCGAGCTCGGGAATGGCGCCCAGCAAAGCGGTCTCATCAGTAAACGTCAAAGCCTTGCCGTTCAGGCTCAATACTTCATCCAGTATTTCTAATACGCTATTTCTAATATTCATTTGATGCCTTGAATAGACGAGCTGTGTGGCGGCAGCCTACCAAAAATTGCCAGGGGCGGCGACTGGGGCCGGCGTGAATAGTGAGAGTATTAGTAATCCACGATTTTGTTGCTTGTTTGGATTGCGCTTAAACTGCGCTCTGTGCATTAATTACCATGCTCTTTATTTGATAATAATAATATTCCATTGCCATGAGGTCGCGCCGGTTCATTATCTTCAGTCAGGCGCTGCTTTTGTATGGCAGTTGCTGTGCGGGTCTTTGTGTATTTGGTCACAGTTTCGTGTAGATGCTTGTGCTAGCCTTTTCTCCGAACTGGGGAGATGGGCGATATCGTTTAATTTCGTTGAATATCTCTGTCCAAGTCATGAATTAAAATAGCAGCAATCGCTGATGCAGGATGATGTACAAGGGGTTTATCGTGATCAAGGTTTTTAATCATTGGTTTCACTGGAAAACAGTTCTGCAAATCTCGCTGGATCTCCTTTTGCCTGTGGCCTGTGTGGCGGTTGCCGTACTCGCGATAGGCAAGGACGGCAGCGCCAGCCTGGATAAGGCGGTCATCTTCGCGATGATTTTTGCGCTAGCCATGATCCTGCTCAATGGCCTGCTGGGTTTCTACCGACGCGTGCACAGTCGAACGGTAGCCCAGTCCCAAGCCCGTGCCCTAGTTTCGCTCTGTCTTGCTGTGCCGCTGGCCTATCTATTGTTCCGAGGCCTGGCAACGCAGGATATGAATGAAGAGCTGATCCTGCTCTCCGGCCTGACCGCCCTGTTCGGCACCATGGCCTATCGCCTGTATCTGAGTCACAACAACAGTAGCGCTTCGGTGCTTTCGCACCGTGTGCTGATCTTCGGCGCCGGTGCCGAAGCGGAGTCGGTTGGCGCAGTGTTGCGTAAATCCGATCCGGACATCCAGATCATGGGCTTCTACCCAAGTCCGACCGATGCCGAGACCACTGTACCGCCTGGTGCTCTGGTATCGCGTGAGCGCCTGCTGTCGGATGTGGCACAGGACCTGAAGGTCAACGAGATCATTGTGGCGGTGCGCGAACGGCGCGGCGGGGTGTTACCGCTGCGCGAGTTGCTCGATTGCAAGCTTTCTGGCGTGCGTGTACTCGACTTGGCCAGCTATTTCGAACGTGCACTGGGGCAGATCCGGCTGGACTCGCTCCGGGTTGGCTGGCTGATCTTCGGTGAGGGCTTCCGTCAGGGGCCGCTGCGTACATTGGTCAAGCGGGTATTCGATATCGTCGCTTCCTTGATTCTGCTGGTGCTTTCCTTGCCCATCATGCTGGTGACGGCGATTCTGATCGTGCTAGAAGACGGCGCACCGGTGCTGTATCGCCAGGAGCGGGTGGGGCTCAATGGTCGTCTGTTCAAGGTCATCAAGTTTCGCAGCATGCGTAATGACGCGGAGCATGATGGCAAGCCGCGTTGGGCGACGCAGAACGATGACCGCATCACTCGGGTCGGTCGGGTGATACGCAAACTGCGCATCGACGAGCTGCCGCAGTTGTTCAGCGTGCTGGTTGGTGAAATGAGCTTGGTGGGGCCTCGTCCCGAGCGTCCTTACTTTGTTGATCAGCTGACCCGCGACATTCCGTTCTATGCAGTGCGCCATAGCGTGAAGCCCGGCGTAACCGGCTGGGCGCAGGTTAATTACCACTACGGCGCCTCGGTCGATGATTCGCTGCAAAAGCTGCAGTACGACCTCTACTATGTAAAGAACCACTCGCTATTCCTCGACTTGGTAGTGCTGTTCGAGACGGTGGGCGTGGTACTGACAGGAAAAGGTGCGCATTGAGCGGTTCTGCTTTGCCACAGCGCTTGCCAGCTTGCGTTAACTTTGGTCAGCAAGGGACGACGCACGTCTGATGGATGCCCATAGCGCAATGATGCTTACCGGAAGCTACGGGCTGGCCGCTTTCGTCTACTCGATCTTCTGGCTGTATCTGATCAATGGTGCGCGCGATGGCCGTCGCTCGGCGATCATCTTCATGGCGGTCGGTTTCTGCGCGCTTTGGGCGTGGGCTTATGTCGGATTCGCGCTCAGCAGTCATCCCTTCTTTCTTTGGTTGGCCCAGCCGCTAGATGTGTTGCGCGTAGCCGCTTGGTCCTACTTCCTGCTTACCTTGTTGAAAACCGAGCAGCTTGGGCGCGCCACCTTGCCACGCTTACTGAAACCGCTCGCTTTTTTGTTGGCGGGCTTCACGGTGCTTGGACTCATCCTGCAAGGGTTGATCCTGGTCGGGGCCAAGCTGGCTATCGAGCCGCAAGGCCTGGTCACGCTGAACTCCCTGGGCCTGACTGTGCTCACCTTGTTGCTGATAGAGCAGCTGTTCCGCAATGTGGCGCCCGATGCGCGCTGGAGCATCAAACCCTTGTGCGTAGGCTTGGCGGGCGCCTGTCTGTTTGATCTCTACCTCTATTCCGACGCCTTGCTGTTCAAGCGCTTCGATGTAGATGCTTTCAGTATTCGTGGCTTTGTACATGCGCTGGCGGCGCCCTTGGTGGCCATGTCCACCATACGCAGCAAGGATTGGAAGACGCATCTGGTCTTGTCGCAGCGTGCGGCGCTGCAGTCGGCCACCTTGGTCGGAGTTGGCTTCTACCTGCTGTTCGTGGCAGGGGCCGGGTACTACGTTCGCTACTTCGGGGGCGAGTGGGGGCGGGCACTGCAGATTGGGCTCTTATTCCTGGCCCTGCTCGTGCTCTGCGTGCTGGCGCTGTCCGAATCGTTGCGGGCCAAGCTGCGCGTGCTGATTGGTAAGCACTTCTTCAGCTATCGATACGATTATCGCGAGGAGTGGTTGCGTTTCACCCAGACCCTGTCCATGCAGGGCGACGCATCCGAGTTGCGCCGTCAGGTTGTGCATGGCTTGGCGGATCTGGTCGAGAGCCCAGCTGGCTCTTTATGGCTGCGTGCTGGCAGCGGTCAGCAATATGTACAAGCGGCCTGCTGGAATATGCCCGTGCAGAGCGGCACCGAGCCGGCAGATAGTGAGTTCTGCCGCTTTCTACAGAGCAGCGGCTGGGTGATCAATCTGGAGGAATTCCGCTCCCTGCCCGGACGTTACGACAAACTGTCCCTGCCTGACTGGCTGCTGGCTTCTCCTAATGCCTGGCTGGTGGTGCCGGTGGGCACCCAAACTGAGTTGATTGGTTTTGTCGTGCTGGCCACGGCGCGTACCCGGCTGGATGTGAACTGGGAGGTCAACGATCTGCTCAAGACGGCAGGCAGGCAGGCAGGTGCATTTCTTGGCCAGATGCAGGCGACCGAGGCCTTGTTGGAGGCGCGTAAGTTTGATGCCTTCAATCGCATGTCGGCCTTCGTGGTGCACGACCTGAAGAATATCGTTACCCAGCTGGCCTTGATGGTGAAGAACGCTGAGCGTCATCGCGACAACCCAGAGTTTCAGCAGGATATGTTGATGACGGTCGAACACGCGGTGGAGCGCATGCGCCAGCTGATGATGCAGCTGCGCGAGGGGGCTACGCCGGTCGATGCACCACGTGGCGTGGAGTTGAATGAGGTGATCCGGCGTATCCAGGCCGCCAAGCTGACCCAGGGCCATCAGCTCAATGTCAGCTTGAGCGAGCGCCTGCAGGTCAGGGTGCATGAGGATCGCATCGAGCGCGTGATCGGTCACCTGGTCCAGAACGCGCTGGATGCCAGCAGCGAGGCCAGTCCTGTCAGCATCAACCTGTTGCGCGAGGGGCAGTGGGCGCGCCTGGAGGTGGTCGATCGCGGCCAGGGCATGAGTGCCGAATTCATTCGCGAGCGGCTGTTCAAGCCGTTTCAAACCACCAAGGCCGCCGGCATGGGCATCGGTGCTTACGAAAGTTTTCAGTATGTGCAGGAAGTAGGCGGCAAGGTGGATGTTGTCAGCGCGCTGGGCGAAGGGACCACGGTTACTTTGCGCCTGCCCCTGTTTGAACCAAGCAAGCTGCCTGAGCTTGTATTGCAGTCGGAGGCCAAATGAGTACAGAAAAATTACGCCCCTTACTGATCGTAGAGGATGACCCAGCCTTGCAGAAGCAGCTGCGCTGGGCCTTTGATGGTTACGAAACCCTGACCGCCAGCGACCGTGAGAGCGCATTGGTGCAGATTCGTCGCCACATGCCCGCGGTGGTGACCATGGACCTCGGGCTGCCGCCGGACGCCGACTCGGTGTCGGAGGGCTTTCTATTGCTGGAGCAGATCCTCGCGCATGCGCCTGATACCAAGGTCATTGTGCTGACCGGGCAAAACGACCGTGCGAATGCCTTGCGCGCCATAGGCCTCGGGGCATATGACTTCTTTTCCAAGCCCTTCGAAGTGGAGATGCTCGGCCTGACCATAGACCGTGCCTACCATCTGTACGATCTCCAGCAGGAGAATATGCGCCTGCAACAGATGCAGCATCCCGATGTACTGTCCGGCCTGGTAACTCGCGACCCCGAGTTGTTGCGGGTCTGCCGCACGATCGAGAAAGTGGCGGTGACTGATGCCACTGTTTTGCTGCTGGGTGAAAGCGGTACCGGCAAGGAACTGCTGGCCCGTGCCGTGCACGAGTCCTCGAGTCGGCGGCGAGAGCGTTTCGTGGCCATCAATTGCGCGGCGATTCCCGACAACTTGTTGGAGAGCGAGCTGTTCGGTTACGAAAAGGGTGCTTTCACCGGGGCGGCCAAGACCACGCCCGGCAAGATAGAAACTGCCAATCACGGCACGCTGATGCTGGACGAGATTGGCGACCTGCCGCACAACCTGCAGGCCAAACTGCTGCGCTTTCTGCAGGAGCGGGTGATCGAGCGCATTGGTGGTCGGCAGGAAATTCCCATCGATGTGCGCATCGTCTGTGCCACCCATCAGGATCTGCGCGCGCTGATCAAGGAAGGGCGCTTCCGCGAGGACTTGTATTACCGGCTAGCGGAAATCGTTGTGAACATCCCGCCCTTGCGCGCCCGGCAAGGCGATGCGGCGCTGCTGGCCCATGCTTTCGTGCGCCGCTTCGCAGCCGAGCAGAAACGCGGCTCTATGGTGTTGCGCGAAGACGCGGTACGCGCGGTGGAAGCCTATGCCTGGCCCGGCAATGTGCGCGAATTGGAGAACTGCATCAAACGTGCGGTGATCATGGCCGACGGCAATCAGATCACCCGCGAGGATATCGGTCTGGACGAGGCGCCCAGTGACGATGTTGTGGCACTCGACCTACGCCAGACCCGTGATGAGGCTGAAAAGCGTGTGGTGATCACGGCGCTCGGCCGCGTGGATGGCAATGTCGTCAAGGCCGCGGAACTCTTGGGCGTCAGCCGCCCGACCCTGTATGACCTCATGCATCGCTTCGGCCTGAAATAGGCCACCCGACTGATAGATAAAACGAGACCATCGTGATGAAACGGCATGCGCTTCACAAACCGCTCGCTTCGGCCCTGTTGGCTAGCCTACTGCTGCTGGGCTGTGGCAAGGAAGACCCGGCGGTAATGCTGGCTTCGGCCAAGACCTATATGGACAAGCAAGACAGCAAAGCAGCGATCATTCAGCTGAAGAATGCGCTGCAGGCTGATCCGCAGCATGCCGAGGCGCGCTACCTGCTTGGCCGCGCCCTGCTAGAAAGTGCCGATCCAAAATCCGCCGAATTGGAGCTGCGCAAGGCCAAGTCGCTGAACTATTCCGACGAGCAGGTACTGCCCTTGCTGGCCGAGGCGATGCTGGGTATGGGTGAGGGCAAGCGCTTGATCGAGGAAATGGCCAAGGTGGAGTTGGCGAGTGCCGATGCCGCCGCCAAGCTGCAAGCCAGCCTCGGACGTGCTTATCTGCAGCAGGGTGATGTGGAGCAGGCCGATGCGCGCTTTACGGCGGCACTCAAGGCGCAACCCGATCTGCTGAATGCCCTGATCGGCCGAGCCCAGCTGTTGGCGGCCAAGGATGATCTGCCTGCGGCGCTGGCGCTGCTGGATGGCGCCTTGGCCAAGTCGCCCAATCTGCCCGAAGCTTGGCTGGTCAAGGGCGATATCCTGCAGGCGCAGAAACAGGATGAGCAGGCGATTGCCGCCTATCGTGGCGCGATCAAGGCGAAGGCGGACTTCCTGCCTGCCCATGTGGCGCTGATCTCGCGACTGATCGATGAGGGCAAGCTCGATGAGGCGACGGCCGCACTCGAGACGATGCGCAAGGCGGCGGCGAAGAGCCCGCAAACCAAGCTGATGGAAGCGCGCCTGGCCTATCAGCGTAAGCAATACCCGGAAGCCAAGGAGGCGATCGACCAGGTGCTGGGTGTTGCCCCCGATAATCTGATTGCCCTGCAACTGGCCGGCGCGATTGAATATGAGCTCAAGTCCTACACCAAGGCCGAAGCGCATCTGAACAAGGTGCTGTCGCGTGAGCCGAATGCTTTCGTGGCACGCAAGGCGCTGGTGATGAGCTATCTGCGCAGCGGTCAGGGTGAGAAGGCCGAGGCCACGCTGCTGCCCTTGCTCGACAAGATCGACAAGGACTCGAATATGCTGGCCATGGCGGGTGAGGTATTTATCCGCAATGGCGAGATGGACAAGGCGACCGAGTACTTTTCCAAGGCCGCGGCCCTCGATCCGTCCAGCAGCACCAAGCGCACGGCCCTGGCGCTGACCCAGATGGCCAAGGGCGAGAGCCAGCTGGCGTTCAAAGAGTTGGAAAAGGCCGTTGAAGTCGACAAGGGCGTGAATGCCAATCTGGCCCTGATCGCCGCCCACCTGCGTCGGCGCGAGTTCGACCAGGCCTTGCCGGCGATCGCCAAGCTCGAGCAAAAGCAGCCGAATAGCGCGCTGGTGCACAATCTGCGCGGTGGTGCTTTGCTAGGCAAGGGTGATAGGGCCGGGGCGCGCAAGAGCTTTGAGCTGGCCCTGGCCGCCGAGCCGGGCAACTTCGCCGCGGCCAGCAATCTGGCCGGTCTGGACCTGCGCGATAACAAGGCAGCGGACGCCAAGCAGCGCTTCGAGGCCATGCTGGCCAAGAACCCGAATCAATACCGCGTGGTACTGGCCCTGGCCGAGCTGCATGCCAAGACTGGCGGCAAGCCGGCCGAAGTAGCCGAGATGATCAGCAAATCGGTGGCGCTGGCGCCCAAGGAGTCGCGTCCGCGCCAGACGTTGATTTCACACTATCTGAGCCAACGCGATAACAAGCGCGCGCTGGCGGCTGCGCAAGATGCCTTGGCGGTGCTGCCGGATCGTCCCGAGATCCTCGATATCGCTGGTCGCGCCCAGAGTGCTGCGGGTGAGCTGAACCAGGCGCTCTCCAGCTACACCAAGCTGGCTGCGCTGCAGCCGAAATCTCCCCAGCCTTATCTGCGCATGGCGCAGGCGCAGCTGGCGGCCAAGAATGCTGAAGCGGCCCTCGCCAGCCTGAAAAAGGCGGCAGCCATCAGTCCCGATCTGCTCGAGGCGCGTCACGGCATCGTCATGCTCGATCTGGCTGCTGGGCGCAGTGCCGAAGCGCTGGCCGGCGCGCGTGCCTTGCAGAAGGAGCGGCCGAAGGAACCGGTCGGTTATGTGCTCGAGGGCAATGTACATAGCGCGAACAAGGCCTGGAGCGAGGCCGAGCAGGCCTATCGCAATGGGCTCAAGCAAAGCGCCGCCCCGCTGCTGGCGATACGTCTGCACGGCCTGCTGGTCAGCAGCAAGCCGGCTGAGGCGGAAGCGTTCTCCGACGCTTGGCTGAAGAACAATCCCAAGGACAGCGCCTTCCCGCTCTATCTGGCGGAAGCAGCGGGCAAGCGTCAGGACTACCGTACTGCGGCCGCCCACTATCGCAAGCTACTGGGCATGCATCCAGGTGACGCGGTACTGATGAACAATCTGGCCTGGACCTCGGCCCAGTTCAATGACCCACAAGCCTTGTCCTATGCCGAAAAAGCCTACCAGCTGGCGCCTGATCAGCCGGCCATGATGGATACGCTGGGCGTGCTGCTGGTGGAAAAAGGGGAGGGTGGCCGTGGGGTAAGCCTGCTGCGCAAGGCGGTCAGCCTGGCACCGGATGCGGCGCAGGTGCGCCTAAATCTTGCCAAGGCCCTGGTCAAGACTGGGCAGAAGGGTGAAGCACGTAAGGAGCTAGAAACCTTGGCCAAACTGGGCAATAAGCTGCCCAATCAGGCCGAGGTCAGCCAGCTGCTGAAGAGTTTGTAAGCACCATCCAGGGTGCAGCGCGATGACATATCAAACAGATCAAAAGGATGAGGGTTTCATGACTACCGTTGCTGTGGTGGGTTTGGGCTATGTGGGTTTGCCGCTGGCGGTTGAATTCGGCAAGAAGATGCCAACGATAGGCTTTGACCTGTCGACCCGGAAGATCGAGCAATACCAGCAGTTCATCGATCCGACCGGCGAGGTCAGCAGCGCGGATCTGCGGGCCGCCACGCAGCTGCAAGTCAGCGCGAATCCGGCCGTGCTGGCCGAGGCCGATTTCATCATCGTGGCTGTACCGACGCCGGTGGATGAGGCGCACCAGCCCGATTTTCGTCCTTTGATCGGTGCGTCCGAAGCCGTCGGCAAGCATTTGCGCCGCGGCGCCACGGTTGTTTTTGAGTCCACCGTCTATCCGGGCGCTACCGAGGAAGTCTGCATTCCCATTATCGAGCAGCATTCGGGCCTGAAGTGGAAGCAGGATTTCTTTGTTGGCTATTCGCCTGAGCGCATCAATCCGGGCGACAAGGAAAGAACCCTGACCAAGATCGTCAAGGTGGTGTCCGGCGATAGCCCGGAGACGCTTGAACGTGTGGCGCAAACCTATGCGGCCGTGGTGACGGCCGGTGTGTATCGCGCGTCCAGCATCAAGGTGGCCGAGGCTGCCAAGGTCATCGAGAACACCCAGCGCGATCTGAATATCGCCTTGATGAACGAGCTGGCCATCATCTTCGACAAGGTGGGTATCGACACCCTGGAAGTACTGCAGGCAGCGGGCAGCAAGTGGAATTTCCTACCCTTCCGTCCCGGCTTGGTCGGTGGTCACTGCATCGGGGTTGATCCTTACTACCTGACCCACAAGGCCGAGATGCTCGGCTACCACCCGGAGGTGATCACGGCCGGGCGTCGTATCAATGACGGCATGGGTAAGTTCATTGCCGAGCAGACTATCAAGCATCTGGTGCGCAATGGGTGGCAGATCAAGGATGCACCCATCATCGTGCTCGGTCTGACCTTCAAGGAAGACTGCCCCGATCTGCGCAACTCGCGCGTGATCGACGTGATCCGCGAGCTGCAATCCTACGGTGCGCAGGTACTGGTCCATGACCCGGTGGCGGACTCGGACGAGGCTGTGCATGAGTACGGTGTGCCCCTGACCGCCTGGGACGACCTGCCCGCTGCGGCAGCGCTGGTGGCTGCCGTTGCGCACCGCGAATTCAAGGCGCGTTCCTTGGATGACTACCTGGGCAAGCTGCAGGCGCGCGGCGTGCTGACTGATGTGAAAAGCCAGTTTGACCCGCAAGCCTTGCAGGCGCGTGGCGTCACGGTGTGGCGTCTATGAGCGGCAATCCCACCCTGGACCTGATCGGAGCGCGCCTGCGGGCTGCACCCTCACGCTGGCTGGTGACGGGCTGCGCCGGCTTTATCGGCTCGCATCTATTGGAGACCTTGCTGCGCTACGACCAGCAGGTGGTCGGGCTGGATAATTTCGCCACCGGCCATCGGCGCAACCTGCAGCAGGTACAGGCAAGCGTAACGGCCGAGCAATGGGCACGCTTTCGCTTGCTGGAAGCCGATATCTGCGATCCGGCGGCTTGCCATACCGCCTGTGCGGGCGTTGATTACGTGCTGCACCAGGCGGCGCTCGGTTCGGTACCGCGTTCGCTAGCGAATCCGCAAGCCACCAATGCTGCCAATATCGATGGCTTCCTGAATATGCTGGTGGCCGCGCGCGATGCGGGCGTGCGTCGCTTCGTGTACGCGGCGTCCAGCTCCACCTATGGCGACCACCCCGGTCTACCCAAGCAGGAGCACACCATAGGTAAGCCGCTATCGCCCTATGCGGTTACCAAGCTGGTGAATGAGTTGTATGCCGATGTGTTCGGCCGCTGCTATGGCTTTGCCTCGATCGGGCTGCGCTACTTCAATGTCTTCGGTCCGCGTCAGGATCCGGAAGGTGCCTACGCCGCGGTGATACCGCGCTGGACACGCGCGCTGCTGCTGGGCGAAACCGTCACCATCAATGGCGACGGCGAAACCAGTCGGGATTTCTGCTTTGTCGACAATGCTGTGCAGGCGAATTTACTGGCGGCGACCACGCAGAACCCGGATGCCATCAATCAGGTGTACAACGTGGCGGTCAATGATCGCACTACGCTGAATACGTTGTTTGTGCAGCTGCGCGAGGAACTGGCGCTCACTCATCCGCAGATCGCCGCGGCCAAGGCCGCCTATGGCGATTTCCGAGCCGGTGATGTGCGTCACTCGCAAGCCGATATCGGCAAGGCGCAGCAGCTGCTCGGCTACCAACCCAGCCATCGTCTGGCTGAGGGCATCCGGGTGGCCATGCCCTGGTATGTGCAGCAATTCACCCGCTAGTCGCTGTTGGGGCGACCGGTTCATGCGCGAAGGAGCGTGAGTATGTGGGCAGCGTGCTGGAAGTGGCCGATAGGCGGGCTCATGCTGGCCGTGTCGCTGGCCGTATGCGCCTTGCCTAGCCGGGCTGCACTTGATCTTCCCGAGCGTATCAGCCAGATCAAGCCAGCCGTGGTGGCTGTTGGCACCTTTCAGGCCAATCGCAGCCCGCCCTTTCTGCTGCGTGGCACGGGCTTCGCGGTGGGTGATGGGCGCCAGATCGTCACCAATTCACATGTGGTGCCTGAGCTGCTCAACAGCCGTGAAGGCGAGTACTTGGTCGTGCAGCTGGGGGCCGGTACGGCCGCGCCGCGCTTGAGCAAGGTATCGGTGCAAAGACGTGAACCCGCGTATGACCTGGCCTTGCTGCGTCTGGAAGGGGAGGCGATCACGACCCTGCCTTTGCAGCCAGATGCGCAGCCAGTGCGCGAGGGGGAGGGCGTGGGTTTCGTCGGTTTTCCCATCGGTACGCTACTGGGACTGACGCCGGTTACGCATCGCGGCATTATTTCGGCGATTACGCCGATCGCCCTGCCGGGGGCTAACTCGCGCCAGCTCAACGAGCGGCAGATTCTGCGCTTGCGCAGCGGCACCTTCGAGGTCTACCAGCTCGATGCGACTGCCTACCCGGGCAATAGTGGTGGGCCCCTATTCAGTTTGGACACGGGCCAGGTGATTGGGGTGCTGAATATGGTGTTTGTGAAAGGCAGCAAGGAGGCGGTATTGAGCCAGCCTTCGGGCATCAGTTTTGCCATTCCGGCGCGCTATATTCAGCAGCTGTTGCGCGACGCGCAGACCCAACCCTAGATGAGATGTCGGTTTTTTTTACAGCGTTGACTGAATTTGTGAGTGCTGGAGCGCGAGATGCTTATAGGGTCATGATTATTAATGGGATTTATGCTTTTGGTGTGTATCTTGCTTTGAAGGCAAAGCAGACTGCGTACCTTATCCGGTGACGCACTGTTTGGCGTGCAGACACAAGGCATTCAGGCGTAACGATCCGCCAATATTATCGGGGTGTGGGGTATCTATGAGTGATTCGCAAAACGACAGCAAGCAGCAAGAAAGTACCGAGAGCGCCGTGCAGGACACGGGGCCGGATGTACATGCTGCCGCGCGGCGCCGGCTTATTCGTGGTGCGGCGGCTGCGCCGGTATTGATGTCGCTGGCCAGTCGCCCTGTCATGGGTGCCGCCCGCCAATGCGCACCGTCTGGCTTCATGTCCGGAAATGCCTCGCCGCAACCTGGCGTGAGCGCCGGCTGCGGTGGCCTAAGCCCAGGGTACTGGAAGACTCACTCAAACTGGCCATCTCCCTATACGCCAAGTACCAAGTTCCACAACGTGTTTACCAGCAAGGCCAAGTACAATTACGGTACACAGTCCATGCTCTGGGTGTTGACCAATAAGCCCGGTAGCTTTGCTTTCCACGCAATTGCTTGTTTGCTGAATGGTGTGAGCAGCTTTGCCGACTATTCCCTCAAAGCCTCTGACGTCATCAAAATCTGGAACGATATTTCCAATCAGGGTTATTTTCTTACCTCGACCGGAAAGAAGATGTACGAAGCGGATGCCAAGAAGTTCTTCGAAGAAACTTATCACTAGGCTGCCTGCCGCCGCGCCTGGGCACGGGGGGCAGTATTGATACACGCGCAGTTGCCTGCCGAGCCCGGCTGGTTCTCTCTGGCCGCTTTTCCGCTACTAATCCGTCATTTTGGTGAAGAGTGCTTGGTGTTTCATGCCGGGGCGGCGGACACCTTTGTCTTGGATGCGTTCGCCGGTTTGTTGCTGGCGCAGCTCAGTGTTGAGCCGCGCAGTAGCCACGAGCTCTCCGTGGCGCTCGCGCATGAGCTGGATTTGCTTGTCGATGCAAATCTGCTTGAGCAGGTGAGCAGTCTCTTATCCGACCTGTATGGCCTTGGACTGATCGAATGTTGCTGAGCTTGGCGGCCAAGCGCCGTGCCCAACGCTGTGGCGGCTGGTTCTGCTGCCTCTCATCCAGGTGACATCCAATATGATTGTCGCCGATCTATCTTCCCGCGAATTGCGTCGCCGTCTGAGCGATGATGGGCTTTATCTACATAGCGGTCCGTTTATCTGCCGCATCCAATCGGTGCTGGCCAAGGTGGCCGATGGCTTGGCGCTGGCCTATGCCGACTATCCCTTGGCGGATGCCGACTACGCCGATTTTCATCTGCGCCTCGCTGCGCCAAGACTACGGCGCTGGATTTCACCTCAGGTTCAATTTCACGCGGATGTACGTCAGCCCTTCTTGCCGCTGCCACAGCAGCAGGCTTATGCCATGTTCGAGTGGGGGCTGAACTGGTGTGTGAGTCAGCACGCGAACCAATACCTGATTCTGCATGCCGCGGTACTGGAAAAAAACGGCCGCGCCCTCGTTCTGCCAGGCCATAGCGGTGCCGGGAAGAGCACATTGTGCGCAGGCTTGGTCTATGGCGGCGGCTGGCGTCTATTGTCTGACGAGCTGACGCTGATTCGTCCGGCAGACGGCCTGATCCAGGCATTGCCGCGCCCGGTCAGCTTGAAGAATGCCTCGATCGAGGTGATCAAGCAGCTGGCTCCGGGCGCAATTTTCACCCCAACCGTGATGGATACCAGCAAGGGTTCGGTCGCGCATGCCAAGCCACCCAGCGATAGCATCGTGCGCCAGCAGGAGTGTGCGCGGCTGGCCTGGGTGGCTTTTCCGCGCTACCGGGCGGGTGCTGCGCTAAATACCCAGACCGTGTCGGTGCCGCAGTTGCTGATGCGCCTAGCTGAGCAGGCGTTCAACTACAGCCTGCACGGCCAGGATGGCTTTAGCACCTTGCTGAATTGGGCGCAAAGTGCTCAGGCTTTCGAGTTCGAGTACAGCGATCTGCCGCAGGCCATCGCCTACTTCGAGCAACTGGCCAGCCAGCCACATACGCAGCTTCAGCACGAGGCCGCCCCGGTATGAAGGTACTGGAACAGCTTTGCCAAGCCCTGCTGGACCCAAGCAGCGTGCGTGATTTTCAGCTTGCCGACTGGGATAGGGTTTTACGGGTGGCGGATACCGGCTTACTGACTGCCAGTCTGGCTGAGCGCTTGGAAGCAGCCAAGCTGCTGGGTAACGTGCCCATGCCGGTTCAAGCTAGGCTGCAGGCGGCACAGATTCAATGTCAGGCCAATCGGCGTGCCGTCGCTTGGGAAGTCTCACGTTTGGAACGCGCACTCAAGCCGCTCGATGTGCCGATTGTGTTGCTCAAGGGTTCAGCCTATGCCTTGGCGGACCTGCCGGCAGGGCGTGGGCGGCTATTTGGCGATATCGATATCCTGGTGCCCAGGTCTAGGCTGGATGAGGTTGAAGCTTGTCTGTACTGGCATGGCTGGATAGGGTCTCACCATGATGCCTATGATGAGCGCTACTACCGTGAATGGATGCATGAGCTACCGGCGCTGATGCATCAGAAGCGGCAAAGCGTGCTGGATATTCATCACACCATCCTGCCGCCTACCGCCCGATTTCACCCCGACCCGGCCAAGCTGCATGGCCAAGCCGTGCCGGTGCCAGGGCAGGACTATGTGCGCATGCTGGCGCCGCACGATATGGTCCTGCACAGCGCCTGCCATCTGTTCCACGAGAGCGAGTGGGATAAGGGGCTGCGCGATTTGTACGATCTCGATCAACTATTGCGCCATTTTGCTACGCAGGCTGACTTCTACCCGGTTTTGCTAGACAGGGCGCGCGAGCAGCAGCTGCAGCGCCCCTTGTTCTATGCACTGCGCTACTGTCAATGGCTATGGCAGACGCCCATGCCGCAGGCGTTGATCGAGCAGAGCCTGCGTGAAGCGGCGCCGCCCAGACTGCTGCTGCCTTTGATGGATGCACTCTTTCTGCGTTCCATCCGGCCGATTCATCCCTTGGTGCAGGATTGGCAGGATGGCTGGGCGCGCTTCTGTCTGTATGTGCGTGGCCACTGGCTGCGCATGCCCATGCACTTGCTGATTCCGCATCTGCTGCGCAAGGCGATCAAGCCCTATCTGTCCGATAAGGCTCCGGCCGGGAATCGGCCGGGCTGAACTTACTCGGCCTTGGTCGGCTCGGTCGTCGTTTCGCTGCGCGGTTCGGGTTTAGGCAGCCGGCTCAATACCGCTTCCATGAAGTCGATATCGCCATCGCGATGCGGCTTGACGGCTTCCGGCTTACTGGGCGGCGCGGCCTTGCTGCTGGCAACCTTGGCGGCTGGTGCGGGCTTCTTGGCCGGTTCGGTCGCTGGCTTGGCTGGTGCGGCGGCAGCTTTTTTGGCGGGCGCTGGTTTGCTGGCAGTTTCGTCCAGCTTGCTGTGGTCAGCTTCCAGAATGCTGAGTGGATCGGCCCCCGTCGGGGTGAATTCCTTCTCGCTCGGCGCCTCAAGCTGCTCAACCAAGGCCGGGCGTGGTGCATCGGCCTTGGCAACAGCCTCGATCTTTTCTTCGGCAACGGCTGCGCCTGGCGCGGCTTCGGGCTTGGCGGCCGGGCTGGTGGGTTTCACTGCGACAGCAGCCGGGGCTGCCTCCTCGGATTCTTCACGCGCTGACAGGGCGATGGCGCCCACGCCGGCTAGCAGCAAACCCGCGGCCATTGCCCAGGGCCAGCGGCGGCGCGAAGCGGGTGTCGGCGCCGCCGCTTCGGCAGCAACGGGCTTGGCGCGCTTGGGTTTCCCCTGCACCGTGGCGGCATCCAGGATGCTGAAAGAAGTGGTGCTATCCGGCTTATATAAAGATGGGCGGGCGGAAGGGCTGACGGGCTTATCTTCATTTGAATTCATTTATTTACATCCGTTGGTATTGCCAATTTGCGCCTGGCCAAATTGTGCATAAATTACTTGCTTGCTTATTGCCGTGCTGCTTATAAGCCGCTTCATGCAAGAATGTCGTATTAAAAGTAACGCGCTAATGCCGTAATGGTCAAATTAGTATGTATGAAAATTATCTCATCATCTGCTTGGTAATCCTGATTCTGCTTTCCGTTCTGGCCGCCGGCCTGCTGGTGCTGTCGCCCGAGTTGCGGGGTCGTTTTGGCGCCGGCGTACAGCAGTTGCTGCGCGGAATGCAGCAAGGTGGCGCGGGCTTCCTGCGCCGTATTGGCCTGCTGCAGACCGCGGTGGGGCAGGGCGGGCGTGGCTGGTGGGCAATGCAGCGCGAGGCCATGGGGCGCAATCGTTGGCTTCTGCTGGCCACCCTATGTGTGCTGATGACACCCCTACTGCTGGTGTTCGCCCTGCGTGGCGAGATTGATGCGGGTGGCGGCTTCGATGATCTGCCGGCCGAACAGAATGCGGTGATCGCCCAGCTGCTGCAGGGCGAGCAATTGGTGCCGCCGCCGCCGCTTCCACCCGAGGCCTTCCTGACCCAGGAGGTGGAACTGATCCGCCCGATGCTGATGTCGGCCAGTCGCGACTGGATGCAACTGGATGAGGATTTCCGCCAGCGCCTGCTGATCGTGTTCCGTCTGATGGAAGAGCGCCACGGCTACAAGATGGCGTTGCTGGAGGGCTATCGCAGCCCCAGTCGTCAGAACACCCTGGCCGGCATGGGCAGCCATGTTTCCAATGCGCGCGCGTTTCAGAGCTATCACCAGTATGGGTTGGCTGCCGATTGTGCCTTCCTGCGCAATGGCAAGGTGGTGATTTCCGAGCGTGACCCTTGGGCGATGCGCGGCTATCAGCTGTATGGCGAAGTGGCAGAGTCCATGGGCCTGGTCTGGGGTGGGCGCTGGAAGATGATGGATTTCGGGCATATCGAGCTGCGTCGTCGTGGCGTGCTGGGGAGTCAGCCGTCCGCAGCGACGGCGGCGGGCACGTCCAGCGAGTAGCGCTGCGGGCGGTCTGGCCGGGGGCTGGGGAATATTCACGGCAACGGGTCACCCCTGCTGAAGTGGAGCATTGACGCGGATTTTGCTGTGCTGAGCGATGACAATTACATAAGGATTTTCCGATACAGATTGATCGTTTATGAATTTGGGATAGCATGCTCGCCTTGGTAGATTAGTCGTTTGCTGTATAGCGAATGTCTGGATTGATCCGATGGAAGTAAATTAAAAATGTCTAATAAAGACATATATCTTTGAGCAGGAGGAAATCATGGGTAAGCCCTATATATTGCTGGGTGATTCGACCAGCCATGGTGGCAAGGTGCTGGAGGGTTCGCCTACCACCACCATTAATGGCAAACCGGTTGCCCGTATTGGTGACAAGGTTTCCTGTCCTATTCCTGGGCACGGTACCTGTCCGATTGTCAGCGGTGATCCGACCTGTCTGATTGATGGCAAGCCTTTGGCGCGCCATGGCGATACCACTTCCTGTGGCGCCAGCCTGATTGCCAGCCAATCGCAAGTGCTCGACCACGTCTAGGTCCCTTGTGCTGAATATTCTCTACCCTCGCTGATTCCTACATGGCCAAGTTCCTGCGCGCTCTGCTTTTGCTTGCACTGGTGTGCGCCTGCACCTGGGCGGTTGTCATCATCTATTGGCAGGAAATCCATCTCGCGCCGAGCATGGACGACGTGCTGCTTTATCTGGTCGCGCTGCCGCTGACGATCTGGATCACTTTCCTGGTCCTGCGTTGGCTATGGCGACGTCGTGCTGAAAAACGCGCGGCCGCCGCTTTGGCGCCCACGCTGGGCGCGGCGGAGCCCAGCAGCCCAGCTGCCGCGCCGGCCGAGAAACTGCAGGTCGTGGCAGCCGTGGCGCTGACGCCGCTGGGCGAGGAGGTGGCGGCGATTGTCGAGGCCTTGAAGGCCGAGCCGGTGCCGCCGCTGGATGCTGAGCTGCTCGACCAGAACGGCTTTCCCCTTTCCGCCCGGCGCTATGCCGATCTTGATCTGGGCCTGCTGCCACCCGACTGGTCGGTGGATGGCGAACAGCCGCTGCCAAATGCCCAGGCGCGCGCGCTGGCCTTGCTGGCCGCCTTGCTCACGCGTCTGGATCAGCCGCTGGCCGTGCTGGCTGCTTGCCAACAGGCCAATGCGCCGGCCGTGCCCAAGCAGAAATCCGCCGAGCTCAACCCTGCCTGGTTGGGTGAGATCAGCGCGGCGCCTGAGCAGGTCAAGACCAGTTATTCCGTGCCTGCGCGCTTGCAGGTGCAGCTGCTGCTTGAGCCTGGTATGGACCCGGCGCTTGAGGCGCCGTTGAGCAGCTGGTTGACCCGCCTGCTCGCTCAGCAGGGTTTGAACGAGCAGCAGCTGCAGATCGAGCTGCGCAGCATGCCGGCCAAGGGGCTGGCCAAGCATTTGAATGCGCTGGTGGATGAAATCGCCCCGCTCAAACAGCCGTTTGCCGTGCTGCTGCTGGCGGCGGGGTCCACCGTCTGCCAGGACGTGATTGACCAGGGTGTCTTGCTTGAGCGCAGCCAAAATGAGGCGGGCATGCACTTCCCCGGCGAGGCGGCTGCGGCCTTGCTGCTGGCCAATACGGCATTTGCCTTGCCTGATGCCAAGGCGCTGGCGCAGTTGGGCCTGAGCGATCTGGCCGAGAGCGATCCGCTTGCCCGTACCCGCCCGCATGCCGCGAAGGCACTGCCTGCGCTGCTCGAACGCTTGACGGGGCGGCAGAGCCTGCCGGGCGAGCTGGCCTGGGTGTGCAGTGGCCTGAGCCTCGGGCCGGAGGCGGTGGAGTTCGCGCCGCTGCTAACGGTGGCCCAGGCTTCGATCCAGGTCGACGAGGCGCTGCATCTGCGCGGTGCAATGGGCGATGCCGGCCTGGCTGGTCGGCTGGCTTCGTTTGCCCTGGCTAGCCAGACAGTGGCCGAGCAGGGCAAGGCGGCGCTGCTGGTGCTCAACGACGGTTTGCAGGAACGGGGTCTGTGCCTGCTGGATGTGGTGCCGGAGCCGGCCCAGGCGGATGCCGCCGCGGCCAGTGCCTGATGCAGTGCTTGAATGTGTTGTGATGTCTTTTGGCTTAATTCCTACTCGGATGGTTTTTGAATGAACAGGCTTGCAAGTTTTTTCCGGGATCTGCGCGTGATATCGCTGCTGGCAGTGCTGCTCAGCAGCGCCTTGCTATATGGGTTGTTCGCCCTGTTTGACTGGGCGCTGGTCCTGCCTAGCATCGTCTTGATCCTGGGCTTGGCCGGCTGGGCCGTGTACTGGCTCATGCGCCGGCACCGTGCGGCCCAGGCTGGCGAGCAGCTGAATGTGATGCTGGCGGCGCAGGGTGCGGCGGCGGCCAATGCGGCGCCCGATGCCAGCAAGAACGAGGTGGACCGCCTGCGCGGTCGCCTGCAAGACGCGATCAAGACCATCTGCACGTCCAAGCTCGGTGAAACCTCGGGCCGCGCAGCGCTGTACGAGCTGCCCTGGTACATGATCATCGGCAACCCGGCCGCTGGCAAAAGCTCGGCCATCAAGAGTTCAGGCCTACGCTTCCCGTTTGCTGAGCAGGGTGGGGCTGCCGTGCAGGGTGTGGGCGGTACGCGTAACTGCGACTGGTTCTTCACCACCGAAGGCATTCTGCTCGACACCGCCGGCCGTTATTCGGTGCACGAGGAAGACCGCAACGAATGGTTCGGCTTTCTCAGCCTGCTGCGTAAATACCGTCCGAAGGCACCGATCAACGGCATCCTGATCGCCGTCAGTATTTCCGAGCTGAGCCAGAACCGCCCCGAGCACGCGATCCAGCTGGCCAAGAACCTGCGCCAGCGCGTGCAGGAGCTGACCGAGAAGCTGGAAGTGTTCCCGCCTGTCTATGTGGTGTTCACCAAGATGGACCTGCTGGCGGGCTTCACCGATTTCTTCGAAGCCAGCGATGAGCAGGAGCGTCATCAGGTATGGGGCGCCACGCTGCCTTACCAGGCCGATGCACCGGTCGATGCAGTGGCCCAGTTCGACAACCAGTTCGAAGTGCTGAGCGAAGGCCTGAAGGACCTGAGCGCGGTGCGCATGTCCATGCAGCACAAGCAAGCGATGTCGCCGGGTCTGCTGACCTTCCCGATGGAATTCATGGCCATCCGTCCGGCCTTGCGTACCTTCGTGGCCACGCTGTTCGAAGACAACCCTTTCCAGTTCAAGCCGGTGTTCCGCGGCTTCTACTTCACCAGCGCCCTGCAGGAAGGCCGCGCCGTCAGCCCGCTGACCGAGCGCATGGCCTCGCGTTTCGATCTGCAGGTCAGTGGCGAGGAGCGCGATCAGCGCTTTAACGCCAGCCATGGCTTCTTCCTGAAAGACCTGTTCTCCAAGGTGATCTTTGCCGACAAGGGCTTGGTGCGTCAGTACGCCAGCCGTCGCAAGCAACAGATCCGTTACGCGAGCTTCTTTGCCGGCGTTGCCGTGCTTGGCTTGTTGCTGGCCGGTTGGACCACCTCCTACCTCGGTAACCAGAAGCTGGTCGCCAATGTGCGCGCCGATTTGGAAAAAGTGGTGCGTCTGCAGGAAGGACATACCGATCTGGCCGTGCGCCTCGAGGCGATGGAGATTCTGCAGGACCGCATCATTCAGCTGAGCAAGTACCGCGAAGACAAGCCGCTCTCGCTCGGTTTTGGCCTTTATAAGGGCGATGAGCTTGAAGCCAAGCTGCGCCGCGAATATTTCCATGGCGTGCAGCAGCTGATGCTCAAGCCGGTGGCCAGCAATCTGGAATCCTTCCTCAACGATGTGAATGCGCAGGCCGGCAGTCTGCAGGAGCAGAGTGCCAAGCCCATGCAGGTGGCCGCCAAGGCACCGGCTGCCAATCAGCCTTATAAGGATGCGTCGCCCAGCAATGTGGACGATGGCTACAACGCGCTGAAGACCTACATCATGCTGGCCAATCGTGATCGTCTCGATCCTGGCCATCTGAATGATCAGATCACCCGCTTCTGGCGTGGCTGGCTGGAAAGCCGTCGCGGCAGCATGTCGCGTGAAGCATTGATCCGCAGCGCCGAGAAACTGCTCACCTACACGCTGTCGCAAACCGCCGCGCCCGACTTCCCGCTGATTGATAACCAGCTGGCCCTGGTCGACCAGTCGCGCGAAACCTTGCGCCGCGTGGTCAAGGGCATGCCGGCGCGTGAACGCGTGTATGCCGAAATCAAGATGCGCGCCGCGGCCCGCTTCCCGGCCATGACCGTGGCCTCCATCGTGGGCGAGGAAAACAAGGCCATCGTGGCAGGCAGCTATGTGGTGCCCGGCGCCTTCACCCGCGCAGCCTGGGAAGGCTATGTGCAGGAGGCGATCAAGGAAGCGGCCAATAAGGAAACCCAGGCCAGCGACTGGGTGCTGAAGACCGAGGTGCGTGAAGACCTGACCCTGGAAGGCAGCCCAGAGCAGATCCAGAAGTCGCTGACCGCCATGTACAAGAACGACTACGTGGTCGAGTGGCAGAAGTTCGTGCAAAGCGTGACCGTGGCCGAGTTCCAGGACTTCAGCCAGGCCGTGGGCAATATGAACCGCCTGGGTGACCCGGCGCTGTCGCCGCTGAACAAGCTGATGGAAGCGCTGTACAACGAAACCTCCTGGGATAACCCGTCCCTGGTCGATTCGGGCCTCAAGCACGCCAAGCGTGGCTTTATCCAGTGGTTCAAGGAAGTGATTCTGCGTCGCGCACCGTCCGGCACTGTGCCGAACAGCGCCATGGCCAGCTCCAGCAATAATGGCCAGGTCGAGGCGCTGCCCATGGGCCCGATTGGTCGCGAGTTCGCCGTGGTAGGCCATCTGATGCGTGCACGTGGCGAAGCCAAGGATCAGTCGCTGATGCGCGGTTACCTCGATCTGCTTGGCAAGCTGCGTTCGCGCTTTAACCAGATCAAGAACGCCGGCGATATCGGCCCAGGCAGCACCGCGCTGATGCGCCAGACCCTGGATGGCAATGGTTCCGAGCTGGCCGAGGCGCTCAAGTATGTGGATGAGCAGATGCTCAATGGCGTGACCGACAGCGCCAAGGCCACCATGCGTCCGATGCTGGTGCGTCCGCTCATGCAGTCCTTCGCTGTCCTGCTCAAGCCGTCCGAAGCGGAAATCAACCGCACCTGGACTGCGCAGGTCTACGAGCCGTATAGCCGCACCCTGGCCGGCAAGTATCCGTTTGCCGCCGGCTCCAAGGTGGAAGCCAGCGCGCAGGAAATCGGCGCGATCTTTGGCCCAGATGGCGCAATTGCCAAGTTCACCGAAAAGGCGATCGGCCCCTTGGCCGTGCGCCGTGGCGATATGCTCAGCGCCCGTACTTGGGCCGATATGGGCGTGCAATTCTCGCCCGCCTTCGTGGCCGACTTCCCGCGCTATGTGGCTGCGCAGGGCGGGGCTGCGGGCGCGGGTGGCGGTGCGGCAGCGCCGGCAGCCAACCAGACCCAGTTCCAGATCATGCCGATGTCGGCACCCGGCTTGTCCGAGTACACGATCGAGATCGACGGTCAGGTCCTGCGTTACCGCAATGGCATGCAGAGCTGGAGCAGCTTCGTGTGGCCGAATCCGTCCGGTGCGCCGGGCGTGAAGATCACCGCCACCACCTTCGATGGCCGCGTGGTGGAGCTGCTGAACGTGCCGGGAAACTTCGGTCTGGAGAAGATGATTGGTGCCGCGCAGCGCAAGAAGAAGGATCAGGGTCTGTTTGAACTGAGCTGGGCGAACGGCAATGTGGCCGTTGCGGTCAACTTCCGCATCATTAGCAGCCCGCAGGTGGATGGTAGCGGTAGCGCGCGTCAAGGCCAGGGCCTGCAAGGCCTGACCCTGCCGCAGACCATCGTGGGTTCGGAATTCGCTGCGCCCGCCGCAGCAGGGGCGGGCGCATGAGCAACGCCAATATCCTGACCGCCCAGCCCGAGCTGTACTACTTCGGCAAATTCCCGGCGCGTGGCGACTTCGTGCGCAGCGCCGGTGGCAGCACGCTGATGAATGTGTTCGATCAGTGGATCTCGCGTGCGCTGGACATGCTGGCGCCCGATCCGCGCTGGAAGATCGAGTACGACGCCACGGCACCGGTGCGCTTTGCCTTTATCGGTACGCGCAGCCGCACCGTGGTGGCCGGGGTGCTGACGCCGAGCATGGATAGCTCGGAGCGGCGCTTCCCCTTTGTGCTGGCTACCCAGTTCGAAGTGGCCAAGGCGCTTGATTTCTTCGCCCTGACGCCCTTGCGCCTGTCGCGCTGCTGGCAGTCGGCCGAGTTGCTCGGTCTGCGCGCACGCCAGGCCGTATCCGACCAAGCCTTTCTGGCCGGCATCCAGCCGCAGCCCGATGGCTTGCAGGCCGATGCAGGCCAGGACGAGCGCCTGTTCGCCGACTGGTTGCAGACGCTGAATATCGAGCAGATCGACCGCGAGTTGCAGGCGGTGCGCCCCGATTTCTCGCTGCGCCGCAGCGTACTGGCGCTGGGTCTTTTGCTGCAGCCGGTGCTGACCCAGGGCGCGGCCAATCTCAATAAGGGCTTGCTGCTGCCCTTGCCGGGGCGCGCCGATGCGAATGCGCTGCTGGCCAGCTTCTGGCTGTCGCTGATCAGCGGCTTCCTGCCGCGCCACGATTTCGAACTGTCGGCCCTGCTGTGCCGCATCAAGGACAAGCCGGTGCTGCTGGTCGGCTTCTCGGGTGCGGCGGCGGAATCGCTGGCCGCACTGGTCAACCCGGCCAGCGCCGCCGACTACCTGATCGATATGGCCGAAGCCAGCTGGGTGGAGGACTACCTGGATGGCGACGCAGGTTGCCGCAAGCTGGCCAGCTATGCCGAACACCCACAACTGTCGTTGGCGCAACTGCGCGCCACCTTCAATGAAGTCTTTCTGGGGCTGTAAATGATGTTGAAGCGAACCCTGACCCTATGGGCCGGCGTGGCCCTGCTGCACGGCGCCGTACTGGCAGCCGAACCGGTGGCAGCTGGCGCGCCCGCCGCAGCTAGCGGGACGAACCAGGTGATCACCGTGACCGGGGCCGTACCCGATCAGGCCACCAAGACCATCCTGCTTAACCGCTTGCGCGAGGTGTATGGCGCCGAGCGCGTGGTGGACCAGATCACCGTGGGCGGCGTGATCATGCCGGCCAACTGGGCCCAGCATGTGCAAGCGCTGATTACCCCGGAGCTGAAGTCGGTGAGCCGCGGCGAGCTGAGCGTGAATGGCAATACCGTCAACCTGAAGGGCGATGTGGGCAGCGATGCTACCCGCCAGCAGCTGACCAGCCAGATGGCCAGCTCGCTGAACCCGACCTATGTAGTGAAGAGCCAGCTGCGCGTGACCATGGCCGAACAGGCCGTGCTCGACCAGGCGCTGGCCAACCGCATCGTGGAATTCGAAAGCGGCAGCGCCAAGATCACCGCGGCCGGGCAGAGCATTCTGGACGAGATGAGTACCGCGCTGCAGCAGTTCAAGGGGCGCCGCGTGGAAGTGATTGGCCATACCGATAGCCAAGGCGCACGCAATAGCAATGTGGCCTTGTCCAAGGCACGTGCCGATGCGGTGAAAGCCTATCTGGTGCAGAAGGGCATGCCGCCCGACAGCCTGATTCCCATCGGCATGGGCCCGGACCGCCCGGTTGCCCCGAATGACAGCGATGACGGCCGCCGCCGCAATCGCCGTATCGAATTCAATCTGAGCCAATAAACCTGTACCTGGCCTGCAGTCTTGCGGGCCGGCGTGAATATCCCGTACCGATACTTTTGCGAAGCGAGCCACCATGTCCATGCTGACCTCCGCCCTTGGCGAACTGCTTGGCCAGTTTCAAGCCCAACTTGCCCAATGGCAAAGCACCGACCGCCTGTTCCGTCTGCACACCAGCCTGGGGGCGGATGCACTGCTGGTCGAGCGCGTGGATGGCGTCGAGCAGATGATAGGCGCGCCGCTGCCGCAAACGGACTTGCCACTGCCCAAACGTGCCCAGTTTGTTAGCCAGGCCCCGGTGGCCGATCAAGCCGCTTTGCCGCAGCTGCAGCTTGGCCATACGCCGCTGTCGCCGGCTTTGCAGGGCAAGCAGGCAGACGGGCAGGGCGGTGACGCCAGCCTGCTGTGCGGCTATCGCTTCGAAGTGACGGTGCTGGGCGCACAAAGCGGCTTGCAGCTCTCCAGCCTGCTGGGCAGCGCCGTGCTGCTGGAAACCCAGACCGGCGCCAGCCGTAGCGCACTGCGCCCGATTCACGGCCATATCAGCGCCGTGGAAGCACTGGGCAGCAATGGCGGCCTGGCGCGCTACAAGCTGGTGATCGAACCCTGGCTGAGTTTCCTGCGCCAGCGCCGCGATAGCTGGGTATTCCAGGACATGACGGTGGCCGAGATCCTGGAAACCATCTTCACCGACTACCAAGGACAGGGCAGCCTGGCGCCGGCCTTCAAGCTGGCCTTGGCCGATAAATACCCGAAGCGCAGCCTGCTGGCCCAGTACCGCGAAACCGACTGGCATTTCGTCCGCCGCCTGATCGAAAACGAAGGCCTGGTGTGCTGGTTTGAACACCAGGGCGACACCGGCAGCGCCAGCCTGGGCAGCCACACCCTGGTGATCACCGACCGCCTGGGTCTGGATGCCGCCTGTACCGACAACCCCGAATCGCCAATCCGCTTCCACCGTGCCGATGCCACCGAAGTGGGCGGCGGCCTGGGTGAGATTGCCAGCGCCGTGGCCGGCGCACTCGGCCTGGGTGGCAGCCGGGACAGCTTCCAGCGCTGGCAGGAACAGCGCGGCCAGACGCCGAGCCAGATCCGCCTGCTCAGCTATGACGACCGCACGCTGAGCACCCAGGCAGTGGAAGCGCAAGGCGAGGGCGCAGGGCAGGGGCCGGCACTGACCCTGGCCGACCATATCAGCCACTATGGCTGGGCCGGCACGCAGGATGGTGAACGGCGTGCTTACAATCTGCTGGCCGCCTACCAGGCCCAGGCCCGCCATATCGATGCCGAAGGCACGGTGCGCAGCCTGGCGCCAGGCCAGGTGTTCACGCTTAATCAGCATCACCGCCACCCGGGCGAAGCGCGCTTCCGCGTGCTGTCGGTGCACCACCAGGGCCGTAATAATCTGGCCGCCGACTTCCGCGCCAGCCTGAACCGCGCCTTTGGCCCGGATGCCAACAGCGAAGCTGATGACAGCGCGGACGACTTCCCCGAGCAATACCGCAACCGCGCCATCTGCCTGTATGCGCGCGCTGCCGTGGGCTTGGGTGAGGCCATCGACACCCCGTTCGCCCCCTTGGTGGCCAGCTACCACGCCAAACCCACCGTGCAAGGCGTGCAAACCGCCACCGTGGTAGGCCAAAGCGGCCAGCCTATCGACACCGACCGCAACCATCGCGTGAAAGTGCAGTTCCACTGGCAGCGCGGCGCCAGTGCGCACAACCGCCAGGCGCACAGCACGGGCGAAGATAACGCCCCCGCCAATGAGCGCGCCTGGGCCTGGGTACGGGTGGGCGCCACTGCGGCTGGCCCCAACTGGGGCAGCAGCTTTATCCCGCGCATTGGCCAGGAAGTGCTGGTCGGCTTTCTGGACGGCGACATTGACCGCCCTGTGGTACTGGGCGCCGCCTATAACGGCAGCGGCAATGCAGACGCCCAGCACAATCAGCAACAGGGTAACGATGGCCGCATCACCGGCAATGCGCCGGCCTGGTTTGCCGGCGAAGCAGGCGAACACGCCCACCCGGACGCCCTGAGCGGCATCAAGACCCAGGCCATTAGCCACAGCCAGACCGGCCAGAGCGACAAGCAGGGCGGCGGCTACAACCAGCTGGTATTCGACGACCACCCGAGCAGCCCGCGCGCCGAGCTGGGCACCACCCAGGCGCACAGCTGGCTGCAGCTCGGCCATACGCGCCACTACCAGGACAATGCACGGCGCGAAGCACGCAGCCACGGCATTAGCTTGGATACGCGCGGCCACGCCGCCATCCGCGCTGGCCAAGGCCTGCTGCTGAGCGCCCAGCTGCGTGCGAATGCCAGCGGCAACCAGATCGACAGCCAGGAAGCCGAACAGACGCTGGAGCAGCAACGCGAACGCGTGCAGGCGATTCTGGAACGCGCCGACAAACACGGCGCCCAGCTGCCGGAAGAGAAACCCGCCGGCAAGCAGCCGGTGCAGCTGAATCTGCAAGCCCTGCAGGACAGCCTGGCCGGCAACCAGCAAGGCGCCCCCGCCTGGCTACGCCCCGAGCTGATCCAAAGCGCCCCGCAAGGCCTGGGCTGGCTCACCCCCAGCCAGATCAGCATCAGCGCCAGCGAACACCTGGCCCTGGTCGGCCGCGACCTGCAACTGGGCGCCCAAGCCACCCTGGGCCTGAGCGCCCCGGCCGGCCTGCGCGTGTTCGCCGGCGGCGCCAAGCCCGACGCCAAGCAACCCGAGCAAACCCGCGGCCTGCGTCTATTGGCCGCCAGTGGCCAGGCCATCCTGCAGGCTCAGAAGGACAAGGCCAACCTGAATGCCCTGAAGGCGGTGAACGTAAGCAGCAACGCCGACGCCCTGATCGCCAGCCCCACCACCCTGAAGCTCAGCGCCCAAGGCGCGGGCCTGGAACTGAAGGGCGGCAACATCACGCTGTTCGCCCCGAATGGGGTGAAGTTCAAGGCCAGCAAGAAGGTGTGGGATGGGGCGGGGAGTGCGAGCCATAGTGCGGATCCAATGCCTGCCAGTCAGCTGAAAATTTGTGAGATGCAGTCGCTAAAGGCGGCCAGTAAGGGGGCAGCTTTGGTCCCTGTTGATGGATGATTGCAAATATGCAAATGGATCCATGTCTGATAGAAAAACACGCATTTGCTCTGGTTGATAGCTTGTGCATTGATGAAAGCTACCCCAGTTTCCTGCGCGGTAAGCCCATCACCCTGTCTGGCCTAGAGCGAGAGTCCCATCTGCTCCCGCGTTTAGTAGATCTTAAGTCGCTTTCTCCGCATGAGAAGCTGCAGCTTCTGAATATGCTGGATGAGCGATGTCTTTTAGATGAAACCCCTCCTATTTGTACGTTTTTTGAAGCAGAAGTTGAGACTAAAGCGATGGAAAATCAGCTTGCTACTCGCCTATTGCTTCATGATGGATATGGTAAGTACTTACTGAGATTCTACGACCCTCGCGTATGGATCCAATTGCTTCGCCTATTGGATAGCGGGCAAAAAAAAGCAATCTTTGGCTCAATTGCTAGTTGGACTGTTTGTATGAATGGACACTGGCTAAATGAGAAGAAGCCTTCTAGTGAGGATTTGGCGAGTTGGAGCTTTAGTACTGGGCAGCTAAAGAAAATTGCTCTAATTGGTCAAGTGAACACTGTGTTAGCTATAACCTCTACTCAGTTCAGGGGAGGGCAGCTTGATGATTTTCTGCGTAGTAGTGAGAAGGCTGAGTTTCTGCTAGAGCGCGCTGCTCAATATGGAATTTCTGACGAGGCGAGCTTAATTGAATTTGCGTTGCATGGAATGACGGTTCATTCGGATTTCCATCGGCATCCAAAAATAAAGGAAATAATAAGTTCGTTGGATAAGTCTACGTATCGGGATGCATCTGGAATGCTTGACGATGAGGCGTGGCAAGAGATAAAGAGTGGTTTGCGCCAAAGCAACGGGAAGGTGATGAAATGAGTAATGAAAAGATCTGTGAGAAGACCTGCGACTTTTGCGCCAAGGAAGGCTTGCCAATTCTGCCTGTTCGCTATGCTATTGCACCTGATGAGGCTAAAGCGCCGAAGCTAAGTGGATTGCTTGAGGTGAAGGATGCGGACGGCAAAGACATCCCTTTGCACGGGCAGGCTCATTACTCTACTCGCCTACTTCGTAGCGGTTATCTCTATGTGTTTGATGAGGCCCGCAAGCGATGGGATGCTTATTTTGTGACAGCGGGAGGTTATTTCCTACCTTTTGATTTACGCCTACCCATTCCTGCTGTAGAGAAGGGGCGTGAACCCTGTGATGCACAAGGCCATAGAGAGGTCGCTAGTTGCATCACAATCAGCAGCCCTAAGCAGGCTACTAAAGTGTGGATGGGATTCTCCGACGTTGAGTGGACGCCAGCTGTACTTGAAATGCATGCAAAGCCCGAATATCGTAAAAAGCATATGCGTGTTTTCGATGTGGCTGCGTGGCTAAATACCAAAGAAGCCAAGCATGCAACCAATATTGGCAAGGTTGCGCAAACAGTCTGTGAGTATAATGGCTTGGCTTTAGCGCAAGCGTTTGCCTATTCTCCTGTTCCTTTTGTTAGTAGAAAGCCCAAAGCGCCATTGTTGATCAATACCGCCAATGCATTAAGTCCAGGAAAAGGTGTGGTATTGGCACTTAATGATCCGGCTGGCATTGCTATGGAACTCTCAGGTCTAATGAGTTATCGCCTGAATCAGTTTTCGAATGACCCAAAACACAAGCGGCCGCTAGCGGTAAGTAATGCGATTGCAAGCTTGCGCCAGAATATCGAGAAGCAGGGAGAGTTGGAAGAGCTCAAGGCAGCAGAGCAGATTCAAGCTCAACTACTCGGCGATAGCTACGGCACTATCCTATGGACCGAGAGTGGCAAGAAACTGTATGAGCAGGCTGATGATGTCTCTGCAGCGCAGCTAGATAGAGCGAGAATAAGCGCTTGGAATAAATATAAAGAAAAGTACGATGAAGATGCTCGCGCAAATTTCCAGAAGAAGTTTGATGCGGAATTGCGCGCATTTGATGATCAGAAAATTGCTCCTTTAGCCGTTGCACACGCAGAGTGGATGAAGAGCAAGCGTCTAGCGGCGAGCTTCCAAGGAAATTTTGATGCAAAAGACGCAAATTCCGGCGTGGTTTACACGGAGTGTTTATCGCTATGTTTGGGTGCAACGCAAGATAAGAAAGCTTGTTTTGACCTGTATTCCGAATGGCTAGATGGTGATTTAAACGACAAGTCCAACTTGATTCTACGGGCTTTGCTATTGAATCTTGATAACGCTGCAGAAATTGTTACCAAAGGAACGCAGGTAAGCGTTGATCCGCGTGGTCTGCCATGGGATGGGATGATCGGCAATGTAGGTAAAGCTATGGATCATGTTCTGGCAGGGAAGCCCGATATTTTGGGTAAGTTGATTACCCAGCTTCTTGGTCCCTTTGCGAAAAAACTTAATTCTGCTGCCGAGAGTGGTAAATTAACCAGAGCCCTTGTAGCAGCCGGTGTCATTGCAAAGTCGCCAATCGTTCCAATCACGGTAACCGGAAAGTTAAGAGACTTTCAAGCAGAGGTTCTGAAGCAGCTGTTGGTTGCGAGAGGAGAGACTATCCCCCCTCATGGCATGAAGGCAGCCATTGCCCGTGAGTTACAGTTGATGGAAATTCGCGGGGCTAAGTTAAATGGCTCAAGCAATAAACGCTTCATGGTCCTGATTGATCTTGACACATTAAAGGGTGTGCCCGCGAACGCGAATCAGAAGGCTATGGCGCAGGCTTTGGCGAAAGCTTTGGTGCCAGTTGCTGATATGGAGAAATTGGAGTTGGGGCGTTGGAGGACCAGTTTGGCAAAAGGTATTACAAGGTCCAAAACTGCATCCCCGTTTGCATTTGGTGCGTTGGGTGCTGTTGCTCAATGGGTAGCTCTTGGTAAATTGAGCGAGGATCTTGATAAAGCTAAAAAGTCCAAGAAAGGTGAGTTCGAAGCAGGCTTCCGTTATGCAGCTGGCTGGTTGGCATTTGGTGGTACGGTGGCGGAGCAGCTGGGCAATGCACTACAAAAGGTGCCTGAGGTTAGTTTGAAATATGGCAAGGGCTTGGCAAAGTGGGCGGCAGAGTGGCTACCTCGGTTAGGTAAATTTGTCGGGGTCGTGGGTGCAGGAATCATGGCAATTTGGGATGTCAATACTGGCATTTCAGAGTGGAAAGAGGGTAATCACGGTATGGCTGGCGCATACTTTCTTGCTGCAGCCTTCGGTTTTGGTGGCGCAATGGTTATGCTCTGGGCAGGCGCTGCAGCTACAGTTATTGGTTTGGTTTTGGTGATCTGTGCAATTTTGCTTTCCATTTTGATTGAGTTCTTTAAAGATAATCCATTGCAGGATTGGCTGGAGAGAAGTTACTTCGGGAGGCTGGAGAATGAGCGATTCTCCAGCGTGGATATTGAAATGGCTAAGTTGGAAGAGGTGGTGGCTTAATATGGAGTATGTTGGATTATTAAATAAATATCCTGTTGATCGCCCGCTGACAGATGATGAGAGAAAATATCAACTGCATCATAATGTGCGATTGAAGGCCAGCCCAATTCATCAGCGTGCTATAAATAGAATTAATTCGACATTTCTTGAGTCGCTTGACAAGTATTATGGCTGGAAAGGATTTATTTCCTTTGTGATGTTGGCATTTTTCTTGGTAATTGTCTGGGTAATCTTTAGTGGTATAGGAATTACGGTTTCCGATTGCAGTATGGGTAAGGTTAAGGACTGTAATTCAAGCTTTATTTTAATGCTTTTTGTTTTACTTCTTTTCCTGCCGATTGCTTGTGTGAGCATTTGGATGTTACGGAAAGAATCATTTTCGTACACACATTATCCAATAAGATTTAATAAAAAAAATGGTATTGTCTATGTATTCAGAAAAAATGCTACTGTTCTGGCCATTCCATGGTCCGAGGTGTTTTTTACACTTCGGCCTGCTCAAATGAATAAATTCTGGGAAATATGTGGCCATGTATTAGATTCAGATGGTGTGACTGTAAAAGAGACCTTTGCACTCAGTGATCTGCAGAACTACGGGTACAACGGACCTGAAGATGTAGATGGTGATATATCTGAAAGAAATCATTTGCTGCGTCACTGGGAGTTTATCCGCCGCTATATGGAGGAAGGCCCTAAGGACTTGGTAAATCTGGTGGACTATCAGCGGCCAGTACATTTACGCAAGGAAACCTTTTTTGAGGGTTTGGAACGGGTATCAGCTGAGTCAGGTGGGTCATATGTAATGATGCTCATCGGCTCTCCAATTATCCTGATAACTGCAATAGGTCGTTGGTTTGCCATGCGCACCAGCAAAATACCGGTATGGCCAGCCGAGGTAGAAGCTGCCTGCAGGATTGATCCTGACGATCCATACGTCCGGGAAGCAACGCTCTAGATGCCTTAAGTAACTTACCAGCCTGATAAGAAGGCGTGGCCTGAATTTGTGCTGGAGAGTAAGGCGTGATTATCGATGTAAATAAGGGGAAACGCCCGTCGCCATTAAAACTAACTGGTCTGTGCGAGGAAGTGGGGTTGCCTGTGCGGGAGGCTCCACATGCAGGCGGAGCTGTGATTACAAGGATGGATGGCGAGGCATTGATTCTTGATGGGCAGCCTCAGGGTTCATTTGTAGTAGGGATGGGGCTCGCCTTCCAGTTTGTTGCCATTATTTTTTTGCCTTACATGACGATTGCCTTGCTAGAGAAGATTTTTTCTGGCAATGAAGTAGGTACGGACTGGGTTTTGTTATCAATAAGCTTTTTCATTGCTCTTTGTGTGGTTGGGTGGCTTGCATTTAGTCTTTACATGATCTATCTAGCCATTTTTTTGCCAAGCCCTAGTCCAGTTATATTCAATCGAAGATTGGGCTTGGTTATGGGTTCGCACAAAGGGAAACCTATTGCATTAGAATGGAGGAAAATTAAACCCGTACTTTTTCACAGTCTAAACCTTTCTGCTGGAGCGCAAAGGCACTATAGCCTGGCTTTGGTAGAGCGAGATGATAAGATAGAAAAAGGAGGTAAGCAGAAAAAAGGATACGGCCTGCTCGTGAGTATGGGATATTACGGTTGGGCAAATTGCCATGCAATGTGGGAGTTTATTCGCTGTTATATGGAAGACAAACCGGAGAGTTTGCCTGAAGTGGAGCTATCTCCATCCGGTGGCTTCGAGGCAAAAATGCTTGATGAAGGGCCCTATTGGGAGTTTCATGTACGACAAGGTCTAATGGCAGATCTGCGTTATCGTAATGGCAGACCAAAATTTAACTATTGGGTAAGCCTATTCATGGTGCTTGGTGCTCCAGGCTTTTTAGTTAATGTATTCCGGATGCTTACCCGCCGTCGCGTCCAACTGCCCTGGGAGTGGCTGCCTGCTGAGCCAAGTGAGCCCAACACCTACCATGTTCGCCCAGCCCAGCCCGGTGATTTGGCAATACGTACTAAGGCTGCGCGCTACATCGCACTGTGGATGGCTGTCTGCTTAGGTTTTGGCATGCTCTTTTGGATTTGGCTTGTTAGGCTGATTGCATTCTGAGGCATTCAGAAGGTAATAACGAAAGCATTGGTGTGCTGGTTTGAACGCTAGGGCAATACCGGCAGGGCCAGCATGGGTAGTTCGTGATAGACGTACCTGAGCATCAGATAATTCCCGCTGTACTCAGCCACACCCTGGCGATCACCGACCGCCTGGGCCTGGATGCCGCCTGTATCGACAACCCCGAATCGCCGATCCGCTTTCATCGAGCCGATGCCACCGAAGTGGGGTGCAAATGAAGTCTTTTGAGTCCGCATTAATGGAAGTGCTCTGATCATGAAATCAGCAAAATTCGAAATCATTCGTGGCGTGGTCGGAGATCTTCAGGTCGCGCAAGAAGATAAGGACTTTGTTTTCACTGCGGCGGATAAAGCGGCCGGCGGAGGTGCTGCTGTAGGCCTTGCCCTGGGGGGGCTTGCTGGCGCTGCAACTGGCGCTGTACTGAGCACTGGCGATACTGCAGAGCGTGTGGATTTTTTTGTCTGCAGGTTGGGGGACACATTTGTAAGAGGTCAATTCGGCGAGGTGAATTTTTCTGACGGCGATGTTATTGAGGCTTTAGGGGTTAGGTCTGGTAAGCATTTTGATGTTTTGGCTGTTACTCGCCCAAGCGATCGGACTATTTGGATGCACCCTCATTGCGGTAGAGGGACTCGCGCTTACCTACGATTCTGTTTTTTTTGGATCGGTTTTTTGGCATGGGTGATTTCACCTGCTGCATTATTTGTTTTGATGTGGTTTGCTTGGGGGGCGTCTAGTACGGTTCCTCCTGCTTGGTTTATTTTCACTGTGTATTTCGGTGTAGGATTAATTGCCTCTTCGGTATTGGGTTTTGTTGCTTCTCGATTTATCAGTTTCGCCCACCTTTCCAACGACATCCTTCGCGCGCTCTGCTTTGAAAAACCAGAAGAAGTCGATCTGCCTAAAAGGTTGCGCGAAGTCAGTAAGACATTTACCAACGAAGAGCGACTTAAATATCACCCGCACGCACGTTGGGTTTACAAATATTGAAGAGATGCCTCAGTTCTGGATTGGAGTGACGAATGTGCGTTCGCCTGATTTTCAAATAAAGTCTTTTGAGTCCGCATTAATGGAAGTGATCTGATCATGAAATCAGCAAGATTCGAAATCATTCGTGGCGTGGTTGAAGATCTTCAGGTCGCGCAAGAAGAAAAGGACTTTGTTTTCACTGCGGCGGATAAAGCGGCCGGCGGAGGTGCCGCTGCAGGTCTTGCCCTGGGGGGGGGCTTGCCGGTGCTGCAACGGGTGCTGTGCTGAGTACGGGCGATACTGCGGAGCGTGTGGATTTTTTTGTTTGCAAAGTGGGGGATATAGTTGTACGAGGCCAATTCGGTGAGGTGAATTTTGCTGATGGTGATGTTGTAGAGGCTTTAGGGGTTAGATCGGGCAGGCACTTTGATGTTTTGGCCATTACTCGTCCCAGTGATCGGACTATTTGGATGCATCCGCACTGTGGGCGAGGGAGCCGAGCGTATTGGCGATTTTCAATAGCATGGGTTTTCTTTGTTAGCTGGGTGATTGCGCCATTGTTCTTTTTCTTTATGGATTTTTTCTTAATGGATTTACCTGCCTCATTAACTAAGTGGGCGCTGATTGTTCCGGTGGTTGGTCTAGGACTCTCCCTTGTATTTGGGTTTGTTGTGTCCCGGTTTGCCAAATTTTCCCATCTTTCAAACGATATCTTTCGTGGTCTTGAATTCGAAAACCCAGAAGATGTTGATCTACCTAAAAGACTGCGCGAGGCCAGTAAGGCATTTACAGTTGAAGAGCGTTTTAAATGTCACCCGCATGCGCGCTGGGTTTACAAGTATTGAATGCGGCAGCACGGCGCGTGGTGAATCCCTTAGCAAACGCTCGGCAGGTGGTAACAGGCGAGGTTCCGTTCCGGCTCGACCCGCAACCTGACCATTCTTCTACCCTGCTACCGCCTGCTGATACGCCGGTTGGCGCCGTACCGAGTACCGCGGACTCGGTTGTGCAGGTCTATCCGGATGCCATTGCATTTGGCGGGCAGTTGGATGCCATGCGTGGATATTTGTCCACGATTGGGGCTCTCACCTTCCTTTTGTTTCTAGCTCTAGCATACGACGCTATTTTCTCCAGTCCTTCCGTATTGTTTGCATTTGCGTGTTGTTTTCTTTGCCTGGTCAGTTGGACGATGATGCGAATCGATTTCAACGGCTTTCGCTACACGCCCGTCTTACTCAACCGTGGCGCAGGTAAGGTCCATGTGTTCGAGGAAGTGGGTTTCGACGTCCTCGCGTTCTGGAAGCTATGGGGTGGGCATAAATATGTGATCCACACCTATGACTGGGATTGCGTGCGTGCCGAGATCGCGCAGGTCATGGTGGAGTCGGGCAATGGCATACGGGCGGAAACTGGCTTGGTGTTTGCCATTACCGAAACGCCGGGCAGCCATTTGGTGAAAGCGCGCTTTGGGGTGGGCACGACCAGTGCCTATGACGGTGGCCGGGCCATGCTGGGGCGCTGGGAACATATACGCCGCTTTATGCGCCGCGAAGCCCCGCTGATGCAGCCGGGTGACAAGCTCTTCGCGGACTGGGGTGTCACGTTCTGGGAGGCGCTATTCTCCTTGCAACCCTTGCTCGGTCCAGGTTCGGGCGAGTACTGGAAGAGCGGTAAGTGGTATATCTACCTTGCAGGCGTCTGGATCTTGCCGCTATTGCCATACACGATGTTCGCGGGCCTGATGCGCTGGCTGAGCTATGTGCTGAAGGTGGAACCCAAGTGGCCAGACAGCATTCTGGCCAGCATCGGCGGCGAACCCCTCAGTCGCGAAGAAATCGAGCAATTGACCCATGTGATACCCGGCCCCCGCAAGCAGGTGCAGGCGGGTAAGCGACGTAAATCCAAGGGGTTATCCAAGGAAACACCGCGCATTGAGTAAAAGCCACATCGCATGACTGGAAGACTGACCGCGCCGCAGGAGCCGGTGGCGCAGCTCACCCCGCCCAACTTCTTCCCGCATCATTTACTCCCCCCGATCAATAAGCAGGCGGCGGATCGCCCGCACGCAGGTGGTGCCATCTGCAAGGTCTATCCACATGGCATTGAATTCATTGATCATGTAGCAGCCATGCATGGCTACGCGCTGGTCCTGGGGGCGATGTTATTGGCAGGCAGTCTATTTATGCTCCACACCGCGCTGCTTATAGAGCTCGACTGGGGAGTTGCTGCCGCTGCGCTACTGTTGATTTGGTGTTGGTTTCTACTTCGCGTCGATCTTGTCGGCTTCCGTTATCGCCCAGTCCTGTTTGACCGCGCCAACCGCAAAGTCCATGTCTTCAGTGAGAAAAGTGGCCCAGGGCTGCACTGGCTCAAGCTTTGGGGCAAGGTGGCCTACCGGGTGAGCAGTTATGACTGGGACTGCATCCGTGGTGAGGTGATCGGCATCCGGGTGGCCGGCGGGGTAGGTGGCTTGCCGCGTCAGGAGTACGGCCTGAATCTGGCCGTGACCGATGCGCCGAGCAGCCAGACGGCGCTGATGCGTTTCGGTGTGGGCACTACCAGCGCTTACGATGGCGGCGCGATGATCGTTGCGCGCTGGGAACATATTCGCCGCTATATGCAGCAGGACGGCCCACCGATTGCGTCGGGCGACTCGCTGTTTCTGGACAACAGCCGCGAATCGCTCTGGGCGGCCATCACCTGGATGCAACCCTTGCTGGGTCCGGGTGCCAAGGAAAACTGGACTGGCGAGAGCTTTAACGGTGCCTGGTTTCTGACCATTCCCTTTGGCTTGCTCACCATGACGCTGCTGCCCGCCAGCGTGATAGCAGGGCTGTTGCGTTATGTCGGTCAATTCGCCAAAGCGGAACCACGCTGGCCGCGCCAGATACAGGAATCGGTAGGCGCGCCGCTGAGTGTGGAAGAGATCAAGGTGCTGCAGTACGGCAAACGCAGCAACTGGACCCGGCAACGCAAGGCTGCCAAGTTGGCACGCCAGCAAGGTAAATCGAAGGTTGTCTGAGTGCTTGCCACCACCACTCTCATTGGCATTTATATTTTCGCATAATGTTTATTATGTCAAGTCGTGTACGTCGCGCAATTCGTAGACGTTACCAGCAGTTGATAAATTATATCCGCACGTTCGCTGCAACTATGCGCACTGCATAAGCGCTTGCTTCTACTCTCTCCGGCCCGCCAAACCTTGGCGGGCTTTTTTGTTGTCAGGAGGAAAAATCATGAGCAGACCAAAGACGCTGCCGAATAGCCCAGGCGTTACACCTGGCGATGTGTGGCGCGTGGCCGCACAGCAAAAGCCACACGTGCTTGCGCGGCGCTACAACGTGCGCACGGAGCTGATGCGCAACTGGCTGACCGGGGCCGATGAAATGCCGGTGATGCTTTACGAGCTGCTGGCGATGCAGGTGGTGTGCATGTTGCCTGGCACGGCCGGGCAGTTTGCCGGCTGGCGCGTGCTGGATGGCCATCGGTTCACCGGGCCGGGTATCGAGCATCGCGGCGGCATTACGTTCGACGATGTGTACCGGCTGCCCGAGTACTGGCGCGCATCATCGCTGGCCGAGCGTCAGGCGGAGCTGATCGAGCGCCTAATGCGGGAGCGCGACTTCTACAAGCGGCAGTGCGAACTGGAGGCGCGGCACGGGATCTTGCTGCGCTCCATGTTCGACGGCCCGACGCGACGAAGCAGCTAGGACTATTCGGCGTGCAGGTAACAAATCTGGGCAGGAACTTCCGGCACGACAAAGCCGCGCTCATCAAAGCACTGGCATTCGCCAGTTTTGCTGTTCTTGCCGCAGCCGGAAATCTTAGGGGTGGGCTTGGGTGGTGCAGCCGGAATCGAGTAGTCAGGCAGCTTTATCTTCTGAAGCTCCTTTGTCATCTCGACTGCCGCCTCATCCATCAAAACTTGAGCCTTCTTGGCTATGTACATCGTGTGGAGAAGGTTGCCGAGAAAAACGCCGGAAGTGATCACTGCCAATGCCAGCAAGTAGTGGAGCCAGCCCGGAATGCCGGACGAGGATTGCCATTGTTCTGTATTCATCATTCCCCCTGGGATTTGGTTTTGTGAGGGCGGAACTATATCGCACTCGCGCCAGCACTCCGTAGACACGCCCTGCCCCGCTGCTGCCTGCCCAGCGCCGGAAGACTTCGCTATCCGGCACTGGTCACCGCCCCCACTGGGGGCTGGCACCCCGGCTTGTCCACCGGCTTAGCACTAGTTTGGGTTTGCAGCTGCGACCGAGTGGGTGCGCGGCCAGCTCCAGGGAGCTGGCCGAACCAGCGGCAGCGATTCGGCCCGCTCTCTCGGACAAATGCGGGGCATTTGCCCTCGGCCTGCCGGCACG
This sequence comes from Chitinimonas taiwanensis DSM 18899, assembly GCF_900119825.1. GTDB lineage: Bacteria > Pseudomonadota > Gammaproteobacteria > Burkholderiales > Chitinimonadaceae > Chitinimonas > Chitinimonas taiwanensis. The sequence goes on along the minus strand of NZ_FPKR01000005.1, from coordinate 2,842 downwards.
AGCTCGCGGCGCTGGCGGGTCTGTGGGCGCGAGAGCGGGCGGCTAGGCCCTTGGCGGCAGCGCTCGCAGCCCGGCGACTCTAGCGCTCCACCGCGCCTCCGGCGGGCCGGGCCTGCGCGTGGACGGCCCCGGCGGGCCGCCATGGGCCGGTCAGCTGTGGCAGGCCTTCGGCCTGCTGCTGCCCTGCCCTTCGGGCGCCCTGCGGGCCGGTGCGCGGCCGGCTCTGGGGAGCCGTCCGTTCGGCGTGCGGCTGGGGCGTCCCGCCCTCTCAGGCAAGCGCGGGGCGCTTGCCCTCGGCCTTCCGGCACGGGCTCGCGGCGCTAGGCCGGCAGCTGCTCTAGTAGCCGTTCCAGCACCTGGCGCATCGGCACGCCCTCGGCCTCAGCTGCCCGCCGCAGGCGGCGAAGCAGCAGCTCTTCGACCTCGACGTTCAGCTGCGCCGGTACGCGGCCGGTGGCGCCGCCGGTAAAGCCGGCTTGGCGCTGGTTCTGGCGACTGCGGCGCTTGCGCTCGGCCGCCGTCATCGGCTTTTCGCCCAGGGGCTTGGGGCCTCGCTTGCCCGGTAGCTTGGGGAGGTCGGGCAGTTCGAGCGTTTTGCGGTCTTCGGCTTGTTTTGCCATGGTGCGCGCCTTTTATGTGACTAGTCACAGTATAGCGTAATTGCGTGACTAGTCACGCTATCCGCGAGAGGCTGGCAACGGGGCTTGAACCGGCCCGTTCGCCTGTATCGGGCCGTTTAGTGGTGCCGAGTCATCAAACCAACCGTTCTCGACGATGCTGCGGCAAAGGTCTTGCGGCATGCCGACCATCTTGGTGCCCTGCTGGGTGTAGCAAGAGCAGCTAGCGGCCTTGCCGACGCCCTGAATGCAGGCGGCGGGCTTGGGCGCTTGCGTGGGTGCGGTTATGCCGTCGTAGGCTGGCGCGGTGTGCGGCAGGCCGGTTATGCGTGGTATGCGGGCGTCGAGGTAGCTGAGTTCAGTTGCGCCCGGTGTTGCGCCTGGCGTTGCACCCGGTGCGGCGACTTGCGCACCAGCAGGCCGGCTTGGTGCGTCGGCAGCCGGCTTCACCTCGGCGGCCTGCTCTTTCGCCTGACCATCGGATTTGACGCGCCCCACGCTGTGAATGACGTAGCCGATACCGCCAGCGATGATCAGCGCCGAGAAGACGATCACGCCAAGCTTCTGCTTCACCAGGGAAGGAAGTTCGAACTTAACCGTATGTTCTTCACTGGACTTGTAGAGCGCGTAACAGTCCTTCGGGTAAGCCCAGTATGTGGCGTGAGAAGACTGCCGGTTGCGCTTGCTGTCCGGATCCACAACGCACTTACCCTGCCAGTAAAACAGCGTGGCAGCTTCCGCACCGGATAGCCGTTCGACGTGGGTATGCGTGCCGATCAGATAGCGCACGTCCTTGTGCAGCTGGCCGGGGTCTTGGGTGACCAGGTAGGCGATATGGCCACGATGGCCAAGCGTGGCAAAGGCCGTGTAATGGTCTGGCAGCACGGCTGCGCTGGATAAGCGCGGGAACAGCTCCCAAGCTTCATCGAAGACCATGATGGAGCCGTACGGCAGGAGGTGCCACTCCTTGTAGTTCAGCATGCAGGCCGTTCCCTCGATCTTGAGATCGGGGAAGCCATGCACGTAGATCACCTGATCCGGCTTGAGCTTGGCGGCCATGTCACGAATCTTCTGGACCATGTAAAGCGACTTGCCGTTGCGCTGCTTGCCGCTCACCAGGTGTACGACTGCTACCGATGTCACGCTGGTCATTTGCTCAGGACTCCGAACGACTTGCGAGCCAGGCGCACGCCTGCGATGCCGGCCACTGCAGAGAAATGCATCTGAATGGCTGCGGTGACGCCCAGGTAAGACAGGATGGCCATTGTTTCGGCAGGGATGCCAGCCAGCTGGGCATACACGTAGGTTTCTGTTTGGCTGAGCATGATCTCGATGCCGGTATACGAGACCACACCGACACCCAGGGCGATTAAGGCGCGGCCGGCCATGGTGGCGACGGCGGCAGTTAGGCCCGTAGCGACATGTGCTGCGAGCGGGGCTAAGAGTGCTTGAATCATGTCAATCGCCCTTCACGGCAAAGGTGAAAATGAGCCACATGCAGGAAATCGCGCTGATGAAAAGCATGAGGGCGCGAATAGCCCCACCGTGGGTGCAGATGATGCTGGTGGGGAATGTGACGCTGCCGAGGTTGATGCCTCCGATGGAAGGTATGGGTATGGACACATCCCGCACGGCGCAGGTAGAGCCAACGCCACTTACATCGGCAATCTTGACGGCGCTGCCCAGGTCGGTTGATTGCTCACGACCAGCAATAGCGGAACCCTCTACCCCATCCTTGCTAACGATGTCGGCCCACTTGCTCGGCATCTCGTAGTCATCCGCCGTAGGGTTTTCTGCGCAGCCTTGGCGGTGAAGCTCTTTGGCAATGGCGCACTGGACGGCATCACCCTTGCAGACAAATCCAGATTGGCAATTACCGGCAAAGGAACCAGCTACACACTTGGAGTCATTAGGGAATTGCTTGCAGTAGTCAGATTGGGCCTGATTGGTGTTGCCGTCGCTTGCCTTGCATGCCGGGTCGTTTGGCTGCTTGGCGCACTGCTCGGCTTTCTTACAAGCGTCGGTATTCTGGATGGCGGAATTATTGGCGCATTCCTCAGCTTGCTTGGTTGCACATTCCTGGTCGCCTGGATGGGTTGCGCAGTATTCCTTGCTGCCCTTTTGGCAACTGGCGTGATCGCTATTCGCCTTGCAGAAATCGGCATTGCCAGGGCGGCAGCTGGCGCTAGTTGGATTCAAAGTGCAAAAGCGTTCAGAGCCGGGAA
>NZ_FPKR01000022.1 GCF_900119825.1 Chitinimonas taiwanensis DSM 18899 | reverse complement strand
CCCTCGTAGCCGGCCAGATTGATGTTGCGTCCAGGAGGGAACCAAACTGAGCGGTAGCTGCCGCCATCCCTGCCAAATGGCGCCCAGAAATCATTAAGCTTATAACTGGGCGTGTAGGTTTCTGGGCGCCTTTCGCTTGAAGGCGAAACCACTTCCGCAGATCGATCCTGAAGAAAAACCGTAATGTCGGGATGGTCGCGTAGTTGGTAGACAATGCCAATTGAGCGAAATGGCTGATCGTCATCATCGCGGATAAAGGCGTAAGGTAGACAGACACCAGGCTCGGCTGGAGATGTCATGGGGGGGCGTGGCTTGAGGCCTGACAAAATGGTTTGATAACGTTTGATACGCAGCCCCTGCTTTTCTGCTGCTCCCTCGGCTTCCCAAAAAATCGCACTATCGCCCACGCTAAGAACGGCGGTGTAGAAATCGGCACCGTGCCATGCTAGCCGGCTTGCTTCTACGTACTCGCCCTTAAAGAACGGCTTCCCGTGCTGATTGAGATAAGTTTGATTGCGCATTCTCCTGGCAGCAGCTTCAACCCATACCTTGGCGCGATCGCTCTGAGACAGAGGAAGAGAAATCAGCAACCGACCTGCATAGTCCGACGATGAACGACTAGCCCGCTCACCGCTTGGCAACCGATAAATTTGCTGATTACTACCAATTTCGAACTCCTTAATGAAATCCTGTGGCGGCATCGCTGCAACATCGGCATTGCCCGGCAAATTAATCTGCATGCGGCCAACGCAATCCGTAGCCCAACTATCGGTAATATCCGGCATGCCTTGTGCACAGGCTGTTGCCGTAAAGACAACAATTAGACCGAGCAAGGTCGCAGGGCCGCCCATTTTTGTGATCAGAATCATGCGACCTGCCCCCCTCGATGAACATCGTTTGACCCTTGGGCGACCTGTGTACTGTGTTGATCACCCGGCACCGATAGATCTGACGGAAGCTTGTTATCAGCGACCAGCGATGTTGGGTAAGGAATGCGATTGTTCTCGTTGTACGTCCAATTAATGGGTAAGGCTGTAAAGAAGCCCTCGATATCTTTCAGTTGATCAACCGCATTTTCGTTGTATCTTTTGGCTTCCCAGAATACTTTTTCATATGGCATCGGACTTGCCAAGCGGCCACTGAATTCCTTACCGGTTTCATCCTTAACAGTTACCCAAGTCGGAAGGATAGGGGCGGGTACTTTATTGTTTCGGCTATCAGTCGACCAATCCCGTGGCACAAACGGAAACACCGCCTCATACGCTGCCGCATTTTTCTTGGCCTGCGTCTGAATCCGCCGCCAGCTGTCAGGGATGCCGGGGGCGTCAATCGCGTCGGTCAAATGGCTCGCCGGACGCACGCCACCGGCAATACCAAACAACTTTCGCCAGACCTTTTTGCGCAACTCATGCGCAAAGGCCCGTACCGGCCGCTGACTCCCCTTTCCGTTGATGTCAGCACGAGCATTGTCACCGTCCATAATCAACACTGCAATTTCAGAATCCCGCTCACCCAACAAACTCCGATCATTGATATTTGCACTACCCAATAGTGCATACATATCATCCACAATCATGAGTTTGCTATGCACATAGATTTGCTCAGTGACATAACGATCTTTTCCCGGCAAGTAGGCCCAATTCCTTAGATTCAGCAAGGTCACATAATTAAAGCAATCTTCAATAGGGATATCTTCGTACTCAGTATTTCCAAGCTGATCAATCGCTCTCATATAGCCCATATCACCGGCATCACGTAGTTGGCGAGCTTTCAGCGAACGACGGATTCCATTAAGCAAGCTGATTCGCCCAAAGACCAAAGACTGCATAGTCCAGAACACTTGCACGGCAATTGACGCATTCGCCAGCATGCCCTCTGGATGCACAGGCAGTGTCATATAGACATGGAAATTTGGTCTGCTCTTATCGAGAATTGCGCGTTGAATTCGCTTACATAATGCTTCACAAATTCTGTTCTGAGGAATGCGATCCAACTGATCTGCACTTTGCTCATCAAGCTTCCGAAGAGCCCAAAGTGATGTTTCGCCAATACCCATTGCACCATTTTTAATAAACAAACCCGCAGGAGAAAGGGGGTCCGCAGTAGACCTACCCGGGCCAACAATTTCGCCAAAATTCGAAACAAAAAACTGATTCTCTATATAGATAAAATGGCGGCTTTTCTCTATCAATTGCAGCATGGCAGTGTAGACATCTGTCTGGGCCCCATTCCCAGACGCCTTCAAGACCACGCCTGGATTGGCTTTCGTCTCAGCGGCGCACATATTTGCAGGCGCACTACGCAAGACCTGGACAAATGCATTTCCCTTTTTCTCATATTTACTAGGCGCCGCAGGCAAAGGCAAACGCGGATCATTACCTGTGGCCGTATTCCAACGCAAAACAAAATTTCGTAATAAATCAGAAACAGCTGGCCCCTCAATACGGGCGTGTATATCCTGCCAAGGCATTCTTGGCTGGATTGTCTCATCTAGGCAAGCGTAGCTCGGTGTATTGCCATCCGTTTTAGCGTTATTCAGTATCGGCGAATTTTCAGCGTAGGGGACTTGATGCGCACCACTATCAATTTTATTTTGCGTCGCTGTTGCATGACTATCACTGAAAATCCCAATATTATCCAGCGCCCCCGTCAGCAAGTCAGGATCAACAATTTTCGTTTCCGGATCGGCCTCACTCAGTATCTTTAACGGCGGAATGCATGGGTTATAACGATCATTCACGTTCCGAGATGCTGAACCAGAGACAAGATCGTATGTGTCGTCATCGTAACGACCATAATACAAATCAAGCCCACCTATATAGGCAATCTTACGATCAATAACAACCTGCTTTTGGTGATGACTGAAATAGGTGCTATTCACCCCAGACAGAGAAGCTTGAGATTTTACGAATACGCGCTTTGGTTTCCCTAGCTTCTTAAGCTTCGCATTAATGCCAAGCAAGACCTTGGCGGTCTGAGCGTCATAGGTTTGCAATGGATTCGTATGCTTCCAAGGAAGCACATAAATAGCTACGTTCCGATCCAACGCTGCGCGCAGCAATACATCATAAAGGCGTACTCCTTCTGCCAGCTGAGCATCCCACGCCACCGCCCAACCGGTAATGCATATTTCTTGGTGGGCGGCATCCATCGCAAGAATAAGATCCTCGAAATACGCTTTCCCGCTTGTAAATGGCTTAGCCAGATTACCTTCAGTGCACGCAGCAAAAGCTTGCTGGCTATTCACCCATAGATTACTGGTCAGAGTACCTTCTGCGGATTTCCCATCCGGCCCGATAATTTGTCTAGCAGTACGGCTAGGTAGCTCGGTCGTCATGGTTTATTTACTTCCCTTAATATTCTTGAGCATCGCATTACCACTCGCTAGCTTTGTTTCATGGCGAGCAAAGCTAGCTTGAGCATCGTCCACATGCGTATCTCCAGCCATGCTCAGCTGATCGGAATAGCCCATTGCATCCAATGCCTGATGCCGTTTTTGCTGGTCCGTCCAGTGCGCTTGCTCTTTTGCCAGCACTAAACGATGGGCGTGGCTATCTGCCAAAACCCAAAGCTTGCCTGGGTGTACGTTGTAAGCATCTTGTATTTGCTTATTTTGATCAGCAGAGAGAAGCAATTTGCCCCTGCTATCACTAATCCCCGCAAGTATTTCTTCATCACTGCCAAGCGCCTCCATTTCTGAAGCGGCTTGGACAATCCGCCAAGCGGTCTGGGGCAGCGCAACGCCATTGGGGCCGGGCGTATCAAAGAGCATCAAATTCAATTGCACGGGTATATCAGTAATCGGTGCGTGTGCAAGTTCCGGTAGCTTTACATTCAAGCTCGCCGCCCCCACAAAGCTCTTCTTACTCGCCTTCACCGTAATCGTCCCCGGACACGCCACCGTGATCCCACCATCCAGCGTGATGCTCGCCCCACCCGCCGTCTGGATCACGATCGTCTTGGCTGCCGCCAGCGTGGTGTCCGCCTTGGCCGATTCCAGCGTCAGCTTGCCCTTCGCGGCCAGGTTCATCGGGCCGGCGTGGGCTTGGATCAGCAGGTCGCCTTCGCCGGTGATCGCGCTCAGGCCTTGGCCCTGGTCCTTGTCACCTTCGGCCAGGCCGCCGGTGAAGCTGATCGCCTGGTTGGCATCCAGACGCAGCTGATGGCCGGTGAGCAGGTTCAGGTGGCCGCCGGCGAGCCAGTTCTGAGTTTCGCCGGTCAGGAAGAAGGCGTCCTGGCT
>NZ_FPKR01000019.1 GCF_900119825.1 Chitinimonas taiwanensis DSM 18899 | reverse complement strand
CGGCCGAGCAGCTCACCGAGATCAAGACCGGCATCGGTGGACAGGCAGTGGAGTTCAAGGACGGGTAAGGCGGACAGCGCATCGATGCCGCTGAAGGATTCGACCAGCAGGCTGCCCGCATCGAGGCCAGCCACTTGCAGGGCATACAGCCGGGTGTGGGCGTCGAACAGCGCCGTCGGGTCGAACAGCTGGACGAGCGCGTTCGGCAGGTCGGCGAGCGACATGGCCATAGGGTTTCCTCCCGTCAATGCCGCGGGGGCATTGCATGCTAATGATGTGCGTGATGTGGGCATCACTGCGAATTAGCGTAAGAGTTTAACGGGGGGTTATGACATCAGCAAACAAGGGATGGCTGAAATATTTACGTTAGCCTTTGCGATTCAGGCATGGCAGAGATATCAATTAACCCGGTAAACCTCCATGCTGGGCAGTGGGAATGTATTGGGTACATACCCGGCCACGCTCAGCGCCGAAGCATCTGCGGTTGCTGTCAGCCCATTACCTGCCAGCTCCTCTAGCTTAGAAAAAACATTCGCGAGCTATTGGCTTTGGCGTCTCCACAGTTGCGCCTGGTTCAGTCGCATTGCGCCGCCCAATCCGCCATTAACTGATGCCGCTTCTGCAGCAAGTCCCCGCGTCGATACGCAGCCTCCACCGCATCACTCACCGTATGCGCCAGCGCCATCTCGGCGACTTCGTGTGCATAGTTGGTGGATTCCGCACACCAGTCACGGAACGTAGAGCGAAAGCCATGTACCGTAAGGTCAGGTCGGTCCATACGGCGCAAACACATCAGGAAGGCCATATTCGATAGCGGTTTGCCAGCCCTTGCGCCAGGGAATACCCATTCACTGGCGAGCGCCTGCATCTGGACCAGGATCTGCAGGCAGCGGTCAGATAGCGGTATGCGTTGTTCGCGATTGGCTTTCATGCGTGCCGCGGGAATCGTCCACAGCCTGGCGTCCAGATCAAATTCTTCCCAGCGTGCACCCATGGTTTCGCTGGTACGGGTAGCCGTCAGAATGCAGAACTCAAAAGCCAGTGCGGCCACACCGGTTTGCTTACGCAGCGACTGCATGAATGCGGGCAGTTCCGCATAGGGCAAGGCGGCATGGTGTTCCACCTGCTGGGCTTTCTTGCGCGCGGGTAGCAGACTTTCCAGGTGCCCACGCCAGCGGGCCGGGTTCTCGCCCTGGCGGTAGCCGCGCACGGTAGCCCAATCAAGGATGCTCTCAATCCGTTCCCGCAAACGGCTGGCGGTCTCGGTCTTGTCCTTCCACAGCGGTTCGATGCACTTCATCACCAGGGCGGTATCGATATCCGCGACAGGCAGACTGCCGAGCTCTCTGCGTACGGCCTTGAAAGGGAACCAGGCAAGCGCTCAGCACCGTTCCCATACCGAGCCGAGCCATGAGTGCTTGCACTCCCATATCGGCAGTCACGCTCCTGTACAAAGTGATCTGGGTCACAGCCAGCAAGATCGTCTGTGCCTACTATAACGGGGACAAGGTCACGGCCGGTCCTCGGCCAGATGGCGAAAACAGCTGGGTTCAGGCTGAGGAATGCGCTGCGTACCAATAGGGCGCAGAACGGCTTAAGGAAGAGGAAGCGATGCGCGATACGCAACTGCGGGCTGCAGCAGCTTTGACGTCGGCAGACGGCGCTGGGCAGGTCGATCGGACCAGTGAACTCGTCAAACATCTGCATGACAGCCTGGCTCAGTTGCTGTCTTTTGCCCTGATACAACTGGATACGGCGCAGGGTGCGCGCGCTGGGGTGCGCGAATCGGCGCTGCGTCACAGTCGCCAGTTGGTCAAGGAGGCATTGCGCTCCACGCGCGGGCTGATTGGCGATTTGCGCGAGAGTGCCCGTGCTGTGCCGCTCGCCTTCGACCAGCAATTGCTGCAGATGGCGGCCGACGTTAGTCGCCTGAGCCAGCGCGATCTGCAACTAGACTGCCAGCCCCTGCCCGATGCTTTGCCCCTGTCTGTCGGCAAGATGCTGTTGCGCGCGGCGCGCGAGCTGCTGGTGAACGCCTGCAAGCACGCGCCCGGTGCCGCGATTCAGCTGAGCTTGCGTTCGAGTGAGGACGGGGAGGGCATTGTACTGAGCGTATCCGATGACGGGCCGGGCCTGGACCCGCATGCCCTACAGGCCGAATCGGCCAGCAGCTATGGTTTGCGCCAGCTACCGGCTTGCCTGGCCCTGATCGGGGCCGAGCTGCAGCTATTCAGCCAGCCGGGCGCCGGATTGTGCGCGCGTATCCTGTGGCGACCGCAAGCGGCTGAGGCGCAGCCGATGCGGCGCCAGATGACCGGTTCGAATAAGGCCGGGCAATGACGATCCGGCTGATTCTGGCGGACGATCATGCCGTGGTGCGCGAAGGGCTGATTGCTCTCTTGCAGCGTGAGCGCGATATCGAGGTGATGGCGCAGGCGCGCAATGGCATGGAATTGCTGCAGCTGGCACGCACGCTGAAGCCGGATGTGGTGGTAACCGATATCGGCATGCCCATCATGAATGGCCTGGAGGCCATCCGTCGCCTGAGTAGCGAGGCGCTGCCCTGCAAGCTGCTCTGCCTGTCGGTCAGTGATCGGCCGCAGGAGGTGATGGCGGCGCTGGATGCGGGCGCCGCCGGCTATGTGCTGAAGGACAATTCCTTTGACGAGCTGGCACGCGGCATCCGGCGCGTGATGGCGAACCAGATATATCTGAGCGGTGAGCTGATCGGCAGTGTGATGCACGCCTGCCGCAGCCCGGCCGCCGCGCGCGAGGTGATCAAGCTGCCCCAGCTGACCCCGCGCGAAAGGCAGATTGCCCAGCTGTTTGCTGAGGGCCACAGCACTCAGGCCATCGCGAAGCGCTTGTTCCTCAGTGCCAAGACGGTGGCCAGCCACCGCGAGCATCTGTTCAAGAAGCTGGATATTCATAGCATTGCTGAGCTGACTCGTTATGCGTTGCGCGAGGGGCTATCTTCGGCTGAGTTGCTTGCCACATCGGAGAACATGCTGAAATGAGCATCCCCGCCAAATGAGTGCGGCATTCGGCCTTGCTTGCCCGTTTCACAGGCCCTCGTCATCGGTGTCGTAGGCCTCTTGAATCAATGAACTTCTTTCGCCCTCCAAGCCGGTTTTGAGTTTTTTGTACGACTTGGATTTCAGACCGATTTCTTTCTGCGTAGGCATATCGAGTGCGGACTCAGCGAACTTACGTTTCTTGTTCAGATGTTCCTTTTCCTCTTTTTTAGTGAGCTTTTTCTTGCTGTGTTTGTAATCATGGGATTTTCGGTATTCCTTTTTGGCTTGTTTGTACTTCTGTCCGCCGGACATATTGGAATGTCCATCCCCGTAATAGAGTGTCATGCTGCGCGCAGTCGCATCGATTTGATTGGCATAGGCTTCTTCAACTTCGGCCTGTGTGTTGCCACAGCCCAGATCATTTGCCATGTCACCAATGGTTTTTCCCTCATATCTCTTTTCCCACGCTGTTTTGTATAAATCCCAACCCAGGGTGTGATTACGGTGCTTACCTTTGCCTTTCTTACCGAGGATGCTCTTTTCGCCAGGATAGGTACGATCAAATACCCGCACGCCATCGATTACCATTTTGTCCTGCTTGGGTATTGAGCCCGTGACAGCTACGGCGGTTTTTCGCTGGACGATGGATATGGCAGCTTGCTGCGTTGGCGAGGTATGACTGATTGGGCTGGTGGCTGTGCCATGACTGGTCAGCGGCAGGATGGCTTTGCGCTGAATGGCCTTACTACCCATGACGTCGGCTTCATGCTCAAGTTGGGGGTCATTATTGATCGATACGCCTCCCGCGGTTTGCAGCGTCGGCTTGACTCGCCCTTGCCGTTGTTGCACCAAGTGCCAGGCCTCATGTGGCAGGTGTTGCTCTGTCCCCGGTCCCAAATAGATGTCATTGCCCTGCGCGTAAGCATGTGCCTGCAACTGCGCGGGTTTGCTGGAATTGCGATGCACGCGCACACCGCCCATATCCAAGCCAGACAGCGCCTCTATGCCTTGTCGCAGGGGTAGCGGCAGGCCATTTCCTTTGGCCTGCAGCGCGGACAGCTGCTTTGCCTGGGCAAGCTGACGCGTACTGTTATCGGCAAGGCTTTGTACCTTGCCCCTCGGATGGGCTGGTTGCGTATCTGCTTCCGCCTCGCTTGCGGGTTTGGATTTGTACACCTTCATCGCCTTCATCCTCGGTGTGTTGCGCTAGTTGGCCCATTGCGTCGCAAACTGTGGCCGGCATCGGATCACTGTGCCGCTCTTTCAGTACTGTGTTGTCGAATCGCACAGATAAGCAGCATTGAATGCCCGCGTAGTCGGCCGCTCATTTTTCGTGTTCCACGATGGCGCTACGGGGGTAGGCGCGCAGATGGATTTCCCGGTTGCGGATGGCGGATTCCTTGGCGCGCTTGATTTCCTCTTCCAGCTTCGCCTGACCGCCGACGCCGATTTGGTCGGTGGACAGACCGTGCTGGATGGAGGCATTGCCACCTTCGGTGTACTGATCGAGGATATCGTTGAGCGGCACCTTGCTCAGATCCAGCTTAAAACGCCCGCCTTCAGTGAAGGCATCCCCTTGATTTGAGGTGATGTTTTTGGCTGTGGAGCTGGCCGAGAACAGTTTGTTGGCATTTTTTCGGTGCTGCAGGAATTCTAATGAGCTGGCCGGAATCGATGCGAGGCCAGGGTTGTTGGACTTTTCCTTCAGCCATGTTAAATCCGAGTCCGAGTTCTTTGCGGCCTTCATGGTCTTTGTGCTCCAATCGGAATTGGCTTTCTTTTTTCCAGTACTCAAATAGGCATGGTTATATGGTCTTAGGATGTCTCGATTTTCTGCATTGCCCAATTCTTCATCCGGCGTTAGGCCACGATAAGCGAAGCGCCGCAAATAGCCGCGGCCAGTTTTGATGTAATCTTTCTTGCTTGGCCCATTGAGCCCGACTCGTTTGTATACTGCTGAATGTCCTTCTTTTTCCGCTGCGGTATGTTGTACATAGGCAGCGTCTCCTTGAACCAAGGTGGCGACCTTGCGCTTGCTATTTTTGCTGGTGATTAAGTTATCCGATACATCAAAATGCTCCTGAATGGATTGGCTGAATTCATTCAAATCCCAAGAAGCATTTTTCAGGGCGGCGGAATAGTTGCTCTGGGCATCTTTATTGCCTTCCTTACCTTGGAAAGCGCTGGCAGCATTCGCTTTTTTCTGTTTAAGGCTGTTTTTGTAACGGTCTATTTCTTGCTGTAGCAGCAGAACCTCTTCTGGATCTGCTTCCTCATCCTTCTTGAAGCCATACTTGCTGCCACCCACGCGCTGAATGATGGCCTGTTGCCCAGCGGCCAAGTTCTGTTTGAGCTGCAATAGCTTTCCGCTCTGTGTTTGTTGGCGTGGGCTGCTATCGATGCGGGCCTGAGCACCGCCGCTCGGCTCATTGGCTGAGCTCTGGGCCTGCACTGGCCGGACCCATACTTGCTTGGCGACCTTCATATCGAATCCCTCCTGGGGCTTAGGGTTTTTCCACCTTGGGCTTCAGCAGCGGGAACAGCATGCTGAGGATGACGGCCACCAGCACCCAGGTGAGCAGGCGGTTGGTGATGTCGGCCGAGGCGAGGCTGGGGTCGCAGCGCAGTAGCAGGCCGCCCAGCACGAGCGGCAGGATGCCGGCCAGCAGCAGGTAGAGCTGGTAGGGGCGGCCCAGGGCGCGGATGCGGCAGGACAGTAGGAAGAGGGCGAGCGAGAGCACCGCGATGCCGAGCAGCAGCCAGAACAGCGCGCGCAGCGGCCAGCGCCAGTCGCAAACGGCATTGCACAAGGCGTTTTCAGCAGGCTCTGCCCCTAGGAAGGTGCTGCGCACCGTCTTGCTGATTAGCGTTTCCAGACCGGCATCGGCGGCGGGCTTCGGCCAGTAGGCCACACCACCGAAGTTGTCGTTGAAATAGGCCATATCGTCGATGAACTGCTGCGGCTCGGCACTGCCCAGCGGCACCACCGGCAGCAGGCGGCGCAGGAAGATGGCGCGATTGCCGCCCACTAGCGCACGCGCGCCCTCGATCGATTCGCGCAGCACCTTCTTGCTGCGCGTGCTCGGCTCGGGCAACAGGATCAGGTACTGGATGGTCAGATTGGTCTGGCTGCGGTAGCCGCCGTTCTCGTTGCGGATACGGCCGTCCTCGAAGGGTGGATCTTCAGCCATCACCAGGTAGTCGAACAGCCGCTCTATCGACCAGCGCGCCTGTTTGGGCGGGCTGGCCTGCCCTTTTGCTTGGCGTGCCGGGTCGGGACTTTGCAGTTCGGGCAGCAGGTCGCCACCGTTCAGCATCAGGCTCAGCGTGTAGCTGCGCGGGCTCTGGCGCAGTTCGGTGATCAGGGCCTGGATCAGCCGGTGGCGGAATGCATCGAAGACCGCGTAACCGGGTTCGCCGCTGGTGGGCAGACGGTCCAGATACAGGGTCAGGCCATCACCCAGGTATTCGGCCTCGGCCAGACCCGGGATGCGATCCTGCCAGCGCTCGCCCAGCTGGCGCAGCGGCGTATCGAGCAGGCGGCGCGCCTGGCGGGCCACCTGCTCGGCGATGCGTTGCTGGTGGTCATCGGGCAGGCGTTGCAGGAACTGCCAGTCGCCGCGGTACAGGGCAAGGTCGAGCTTGCTGCCATACAGGTGCACGGCGCGGAAGAAGGCCAGCTGCGCCTCGCTCGGGTGCGGCTGCAGCACATTGCCATCGTCGTCGAAGGGCTGGGCAAAGCCGACGATGCGTTCATACAGGCTGAAGTCGATCGGCATGCTGTCGGCGGTGTTCTGCCAGGCCGGAGCGAAGCGCCAGACGGCACGGCCGTCGGCGCTGCGCAGGCAGTTGCAGCCGGTGCCCTGCCAGACCGGTGCGGCCTGGCTATCGAGCTGCCTGGCCTGCTTGGCCTGCTCGACCAGCCAGGCGCGCAGCTTGCGCGGCAGCAGGGTGGCGGGCAGGTCCTGCCAGCTGACCGGGGCATCCGAGGCGGTCTCGGCCGCTTTGCCTAGCGGCGCATCCCAAGCCACTGCGCAGCGCGCGCGCCATTGCTCGGCCGTGGGCGAACTCTGTCGGCTGGCAATCGCCTGTTTGTCGGTCAACTCGGCGGCATAGCTGCACACGCGTGCGTCGAGTGCGGCCACGAACAGATCGCGATTCAGGAATTCGACGCCGATCATGGGCTGCAACAGCTGCTGCAATTGGGCGGCGGCCGCGTCATTGAGCTCATCCAAGCCATTGCTCGCCGCGGTGTCCGCGCCCTGTTTGGCCGGCGTGGCTGGGCTGGGCTTGGGTGCGGCCAGCGCCGCATCGCCCGCCAGTGGCGCGGTGGCGGCAGCGCTGTCCGGGCTTGGCTGGGCCGGCTGGGCCACTGGCGTGCTGTGCAGCTCGGCCACGGCCTCGGCGCTATTCTGCTCGGGCGCCGCCTCCTTGGCAGGTGGCGGGGCAGGCTTGATCGCTTCGACCAGTTTGGCACTGAGCAGATAGGTATCAAGCTGCCCCTTGGGCACCAGCGGTCTTTGGGCGGCGGCAATCGGCAGGGTCTCGATCTGGCTGATCTTGGCCGGCAGGGGCTTGGGCGCGGGGGGAGGCGGCCGGGTGGTGGGCGAAGCCGGGCCGAGCACGTTCAGCCGATAGCGCTGGCGCAGCACCTGGCCGGCCTGGTCGCGCAGCTCGAGTGTGAACAGAAAACGGCCGTGCTGGCTGCTCTTGCCCTGCAGCTCGCCGTCTGCGCTCAGCTGCAGGCCCTCGGGCAAGCCGCCCGCCAGGGCCTGGAAGCGATACGGCGCCTGACCGCCGCTGGCCTGGAAGCGATAGCGATAATCCTGACCGAGCCGCGCGGCCGGCAGGCCGGTGGCGGCTGTCTTGCGCAGGGTCAGCGGCTCGATCTGTGGGTCGCAGTTCTGCAGCAGCAGACCGGGGTCCTCGCTGCCCGGGCAGGCCGGGTTGACTGTGCCGGGGCCGCTCTGCGCGGCGGCCGCGGGCTTGTCGGCCGGCGGTGGCGCCAACACCAGCTTGGCCGCGGCGGCGGGCAGCAGCAGACACAGGCATAGCGTGAGCACGCGCTGCTGCAGGCGCTTGGCCCTCATAGCGTCCTCCCTTCCTTGCGCATCTCGCGCGCCAGGCCCTGCTGCAGATGGCGTGCATGCAGCTGGCTACTCGCCTCGCGATTCGCCTGCAGCACGGCAAAGCGCAGCACATTCACCATCGCCCCGCCCGATAGCTCGTGTTGCTCGGCCAGTTCAAGCAGGTCGATATCGTCGGCCAGCCGCTCGGGCTGGTTCAACAGGCTGCGCCAGAGCTGCAGGCGCTGGGTCGCATCGGGCATGGGGAAATAGATCATGGATTGGAAACGCCGCGAAAAGGCTTCATCGATATTGCCGCGCAGATTGCTGGCCAGGATCACCACGCCGGGAAAGTCCTCTATGCGCTGCAGCAGGTAGGCGATTTCCTGGTTGGCATGGCGGTCATTGCTGTTCTGGGTGGCCGAACGCTTGCCGAACAGCGCATCGGCCTCGTCGAAGAACAGGATCCAGTGGCGGCTTTGCGCCTGATCGAAAACCCGCGCCAGGTTCTTCTCGGTCTCGCCGATGTATTTCGACACCACCATGGATAGGTCGATGCGGTAGACATCCACCGCTGCGCTCTGGCCAAGCAAGGTAGCGGTCAGCGTCTTGCCGGTGCCCGGCGGGCCATAGAACAGGCAGCGGTAGCCGGGTTTTACTGCCCGCCCAAGCCCCCAGTCCTGCATCAGGGCCGGCCCCTGGCGTAGCCAGGACTGGATGATCTCGATCTCGTCCATCACCTCGGGGGCCAGCACCAGCTCATCCCAGCCCAGCTGCGAGCTGATGCGCTTGGCCGGGAACTGCGCGTTGTAATCGGGCTTGTGCCACACGCCACTTTGCAGGCGCTGCAGCGCCTCGGCCGTGACGGTGAGCAAGCCGCTTAGCTGCGGCTCGCCGCCCACCTCGCCCTCCAGCACCACCAGGCCGCTTTGTGCGAAGGCCTGTTCGGCATCGAACAGGTTGAGTAGCTCGAGGCGAGCGGCCAGGTCTTCGCCGGCCAAGAGGAAGGCCGCGGTCTCGCCGCTGGGCAGAAAGCCGCCATGTCGCTGCGCCTTGATGCCGCCGAACTCGCTGAAGCCGCGGTCGAAATTGCGGTTCTTGACGAAAAAGAGATCGAGCGCGGCTGGGCGTAGATGTGGCGCCATGGCCAGGGCCAGCAGCAGGCGCTCGCGCGCGCCCAGGCCGTATTGCGCCACCAGCTCGGCCAGCGCGCTGCCGGCCAGCAGTGCGGGCGGCGCCAGTGCAGCGAGCGCAAACGGCTGTTGCTCGAAATGCTGCTTGAAACGCAGCTCGAGCACCGCCTCCAGCCAGTCCAGCTCCTGGCGCAAGGCTTCGGCATGCAGGCTGCCGCGCGGCTCAACGCCAGTCGACATACAGCACCTCGTGCATCCAGGGCAGTTTGATGGTGCTGTAGGACCAGGGCAGCCGGTCAAGCAGCATATCGAAGGGGCCGCTCTTCACCGCCAGCTGCCAATGCTGGCCGGCCTCAGCCCGCTCGTGTGTCAGGCGCCCCTCGCGTTGCAGAAAGGTCTGGCGCAGGCCGTCCGGCGAGGTGCTGCCCAGCGCGCGCCAATGCGCAATTACCGCCTGCAGCAGGCCATCGAGCGTGGCACGCGTGGCCTCGCTCAGCCCGGGCGTATCGAGCAGGGCCTGGGCCTGCGGCATGCCGCATAGCAGCTTGGGCAGCACCCATTCCGGCTCGCTGCCCTGCTCATGCCCATCCACCAGATAGGCGAGGCAGCGTACCGCCTGGGCCTGGGCGGCCGCATCGCGCCAGGTTTTGCCATCCAGCAGTTCCAGCATGCCGAACAGGCGCTGGCTATAGCTGGCCAGCAGCACCAGGCCGGCATTGTCCAGATAGTGGCAATCGGTCTGCCCGGCCGGGCGCGAGGGCGCCGTGGCGGGATGGGCCGGGTCGCCATGCAGTGGCAGCGCTTGCTGGGCCAACTGCTGCTCTAGCAGGCTGGGTGGGCGGCGCAGCGCGCTGGGGCCTGGGTGTGGCGGGCTGCCTGGTGCTGGCGTATCCGCATGCTCGGCACTGCCGGCCAGTGCCTGGCCGAGCCGCCACAGCCAGCGCGCCAGCGAGGCGCTGCGTGCGCCCTGGTCGGCTCGGTCTTCGCGGCACAGGTGGACGGCATAGCGGCGTTGCAGCAAGTCCGCCTGGATGGGCTGGCCGCTCAGGAACAGGTAGTCGGCCAGAAAGGCCCAGTGGCTGGCCAGGCGGGCGGCCTCATTACGCTGGGGCTGCAGCAGGGCCTGGCTGGCCAGCAGCTGCTTGCTGCTGGTGCGCAGCTGGCGGATATCGGCCGGGAATAGCGCGGCCAGCAAGGACCAGCGCTGGCGGCTGTTGCTGCTGGCCAGCCAGCGCGCGCACAGCGCGGGCGCGGCCAGGCTGCGCTGCAGCTGCTGGCGCGGCAACCAGCCGCGCTGACTGGCTGGCAGTGCGGCAAAGCGCGCGAGCAGGGCCAGCGCCTGGTTAGGTGTTGCCGCTGCGGCATCGACCGCGACCGCCGATGGCGGCTGGGTGGTGGCCAGCGCCTTGGGCTGCGGATGGGGCGGCGTCTGCAAGGCCTGTAGCACGGCGCGCTGCAGGCGTGCCAGCCAGGCGCTGGCCTGGCTGCTTACCGTAACCACCTCGGGTCTGTTCACGGGCGCTGCCACCTGCCGTAAGGCGTTGGCCAAGGCCTGCATGGCCTGCCCGGCGCTGGCAAAGCGTTGCGGCAGCCGGGCGGCCAAGGCGGCCGCATAGCGACGTGTCAACTGGCCGGCCTGGGTATCGGCACCCGCCACACCCAGCAGCTGCCCATGCCAGGCCTTGCGGCGCGCAGCCGACCAGTCGGGCAGCAGCCGCGCCAGGGCTTGTGCCAGCCAGTCGGCCAGCGTGGCCTGGTCAGCCTCTGCCTGAGCGGTGCGCAGGGCCGCAGGCGCAGGCGGTCGCTGGGCGCGCAGCTGCCAGAGCCGTGCGCGCAGCTGCGCCAAATCTAGTGGAGCGGCCGATTCAGGTCGGGTTAGGCCAGCGCGCGCCAGCCAGTGCGCATACAGCGCTGTGGGCTGGGCGCTGCCCTCGTCCTGCTGATAAACCCATTGCAGCGCATGCAGCCATAGCCAGTCCTGCAGCGCCTTGTCGCGCCAGCCGTGGCGGCGATGCGTGTCGCTGCTGCTCGGGCAGCGCGCGCAGTCGGCAATGGCGGCGGGTAACCAGTCCCAGCGTGCCTGGGCCGTGTGCCAATCCTGCCCGGCCGCCAGCGGCGGCGTACTGAGCAGCACCAGCAGTTCCTGCTTGCGCTGGCGGGACCAGTGCTGCGCCACCTGCCAGCACCAGGCCTGGCTTTCCAGATAGGGCGCCAGTGCGGCCTTGCGCTGGGCAAGCGGGTAGCGCAGGCCGTGGCACCACAGGGCCTCGCTGCTCGGCAGGCTGGTCCCGCCTGGCGTGGCAACGGCGCTTGGCGCCGAGCTTGCATGGGCCAAGCCAGAGTGTGTATCCGCCAGCTCGGCTTGCCAGCGTTGCAGATGGGCGCTCAGCGCGGCCTCGGTCGATGCTGCGCGGTCTTGGCGCAGCTGCGCCTGCCAGCGTGCAGCCCAGAGCGAGGGCGGCAGATCGGTGCTGCGTACGGCCAAGGCGGGCAACGTCTGCCGCCTGGCCGTCAGCCAAGGCCCTGTGTCCGCGCTGGTGGCTGGCTTGTGCTGCACGCCGAAGCGCCTGGGTGTAAGCCGCCAGGCCTGCACCGGGGTGTCGTTTGGGGCGGTGGGCCAGCCGGGCCGCGCGGCAGGTGAGCTTGCCAGCTGCTCACTGGCAGGCCCATCCGCCATCTGTGGCGGCGCGGGCGCCTGCCATTCGGCCAGCGCCGCGCGCCATAGCTGCGCCCAGCCGCGGGCATCACGTGGCATGGGCTGGCCCAGCGCCAGCTGGCGCAGGCTGTAGTCCTGCAGCCAGGCTTGCAGGGCCGATAGGCCGGCGCCCTGGCCGGCAGTCGGCTGCGCACCCTGGGCCAGCGCCGCCAAGGCGAACTGGCGCAGCGTTTCCTGCCAATGGCTGGCCTGGCTCAGCTGCCGCTCGGCATCGCCAGGGGCGGGTTGCTGGCCGGCCAGGGCCAGCATCAGCTGCCAATGCAGGCCAGGATCGCGCTCGTGCGCTTGCCGCAGGCGCCAGTCGCGCTGCAGCGCCAATACCTGCAAGCGGGTCTGCAGGCGCTGCGGCGCCTGTCTGGCCAGCCCTTGCAGCAGGCCGAGCAGGGCAGCGGTGCCGAGCGGCTTGTCCCCGTTCAGCCCGGCCAGCAGGCTGTGCAGCGCTTGTTCCTGTAGGCGTGCCGACGCCTTGGCGGGCTCGGGCGTGCGCTTGCCGGGCTGTGTGGCGCCCTGCGGCGTACGCCCGGGCAGCGATTTGGCGTTCTGCACGCGCTGGCCAGGGCGTGGGCCAAGCTGGCCGAGCAGATTGCCCAGCAGCAGCTGACCGAGTTCGGCACCGGCGCCGCTGCCCTGACCGGCGTGGCGCAGCGGGCGCCAGTGGGCGCGCCAGGCCAGGCCGAGCTGGCGGACCAGGGCCTCGGCCAGCGCCTGCTGCAGATGGCGCAGGCGATCGGCGCTCAGGTTGCCGCCGCGCTGCCCCCACAGTGCCTGCAGACCAGCCACCCGCCAGGCCTGTTGCAGCTGCGCGAGCTGGTAGGCGCTGAGTCGGCCGCGTGCCTGCAGCGGGGCCAGGATCTGCGCATCCAGCAGCAGTAGGCTGTCGGCCAGCTCGCGGTGGCGTACCGCCAGCAGCGCCTGCAGGCCCTGGTGCGGGGTGATCTGGCTGAGCCGAGCCAGCACATAGTCGCCCGGGCGCAGCTGTTGCAGCAGCGTCCAGAGCCGCGGCCCGGTGCGCTGGGCCAGCCGGCTCAGCCAGCCCGATAGCTCACGCCCGGCCAGTGGGCTGACCGACCAGGGCAGGTGACCATGCACGAGGTAATAGAGGAAGTTCTCCAGCGCATGTTGGCTGCTGGCACGTGGGCGTAGTGCGGGCGGCTCGGCGCCCAGCCGGGCGAGCTGCCCCGGCGGTGCGACCGTGCTGTGCTTGGCCTGCGGCAGCTGCTGGCGTGCACGCAGCAGCTGGGTCCACAGCTGTTCGGCCAGGCAGTCGGCCCACTGGCTGAAGCTGCCATCGGCGGCCAGCGGGCCGGTGTCAATCTCCAGCGTATCGAGCTGCCACACTTCGCCCGGTGGCGAGGCGCGGCTGAACACGCGCGCGATGGTGGCGAGGCCCGGCCCGTTCAGGAAGCGGCTCAGCCTGGCCTGGTGCGCCTGCGCTTGCTGGCGGTCGCGCGCGCGGCTGGACCAGCTCAGTAGCTCGATCTGGTGCGCGGGTTCTGGCCTGGGGATGCGCGGGCTGTTCATGGCGCCTCCGCCTGGCGGGCCGGTTCCCAGCTCTCCAGCAGCGCGCGCAGCGCAGCCGCACACTGGTCGAGCTCCTGCGTGGCCGCCATGCTGCTGGCCTCATCGCCCTGGGTCCAGGCATGGCAATGCGCCTGGCGCGCATGCAGCCAGGCGCTGAACAGGGCTTCGAAGCGGGCCAGCTGCGCGGCATCGGGCCAGAACAGCTGGGGGCGCAGATGGGCCGGGCAGGCCAGGGTCACCGTTTCGGTGGCCAGATCGCGAAAGCTCTGCTCGGCGCCACGCGCAGTCCAGCCGGTGAATACCAGGCTGAGCCGCTGGCCATGGAAGGCCTCGGCCGCCGCATCGAGCGGCAGCGGGTCCTGTGGGCGCAATAGTACATGCTCGACCAGGTGCAGGCCCTCCGCCTCGCGCTGCAGGCGGCAGGCGAATTCATGCAGATAGAGCGCAGGTGGCAGCACGCCGGCCGGCCCTGGGCGCACGGCCAGCGGCCACCAGTGGCCGTGCTCGTCGGGCCCCAGCCAGAGCGGCTGCTCTGCATCGGCACTGCTCAGGTAACGCTCGGCATGGGCCGCACAGCGCAGCAGGGCGGCGGGTAGTGCCTGCAGATCGAGCGCGGTGAAGTAGTGGCCGAGGCGCGCCGCTACCCGGCCGTCGGCCACATCCTGCGCATACTGGGCATCTAGCCTTGCGCGCAGCGGCAGCCACAGAGCCAGCACTGTGGCATCGGGCGGCGGCGCGCTGGCCGGGCCGGCGCGCGGGCTTTCATCCAGGTCCATGCCCAGGGCAGCCAGCTCGCCGCTCAGCAGCCGGCTATGGCTGTGGCTGAAGCCAAGCAGCAGGCTCACTCTTTCCTGCAATGCGGCGGTATTGCCCTTGCGCCCGAGCGAGGCGCGGCTGTAATCGATGCCGCCGGCCCGGTCGCGCGTATGCCGCACGATGCGCAGCAGCAGGCGACGCTTGCATTCATACAGATGGGCCTGCCATGACGCGGCGCTGTAGTAGCAGCCGAAGCGCTGGATGCTGTTCTGTGCGCAGCTCTCGCCATGCAGGGCTAGCAGTAGGTCGAGCACGCGGCTGCGCCGCTCCAGCACCGGGTCGCTGTCCCCGCGCAGCTGCGCGCGCATAGCCGCCTCATCCAGATACAGGTCGCTGAGGCCCGGCAGCTGGCTGGCGTCGAGCTCATCCCAGGCATAGCTATGGCTGGTGTCGCGGCTCAGGCTGAACAGATTGCGCAGCGCAGGTAGCTGGGCCTCGCCATGGGCCAGCCACTGTTCAAGCAGGGCCAGATAGCCGGCGAACTGAGCTTCGCCATCGGCACTGGCGGCCGGCCGGCTGTGGGCAGCGCGATACAGCGGCGGGAGCTGCTGCCAGCTGGACAGATAGCGCAGCGGTGCGCGGTACTGGCCGCTGGGGCGCGGCAGTAGACGTGGGGCGGCGCGGCGGCCGGCCACCAGCATGCTGGCCAGGCGGCTGGTCTGGCGCTCGTCCTCCAAGCGCTGCAGGAAAGCCGGCACATCCAGGCTCAGGCGGCTGCCGCGCCGGCTCAGCTGCCAGCCCTGCACGTCCTCGACCTGCTCGGGCCAGCGCAGCTCCAGCGCCCAGTCCGGGCCCGACCAGGCCAGGCTGTCGCCTTCGTCCACCTCGGCCTCGGCGCCGATCAGCTGCAGGCCGAGTCGGTGTATGGTCACCACGCCGTCGATCTCGCTCAGTGCGCGCGCCAGATCGCTGAAATACAGGCGCTTGTCCGGCTCCTGGCCGAGTTCGTTGCCCGCTATCCAGCCATGCTGGAGCGCCGGGCCTTCGAACAGCGCGCTGCTGTCCAAGGGCATGCCGGCCGCGGCCGCCTCGCGCAATCGGGCCTGGGGCGACTGGCGCTGCGGGCTGGCACTGATCAGCGCGGCGGCGCGCTGCACGAGTTCGAGCAGGATGTCGTTCAGTTCGCGCGCGCCATCCACGCTCAGCGCCAGTTGCAGCTTGCACCAGCGCGGTTGTAACACGCCGACCGGCAGGCACAGGTCCTCGCCCAGATTGCGCTGTGCCCAGTAGGCCTGCGCGGCGCCGCGCGCCGCGGCATCGCCCAGGCCAGCCGGTGCGCGCAACGCCAGCTGCCAGCACCCGTCCTGCGCGGGCATCTGCAGGCGCAGCTGGCGCACCATGGGTACGCGGTCAAGCAGGTAGCGCTGCCAGTCCAGCTCGGTGCTGGGCCGGCAGGGCAGGGCCTCCTCGGCGCTATGCAGCGCATGGCGCCGGTAGTGGATGCGCCCATCCGGCGCGGTCAGCAGATCGGTCAGCGCTGTTTCGGCGCCGAACACCGATTCGGTCAACGCGAAGCACAGTGCTTCGAGCAGGGTGACGCCGGGGTCGTGGTGGTTGTAGTCGGTCCACAGCTCGCCGCTTAGTGCCTGCGCCTGGGCAATGCCGAGCCGGCGCAGCGCGATGAAGCTGAAGTCGGCATCCTCGCGCAGGCGGCTGATGCGGGCTGGCGCGCCTTCGGGTGGCGTCTCGGCCAGCGCCTGATCGAGCAGCGGCAAGGTGGCGGCCCTCATGTTTGCGACTCACTCATATGCGGGTCGAACCACAGCTGGGTCAGCTGGGCCTGGATGCGCACACCGCTGCCGAAATCGCAGCCGGTGCGAATCTGCAGCTTATAGCTGGCATTACGCCCGCTGCTGCCCTGCCAGCGCAGCTGCAGCCGGTCGCAGCGCCGGCTGTAGAAGCCATGGGTGCAGCGTATGCCGCGCTTGCGGTTGAACAGGTTCAACAGGCCCAGGGTCGGGTTATAGGTATTCAGCGCGGTGGCATGCAGCAGGCCAAAACGGCCCTGGCCGCGGTGGCCGGCGCCGGCCATGATCTCGAAGGCCTGGCAGCCTTCCAGCGCATCGGTCAGGTCCTGCCATTCGCCATTGGCCAGCAGCGGGCTGTCCACCTCGCGCCGGTAGGCGCCGCGCCGGCCCTGGCTGCTCAGCACGCCGGCCACATCCAGCGTGGCCTGCGGCGCCTCGGTGCCGATGCCGATGCGCCCGGCCTGGTCGAGGCAGAGCAGGGCGGGCGGCGCATGCTGGCCTTCGTTGAGCAAGGCCTGCTGGCCGACCTGCTGGCGGCCGCGCACCAGCAGCGGGTCCTGCGCACCGCCCAGTTCCAGGCGCCAGGCCGGGCTTTCCGGCTCCTGGTCACGGAAGAAACTGAGCAACGCGTCGTGGCCCTGCGGCGAATACACCTCGAAACCATGCTCGACGGTCTTGCGAAAGCCCTCGTCGCTCATATTGAGCATCGAGTCGATCAGATCGGCGAAGTGATCCTCATTGGGCAGGGCGCCTTCGCGGAAATAGCGCTTGAGCGATTCGCGGCTGCGGCTGGTCATGCCTGGCTCGCTTCTGCGCTGATGCCGCGCCCGACGATAAAGGTGCTGCCCACTTCCAGCCGGGTGATGCCGGTCGGCACGCTGCGCAGCGGGGTGGCCTCATCCAGCAATTCCAGCAAATGCTGGCGCACCGGCAGCAGCAAGCTCCAGGGCTGGGCCGGGCGCAGCTGGCGGCTGGCTTGGGTGGTGGTATCGCGTAGCGCATGGAAGGACTGGTCATTGCGCACGATATGTAGGAGCGAGAGCTGGCTGAGCTGGGCCACCTCGGCCTGCTGGCGCAGCAGCGCTTCCAGCGTCTCGGCGCGCAGCGTCCAATCGAAGTCGGCGCCCAGGCCCTGGGTATGCCAGGGCGACAGGTGTTCGACCAGCAGCTGGTTGAGCCGGCGCAGCGTGGCGCCGGCATGGTAGCCCGGCTGCAGGCGCAGGCTGGCGCGCAGCTGTACGCGTTCGTAAGCGGCATTGCGCACCAGCACGCGTGCGCCGGCCGGCGCGCGGGCCTGCAGATAGCGCTGCATGGCGTCCAGGGTGGCGGCGTCCAGATGCGGCGCGTCGGTGCTGTGGAACAGGCTGCCCTGCTGCGGCTGCGGCACCACCACCAGCAGCACCTGGCCTGGCGCACGGTCGAGCGCCTGTTGGCCCAGGCCGCGCCCATCGCCCAGGCTAGCCTGATGGTGGGGGAAGCATTTGACCTTGAAGGCCTCGGGAAACGCATCCAGCAGCAGGCGCTCGTAGTCCCAGCTGGTCTGGGCGCGCAGCTTGTGGCGCAGGCGTTCTGCAGCACGCAGGCGCAGCGCGGCGTCCGGGTCGGCCGGGCGGCGGCCGTAGGAGGGGCCGATCTGCAGCACGCTGCGCAGGCCAGGCAGGCTTTGCGCCGGCGCATTCACACTGCCCGGCGCCAGCGGCAGCAGGCCCTCGTCCGCGCCGGCTGGTGTGCAGCGGCTGGCGCTGATGGCATGCGTGTATACACCATACAGGCCGGCCAGCTGGCTGAAGCCCCAGTCGGCGCTCAGGCGCAGCCAGTAGCCGGCCTCGGGCAGCGCATCGCAATCGGTGCTCATGCCGGCTGGCAGGTTCAGCTGCACGATGCCCGAGCGCAGCAGGCCCTGGGTGCTATCGGCCAGCTGCTGCTGGGGGCGCAGCGCCTGCCAGCCGCCGGCCTGCCAGCTGGCCCAGTGCAAGGTGGGGGCGGCCTCCAGCCAGCGCTCGGCCGCTTCCTCCTTGCGCAGGTGGAAGAACAGGTTCAGGCCACCCTGCGGGTCTTCGCCCGCCAGGCCGATATACAGATTGCCGTCGTATTGATAGTGGGGCAGCAGGCTAGGCTGCGTGGTGCTGCCCTGGCGGCCGATTTCCAGCAGGCCGAATGGGTGCAGGTGGTAGACGCGCTGCAACAGCCCATCGCTGCGCTGCTTGGCCGGTTCGGCGCTGAGTGGCAGATCCTGGCTGGCCTGGTAGTTGAGGGTCAGGCTTTCCAGCTTGGGGGTATAGGGTTCCAGGGGCAGCTTGGTCGTCTGCTTGCTGCGCGCATTGCGGGTCAGCACGGCGCTGAGCAGGCCAGGGTAGAGCGCGTGGCCAAAGGCCTGCGCCGGTTCGCTCAGATCGAAGCGGAAGAAGCCATTGCGGCTGTTCAGGCCGAACAGGAAGGGCTGCTCGGCCGGCAGGGGCGGGCTGGCCCGGTGCAGGCGGCGCAGCTCGGCGGGCGGGAAGTTCAGGCGCTGGTTGGCCTGCAGACGTCCACTGCCGGCGTGCTCGCTGAATAGGGCGAGACCGCTACCCATGCCCTGACACCACTGCCCGTCGACCAGCACCTGAGGCCGGGTCAGAAAGGCACTGCTGCGCCACTCGCCTGGATAGCCCGCATAGTGCTCGGCCATCCCGCCGCGCGCGCTGGGCAGGTCGGACCATTTGAGCTGCAGCTGCAGCGCCTGCAGCGGTTTGCAAGCCAGTTCGGGGCTGCCCAGTAGCAGATAGCTGCCGGCCGTGGGCGCTGGGCCGAAGGGCTGGAAGGGCTTGGACGGATCGAGCCGGCCGAGCTGGTTGTACAGTACCACATCGCGCAGGCCGCGCACCGCCACGCTCAGATTCAGTTCGAGCAGCTGATATTGCTGCAGCAGGCTGTAGGCATACAGACGGCTGCGGGTCTGCAGGCGCAGCTGCAACACCGCCTGGGCCGGCCAGAGCGCGCCGTGCACGGCGGGTTGGCACGGCACGATGGCAGCCTGCTCGGCACCCAGGCGCAGCACCAGCTCCAGGCTGCCGCCGCAGCGCGGATTGCCCGCCTCGACCTGGTGGCGACGCATGAAGACCTTGTCCAGGGTCAGCCAGCCGCTGGCTGTACTCAGCTTGGCTTCCCAGGCATCGGCCAGCACGCGGCCGAAGATCAGCGTGCGGTCAGGCTGGATCGCGCTGCCTTCGCGCGGTGGATAGATCAGGATCAGCGGGTCGTCGATTTCCACCCGGCGCGGTACTTGCTCACCGCGCAGCTGGGCTGCATGCGCGCGCAGGGCTGCTAGGTCGACCGGGCGCAGGTCTTCCTCGCGCGCCTGTAGCCAGGCGGCAAACAGGCGGCCCAGCCGCTCGGCGAAATAGTCCGGGCTGCGGCAGGCCAGGCAGCGGGCTAGCAGATAGCTGAGCTGCACATCGGCCTGGAACTGCGTGGCGCGCTGCCAGGCCGCTTCGGCCAGGCTGGCCGGATCGCTGATTGGCTCGGGCGGTCCGGGGCGCGGACGGGGCGGGAAATGCTGCTGCTCATAGGCGGCATAGCGTGCGTAGACCGTGGCCAGCCAGGCCGGCGTACGCTTGGCCGCGGGCTGGCGCAAAGCCTGCTGCAAGACCCCATCCTGATCGGCTGGATGGGCGAGCTGCACGCGCAGGCGCAGTTCGCGGCGGCCTTCCTTCAGGATCAGCAGCGGGCTGGCGATGGCCAGGCCCAGCTCGGCATCCTGTGCCTGGGCGCTGGACCCCTTGGCCTGGCCGCCCAGCAGCGGCCACCACGGTGGGCGGGCCGCATAGGCGGCCTCGGGCGCCAGCAGCGGCAGGGCTTCCACCTTCAGCCGGGTTGCGTAATCGAACTCGCGTTCGGGCGAGATCAGCGGGTCGCGCTCGCTGCGCAGCGTGTAGAGCGCGCTGACTCGGGTCTGGCTGAGTTCCAGGCCGCTGTCTGCGGCGAATTCCAGTGTTTGTCCCTGCGCATCCTTGCCGCCCAGAAAACGCATGCCCGGCGTGATGCTGACCGCGCCGTTGAAGCGCGGTTCGCGTTCCAACAGCAGGTGCACGCGTTCGCTGGCCGCCGGTCGCGGCTGCAGCCGCAAGAGGTCGCGGTAGTAGAACTCGATCAGCCGCTCGGGAAAGCGGTTGAGCGGCGCGCGGCTGTGCTGGTAGAGCTGCAGGCTGCTTAGCAGCAGGCCCATGGCCGGGTCGTGCCGGCCGCTGTGCAGGCTGCGCTCGAACTGCCGCTGCGCCTCGCCCTGCTGACGGGCTATCGCCTGACTGATGGCCAGCCAGGCACGCCGCAGCAGGTCGCGGCGCGACTTGGCCTGCCCGGCATCCGATTTGCCGCTGCCGACCTGGGCCTGCCAGTGCGCCATCTGCGCCAGACCATGCCGGGCCCAGCTCGGATGCAGCTGCCCGCCTGGGTGGCCAAACAGCTGGATGCAGCGCGCGAGTAGGCCGGCTAGGCCCTGTTCGATCTGGGTGAGCAGGGCCTGGCCGAGCGCCTTGCCCGCCGCCGATTCGGCGACCAGCAGCTGCTGGCACCAGCCGTCATAGCGCTGCACGAGCTGCCAGAGCTGCTGCCAGAGCGTGGTTTCCGGCTGCCAATCCAGCGCGGCCAGGAAATCGGCCTGCAGGCGGGGCAGCGGCAGGCTGGCCAGTTCGGCCAGCTGCACCGCCTCGTCCTGTCCGAGCACGCTGGCCCAGCTCTGCGTGCTGCGCCCAAAGCGTAGGCTGGCAGCCTGGGCCAGGCTCAGGCGCAGCCTGTCCACCAGGCTCAGTTCGTCGGGCAGTACATAGCCGGCTTGCAGGGCGGCGGCCAGGCGCTGGTCTTGTTGGGTTCCGTGTTGCATGCCGGCTCAATAGGCGCTGACCGGCTGGCTGGCCTGGTCGAGATAAAGGGGATAGACGAGGTTGTGGCGGGTATTGGTGGTGCGCACGGTGTAGATCAGTGTCAGGTCGAGCCGACCGCTCAGCGCATCCACCACCTCGGTCTCGATACGTTCGAGCACGATGCGTGGCTCGAAGAACAGTACGGCCTTGCGCACCATCTCCTTCAGCTCGGTCAGCGTGCTCTCGTTCAGGGTGTCGAACACCATGCGACGAATCGGGCAGCCATAGGCGGGCAGCATGATCCGCTCGCCCGGATGGGTGCCGAGCAGGATGCGTAGGCTTTCCTCGATATCGTCCACGCCAGCCACCATGCCGACCTGCTTGCTGCGCGGGTCGAAACGGACGGGGAATTGCCAGCCACGACCGAGGAAGGGGCTCATCTCAACCTCCGATCAGCACGGTGGGCAGGCCGAGCACCACGCTGCCGCCATGCGCGGTGCTATCGCCCATGCGTGCGGCCGGGCGACCGCCGATCAATACCGTGGTGGAGCCCTGTACGATCACATCGGGCGGCCCCACGCAGACCGCGTTATCGCCGACCACGGCCGCGGGCAGGCCGCCGATGAGTACCGTCGGCACGCCGGGGCCGATCACCGGCCCGCCCACATGCGGTATCGGCGGCAGGCCCGGTGTCTGCATCGGGCAGGTGTGCAAATCGGTCAGGCGGGCGGCGGCAGGCATAGCGGGCTCCTAGTTGATCATCACCAGGCCGCCCTTGACCGTGGTCTGGCCGGCGGCGGATAGCTCGGCGGTGGCCGAGCCCTTGCCCACGAAGCCGACCTGGGCTTCGCAGTTGATATTCAGCCCACTGGCTTTCACATCCATCTGCGCGCTGAGCGAGATGCCCTGGCTGGCCTGCAGCTTGATATTGCCCTTGGCGCTGAGGCTGATGTCGTAGGGGCTGTCCAGCGCAATGCCGGCGCTGGACAGCTTGATGCTGTTCGCGTGCTGGTCCTCGATCAGGATGGACTTGTCCTTATCGTCCAAGACCACCCGGTTCTGCGCCGGGGTGGTGATGGTGACAATCTTGTCTTTCTCGTTGAATTCGATGCGGTGCTGGGCACGCGTGACGATGGCCTTGGTGTCATTCGGCGCATCCAGCGCATAGGGCGGCTGGTGCTTGGCGCTGTACACGGCACCCAGGACCACCGGGTGGCAGGGGTCGTCGTTCAGATAGCCGACGATTACCTCATCGCCCACCTCGGGTGGGAAGAAGGCGCCGAAGCCGTTCGAGGCATAGGGGCTGAGCAGGCGCGCCCAGATGCCCTCGCTGCTGGCCTGCATGACCGGCAGCTTGATCTGGATGCGCTGCGCCTCCTGCGGATCGCCATCCAGCTTGAGCACCACGCCGATTTGCAGGCCGCCCACGCCGGGCAGCAGGCCGGCCGCCAGCGGTGCGCTCACATCGTCGCGCTCGGTATGCCAGTGCGGGGCCAGACCGAACTCCACATCGGCATACCAGTAACCACCCACCAGCGTGTGCTCGACCGCGCTGACGAAGACATCGCCTTCGAAACGCTGGCCGACGCCCTTGACGGTGATCAGCGCGCCAGGCTTGGCCGCTGCATTGCCCATGCAGCGCAGATGGCCGCGGATGCGCGCGAGCTCGGCCTTCAGCTGGGTGGATTTGGCCCAGGTGCTGAGGGTGGCCGCCTCCTGCTGGGTGGCGGTCTGCAGCTGCAGGGTATCGGGGCTGCTTACCTTGGCCAGCACGCTACCGCGCAGATTGCCCTGCTGGTTGAGTGCGGCCGGCTTGGCCGCATTGCCCTGCACGATGGCTTGCTGCTTGGCATCCCAGGCCGTGGCGCGCGTCTCGGTGTATTGCAGGCGGGCGTCGATATCGGCGCTGAACTCGTATAGATCGCGTCCCCAGGCCAGCTCCAGCGCCGCCGCGCCATCCACCTTGGGCGGCTGGATCTCCAGCTTGTCCGGCGTCACATTGACCAGCAGGCCGTTGAACTCGGCGCGGGCCAGCAGGAAGTCCCAATCGCTGCAGTAGTACTGGACTAGCTCAGCCAGCGTGGCGCCAGTGTCGGCCACGTCGGCGCTCAAGCCATGCGCGCTGACCAGGCTGCTGAGGATGTCGCTGTCCTTCTGATCGAGGAAGTTGGCATTGCGCCGCCCCAGCGTCATTTTGCAGGCCGGGTCGCGGCACTCGACCACCAGGCGCGCCTGGTTTTGGCCCTCGATCTTCACGCCGTGGCGTATCACCATGCCGCTGAAGATATCGTCGAGCGCATCGCCAAAGCCGGCCGCGATACGGACCTTGGCGCCGGGGGCGAACAGCGGACGGTCGCTGAGCTCGAACTCGCCCGTGGGCATATCGCCGTCCTTGATCAGCAGCTCGGCCCAGGGAATGCGGTTGAAGGCCAGCCGCACCGTGATGCCGATCAGCGGCAGGTCGACCTGCTCCTCGCCATCGCAGTACACGGCCACGCGCAGCACACCATCGGTATCGACCTGGGGTGATTCGGCCATCGCTTACTCCAGCGGCGGAAAGTGCAATTGAGTGCCCGGCTGCAGGGCGCGGAACTGGCGCAGGCCGTTGAAACGCGCCACCGCCGCGTAGTAGCGGCTGTCACCGTAGATGCGCTCGCACAGCAGGGGCAGGGTGTCGCCGTCCTGTACCTCGACCAGATGGCTGAGGTCGGGCGAGCTGGCGCTGTCCTCCTTTTTCTTCTGCTTGCTGCTGGTATAGGAATCGAAGCTCAGCGCCACGCTGGCGCGCAAGGGGGCACCGCTGGGGCGGAACAGCGTGTAGTCGACATTGAAGCTGGTGAGCCGGCCGGTGAACAGCAGCTTGCCCCATAGGATCTGCACGATGCTCGGTTGGTGCACCACGCCCTTGTAGTCGTAGATGACGCGGCTCAAGGCCTTCAGCTGGTCGTCGACCTCATCGGGCAGCGCGCTGCGCGGTGGACGCGGCACCACGCCTGTGCCATCCAGGATCACGGTGAAGGACAGCTTGCCCGGCTGCATATGGCTGAACTGCCGCCCCGCGCCGGTATCGCCCATCGGCTGTTCCTTGCTGTAGCAGATGCTGCGCTCGTGCTTGAGCTGGGATGGGTTGATCAGCAGCGAGATGGTCTTGTCCGCCCCGCTCTGTGGCTTGACATCGCCCTTGTTGTCCACACAGGCGGTGATCTTCAGCGGGGTGTTTTCGGCGGAGGCGAGGGCCATCTAGCGCTCCCGCAGCTGCTCGAGCTGGCTACGCAATAGGCGCAGCGCCGCACGCTGGGCACGGTGCTGGGCACTGGCGTTCTCGTCCTGGTCGCAGCAGTTTTCCGCCTCATCCTCGGCCGGCTTGGCCGGCGAGTTCAGCTCGGACTTGATCACCATCTGGCGAACTTCGATTGTCATGGCCTACAGCTCCCGCGTGCAGTTCAGATAAGCGAGCTCAATGGTCTCGATCGCCACCTCGTTCTTGGTGGCATGGAAATCATCCACCCCCCAGCGCACCGGGTAGGCGGCGTGGCAGGTCCAGCCGCGTATCTTGTTGCCGTCGCCATCCAGCAGATAGACGCTGATATCCATGGGCGTGATGCGCTCACTCATGCCGCCATCCAGCGTGGCCTTGCACCAACGCAGCAGCGGCGACAGCTTGTCGGCCACCCCGCGCTTGAGCACCAGCTTGTCCTGCTGCACGCCCTTGGGCAGCTTGAACATGAAGCGATTCTCGCCGCCGGACTGCACGTCCTCGGTTTCCATGCTCTGGCTGAGCCCGCTGACTTCCTGGAACGCGCAATCCACGCCGCTGGCGATATCGCTGAAGCAGACCGCGAACGAGAAGGAGACCGGCAGATAACTGCTGCCGTACAGCGCCGACTTGCGCATCGTGTGAACCTGCTGGGAAAAGGTTGTGGGCAGCGGCGCGGCCAAGTACTGCCTTTAGTGGGGCAGCCTGGCCACGCCGCCACGGGCGGTACTAGCCATTCGCGATGGTCAGGCCCTCGTGGGCGATCTCTATCGTCTCCACCGCCACCTCATTGCCCTGCGCCTTCAGATCGGTGCCGGTGATCTTGGCCGGCCAGGCATTGTTCAAGGTCCACACCATAGTCGGGCTGCCCGATTCATCCAGCAGGCTGATGATGACCGGCACCCGCTTGATGGTGTTCATCTTGATCTGGTTAAACCAGTCCCAGAACTTGTTGTCTGCCTTGAACACGCCCTTCTTCATGGTCACATTGCCGTACTTCTTTAGCCCGGGCATCTTGACCGTGGAGAACACCGGGCTATCGCCCTGGCGGTATTCGATCTGCTGCGCTTCCACGTCCAGCCCCGAGACCTCCTCGAAGGACATTACGTTGGAGTCCCATTTCACCTGGAAATGGAACTTGGGAAGCGGCCATACATTTGCCGATTGTGCCGAACCATCGTCTGCCATGAGATTTCCTCCTTTAATACGCCATCTGGATCAGCAGGGCAGGCGCGGCCCACCCGCTGGATTCGATTCGGGATCGAGACTGATCAGGACTTCTGCATCTGCTGCTGGAAGGTGATCTCGATGAATTCCGCCGGCCTGACCATAGCCACCAGCACGGTCACGCGCAGGATGCCCTCGAGGATGTCATCCGGCGTCATCGTCTCGCCCAGGCCAACATGCACGCTGAAGGCATCATCGGGCACCGCGCCAGCCAGGCCGCCGCGCTTCCAGATCGAAGTGAGGAAGTTCTGGATCATGCTGCGGATGGTGACCCAGGTATTGGCCACATTCGGCTCGAACACCAGCGCCTTGGCGGCCAGCCGGCACGATTCCTCGAGCATGATCATGGTGCGGCGCACATTGATATAGCGCCAATCGAGGCTGTTGCCGTCCAGTGTGCGTGCGCCCCAGACCAGCACGCCTTCGCCGATAAAGCTGCGGATGGCATTGATCGACTTGCCCTGGGTGGTCACGTTCAGCTCTTCCTGGTCCACCGCGGAGATGCTGACTGAGGGCGAGATCACCCCACTCAGGCTGACATTGGCTGGCGCCTTCCAGACCCCACGCGTGTTGTCGACCATGGTGTAGATACCGGCCATGGCGGCGCTGGGGGGCAAGAGGTTGAGCTGATACTTGACCTCGCCGAGGATGGTGTTGAACAGGCTGCTGATCGACACCAGGGTCTTGTTCAGCAAGGCCTTGCTATTGGTGATGGCGGATTCGGACAGGGCGGGGTCGGCCGCGGCCCAATCCTTGGCGATATCGGCGATGGCGGTATGGCAATCCTTGGCCTTGGGTGAGGCGTCATCGGGCAGGGTGTCGGGCAGGCCCAGGTCGGCACGCAGCAGCTGCATGAGCAGATCTGGCGTGGCGATGTTCTCGTAGCTCAGATCCTTGTCGCCCACCACGGTGGTATTCAGCCACGGGTAGTAGGCGGTGGCGAAATCGAGGAAGTTGATGCCCAGCGCATTGCGGAAGTTGGCCACTGGGTCGCCAGCCGGGTCGTTGCGCGGTTTGTCACCGCCCCAGATGTCGAGGATGGCGATGCGGTTGCGCATCTTGTCGCCACAGTGGGCGAGCATGGCCTGCTGCAAATCGATGCAGTCGGGTGCCTTGAACTTCACCGCCTCGGGAATCACCAGCATGGTCGGTTCCTGCTCCTTGAGCAGTTCCTCGATGCCAAGCTTGAAGCGGTCCAGATCCAGATCCTCGGCATAACTGCCTACCGAGACGATGTAGCAAGGCCCGCCCCCATTCTGGAAGAAGTGGCGCAGGGCCGAGTAGAGCTGGTAGTTGCCGCCATCCTTGCCCGGCAGCTGTTCCATCACATAGTCCTTGCCCGCGACCCGGAAGGCGGCAAGCGCGGATGGATCGGTCTTCTCGACGATATTGAAGCGCGGAAAAGGGGCGAAACCGAAATACTGGTGATACTCGGCCATCGAGCTGATGCGCCAGGGCTTCATGCTCAAGGGCTTGTTACGGTTGTCGGCAATCTGGGTATGGCCGATAAAGGCCGGAACGGCCGTCGCGACTTCCACCACGGAGTTGGGGAAGGCATTCTTTTCCACGATATAGACGCCTGGCGTCTTCATAGCACCCATTGCAAGCTCCTGGTCAGTCGTTAGCGGTTAACAAAGATTTCCGATACATCACACAGCTCGCCATCGATCAGTTCGCGCTGTAGGGCCGCGGGTGTGGCCATCGGTAGGCGCGCAATCAGCACGCGCTCCGAATTGCCTACCCGCTTGCGCAGCTGGAAGCGATGCGACGGGCGTTCCTGCAGGGCCAGCGGCGCCTGCGAGCGAATCAGCAGCGCCGGATGGCCCGATTCCAGCTCGGTTACGACCGGCTCGGTGAAGTCGACCGCCTGGCCGACATCCACCAGACGCACATCCACCCTACTGTCCTGTCCTAGCATCAGGTACTTCCATATCGTGCGGCGTACCGGCAGCGTGAGCTGGTAGGCCGGCGCATCCTGTGCTGCCCAATCCGAGAAGCTGGCCTGCGCGTAGGGATTGAGCGCAATCTGCAATTCGGCCAGCCGCCCCGGCGCGAAACTGGGCTCGATCGGGCTATCCCCATCTGCCTGCAGCAAGCCGGGCGAGCTGGGCGAATGCTTGAAGCGCGGGCTCGCGCCCAGCGCGCGCAGATCGGTGTAATAAGCCCAGGCCGTATCGCTGCAGTACAGACCAAAGTCCAGCGCGAGGTCGGGCTGCGCCTGCAGCTCGCTCCACAATCCAGCTTCCGCCTGCCTGGGCAGGTAGAGCGCAATGCGCTGCGCTTCATGGCGCAGCAGCAGACCAAAACGCTGCAGGCGCTGCTCGCTTTCAGCGTCGGCCTGCAAGCGCATCGCGCGTGCCAGGCCATCGGCGAAATAGCCATGTTGGACCTGTAGGCTCGCGAGGCAGCGATAGGCTGTCACCGGGTTCTCCCAGCTGGGGCGGCGGGGATGAGCGCCTTGCTCATTGCCGCTGCAGTCCCACATCCGGTGCGTGGACCAACGGTTCGCGGCGCGAAATCATCCCGTTATCCAGACAGACCAGGCGTATCCGGTACAGCACCGAGGGCAGGTAACGCCCGCCGTGCATGCTCCACAAGCTGTGCATCTCGCTGGTACTCAGGTTCTCTATGTTCAAGACCAGCCGTTCAATGCGTGCATCCAGTTCCGGCGAGTTCTGGTGATCGAAGACCGGCCGGGTCTGGAAGAAAGCAATCGCATCGGACAGAAACTTCAGCGCCTCCGGGTAACTCTGCCCGCTGAAGGTGGCTGCGCAGACCATCAACAGGTTCAGGAACAAGGGCTCGCTACCGCGCAGCTGGCTCGTATACTCGCCACTACCGGCACCACGGGCGCGGTGAGCGGCGGTATCGCGCTCTATGCCGCTGATGAACAGCACCAATTTATTGCTTGCCGAGCTGACGGCCGCGCCGCCAATCTCCTGCAGATTGGTCGCCACCGCCATATCCTCGGCCAAGGCAAAGCGCCGGCGCAGATGCTGGTTCAGCTGGCTAGTCAGATGTCCAATCGCACTATCAATCACGGTAGCTTCCGGCAACGCTGCATCCGTCTATGGCAAGCAGCTATGCGATAGACGCTTGAGTCCATCTTGGGCGCCAGCTCGGCTGGGGACTATCGGCAGATTGCTGAACTTGGGCTCGGAAATGCTGAGTCCGTCATCGGCAAGGCGTGTTGGAGCGTTTGGCGGACAGAATCAGGCAGGTACTTATCCGGTAAAGCTCGAGGTGAGTGAAGAGACATTACTAAACTTATACAGCGAAATATCCCGGCATCGAACTGAGGCACTGCAAAACGCCCCGAAAGGGGCGTTTTGCATGGAGTTGTGGGTGTTTCGCGCTGTTTGATCGTGCCGGTGAGGGCGGCTGGGCGAGGCACTGCGCAGGTTTGCGCGGTGGTGCGTAAAAATCTTTTGGTGCGGTGCCAATTAATAATCAGGCACTTATGTGTTTGGTGGGTGTGTTTGGTGGAATTTGTTGTTTGGAGGTGTTGACGCGATTCGTGTGGCTGCGTATAGTTCGCCTCTCTGCTGCTGATGCAGACAAAAACGAAGCGAAACGGATGAGTCTAGCTGAGTGGGTCTGAAGAAGCAAACGCTCTTTAACAAGATACAACCGATAAGCGTAGGCGCTTGGTTGAGAAGCCAAGGCTTACGCAGATATTGAAATCGTTTCGACGGTTTTGATTTTGCAAGCCAGAAATTGAAGCAAAACAGAGATTGAACTCAAGAGTTTGATCCTGGCTCAGATTGAACGCTGGCGGCATGCTTTACACATGCAAGTCGAACGGGCT
>NZ_FPKR01000017.1 GCF_900119825.1 Chitinimonas taiwanensis DSM 18899 | reverse complement strand
AGCCAGATCCAGGTGGACAATGGACCGGAGTTCACCAGCAAGGCACTGGATCAATGGGCTTCCGAGCATGGTGTGCGATTGCAGTTCATTCGGCCTGGCAAGCCGGTAGATAACGCGCACATAGAAAGCTTCAACGGTCGGTTCCGGGATGAGTGCTTGAACCAGCATACCTTCCGTAGCCTGCATGATGCACAACAGAAGATCGAGGCGTGGCGTCTCGATTACAACGCGGCCCGGCCACATAGTGCGCTGGGCTATTTGACCCCGGCGGAATACCGGGAAAAGCATCAACCCCCAACCGCTCAGATTGCTAATTTATGCGTGGTAGACCGATTGGGGTAAGGTCACTAAGCAAACAGCCCGCAACTGTGATGAATTGAAATGCAAACAGCCCGCTCTCGCGGGCTGTTTCGTTTGGGTGGACGTCGCTCTCGCAGGCTGTTTGCGTTTGGAGAGTGGGCAGATGGGCGACTAGCCCTGATATTTGCAGTGTCCGGCCTTGCTAAGGCTAGAAGTAAATTGGGTCAGAAAGTGGAAAAATGTTGCGTAGCCCGCATTCCAGGCCGTTCCGGGGCATTTGGTGGATGGCAAGTTTTGCATGGGCTGCTACGCTGTGTTCTGTAGCGTTTGGCCGGATGCTGGCTGGCTACGGGTTGCGATGGGGTGGATGATCGCCAGGCCTTGGTACTAGTGC
Source organism: Chitinimonas taiwanensis DSM 18899 (assembly GCF_900119825.1). Lineage (GTDB taxonomy): Bacteria > Pseudomonadota > Gammaproteobacteria > Burkholderiales > Chitinimonadaceae > Chitinimonas > Chitinimonas taiwanensis. The sequence continues at coordinate 67,897 of NZ_FPKR01000017.1, read as the reverse complement.
CGTGGTGGCGGGAAATTCGCTGCTTACTTCGTGGCCTGCTTAACCAGATGGCATTTGCTTCGAGTAGACTTGGCGCTCGACCGGCCAAGGCTTGCGGTCGTTTCCAACCATCTGAGGATTGAGGGGCATACCAATGAACAAGAGTGAACTGATTGATGTCATCGCCGAAAAGGCCAATCTGAGCAAGGTCGCTGCTGGTAACAGCCTGGACGCCTTCATTGAGGCGGTTTCCCAAGCCGTTGCGGATGGTGATTCCGTGACCCTGGTCGGCTTTGGCACTTTCAAGCCACTGGCGCGCAATGCCCGCGAAGGCAAGAATCCGCGTACGGGCGAGAAGCTGAAGATTGCCGCGACCACCGTGCCCAAGTTCACACCGGGCGCGACGTTCAAGGCCAAGGTAGCCGAGAAGGCCGCCAAGAAGGGCAAGAAGAAGTAAGCCGTACCCGTATCTGTTTGCGCGCCAGCCTGGGCTGATCGCTTTGCGATCGTGCTTGTGGCTGGCGTTGTCGTTTCTGGCTTTTGCGCTGCGCGATTGATCCCGGTCAACGAGCTTTACCCGCTGGCCGCGTAGGCTGGTGGCATTCAAGTTCGGAATGCACGCCATGCCCAGCCCCAGCCTTCTTCACCCTAGTTTCGATGTCCAGGCGCTCAGCTTCGACAAGGCGCTGATCGAGCAACTGGCCGGTAATGGCCCGCGCTACACCTCGTATCCGACCGCCGATCGCTTCCACGCCGGCTTCGATGCGACGGCCTACCATGCACTGGCCGAGCAGCGCTTCAGCGCTGGGCAGCGCCGTCCGCTGTCGCTGTATGTGCATATCCCGTTCTGCAACACCATCTGCTACTACTGCGGCTGTAACAAGATCATCACCAAGGACAAATCCAAGGCCGAGGTCTATCTCGATTATCTCGAGCGTGAGATGGCCATGCAGGCCGGGCTGATCGGGTCGGGTGCGCGGGTGGAGCAGCTGCATTTCGGCGGCGGTACGCCGACCTTCCTGTCTGATACCCAGCTCGAGCGCCTGATGGGCGCGCTGCGTCAGCACTTCGATTTCGCGCCCGATGAGCAGGGCGAATACTCGATCGAGATTGATCCGCGCAAGGTGAATGCAGAGACCGTGGCTCTGTTGGCGCGCCTGGGTTTCAACCGTATGAGCATCGGCGTGCAGGATTTCGACCCGGCCGTGCAGGCGGCGGTGAACCGCATCCAGAGCGAGGCGGAGACCCTGTCGGTGATGAAGGCGGCGCGTGCGCACGGCTTTCGCTCGATCTCCATCGACCTGATCTACGGCCTGCCGCGCCAGACGACGGCCGGCTTCAGCGCGACGCTAGACAAGGTGATTGCCGCGCGGCCTGATCGCCTGTCCATCTACAGCTATGCGCACCTGCCGCATCTATTCAAGCCGCAGCGCCGTATTGCCGAGGCCGAGCTGCCCACGCTGGATGAGAAGCTCGACCTGCTCAGCCTGGCCATCGATAAGCTGACCGGCGCGGGCTATGTGTATATCGGCATGGACCACTTTGCCCTGCCCGATGATGAGCTGGCCCAGGCCCAGCGCGCGGGCACGCTGCACCGCAACTTCCAGGGCTATTCGACCCGCGACGATATCGACCTGCTTGCACTGGGCGTATCGGGCATCGGCAAGCTCGGTGATAGCTATAGCCAGAATGTGAAGACCACCGAGGAGTACTACGCGCTGCTCGATGCCGGCCAACTACCGCTGTTCCGTGGCCTGCAACTGAGCCGTGATGATGAGATCCGCCGTGCCTTGATCCAGCAGCTGATGTGCCAGTTCGCACTCGATCTGAACGCCTTTGCCGCGCAGTGGCAGATCGACTTCGCCAGCTACTTCGCCCAGGAGCTGGCCAGCTTGCAGCCGATGGTGCGCCTGGGCTTGCTGACCCTGGACGCGCAGCGGCTGCAGGTGCTGCCGCGCGGCCGGCTGCTGGTGCGCAATATCGCCATGCTGTTCGACCGCTATCTGCAGCAGGGCCAGCCGCTGGTGCGTTACTCCAAGGTAATCTGAAGGCCCGCATCCGCGTGCTTCTAGCCGATGGATTCTCGGCCACATGGACCTGCATGTGCACGGCTACATCCTGCGACAGGATTTCCTCTAGCTCGCCCCAGCGTAGTAGATCGCGCATGCAGATTCTGCGACCTGCATGATGCCCAAGCCGGCCTGCCGGCCGGGCAACGCTCTGCCTGGTCTTGCCACCAATGTCGCCATGAAAGGCATACTGGAAATCTTGGTCTACTGAACGCGCAGCGCATTGAAGCGTCTGGCGGTATGTTTCTGTAAAGCCTGGCGGGATCGCAGCGCAAATAGAAAAGGGTCAGCCCGCGGTTCGCGGGGCTGACCCTTTTGGGTTATTGCTTGGCTGGCTTCGCGGATTAAGGTGCGACGACTTCCAGTGGATCACCCTGACCCAACAGGCCGGCGCGGGTTTTCTCCCGTACCTTGGGGCCAAGCCACACTTTGGTGAACATGCCAAAGAAGGATTCGCCCTGAATCTGTTCGCCCAAGAGCTTGTCGTTCAGACGGAATTCGGTCTGCTTCTTGGCAGGGTTCCAGTCTATGTGGACCACGTCATCCTTTTTCAGGCGCGGCACGGTACCGAAAATGCCGCCAATCTGCACAATCTGCAGCACATTGGAATTGATCTCGTCTTGCGTCGCATTCTGGCGGATACGGTCCATCAGCACATTACCCAGGTCCTTGCTGGAGATCTCACGCAGGGCAATCAGCGAGATGCGTTTGGCGCCGGCCAGGTTGGCCACGCCTTCCTGGGTGTTTTGTTTTTTGCTTAGGTACAGGGCTACCACGGTGGATTTGGCCGACAAAATGTTCGAAGCCGCCGCACCGTTCAGGATCAGCTTTTGCCCGAACACCGTGGCGCTGTCTTCGAAGCGCACATCGCCTATGCCGTAGGTGGTGGCAAACACCGCGCTAGACATCAGCCAAGCAAAAACGAGGCGCATTAGGGACAGCTGAGAAATGGGGCGAAACATAGTACGGCTCCAGAGAATGAAATAAGCCAGCGCATATCGTCTGGCTCGAATACTAGCCCTGCACCGAAAGAGGGCAAGGATTAGAACTATTAATCTATCCTAACATTTATTTAAGTCGTTGTTTACATTGGCTGTATAATCGCCAGCCTGCTCAAGAGCGAAAATTTTGCGCAAAATTGCGGCACACCCGCATCAGTGTTGGGCGTAGGCTTCTTTGTTATGTAGTCAAGCGCTTGCTTTTTTGTGTTGATTTTATGACGCACACCGGGTCGGCGACGCGTTCGGCGGCATGCTCTTGTAGCCAGCGCACTTGCGCGCTATGCAGGACAGTGCGCCCCGCCAGTCCCCCCTGATTTCTTTCCACTACGGGAGTGCAGACAATGCACAAGCAACAATCTGTGAAATGGTTTCTTTTGCTCGCCATGGCCTTGCCGGCCACGGTGCATGCCACTGAACGCAATCAGCTGCGTTCCCTGCCTGGCCTGCCGGGTTTCGACCTAACTGCGCCGCTCTTGCCCGGCATGTACTTGCAGGCCAATTACCAGCACTACGCTGCCGACAAGCTGCTGGGCGATGACGGCAAGGTCGCCGTTTCGGCCACGCCGCAGCCGGGCCTCAGCGCCCGGTTGGATGGCAAGGTGCGCGCTGATGTGCTGGCCTTGCGCGGCACCTGGTTGTCCGAGATGCGGGTCGGTGAATCAGGCAAGTTCGGTACCTCGATCACGGTGCCGCTGGCCAAGACCAAGCTCACCCTCAGCCCCACCCTGATTGGTGGTCCGGCTGCACCGGGCGTGGAAGCCGCGATTGCCGCGCAGGCCGCCAGCATGTCGGGCGAGCGTTCTGGTGTGGGCGATATCGAGATTGCTCCGTTTGTCGATTTCCAGAGTGATGAATCGCGTACCACCTTGGCCTTGGCGGTGGTTGCGCCCACCGGCAAGTATGACAAGCAAAGCCCGGTCAATATTGGTGCAGGCAAGTTCTGGACTCTGCGTCCCATCGTGACCCTGGCCCATGTGTATGAAAATGGCGTAGAGGTCGGCGCCCGCACGAGCTACTCGATCAATGGCAAGAACAGCGATACTGACTACCGCTCCGGCCAGTACCTGCAGTCCGATCTGTCCGCACTGTATGCAGTGAATGACAGCCTGAAGATGGGGATGGCCGGCTATGTGATCTACCAGACCACCGATGACAAAGGCCCTGGCGCACCTGACAACGGTAACCGCGCCCGCGTATTCGGCCTTGGCCCATCGATTTCCTGGCAGGCTGAAAGCGGCCAGTGGGCGCTGGAAAGCAAGTACATCGAGGAATTCGGTGTACGCAACCGTCCGGAAGGCGGCACATTCTGGGCTCGCTTGTTTGTGCGTATCAACTGAGCGAGTGCAAGCGGGCCTGGCCTGACGTGTACAAAGCAAAAAGCCGCCAGCGTGTGCTTGGCGGTTTTTTTATGCCTGTGCCGAATGCACGAGGTCGATCACCGCCAGGCCGTAGATCGGCTCGGGTGCATTGATCGAATGTCCGCCAGCAATCGGGAAACCGGCTGGCTACTGGTGCGCAATATCGCCATGTTGTTCGACCGCTATCTGCAGCAGGGCCAGCCGCTGGTGCGTTACTCAAAGACCATCAAGGCCGGCGCCTCAACCCGCCAGCGCCGCGCTGATCGTGGCGGCGCAGTCATACGGATAGCTGGCCCGGTCATCGGGGTGGCGATCACTGACCTCCAGCAGAATCACCTCGGTTTGACTGCGGTTGTGCAGCTGATGGGCATTCGGCTGGCCATGCGCAAAGCCCACGCAGCAGCCGGGCGCCAGCAGCTGCTCGCCTTGGTCGCTGACCAAGGTGGGCTGGCCGGCCAGTACCAGCAGCCATTCGTCCTGGTGGCTGTGATAGTGGCGCAGTGCCGAGATTGCCCCCGGTGGCAGGCGCGTGTAGTTGATGCCCAGCCGGCTCAGACCGAATGGCGCACCGACCGGCAGACGCACCGCGCGCTCGGCACTGCTCCAGCTGGCGTTGTGCTGCGCGAGCGCGGCCAGATCAAGGAAGTGCTTCATAGCGGGCACTCCAGTGCCAGCCCTTCGTTGGCAAACAGCCGGCGCCAGGCATCACCGCTCAACTGGGCCAGATCGCCGCCCAAGCCCTCTCCGCGCTGATAAGCGCGCTGTACGGCCGGGCGCGCGCCGATCTCGGCAAACCAGCGTGCTACCGCGGGGAAATCGGCCAGGTCTATGCCCTGCGGTTGATGACAATGCACCCAGGGGTGGCAGGCGATATCGGCAATGCTGTAGCTGCCGGCCAGAAAGTGCTGCTGCTGCAGCCGCGTATCCAATACGCCATACAGCCGCCTGACCTCACGCGCATAGCGTTCCTGCGCATAGGGCACCGGCATGGGCGCATAGCGGCGGAAGTGGGCGTTCTGCCCGCACATCGGCCCGAAGGCGCTGACCTGCCAGAACAGCCAGGACAGGCATTGCACCTGCTCCGCTGGCGCGCTGGGCCATAGCTGCTGATGGCGCTGGGCCAGATAGAGCAGGATGGCACCGGATTCGAACAGGCTGAGCGGCGCCTGGCCGTCGGCGGGTGCGCTATCGATTAGCGCCGGCATCTTGCCGCTGGGCGATAGGCGCAGATAGTCGGGGTCGAACTGATCGCCACGGCCGATATCCACCGGCTGCAGCGTATAGGGCAGGCCCATTTCTTCCAGCGCCAGGGTGATCTTGTGGCCATTCGGGGTGGGCCAATAAAACAGCTGATACATGTTCTGCCTCCGTCTTTGATGGGAGTGCTGATTGTCCTGCCTGGCTTTGCCATTGATAATTGGCCTGTATATGCAATCAGTTTCAAACTATCATTGAAAATAGAGGCCGAGCATGTATGGATTAGCCGAGCTGCGCCTGTTCGCGGCGATTGCCCAGCTGGGCAGCATCAGCGCCGCGGCGCGCCAGCTGCAGCTGAGCCCGGCCGCGGCCAGTGCCGCGCTAAAGCGCCTGGAGCAGGGCTTGGCGGCGCGCCTGCTGCAGCGCTCCACGCGCGCGCTGCGCCTGACGGCCGAGGGCGAGCAGTTTCTCGATCATTGTCGCCAGGCGCTGGCCGCGCTGGATGAGGGGCAGGCACTGTTGCAGCGCGGACAGCAGGCGGCCAGCGGCCTGATCCGCTTGGCCGTGCCCAGTGATCTCGCGCACGGCCTGCTCAGCCAGCTGCTGGATGAGTTCCAGCAAGCCCATCCCCACATCCAGCTGCAGCTGCAGGTGGGCGATGGCCTGGCCGACCTGCTGCGTGACCAGGTCGAGCTGGCGATTCGCTATGGCGAGCTGGCCGATTCACGCTTGGTGGCGCGTCCGCTCTGCCGCAGCCCGCAGCGGCTCTGCGCCGCACCGGCTTATCTGGCCCGGCGTGGTGCGCCGCGCGTGCCAGCGCAGCTGGCCGAGCACGACTGTCTGTGTTTTTTCAAAGCCGGGCAGCTCGACCAGTGTTGGCGCTTCTACCGCGATGGCGAGGCGCTGGAGGTGACGGTCAGCGGGCCGCGCAGCGCCAATGACAGCGCACTGGTGCATCGCTGGGCGCTGGCCGGATGGGGGCTGATCTACAAGGCCGAACTCGATTTGCACGAGGACCTGCGCGCAGGCCGCCTGCTGCCGATTGAACTCGATGGCGTGCAGACCGAAACCGTCAGCCTGAATGCGCTGTATCACAGCGGCCGCTACCTGCCCATGCGCACGCGCCTGCTGCTTACGCATCTGCAGGATGGTTTTGCCCGCCCGGCGTCGCCGGCGCTTTGAACGTGTGTGGCTAGACCACGCTGATACGCGCCGCACCGGCGCTCAGCATGCCAATGTCGGCCGCCTGAGCGAAGCCGGCGGCGTGGAAGGCGGCCAGCACGGCCGGCGCCGACTCGGCCGAGCAGGACACCAAGAGGCCGCCCGAGGTCTGCGCATCGGCCAGCAGGCGCTGCTGCCAGTCGGCCACCTGCGCGTCAAAGTCCACCTCGGCACTAAAGCTGGCCAGATTGCGCTCAATGGCGCCGGGGCCGATGCCTTGCTGGGCGAAGCCAGCCGCGCTGGCTAGCAGCGGCACCTGCGCGGCGTTGATCTGCGCCGCCAGGCCGCTGCCACGGCACACCTCCAGCAAATGCCCGAGCAGGCCAAAGCCGGTCACATCGGTCATCGCATGCACGCCGACAATCTGCGCGATCTCGCTGCCCACGCGGTTCAGCTGGGTGGTGGTGGCAATCAGCTCGGCATAGCCAGCCTCATCCAGCAGTCCCTTCTTCATCGCCGTGCCCAGAATGCCTACCCCGAGCGGCTTGCCCAAAATCAGCCTATCGCCGGCCTGCGCATCGGCATTGCGCTTGATGCGCGCCGGATGCACGAGGCCAATCACCGCCAGGCCGTAGATCGGCTCGGGCGCATCGATTGAATGCCCGCCGGCAATCGGAAAACCGGCCGCCTGCGCCACGGCCGCACCACCAGCCAGAATCTGCTGGATGTCGGCGATGGGCAGGGTGTTGACCGGCATGCCGACGATGGCCAGTGCCATGATGGGCGTGCCGCCCATGGCATAGATATCGGAGACTGCATTGGTAGCGGCGATGCGGCCAAAGTCGAAGGCATCGTCGACGATGGGCATGAAGAAGTCGGTGGTGGCCACCACGGCCTGCTCGGCATTGATCTGGTACACCGCCGCGTCATCGGCGGTTTCCACGCCCACCAGCAGCTGCGGGAAGGCCTGCGCGGTGGGCAGCTTGGCCAGCATCTGCGCCAGCACCGCCGGGGCGATTTTGCAGCCGCATCCGCCGCCGTGGGACAATTGGGTCAACTTGATAGCCATGGCAGACGCCCTTGAAAGATCAGCTCGCGACCCTAGCAGAGCGTTCCCGCTTTGACGAGATCATCGATGTGCGCACGCCGGCCGAGTTCGCCGAAGACCATCTGCCCGGCGCCATCAATGCGCCGGTGCTCAGCAATGCCGAGCGCGTCATCGTCGGCACCCTGTACAAGCAGAACCCTTTCGAAGCCACCCGCGTGGGCGCCGCCATGGTGGCGCGCAATCTGGCCCAGCACCTCGACACCCTGTTCGCCGACCGCCCGCATACCTGGCGCCCGCTCGTGTACTGCTGGCGTGGCGGCAAGCGCTCGGGGGCGATGACGGCCTGGATGAATCTGATCGGCTGGCGTGCGCGCCAGCTGGAAGGCGGCTACAAGGGCTATCGGCGCTGGGTGCTGGATGAGCTGGACGCTGCCCCGGCCCGTTACCGCTATGTGGTGCTGGCCGGCAATACCGGCTGCGGCAAGACGCGGCTCTTGCATGCGCTGGGCGCCGAGGGCGCCCAGGTGCTCGATCTGGAAGGGCTGGCGCGCCACCGTGGCTCGCTGCTGGGCGCCTGGCCCGATGCGCCGCAACCTAGCCAGAAAGCCTTCGACACGGCCCTGGTGGCCGCCCTGAACGGCTTCACCACCGAGCGGCCGGTGTTCGTGGAGGCCGAGAGCAAGCGCATTGGCCTCTTGCACCTGCCGGAAAGCCTGATGCAGGCGTTGCGCAGCGCAGCTGCCATCACCGTCAGCGCCAGCCTCGCGCAGCGGGTGGCTTATCTGTGCCAGGACTACGCCCATCTCTTCGACGCCCCGGCCGACTTCGCCGCCAAGCTGGCCAGACTGACCGAGCTGCACGGCAAGGAGGCGCTGGCACGCTGGCAAGCCCTGCTAGCCGCTGGTGAGCGCGCCGCGCTATTCGAAGCACTGATCGTTGAACACTACGACCCCGCCTACCGCCGCTCGCGCCCGCAGATTCGGGCCAGTGGTGAGACGATACAGATTGCTCCGGCGGGGGATTTGAATGAGGTGGCGCGGCAGGTGCTGGCGCGATTTGCCGCATAGACTTCATGGGTTGGTGCCAGTTGTTGCCAAGTCTAAGTACAGCGCCGGTGTCGGTCGTTTTACGGGCTTCCAGCGAGCACTGCCCGGCACTTGCCAGCCGCCAGCGCGGCTTTGCTAGACTGCAGGCAAACCAAAGGGCGTTGCGAAGCGGCGCCCGCCATCAAGCAGGGGGCAGTCTGTGTTCCACAAGTTCAAAAGCGCATCTCGCCTTGCCTCAGCCATGCACATACCCAGTTACGCAAGAGCTTTTTCGCCTTTGTATGGTTCGGCACCGTCGACATGCGCGGCATCAAACTCTTCAGCAGTCAGGGTCTGCGGGTGGCCATCGTCCACCTACTATCGACGATTGCGGCGACGGACCGGCTGATCGTGATGTACTAAGGGCCGATTGCGGAGGCGGGAGACTGGGCGTCGCTGCTGGCTTACAGCGGGCTGCATGATCGGTTGTGGGGGTATCAGAGTGATGGGTTTTTTTGGGTAGCGGTTGAGTTTGATACCGCATCATAAAGGTTGATGCTAATCAAAATAATGAAGGACTATGTTATGGACGAAAAAACAGCGATTAACGAAGCACCTCCAGCTAGTGAGCAGCCAGTGAAAGCACGTACTAGAAAAGTTAGGAAATATCCGACATGTGCGTTTTCTGATGCGCTAGAACTTGCGAATGCGATCCACAAAAATGCTGGCAATCAACAAATTCGAAGAATTACACTATTTGACCTAATAGGTAAGGCTTCTGAAAGTGGTCCCTCCAGAACCTGGGTTACCAATACGGCTAAATATGGGTTAATAACGGGCACCGCATCATCGGAGTTTCTTAAATTGACGGAGCTTGGCTATCAAATCGTTTCGGATGAGTCAAGTCTATATCAAAAAGCCAAGGCCAAAATAGATTTGGCTGTATTGGGCATTGATCCTTTTAATTATCTTTACACAACATTTAGGGGTAATAAGCTTCCTCAGCATGCTGTATTAACAGATGCCCTTGATGGTCAAGGCGTAGACATAGAAGACAGAGCGGCTGTTATTGATGTTTTTATTGTTAACATCGAGCACACAGGACTACTAAGAAATCTCTCCGGTGCCCAGAGAATCATTGATGTAGGTCATGCATTGGAAGGGTTGCCTGATCAGAGGCCACAGTCTTCTCAGTTGCCAATAGCTTCTACAAGCCAAAGCCTTGCTGGTACTGTTACATCTGGGAATTCGCATTTTGATGGAACTTGTTTCTATATAACTCCTATCGGTGAAGATGGTTCAGAGCAGCGTAAGCATGCTGACTTGTTTTTAGGATCAATTGTAGAGCCGGCAATTGAATCACTCGGATTGAAAGTGGTTAGAGCAGACGGGATTGATACTCCTGGATTAATAACAAATCAAGTAATCGAGTATGTTCTTAATTCGAAACTGGTAGTTGCTGACCTTTCTTTTAGTAATCCCAATGTCTTTTATGAGCTTGCATTAAGGCACGCAGCACGCTTGCCAACCGTCCAAATAATGCGGAAGGGAGACAAAATACCGTTTGATATTAGTCAATTTAGAACCGTCGTTCTTGATTGCTCCGACATATATACTTTGGTGCCCATGCTAGATACTTATAAAGCCGAAATTGCAAATAAAGCAAGAAAGGCGCTTGAGGATTCAGAATCTTTAGAAAATCCACTTACAGCAATGTATCCAAATCTGCGGTTAACTAGATGACGGCCGTACCCCGCACACCGTAGGGCGCCATGAGCGCAGCGAATCGCGCCGTATGTCTGGGTTCGCGCGCTACGGCGTGAACCTTGTTCGGCGCGATTCGCTGCGCTCATGGCGCCCTACCGGTGTTTGGTCTTGAATGGGCTGTCTGCTTTCCATTTCTCCCCATGCCCAATTACCGTCGCGCCTGGTTGCCGGGCGGTACCTTCTTCTTCACCGTGACCTTGCTGGAACGGCATGGCAACGATTTGCTGGTGCGGTATATCGATCAGCTGCGCGAGGTGGTGCAGGAGGTCAAGCAGCGGCATCCGTTCACCATTCATGGTTGGGTGGTACTGCCCGATCATCTGCACTGCGTGATTGAACTCCCGGCTGGGGATGCCGATTTTGCGCTGCGCTGGCGTTTGATCAAGGCGGGCTTTTCGCGCCGGCTACCCTTGCTGGAGCGGCGCTCGGCCGTGCGGGAAGCGAGGCGGGAACGTGGCATCTGGCAGCGGCGGTATTGGGAGCACCAGATACGCGACGAGGCGGACTTTGCCCGCCATCTCGATTATGTGCATTTCAATCCGGTTAAGCATGGTTGGGTGCCACGGGTTGCCGATTGGCCTTATTCGACCTTCCATCGTTACGTTGCAGACGGCTTGCTGGTGGCTGATTGGGGTGGAGGCGATACCAGCTTGCTACAGGTGGGTGAGTAAGACGGTAAATGGGCGCATGGCGCCTAGCCCAGACAGACGGCGCGATTCAGCCTTCGGCTTCATGGCGCCCTACGGCTGTTGCGTCGCGTATCCGTTGCGCTTCGTTGCACGCAGCGCCACGTGACGGCAACACGGTAAGGCGGGTTCGCGCCGCAATCCGCGCTAAACCAACACCCCTGGGTTAAACACCCCATCCGGGTCCAGCGTGGCCTTGATCTCGCGCATCAGTGCGCGTTCGACCGGGTCGTGGCGGGCGTCGGCTTCGGCGAGGCGTAAGCGACCTATGCCGTGTTCGGCGCTCAAGTCGCCGCCGTGGGCCAGGGTCAGGTCGAAGAGCAGGGCGTTCGCACGTGCTTCGGCCTGCTCGAAATCCTCGCGGCGCGGCCAGCCCAGGTTGAAGTGCAGATTGCCGTCGCCCATATGGCCGAAGACCACTGGGCGCGCCTCAGGCAATTGTTCGGCCAGTGCCGCGCGTGCGGCGCGCACAAAGGCGGGGATCGCGCTGATCGGCAGGGCCAGGTCGTGCTTGATCGACGGGCCTTCGCGCGTTTGCGCAGCCGGGATATGTTCGCGCAGCGCCCACAGCGCCTTGGCCTGGCTACCGTCCTGCGCTAGGGCCGCGTCCTCGTGGCCGGCTGCTATCAACAACTCGGCCAGGCGTTCGTTCAGCACCTGCTCGGCCTCGCCGCCGCTCAGGGCGATCAACGCCGCACAGGGGGGAATTGGGCTGAACGGTTGGGCGATGCTGGGGAAGTGCTTGGCCATGATGCGCAGCGCTTCCGCGTCGATCATCTCGAAGGCGGTCAGTACCTCGCCGAGCTGCGCCTTGGCCTGCGCAAACAGCGCCAGCACGGCTTCTGGGTCGGGCAGGGCGACCAGAGCCACCGCTTCGCTGCGCTCGGCCGGGAAGAGGCGCAGGGTGGCGGCGGTGACAAAACCCAGCGTGCCCTCGGCGCCAATGAATAGTTGCTTGAGGTCGTAGCCGGCATTGCGTTTGCGCAGCGTATGCAGGCCCTGGTAGATGCGCCCATCGGCCAGCACGGCCTCGATGCCGAGTACCAGCTCGCGCGTATTGCCATAGCGCTGCACCTGCAGGCCGCCGGCATTGGTGCCGACAAGGCCACCGAGGCGTGCGCTGCCCGATGAACCGAGCCAGAGCGGGAACAGCCTGTCTGCACTCTCGGCCGCTGTGCGGATATCGTCCAGGATGCAGCCGGCTTCGGCGGTGAGCGTATAGCCAGCCGGGTCGAGCGCGCGGATGCGATTGAGCTTGTCGCTGCCCACGATCAGGCTATTGGCCTGCATGGGCGTGGCTCCGCCGACCAGGCCGGTATTGCCCCCCTGCGGCACGATGACCACGCCATGGCGCCGGCAGGCCTGCACGATCTGCACCACCTCGGCCGTGCTGCTGGGCAGGGCCAGGCCCAGGGTCTGGCCCTGCATGCGCTTGCGCTGGTCCAGAAGGCGCGGTGCCAGCTTGTCGGCGGCGGTGACCAAAGCGTTGGCGGGCAGGAGGGTGGCGAGTTCGGCGAGCAGCGGGTGGGACATGGACAGACCTGAGCGGGTAGGGAAATAACAAAGCCCCGCGGACGGGGCTTTGTGCAGCGGCTTTAGGCCGAGGCGACCGGGATCTTGCCGATCTTGGCCTGCCATTCCAAGGGGCCGGTCTTGTGCACCGAGGTGCCGTTCGAATCGACCGCCACCGTGACCGGCATATCGACCACATCGAACTCATAGATCGCTTCCATGCCGAGGTCAGCAAAACCGACCACGCGCGAGGCCTTGATAGCCTTCGATACCAGGTAGGCGGCGCCGCCCACGGCCATCAGGTAGACCGATTTGTGCTTCTTGATCGCATCAAGGCCTGCCGGGCCACGCTCGGCTTTGCCCACCATGCCGAGGAGGCCAGTGGCGGCCAGCACCTGCTCGGTGAACTTGTCCATGCGGGTGGCGGTGGTGGGGCCGGCCGGGCCGACCACTTCGTCGCGCACCGGGTCGACCGGACCGACGTAGTAAATGAAGCGGCCCTTGAAGTCGACTGGCAGCGGCTCGCCCTTGTTCAGCATATCGACCATGCGCTTGTGCGCGGCGTCGCGGCCGGTGAGCAGTTTGCCGTTCAGCAGCAGGGTTTCGCCTGGCTGCCAGCTGGCCACGTCTGCCGGCGTGACCGTGTTCAGGTCCACGCGGCGCGCATTGGCCGAGGGGCTCCAGGTCACGGCTGGCCAGTCTTCCAGCTTCGGTGCTTCCAGCTGGGCCGGGCCGCTGCCATCGAGTTCGAAGTGCACATGGCGGGTGGCGGCGCAGTTGGGGATCATGGCGATCGGCAGGCTGGCGGCGTGGGTCGGGTAATCGTTGATCTTCACGTCCAGCACGGTGGCAAGGCCGCCCAGGCCCTGGGCGCCGATGCCGAGCGCGTTGACCTTCTCGTACAGCTCGATACGCAGTTCTTCGGCGCGGGTTTGCGGGCCGCGCTTGATCAGGTCCTGGATATCGATCGGGTCCATCAAGGAACGCTTGGCCAGCAGCATGGCCTTCTCGGCGGTGCCGCCGATGCCGATGCCGAGCATGCCGGGCGGGCACCAGCCGGCGCCCATCAGCGGCACAGTCTTCAGCACCCAGTCCACAATGCTGTCGGACGGATTGAGCATGGCGAACTTGGACTTGTTCTCCGAACCACCGCCCTTGGCGGCGATATGCACATCGATCTTGTCGCCCGGCACCAGCTCGATATGGGTCACGCCCGGGGTGTTGTCCTTGGTGTTGCTGCGCTTGCCGGCCGGGTCGGCCAGTACCGAGGCGCGCAGCTTGTTGTCCGGGTGCAGATAGGCACGGCGGATACCTTCATTGACCATGTCCTCGACGCTCATGGTGGCGTCGGCCCACTGTACATTCATGCCGATGGTGACAAAGGCGCACACGATGCCGGTGTCCTGGCAGATCGGGCGATGACCCTCGGCGCACATGCGGCTATTGGTCAGGATCTGCGCGATCGCGTCCTTGGCGGCCGGGCTTTCTTCAGCCTCGTAGGCGGCGCCCAGTGCGTCGATGTAGTCCTTGGGGTGGTAGTAGGAGATGTACTGCAGGCTGTCGGCAATGCTGTCGATGAAATCCTGCTGGCGGATGACGGTCATGGCGGTATTCCGGTGCAATCGGGGGAAGGGCGATTATACCGGAGCCACCCCATCTATCAGCGGGTTTGACGGCAGCGCGCGCACTGCGCATGATCGCCGCCCCCGCCCTATGGCTGGTCTGTCATCTAGCAGGCTATGCTGGCGTGGCCCGCTGCTTTCCGTTTTGCCCTCCTTACCAAAGACCCCGCCATGCTGATTGATGCCAAGCAACTTACCGCCGAACAGGCCGCCATCGTGGCGCAGGGTCGGCGCAATCAGCTGGTGTTTGCCACCGCGGGCAGCGGCAAGAGCACGGCGCTGGCCCACTGGCTGCTGGCGCGCTTGAAGGAAGGCGCGGCGCCCGAGCGCATGCTGTGCGCGAGTTTCAGCCACACCGGCAAGCGCCGCCTTGAGCAGCTGCTGCAGGCCGGTGGCGCGCGCGAGCTGCGCGTGCACACCGTGCATGCGGTCGGCTTTGCCGCCTGCAAGAAGCTGGTGGAAACCGGCTGGCTGCTGCGCCAGCCCAAGCTGCTGAACCCGGCCGACCCGGACGATGCGGATACGTTGCGCGAGCATCTGTACGCGACCATGGCCAGCCTGGCGGAAACGCGCAGCGATCTTGAGGCTATCGACCCGACCAATCAGAGCTGCGACGACCTGCTGCATCTGTTCGACCGCATCAAGGCCGAGCGCAAGTTCGCCGACTTCAGCAGCGATGACTGGCACGATGAGTGGGCGGCTGAACGGCTGGGCGTGGAGGAGCGCACGCTGGCGCTGTATATCGAGTTCGAGCGCCGGCGCCGCCAGTACGGTTTCTACACCTTTGCCGATTTGATTCACGAACCGCTGCAATTGCTGGCGCGCGAACCCGAGGCGCGCCGTGATCTGGCCGGGCGGTATGACTTCGCGGTGCTGGACGAGATCAATGACTTGAGCCTGGCTCAGCTGCAGCTGCTGCGCGCGGTGCTGGGGCGTAAGGCGGTGATGGTGGCGGTCGGGGATGAGAGCCAGTGCATTCATGCCCAGCAGGGCGCCGACCCCAGCCTGATGCGCGAGCAGTTCGCCGCCTGCTTCCATGATCTGCAGGAAGGCCAGCTGTCCGGCTCCTTCCGCTTTGGCAAGGAACTGGCCCAGGCCATGAACCAGTTCATGCAGCGCGCGCGGCCGCAGCCGCGCGTGGCCTGCCAGTCGCTAAGCCGCCAGCCCACGCGCATCGTGCGCGTGTACCGCGAGGACGAGCCGGGCGCGGTGGTCGAGCTGCTGCGCAAGGCGCAGGAGGAAGACCGGCTGTTGAGCGATTACGCGGTGCTGTTCCGCGCCCCGGCCGATGCGATTGCCACCGAATACGCACTGATCGAGGCTGGCATTCCTTACCAGTTCGTCGATACCCCGCCGTTTGGCCAGCGCCGCGAGGAAGCCGGCCTGCTCGGTCTGCTGGCCATGGGCGGCAAGCGTCTGGACAAGCTGCCGCAGGCGCGGCGCGCCTTTCTGCTAGAGGCAGCGTTGGGCCTGCTGGCGCCGGGTCTGGCGCGCGCCGTGGACCCGCAGAGCGGCCGCGCCGACTGGCTGCAGCAGGGCGTGCAGCAGCTGGCCGAGCAGCCGGCCATCCTGGCCGACTTCGACTACCTGCTGCGCGCGGCGGAAAAGCTGCGCGCCACCTATCCGAACTCCGCCCAGGCCGCGCGACGCGCCGAGCGGCTGATTGCGCATCGCGCCGAGCTATTGGCACTGCCCGACGACGCGCCAGCGGCGGCCAGCCTGCAACGCCTGTTGCAGCTGTTTGATGTGGAGAACGAGTTGGCGCGCATGCTGATCGACCGCGAAAAGCTGGCCGAGCTGCGCCATGCCCTGCGCGAGACGCTGCACTTCTTTGCCCGCCAGGGCTGGACCATCGCCCAGACCTTGAGGGCCCTGGAGGACCTGAATAGCAAGAGCGCGCGTTGGGCCAATCGGCAGGGTGCGCAATTGCTCAGCTATGCGCAGGCCAAGGGGCATGAATGGGCGGTGGTGATCCTGCCTGGCCTGAGTCGCGACAAGCTGCCGCGCCGCCAGCATGGCAGCTGGCTCGATAGCGCGCGGCACAGCCTGACCGAGCGGCGCCTGTTCTATGTGGCGGCCACACGGGCCAAACAGGCGCTGGTGCTGATCGCCCCGCAGGATGCGGCGCTGAAGGCCAGCATGCGTAGCGGCCAGTACAGCGAGCCGCCGGCCGACCACCTGGCCTCGCGCTATCTGTATGAGCTACAGCTACGCGCCGCGCGCGATGCGGCAAGGCCGGAGTGAGGCGCGTGTCAGTGCGCTGCGTGAACCGGTAGCACGCGTCTGTCGGCCCGCGCGCACGCTAAGCGCTTTGGTAACTGGGCTGGTTTGACTACAGGGCAGCCTGTGCCCATCATCGCCCGCGAACCTACCCATAAAAATAGCGGAGTGAAGATGTTGAAGACCCCCCAGCGCACGGTCCTGGCCACCGTGCTATCCCTGAGCCTGGCCGCCTGTGGCGGCGGAGGCGGTGGTGGCGAAACCCCGACCCCCACACCACCCAGCGACCGTCCGACACTGGCGCAGACCTATACCCCAAGCGGCCGTACCGCCGCCGGTGATGTGTTTGTGCATCTGTTCGAATGGAAGTGGGCCGATGTGGCCAATGAGTGCGAGAACGTGCTCGGCCCCAAGGGCTATAAGGCGGTGCAGATTTCCCCGCCGCAGGAACATATTGCCGGTGCCCAGTGGTGGACGCGTTACCAGCCGGTCAGCTATGCGCTGGAGAGCCGCTCGGGCACGCGCGCCCAGTTCATCAATATGGTCAACCGCTGCAAGGCCGCCGGCGTGGATGTGTATGCCGATGCGGTAATCAACCATATGTCGGCTTCCTCGGCCGGCACGGGAACCGGTGGCACCACCTACACCAAGTACAACTACCCGGGCCTGTATGCGAGCGGCGATTTCCATACCGCCTGCAGCATCAATAACTACGGCAATGCGGCCAATGTGCAGGACTGCGAGCTGGTTGGCCTGGCGGACCTGAAAACCGAGAGCACCACGGTGCGGCAGAAGATCGCCAACTACCTGATCAGCCTGGCGGACCTGGGCGTGGCCGGTTTCCGCATTGATGCGACCAAGCATATCCAGCCCGTGGATCTGGACGAGATCCTCAAGCTGGTGAACAACGATGCGCTGGCTAAGGGCCGCGCGCGGCCCTATGTGTTCGCCGAAGTGATCGGCGCGGGCGGCGAGGCGGTGCAGCCGCGCGACTACTATGGCCTGGGCTATAGCAGCGGCGGGGCGGCTGATATCACCGAGTTCACCTTCCGCTTCACCTCGCACAAATTCCAGCAGGTGGGCGGCAACCAGTACCTGGCCCAGCTCAATCCGAATGGTCTCTCCGGCAGCCAGTTCTCCGTAGCGGCTTGGAATCTGATGCCGAGTGATAAGGCGGTGGTCTTCCTGGAAAACCACGACACCCAGCGCGAAGACGGTAGCGGCATTCGCTACACCGATGGTGTGGTGCACCGCCTGGCCAATATCTGGATGCTGGCCCAGCCCTATGGCTATCCGTCCATCATGTCCAGCTACGGCTTCGACCGCGCCAATACGGCGGGCAAGGATGCCGGCCCGCCCGCCACGGCAGCCTCGAGCAACTGCGCGGCCAGCTGGCCCGCCACGCCTGGCGTAGGCAGTTGGATCTGCGAGCACCGCGACGCCGCCATCGCCAATATGGTCGCCTTCCGCAAGCAGGTGGCCGGCACCGCCATCACCAACTGGTGGGATAACGGCGCAAATGCGATTGCCTTCTCGCGCGGCGGTCAGGGCTTTGTGGCCATCAATCGCGAGGGCAGCAATGTGCAGCGCAGCTTCCAGACCGGCATGGCGGCGGGCAATTACTGCGATGTGACCACGGGCCTGAAGAACGGCACGGTGTGCGATGGCAATGTGGTGACCGTGGCGGCCGATGGCACGGCCATGCTGAATCTGGCACCCAATACCGCCGTGGCCATTCACGCCGGCCAGAAGCTGTAAACCTGCCTGCGCGGCCTAGCCGTTCGCGGCGTAGTCGCGCAGCGCATCCAGCTCGGCATCCTGAAAGCCCGCCCTCCGGCGGGCTTCTTCATTCAGGGTGCCAATCTGGCGCGGTGCCTTGAAGTGCGGCAGCAGCTGGCGGAAGGTGAGCACGGGGTCGAGGCCACGCTCGGCGCACAGATGGCGGAACCAGCGATTGCCGACCGCCACATGGCCGACCTCATCGCGGAAGATGATGTCCAGTATCGCCACCGCCTCTGGGTCGCCCGCAGCCAGCAGGCGGGCCTGCATGCCTGGCGTCACATCCAGCCCGCGCGCTTCCAAGAGGCGCGGTACCAGGGCCATGCGCGCCAGCACGTCGCCCTGGGTGCGCTCGGCCATTTCCCACAGGCTGTTATGGGCCGGGAAGTCACCGTACTGGTAGCCGAGGCTGGCCAGGTGCGTGCGCAAGAGGCGGAAATGGCCGGCTTCCTCGGCCGCCACGCGTAGCCAGTCGCCGTAGTAGTCGGTCGGCAGGCCTGCAAAGCGCGCCGCGGCATCGAGCGCCAGATTGATCGCATTGAATTCGATATGGCAGATCGCATGCAGCAGCGCAGCGCGCCCTTCCAGGCTGCCCAACTTGCGCTGCGGCACCTGGGCGGGGGGCAGCAGGGCAGGGCGTGCCGGCCGGCCCGGCTGCGCGGGCAGGTTGTGCCAGCCCTGTGCGGGATTCAGCTCACCCGCCTGCCAGGCGGCCCACAGCGCATCGGCCAGGGCAGCCTTGTCGCTCGGATCGCTGGTGGCCAGCGCCTGGCAGACCGCCGGGCACAGCGCACGGCTCATGCCGGCTTGGCCGCCCGGCGGCGTGCCTTGGCCGCATTGACGGCAGCCTGGGCCACGCTGCGCTCCCCTGCACAGGCGGCGTCCACCTCGGCCGCCTCCACCGGGCTGAAGCGGGCCAGGAAGTCGGCGCGTGCGCGCACCCACAGACCGGGCTCGAACGGCCAGAGATGCTCATAAATGATGACCGGGCTGTCGGTGTCGGCCGACATGGCATCGGACACAAAGCGGTAGTAGCCGCCATCCAGATGGCGATAAAAGCGTGCGGACATGGGCTGTGGGCGCCGGTGGGTAAGGGGCGGGAATTTTAAGCGCTGGGCGCCGGCTTGGCACGCCGCTTGGCGTGGCGGCGGGCGGCGTATACTGCGCGCCTTCGAGCTCAACACCCATCACCCATGCAAGCCCTGCTGTCCCAACTGAGCGCATTGAGCCTGGCCGAGCTGGCCGGCTTTGCGCTGACCATCGCGGCCATCTGGCTCGCGGCGCGCAACCATTGGCTGACCTGGCCGCTGCAGATGGCGGGTGGCCTGCTGTATATGGCGCTGTTCGCGCAGTTCCAGCTGTTTGGCGAGGCCGCACTGAACGGCCTGTATGTACTGCTGGCGGTCTACGGCCTGCTGCAATGGCGGCGCGGCGCCACGCAGCGCGCGTTGCCCATCAGCCTTATGCACTGGCGCGATCATGCCGTCTTGTGGGGGCTGGGCGTGCTGGGCACCGTGCTGGTGGCCAAGCTGCAGCTGCAGTTCCTGCCTACCGATCTGCCCTGGCTCGATTCCACCGTCTTCGTGTTCGGCGTGCTCGCGCAGTGGTTGCAGGCGCGCCGCAAGCTGGAAAACTGGCCGGTGTGGATAGGGCTCGACCTCCTCGCCGCCGGTATTTACTGGCATAAGCAGCTGCATATCACCGCGGCGCTGTATGTGCTGCTCGCGCTGCTGGCCGCCTATGGCTGGTGGGATTGGCGCCGCCGCCTGCTCGGGGGCGCGCATGCGTAAGCTGGCCATCGTCGGCGCCGAGTCATCGGGCAAGACTACCTTGGCGCGCGAGCTGGCCAACGTCTTGCATGCACCCTGGCTGCCCGAGTATGCGCGCCACTATTTTGCCGCTAAGGGTGATACGCACTACGGGCTGGACGATGTGATCGCCATTGCCCAGGGCCAGCGCGCCGGCGAAGCGGAGCCGGCCCTGTGGCAGGGGGCGGATCAGGGCGATTGGCTGGTGTGTGATACCAATGCACTGGTGTGCAAGATCTGGGCCGAGGTGCGCTTTGGCCTGTGCCCGGTCGAGATCGAGGCCGCCTGGCCGGCCCACGACTATGCGCTGCATATTCTGCCCACACCCGATATTGTCTGGCAGCCCGACCCGCTGCGCGAAAACCCGCACGATCGCCCGGCCCTGTTTGCGCGCTATCAGGCTGCCTTGCAGGCAAGTGGCGCGGCATTCTGCATCGTCAGCGGCAGCCCGACGCAGCGGCTGGCTCAGATGTGTGCGGCGCTCGGTATCAAGCAGCCCTAATCAGTTTTGTCGTCCGCACTGCGCGGCGCGCGCGGGCTGTAGTAATTGCAGGGCTGGCCCGAGGCGGCCAGTACTTCCAGACAGGGCATGCGCCGGCTCTTGAAACCCAGCTGGCGGCAGCCATAGGGGAAGTTCGGGTCCCAGCTGATGTAGTGGTGCTGGCAGCGCAGGCAGTTGACCCGCGCTGGCGCGGGGGCAGGCGTCATCGATGCAATCCATTCCATGCAGAAGTGGCCAGCCGCCTAGGGCAGCGCCGGGCCGGGTGGATAGAATTGCTACTTTATCCTGAGACGAGCCCCATCATGCTGCTACGCCACCCGGTCCTGCTGCAATTCCGCGCCGACACCGCGCCCGATGTCCTGAACGCTCTGCTGGCCGATTTCGCGGCCCTGCCCAGCAAGATTCCCGGCATCAGCGCGCTGGAGTGGGGGCACAACAACAGCAGCGAAGGCCTGGACAAGGGCTTCAGCCACTGCTTTTTGCTGAGCTTTGTGGATGCCGCCGCGCGCGATGCCTATCTGCCCCACCCCGAGCACCAGGCGCTGGTGGTACGCCTGAAAGCCCAGCTGGCCGATGTGCTGGTGCTCGACTACCACCCGCTGGCTTAGGGTGAACAGGCCCTAATCGCGCTGATCTGTACCCTTGTGCAGCAACTGGCTGAGCGAGCTGCTGGCATTGCGCACCTCGCCCGCCCAGTTGTGCAGGCTGCGCTGGGTGCTGTCCTGCCAATCGGCCAGCCATTCGCGGCTCAGGCTGTCCAGATTCGCCTCGCCCGGCTGCAGGCGGGCGATGCCATCGCCATGGCCCACGCTCAGACGCATGCCCAGGCGGCGCGCCAGCTC
Source organism: Chitinimonas taiwanensis DSM 18899 (assembly GCF_900119825.1). GTDB lineage: Bacteria > Pseudomonadota > Gammaproteobacteria > Burkholderiales > Chitinimonadaceae > Chitinimonas > Chitinimonas taiwanensis. The sequence goes on along the minus strand of NZ_FPKR01000017.1, from coordinate 46,321 downwards.
CACCAGCTCGGTGTTGTAAGGCAGAAAGTACATGACGACCTCGACGATGCCGAGATTGCGCGCATGCAGAATTGCCCGCTCCAGCATCTGGCCGGCCAGGCCCTGGCGCCGGTAGCCGGCATCCACGCTGACGCCGATCTCGGCCAGGCCGAGCTTGGGGTCCACGGCCAGATGGGTAAGGCCGACCAGCTGGGGCAGCAGGCCGGCGTTTTCCCATACGCCATAATGGGCATCGCGTTGAAAGTTCAGCCTGCGCAGATAGGCGAGGATCACCTCGTCGCTGGCCGGTTGGGCAAAGCGCTGCACGCGATCGGTATCGGACAAGCGCAGCAGATGGGCCTGCATGGCGGGCAGATGGCTAGCCTGCAGCACAGAGGGAAAGAGATCGGAACGTGTCATCAGCGACTCCTGTTAAGTCAGGTGCTGTGTCGTCTCCTTGAATAGCGTCTTTGTGCGCTGCACCATTGCAGTGTGGTGCAGCGAAAAAAATAAGGCAATCAGTGATTTAGTGCGTGTTGCGTACGTGCCGCAGCCTTAACGGTAACGCGCAAACAGGGGCGTGATCGCATCCCTGGCCTGCAGGGCGGCAATGGCGCGATTGACCTCGGCGAGGCTCACGCTGCCCTTAGGTGATACCGCACATTGGGCCTGGTAGGGGCGGATGATCAAGGCGGGATGCAGCGCGGCCTTGAAGTGGCCCTGACGCTGCTGATAGGCCAGGAACAGCTGGTTGACCACCGCGTGCTGGACGCGCCCGGCGGCGAATTTGCGTAGATTGGCGCCGGAACTCGGCGCATCCTCACGCCGGAAGTCGCGTCCCAGTGCCTTGTCGAGCTCGGGGTAGGCAAAGCCGAGCACGGTGCCAATGGGGATATTCGCCAGCGCGGTCAGCGCAGCCGGACGCGGTTCGCGCCGGTCGCTGATCAGCAGTTCGGCATTAGGCAGAAAGGGCGTACTCCAGCCTAGCTTGCCCGGCAGCCAGTCGGGCAGGTAATGGCACATCAGGTCGGCTTCGCCGCTTTCCAGCGCGCTGCCCAGCCGCTTGCGCGGCAGCACGATGAACTGCGCCGTGCGCCCCAGCTCGGCGGCCAGCGCCTGGCCCACATCATGATGCAGGCCGGCGGTGAGCCGGTTGCCACGCAACTCGGCCATCGGCATCTCGGTACTGGTATCGAGCAGCACCTTCAGGCTGTTGGTGGCCTGGGCGGGTAGCAGGCTTAGCACAAACAGTGTGGCGATCAGGCTGGTAGGGCGGTAAGGCGCAAACATGAGGGACATCCGGTACGGGCTTGTCCGTCAGATTACCGCATGTGGAAACGCTTATATACACCGGCCAGCTGGCTCAGCGGTCGCGCTTCAGCCATTTGCGCTCGAACTTGGGGCGCTCGCCCGGTTTGAGGCGCAGCTCGCCATTGACCTGCTCGCGCGTGGGCAGGTAGTGGCGGTCGTAGCGGCCTTCCAGCGTCATGGCCAGGTCGAGCGCAAACACCGGGTTGCCGATATGCCAGGAGTGCGGCCACCAGCCCACCTTGTCCTGCTGCTTGTCCGGGTCGAGGTTGCGGAAGTAATCGCTGCAATCGACATTGATGGCCTTGGCATGCGCGCGGTTGCTGAGGCCCACGCGCCCGGCGCGCGGGGCGGCGCCTAGACGTTTGGCATTGGAGACGCCGAGCACCATATCGTAGGCATTCTGGTAATTAGTCAGGCGCATGATGCGTTCGAACAGATTGCGGCTCCAGGCCGAGTCGGCGTCAAGGCTGGCGGCCGATACATCGCCGCCGATAAACGCCACCTGGCCGATGCGCCAGTTGCTCTGGTAGAGCTCGCGGTAGTCGGTGGCCTTCTCGAAGGCCTTCATGATCACGAAGGCGCCGGTCGAATGGCCGAGCAGATGGATATTGGTCTGGCATTCGCGCCCGGCCACTTCGCCCAGCAGGCGTAGGCCATCCTCGATCAGTACCTTGGCGGTGGCCACCGCATCCGAGCGGTCTTCCCAGTAATTGAGCAGCTGGTTTTCGCACGGCCAGTCGAAGGACAGCACGATGCCCTGCCAACCGGCTGCCTTGAGCTGCAGCTGCAGTAGGCGATGGCGCTGCATGATTTCATCGTGCGAGTTGTTATAGCCATGGATGAACACCAGGATATCGCCGCCATCCGACATCACCCCGTCAGCCTGCCCATCGGCCAGATCACGCACGCGGGTCAGCCAGCGTGCCGTGGGTAGCTTGTGGCTGGGGTCGGGCAGCTGACCATCGGGTACTTCCAGATACAGCGCCTCGCCCGGTTCGGCGATAAAGCGGCGCGTCTTGCGGTCGATGGCGCGCATCGAGATCAGGTATTGCGGCATGGCGGGGCTCCTGCCCGCGCCTGGGAGGGCGGGCCATGCTGGCTTTGTAGCCAAGTCGGCCCCGTGTGGCTGACCGCCGGGCGGAGAAAGTTCGCTACTTCGGATGGCCGGCATGAAAAAGGGCGACCCAAGGGTCGCCCTGTGTCGGCTATGCGTGGATTAGCGCGTAATGCCGAGCTGGTTAAGCACGAAGGCAAAATCGAAAGCCACTTCCTGCAGGCGGTCGAAACGCCCGCTCGCCCCGCCGTGGCCGGCGCCCATATTGGTGACCAGCAAGAGCGGATTACTGTCGGTCTTCAGCGTGCGCAGCTTGGCCACGTATTTGGCCGGCTCCCAGTACATGACCTGGCTGTCGTGCAGCGAGGTCTTCACCAGCATGGTCGGGTAGGCCTGGGCGCGCAGATTGTCGTAGGGCGAATAGGCACGCATCCAGCCGTATTCACTGCGCTTGTTCGGATTGCCCCACTCCTCGTACTCGCCCACCGTCAGCGGCAGGCTGGCGTCCAGCATGGTGCTCAGCACATCCACAAAGGGCACGTGCGAGACCACCACCTTGAACAGGTCGGGACGCAGATTGCTGACCGCGCCCATCAAGAGGCCGCCGGCGCTGCCACCCTCGATGACCAGGCGGTCGGCGCGTGTGTACTGGGTGGCGATCAGGTGCTCGGCACAGGCGATGAAGTCGGTGAAGGTATTCATCTTCTGCGCCATCTTGCCCGCGTCGTGCCAGGCCTTGCCCAGGTCGCCACCGCCGCGGATATGCGCCTCGGCCACGATGATGCCGCGGTCGAGCAGCGAGAGCCGCGCAGAGGAGAAATATACATCGCTGGGAATGCCGTAGGCGCCATAGGCATCGAGCCATAGCGGCGCGCTGCCATCGCGCGGCGTGCCCTTGCGGTAGACGAGCGAGATCGGCACCTGCACGCCATCGGGCGCCGTGGCCCAGATGCGCTCGCTGACATAATTGGCCGGGTCGAAATCGCCCAGCACCGGGCGGCGCTTGAGCAGGGTCTGCTGGCGGCTGGCCATATCGTAGTCGTACACCGTGCTCGGCGTGCTCATCGACTCGTAGCTATAGCGGTATACCTGGCTGTCCCACTCGGCATTCGCCTCGACACCTAGGCTGTAAGCCGGCTCGTCGAAGGCCATCGCATGGCTGCTGTCGCTGCGTAGATCGGTGATCACCAGCTGGTTCAGGCCGTTCTGGCGTTCATGGCGCACCAGAAAGTGCTTGAACAGGTCGATGCCTTCCAGCATCACGTCCGCGCGTTCGGCCAGCACTTCCTGCCAGTGTTCACGCCCGGGCTGGCTGACTGGTGCCTTCACCAGGCGGAAATTGCGCCCGGTGTCGTTGATGCGGATATAGAACGCATCGTCGCGGTGATCGACGTTGTATTCGATATTGGCGCGCCGCTTGGCTAGCACGCGCCAGCGCCCCTTGGGCGCATCAGCCTTCAGATAGCGGATCTCGCTGCTGGTGTGGCTGCTCACCTGTTCGATCAGATAGCCATTGCTGCGGGTCAGGTAGACATCCAGACCAAAGCGCTCGTCCTTTTCCTCGTGCACGAGCTGGTCCTGTTTATCGCCCAGCTGGTGGCGCCACAGTTGGTTGCTGCGCTTGGTCTGCTTGTCCTCGGTGGAATAGAACAGCGTACGGTTATCGAGCGCCCAGGCTACCGAGGTGACCCGCTCGCGCTTGAAGGGCAGCAGCTTGCCACTGCGCAGGTCCTTGATCTGCAGCCGGTATTGGCGAAAGCCGGTGCTGTCGGTAGTGAAGGCCAGCCACTGCCCATCCGGGCTGACCTCGAACTCGCCCACCTCCATAAACGACTTGCCCTGCGCGAGCGAATTCACGTCCAGCAATATTTGTTCTGGCGCGTTCTGCCAACTGCCATCGGCCTGGATAGGCTTGCGGCACAGCAGCGGGTACTGCTTGCCGGCTTCGAAGCGCGAGTAGTAGTAAAAGCCATCGAGCCGATAGGGCACCGAGCTGTCATCTTCCTTGATGCGCGCCTTCATCTCCTGGAACAGGCGTTCCTCCAGCGGCTTGCTGGCGCGCGTCAGCGCCTCGGCATGGGCGTTTTCCGCCTGTAGATAGGCGAGTGTCTCCGGCTTGTCCTTCTCGCGCAGCCAGAAGTAGTTGTCGACACGCGTGTCGCCATGCAGGCGCAGGGTCTTGGGCTGGATGGGGGCGACGGGCGCATCGAGCGCGGCGGCGGACAGGGAAAGCAGCGTGGCGGCGGCCATGGTGAACAGTTTCATCAAGAAGCGAAAAACGCAGGATAGCGAAGCTGGGCAAGATACGCTCGCGCCGCGATGCTTGACCAGGCCTTTGCGGCGCCTTGATTGGCCAGGCGAGCAGGCACGTGCATGCATTCCGGGCCGCAATACAGAGCTCGCTGGTGCGGGGGCGGGCCTTGTCCGCCGCTGCGGACAGCTGCGCGCGCCGCGCGTGCCCCTTGCCGTACGCTGCTGTGCCGGTGTGGCGGAAGCCGCTTGTTTTGTATGGATTTTTTCTGGTCTGAGTCCGCGTGGCACGCTTGCTGCTGAATGCGCCCCGGCTCCCCCGAGAGCTGGTCGGTCGCCCTTCGAAGCGGCCGAACCGATACTGGAGACAATCGTGGTAAGCCCCTGTGCGGCCGCGGACTGGACATCAGGTCCCGTGCCGGCGAGCGCGCGCAGTGGCATCTAGGATTGACCCTATACGCTTGGCCATGATGTGTGCACGTCCACGGCTGCCTACTGGCGCCGGACGGCGTGCGCGTACTCCCACAACACGCTGCGCCGCGCAGCGGACGGAGGATTGACATGCAGACCCTGAAGGGCAAGACCGCGCTGGTCACCGGCTCCACCAGCGGCATTGGACTCGGCATTGCGCTGGAACTGGCCGCACAGGGCGCCGACATCGTGCTGAATGGCTTTGGCGACGCCCAGGCGGCCAGTGCACAGATCGAGGCGCTCGGCGTGCGCGTCGCCTATCACCCGGCCGATATGAGCAAGCCGGACGACATCGCCGCGCTGATGGCTTTTGCCGCGCAGACCTTTGGCGCCGTGGACATCCTGGTCAATAACGCCGGCATCCAGCATGTGGCGAATGTGGAGGACTTCCCGCCCGAGCGCTGGGACGCGGTGATTGCCATCAATCTGTCCGCCAGTTTTCACACCAGCCGGCTGGCCATTCCGGCCATGCGGGCGCGCAACTGGGGGCGCATCATCAATATCGCCTCGGTACACGGCCTGGTGGCGTCGCGCCAGAAGTCGGCCTATGTGGCGGCCAAGCATGGCCTGGTCGGGCTGACCAAGGTAAGCGCGCTGGAGCTGGCGGAAACCGGGGTGACCTGCAATGCGATCTGCCCGGGCTGGGTGCGCACGCCCTTGGTCGAGGCGCAGATCGCCGCGCGTGCCGCCGCGGAAGGCTGCAGCCTGCTCGAGGCCCAGCGCGAGCTGCTGGCCGAGAAGCAGCCCTCGCACGAGTTCGTCACCCCGCAGCAGCTCGGTCAGCTGGCGGTGTTTCTGTGCAGCGAGGCGGCCAGCCAGATTCGGGGCGCGGCCTGGAATATGGATGGTGGCTGGGTGGCGCAATAGACACACCGGCCGCCGGTGCTCAGTTTTGTATCAAGACAGGAAATGCCATGAATAAGCTCTACCCCAGCGCTGCCGCGGCGCTTGCCGATCTGGTCGCCGATGGCCAGACCATTGCCGTGGGCGGCTTCGGCCTATGCGGCATCCCCGAGGCGCTGATTGCCGCGCTGCGCGACAGCGGCAAGCGCAATCTGACTGCCATCTCCAATAACGCCGGTGTGGATGGCTTTGGCCTTGGCCAGCTGTTGGAGACGCGCCAGATCCGCAAGATGGTGTCGTCCTATGTGGGCGAGAACAAGGAGTTCGAGCGCCAGTACCTAGCTGGCGAACTCGAGCTCGAGTTCACCCCGCAGGGTACGCTGGCGGAAAAGCTGCGCGCCGGCGGCTGCGGCATTCCGGCCTTCTTCACCGCTACCGGCTACGGCACTGTGGTGGCCGAGGGCAAGGAGACGCGCGAGATCAATGGGCGCATGTATGTGCTTGAACACGCGCTGACCGCCGATATCTCGCTGGTCAAGGCCTGGAAGGCCGACAAGGCCGGCAACCTGATCTACCGGCGCACCGCACGCAACTTCAATCCGAATGTGGCCATGGCCGGTAAGGTTACCGTGGTGGAGGTGGAGGAGATCGTCGAAACCGGCAGCTTCGACCCCGATGAGATCCACACCCCAGGCATCTATGTGCAGCGCATCGTGCTCAATCCGCACCCTGAAAAACGCATCGAGAAGCGCACCACGAAAGAAAACCCGAACGCTTAGTCGCAGGCCTTCTCCTGTGAGGAGAAGGTGGCCTTGCGGCGCGGATGAGGATGGGCTGTTTGGGCCGCTTCGCACGCGCCGGTGTGTAGATCATGGAGTGAGAGCAATGGCTTGGAATAGAGATGAGATGGCTGCCCGCGCGGCCAAGGAATTGCGCGACGGCTTTTATGTGAACCTCGGGATTGGCCTGCCCACCCTGGTGGCTAACCATGTGCCGCCCGGCATAGAGGTGTGGCTGCAGTCGGAAAACGGCCTGCTGGGTATCGGCCCTTTTCCGAGCGAGGACGAGGTCGATCCGGACATGATCAATGCCGGCAAGCAGACGATTACCGCCTTGCCCGGCTCGGCCATTTTCAGCTCGGCCGACAGCTTCGGCATGATACGGGGCGGCAAGATCAACCTGGCCATCCTCGGCGCCATGCAGGTTAGTGAGAAGGGCGATCTGGCCAACTGGATGATTCCGGGCAAGATGGTGAAGGGCATGGGTGGTGCCATGGACCTGGTGGCGGGCGTGGGCCGCGTGATCGTGCTGATGGAGCATGTAGCGAAAAAGAAGGACGGCAGCGTCGATGCCAAGATCCTGCCGCAGTGCACGCTGCCCTTGACCGGTCTTGGCGTGGTCAATCTGATCATCACCGATCTGGGTGTGCTGGAAGTGGGGCCGCAGGGCCTGGTGGTGAAGGAGCTGGCTCCGGGCGTGAGCGAGGCCCAGATTGCCGAAGCCACCGCGGTGGCGCTGGATTTTTCCCAGCTGGCTTGAACACGTCGTCGCCTCAGAAAAGGGCAGCCTCTGGGCTGCCCTTTTTGCTGCTGCCTAGGCTTAGCCACCCGCCTGCTGTTCGTGCAGGCGGCCCAGCTTGGCGGCATAGCGTATGCGGTCCTGGCTGGTCTCGGCGCTGCCTTGCGCCTGGCGCAGATGGCGTTCGGCCGCGGCCAGATTGCCGAGCTGGTAGTGGGCGACGGCCAGGCCGAAATGGGTCTCGTGGTAGTCGGGGTCGCGGCGTAACTCGCGTTCGAAATGGCGCAGGGCCAGCGCGTACTGGCCTTGCTCGAGTGCGGCCAGGCCCAGCAGCAGATCGCGGAAGGGCTTTTCGGTATCCAGCCTGGCCAGCTGGGCCTCGGCCGCGCGGGCCTGCTCGGTCTTGCCCTGGGCGTCGAGCACCAGAACCAGATTGGACAGCGCGAGCGCCTGGTCGCCCGGCTGGGCCACGAGGCTGCGGAATACCTGCTCGGCCGCTGCCTGCTGACCATGGCGGTGGTAGATGATGCCCAGGGTGTTCAGGGCGCCGAGGAAGGCCGTGTCGGTCAGCACCGCGCTGCGCGCATGCCAGTAGGCCGCATCCAGCTCGCCGGCCTGCATGAGTTCGGCGGCGCGGTTGTTCAGGAACATGGCCAGCACACGTGCCTCGGTTATCTCGGTGCTCACGCGCTGCTGCCGATTGGTGGCTGGCAGGAAGTCGATGGTCCAGGCCGGGTCGCTCACATAGCGCGCCGTGCCGTGCAGATCGCGGTAGCCGATGGTGATATTGACGTGGCCGAGGCGGATATAGGTATCGCGGTTGCGGCTCCAGGCATTGCTCAGACTCACTTCCTGGTAGCTGACTGGCAGGTTCAGCTGCTTGGCCAGCGCCGCGGTCATCAGTACCAGGGACAGGCAGTTGCCGGCGCCCTGGCGCAGCGTATCGGCTGCGCTACGGGTTTCGCTCGCGTCGTAGTCGATGCGTACGCCGCTGCCGCGCCGCAGCCCTTCGATCAGCGCGCGGCTGGCGCCCAGATGGCGGATGCCGGGGCGCACCTGTTCGCTGAGGAAACGCTGCATATGGGCGTCGGCCGCGAAGATCTCATTGGCGCTGGGGACGCTGGCGGGACGGAAGGCGCTGTCCTGCAGCAGGTCGGCCAGCGCTTGCCGGCTAGGCCCGGACTGGCTCGCGCAGGCGCACAAGCCGGCCAGTAAACACAGCGCCAACAGGGGTTTCAGGCGGTCAAGCAGGGCGCGCTGCATGATGGCTATCCGACGGCAGACGATACTGTCGTCATAGCTGGCGCTTTGCCGCGGCGCCATCCACTGCCGACTAGCCGGTGCTTTGTGCGACAGCCGGTTTAAGCTCGCTGAGGATGACCGCCAGCACCACCAGCGCGCCACCGATGGCCGCCTGCAGGGTGAGGATTTCCGCCAGCCACAGCCAGCCGAACAGGGCGGCGAATACCGGCTCCATCGCATAGATGATGGCGGCCTTGTCGGCCGACACATGGCGCTGCGCGACGGCCTGCAGGAACAGCATGCCAGCGCTCGCCACCAGGCCCAGATAGAGCACGGTATCCAGATGGGGCAGGGCGCGCGTACCCAGGCTGGCCAGGCTGTCGTTGCGCGCATCGGCCACCAGCATCCACAGCAGGGCAAACAGCGCCATCAGCACGATCTGGGTGGCAGCCAGCTGGCGCGCCTCGTGGCGGCCGGCTCGTTGCGAGAGCACGATCACATACAGCGCATAAGCCAGCGCGCAGGCGATGGTGATCGCATCGCCGAGCAGATGGGCGCCGCCATCCCAGGACATCAGGCCGATACCGGCACAGGCCAGCGTGGCCGCGCCAACCATCAGCGCCGAGAGGCGTCCGCCGAACAGGAGGCCAAGGAAGGGCACCATCAGCACATTCAAGCTGGTCAGAAAGGCGGAGCGGTTCGAGGAGATGTATTCGAGCCCGACCGCCTGTGCGACATAGGACAATAGCGCCAGCGCGCCAAGCACGGCGCCATCACGCCAGGTCGCACGCGTGGCCTTCAGTGCAAAGGGCAGCATGGCGATGCCGGCTACCGCAAAGCGCAGGGCGGTGATCTCGAGGCCGCTTAAGGTGCTGGAGGCCGACTTGAGCAGCGGGAAGGTAGTGCCCCAGACAACGGTGACCAGGAGCAGGAGCAAGACATTGACGTTCACGAACACACCCCAGCGAGCGGCGAAAGAAGCGGAGCGCGGATTCTACGTGAGCGGCCGGCACGCAGCTTGCCGACCGGCGACGTCCGCGTTCAGAAACCTGCCGCCTGGCCGTCCTTGCGCGATTCGCTCGCCCCGGCCCAGGTGCCATTGGGCAGGCGCATGATGGCCTGGTAGCCGCCATAGCCACCGAGGTCGTACTTGACCGTGTGGCGCATCTGCAAAAGCTGCTGGATGGTGCGGTAAGGAAAGCCGGTTTCCAGCGCCACCGTGCCGCCGTCCAGCAGGGTGCCGCCAGTCGGTTGCTGCGGGCTGTCCCAGTAAATACGTGGCGCGTCGCCAGCTTCCTGCAGATTCATGCCGAAGTCGATCAGGTTCAGCACGATCTGCACATGGCCTTGCGGCTGCATATCGCCACCCATCACCCCGAAACTGACCCAGGGCTTGCCATCCTTGCTGATAAAGGCCGGGATGATGGTCTGGAACGGGCGCTTGCCCGGTGCATAGACATTGGCGTGGCCGTCTTCTAGCGCAAATAGCTGGCCGCGGTCCTGCAGGATGAAGCCGAGGTCCTCGGGCGCCATGCCGCTGCCCATGCCGCGGTAATTGCTCTGGATCAGCGAGACCATATTGCCTTGCGCATCGGCGGTGGTTAGGTAAATGGTGTCGCTGGTCTTCAGGGCGATATTGCCGGCCTCCACCTTCTGCAGGGCACGCTCGGTGCCGATCAGCTTGCGCCGCTCGGCTGCGTACTCGTCGCTGAGCAGGGTGGTGATCGGGGCCTGGAAGAAATCCGGGTCGGCGTAGAACTTGGCGCGGTCGGCGAAGGCCAGCTTGGTGGCTTCCACGAACCAGTGCACATGCTGCGGGCTGCCAAAGCCGGCGCCCTTCAGGTCGAAGCCTTCGAGGATATTGAGCGCCTGCAGCGCGGCCATGCCCTGGCTGTTCGGCGGCAGTTCCCACACATCGTAACCACGGTAATTGACCTTGAGCGGGCTAACCCATTCGCTCTTGTGCGCGGCCAGATCCTCGTAACTTAGATAGCCACCATGGCGCGCCATATAGGCGGCAATCTTGCGCGCGATCTCGCCGCGGTAGAAGACATCGCGCCCGCCCTTGGCCAGTGCTTCATAGGTGCGCGCCAGGTTCGGATTGGTCCACAGCTGACCCTTGGCGGGGCCCACGCCATCGCGGGTGAACTGCTCGCGTATGCCTGGGTATTTGAGCAGTGAACGCACATTGCGCTGCCAGTAAAAGCTGATCACCTCGCTGACCGGAAAGCCGTCGCGCGCGTAGGCAATGCTGGGTGCGAGAATCTTGCCCATAGTCAATTTGCCAAAGCGCTGGTGCAGTTCAAACCAGCCATCTACCGCACCGGGCACGCTGACCGGCAGCGGGCCGAAGGGCGGGATCTCGTTCAGCTGCTGCTTGGCCAGCTCGGCCTTCAAGGTGGCGAGGCTCAGGCTGCGCGGTGAACGTCCGCTGGCATTCAGGCCATACAGTTGCTGGGTCTTGGCATCCCAGACCAGGGCGAACAGATCGCCACCGATGCCTGAACCGACCGGCTCCATCAAACCGAGGGCGGCATTCGCCGCAATCGCCGCATCCACCGCTGTGCCACCCTGGCGCAGGATATCGAGCGCGATCTGGGTGGCCAAAGGCTGGCTGGTGGCGGCCATGGCCTTGGGGGCGATCACTTCGGAACGGGTGGCGAAGGGCTGGTCGGTGATGCGGTCGGCGGCCTGGCTGCTGATGGCGGCAAGGCAAAGCGCGAGCGAGAGGGCGATACGGCTGGGCATGGCGGTCTCCGGTGGCGAAGCGTGCAGTCTAGCGACTGCGGCCATGCTTGGGCCGACCATGCCGGGGATGGGTAAGAATGTTGTGATTCAGATACGGCAAAGCCGGCGCGGGGCCGGCTTCGATCAAGCTGCAGTGTGGCGGGCGTGCTTAGCGGGCGAAGCCGCAGAACACATCGCGCATCATGCTGACCACTTCCAGTGTGCGCGGATCGCCCACCCGGTAATACACGCGATTGGCATCCTTGCGCGTACGCAGAACCCCCTTCTCACGCATGATGGCCAGGTGTTGGGAGATATTGCTCTGCGAAGTGCCTACCGCATCGACAATATCCTGCACGCTGACTTCCTTATCCCCCAGAACACACAGGATCTTCAAGCGCAGCGGATGAGACATCGCCTTCATTGCGCGTGACGCCTGTTCGATCTGTTCGTCGTCCTCGATTAAATGGTATGCCATGGCTAAGTTATTTTATTTGGAGTAGTGGTGCAGCATACATGCACTGCGCAGGTGGCGGCATGTTAAACGTGGCCCAAAGCCCGCGCAACCGCCGATGTCGGGGTAAAATGCTTTCGCCTTCAACCAGAACATGCCCGCCCCTATGAACGCTGTGACCCCTGTTTTGCTGCTGATTCTTGACGGCTACGGCCATCGCTTGGAAGGCGATGACAACGCCATACTACATGCGAGAAAGCCGAATATCGACCGTTTGATGGCGGAATTTCCCCATACCACCATCAATGCCTCGGAACAGTATGTGGGTTTGCCTGCTGGGCAATTCGGGAATTCTGAAGTCGGTCACCTGAATATCGGTGCCGGTCGAGTGTTGCAGCAAGACATCAGTCGGGTTGATTGCGATGTGGCCGACCATAGCCTGGGCCAGAACCCGGTGCTCAAGCAGGCTATCGACAGCGCCGCGGGCAGCGGCAAGACCTTGCACATCCTCGGCCTCGTGTCAGACGGTGGCGTGCATGCGCACGAAGCCCATATTCACGAGCTGATCCGCGCCGCGCATGAAGCCGGCGTGCAGCAGATTGCCGTGCATGCCTTCCTGGATGGGCGCGATACCCCGCCACGCAGCGCCGAGCTGTATCTGGCCCGCCTGCAGGCGGTTTGTGATGCCAACCCCGGTGCACAGATCGTCTCGGTGGTTGGTCGCTACTATGTGATGGACCGCGACAAGCGCTGGGAGCGGGTCGAGCCCGCCTACCGTCTGATCGTGGATGGCGAGGCCGAGCATGTGGCGCCGACCGCCCAGGCTGCACTGGCCGCCGCCTATGCGCGTGGCGAGAACGATGAATTCGTGCTGGCCACCGCCATCCGCCCTCATGGCGTGGTGCGCCGTATCGAGGACGGCGACGCGGTGGTATTCATGAATTTCCGTGCCGACCGCGCGCGTGAAATCACCGTGGCAATCAACGAGGATGGTTTCGACGGCTTTGCCCGTCCGCGCCGCCCTAAGCTCGCGCTGTTCGCCACGCTGACCAGCTATGCCGAGAGCTATCCCTACCCGGTGGCTTACACCAAGCCCAAGGTGCAGAACAGCTTTGGCGAGTACATCGGCGGCCTGGGCCTCAAGCAGCTGCGCATTGCCGAGACCGAGAAATACCCGCATGTCACCTATTTCTTCTCGGGCGGCGAAGAGAAGGAATTCCCAGGCGAGGACCGCATCCTGGTTGCCTCGCCCAAGGTGGCCACCTATGACTTGCAGCCCGAGATGAGCGCCGTCGAGGTGACCGACAAGATCGTGGCGGCCATCGAGTCCAAGCAGTACGCCGCCATCATCTGCAACTACGCCAATGGCGATATGGTCGGCCATACCGGCAATTTCGATGCCGCCGTACGCGCCATCGAGGCACTGGATGCCTGCGTGGGCCGTGCGGTCGCCGCCATGCAGGCGATTGGCGGCGAGGTGCTGATCACCGCCGACCATGGCAATTGCGAAATGATGTGGGACAAGGGTTCGGGCCAGGCTCATACCCAGCACACCACCGATCTGGTGCCCTTTATCTATGTGGGGCGCCAGGCTAGCCTGGCGCCGCAGGCTGAGGGCGCGCTCAAGGATATCGCCCCCACCCTGCTGGCCATGATGGGCCTGCCCCAACCGGCCGAAATGACCGGCCACTCGCTGATCCGCTTCGCTTGATGCGCCGCCTGCTTCCCCTGCTTGCCGCCGCCGGCCTCTTGCTCGGCGCGGCTTGGGCTGCCCAGCCGGAGGATGATCTGCAGGACCTGCGCCGCAAGATCGATTCGCTCAAGCAGGAACTGCAGGCCAACGAGGCAACCCGCCACGACGCGGCCGATGCGCTCAAATCGTCCGAGCAGGCGATCTCCGAGGCCAACCGCGCGGTCGCTCAGCTCAACCGTCAGCAGCAGCTGTCGCAGGCCGAGCTCGCGCGCATCAGTCTCGATATCAGCAAGACACGCCAGAACCTGGAAGCCAATCGTGAGCGCCTGCAGGCGCTGATCCGAGCGCGGCACCGCAACGGCCAGCACGAGGCCTTGCGCCTCTTGCTCAACCGTCAGGACCCGAACAAGCTGGCGCGCGATCTGCGCTACTACCGCTATATCGCCGAGGCACAGCACAAGCTGTCGGGCGAGTTGAGCGCGCAGCTGGACAAACTAAATGCCCTGGCCGAGGTCATACGCCAGAAGCACGATGATCTGGCGCGCATCGCGGCCGAGCGCAAGGCGGCGCGAGACAAGCTGCGCATGGAGCAGGCCGAGAAGCAGCAGGTGCTGAGCAAGATCTCTACCGAGATCGGCCAGCAGCGCAAGGAAATCAGCAAGCTGCAGCGCGATGAGAAGCGGCTGACCCAGTTGGTGGAAAAGATCAATCGCATGATCCGCGAGCGCGAGCTCAAGGAAGCGCGTGAGCGGGAAAAGCAGGCCAGGGCACAGAAGCTGGCCGAGGCACGCGAAGCCGCCCGCCAGGCCAAGGAAGCGAAGGCCGGCAAGAAGCCGGGTGATGCACCGCCCAAGGCCGAGCCGGTGATCAAGCGCAATGAGGCGCTACCGGACAGCAGTGCCGATGGTCGCCGCTTCGCCGAGCTGAAGGGGCGCCTGCACCTGCCGGCGCGCGGCGAGGTGAGTGGCAAGTTCGGCACCCCGCGCAGCGAAGGCACCAACTGGAAGGGCGTGTTCATCCGCACCGCGGGCGGCCAGCCGGTCAAGGCGGTTGCCAGTGGTCGGGTGGTATTCGCCGATTGGCTGCGCGGCTTTGGCAATATGCTGATCGTGGATCATGGTGGCGGCTATCTGAGTCTGTATGGCGCGGCGGAATCGCTGGTCAAGCAGGTCGGTGATACGGTGAAGGCCGGTGAGGACGTGGCCACCAGCGGCAACAGCGGTGGCAGCGAACAAACGGGCATATACTTCGAAATACGGCATATGGGTAAGCCGCTAGACCCGCTCGCTTGGGCGAAGTAGCGGCATTCGGACCGGTCGGGTGATCGGTCGGAGCAGATAGGTTGTTAAAGGACAGCAATGCAAGCCAAAGTACAGAAATTCAGTTTGCTACTCGTCGGTACCGGCATTGGCGTGCTGTTGACGGCTGGGGCGAGCGCCCTCGCCAACAAGGAAAGCCTGTCGCCGCTGCCGATCAATGAGCTGCGTGCCTTCACCGAGGTTTATGGGCGCATCAAGCAGGATTACGTCGAGCCGGTTGAAGACAAGAAGCTGATCAACGAGGCCATCAATGGCATGTTGACCGGTCTTGATCCGCATTCGGCCTATCTGGATGCGGATGCCTTCAAGGACCTGAAGGTCAGCACCTCGGGCGAGTTCGGCGGCCTGGGGCTGGAAGTGAATCTGGAAGATGGCCTGGTGCGGGTGATCTCGCCGATTGAGGATACCCCGGCGTTCAAGGCGGGCATGAAGGCCGGCGACTACATCATGAAGATCGACGACGCGCAGGTGCGCGGTCTGTCGCTCAATGATGCGGTGGCCAAGATGCGCGGCAAGCCCAATACCAAGGTCACCCTGACCGTACTGCGCAAGGGCGAAACCAAGCCGCTGGTCTTCACGCTGACCCGTTCGGTGATCAAGGTGCAGAGCGTGAAGTCGCGCATGCTGGAATCGGGTTACGGCTATGTGCGCCTGGCCCAGTTCCAGGAGCGCTCGACCGAGGACGTAGCCAAGGCCATCGAGCAGCTGAACAAGGAAAACAAGGGTGCGCTGAAAGGCTTGGTGCTCGATCTGCGTAACGATCCGGGCGGCGTGCTGAGCTCGGCCGTGGGCGTGTCCGCACTGTTCTTGCCCGATAATGCGCTGGTGGTGTACACCGAGGGGCGCGCCAATGACTCCAAGGTCAAGCTGACCGCCTCGCCCGAGTTCGGCGCGCGCGAAGGCAAGCTGCCAGCCGGCATCAAGGATGTGCCGATGGTGGTGCTGGTGAATGCCGGCTCGGCCTCGGCCTCCGAAATCGTGGCTGGCGCGCTGCAGGACCATAAGCGCGCCGTCATCGTCGGTGTACAGACCTTTGGCAAGGGCTCGGTGCAGACCATCCTGCCGGTAGGCAAGGATTCCGCCATCAAGCTGACCACCGCGCGTTACTTCACCCCCAAGGGCCGTTCCATCCAGGCCAAGGGCATCACCCCGGATATCGAGGTGGAAGAGGCCACCCTGAATGGCGTGAACAACGCCGCGTTCCGGGTGCGTGAGGCGGACCTCGACCATCATCTGAGCAATCCGCAGGGTGAAGGCGGCAAACCGGATAGCAAGCCGGGCAGTGTGCAGCCGGAAGCCAAGCTCGAGCCGAGCAAGTCCAAGGCTGGCGATAAGGACAAGGCCAAAGACGAGCAACAGGACGAGGACGAGCTCAAGCCGGGTGAGATCTCGCTGAAGAAGGACTACCAGCTGCAGCAGGCGCTCAATGTGCTGAAGGTGCAGCAAGTGGTGCGCTCGAACGCCAGCAAGTAAGTACGTTCGCTCGCGCAATCGTAAACACAGGCCCGCTCAATGCGGGCCTGCTGTTTTTTGCGCGCCCGGCCGGCTATAAAGGCGAGACGGGCGAGTGGCTGCCCTGCCAAGGAGACGCGCGATGCACGATACCAATCTGCTCAAGAATCTGTATGGCCTGCTCAATGAGGGCAAGCTTGATCGGGGCAAGTTCTTTGCGCTACTCAGCCGCACCCTGGTGCAGGAGATAGGCTGCACGCGTGCCAGCTTCTGGTTCTATGCCGGTCCGCTGCAGGACCAGGCGGTGTGTGAAAGCCTGTATGACGCGGGCGACCAGCAATGGTCGAGCGGCATGGTGCTGCACGAGGATGATTTCGGCGACTACTTCGCCGCCATGCGCGAAGGGCGCGTACTGGTGGCCAGCGATGCGCGCCAGCACCCGGCCACCGCCTGTTTCAATGAAAGCTATTTCGAGCCGCTCAATATCTACTCGCTGCTTGATGTCGGCATCGACATCGACGGCCTGCCGCTTGGTCTGGTTTGCTGCGAAAACACCGCCCAGATCAAGGAATGGAGTCAGCCCGACCTGCAATATCTGCAGCAGGCGGCTGCCATGGTTAGCCTGGCCATGAAGAAGCTCGGCGTATAAGCGCTCAGCGGGGCCGGTCTCTCCATCCACGCCGCCAGCATCCACACTGGCGGCGTTGTTGTGTCTGGCCTGGCGGCCGTGCGCGGCATATCATCCGCAGCCGTCTGTCCCCCTCGCACACCCATCTCGCAGGTCCACCATGAGCCAAGCCGAACGCGATTTTTCTGATACCGAACTGCTGCGCTACAGCCGACATATCCTGCTCGACGAGGTGGGCATCGAGGGACAGCGCAAGCTCGCCCAGTCCAGCGTGCTGATCGTCGGCCTCGGTGGCCTGGGTTCGCCGGCCGCGCTTTACCTGGCTTCGGCCGGCGTGGGGCGGCTGCTGCTGGCCGATGCTGATACGGTGGAGCTGACCAATCTGCAGCGCCAGATCGTGCATCGCGAGGACAGTCTGGGCCTGAGCAAGGTGGCGTCCGCGCAGCGCACGCTGGCGGGTATCAATGCCGAGGTGCAGGTGCTGCCGCTGGCTGAGCGCCTGGCCGGCGAGGCGCTGCTGGCGGCGGTGCAAGCGGCCGATGTGGTGCTCGACTGCTCGGATAACTTTCCCACCCGCCATGCGGTGAACCGCGCCTGCATGATGGCGGGCAAGCCGCTGGTGTCGGGTGCGGCGGTGCGTTTCGATGGTCAGTTCGCGGTCTTCGACCCGCGCGTGGCGGACAGCCCCTGCTACCGCTGCCTGTTTGGCGAGGACGGCGAGGCCAGTGACGGGCCTTGCGCGACCTTTGGCGTATTTGCGCCGCTGGTGGGCATCATCGGCGCGATGCAGGCGGCCGAGGCGCTCAAGCTGCTGATCGGCCTGCCCGGCGTGCCGCTTGGGCGCCTACTGACTCTGGACCTGCGCAGTCACGACTGGCGCAGCCTGCGTTTCAAGCGCGACCCGGCCTGCCCGGTGTGCGCCTTGCGCCAGCACTAGCTGTCCGTATGCTGGGCGAGGCCCAGCGCTACCCTAATCAGCCATCTGGCCGCTGCGCGATGGCATGCCAGCCGCGGGCTGGCGCTCCTGCTCGATCAGCAACCAGGCGCGGCGGAGTGGATCGCACACCCGCTGGGCTGATGCAGCGCGGCCGTCCCGGCCCACCCTCTCAGTGCATCGCGAATAGGTATCTTACTGGTGCCTTACCAGTTGTGATTGTCCTAAGACCAGTCTGCCGACTACGCACTTGTTTCACCCTCGCAACAGACCACTTTCCCGATTATTACCGGCTGATGACGCCTAGAACGAGCCGGAGTGCGGCACCGCTGCATGCCGATGTATTGGCTTGGATGAAACCACTGCGACTATTCATGGTGATTTCAAATGACATTTGAATATTTTTTCAGCGGATATATTGCTGATAGCGCCAAATTAATACAACATGGTTACCACTTGATGATGATTCTGCAATACCGGTATTTGATGCTGACGGTCCACGGTCTGTAGGCGAGGGGCGGTGGAGCCGAGTTGTGGCCGGGCTAGCTATCCGGTGACCTCGCTATCCCCCTTGAATGGAGACACCGTATGTACAGCAAGAGCAATGCCGCACGGCGCTTCGCCCTGCGCAGTATCACTGTCAGCCTCGCCACTGCCGGCCTTCTGTATGCGCCGAGCGCCCTGGCTGCCGATTGCGCCGCAGCCTGGGCCGAGGGCAATACCTACACGGCCAATAGCCTCGCGTCCTACCAGAGCACGAATTACAAGGCCTTGGTTACCCACACGGCCTATGTGGGCACCAACTGGAATCCGGCTGCCTCGCCCACGCTGTGGTCCAACCAGGGCGCATGCAGCAGCACGGGCACCCCCACGCCGACGCCTACCCCAACACCGACTCCCACGCCTACCCCCACGCCGACACCGACGCCAACCCCCACGCCAACGCCCAGCAGCTGCTTCCTGGCCTGGGTGAGCAGCACCGCGTATACCGGCGGGCAGAAGGTGACGTACGAAGGACGCAATTACGAGGCCAAGTGGTGGACCCAGGGCAATGTGCCGTCCAGCAATGCCGGCGAAGGCCAGCCGTGGAAGGACATTGGCGCCTGCTCGACCACGCCTACGCCGACACCCACTCCAACACCGACGCCAACACCGACGCCAACACCGACGCCAACACCGACGCCGACCCCGACGCCGACCCCGACCCCGACCCCGACGCCGACGCCGACGCCAACGCCAACGCCAACGCCAACGCCAACGCCCACCCCGACCCCAGGCGCGCGTCAGGTCGGTTCCTACTTCACCCAGTGGGGCATCTACGGGCGCAACTACCAGGTCAAGCAGATCGAGACCTCGGGCGCGGCCAGCAAGCTGACCTTTCTCAACTACGCCTTCGGCAATATCTACCAGAAGAATGGTGGCTATGAATGCGATATCCAGTACCGCACCGAATCGGGTAATGGCGATGGCGGCGATCCGTTTGCCGACTACAGCAAGTCCTTCTCGGCCGATGCCTCGGTGGATGGCGTGGCCGATAAATGGGACAGCCCGCTGCGCGGCAACTTCGGCCAGATCAAGCGCCTGAAGGCCCGCCATCCGGCCATCAGCCCGATGATCTCGCTTGGTGGCTGGTCGTGGTCGAAGTGGTTCTCGGCTGCTTCGATGACCGATCCGCTGCGCAAGCAGTTGGTGAAGAGCTGCGTGGACCTGTACATCAAGGGCAATCTGCCCGTGTATGACGGCGCAGGTGGTACGGCCGCGGCTGCCGGGGTGTTCGACGGCATTGATATCGACTGGGAATTCCCGGGCGTGCAGGGCTTTGGCTACAACACCGTCAGCCCGGCCGATAAGCAGAACTTCACCTTGCTGCTCAAGGAATTCCGCAGCCAGCTCGATGCGCTGACCGCCACCACCGGCAAGCGCTACAAGCTGACCGTGGCCATCGGTGCCGGTAAGGACAAGATCGACATGACCGAGCCGGCCGAGTACAGCAAGTACCTCGACTGGATCAATGTGATGTCCTACGACTTCCATGGCGGCTGGGATGCCAAGGGTCCGACCGACTTCCACTCGCATCTGAGCAACGATCCGTCCAGCCCGAACGCCACCACCACGCTGGGTGCCAGCTACAACATCGAAGGCGCGGTGAACAACCTGCTCGCCTCGGGCACCCCGGCCGGCAAGATCGTGGTCGGCATTCCCTTCTACGGTCGCGGCTGGACCGGGGTGACGAATGCCAATAACGGTCTCTACCAGGCTGCCACCGGCCCGGCACGCGGCACTTACGAGCCCGGCATCGAGGACTATAAGGTGCTGAAGAACGCACCAGGCCAGGTCTACACCCACCCGGTGACCAAGCAGAGCTGGAAGTTCGACGGCAACAACTTCTGGTCCTACGACACCCCGGCCAATATCCAGACCAAGATCGACTACGTGAAGGCCAAGAACCTGGGCGGCATGTTCAGCTGGTCGCTGGATGGCGATACGGCCGATGGTGAGCTGATCAGCAAGATGAGCCAGGTCAAGTAAGCCTGGTTCGGTACGGCCCGCGCTGGCTTGGGCGGGTCGTGCCGACCAGTTGTGTCCATCGTCTTGTGGTTGAAACCTCCCTCGTGCCCGGGGGAGGTCTTTTTCCTGGCACGGGGCCTGTGCCCCTGTATGTGAGAGACACCGATGCCCGAGCATCTCCGTTTCCGTTCCGCAGGCTTCACCCTGCTGGAACTCTTGGTTGTGCTGTTGATCATCGCGCTGCTGGCCGGTTTCGTCGGCCCGCGCCTGTTCGACAAGGTGAGCCGCGCCAAGGCGCAGACCGCGCGTGGCCAGCTCAAGCTGATTGCCGATGCGCTCGATCAATACCGGCTCGATACCGGCCGCCTGCCCAGCAATGAACAAGGGCTATTGGCCCTGCAGGAAAAGCCCGCCGAGGCGGCGCGCTGGCAGGGCCCTTATCTGGCCAAGGACCTGCCGCTCGACCCCTGGGAGCGGCCCTATGTGTACAAGACGCCGGGCGAGCGGCGCGAGTTCGATCTGCTCAGCCTGGGCCTGGATGGGCGCCCCGGCGGCAGCGGCGAAGACGCCGATATCAATTACTGGCTGCCCTAAACCCTCATGCGTTTCAAAGCCAAGGTCCTGGCCCACGGGCAGGTTGCGCTGCTGGAGCTGGAAGCGGCCAGCGAGCAGCAAGTGCGCGAGCAGCTGGCCGGCAGCGGTCAGCAGCTGCTGGCCCTGCGCGCCGTGGGTGGCTGGCAGCTGAGCCGTGGCGATTTTTCGCTCGGCCTGTTTGCCCAGGAATTGGTGGCCCTGCTGGATGCTGGCCTGTCGCTGACCGAGGCGGTGGATACCCTGCGCGAAAAGAGCCGCGCCGGCGAAACCCAGGCCGTGCTCGGCCGCATTGCCGACAGCCTCTACCAGGGCCTGCCACTGTCCAAAGCGCTGGCCCTGCAGCCTGCGCACTTCCCGCCGCTGTTTGCCGCCTCGGTGGCTGCCGCCGAGCAGACCGGCCATCTGGCCGATGCGGTGCGTCGCTACCACCATTACGAAGCGCGCCTGCTGGCCGTGCGCAAGAAGGTGCTCAGCGCGCTGATCTACCCGGCGGTCATTATCAGCATCGGCGCCCTGGTACTGCTGTTCCTGCTTTTCTATGTGATTCCGCGCTTCAGTCAGATTTACCAGAGCATGCGTGAGCTGCCGGCCGCCGCCCAACTGATGCTGTGGTGGGGCGAGCTTGTGCAGGCGCAGGGTGGCTGGCTATGGCTTGGGCTCTTGGGTACGGGCTTCGGGGCAGTGCTGCTGTTGCGCAGCGCTGCCATGCGCGCCGCGGCCCTGCAGCTGCTGTGGCGGCTGCCGCGCCTGGCCCAGCTGCGCCAGCTGTTTGCGCTGACGCGCTTCTACCGCACGCTCGGCCTGTTGCTGGCCGGTGGCCTGGCCGTGGTGCCGGCCCTGGGCCTGACACGCCAGCTGCTGCCCCAGGGGCTGGCCTCCGCGCTTGACCTCGCCCTGGTCGATATCCGCGCCGGCCAGCCGCTTTCACAGGTGCTGGCGCGCCATGGCTTGACTACGCCAGTGGCGGAGCGCCTGCTGCGGGTCGGTGAGCAATCGGGCGAGCTGGCCACTATGTGCGAGCGCACCGCCCAGTTCTGTGACGAGGAACTCGACCGCGCCATCGAGCTGTTCACCCGCTTGTTCGAACCCCTGCTGATGCTGGGCATCGGCATCCTGATCGGCAGCATCGTCTTCCTCTTGTATATGCCGATCTTCGAGCTGGCTGAGAGCGTGCAATGACGGCACTCAAGCTTGCCCAGCTCCAGCAACTGGCCAGCCAGGCACCGGGCGAGCCCCTGCCGCGCCGCCTGCTGGCCGAGGCCGGCTGGGATAAAGGCCGTTACTGCGCCGCAGTGGCCGGTTACACCGGCCTGGCCGCGCTGGATGCGGCCGCGCTGGCCAGCTGGCGACCGCGCTTTGACCTGCTGCCCTTCAACGAAGCCAGCCCGCGCCAGTGCGCGCTGTTCGACAACCCGGCCGGGCGCTTGACCCTGGTGCTGGCCGACCCGTTCAGCCTCGCGCTACGCAACTGGGCCCAGCATAGGCTGGCGCTGGATTTTGACTGTGTCTTCGTCCACCCGACCGATTTCGAGGCCTGGGCGCAGGCTTGCGAGGCCAGCCACCGCGCGATCGACGACCTGAGCCTCGATGAGGCCGGTGTGCAGCCGCTATCCGAGCTGACCGAGATTTCGCTGGCCAGTATTGCCCAGGACAGCAGCCCGGTGGTGCGCCTGGTCAATTCCACCCTGTACGACGCGCTCAAATCGCGCGCCAGCGATATCCATTTCGAATCCACCCCGGCGGGTCTTGCCATCAAGTACCGCATCGATGGCGTGCTGCTGGCCATGGCCAGTGTGGCTGGCGTGCCGGTGGCCGAGCAGGTGCTGTCACGCCTGAAGGTGCTGGCCGAGCTGGATATCGCCGAGAAACGCGTGCCGCAGGATGGCCGCTTTGGCGTGCAGATGCGCGGCCGCGATGTGGATTTCCGCGTGTCCATCATGCCGTCCATCCATGGTGAGGACGCGGTGCTGCGCATCCTCGACCAGCGCGGTGCCGATGAGGCCTGGCAGCAGCTGAGCCTCGATGCGCTGGGGCTGGATGAGCGCGCACGCCTGGCTATCCGCCAGCTGGCGCGCGAACCCTACGGCATGCTGCTGGTGACCGGGCCGACTGGCTCGGGCAAGTCCACCACGCTGTACGCCACCTTGTCGGAAGTGAATAGCGGCGAGGAAAAGATCATCACCATCGAGGACCCGGTTGAATACCAGCTGCCCGGCATCCTGCAAATCCCGGTCAATGAGCGCAAGGGACTGAGCTTCGCGCGCGGTCTGCGTTCGATTCTGCGCCACGACCCGGACACCATCCTGGTGGGCGAGATACGCGACCCGGAAACCGCCCAGATCGCTGTACAGGCCGCGCTGACCGGCCATCTGGTGCTGTCTTCCGTGCATGCGAACGGGGTGTTCTCGGTCATCGACCGCTTCATGCATATGGGCGTGCAGGCCAGCAGCTTTGTGGACGCGCTGAACGGCGTGGTCGCGCAGCGCCTGTTGCGCCAGCTGTGCACGCAGTGCGCCGCGCCTGAACAAGCAGATGACGAACTCCTGCAGCGCTCGGGCCTCGTGCCGGCCGAGGTCGCGCATTACCGCTTCCGGGCTGCGCGCGGTTGCCCGGCCTGCCGCCACACCGGCTATGCCGGCCGGCAGGCGATTGCCGAAGTGCTGCGCCTGAACGATGCGCTCAAGCGCGCGATTGTCGCCCACGCGCCGGCGGTGGAACTGAAGGCGCTGGCCGAGGCCAGCGGTTTTGTCTCGCTGCGCCAGGTGGCCCTGGCCCAGGTGGCGCGCGGCCAGACCAGCTTACAGGAAGTCAATCGTGTCACTTTCGTGGACTGAGCACTGCGTCTGGCTGGGGCGCGATCGCCTGCTGCTGGCTGAGACACGCCGCTGGGCGCCGCAACGCCTGCGCGCTAGCGCTGAGCAGCGCTTGGGCGGGGGCATCGGCCCGGCCGCTGGCCTGGCCAGCTTGCTGGGCCAGCCAAACCGCGCGCTGTTCAAGCCACGCGTCCACCTGCAGCTGGGCAGCCCCTGGGTGCGGTATGGCGTACTGCCCTGGCAGGATGGGCTGAGCCGCGCGCAGGAGTGGGAGCAGTACGCGCGCGCCATGCTGCGCAGCCAGTTCGGCCTGCCCACCGAGGGCTGGCGCCTGCGTGTGATGCCGGCCGGTTATGGCCAGCCGCGCCTCGCTTGCGCGATGGATGAGGCGCTGCACGCCGAGCTGCTCGGCACCGTGGCGCGCAGCGGGCGGCGGGTGGGGCGCATTGAACCCAGTTTGAGCCGGGTATTGCTGCACTACCGCGCTCACTGGCCGCAGACCGACTTAGCGCTGCTGCTGGCCGAAGACGGCTTGCTGACCCTGGCCTTCTTTGCTGAGGCACGCTGGGCCGGCGTGCTGGTGCTCAATCGCAGCGCCGATCTTGCCGGCTTGCTGCAGCAGGCAGCCAGCCTGCTGGGCCTGGCTGTGCCGCAGCAGGTCTATCTGCTCGGCCCGGCCGAATTGCGCCACAGCGTGCTGCCGCAGGGACAGCTGCACTATCTGGGCGATAGCCAGCCGCGGCTGGCCGAGCGGGAGCCCCTATGCTGAGCCGACGTCGTCTGCCGCTCAGCCGGCTGGATTTTCAGGCCACTGGCCGGCGCAGCCCCTGGCTGGGCCTGCTGCTGTGCGCGCTGGCGGCTGCCGTGCTGCTCGATCAGATCGCGCGTTGGCAGCTGGCGGCCGAGCAGGGCAGGGCCTTGCAGACCGAGGCGGCACGCCTGGCCGCACTACAGCAGCGCCTGGCGCGCCAGCAGGCCGCCGCCCAGCCCGCGCCGCGCGATCCACGCCTGCTGGCCGCCCAGGCCAAGCAGGCGCTGGCGCTGAGCCCGGTGTTGGCCGCGCTGGAAAGCCATTGGCAGCCGCGCCTTGCGCTGCTCAAGCTCGACCTGAGTCTGGAAGGCAATCAGCTCGCACTGAGCCTGGAGGCGCGCAGCCTCGATGATGTGCTGGCGCTGCTGGCCGCGCTGGCTAGCGATGCGCGCTTCGTGCAGCCCAAGCTGCTCAGCTATGCATCCAAGCAGGATGCGAGCGTCAGCCCGAAGCCGATTCAGGCCACGCTGGAGATGCGCTGGGAGGCCGCGCCATGAGCCGTCTGCCGCCGCGCCTGGCCTTCTACTTGGGCGAATTGGTCGCCCTGGCCGGCTGGCCAGGCCTGGTAGCTGTGCTGGTCTTGCTGGCTGCCGCGGGCTGGCAGGCCACGCGCCTGCAGACCCTGCACGCGGCGCAGGCGGCCGAGGCGCAGCGCCTGCAGCAGGCCGAACGCGCGCTCAAGCGCGAGCTGGCGCGGCTGGCCGAGCCGGGCGCGCAGCGCGTGGTGGAGGCAGCACCCGCGCTGCTGAGCCGCCAGGCGCTGCCCGGTCTGCTCGGGCAGATCGAACAGCTGGCGGCACGCTATGCACCGCAGGATGGTCCGCGCGACTTCCTGCAGGTGGCCGAGGCCGATGGCGCGCTGCTGCGCGTGAGCAGCCAGCTCAGCCTGCAACAGCCTTACCCCGCGCTGCGCCGCTTTCTGGCCGAGCTGGCCGCCTTACCTGGCGTACGCATCGAAAGCCTGCACCTGAGCCGTGCACAGATCGAGGCAGCGGCGCCGACCGCGCTGGTGCGCTTCAGTATTTTGCTGGTGCCCTGAGCATGAGCCCCTTGCTGCGCATCGCCCTTTTGCTCACGGTAGGCCTGAGCCTCTACCTGGCTCTGGAGGAGGAGCCGGCCGCCGCGCCGCCGAGCGAGCGGCCGCGCCGCGTAGATGCCAGCCTTGCCGCCGCCGCGCCGCTGCCCGAGCCATCGTCTGCGCCCACGGCCAAGCGGGCCAGCGCTGCCCATGCATCGGCCGAGGTCGATCTGTTTGCCAGCCAAAGCTGGTTGCCGCCGCCCCCACCGCCCAGCGCGCCGCCGGCCGCGGTGGCGCCGCCCTTGCCCTTCAGCGTGGACATGGTCTGGCAGGACGCGAGCGGCCGCTATCTGGCCTTGGGCATGGGCGGCGTGCAGCTGGTGGTGTGCGAGCGCTGCCAGGTATTCGGCCATGTGCATCCGGGCGGGCTGCTGGGCGAGCGTTACCGGCTGGAGGCCATCGAGCCGGGCCGGCTGGTATTCACCTATCTGCCGCTCAATACGCGGCAAACCCTTTCCTGGTAAGGAGCTTTTGTGTTCTGGCAGAAACCGCAAGTCCTGATTGCCCTGGCCGCCAGCCTGGCCCTGCTGGGCTGCGCCAGCCAGCGCGCGCTGCGCGAGGGCGAGGCGATGATTGCGCGCGGCGAGGTGGATGCCGGCCTGCGTCATCTGCAGGAACAGAGCCAGCAGGACCCGGGCAATGTGGCGCTGAAGGCCGCCGCGCGTCGCCAGCTCGATCTGCGCCTGGCCGAGCTGTACCGCGATGCCGAGGCGGCGCGCCAACGTGGTGACTATGTGGGGGCCACGGCGGGTTTTCAGGCCATGCTGCTGTGGGAGGCGAATAATCAGCGTGCGCTGGCCGGCCTCAAGCTGCTGGAAAACGCACGGCGCATCGATGCCATGCTCGCCTATGCCTATCAGCAGAAAGTGAGCAAGCCGGAGGAGGCGCTCGGCATCGTGCGCCAGGTGCTGGCCGAGCAGCCGCGCCAGGCCCAGGCGCTGCGCCTGCGCGACGAGCTGGAGAACCGCAAGGCACGCGAAGCCAGCCTGCGCCCGCGCCTGGCGAAGGCGCTCAAGGCGCCGATCTCGCTGCAGTTTCGTGACCAGCCGATTGCCAGCGTGTTCGACCTGATCTCGCGCATCGGCAAGATCAACTTCGTGTTCGACCGCGATGTGCCTCAGGGGCTGCGCACCACGCTGTATGTGCAGGACGGCACGGTGGAGGATGTGCTGAACCTGATCCTCACCACCAACCAGCTGGAACGCAAGGTGCTGTCCGAGAACAGCCTGTTGATCTATCCGAAGCGGGTGGAGAAGGACCGCGACTACCAGGACCTGGTGATGCGGGTGTTCTACCTGGCCAATGCCGACCCCAAGCAGGTGCTGGCCATGCTCAAGCAGATGGTGAAGACGCGTGACGCCTATATCGACGAGCGGCTCAGCCTGCTGATCATGCGCGACACGCCCGAGGTGATAGAGGTGGCCGAACGCCTGGTCAGCGCCCAGGACCTGCCGCAGTCCGAGGTGGTGCTGGCGCTGGAAGTGCTGGAGGTGAACCGCAACGATCTGCTCGACCTGGGCATACGCTATCCGGACAGCGTGGGCGTGTCGGTGACCGGTTCCTTGCCCTATTCGCGCCCCGGCACGGGCGACGGCACACCCGGCGTGATCAAGCTGTCCGAGCTGGAAAACCTCAACAAGAATAATGTCCAGTTTGGCTTTGGCAGCCCGACCGCGGTGCTGAACCTGCTGCACCGCAAGGGCAATACCCAGGTGCTGGCCAATCCGCAGATCCGCGTGCGCAACCGCGAGAAGGCCAAGATCCATATCGGCGACCGGGTGCCCATCGTCACCACGGTGAATGCGAATGGGGTGGTTAGTGAGTCGATCTCGCTGCTCGATGTGGGCCTGTCGCTGAATGTGGAGCCGAATGTGAATCCGGACGAGGAGGTGGCGGTCAAGCTCAGCCTCGAGGTGTCGAATATCGTCGACCAGATCCAGACCAAGACTGGCCTGGTTGCCTACAAGGTCGGCAGCCGGCATGCCGAGACCACGCTGACCCTGCGCGATGGCGAGACCCAGATGCTGGCCGGCTTGATCAGCCAGACCGAGCAGGACCAGCGCAATGCGCTGCCCGGCCTGGGTGAATTGCCGATACTCGACCGCCTGTTCGGCAGCCGGCGCAATAGCGCTGAGCGTACCGAGGTGATCCTGCTGGTCACGCCGCGCATCGTGCGCAATCTGCCCGTGCCGGCGCCCTATATCACCCAGTTCGACAGCGGCAGCGAAAGCCGCATGGGCAGCGAGCCGCTGCGCCTGCGCCCCGGCATCCAGATCGCCCCGCAGCTGCCCGGTGCCGAGGCGGCGCCGCAGCCCGCCAGCCCGGCGCCCGTCGATACCCCAATTGGCGCCGGGCGGCGCGGCTAGACGGGAGGGCAGGATGTCGACGCGCCCGGCACGCGGTTTCACCCTAATCGAGCTGATGGTCAGCCTGACCCTCTTGGCCATCCTGGCCACGGTGGCGCTGCCGCTGACCCAGCTGAGCAAGCAGCGCGAACGCGAGCGCGCGCTGCAGCAGGCGCTAGTCCAGCTGCGCCAGGGCATCGATGCGTATAAGCAGGCGGTGGACGAGGGACGCATCGCGCGTCGCCTTGGTGATAGTGGCTATCCGCCCACGCTGGCCGCCCTGGTGGATGGCGAGAAAGACCTCAAGGACCCGCTCGGTGCGCGCATCTATTTCCTGCGCCGCATTCCGCGCGACCCGCTGTGCGACTGCCCGGCCCGTAGCGCGGCCGATACCTGGGGCCGGCGCAGCTATGCCAGCCCGCCGCAGGAACCGCGCGAGGGTGCCGATGTGTTCGATGTGTATTCGCTCAGTGAGGGAGTGGGCAGCAATGGTCAGCCCTATCGCGACTGGTAAGCGCCGCGCCCGCTGGGCCGGCTTCACCCTGATCGAGCTCCTGGTGGTGCTGGCCATCATGGCGGCCCTGCTCACCCTGGTGGTGCCGCGCTATTTCAAGCAGACCGAGCGCGCCCATGAAACCGTGCTGCGCCACAATCTGCTGGCCATGCGCGATGCCATCGACAAGTTCCACGGCGATCTGGGCCGCTACCCGTCCAGCCTGGACGAGCTGGCCAGCCAGCAATATCTGCGCGAGGTGCCGCTCGACCCGATCACCGGGCGGCGCGATAGCTGGCGTATTCAGGCGCCGGCCAACCAGGCCGGCGTGTTTGATGTGCACAGCGGCGCGGCCGGGCAGGGCAGCGATGGCAGTGACTATGCGCAGTGGTAGGCCCAGGGCGTGCCCGCCTGGCTTGGCCGGCCAGCGTGGCTATGGCTATGCGTTTGCGCTGCTGGCCGTGCTGCTGCTGGGCATCTATCTGGCCAAGGTGGGCGAGGTGTGGTCCAGCCAGCAGCGCCGCGCGCGCGAGGCGGTGCTATTGCAGCAGGGCGATGAGATACGCCGCGCGGTGGCTTCCTATGTAGCCGCCACCCAGGAAGGCCAGCCGCGCTACCCAAAAAGCCTGGCCGAGCTGGTGCAGGACGAGCGCGGCACGGTGCTACGCCGCCATCTGCGTCGCGCCTATCGCGACCCGATCACGGGGCTGGACTGGGCCTATATCGATGCGCCGGGCGGCGGCTTTCTCGGTGTGTACAGCAAGTCGCTGGCGCGCCCGCTTAAGCAGGCCGGCTTTCGCCCGCCTTATCGCGGCTTTGCTGACCAGCGCACCTACCAGGCCTGGCGCTTTGCCGCCTGGCCCAGTAGCCGTGGTCTGGGGCGCTGAGGCGCGGCTGCGGCTTGAAAACGGCGCCGTAAGCCGGCAGGCTGCGGCCACTTTTGCAACCTTGCCTTCTAGGAGACAGCAATGCCCGAACTGACGGCCGAATGGCAGGCCTGGCTGACGGAAAACCAGCAGCGCGGCTGCTCGAGCGAATCCATGGTCAGCGCCATGGTGCAGGCCGGTTTCGATGCGCTGGAAGCCGGCGCGCTGGTACGGCTGTTCCGTGCCGGCCAGTCGGCCGTGGTGGCCCCCCCCGCCGCCCAGACCAAGGGCAGCTATGTCTACGATGCCTGGCCGATGCCGCTCGGCAACCGGCTGGATGGCGGCGACCGCGTGGCCACGGTGGCCATGCGCTGCGAGCAGCCGCAGGTGCTGGTGCTGGACGATGTGCTGAGCACCGAGGAGTGCGCCGAGGTGATCGCCCGCTCGCAGGCCAAGCTGCGCCGCTCCACCACGGTGGACCCAAGCAGCGGCGCCGAGCAGGTGATTGCCCAGCGCAGCAGCGAGGGCACCTTCTTTGCCCTGTGCGAGGACGAGTTCATTGCCCGCCTCGATGCCCGCATCGCCCGCCTGATGGGCTGGCCGCTGGAAAACGGCGAGGGCCTGCAGATTCTGCGCTATGGCGTGGGGGGCGAGTATCGGCCGCATTTCGACTATTTCCCACCCGATGATCCGGGCAGCGCCAAGCACATCGCCCAGGGCGGCCAGCGCGTGGCCACCCTGGTCATTTACCTGAATACGGTGGCCGAGGGCGGCGCGACCATCTTCCCCGATGCCGGGCTGAGCGTGAGCCCGCGTCAGGGCAGTGCGGTCTACTTCCGCTATGCGAACGGCCAGGGTCAGCTCGACCCGCTGAGCCTGCATGGGGGCGCGCCGGTGGAAGCGGGCGAGAAATGGATCATGACCAAGTGGATGCGTGAGCGCCGTTACGGCGCCTGATATCGCAACAATGAGCCTGGAGGAGGGCAGCATGCAGACGCAGCAGATCGACCATGAGTGGCGCCGCTGGATTGCCGAGAACCTCTTGCTGGACGGCGACCCGCACAGCATCCTGCAGGCCATGCTGGCCAATGGCATTGCGGCGGACGAGGCGCAGCGCGAGCTGGCCGCTGCCCAGCAAAGCCCCTATCTGGCCGGTGCCGCGCGCCTGCAAAGTCGGCTGAAGAAGCAGGCCTGGCCGCTCGATATCTACCGCAAGCTGAACCGGCTCGACCCGCGCATGGCCGAGGTGCCGCGCCGCCACCAGCTGAGCGGCGAGCTGTTCTTCCGCGAGTATTACGCCCTGAACCGCCCAGTGATCCTGACCGGCATGCTGGACGACTGGCCGGCCCTGCACGGCTGGCATAACGACTATCTGCGCCGCTGGGCCGAGCGCGAGGTGGAGGTGCAGTTCGGGCGCAGCCAGGATGCCAATTACGAGGTCAACCAGCCGCAGCTGCGCCGCACGATGCGCTTTGGCGATTATCTGGCGCTGATCGAGGCCCAGCCGCAGAGCAATGACTTCTATATGACCGCCAACAATAGCTCGCAGAACCGCCAGGCGCTGCACGAGCTATGGGACGACATCGGCCCCTTGGCAGACTATCTGGACGGCCAGACCGGGCAGGGCTTTCTCTGGTTTGGTCCGGCCGGCACCAAGACCCCGCTGCACCACGATCTGACCAATAACTTCATGGCCCAGCTGCGCGGCCGCAAATTGGTGCGCCTGGTGCCGGCTGTGGAACTTGGTCAGCTGTATAACGATCTGCACTGCTACAGCCAGCTCGACGCCAGCGCGCTCGACCTGCAACGCTTCCCCAAGGCCGCGCATGCGCAATGGCTGGACGTGGTGCTGGCCCCAGGCGAAATCCTCTTCCTGCCCGTGGGCTGCTGGCACTATGTAGAAGCGCTCGATGTGAGCATCACCCTATCCTTCACCAACTTCCGCTGGGACAACGATTTCTCGAGTTTCTACAGCACTTACCATGGGGTGTAGTGCTGGCACGCTGCCACCCCGCATTGTTTGGCGATACGAATCAGCAGTCAAAGCCGCTAAGATGGATGACCTTATCCGGATTTATAGATTCAAGCAGGATTGTATCGATGTGAATTGGGTTGAGACTACTTTCCTATTTGCAAGCATGCATTAAAAATGGAGTGGTAATGTTCGATAAGGCGGTGCTGTCCATTCAGCGCAAAGCAATGAATATCCGAAAATATACGAGGCGGGCGGATAAATTGGCCGTTGGGATTTGTTCATTCTGGTTGGGTGTCGGTTTGTTATTGGTTATCGGCAGCCTGTATATGTTCTGTATTCATGCCGGCCTCTTATTAACTGGCCACCGGGTAAACGGCAATATCGTGGGTGAATCGTGCCGTAAGCAGGATTGCTCATACATGATTGAATTCAAGGATATAAATGGCAAAGTGCTGGAGGCAAGCTCTGCGAGCTCAAGTCTGTCCAAACAATACACGGTGGAAATTCTCTTTCAACAGCAGCCGGGCCGGGCTCCTGAGCATATTCGCGTCAATCTGTTTGGCGAAATGTGGGCGGCGCCTATCGTTATGCTGATATTGGGTTTGCCCTTGCTCGTAGTTGGCGCTCATCTATTGCTTACAACTTTGCCTACACGCCGTCAGTCGAGAAAACGTTCCTGAGCAGTATTGTTGATGAAATGGCGCAAATGGGTTGTTTTATATGGACATTTGCCTGTTCTGCTCTGGTGCGCCTGCTCAGGCCGTTCCCCCTCCAAGGTGCTTATGCGTATTACCCTTCGCCCCATCACCCGCGACAATTTCGAGGCGATTGCCGATCTGCGCGTGCATGCGCAGCAGCGCAACTTCCTGGCCAGCAATAGCTATTCGATTGCCGAGGCCAGCTTCAACCCCTGCCTGATTACCCGTGCCGTGTATGCCGATGCGCAGCCGGTGGGCTTCATGATGTATGTCTGTCCCGAGCCCTCGGCCGAGCAGGGTGAGTATGCGATCTGGCGCTTCATGATTGCCGCCGAGCAGCAGGGCAAGGGCTATGGGCGTCAGGCGCTGCACTGTCTGCTGGCTGAGATCCGTGGTCATGCCGATGTGGTGCGTATCCTGATTTCCTACTGGCCAGACAACACCGCCGCACAGCGCTTTTATGCCAGCTTCGGCTTTCGCGAGCTCGGTATCGATGCGGACGGCGAGATGATGGCCGTGCTCGATTGCGCGCCGAACGAGCGGCTGAGCGCGCCTTACGCGATGTGATCTGGAGCCCACGCTATGCACACTCACCCCTTGCTCGACACGCTGCGTGAACTGGAACTGGCCCTGCAGCAGCCGCAGCGGCGTAGCGATCCCGCCAGTATGGCGGCCTTGCTGCATGCGGATTTCCGCGAATTCGGCCGCTCGGGGCGCTGCTATGACCGCGCAAGCATTTGTGCCTGGCTGGCCGAGGCCGGCGCGGAGGCGCAGCCGCACATCTGGACGCAGGACTTCGTGCTGGCGCAGCTGGCCGAGGATATCGCCCTGCTCACCTATCGCTCCGCCCATCTTGATGCTGACGGCATGCTGAGCCGGCATACCAACCGCAGCTCGCTTTGGCAGCGCGGCGCGGCCGGTTGGTTGCTGCGCTTTCATCAAGGCACGGCCACCGAGCCGTTTGGCCCTGCGTCGCGCTGAGCGGCACGACTCACCCAAGTTGAGGATGCCGGGCGCAGCGCCTGCATGGTAGAAGCCTGCCCAGCCGCGTTGCTATGCAGCTTGCGGCCTACCCTCAACCCAGCCTACGTCCCCGATCATGACCTGCACCCTGCTGCTTTTTCAGCTCAATACACACAGTAATTTTCATCGGAGCAAGCAAGTGGACTGCGCCGCACCTGCCGATACCCTGCAGTTTCTGATGATCGATGAGCTGGCCTGGAAGGTGCTCAGTTACGGAGATGATCTGCACCTTCAATTGTGGCGCATGGGCAAGGTCGCGCCGCAGCGCTTCGAGGCCGTCGTCCAGGCCAATGTCCTTAGCTATCACCGCGCCACCGTGCGCCAGCAGGCTGTATTCAGCCAGATTGCCGATCTTGAGACCCTGGCGCAGCAGGTGGAGGCCAGTCTGGGCGGCACACTGCACATCACGCACGACGGCGGTCCGTTTGCGTACTGGGTGCCCGGCCCTGGCTATGCGTTCCGACCCAGCGCGCGCCCCTATCCTGACAGCCAGGCGCCGAGCGCCGCGGCTTAAGGCCAGTTGAGCCGCGTGCTGCGTCTACGGCGTTGCATCCGCCCGCGCACTCGGCCGCGTCTGCTGCCGGCGCCCCATGCTGTCCATCCACCAGGCCAGCGCTATCAAAACGCTAGCCAGCACAAAACTCAGCTGCATGGCCGCGGCAACCTCGGTGGGCGTGGCGCTGGCGAGATCGGCGCCGGGCAGGGCGCGTACGAACACCGTGCCCATCAGCGCGGTGCCGCTGATCAGGCCCAGGTTGCGGGCCAGATTGAGCATGCCGGCCGTCTTGCCGCGCTGGGCGGCACTCACGCCAGCCATCACGCGGGTATTGTTGGCGGCCTGAAACAGCGCATAGCTGACGGTGATCAGCAGCAGCGGCGCCAGATAGGCGGGCAAACCCAGCGCACTGGGCAATAGGCTGAGCAGTACGCAGCCGGCGCCGATGCCGAGCAGGCCAAGACGGCTGAGGCGCGCTGCCCCCAGGCGATCCACTAGCCGGCCGGCCGGGAAGCCCGCCAGGGCGGCGCCCGCTGGGCCGAGCGCCATGGCGAGGCCAAGCTGGCCGGCATCAAGGCCCAGCGTATGGCTCAGGTAAAACGGCCCGACCACCAGGGTACTCATCAACACGCTGGCGACTAGCAGGCTGGTGGCCAGGCCGCTAGCCAGGCCCGGTTCGCGCAGGCTATCGAGCGCAAGCAGCGGCGCGGCGGCACGCGCCTCCACACGCAGCAAGGCCAGCAAGCCGAGTGCGCCGAGTAGCAGCAAAGCCAGATTGCACAGGCCGAACTGGCTGCCACCCCAGCTCATGCCCAAGGCATAGGCGGCCAAGGTGGCGCTTAGCCATAGCAGGCCCGCATAGTCGAAGCGGGCGGGCGCGGCGGCCGGCACTGGGTCGGGCGGCAGCGCCTGGTAGGCGAGCAGCAGGGCCAAGACACCGAGTGGCAGATTGAGCAGGAACAGCGCCGGCCAGCCCAGCTGGGCAATCAGCACGCCGCCCAGCGATGGGCCGAGCGCCGTACCCAGGGCGGAAACCGAGCCGAGCAGGCCCATCGCGCTGCCCTGCCTGGCCTTGGTCACACTATCGCCGACCAGGGCCATGCTGAGCGCGAGCAGTACGGCAGCCGCGCTGCCCTGCACGGCGCGTGCGGCAATCAGCCATCCTAGGCTGGGGGCGGCCGCGCAGGCTGCCGAAGCCAGGGTGAACAGGGCGAGGCCGGCCAGCATCAGGCGCCGCCGCCCGAGCCGATCACCCAGCCAGCCCGCGCCGACAATCAGGCTGGTGACAGCCAGCAGATAGGCGAGTACCACCCATTGCACCTCAGCGAAGCTGGCCTTGAAGACCATGAGCAGGGTGGGCAGGCCGACATGGGCGATGCTGGTGCCGAGCGAGGACAGCAGCACGGCCAGCGCCAGGCTGAGCAAGGCCATGCCGGACTTGGTAGGCGCCGGCTGTACCTGGGCGGTGGTGCTGGGGGGTGGTGAGGGGGGCATGGGCGCTTCCTTTTCGCGGGGCAGATATCGGCACCCAGCCTATGCCGCCACCTGATAGGGCGGAAGGCGCAGCATTTGCACTTTATTGCTGCATGAAACGCCATGCATGCGTGTTCTAAGCTATCGTCCCGGCATGAGTACACCTGATCTGAACCTACTGCTGACCCTGGATGTGCTGCTGGCCGAGGGCAGCGTGGCGCGCGCGGCCAAGCGGCTGCGGCTAAGCACCTCGGCCATGAGCCGCGCTCTGGCGCGCCTGCGCGAAACCATGGGCGACCCGCTGCTGGTGCGTGCCGGCCGCGGCCTGGTGCCCACGCCGCGTGCATTGGCGCTGCGCGAGCAGGTCAGCCAACTGGTGCTGGATGCGCAAGCCGTGCTGCGCCCGGAGCAGGCGCCCGATCTGGCCGAGCTGCAGCGCACCTTCACCCTGCGCTGCAGCGATGGCTTCGTGGAGAACTTCGCGCCAGCCCTGATCGCACATATCGCCGCCCAGGCGCCCGGTGTGCGCCTCTACTTCCTGCCCAAGCTCGATAAGGACAGCCGCTGGCTGCGCGATGGCAGTGTGGACCTGGAAACCGGCGTAGTGGGCGAATCGGCCGGGCCCGAGCTGCGCGTGCAGGCCTTGATGCGCGACCATTTCGTGGGCGTGGTGCATAGCGCGCATCCACTCGCGCAGGGTGAGTTGAGTGCCGCGCGCTATGCGGCTGCACGCCATGTCAGCGTCTCGCGGCGCGGGCTGGCCAGCGGGCCGCTGGACGAGTCGCTAGCGGCGCTGGGCCTGCAGCGCAATATCGTCACCCTGGTGGGCGGTTTTTCCGCCGCCCTGGCGCTGGCGCGTAGCACCGATCTGGTGGCCAGCGTACCGGCGCGCCACACCGGGCGCTTGCGCGAGGGCCTGTTCAGCTTCGCGCTGCCATTTGCCATGCCCGAGATCACCGTGTCCCTGCTCTGGCACCCACGCCAGCAGGCCGACCCCGCGCACCGCTGGCTGCGCGACACCGTGCGCAGTGTCTGCCTGGCTGCTCTGCACGACGATGCGCTGGCGGCGGATCAAGCCTAGGGCCTAGCCTGCCTGCTTTACCCCGATCCAGCCGGCCTCAGGCCGGCTTTTTCTCGCCTCATCGGGGCGCTGGGCTGCTGATCTCGCCGCAGATTGCGCAGCGCGCTGTTGCAAATTCAACAGATAACCATCGCCATTTCTGCCCGATTCCACTGCAAAAACAGGTAGTAGCTCAATGTCATATTGGCGCGACTACCTGAGCCAGGCCCGTTCTGGGGTGTCTTGGCGCTTGGTTTGGGCATCACCTTGTGCAGGCCAGCATTTTCCCTGGTCCATGCAGGCCGTGAGTCGACAAGACAACTTGCTGGCCAGCACAGCTTGCCCTTTCGGCTTACCAGCAGAAATGCCTATGGAATACATGAATTTGTCATCTGCTCTTCATGTGGATTCTGGCACTGCACTGCTGTGCTAACTACGTCGATCTAATACCACTGGTCTGCCAAGAAAGCTTCTTGTCAGCTTGTGGTCTTGTCTGGCCTGGCGAATGTTGCCATGCAACACCTGTAGTCAGTGCTGTTTCGACTACAGAAATCTGTCGGAAAATAAGATATTGATTTTATTGAATCAATTGACGCTGCACGCTGCGCCTGACTAGCATGCTCTCCACCTCCTAGCTGGTTCCTGCTGTCGATATCGCGGTTGTGAGCGCTGTTTTCTTCCCCGCCTGACTGAGGTGGCTAGGCCGATGGTGTGGATATTTAAGTCCACTTTATTTCCACTGTCAGACGGAGAGTCTTTCCATGCATACCCGCTGCACACCGGTCCGGCGTTTCGCGCTGCGCACCGTCTCGATCAGCCTGGCCACCGCCGGCCTGCTGTATGCGCCCAGCGCGCTGGCTGCCGATTGCGCCGTGGCCTGGGCCGAAGGCAATAGCTACGCGGCCAATAGCCTCGCGTCCTACCAGAGCGCGAATTACAAGGCGCTGGTCACCCATACTGCCTATGTGGGGGCGAACTGGAACCCGGCCGCCTCGCCTACCTTGTGGTCCAACCAGGGTGCGTGCAGCAGCACGGGCACCCCCACGCCGACGCCTACCCCGACACCCACTCCAACGCCGACACCTACTCCGACGCCAACACCAACACCCTCGCCAACACCCACGCCAACACCCACGCCAACACCGACACCGACACCTACCCTGTGCTATGTGAGCTGGGCCAGCGCGACCGCTTACACGGGCGGGCAGAAGGTGACGTACGAGGGGCGCAACTACGAGGCCAAGTGGTGGACCCAGGGCAATGTGCCGTCCAGCAATGCCGGTGAAGGCCAGCCGTGGAAGGACATTGGTGCATGCTCGACCACGCCGACGCCGACGCCGACGCCGACGCCGACGCCAACGCCAACGCCAACGCCAACGCCAACTCCAACGCCAACGCCAACACCAACACCAACACCAACGCCAACACCAACACCAACACCAACACCAACACCAACACCAACACCAACACCAACACCCACAGGCAATGAAGCCTGCCGCCCGGATGGTCTGGTCAAGGTCGCGCAGCTCGATGTGCCGTACTGCCTGGCTTATGACGCGCAAGGGCGCGAGCTGCTGGCCAATGGCAATCAGCGCCGCATCATCGGCTACTTCACCAGCTGGCGTACCGGCAAGAACGGCCAGCCCAGCTATCTGGCCAAGGACATCCCCTGGGACAAGCTCACCCATATCAATTACGCGTTTGCGCATATCGATGCCAGCCACAGGGTATCGGTGAACGAGGGCGTGGCTGGCAATGAGGCGACCGGCATGGAATGGCCGGGTGTGGCCGGAGCCGAGATGGATGCCAGCCTGCCGTACAAGGGCCATCTGAACCTGCTCAATAAGTACAAGAAGCTGCATCCGGGTGTGAAGACCCTGGTGTCGATTGGCGGCTGGGCCGAGACCGGTGGCTTCTTCGGTGCCGATGGCAAGCGCGTGGCCTCGGGTGGCTTCTACACGATGACCACCAATGCCGATGGCAGCATTAACACCGCTGGCATCAATACCTTTGCCGATTCGGTGGTGGCCTTCCTGCGCAAGTACAACTTCGATGGGGCCGACCTCGACTACGAGTACCCGACCACCATGGCCAAGGCCGGCAATCCGCTCGACTGGGGCGTTTCCGAGCCGCGCTTGAAAGGCTTGCAGGCGTCCTACCGCGAGCTGATGAAGGTCTTGCGCAAGAAGCTGGACGAAGCAGCGGTGGCTGATGGCAAGTACTACCAGCTGACGATTGCCTCGCCCTCATCCGGCTATCTACTGCGTGGCATGGAGAGCTTCCAGGCCGTGCAATACCTCGACTTCGTCAATGTGATGAGCTACGACCTGCACGGCGCCTGGAACGAGTTCGTCGGTCCGAATGCCGCACTGTTCGATGACGGCAAGGATGCGGAGCTGGCCAAATGGGGCGTGTATGGCGCGGCCCAGTACGGCGGCATCGGCTATCTGAACACCGATTGGGCCTACCACTATCTGCGTGGCGCACTGCCGGCCGGGCGTATCAATGTGGGCGTGCCTTACTACACGCGTGGCTGGAAGGGTGTGACGGGTGGCACGAACGGGCTGTGGGGTACCTCGGCCAAGTCCAGCCAGTGCGGTCCCGGCCTGACCGAGTGCGGTACCGGCGCCACCGGCATTGATAATCTCTGGCACGACAAGGACGAGCAGGGCCGCGAGATGGGCGCCGGTTCCAATCCGATGTGGCATGCCAAGAACCTGGAGAAGGGCATCAAGGCCAGTTATCTGGGCCAGTATGGCCTGACTGCCGCCGATCAGACCGGCAGCTACAGCCGCTATTACGATGCCACCCTGGTGGCGCCGTGGCTGTGGAATGCCCAGAAGCAGGTCTTCCTGTCCACCGAGGACGAGCAGTCGATTGCCCGCAAGGCACAGTGGATTGTCGACAAGGGCATAGGTGGGGCGATGTTCTGGGAGCTGGCGGGCGACTATGCGTTTGACAGCGCCAAGGGCGAGTACTTCATCGGCCAGACGCTGACCACCACGCTGCACAATGCCTTCAAGTCGGCCAGTGCCTATGGGAATAAACGCGCCAAACAGGCAATGCCCAGCCAGGCCATCGACCTGCAGTTCGAGCTGGTGGACTTCAAGCTTGGGGATCAGAACTACCCGATCAATCCCAAGCTGAAGATCAGCAATAAGTCGAGCGCGACCATCCCGGGTGGCACCCAGATCGAGTTCCAGTATCCGGTGGCGGCGCCAAGCAATATGGCCGATCAATCGGGTGCCGGGCTCAAGGTGGTGGCATCCGAGCATACTGGGCCGAATGTGGGTGGCTTCAAGGGCGACTTCCATACCGCCCAGTTCAAGCTGCCAGCATGGCAGAGCCTGGCGCCGGGTCAGTCCATCGACATCACCCTCAACTACTACCTGCCAATCAGCGGGCCGTCCAACTACATTGTCACGGTGGGCAGCCAGCGTTTCGCCATCAAGCAGGAATACCCGAACCTGCCCAATGGCGTGATCCAGTAAGCCGCAGTACGGGCTGAAGGAAAAGGGCGAGTCCTTGGACTCGCCCTTTTTGCATGACCGGTGCGTGCTCAGGTCGGGCCGGCTAAGCCCAGTACCGCGCGTGCATTGGCCGTGGTCTGCACGGCCAGCTCGGTAACGGAGATACCGCGCAACGCGGCCAGCTCGGCGGCGATGCCGGCGAGGTAAGCCGGTTCATTGCGCTGCTTATAGGCCCAGCCGGGCGAGATATCGGGCGCATCGGTTTCCAGCACGATGCTGTCCAGCGGCAGATCGACGGCCAGGCGGCGGATATTCAGCGCGCGTTCGAAGGTCAGATTGCCGCCAAAACCCAGCTTGAAGCCAAGCGCGATATAGGCATCCGCCTGTTGCGGGCTGCCATTGAAGGCATGCGCGATGCCGCGCCGCACGCCAAAGCGACGCAGCTGCTTGAGCACCTGATCCTGCGATTTACGCACATGCAGCAGCACGGGCAGATCAAAGTCGCGCGCGAGCTTGAGCTGGGCGGCGAACAGCTCGGTCTGGCGCTGGGCATCAAGGCCAGGCACGAAGAAGTCGAGGCCGATTTCGCCCACCGCCACCGGCTGCTCGCGCGCAATCGCCTCTCGCAGCGCCAGCAGGTGCTCGTCGCGATGGGTGCGCTCGTAGATCGGGTGCAGGCCCAGTGCGACCGGGCAGCCATATTGGCTGCGCATGGCTAGCGTACCGGCCAGGGTGGGCAGGCTGATACCGGGTACCACGATCTGCGCCACGCCCTGGGCCTGCGCACGCGCGACCACCTCGGCGCGGTCGGCGTCGAACTCGGGGGCATCCAGGTGGCAGTGGGTATCAATGAACAAGGCCGGCTCCAGTTTTGGCTGCCTACAATTAGAGCATCGACAGCCCGAGGTTCGCCATGCCTTTGCCCGATGCCAGCTTGCAGTCACTTAAATACGCCCAGCTCGAGCTGGCCCGGCTGCCTGCGCTGCGCCGCCAGCTGGAGGCCAGCGAGGCGCTGAGCGAGCTAGACGGCGACGAGATCGCCTATCTGCTTGAGCTGCTGCGGGGCTACCGGCTCGGCCGCGGCGATGTGCTGTTCCGCGAGGGCGAGCCGGCTGCCTATATGGGCATGCTGCTGGAAGGGCGGCTGATCGTGTCCAAGCGCAATGAGGATGCGGCCGGCAAGCCGCTATACCGCATGGCGGCTGGCAAGGTATTTGGCGAAATGGCCATGCTGGATGGCGAGCCGCGCTCGGCCACGCTCAGCGCGGCCGAGGACTGCAGTATTGCCGTGCTGTCGCGCGATGCCTTCGAGCGCCTGTGCCGCGAGAGGCCGGTCATCGGCCTCAAGCTGCTGCGCCGTATTGCCCGCCTCCTGTCGCAACGCCTGCGCCGCGCGAGCGGCCTGCTGGTCGATTATCTGCCCTGAGCTTGTGCGGTCGGCTGTGCCGAACTGGTGCGCCACGTTGCTGGCGTAGCCGCTTCGGGATCGGACAGGGCGGCCGGCCGGGCTTTGCTGGCTGTGGCACGGCCGTTGCTCAATCTGCGCGCCACCCACACCAAGGAGATTGGGCATGAGTTACACAAGGCTGCTGAAGGCCATCGCCACGAGCGATCCGCGCCATCTGAGCCAGGACGAGGCGCGCGAGCTGTTCGCCGCCATGCTGGACGGCGGTATTCCTGATCTGGAGCTGGGGGCCTTGCTGCTGGCCCTGCGCGTGAAGGGCGAATGCAGTGCCGAGCTGGACGGTGCGACCGAGGCACTGGCCAGCCGCACCCTGCGGCTGGCGGGCGGCGCGCAGCCGGCTGTGGTGCTGCCTTCCTACGGCGGCGCACGCCACTTCCCCAATCTGACTCCCTTGTTAGCGCTGCTGCTGCGCCGCTTCAATATTCCGGTGCTGATCCACGGCGAGCTGGACGGCCATGGCCGGGTGGCCAGCGCGATGATTCTGCGCGAACTCGGCATCATGCCCACCGCCAGCCTGGCACGCGCCGAGGCGGCCCTGGCGCGCGATGGCCTGGCCTTTCTGCCCGTGGGTGCCTTCTCGCCCGGTCTAGCCGGCCTGTTGGCCCTGCGTGCGCGGCTGGGTGTGCGCCATCTCGGTCACCAAGTGGCCAAGTTGCTGCAGCCTTTTGACGACGCGCGCACGCTGACCGTGATCGGTGCCACCCATGCAGACCGGCTCGAGCATTTCCGCCAGATCTGCCTGCAACGCCGCCGCCGCGCCATGCTGCTGATGGGCACGGAGGGCGAACCGTTTGCCGATCCGCGCCACCGGCCGGAAATCGACCTGGTCTGCGATGGTGAGCAGCAGATGCTGTTCCGCGCCGAGAACAGTTCCTTCTCGCCTTCGCCCACTCTGCCGGCCGGCCTGGATGCCAGTGCCACCGCGCGCTGGATCGAGGCGGTGCTGGCCGGCGATATCCCGCTGCCCACCCCGCTGGTCAACCAGCTGGCCTGCTGCCTGTACGGCATCGGCTATGTCGATGATATGAACCAGGCCAAGGCCATCGTGGCGGTGGAAGTGGGTATGCTGGCCCAGCGCAAGCTGCGCGCGGCCTGAAGGGTTGGCGTTTACCTGCTTCAGAAAAGCACAACCCGCCTGGCGGGCGGGTTGTGGGGCGGGGCCAGCAGGGCAGGGCGCGACTTAGTCCAGGTATTCGAACAGCACGACCACCTTTTCGGCACCCTGGGTCTGACTGGCGATCTCGGCCGCATCCTTGCCTTCCTGGCGGGTAACCAGGCCCAGCAGATAGACCTGCTTGCGTTCCGACACCACCTTCACATGCAGGGGCGAGAACTTGTTCGCCTCCACCATGCGCGCCTTCACGCGTGCGGTCAGGCCGCTATCGCTGACCCGTGCGCCGGTGCTGGAAGGCAGCATGATGGCCAGTTCGTTATGCACCTGGCGCACATCCTTGGCGGCGCGGGCCAGTTCCTCGACCGCGGCCTTGGTGGCCGCATCCGGCACCTCGCCGGTTAGCAG
Source organism: Chitinimonas taiwanensis DSM 18899 (assembly GCF_900119825.1). Taxonomy (GTDB): domain Bacteria; phylum Pseudomonadota; class Gammaproteobacteria; order Burkholderiales; family Chitinimonadaceae; genus Chitinimonas; species Chitinimonas taiwanensis. The sequence goes on along the minus strand of NZ_FPKR01000017.1, from coordinate 3,759 downwards.
TACCGCCTTGTTGTAGCCGGTGATGTTCACATGGGTGTGCGCGCCGAACTTATTGTCCACCTCCTTGGCGATGGCGGTTTCGATCTGCTGGTCATTCCAGACCACAGCCGAATTGCGCCTGTCCTGGGTTACCGCCACGCCGGTGCCAACGCCGGCCACAACCAGCGGGAAACAGGCGCTCAGCTGGCTGGCGGCGATCAGGGCAAGGCTAAGATGGGTCAGGCGTTTGAACATGGGCTCACTCTCCGTCTAACAAGATGCAGTCAATTGCATCGCAAAGGCTGTGGATCAACAGCAGGTGGACTTCCTGAATCCGCGCGGCGCGGGTGGCCGGCACATTCAGCTGGATATCGTCGCCGCTCAGCAGTTCAGTGATCTTGCCGCCATCGGCGCCGGTCAGCGCAATCACCGTCATCTGCCTTTCATGCGCGGCGTAAATCGCCTCGATCACATTGGCCGAATTGCCCAGTGGCGAGAAGGCGAGCAGCACATCGCCGGGCTGGCCAATCGCGCGCACCTGCTTGGAAAACACCAGGTCGAAATCGTAGTCGTCGGCAATCGCGCTCAGCACCGAGGTATCGGTAGTCAGGGCAATGGCCGGCAGGCCGGGGCGCTCCTTCTCAAAACGGCTGACCATGCGGGCAGCGAAATGCTGGGCGTCGGCAGCGGATGCGCCATTGCCGCAGGCCAGCATCTTGTGGTCGCCCATCAGGGCGGCCACCACCCGCTCGGCCGCCACAGCAGTCGGGGCGGCCAGCAGTTCGCGTGCAGCTTCCTGGGCCTGCATGCTGTCCAGAAAGTGCTGGTTGATACGGGCAATCAAATCCATGAAACGGTTCTCAACTCTCGATGATGTTCTTCAGCCAACGTGGTGGCGCCGCCCCGTCCAGCAAGACCGCGTCGAAGCGGCAGGGCGGGGTGCGCGACAATGTGGCGAGGTAGTGCTGGGCAGCAGCCACCAGCTTGGCCTGCTTGCTGGCGGTAATGCTGGCGGCGGCATCGCCAAAACGCGATGCGGCGCGGCTGCGGACTTCCACGAACACCAGAGTGCCGGCGTCATCGACGATCAGGTCGATTTCACCGCGCCGGCAGTGCCAGTTTCGCGCAAGAATCCTGACGCCTTGCTGAACCAGGAAGTCTGCCGCCTGCTGTTCGGCCGCCGCACCCTTGTGCTGGGACATGCTCAGGAAACGGGCTGGGTGGTCACCGTCAGCCCGGCCGGATCGGCTGCCGGCAGCGGTTCGGGTTCCGGCTTGGGCGTGCGCGGCTGGCCGCCGATATCGCCGCGCAGCAGATCGCGCTGGAACTGGCCGTCCTCACCCAGACGCAAGGTGCCGCTGACGCCCTCGAGCTCGATGCTGGCGCCGGGTGCGGCCACCAGCAGCATCAGGCTTAGTCGGTAGGCATCGAGCCCCAGTGCATACAGGCGCTCGAGGTCGGGCGATAGGGGTTTGTCATTGCGCTTGAAGCTGGCGATATCGTGCTGATAGGGATCAAGCAGCCAGGGCATATCGACAAAGCGCACGCCGGCCAGATCGTTGTTCAGCACCGATACCCGGCCGAACTTGCCGCTCCATACCTGTGAGGTGGCATACACGGGCCGGTCCGCACCCAGATAGGGGCGGATCAGGCGCGCCTTCTTCTGGTCGGCCGCCAAGAAGATCGCATCGGGCGCCAGCGCGTCCACGCTGGTCTTCAGCTTGGCCAGGCCATCCTTGGCATCGGCAAACTTCAGCTCCATGGGCAGCGCATCGCCATTGCGCGTCCACTCGGCGTTAAAGGCTTCGCGCATGCGCTTGGTCAGCGCGCCATCGCTCTCGATCACCAGCGGTTTGCGCACGCCCTCGGTGCGCATCAGCCGCACCACCTGGCGTACCTCGGCCTCGATCGACAGCCCCAGGCCGTACAGATTATTGCGCTGACCGAGACCATCCAGGCTGTTCAGCGCCAGCACCGGCACCTCGGGCGACCCGAATTCCACCAGCTTGGCAATGCCCCCACGGGTCAGCGGGCCGATCACGCCGACCGCGCCATTCTTCAGCGCCTGCTGGTAGGCCAGCAGCGCATCTTCATCGCGCTCGGTCGTGGGGTAGAGGCGCAGTTTGGGCGTAAGCTCATCGCCCAGGCGCAGCTCGGCTGCTTGCGCACCGTGCCACACGGCCTCGGACGGGCCGGCAATCGCCTTGGCCTTGCTGGGCAGGATCAAGGCGATATGCGCCTCGGGCAGAGCTTCGACGGCCTCTTCGGCGCTGGCCGCACCTGGCAGGCCAAGGTAGAGTAGCGCCGCCGTAAAAACAGCAGTCCAACGAGAAGGAATAAAACCGTGCATGGCGAGCCGTGGTTGATAGATCGACCCGCATTATATGTGGTGGCCACGCCCATCGGGAATTTGGCCGACCTGACCCCGCGCGCGCGCGCCGTCCTGGCCCAGGCCGATGTGATTGCCGCCGAGGACACGCGGGTGACCGGCCAGCTGCTTAAACACTTCGGCATCGACACCCGCATGCTGTCGCTGCGCGAGCATAACGAGCGTGAAGCGGCCGAGAAGCTGATCGAACGCCTGCGCGCTGGCGAGGCCGTGGCCCAGGTATCGGACGCCGGCACCCCGGCCGTCAGCGACCCCGGCGCGCGTCTTGTGCAGGCTGTGCATGCGGCTGGCTTTCGCGTCGTGCCGGTGCCGGGCGCCTCGGCCGTGCTGGCTGCGCTGGCCGCAGCCGGTATGAATTCGCCGCGCTTTCAGTTCCACGGCTTCCTGGAGCCCAAGTCCACCGCGCGCTGCAAGGAGCTGGAGGCACTCAAGCAGCTGCCGCATACGATTGCCTTTTTCGAAGCGCCGCACCGCATCGCCGACAGCATCGCCGATATGGCCAGCGTATTTGGCCCCGAACGCATTGCCGTGGTATGCCGCGAGCTGACCAAGACCTTCGAAACCATACGCCGTGGCCCTCTGGGCGAGCTGGCCGAATGGGTGGCGGCCGACAGCAATCAGCAGCGCGGCGAGCTGGTGGTGCTGGTGGAAGCCGCCCCGACCCAGACCCAGGACGAAGCGAGCAGCCACGATGCGGTGCTGGCCCCGCTGGTGCGCGAGCTGCCGGTCAAGCAGGCCGTCAAGCTGGCGGCCGAAATCACCGGCGGCAACCGCAATGCGCTGTATGAACGTGCCTTACAGCTCAAACAAGGTGATTGACCACCCGAGCTCGGCTCGGCATAATCCGCGCCTCACTCAGCCCGGGTGGTGAAACTGGTAGACGCAGGGGACTCAAAATCCCCCGCCGCAAGGCGTGTCGGTTCGATTCCGACCCCGGGCACCACATATTAGTCTTAGAGCATCCTAAGACATCCAAAAACCCGCATAGCTACTAGCTTTGCGGGTTTTTTCTTGTCCTGGCACGTCCCGGTATGTGCGCCCAAATCCACGGTTTCTGTGTACCAAAATGTGTACCAAATTAGAATGGGTCCAAAATTTGGTACACACCTTGGTACACAAGCATGCCGTTATCCGATCTGGCGGTTCGCCAGGCTAAGCCCAAAGACAAGCCCTACCAGCTTTCCGATGGTGGGGCCTTATTCCTCGAAGTGACGATTGCCGGTGGTAAACGCTGGCTCTTTCGGTGTCGCTTCGAAGGCAAGCAGGTGAAGTTCACGCTAGGTGCCTATCCGGTCGTGTCGCTCGCCGAGGCCCGAGAAAAGGCCCTAGAGGCTCACCGGCAGCTCGAAGAGGGGAAGAACCCTTCGATAGCCAAGCGTGAGGCCAAAGCC
>NZ_FPKR01000008.1 GCF_900119825.1 Chitinimonas taiwanensis DSM 18899 | reverse complement strand
TTCTTCCATGGTTTGTTGCTTGTAAGAGCAGCGAACTGAAAATGTTGTGTCTTGACGAAGTCAGGATGCACGCCAGTTATGCTTGGCGGCCATAGCGTGTTGGACCCACTCCTTCCCATCTCGAACAGGACAGTGAAACGACACCGCGCCGATGATAGTGCGGATCTCCCGTGTGAAAGTAGGTCACTGCCAGGCTCCCTACCGAAAAGCCCCGGTCTCAACAGAGACTGGGGCTTTTGCTTTGGCGCGCAGCTTTGGGGGCGCAAATCGTGCGAGTTCGTGCCCAGGCAAAGCAAACAGCCCGCTCTCGCGGGATGTTTCGTTGGGGGAGCGTTAACTGGATCAGCTGCTGGCCGCGGTACTTGCGCACCCAAGTCATATCAATACACGGAAGACCTTCATCCGCTATCTTCCTCATGCTTTGCTAGGGCGCTAATGGAATCGATTGTTACGTCGTTGGTGCGGGCTGCTCTCCCTGCCTTGCTGCCTAGACAGTTACGCCCTCAACCATTCGATTTGCCAACATGTGTTTGAGCAGGATGTTATATCTGTTGCGAGTCTTTTAGCTTTGGTACGCGTTGCATCAAATATTATCCAGCCGCATGTTATTTCTAGTACTAGCAACCGGCCTCGGAAGTGCCATAGAGGTGGCCGACTCTGATCGGCGGATTCGATATAACTATGATAAGTGACCGGTTATCTGCTCTTCAAAGAGCTGCTACTACTTACCCAGGATACACCGTGATTTTGTTATTAAAATCTAGGTAACCTCGTCTCATTAAAAAGAAAAAGCCCGCATCTGCGGGCTTAGTTTCGTTGAGAGAATCAGAAAAGCAAATCCTTCACTTCCTCTTCAATTGGTTCTGTCGTACCACTGGCGCTATTGTCTAGGAAGAGCTCAGGATTTGTGTCCGGGAATTCTGCATAGAAGTACTCATCCCTTGTCCCACGAGAGGTTTCAACTGGCATAACAATAATGCCATCCGGAACGCTGATCGGACGCTCAGGGATGGACTTAAGTACTTTGCCCATGTAGTCAATCCAGATTGGCAAAGCGGCTTGCCCCCCTGTCTCTGAGCCACCCAAGGAACGCGGCTTATCAAAGCCAAGCCAACTGACTGCCACCAAATTAGGGGTGTAGCCTGCGAACCACGCATCGTGGGAGTCATTCGTAGTGCCGGTTTTCCCAGCAAGGTCGGTACGGTTCAAGACAGAGGCGCGGGCAGCGGTCCCAAAGCGCGTAACATCTTTCATTATGCTAGTCATAATAAATGCATTACGCGCATCTAGAACTCTTTCCGAATTCTTTCCTGCAATAGTCGCTTGTGTTTTGGCTAGGACAACGCCTTTGTCATTTTCGATGCGATCGATGAAGTATGCGTTAACCTTGAATCCGCTGTTGGCGAATACACTATACGCTTCCGCCATCTGCATTGGAGTCACGCTGCCGGCACCTAATGCCATCGTTAGATATGCGGGGTGATTTTTCGCGGGAAAGCCAAATTTAGAAATATAAGCCTGTGCATATTCTGGGCCGATCGACTGCAGTATGCGAATGGATACTAGGTTCTTCGACTTCGTTAATGCATCCCGCAGCGACATCATGCCGGCGAACTTGCCATCAAAATTTTTGGGTTCCCAGCGTTGCCCGCCGATGGATGTCGGATCAATCACCAAGGGGGCGTCGTTGATCATGCTGGCCGGAGTAAAGCCGCGCTCAATGCCCGCGGAATAGATAAATGGTTTGAATGTCGATCCTGGCTGCCGCCACGCTTGCGTAATGTGATTGAAATGATTCTTCTGGAAATCGAAACCACCAACCAAGGCCTTGATTGCGCCGCTGTTAGGGTCAATAGCGACGAAGCCAACTTCAACATCAGGTACTTGCCGAATCTGCCATTCGCCACCTATCAGTTGTACACGAATAATCGAGCCAGGACGGATGCGTTGTGCGGGGGAGAGCTTACTACTCAAATGGCGGGATGCAAATTGAAGTGACTTACCTTTAAGGGTAACTAGGCCGTGTTTACTAAGGTAGGCAGTAAGTGATTTATTACTGGCTTGGGTCACGATTGCAGGAAGTAGATCGCCAATTTGGCTAAATGGCGCTAATTGCTCATCGAGAAAATCGCTTGAAGCAGAGCTAATGCCTTTCAATTCAACATAGCTTTCAGGCCCTCGATAACCATGACGCTGATCATAAGCATAAATCCCGGCACGCGATGCCGCTATCGCTGCTTGCTGGTGTGTTGAATCTATCGTGGTGTAGACCTTAAGGCCCTGTGTATATGTAGACTCGCCATACTTTTCATGCACTGCTTGTCGAACCATTTCAGCGACGTACTCGGCGTGTGTATTGAAATTCTCCCTGGTTTTCTGGACCTTCAACACTTCCGCGCGCGCTTGCTGGTACTGTGCATCGTCGATCATGTTCAGTTCGTGCATGCGCCGGAGGACATACTGCTGCCTTAGCTTTGCTCGGCTAGGATTGACAACAGGATTGTAACTTGAGGGAGCCTTCGGCAAACCGGCAAGCATAGCCATCTCGGCGATGCTTAGACCGCCTAGAGGCTTGCCGAAGTACGTCTGCGCTGCCGCGGAAAAACCATGTGCACGTTGACCGAGGTAAATCTGGTTCAAGTACAGTTCAAGAATTTGGTCTTTCGATAAGCTATGTTCAATCTTAAACGACAGCAATGCCTCATTAAATTTCCGAGTGAAAGTCTTTTCGCTGGAAAGAAAGAAGTTTCGCGCAACCTGCATGGTAATGGTGCTTGCCCCAGACTGAGCATGCCCTGAGGCTAAGTTAGACAGCGCAGCTCGGGCTACGCCGATGTAATCAATACCGTTGTGACTATAAAAGCGCTCATCCTCTGCGGCCAGAATAGCTTGACGCATCAACAGGGGAACCTGTGCGATGGGTACAAAGTCCCGTCGTTCCTCGCCAAACTCACCGATCTGAACACCATCTGCGGTGTAAACACGCAACGGAATTTTGGGACGATAGTCCGTCAGAACCTCTAGGGCTGGCAGCTTGGGGTAAGTGAGGGCTACTGCTGCAAGAATAGTGCCGGCCACGGCGACAATCAGTGCACACGCTGCCGCAGCAAGGAGCACTAACCAACGATGCGTCATGAGTTTGTCTCTTGGTGGTTGATGTCTCGCATTCTACCTCGGAGGCTCGGCCGCTGCGCTTTAGCATAAATGCATAATTCGCCTTTACACTGTTCAGGTGGGCTGCTAGCATTTAAGCTGAAACTCGTGAAATCATCACTCCCAACTAAATTATTTAAAGGGAAATTCAAGTTGAATCTAGATTTCCTAAAGCCTAAAGCACCAGCTTTGATTGGCGTCGACATAAGCACCTCTGCGGTGAAGCTGGTAGAGCTATCTGAATCGGGCAAGCATTTTACTATCGAGCGATACGTCATAGAGCCTTTGCCAAAGGACGCTGTTGCTGACGGAAACATTGCTAATTTGGAGGCTGTTTCTGAAGCAGTAAAGCGGGCATGGCGCCTGATGGGTACGCGTGTGAAGGGGGCTGCACTTGCATTGCCGGCTGCTGCAGTGATCACCAAGAAGATTACGGTCCCTGCGGGCCAAACTGAAGCTGAGCTGGAGCAGCAGGTTGAGACTGAGGCAAATCAGTACATTCCTTTTGCACTTGATGAGGTGAACTTGGACTTTCAGGTGCTTGGCGCATCTGCCGCAACCCCTGATGAGGTTGAGGTGTTGATTGCTGCATCGCGCAAGGAGAAGGTGGAGGATCGTGTTGCAGCGATCGAAGCCGCGGGTTTAAAGGCTGTCGTGATGGACGTCGAGTCTTTTGCCACTCAGGCGGCATACGAGTTAATTGAACGTCAACTGCCTAATAATGGGCAGGGTCAGACTGTGGTTATCGTTGATATCGGTGCTGCAATGATGCACATCAATGTACTGCGTGATGGTCAGCAGATCTACTCAAGAGAGCAGGCATTTGGCGGCGCGCAGTTGACTCAGGATATTCAGAGGAAATTTAATCTTTCTGCTGAGGAAGCCGAGGCTGCGAAGCGCAATGGTGGCCTGCCTGATAGCTATGAGCCAGAGGTATTGCAGCCTTTTATGGATTCATTGGCGCTCGAAATTTCCAGGGCCTTGCAATTCTTTTTTACCTCGACGCAATATAGTTCGGTAGACCATATCCTCTTGGCAGGTGGCTGTAGTGTTATACCTGGATTAGATGAGGTTGTGGCCAGCCGTACTCAGGTGAGTACGATGATTGCAAATCCGTTTCTTAACATGAGTCAGTCCGCAAGGATTAAAACTCGGCAGTTGCTGCTGGACGCGCCATCTCTGATGATTGCTTGTGGGTTGGCAATGCGGAGGTTCGATTGATGATTAAAATCAATCTACTGCCTCATAGAGAGCACAAGAGAAAAGCAAGAGTCGCTCGGCTCGGGATCTTGGCGGCTACTTCGGTTGGCTTGGGAGTATTGCTTGTGGTGTCGGCGTATTTGGCATTGAGTGCAAGCATTGCTACTCAAGAAGAGAGGAATGCTTTTCTTGCTGATGAAAATGGAAAGTTAGATAAGCAAATCGCAGAAATTGAAACGCTAAAAAAGGAACGTCAACAGCTTCTGGATAGGAAAAAGGTTGTTGAGCGTCTCCAGGTAAATCGAGGAGAGGCAGTCTCGGTGTTGGATCAGCTGGTTCGCCAAGTTCCTGAAGGAATTTACTTTTCTGAGATCAAGCAGGTAAGTAATTCTCTGCTACTAATTGGGTATGCTCAATCCAGTGCGAGAGTCTCGACGCTCATGCGTAGCCTCAATGATTCCCCAGTCTTTGAGCAGCCCAATCTGATTGAAATCAAGGCTGAGAGCAAAGGCGGGCAGCGTTCCAATTTGTTTCAGTTAAAGGTCCTGATCTCGCGAGAGCAGGAAGTCTTAACTGAAGGTAAGGGCAATAAAGGGGCTGTCAAGTGAATTTAGATGAGCTTCGGAGCTTAGATCCGAAAGAGATTGCTAACTGGCCCGCTCCAATCCAGTTTTCTGCTCTCCTGCTATTAGTTGTCGCCGTTGTTGTTGCAGGCTATTTCGCTTTGCTTGCTGGTCAGATTGAAACTCTAGATCAAGGTAGAGCGCAAGAAGAAGTGTTGAAGCAGGCCTTCTTGGATAAAAAAGCCAAAGCAATGAATCTGGATGCGTATCGGCAACAACTTGCCGAAATTCAAGAGTCATTTGGCGCTTTGCTTAAGCAGCTGCCCAGTAAGGCAGAAATGGAAACATTAATTACGGAAATTAACCAGTCCGGCGTCGGTCGGGGGTTGCAATTTGAGCTATTTAAGCCATCCCCTTCGGAGATCAAAACGCCGGAGTTTGCTGAGCGTCCTATACAGCTGAAAATAGTTGGGGGTTATCACGACTTGGCTGCATTTGCTAGCGATATATCTCAGCTCTCTCGTATCGTGACGCTTAAAGACATGCATATTGCGCAGCAGGCAGGTGGGGCGGGCTTGCTTTCTATGCAGGCTATTGCAAGTACTTATAGATCTCTGGATGCTGAAGAGGCCGTTGAGATGAGAAAAGCTGCTGCGGCAAAGAAAAAGAAGAAGTAAGGGTATGGGGCTAGGTATGAAAAACATTATGCTAGCTGTATTTTCGATTGCATCGCTCTCGGCATGTATCGGTAATGATTTCGACGATCTTAAGGTGTGGATGGATGAGAGTAGTCGTAGCTTAAAAACCCGCATCGAACCACTTCCCGCGCCAAAGCCGTATGAGCCTTTCGTATATGCTGCTTTTGAACTAGTTGATCCCTTCAACCGCAGCAAAATGGAAGTTGCCAAACAAGCTGGGGGCGCGCTTGCTCCGAATCTTAATCGCCCGAGAGAAACTCTCGAGCTATATGATTTAGAGAAGCTCAGAATGGTGGGGACGCTACAGAAGGGCAAGGAAGTGAACGCTTTGATCCGTGCTCCCGATGGCAATCTCTACAGAGTAAAGATCGGTAGTTATATGGGCCAGAATTTTGGGATGGTCACTGGGATTTCTGAGACTGAAACGTCATTGAAGGAAATCGTGGAAGATAGCGGCGGTGATTGGGTTGAGCGCACTAGCGTGCTGGCCCTGGATGAAATGGAGCAGAAAAAATGAATAAGCGGCCCTGGCAAAACTGGTTAAAAGGCTCGCTGTTGCTGCTTATGACTACGCTTGTTTTTGCAGCGGAGCCTAATGCGATTAAGTCCGTTGAGCTTCGGACGGAGAGTGCTGACCGTCAAGAGGTGATGCTGGTAATGCAGCGACCTGTAGCCGCGCCTGCGAGTTTCGTTGTGAATACTCCCCCTCGCGTGGCGTTCGATTTTGCCGACACCGTGAATGATACCGGTAAGGCGACATACCCCGCTGCCGGCGGTAATCTCAAGTCTGTTAGCCTTGCTGAGGCCGGTGGGCGCGTGCGGGTTGTGCTTGGCTTAATCAAGCCAGCGGCTTATGAAACGCGGGTCGAAGGGAACAGGGTCTATTTAAGCCTAAACAATGCCCAATCTTCTATTGGAGGTGCGACGCAATTTTCTCCGGCGCAGAATAAAGGCAAAGAGTCGATTCGTGATGTAGACTTTCGGCGGGGGAAAAATGGGGAGGGGCGTATCTCTATCGACTTGTCTAGTCCCACTATCGGTATTGATATAAGGCAGCAGGGTAAGTCCTTGTTACTTGAATTTGCCAAGACTGCACTTCCGCGGCAATTTGAGCGGCGTATGGATGTGACTGACTTTGGTACGCCGGTTCAGACTATTGATAGTTATGCGCAAGGCGATACCGTTAAGATGGTTATTGAGCCTAAGGGTGCCTGGGAATATTCAGCCTATCAGACTGAGAATCGCTTTATTGTCGAAGTTAAAAATGTCGACGAGCAAGCGCGCCGCCTGGCTCAGCTCGATAAGCCGACCTACAAAGGCGATAAGCTCTCGCTCAATTTTCAGAACGTAGAGGTTCGGACCGTATTGCAGGTCATCGCCGAGTTTACTGGTAAGAACATTATTACCAGTGATACCGTCAGTGGTAACGTTACGTTACGGTTGAAGGATGTCCCCTGGGACCAAGCGCTTGATCTTATTCTTCAGAGTAAAGGATTGGATAAGCGTGAGAATGGAAACGTAATGTGGATTGCGCCGCGTGAAGAGATTGCTTCACGTGAAAAGATGGCTCTTGAAGCTAAGGCACAAATTGCAGATATTGAGCCGCTACGCACCGAGTCCTTTCAGCTGAACTATCTTAAAGCTGAGGACTTGAGGGCGATGCTGCTTAATGAGAAACAATCCTTCCTCAGCAAGCGTGGTAGCGCAATTGTAGAGACACGCAATAATGTCTTAATTGTTAGTGATATCCCGTCTAAGCTCGACTCTATTCGTGCTCTATTGCTGCGCTCCGATGTTGCAGCTCGGCAGGTCATGATTGAGGCACGAATTGTAATCGCGGATGATAATTTCAGCCGCACACTTGGCGCGCGTCTTGCTGTTCGAGGGGATAGGACGCTCGGCGATAAGAATCGCATCGGCATCGCATCCGGCATTAATGATTCCATTGATGTCTTGAATAATGGTGTTAATGCAGCCACCACGACAAATGTCAACTTACCTGCAAGTGCTTTGGGGGGCGTATCTCCCGCGTCTTTGGGTATTACTCTATTGAATAGTAGCGTGGGTGCTTTGCTAAGCCTGGAATTGCAAGCCCTTGAGGCCGCAGGTAACGGTCGAACGGTTTCAAGCCCTAGAATTATTACGGGTGATCAGCAAAAGGCGGTAATTAAGCAAGGTTCTCGTTTCTACATCACCGTTCCCGGACAGAATGGCGCTAATACTTCCGAGGAAAAGGAGGCTAATCTTGAGCTTGAGGTTACTCCTCGTATTACGCCTGATCGCCGCATCTTCATGGAGTTGAAGATCAGTAAAGATGCGTTAGCCTCAACGGGTGCTAACCCTGTTGTTGACACGCGTAGCGTGGAAACTAATGTGCTTGTAAGTAATGGTGATACTGCTGTGATCGGCGGGATCTACGAGCTCACTGAGTCAAACGGCGAGTCGAAGGTGCCTCTGCTCGGTGATGTGCCTATCTTGGGTCATTTGTTCAAGACCAAGACGGGTACGAACACCAAGCGTGAGTTGCTGATCTTCATCACGCCACGCATCTTGGATGATGCGCTGACGCTGCGCTAAGACGGCGCAATCCGCTACAATGCCCGGCATGAATTTGCCGGGCAATTTTTTTCTAGTGGGTTTGATGGGGGCGGGGAAAACCACCATTGGGCGGGCGTTAGCGCGGCTGACCAATAAGGTTTTCTACGATAGCGACCATGAAATCGAGGCGCGCACGGGCGTACGTATCCCTATCATTTTCGAACTGGAAGGTGAGGCGGGGTTTCGTCAGCGCGAGGTGGAGACTATCCGCGAGCTGACTGCTTTGCAGGATGTTGTTTTGGCCACGGGTGGTGGTGCGGTGTTGAACCCGGACAACCGCCATCGCCTTGCTTCCGAGGGTTACGTCATCTACCTACGTGCTTCTCCCGAAGACCTGTACCAGCGCACCCGTTTAGATAAGAACCGCCCTTTGCTGCAAACCGCAGACCCGAAAGGGCGTTTGCAGGCGCTGTACGCCGAGCGTGACCCGCTATATCGCGAAGTTGCCAATCTTGTGGTGGATACCAGCCGCCAGAGCGTGAATCAGCTCGCGCTTCATATCGTCCATGAACTGCAGAAGAAACATGCGAACCGTAGCTGTTGAGTTGGCCCACGCGCCTTATCAGATTCAGATTGCCAGCGGCTTGCTCAAAGACGCTAGCTTGATCGCGGCCTGTTTGCCACAGGCTAGGGTCGCCATTGTGACCAATCAGACGGTGGCTGCATTGTATTTGGAGGATTTGCAGCAGGCTCTGGAGTCTTCAGGGATTCGCACCCTGCGTATCGTGCTGCCAGATGGTGAGCAGTACAAGAATTGGGAAACCTTGAATCAGATACTCGACGCTTTGCTTGAGCATCGCTGCGAGCGCAAGACAACGCTGATTGCCTTGGGCGGTGGAGTGGTCGGCGATATGACGGGTTTTGCCGCGGCCATCTACCAGCGTGGCATGCCTTTTATCCAGGTACCGACCACGCTGCTCGCGCAGGTGGATTCCTCCGTTGGAGGCAAGACCGCCATCAACCACCCGCTGGGTAAGAATATGATTGGCGCCTTCTACCAGCCACGCTTGGTGTTGGCGGACTTGGATACCTTGCAGACCTTACCCGCACGCGAGTATTCGGCCGGCCTCGCTGAGGTGATCAAGTACGGCCTGATCGACGATCTGCCCTTCTTCGAATGGCTTGAGCGGAATATGGCGGCACTGATGCGGCGCGATATGGAGGCGCTGGCTTACGCGGTGGAGCGATCCTGCCAGAACAAGGCGCGTATTGTGGCAGCCGACGAGCGTGAGGAAGGTGTGCGGGCGTTGTTGAATCTGGGCCATACCTTCGGTCATGCGATCGAGGCGGGGCTGGGTTATGGCGTATGGCTGCATGGTGAAGCGATCGCTGCAGGCATGGTGTTGGCTGCCAAGGCCTCGGCCCTGCTCGGTAAGTTGCGCGCTGACGAGGTGGCGCGTATCGAGCTGCTATTGCAGCGCGCAGACTTGCCGACGACTGCACCTGAGCTCGGTTTCGCGCGCTGGATGGAGCTGATGGCACAGGACAAGAAGGTGCTGGATGGGCGTATTCGTTTTGTGCTGATGGACTGCCTGGGTCAATCGGAGCTGGCTTATCTGGATGAGGCGCAATTGCGCGAACTGCTGCACTAGCTTTTGCATTGGCGCTGGAAAAGAAAACGGCATGGATGGATTCCATGCCGTTTTGCTTAGGTGGCGTTGGCTTGCCGTTGCGGACGAGGGTTTTGCCGTTGCCGAGGCACGGGGTGCAGGAAGCGCGCCAATTCGGACAGCGCATGTTCGTAGACGCCTCGCTTGAACTCGATCACCGCTTCCAGCGGCGCCCAGTAATCATTCCAGCGCCAGGCGTCGAACTCCGGGTGATTCGAGGCCCGTAGCGACACATCGCATTCGCGCCCAACCAGCCGCAGCAGAAACCAGATCTGCTTTTGCCCTTTGTAAGTACCGCGCCACTCGCGCCTTACCCAGTGGGTGGGCACATCGTAACGCAGCCAATCGCGCGTACGCCCCAGGATGCGTACATGTTCGGGTTTGAGCCCGGTTTCTTCCATCAGCTCACGGAACATGGCCTGTTCGGGTGTCTCGCCCGACTTGATGCCACCCTGTGGAAACTGCCAGGAATGTTCGCGAACGCGTTTGCCCCAAAATACCTGGTTTTTGTCGTTGCAGATAATGATGCCAACGTTGGGGCGATAGCCGTCTCTGTCGAGCATGGGTATCACCGTATAAATCGTTAAATTGCAGCGATTTTTTCACATTGGCCGAGTGATGGAAAGCGCGGCCGACATCTGTGGCGTCAGATCGCCAGTCGGCGATCGTTGTGCTCGTTCATGCGGGTGAGGTCGGTGACGAATTCGCTGAACTCGAGCGGGAAATGCGCCTCCAGGATGGCGGCGCGCTCCTTCAGGCTGCTCCAGCTCGGGTTGTGGCTGCTGCGCTTGAAACACAGTGCGGTGATATTGCCGCGCTGCCGCGCCGGCAAGCAGAGCACCTGACCGTCGAAGGCGCGCGACAGCCGGTCGACATAGACCTGGAAGCGTGGATCGGAGCCCCACAGATTGACCAGCAGGGTGCCATCCGGCGTTAACCTATCGCGGCAGCGGCCAAAGAAATCTTCGGTAGAGAGTGCTTCGGCGATGCCGGTCGGCCCAAAGGCATCCAGCATGATGATATCGACCGGGTCGAGCAGATTAGCGATATAGGCAGCGCCATCGCCAACCACGACCTGCAGGCGCTCATCGTCGGGCGGCAGGCAGAACATGCTGCGGGCAATGCTGACCACCTGGGGTAGTAGCTCGACCGCAACCACGCGGGTCTGCGGCATATGGTGGTGCACAAACTTGGGTATGGAGCCGCCGCCCAGTCCGATCACCACCATCTGCTTGGGGACTTCCCGGAACAGCAGAAAGGCGAACATGCAGCGGCTGTAACCAAGCACCAGTTCGATCGGATCGCGCACCCGCATTGAACTCTGGATGGCTTCCGAGCCCAGGTGCAGCGAGCGGATGCCGTCCTTCTCGCTGACGTCGACGACCACATCGTCGGCAAACGATTTGTGCATGCGGCGACCGAAGCGCATCAGTGACAGCCTCCGCTGCGATTACGGCTATCGAGGATGCTGAGCTTGGCGAAGGGGTGGGCGTTCTCGTTGCTGGGCAGTTCTGGCGCATCGAAGGCGGTATCGCCGTCGGCGTAAGGGCTGTCCTGAGTTTGCAAGCCCACGAAGTCGAATTGCTTCGGGTCCGCCAGGTGGGAGGGCACCACGTTCTGCAGCGAGCGGAACATGGTTTCCAGTCGGCCTGGGAAGCGCTTATCCCAATCCTTCAGCATCTGACCGACTACCTCGCGTTGCAGATTGGGCTGCGAGCCACACAGATTGCAGGGGATGATGGGGAATGCGCGCAGACCGGCGTAGCGCTCGATATCCTTTTCGCGGCAGTAGGCAAGTGGGCGGATCACCATATGCTTACCATCATCGCTGACCAGCTTGGGCGGCATGGCCTTCAGGCGCCCGCCATGGAACATATTTAGGAACAGGGTTTCCAGAATGTCGTCGCGATGGTGGCCGAGGGCGATTTTGGTGCAACCGAGCTCATCGGCCACCCGGTACAGGATGCCGCGGCGCAGGCGCGAGCACAGGCCGCAGGTCGTCTTGCCATCTTCGATCACGCGTTTAACGATCGAGTAGGTGTCCTCTTCGATGATGCGGTACTCGACGCCGAGGCTGGCCAGGTATTCAGGCAGCACGTGTTCGGGAAAGCCGGGCTGCTTCTGGTCGAGATTGACGGCCACCAGCTCGAAATCGATAGGCGCACTTTTTTGCAGGCTGAGCAGGATATCCAGCATGGTGTAGCTGTCTTTGCCGCCCGACATGCACACCATGATGCGGTCGCCCTGCTCGATCATATTGAAATCATTGATCGCATCGCCAACGGCGTGGCGCAAGCGCTTGGCTAGCTTGTCGAAGTTGTACTTGGCTTTTTGCTCAGCGCTGCTGGGCGAGGTATCGGTGACTGCGGTGTCCATGGGACTGACCTGAAAATGCGAAAGCGCGTGATTTTACAGGGTTTTTTGTCGACTACGCAGCCGTAGCGTGCGCAGAATCCGCGATTCGCTCGTCTCTCCCCGTCGGCTCGACGCTATCGAGTTGCCGGCAGGCCAGGCCGCTGCGCTGAAACGCGTCCCCGCGCACTTCTGCGATGCAGTCCAGGCGGTTTGAATGGCTGCCTATCGGTAGCTCGCGCGATACTTACAGATAGATGCTGCGACCGCCATCCACATTGATGACCTGGCCGGTAATGTAGGGTGCATCCTGGATCAGGAACAGGATGGTGCGCGCCAGATCATCCGGTTCGCCCACGCGCTTGAGCGGGATGCTGCTGGTAATGCGCTGGCGGGCCAGTTCATCGAAGACCGATTCTTCGTCCGGCCAGATATTGGCGCCGGGGGCGACGGCGTTCACGCGGATCTCAGGCGCCAGCTCGCGTGCCAGTGATTTGGTCATGGCCACCAGACCGGCCTTGGCGATGTTGTAGACCACATGGCCTTTCATCGGCCGCTCGACGTGGATATCGGCAATACTGACGATGCAGCCCTGGGTCTTCTTCAGCTCGGGTGCGGCGGCCTGTGCCAGGAAGAGTGGGGCTTTCAGATTGCTGCCAATCAGATCAAGCCAACCGGCTTCGTCGACTTCGCCTACCGGGGTGGGGAAAAAGCTGGAGGCGTTATTGACCACCGCATCGAGCCGGCCGAACTGGCTGATGGTCTGCTGCACCAGCACAGGCAGGCCGGCGATATTGAGCAGATCCGCCTGGCTGATGGCGACCGAATTCGGGCGCTGCAGATTCAGTTCAGCGGCCAGTGCGCGTGCCTCGGTGGACGAGCTGCGATAGTGAAGCATCACATTGGCGCCGGCCCCATGCAGCTTGCGCACGATGGCGGCACCGACGCGCTTCGCACCCCCTGTTACCAATACCACTTTGCCCTGCATCGCTCTGCCTCGTTAAACTGGTCGATCTCGAATGGAAATCGAATCTAACACATGCGCTCCTTACCTGCCCCCGACGCCGAACAGTTGTCCAGTAGCCAGGCGCTGACTGCCCTGATCCGGGATGAGATTGCGCGTGCCGGCGGCTGGCTGCCATTTGCCGACTATATGCGTCTGGCCCTGTACGCACCGGGTCTCGGTTATTACAGCGCCGGCAGCCGTAAGTTCGGCGCGGCAGGCGACTTCATCACCGCGCCGGAACTCAGCCCGCTGTTCGCCCAATCCTTGGCTGGCCCGGTCGCCCAAGTCTTGGCTGCTTGCGGCGGTGATGTGCTCGAGGTCGGTGCCGGCACCGGGCGGCTAGCGGCCGATCTGCTGCAGGAACTTGCGCAGCGCGATGTGCTGCCCGCGCGCTATCTGATTCTCGAACTATCGGCCGATCTGGCCGAGCGGCAACGTGCCACCTTGCAAGCCGCTGTGCCGGACTTGCTGGACCGGGTGCGCTGGCTGAGCGCGCTGCCCACGGACTTCGTCGGCTGTGTGGTGGGGAATGAGCTGCTGGATGCGATGCCCTGTGAGCTGGTACGGCGGGGTGACGTTGGCTGGCAGCGCCGTGGTGTGGTCTGGCAGGAGGGGGGCTTTGCCTGGGCCGATCGCGCCATTAGCGACCCTGCCTTGGCTGCCGCGCTGGTTGAGCTGGACCTGCCCGTCGGCTATCAGACCGAGGTGCAGCTAGAGGCGCAGGGCTTTGTGCGTGCCTTGGAGGCTGCGGTCAAGCAGGGTGCGCTGATCCTGCCTGATTACGGTTTTGTGGCCGGCGAGTACTATCACCCGCAGCGCCATATGGGCACGCTGATCTGCCACTACCGCCATCACAGCCACGATGATCCGTTTCATCTGCCGGGTCTGGAGGACATCACCACCCATGTGGACTTCTCGGCCATTTATCGCGCGGCGATGGAGGTCGGCTGGCAGCTTGAGGGCTTCACCTCGCAGGCGTCCTTCCTGCTCGAGGCCGGCGTGCTCGATTGCCTGGGTCGCCTGGAGGCGGGCTCGAACGACTATCTAAAGGCGACAGTCGCCTTGAACAAGCTGATGAGCCCGGCTGAGATGGGCGAGTTGTTCAAAGTCATCGCCTTCTCGAAGCAGCTAGCGTTGCCAGCGCTACTGGCGGGCTTTGGGCGCGATGATCGATCGGGGGCTTTGTAAGAAAATCGTGATGGGGGCTTGACGACGGTCGCGACCCTCTAGATAATCGCGCCCTCTTCGATGGCTATGTAGCTCAGCTGGTTAGAGCACAGCACTCATAATGCTGGGGTCACTGGTTCAAGTCCAGTCATAGCCACCAGGTTTCAAAAGCCCGTCGCCATTAGGCGGCGGGCTTTTTCCTTATGCGCAAGCGCCGCGTGGCGGGTAAGATAAGCGCTTGATTTTAGAGCGTTTCACAGGTGGATCGATCGTGAGCAAGAAAGTCTTCATCAAAACCTTTGGCTGCCAGATGAACGAGTACGACTCGGACAAGATGGCCGATGTGCTGCATGCCAGCGAAGGGCTGAGCAAGACCGATAACGTCGAAGAAGCCGATGTGATCCTGTTCAATACCTGCTCGGTGCGCGAAAAGGCGCAAGAGAAGGTGTTCTCCGACCTTGGTCGCATTAAGCACCTCAAGCAGCTGAATCCGAATCTGGTGATCGGTGTCGGTGGCTGCGTGGCCTCGCAGGAAGGCGAGACCATCGTCAAGCGCGCGCCCTACGTGGACGTGGTGTTCGGCCCGCAGACCCTGCACCGCCTGCCCGAGCTGATTGCCAAGCGGCGCGAGAGCGGCGCGGCTCAGGTCGATATCTCCTTCCCGGAAATTGAGAAGTTCGACCACCTGCCGCCTGCGCGCGTGGAAGGCGCTTCGGCCTTTGTGTCCATCATGGAAGGCTGCTCGAAGTTCTGCTCCTTCTGCGTGGTGCCTTACACGCGCGGCCAGGAAGTCAGCCGCCCGTTCGAGGATGTGCTGGTGGAAGTGGCCGACCTCGCGCAGCAAGGCGTCAAGGAAGTCACGCTGCTGGGCCAGAACGTCAATGCCTACCTCGGCAAGATGGAAGACGGTGAGATTGCCGACTTCGCGCTGCTGCTTGAGTACGTGCACGAGATTCCCGGCATCGAGCGCATCCGCTACACGACCAGCCACCCGAAGGAAATGACCCAGCGGCTGATCGATTGCTACCGCACTCTGCCCAAGCTGGTGTCGCATCTGCATCTGCCGGTGCAGGCCGGCGCCGACCGCACCCTGGTCAATATGAAGCGCGGTTACACCACGCTGGAATTCAAGGCCATTGTGCGCAAGCTGCGCGAGGCGCGCCCGGATCTGTGCATCTCGTCCGACTTCATCGTCGGCTTCCCGGGCGAAAGCGACGAGGATTTCGAGCGCACCATGAAGCTGATCGACGATGTGCGCTTTGATGCGAGCTTCAGCTTTGTCTACAGCCGCCGCCCGGGCACGCCGGCCGCCGAGCTGCATGATGAGGTGGACGAGGCGGTCAAGCTCAAGCGCCTGCAACGCCTGCAAAAACGCATCGACGAGCTGGCCGATGAGGTGAATCGCAGCATGGTCGGCACTGTGCAGCGCGTGCTGGTCGAGAAAATTTCGCGCAAGAACGAGAACGAACTGGCCGGCCGCACCGACAATAACCGCGTGGTGAACTTTGTCGGCAACCCGCGTCTGATCAATCAGTTCGTTGAAGTACGCATCACGGAAACCGCCACGCACAGCCTGCGCGGCGAGATCGTCACCAAGGAAACCATCGCCGCATGAGCATCCGCCACGCCACTCGGGAATTGCATTTCGCGCCGGTCGACAATGGCCGGCTGGCCAATCTGTGTGGCGCGTTGGAAGAGAACCTGCGTCAGATCGAGACCGCGCTGGAAGTGGACATCGTGCGGCGCGGCGAGCATTTCAGCATCTCGGGGCGGATTGCCCAGACCAAGCTGGCGGCGGAGTTGCTGGAGCGCTTCTACTCGATCTCGCATCGGCCCATCGAGGTGGAGGAGGTCCAGCTCAGCCTGATCGAACTGCGCATGCCGGAAGACGGCTTGCCGGCTGCGCCGGGCGAGGACGGCATGCCGGTGCTGAAGACCAAGCGCGCCGATCTGCGCGGCCGCACCCCGCGCCAGAATATCTATCTGAAGGCGATTCAGGAACACGATATCACCTTCGGCATCGGCCCGGCCGGTACCGGCAAGACCTATCTGGCCGTGGCCAGCGCGGTCGACGCGCTGGAGCGCGACACGGTCAAGCGCCTGGTGCTGGTGCGACCGGCGGTGGAGGCGGGCGAGCGGCTTGGCTTTCTGCCTGGCGACCTGGTGCAGAAGGTCGACCCCTATCTGCGCCCCTTGTACGACGCGCTGTATGACCTGATGGGCTTCGAGAAGGTCACCAAATTGTTCGAACGCGGCGTGATCGAAATCGCCCCGCTGGCCTTTATGCGCGGCCGCACCCTCAACCACGCCTTCATCATCCTTGACGAGGCGCAGAACACCACGCCCGAGCAGATGAAGATGTTCCTGACCCGTATCGGCTTTGGCTCGCGCGCGGTGGTGACTGGCGATGTGACCCAGATCGACCTGGCCAAACATCAGAAATCGGGCCTGATCGATGCGCAAAGCGTGCTGCAGAATGTGCGCGGCATTGCCCTGCATTACTTCCAGACTGACGATGTGGTGCGCCACCCGCTGGTGCAGAAGATCGTCGATGCCTATGACCGGCGCGACAAGGCGCTCAACAAGGCCGAGACCTCGGAGGTCAAGCATGGCTAGATCGCTGCTGCTGTGCCTCCTACTGGCTGCCCTGCCGGCCATGGCGCTGGATGCCAAGGCGCAGCGCGAGATCGACCAGCTGCTCGACTTCGTGGCCCGCTCCGGCTGCCAGTTCGTGCGCAATGGCAGCGTGCATGCCAGCTCTGAGGCGAGCGAGCATCTGCGCATGAAGCTCGCTAAGGCCGGTAATCGCATCCGCAGTGCGGAAGACTTTATTGAACAACTGGCCAGCCAGAGCTATCTGAGCGGCAAGCCCTATGCCGCGCGTTGCCCCGGCAAGGCCGAGCAGCCCAGCAAGAGCTGGCTGAGCAATGAATTGCGGCGCCTGCGCGCTGCCTGAACCCGGGAAGACCCATGAGCCAAACCGCCGCTGTTACCGTATTCGCCATCGACGCCAAGGGGCGTGAAAAGCTGGTCAAGGCCGAGCAGCTGCGGCTCTTGCTGGCCGATGGCAGCGAGCTGCATGTACTGCTGGATGCGCCGGATGGCGTGCTGATCGGTACCCCTGCCGAGGAAGGTACGCCGGCGCGCCTCTTGATGCGCCCGGTCAGCGCCAATGCGCTGAGCATCGGTGTGGAGCACGATGTGCAGGAAGACGAGCTGGTGCTGGGTGAGCTCGACCTGACCGTGCAATACGCGGACAAGCCCAAGGGCACCCCGGGTAAGAAGCTGATTCGCAGCTGGGCCGAGGCGGCGCTGGAAGCTGGTCTGGATGCGTCGATCACCGTACGCATCGTGGACGAGGCCGAGGCGCGCTCGCTGAACCGCGAGTTCCGCCACAAGGATTACGCCACCAATGTGCTGAGCTTTGCCTTCAACGAGGGCGAGCCGATGCCGGGTATGGAAGACGTGGTGATGGGCGATCTGGTGCTCTGCCCGGCCGTGGTCGAGCGCGAGGCTTTCGAGCAGGGCAAGGCGCTGGAAGCGCATTGGGCGCATCTGATCGTGCATGGCGTGCTGCATCTGCAAGGCTATGACCACGAGGACGAACTGGAGGCAGAGGCCATGGAAGGGCTGGAAACCGCCTTGCTGGCCAGCCTCGGCTACCCCGACCCGTATGCGAGCGAAAAAGGCGCGCCGGACGCCTGAGCGGGGCGCTAGCTGATGTCGGTGCTCAAGCTGATCGCCCTGCTGCTGGCGGTGCTGGTCGGATGGCTGGTGCTGCAGCGCTTGCTCGATCCGCGCGCAGCGCGGCGTCAGCGCTTGTTCGGGCTGCTGCTTTTGCTGGTGCTGATCGCCGCGGCGTTGATCTGGTGGCAGGGCATCGATATCCATGTGTCCTGATTTGCCCAGCCCCCTGCTTGGCCTGCACCATGTGGCGCTGATCGTGTCCGATCTGGCCGCCGCGCGGCGCTTCTATCTCGATGCACTGGGTGGGCAGGAGATTGCCGCCCACTACCGCGCCGAGCGCGATTCCTGGAAGGTGGATGTGCGCCTGCCCGATGGCGCGCAGCTTGAGCTTTTCACCTTCCCCAAGGCGCCGCCGCGCCCAAGCCGGCCCGAGGCGCTCGGTCTGCGCCACCTGGCGCTGCGCGTGCGCGATCTGGATGCCATGCTGGCGCGCCTGCAGGCTTACGGCATTGTCTGCGAGCCGGTGCGCGTGGATGAATTCACCGGCGCGCGTTTCACCTTCTGCGCCGATCCGGACGGATTGCCGGTGGAATGCTACGAACTCCCCTGAAGCGGCGCCTTAGGCGCTGCAACAATCCCACGGCTATAATCGGCCTCATCCTTATTCCACCCCACCATCATGGACTTACCTTCTAGTCGCTCATCGCTTGCTTCCCCCAACCACAAGGCCAACTGGCTGGAAAGGCTGACCGCCTTCCTGCTACGCGAGCCGGAAGACCGCGAAGAGCTGGTCGAATTGCTGCATTCGGCCTTCGAGCGCCATCTGCTCGATGCTGATGCGCTGGCGATGATTGAAGGTGTGCTGCAGGTCGGCGACCTGCAGGTGCGCGATGTGATGATTCCGCGCGCCCAGATGGATGTAATCGAAGTCGAGGCCGCGCCGGCCGACTTCATTCCCTATGTGATCGAGTCCGGTCACTCACGCTTCCCGGTCTATGAGGGCAGCAAGGACAATATCATCGGCATCCTGCTGGCCAAGGACCTGCTGCGCTACTACGCTCGCCAAGACTTCAATCTGCGCCAGATGCTGCGCCCGGCGGTATTCATTCCCGAATCCAAGCGCCTGAATGTGCTGTTGAAGGAGTTCCGTGCCAACCGCAACCACCTGGCAGTGGTGGTGGACGAATATGGTGGCGTGGCCGGCCTCGTTACCATCGAGGACGTGGTCGAGCAGATCGTTGGCGATATCGAGGACGAATACGATTTCGATGAAACTGGCGACAATATCCTGCCCGACCGACAGGGCCGTTGGCGCGTGAAGGCAATGACACCGATTGCCGACCTGAACCGTGCGCTGGACACCGATTTCAGCGATGCGGACATCGATACCGTGGGCGGCCTGGTGGTGACCGAGTTCGGCCGCGTGCCCAAGCGCGGCGATGCGATCAGCTTTGGTGGCCTGCATTTCCAGGTGCTGCGTGCCGATAGCCGGCGCGTGCATATCCTGTTGATCGAACGCGAAGCCGCCCCGGCTTCGGACGCTGCGTGAGCCGCTGGCAGGCGGCGCGCCGGCAGCTGGCCCGACTGCTCCCCCCCGCTCTGATTGGCGCCATTGCCCTGTTTGGCTTCGCGCCGTTTTACTTCTGGCCGCTGGTGCTGCTGTCGGTGGCGCTGCTGTTTGGCCTGGTCGATAGCGCGCCCGATGCGCGACGCGCTGCCTGGATAGGCTGGGCCTGGGGCTTCGGCTATTTCTCGGCCGGCGTGCACTGGATCTTCATCAGTCTGCATACCTACGGCGGGATGCCGGCGGCGCTGGCCGTGCTGGCGGTGGCGGCGCTGGCCGCCTTCCTAGCGCTCTACCCGGCGCTGGCGGCCTATGCGGCGCGGCGCCTGGCTGGCGAATCGCGCGCCATCCTGCTGCTGCTGGCCCTGCCGGCTGGCTGGTTGCTGGTCGAATGGCTGCGTGGCTGGCTGTTTACCGGCTTTCCCTGGGCGGCCATCGGCTATAGCCAGATGCCGGACGGCCCGCTGGCGGGCTTTGCACCGCTGCTCGGTGTGTATGGTGTGAGTGGGCTGCTGGCCTGGCTGGCAGGCCTGGTGGCCTGGTTGCTCGGGCGCCGCCTGGCACGCATCGATGCGGCCCTGCTGGCTGGTGCGCTGCTGCTATGTGGCGTCGGCATTGCGCTCAAACAAGTGGCCTGGACCACGCCCAGCGGCAAGCCGCTCAAGGTGGCGCTGCTGCAGGGGGCGATTCCGCAGAACCAGAAATGGGGCGTGGATGACCTGATCTACAATCTGCGCACCTATTACCAGCTGGTCAAGCAGGCCAAGGCCGAGCTGATCGTGTTGCCCGAGACCGCCTTCCCGATCTTCCTGCATGAGGTGCCGCCCGATTATCTGGACGCGGTGCTCAGCTATGCCCAGGTGCAGAACGCCGCCCTGATTGCCGGTGCGCCGCGCTTGGACGCGAAGAGCCAGCGCTATTACAACGGCGCCGTGCTGCTGACCGACCCCAAGCGTCCGGCCAACTACAAGGCGCACCTGGTGCCGTTTGGTGAGTATGTGCCGCTGCGCCCGCTGTTTGCCTGGGTGTACGACAATATCCTGCACATGCCGCTGGCTGATTTCAGCTCGGGCGGCCCGGTGCAGACGCCGCTCGCGGTGCGCGACCAGCGCATCGCCGCCAATATCTGCTACGAGGACGTGTTCGGCGAGGAGCTGCTGCCCAATGCGCGCCAAGCCACCATGTTGCTCAATCTGTCCAATCTGGCCTGGTTCGATGGCTCGGTGGCGCTGGCCCAGCATGGGCAGATTTCCCAGGCGCGCGCGCTGGAAACGGGCCGCCCGATGTTGCGCGCCACCAATAGCGGCACCACGGCGGTGATCAGCCCGAATGGCCAGTACGCGGCGCGTCTGCCCGAGCGTATCGAAGGCATCTTGACGGCCAGCGTGCAGGGCATGCAGGGCAATACGCCCTATATGCGCTGGGGTAATGCGGCCGCCTTGCTACTGGCCGGCATGGCCGTGTTGGCGGCGCTGTGGCTGCGTCGCCGCCGGGCACAGTTCTCGTAAAGACTGTCGATTGGGGGGCGCCATGCTGAGCCAATTGCCTGAACAGCTGGAATCAGAACGCCTGCTGATTCGCGTCGCCAAGCCAGGCGATGGGGCGATCTTCAATGCGGCCATCGTCGAATCAGCCGAGAGCCTGAAAACCTGGTTGGGCTGGGTGTGGCCGGCGCCGACCCTGGCAGAATCGGAACAGGCTTGCCGGCGCGCCTATGCGCGCTTTCTGCTCAATGAAGACCTGATGGCCTTCTTCATCGACAAGCACAGCGGCGTGCTGATGGGCGGCAGCGGCCTGCACAAGGCGGACTGGACCTTGCGCCAATTCGAAGTCGGCTACTGGTGTCGCCAAGGCTGGGGCGGGCGCGGGCTGATGACCGAGGGGGTGCGTGCGCTCAGTGATTACGCTTTGCAGGCCCTGGGCGCGCAGCGGGTCTTCCTGACTACCGATGAGCGCAACACCGCCAGCTGGCGCCTGGCCGAGCGGGCCGGCTTTGTGCTGGAAGGCACGCTGCGGCGCGATCGCCTCGATCTGCAAGGCCAGCTGCGCAATACCCGCGTGTACGCACGCATTCCCGACTGATTCGACTGACTAGAGCGTATCCAGCCTGGCCAGATAGTGCTCGGCCTGGGCGAGCGTGGCGCTGCGCTCGGTCTCATCCATGCGCGACCACGCCTTGTAGGGCATGGCCAGGCGCGGGTTGCGGCCCAGGCTGTCGGCATGGCGCAGATGGAAGTGCCAGTACAGGCTATTGAGCGGGCAGGCCCGTTCGCCATGGCGGCGCTTGGCGTCGTAATGGCAGCCGCGGCAGTAGTCGCCCTGGCGCTGCATATAGCTGGCCGAGCCGCAGTAGGGCTTGCTGCCCAGCAGGCCGCCATCGGCAAACTGGCTCATGCCGCGCGTATTGGGCAGCTCCACCCATTCAAACGCATCGATATAGATGCCCAGATACCAGGCATCCACCTCGTCCGGCGCGCAGCCGGCCAGCAGGGCAAAGTTGCCGGTCACCATCAGGCGCTGGATATGGTGGGCGTAGGCGCTATCCAGCGACTGGCGGATCGCCTGCTGCAGGCAGGCCATCTGCGTGTCGCCGCTCCAGTACCAGCTTGGCAGCGGGCGCTGAGCATTCAGCGCATTGAGTTGGGCATAGCCGGGCATGCGTGCCCAGTACACGCCGCGCACGAATTCACGCCAGCCCAGAATCTGGCGCACAAAGCCCTCGATATCGGCCAGCGGCACCTTGCCGGCCTCGAAAGCCGCCAGCGCGGCCTGGATCACTTCAAGCGGATGCAGCAGTTTCACATTCAGCGCAAAGCTGAGCCCGGAATGGAACAGCGTGCGTGATTCGCGACTGAGCGCATCCTGGAAGCGCCCGAAATGCGGCAGCGCATATTCGATGAAGTGCGCGAGCCATAGTCTTGCCTCGCGCCGGCTCAGCGGCCAGGGGAAGGCCTCGGCCGAGGGCTCGCCCAGCGTCTGCACGCCAGCGGCCTGAATTTCCGCCCACAAGGCGCGCAGATCGTGGCGTGTGTTGGGCCAGGCGGGGGCGGCCGGTGTGCCAGACCATTTCTCGCGGTTGTCGGCGTCATAGCTCCATTGCCCACCCACAGGCTCGCCCGCGGCATCCAGCAGCAGGCGAAAGCGCAGACGCATGGCGCGATAGAAGGTCGCCATACGCGGCACTTTGCTGGCGAACTGGGCGGCGATTTCGCTGCGCTCCAGCAGGAAATGCTCGGCGCTGACGGTCTGGTTGGGCAGGTCCAGCGCGGCGATCGCCTGATCCAGCGCCTGCTCGACCCGATATTCATCGGCCTCGATGCGCTCGATACGCTGGATGCCGAGCTCGTTGGCTACCTGGGCCAGATTGGCAGCCAGGCTCTGCCGGTTGTGTGGATCGCCGATGCGGAGGTAGTGCACGTGATGGCCGGCGGCCTGCAGGGCCGCGGCAAAGCCGCGCATGGCGGCGAAGATGGCCAGCACCTTCTGGGCATGGTGGCGCACGTAGTCGGTCTCGCTACGCACTTCCATCAATAGGTAGATCACATCGTCGCGGCGTTCGCGCAGCCAGCTGTGGCCGGCATTGAGCTGGTCGCCCAGGATAAGTCGCAGTGTGCTCATGCAGCGGGGTTGACTTGGAAGCTATCCGATTCCCGGTAGTGGCATAGCCACTCGGTGGTGAAATGACTGGCCGGCGCTGGCCGGCTGAATAGATAGCCTTGTACCGCAGGACAGCCGACTGCGTTCAGAAATGCGGCTTGTTCAGGGGTCTCGATGCCTTCCGCGGTCACCTCGAGGTCGAGACTATTGGCCATCTGCATGATGGCCGAGATCAGCCCGGCATCGCGCGCGGTGCCGGGCAGGGCGATCACGAAGGAGCGGTCAATCTTGACCCGGTTGATCGGCAGGTGCTTGAGCAGGGACAGCGAGGAGTAGCCGGTGCCAAAGTCGTCCAGCGCCACCGCGATGCCGCGCTCGCGCAGCGTGTCGACGATGCGCTTGCTGCGGTGGAATTCCTGCACCGTCGACTCGGTCACTTCGATTTCCAACTGGCGTGCCGCCAGTCCGTGCCGAGCCAACATGGTGACGATGCCATCAACCAGCTGCTCATCGTTGAACTGGCGGGCCGACACATTCACCGCCATCAGCAGTCCCTTGGCGCCGGCCTGCTGCCAGGCGGCCGCCTGGGCGATGGCGGTATTCAGGATCCAGCGCCCGAGTGGCTCGATAAAGCCGCTTTCCTCGGCAATACCGATGAACTGATCGGGCGCGATCATGCCGCGCTCGGGGTGCCGCCAGCGCACCAGTGCTTCGAAGCCGATCAGGCAGCGGCGCTTGAGGTCGACGACAGGCTGGTAGTGGAGTTCGAACTGGTTTTCCGCCAGCGCGGCATGCAGGCCCTGCTCGATTTCCAGTCGCTCGCGGATACGTGCCGCGATGGTGGGCAGATAGCCGCAGTAGCGCCCCTTGCCCTGGCGCTTGGCCTCGTACATCGCACTGTCGGCCGCGCTGAGCAGGGCATTCAGATTGTTGCCGTCCTCCGGGTAGAGGGCCACGCCGATGCTGACCGAAATGTTGTAGCGCAGGGTGTCGATCTGCACAGGCTCGTCCATGGCTTTGAGCAGCTTCTGCGCGATGACCAGACTTTCCTCGGCATGGTGCAGATCGGGACAGACCACCACGAACTCGTCGCCCCCTAGGCGCACCGCAGTGTCCTGGCGGCGTATCTGCAGGGTCAGCCGACGGGCGATCTCCTGGATCACCCGATCACCGACATGGTGGCCGACCGTGTCGTTGATGGATTTGAAGCCATCCAGATCGAGAAAGATCACCGCGAAGATGCGCTCATTGCGTTGGGCGCGGGCAATCTCGCTTTCCAGCGTGTCGTTGAGCAGATAGCGGTTGCCCAGGCCGGTCAGCGCATCGTGATAGGCCAGATGGGCGAGCTGGCGCTCGGCCTCGCGCATGGCGCTGATATCGGCCAGCGTATGCACATACTGGAGCACCTTGCCGCTGGCATCGCGTACCGCACAGATATGCTGGAGGCTAGGGAACAGCTCGCCGTGGCGGCGCCGTGCGCAGACTTCGCCCGACCAGTAGCCCTCGCTGGATGCGGCGATGGCCGCATAGCTGGGCGGCCTGGCCTCGCTGCCCAACAGCAGGCTATCGGGCAGCTGGCCAAGCAGCTCGCTCTCGCGGTACTCGGTCAGCCGGCTCAGCGCCGGATTGACCGAGCGGATCCGATACTGCTCATCGAGGATCATGATGCCCTCGGCCGTGGTGCTGAACACCACGCTAGCCTGGCGCAGCTGCTCCTCCATCTGTACCCGTTCGGTGATATCGCGGATGGCGCCGATCACCTCGCGGTGCCCGCCGGGCAGCGGGCGCAGCTGGCCATGCATTTCCAGCGTGGCCTGCTCGCCGTTGTCGCGCAGCGCACGAAACGCGCAGCTGAAGAAGCCGGGCTGGTTCAGTCCCTGCTCGACGGTGGCGCGGTCGTCCGGGTGGACGCGCGCCAGGAAGGCGTGCAGATGAGTGTGGAAATGGCAGAGCGCACCGCCCAGCATGCGGTTGAAGCGCTCATCCCCCTGCAGCTTGTCCAGCTGCGACTCCCATTCCCAGATGCCGAGTTCGGCCGCTTCCACCGCAATGGCCAGGCGCGCTTCAGAGGCGGCCAGCGCGCATTCAGTCTGGTGCCGCGTATGGGCAACCTGGATGACCGCAGCCAGCTCCTTGTTCTGGAAGGGCTTGAGCAGATAGCCGAAGGGCTTGGTGGCGGCGGCGCGTTCTATGGTCCTGTCGTCTGCGAAAGCGGTCAGGTAGATGACGGGTAGCCCCCAGCGCTGATAGATCTCCTGCGCCGCATCCACGCCGTCGCGCGCGCCGCCCAGATGGATGTCCATCAGCACCATGCTCGGCTGCTCGCGTTCGATGGCGGCCAGCACCGAGGGCACCGAGCTGTGGATACCCTCCACCTGATGGCCCATCTCCTCCAAGGTCTGGCGCAGGTCGAGCGCCACCACCGGTTCATCCTCAACGATGAGTATCCGTTCCGCCTGCATGGTCGTCCTCCGGCGTGTCGGGGTTGAATTCGATCAGAAAGCGCGCGCCCGGCCCAGCACTGCCGTGCTGTAACTCGCCGCGCAGCTGGGCCACGAACATCGGGATCAGCTGCTTGCCCAGGCCGCCCGGCCCCTGCCAGCTGAAATCGGCCGCCAGGCCCACGCCGTCATCGCTGACTGTGATGCAGGCCAATCCGGCCGCGCTGCGGCTGAGCAGTACGCGGATCTGCCCTTTGTGCTTGGCGGGAAACGCATGCTTGATCGCGTTCACGATCAGCTCATTGATCACCAGACCGCAGGGAATGGCGCGCTGGATATTCAGCTTGATCGCCCGGTCCTCGGCATGAAAGCTCAGCGCAATGCCCTGGCTGCTGGCCCCATAGGTGGTGGCAATCAGCGCCAGTAGCTGTTCCAGATACTCGGCCAGATTGATCTCGGCCATGCTGCTTGATTCGTACAGCAGCTGGTGCACCAGGGCCATGGCCTTGATGCGGCTCTGGCTCTCGATCAACGCGCGCTGTACCTCGGGCGAGCTGCGCCGGGTCTGCAGATTAAGCAGGCTGGAAACGATCTGCAGATTGTTCTTCACCCGGTGGTGCACCTCGTGCAGCAGCGCGGTCTTTTCTTCCAGCGCATGCTGCATGGCATTGCGCGCGCGGCGCTGGGCGGAGATATCGCGCACGATGCGGCAGATGCCGATCACCTTGCCCCGGCTGTCGTGCAGCGGGGCCAGCGAAGAGGACACATCCAGCACCCGGCCATCCTGGTGTTGGAGCAGCGTCTCGTGCCCATTCACCGCCCGGCCCTGAATAATCGCCTGTAGCGACTGTTGTTCACTGTCCTGGGCGGCGGCGGGTATTAGCGCCTGCAGGGTCTGACCGACGATCTGCTCGGCCGTGTAGCCGAATAGCTGGCTCGCACCCTGGTTCCAGCCGGTGATCCGGCCTTCCAGGGTCTGGGTGATGATGGCATCGCTGGATGACTCAACCACGGAGCGGTAGCGCTCCTCTGATTGGTGCAGCGCCTGCTCGGCCTGGCGCCGCTCGCTCAGATCGATGATGGCGGCCAGCACGAAGGTGCCCTCGCTGGTCTGGATGGGATTGAGGCCGATTTCGACCGGGAACTCGCTGCCATCACGGCGGCGAGCGAACAGCTCGCGCCCCTCACCCATGCGCCGTGAGCTCGGTTGATGGAAGAATTGATTGCGCATGCCCGGATGGGCGGCACGGAAGCGTTCCGGAATCAGGATTTCGATCGACTGGTGCAGCAGCTCACCATCGCTGACCCCGAACAGGCGTTGCATTTCGGTATTGGCGAGCGAGATCTGCCCGCACTGATCGATCATCACCATGGCCACCGGCGCCGATTCGACCGCGGCACGAAAGCGTGCTTCGTGCCGGCGTCGCTCGCTGATGTCCACGATGGCGCTGACCACCAGCATGCCGTGCTCGGTCTGCAGTGGGCTCAGGCCGATCTCCATCGGGAACTCGGAGCCATCCTTGCGCAGGCCGAACAGGTCGCGGCCTGCACCCATCGGGCGAGCGGTCGGGGCATGCATGAATTGGCCGCGCAGGCCGGGGTGGGCGGCACGAAAGCGTGCTGGCAACAAATGCTCTACCCCGCTGCCCAATAGCTCGGCTGACGGGTAGCCGAACAGGCGTTCCCCCTCGGTGTTGATTAGCACGATCGTGCCATCGGCATCGACGACAATCACTGCCGTGGGGGTGGCATCCAGGATGGCAGCCAACTGGGCGGCGCTGTTGACCGAGGCGAGATACTGCATTTTCCTCCTCGCCAGGCGCATGCGACTCAGGGATGAGGTGGCCGGGCTTTTTATATGCCGGTATAGCTCAGCCGAGGGAGGACTGCCATGCCGCGTCCAACCACTGGGCGCGATAACTGCCGGAAGCGTCATAGCGCTGCGCCTGAGCCTGGGTGTCGAAACGGCGCAGCGGACGCGGATCGTTACCTACGCCGGCGATGTACTGCCAGTTGCCGTAGTTACTGGCCGGTGCGTAGTCGAGCAGATGGTGCTCGAACCAGGCTGCGCCCCAGCGCCAGTCTATGCCTAGCTCGTGCACAAGGAAGCTGGCTACGTTCTGGCGCGCGCGATTGCTTAGGTAGCCGCTGGTAGCCAACTCGCGCAGGCCGGCATCCACGAAGTCGTCGCCGGTTTCGCCTTGGCACCAGCGCTGGAAATCGCTCAGTGCGTGTCGCCAGGCGCGCGTCTTGCGCTGTATACCGCCACGCCAGTACAGCGCCGGTCCATGGCGTGCGGCGGTGAACTCGAAGAAATCGCGCCACAACAGCTCGAACACCAGCCAGTAGGTCGAGGCATTGCTGCCGAATTGGCGTTCGTAGTCGCGTACCGCCGCATGAATCTGCCGCGCGCTCAGGCTGCCCTGGGCCAACCAGGGCGAGAACTTGCTCGAATAGTCGTGGCCGAGCAGGCCATTGCGCGTCTCCTTGTAATGGCCGAGCGCGCGGCGCTGGAATACATACTGGTCGAGTCGCGCCAGTGCGGCGCGCTCGCCTGCCGCAAACGGGAAGGCGCTGCGCGGGTCGGCTGCGGCGGGCGGTATCGGATTGGCTGCCAGGGCTTCGCTCTGCGCCCAGTACTCGCTTGGCAGCGTCGGTAGTTCGGGCAGCTGTGCCGGCGTGGGCAGGGCGGGGCTGCCATGCCAGACCTTCTCCAGCTGGGTGCGAAAGGTGGTGAATACGCGCGGCAGCGCATCGGGCGCAAAGGGCAGGGCGTCGGGCGGCACCAGTGTGTGCTGCCAGATGATCTGGCTGCGCAGGCCCAGCGGCGCCAGCATTCTTTGCAGTGCGGCCTGCTCGGCCACTTCCTCGCTGCCGGTGGCATGGCTGCAGCGCAGCAGCTCGGCGCCGACCAGGGCGGCCAGCTCGGCCAGTTGCACGCGCGCCTCGCCTTCCAGCAGCAAGAGATCGCTACCTCGTGCGCGCAACTGTTCGCGTAGCGCGAGCAGACCTTGCTGGCGGAAAGCCAAGCGGCGCGTATGACTGCGCGGGAAGCCGAGTGGCACGCAGTCGATTTCGACCGGTGGCGTAGCCGTAGGCCAGATCGCCACCGGCAGCAGCCGGTCCCCGTGCTGCAGGCCGCTCAGGCATTGGTTGTCGTGCAGGCGCAGATCATCGCGCACCCACCACAGCACGCAGCTCATGCCGTACCGGCCTTGCTGCGCTGACGACGGCAGCGCTCCGAGCAGTATTTGACCTCGTCCCAGTCCTTGGCCCACTTCTTACGCCAGGCAAACGGGCGTGCGCACACCAGGCAAGGCTTGCTGGGCAGGGTGAGTTTCTTGTGCATTCAGGCTTCCTCAAACAAACCGAGCTGGCGCTGGTCGGGCGTTGGGCGCTTGCGCCGACCCCATTCGCGCTCGGCCTTGGCGCGCCGGCTACCGTGCTTGTCGAACACCGCGCGTGCGAGTTCACGCAGCCCCGGCTGTTCGCGCCATGTGCTGAAGCGTGCCTTGGCCGTGCGCAGGGAGGTGCTGAAGTCGACCAGCGGCGCCGGGTAGTCGTGGCCAATGCGCACGCCGTGGCGGGCTTGCAGGGTGCTGGGCATCTGCCAGGGTTCGAATAGATAGGGATCGGGCACCCGGCGCAACGCCGGCAGCCACTGGCGTACGAAGTGGCCGTGTGGATCGTGTTCCTGCGCCTGCTTGATCGGGTTATAGATGCGCAGCGCATTGATGCCGGTGACGCCCGACTGCATCTGCACCTGCGGGTAGTGAATGCCGGGCTCGTAGTCGGTGAACAGGCGCGCCAGATGGTGGGCTGGAGCACGCCAGTGCAGCCACAGGTTGTAGCTGGCAAAGCTGATCAGCATCGCGCGCATGCGGAAATTCACCCAGCCGGTGGCCTGCAGTTGCGCCATGCAGGCATCGATCAGCGGGTAGCCGGTCTGGCCGAGCGCCCAGGCTTCGAACCAGTCGCTGCGGAAATCCTGCTCGCGCAGGCCATCGTAGCCGCGGTGCATATTGTGCAGCTCAATCTCAGGCTCGCTCTCCAGCTTCTGGATGAAATGGCAGTGCCAGTGCAGGCGTTGCTCGAAGCTGGCCAGCGAGGGCAGCAGATTGCGCGGGCGCTGCGCCTCGGGGCCTTGCTGCAAGGCTAGCACATGGCGGCGCTTGGCCTGCACCACTTCACGCAGCGAGAGATTGCCCCAGGCCAGATAGGGCGACAGGCGCGAGCAGGCGCTGCCGGCCTTGAGCGGACTGGAAATCCCGCCACGGTATTGCGCCGCACGCTCGGCAAGGAAATCGCTAAGCACACCTACCGCCACGCGCCGGCCACCGCGCTGGCGTGCGGCGATATCGGTATCAGGCAGGCCAAGCTCACGCGCATCGGGCCAGCGATTGGGCGCGAGTGCGATCTGCGCCGCTTGGGCCGCGCGCGGTAATGGCGCCGCTTCGGCGGCCATGAACTGCTCCCAGCGCCCCGCCCAGGCATTGCGGCTATCCAGCCGGCGGATCACGCCGTACTGGGGAATTTCACGCCAGTGCACGCCGTGTTGCCGACACCAGGCGGCGACGGCCTTGTCGCGCGCATAGCTGGCCAGATTGCCGGTTTCCTCATGGCTCCACAGCCCGGCGATGTCGCGCTGCGCGCGCAGCTGCTGCAAGGCGGCGCACACCTCACCGTGGTAGAGCCACAGGCGCAGGCCAAGCTTGGCCAGATCGTGTTCGAGCTCGCGCAGGCTGTCCTGCACGAAGCCCAGGTGCCGCGCCGAGGCATCGGGCTGCTGCCACTGGCTGGGTTCGAAGCAGTACAGCGCCAGCACCGGTCCAGCCGCGCAGGCCTGTTGCAGCGGCCAGTGGTCGCGCACGCGCAGATCGCGCTTGAACCAGACCAGTTGCAGCGTCGTCATGGCCGTCGCTCAGGCCTTGGGCAGCGGGTGCAGCACGGCATGGCCGCCATCCACCCCGATCTGCTGGCCGGTAATCCAGCGTGCCTCATTGCCGAGCAGGAAGGCGATCAGGGCCGCGCTGTCCACGCCTTCACCCACCTTGCCCATCGGGTTCATGCGCGCATTGCGCTCAATTGCCTCGGGCGAACCAGTCAATCTTGCCGACAGGACCGATACGGTCAGGCCCGGGTGCACGCAGTTCACCCGTATGCCCTTGTCCGCATAGCTGGCGGCGGTGCTGAGCGCCAGGGCCGCCACGGCCGCCTTGGCGCTGGCAATCCCTTCATGGTTGGGAAAACCGGCCTGGGCAACCAGGCTGCCCACCAGCACGGCGCTGGCCGGCTGTTTGTGCTTGAGCGCCGCCTGCACAAAGGCCTTCAGGGTATGAAAGGCACTGAAGTAATTGAGCTCGAACACGGCGCGCAGATCGGCCTCGGCGGTCAGGTGCAGGGGCTTGATCAAGGTGCTGCCCACGCAATGGGCGAGGCCCTGTATCGGCCCCAAGGCCGCTTCTGACTGCGCGATGACGGCGGCGGCCGCATCGGGTTGGGTCAGATCGGCGGGCACGATCACGGTGTCGACCTCCAGCTGCTCGGCCAGGCTGCGCAGCTTGCGCTCATCGCGCGCGCACAGCGCCAGCTGCACGCCGGCTTCGGCCAGTTTGTGCGCCAGCGCGCGGCCCATGGCCCCGCTGGCACCGGTAATCAGCGTCGCTGCCATCATGCACTCCGTTTGCGTTTGTACAGGACGATTATAGGTCACAAAACCGATTGTGCGGATAGGCGCAAGCTGTGCTTGACCGGCGGCGGTATAGTGTCTTAAATTTCTGTAACGACAGAAATAACGGAATTGATATGCAGCTGAGCCCGACCACCGAGAAATACATCCTGCACTGGGGCGAGATGGGCACCCGCTGGGGGGTGAACCGCACCGTGGCGCAGATTCACGCACTGCTCTTCCTGAGCAACCGGCCGCTGCATGCCGAGGAGATTGCCGACACGCTGACCGTGGCGCGCTCCAATGTCAGCACCAGCCTGAAGGAGCTGCAAAGCTGGGGCCTGATCCGCGTGACCCATGTGCTGGGCGACCGGCGCGATCACTTCCAGGCCCACCAGGATGTATGGGAAATCTTTCGGGTAATCATGGAGGAGCGCAAGAAGCGCGAACTCGACCCGACGCTGACCGTGCTGCGCGAGTGCGCGCTGGAGGCCGGCAACGATGCGGCGCTGGAAGCCGCCACCCGTGCACGCATGGATGAGGTACTGGCCTTTCTGGAAATCCTCATGCGTGCTTACGACGACTTCAAGCATCTGGAACCCGCGACCCTGCAACGCTTTCTGAAAATGGGCGGCAAGATCGCCCGCTTCCTTGGCCCCGACGAAAAGGACGATCTATGAGCACCGCGCTGACCGTATTCTTTGATAGCCGCTGCCCGCTGTGTGCGGCTGAAATGCGCCGCTTGGCCCAGTGGGACCGGCATGGGCGGCTCGCCTATATCGATATGCAGGCGGCGGATTTTGACGCCAGCGCCTACGGCACAACTTGGGCCGCCATGGATGCCGAGCTGCATGCCCTGACGGCGGAGGGTCGCATGCTGGTCGGCATCGATGCCGTGGCGGCCGCCTACCAGACCATTGGCCTCGGTTGGCTGGTCTGGCCGCTGAAGCCGGCGCTGACCAAGCCATTCTGGCAGCGCACCTACCGCTGGTTTGCCCGCAACCGCTACCGCGTCAGTCGCTGGTTTGGCTATCGCTGTGTCGATGGGGTGTGCGACGCGCGCTATCGCTAATTTTTTTGCGCAATCATTTCTGTCTTTACAGAAATTACCGTTGGAGATAAGCATGAACCCGCTCAGCCTGCTTGCCCTGGAAATGCTGCTGTCGCTATTACTCAGCCTGATCGTCGTCAACTATCTGCGCACCGTACTGGCCGAATTGCTGGCCCAGGCCTGCCCGCATGGTGGCGGCTTATTCTGGATACGCACCCTGGCCCTGCTGCAATTCCTTGCCCCGCTACTGCTGGTGGTCTGGCGCAGCGAGCTGAACCCGGCCGTCGATGCTGCGCTGGAGATCAAGCGGGCGGTGGCCTGGATGCTGCTCGGGCATTGCCTGGCCTTGGCGCTGCTGGCGCGCACCGTGTGGAAGAGCCTGGTGGCGCCCGAACTGGCCGCCGCCAGGGTTGCGGTATGAAGATCCTGCTGACCGGCGCTAGCGGCTTGATCGGTGCCGCCCTATTGCCCCGCTTGCTGGCGGACGGCCATCAGCTGACCGCTGTATGCCGCCGTGCCGGGGCGCCTGCCGAGGGTCTGACCTGGCAGCAGGTCGACATGGCCCAGTACCTGCGGCCAGCCGACTGGCTGCCCTTGCTGGCCGGCGTGGACCTGGTCATCAATGCGGCCGGCATCCTGCGCGAGCAGCCTGGGCAGCACTTTGCCACGCTGCATGCCCAGGCGCCGGCGGCCTTGTTTGCGGCCTGCGAGCTGGCTGGTGTGCGCCGGGTGATTCAGCTCTCCGCCCTCGGTGCGCGCCAGGATGCCTCAACCGCTTACTGGCGCAGCAAGGCCGCCGGTGATGCCGCCTTACAGGCCATTGGGCTGGATTGGGCCATTGTGCGGCCCTCGCTCGTGTATGCCGATGAGGGCGCCAGCAGCGCGCTATTCCGGCGCCTGGCCGCCGCCCCCTGCTTGCTGCTGCCCACCCGGGCCGGCGTGGTGCAGCCGATACATCTCGACGATCTGCTTGCCTTGCTCGTCGCGCTGGTCAAGGCCCCGAGCCTTGGGGCGCACATCATCGACGCCGTCGG
Source organism: Chitinimonas taiwanensis DSM 18899 (assembly GCF_900119825.1). Taxonomy (GTDB): domain Bacteria; phylum Pseudomonadota; class Gammaproteobacteria; order Burkholderiales; family Chitinimonadaceae; genus Chitinimonas; species Chitinimonas taiwanensis. Next base: position 191,370 of record NZ_FPKR01000008.1, on the reverse strand, counting down.
CCCGCAGCCGCTGCCCTTCGCCGATTATCTGCAAGCCCTACGCCGAGGCATGGGCCGCGCGCCGGCCACGGTGTGCCGGCTACCCGATCGCCTGGTGCAGGCCGCCAGCTGCCTCGCGCAATATCTGCCCGGCAGTCTGCTCAGTCCGGCTAGCCTGGCCATGCTGCGAGAAGACAATCGCGCCGATGTCGCGCCTATCGAGGCCATCTTGGGCCGCTCCTTGCGCGCGCCGGCCAGCTTCTGTCGGCCGGTGCTGCATGCCGATGCGCTGCTGGGGCTTTGGCTGCCCCTGGCGCGCGCCGGGCTGGCCTTTATCTGGCTGTTTACTGCCTGGGTTTCGCTCTACAACGCGCCCGAAGGCCTGCGCCTGTTGGCGGATGCCGGCCTGCCGCCCAGCTGGCATAGCGCGCTGCTCTGGGCGGGTGCCGGACTCGATACCGTGCTGGGCCTGCTCACCGTACTGCACCCTTCGCGCCGGCTCTGGCAGGCGCAGATGGCGCTGGTGCTGGGCTACACGCTGTTCATCAGCCTGTGTCTGCCGCAATGGTGGCTGCACCCGTTCGGGCCGATCAGCAAAAACCTGCCCATTCTGCTCTGGCTGGCCCTGCTGCTTGGCACCAGCAAACCTGCGGCCTCACCCAGACCTCCATCCCCCTAGAAAGCCCGCCATGGACTACCTGACCCTGAAATGGCTGCACATCCTGTCGGCCACCCTGATGTTCGGCACCGGCTTCGGTACCGCTTTCTATATGTTCTTCGCCAACCGCAGCGGCAATGTGCAGGCCATCGCGGTGGTGACGCGCTGGGTGGCGCGCGCCGATTGGTGGTTTACCACCCCGGCCGTCATCATCCAGCCGCTCAGCGGCTTCTGGATGATTTATCTGGCCGGCTTTCCGCTCCAATCGCGCTGGATTGTCTGGTCGCTTGCCCTATACGCGCTGGCCGGTGCCTGTTGGCTGCCGGTGGTGTGGCTGCAGCTGAAGATGCGCGATATGGCCGCCCAGGCCGCGCAAAGCGGCAGCGCGCTGCCCGCGCGTTACTGGCGCTACGAGCGACTCTGGACCGCGCTCGGCTTCCCGGCCTTTGGCGGCCTGCTCATCGTGTACTGGCTGATGGTGCATAAGCCGGTCTAGGGCCTGTTCATCCTCATTTCGTGGATCGCGTTTGCCAACTTTGGGGCCTGATGCAAGGCGCAAGACGAGTGGCGTAGTGATCTACGCAAGCGGCTTGCAACGCAGCAGCAGGCCCCAAAGTTGGCAAACCCGCAGGGCTGGGTCGATTTTTGCGGCATGGCGTCGTTTCGACTCACTGACTTATCCCGATAAGCCACGTTCGTCGCGCCTAGCCCTGCCGCAAAACTCGGCCCAGCGCGACCACGAAATGAGGGTGAATAGGCCCTAGCTCGCGCCGCCCGTCGCCAACTTCCTTCTTGCGGCCGTGCTTGGCTACCTGCCTGCTAGCGTTAGCTCAGCATGCCTAGTGCCCAGTTCGGCTTTCAGATCAGTAGCTTGAGGAGGATGGCGATGGCCAAGTATACGGTGAAATTTGTGAAGGGTGACTATACGGCGCGCCAGGAAGCGGCCAATGCGCTGAAGGCGGTCGCCTATGTCGAGCACCATTTCAATAGCGGGCCGAGCACGGCGGGCTATGTGTCGGTGGTGGTGGGCAGCAATGCCAGCCAGACCAGCAAGAACTGGGGGCGCTGGTATGCACAGGCGATAGGCAATGCCTTCGGGGTCAAGCTCTACCAGCCCGATGGCGTGGTGGTGGGGGGCTTTGGCGGGCGTGGCGACGGCAATCTCAAATATACGCGCATGCCCGCGCTGCTGCTCGAGCCGCTGTTCTGCAGCAATCCGCTGCATGCGGGCTGGATACGCAGCGCGCAAGGCCAGCAGCGCCTGGCCGAGGTGCTGGCCGACAGCATCCGGCGCTTCTTTCCCGATGGCGGCACCATCGCCTTTAGCGTCGGGCACAAGTACAAGACCAGCAGCCCGAAGGACCGCGGCGCCGAGGTATTTGGCGGCGGCATGGAGGCCGATTACGCCGAGCTGGTCCTGAAGGCCGCCCAGGCCCTGCTGGAAGGCGAGCCGGCCGCCGCACTCGACCAGGTCAAGATACGCCGTGGCGATGCGTTGCTGCAGGCGATCGATGTCGACCCGGATACGGAGCTGCGCTGGGACCCGGTCACCAAGACGCTGTATCTGTAAACCCATGCACAGCAAAAAGGGACGCCGCGGCGTCCCTTTTGCATGGCAGTACGGGCGTGGATCAGGCCAGTACCATCACCGCATCGGCTTCCACCAGGCCGCCCTTGGGCAGCGCGGCGGCCTGCACGGCGGCGCGGGCCGGGTAGGGCGCTTCGAAATACTGACCCATGATTTCATTGAGCTTGGCGAAGTTGGCCAAGTCCACCACGAACACGCCGAGTTTGACGATGTCCTTCAGGTCGCCGCCGGCAGCCTGGGCCACGGCGCGCAGATTCTTGAACATCAGGTGGGCCTGGGCTTCGAAGCCTTCGGCCAGCTCCATGGTGGCGGGGTCCAGGCCCAGCTGGCCACTCAGGTAGACGGTATTGCCCACCTTGACGGCCTGCGAATAGGCGCCAATGGCCTTCGGGGCGTGATCGCTATGGATGATCTGCTTGCTCATGGATGTCTCCTTGGGTGAATGGTGGTGTCGTGCCACTGGTTTACGCGTCGTGCAGGAAGAGCTGCAAGAGGGTGTTCTGGTAGCGGCGGCCGCGCTCGCTCGGTTTAATGGTGCGGAAGTCGCGCTCGATCAGGCCTTGCGCTTCAGCCGCCTGCAGCTGGCGCTCGATCACCGTGATCGGCAGGCCGCTGCGCTCGGCAAACAGCGGCACGGCAAAGCCCTCGGCGAGGCGCAGCGCATTCAGCATGAACTCGAACGGCAGCTGATCGTGGCCGACCACTTCCTCGCTCTGCACTGCATTGCCCTCGCTCACCGCCTTCAGGTAAGCAGTCGGCTGCTTGAAGCGCGCCTGGCGGAGGATGCGGTCGTGGAAGCTGAGCTTGCCGTGCGCGCCGGCGCCGATGCCCAGGTAATCGCCAAACTGCCAGTAATTGACGTTATGGCGCGCGCGGTGACCCGGCCGCGCAAACGCACTGGTTTCGTAATGCTCGAAACCCGCCGCCATCAGGCGCGCTTCGATCGCATCATGCATCTCGGCCGCCGCATCGTCGTCCGGTAGCTCGGGCGGGTAGCGGTAGAAATAGGTATTCGGTTCCAGGGTCAGGTGGTAGCAGCTCAGATGGGTGGGCGCGAAGCTCAGCGCGGTCTCCACATCCTGCAACGCCTGCGCGATGCTCTGGCCGGGTAGCGCGAACATCAGGTCGAGGTTGAAAGTGTCAAAGGTCTCGGCCGCCAGCGCCGCGGCGCGCTTGGCCTCCTCGGCATCGTGGATGCGGCCGATGGCTTGCAGATGTTCGGCGTTAAAGCTCTGGATACCGATGGACAGGCGGTTGATGCCGGCGGCGCGATAGCCCTTGAACTTGGCCGCTTCCACTGTGCCCGGATTCGCCTCCAGCGTGATCTCGGCATCGGGCAGCAATTTGGTGCGCGCACGGATGCCGGCCAGGAGCGTGTCCATTGCCTCGGGCGAGAACAGGCTCGGTGTGCCGCCGCCCATGAAGATGGTGTGGATAGGCCGGCCCCAGATCAGCGGCAGGCTGTGTTCGAGGTCCTGCAGCAGCGCCGCCACATAGCCCATCTCGTCAATGCCACCGCGCGCCTCATGCGAATTGAAGTCGCAATACGGGCATTTGCGCACGCACCAGGGGAAGTGGATATACAGCGACAGCGGCGGCAGCGCGCTCAGCTGCCAGTTGGCGCGGCTGACCGGTTGTTGGGCAACGGGGCGGTAGTTGGGGGCGGGGTGGATGGGGATGCTCATACGGGTGCCTGGCATTGAGCCTGCGCCGGGCCACCGCCCGGTAGGCGTTGTAGCGAGAGGCGCTGGCTGGCGAGCAGCTCGACCGGGCAATCTTGCAGGCGCAGCAGATTGATCGGCAGCTGCTCAATTCGCGTCAGCTTGCCCTCGGTAAAGCCCAGCAGAATGACTTCCTTGGGCGGCTTGGCCAGTGCGGTGCGGCAGTCTTCCTGGCCTGCGCTGAGCGTATTACAGGCGGCCATCAGGTCGGCGCCGGGGGCGTACAGGCGCGCGGTCTGCCATTTGCCGTCGTTCAGGTCGGCAAAGCGCAGCTGCTGTGGGGTGTCGCGTGCCAGGGCGAACGCCTGTTCGGCGGTATTGCGTGCCAGCGAGGGCGTGCGGCCGCTGGGCATGAACCAGGTCTGCAGCGCGGCGAACACGAGGCCGAGCGCGATCAGGATGGCGAAGCGGCGGCCTTCGCGCTTCGGCGTGGCGGGGCTGTCAGCGGCCATAGGGGTTGACCAGTTCATCCACCATGCGGTGCAGCGCTTCGCGCATCTGCGCCTCGTTCACTTCCATCAACAGGCCATCCTCGAACGCGTCCTGCGCCATCTGGCGAATCTCGTTCAGGTTCTCTTCCATCACCTTCACTTTTTCAAAGCAGCTGACCACGCTGCCATCGTCCTTCAGCCATTTGGGCCAGGCGCTGCTCATAGGGCGTCCTCCTGCAGCTTGGCCAAGAGGGCGGCCAGCGCCTTGCCGCGATGGCTGATCGGGTTCTTTTCTTCTGGTGTGAGTTCAGCCGCGGTCTTGCCCAGGCCTGCGATCAGGAAGTGCGGGTCGTAGCCAAAGCCACCGGCGCCACGCGCTTCGGCAATCACCTCGCCATCGAGCCGACCTTCGGCGATCAGCGGGCGCGGGTCATCGGCCGAGCGCACCAGTACCAATACTGCGTAATAGAAGGCGCGCTTATCCTGGTGCTGGGCCAGGTCGGCCACCAGCTTGGCGTTATTCGCCGCGTCCGATTTTGGCTCGCCCGCATAACGCGCCGAGTACACACCCGGTGCGCCGCCCAGGGCCGGCACACAGATGCCCGAGTCGTCAGCCAGTGCGGGCAGGCCGGTGGCCGCCGCCGCATGGCGCGCCTTGGCCAGCGCGTTTTCCACGAAGGTGGCGTGCGGCTCTTCCGCCTCGCTCACCCCGAGCTGGCCCTGCGGGATCACCTCGATCGCCAGCGGGGCGAACAGGCGGCTGAACTCCTTGAGCTTGCCAGCGTTATTGCTGGCCAGTACCAGTTGCTGCATGGCTTTCCTTCAAGCTGGGCGCCACGGCGCGTAGCGCGTTGGCAAAGATTTCGGGTTGCGGCAGGCCAAACCAGAGCTCGCGGCCATCGGCGAGTTCGATCTGCACACCGCGGTTCAGTTCGGGAGTGAAGTTGCCACCGTGCAGCTCGGCCTGGCCGAGGCGGCGCACCGGGCGCGTCGGTTTATCGGGCAGGCTGGCCACGCGTACGGCGCGGATATCGGCCAGCTTCAGGCTGCCGGCCGGGCCGGTATTCAGCTGGCCCCAACGCCAGTACAGGCTATCGCCCGCGCGCCACAGCTTGAACGCCAGGCGCGGCAGCAGCCACCAGGTCAGCGCCAGGGTCACGGCGAGCGCAAGGCCCAGGGCGCTGGTCGGCGCGGCCAGCCAGCGCAGTATGCCAATCACGATCACCAGGGCGATCAGGGCGGCCAGGGCCGGTGGGTAGATGACCCACTGTTTGAGTTGCTGGTCGGGTGTGTTGCTGGGCATGGTCAGAATTTCTTTTTCAGGGTCATGGTGTCGCCATCGCGCTGCATCTGCAGGCGGTTCAGCACGCTCATGCCGATCAACGGCACTTCGGGGAAATTGCCCTCGCTGACCACCACGTCGACTTCATATAGCGTGATGCCTTCGATCTTCAGGCTGTTCGCCTTGCCGCGCCAAGACACCTTGCGCCCCTGCGCGGTGCTGAGCAGGATGGGATTGCTACGGTCGATGCGCAGGCCAAGCTGGGCCGCCTGGGGCGTGGACAGTGACAGAAAGCTGGCGCCGGTATCGATGATGCCGCGCACCGTGCCCTGGCCGCTGCTGATATTGGCCATGAAGTGGCCGTGGCCGACACTGAACAGGGTAGCGCTATTGGCGCTCCCACTGGCCTGGCCTTCGCCGCCACCGGGGGCGAAGAAGCCTTGACCCAGGCGTACCTGACGGCGCTTGCCGTCGGCCTCGAACACGGCCGAATCGGGCGCCACGCTCACCAGTTTCACGCCCTCGCGGCTCTGGCCCACGCTGAGCGTGACCGGCTTGTCGCCAAAGGACACCGAGGCCTTATTGCCCATGGTGGCCAGCAGCACGGGTTCGGCCGCCTGGGCACAGAGCAGGCTGAGCGCGAGCGCGCCGCGGATGAGCTTACGCACCTTGGCTCGCCATGAGGCCATGCTCGACTTCAGCGAGCGCGGTCTCGATGATTTCCGGCCCCGCGCCCTGCAGCAGCTTGCTATCGCTGAGCAGGCGGCGCCAGTTGCGCGCCCCGGGCCGGCCCTGATAGAGGCCCAGCACATGGCGGACGATGTGCTTGGGCAGGGTGCGTCCGCTGGCCATGCGTTCGGCGATATAGGGCATCAGCGCGCGCGCCACCTCGGCGCGGCTGGGCACGGCGCGCGTGTCGCCGTAGTAGCGCGCATCCACGGCGGCGAACTGGTAAGGATCGTGATAGGCCATGCGCCCTATCATCACACCGTCCACATGCTGTAGCTGCGCATCCACGCTGTCCCAGTCGGCCAGGCCGCCGTTGAGGATGATCTCCAGCTGCGGGAAGTCCTGCTTGAGCCGGTGCACATAGTGGTATTTGAGCGGCGGAATCTCGCGGTTTTCCTTGGGCGACAGGCCCTTGAGGATGGCGTTGCGTGCGTGGGCGATAAAGGTGGTGCAACCGGCTTCGGCCACTGTGCCGACGAAGTCGCGCAGGTATTCGTAGTGCTCGACCTCATTGATGCCGATGCGGTGCTTGACCGTCACATCGATGCTGACTGCGTCACGCATCGCCTTCACGCAGTCGGCCACCAGCTGCGGCTCTTCCATCAAGCAGGCGCCAAACGCACCCGACTGCACGCGCTCGCTCGGGCAGCCGACATTGATGTTGACCTCGTCATAGCCCCATTGCTCGGCCAGCTTCGCGCACTGGGCAAGGTCGGATGGCTCCGAGCCACCCAGCTGCAGGGCCACCGGGTGCTCGCAGTCGCTGAAGTCGAGAAAGCGCGCGCGCTCGCCATGGATGATCGCGCCGGTGGTCACCATCTCGGTGTACAGGAAGGTATGGCGCGAAATCTGGCGCAGGAAGTAACGGTAATGCCGGTCAGTCCAATCCAGCATCGGGGCCAGACAGATACGGCGTGGGGTGGGCTTGTTCACGGCATGCTTTCAAGCGCCAAGGCGGTCGGGCTGGGCGTCCCTGCCGCCTTGGATAAACGGATTATTGCGCCAGCGCGGCCTTCTGCGCGGCCATCAGCTCGGTGATGCCGGCTTCGGCCAGCTCGATCAGGCTGTTCATCTCGCTGCGGCTGAACGGAGCGCCCTCGGCCGTGCCTTGCAGCTCGACAAAGCCGCCTTGCGAGGTCATCACCACATTCATGTCGGTGTCGCAGTCGCTGTCTTCCAGATAGTCGAGATCGAGCACCGGCTGGCCCTGGAATACGCCCACCGACACAGCGGCCACCTGGGCACGGATCGGGTTGCTGGCCAGTTTGCCGCTGGCCAATAGGCCGTTGATTGCATCCTGCAGCGCGACGAAGGCGCCGGTGATGCTTGCGCAACGCGTGCCGCCATCGGCCTGGATCACATCGCAATCGATGGTGATCTGGCGCTCGCCCAGGGCTTTGAGATCGACCACGGCGCGCAGGCTGCGGCCGATTAGGCGCTGGATTTCCTGGGTGCGACCGCTTTGCTTGCCGCTGGCCGCTTCGCGCTTCATGCGGCTATTGGTCGAGCGCGGCAGCATGCCGTACTCGGCGGTCACCCAGCCCTCGCCCTTGCCCTTCAGAAAGGGCGGCACGCTTTCTTCCACGCTGGCGGTACAGATCACCTTGGTGTCGCCCATCTCGACCAGCACCGAACCTTCGGCGTGACGGGTGAACTGGCGGGTGAGACGAACGGTGCGAAGCTGCTGGGGAGAACGGCCGGACGGGCGCATGGCGGTACCTTGTTGAATTCAAGGCGGAAATTATACCGCATGCGTCAAGATGGCCGGATCGGGGCTTTGCCAAGGGAGCGGCTCAGCCCCGGCCGACCTCACTTCGAGTACTTGTTGATCGCGTTCTGGATTTCATTGATGGCCGCTTCGATATCGGCCTCGGTGATTTCCTTGCTTTCCTTAAGCGCCTTGTCGGCGTTCAGGGTGTTCAGACGGGTGGTGACTTCGCCGTCCGACAGCTGCTTGGTGGACAGGCTGCCATTGCCGCTCAGCTCATCCTCGTCATGCCAGTTCACGCCCACGCCGGTCAGATTGTCGCCATGCACGCCACCACGCATCTCGGCGCGGTCGAGCAGCTGCGGCAGCGCATACAGCACCGGGTAGCCGGACAGCATCTGCTCAAGCTCGGCCTGGTTCACACCGCCCCACAGGCCGTCGGTGCACAGCAGCACGGTGTCGCCATCCAGCAGCGGTGTCTTGCCGCCGATCTCCACCTCGGGCGGGAACATCGAGCCCAGGCAGTTGTAGATCTTGTTCTTCTCCGGATGGCGTTCGGCTTCTTCCGGCGTCAGGCGGCCCATTTCCACCATCTGCTGCACCTTGGAATGATCGCGGGTGCGCGCAATCGTCTCGCCGTCGCGGATCAGGTAAAGGCGCGAATCGCCGACATGGGTCCAGTACAGCATGCCGTCCTGGATGATGGCCGCCACCACCGTGGTGCGCGGCGTCTCCAGCAGGCTGTGGTTGGCCGCGTAGTTGAAGATCGCGTCATGGCATTTCATGCAGCCGTCGATCATGAACTGGTGCGGGTTCTGGATGGTGGGCTTGGCCTTCTTCTGGAACAGTTCGGCCATCAGCTCGACGGTGATCTGCGCGGCCACTTCGCCATGCAGATGACCGCCCATGCCGTCCGCGACCACCATCAACAAGGAGTCGCGGCTGTAGGAGTAGCACATGCGATCCTGGTTGTACTGGCGGGCACCCTTCCGTGTTTCCTGGAAGATGGTGAATTTCATTTTTGTTCTCCCTTGCCGCCGGCCAGGATATCCATCCGGCCCAGGCGACTGACGGTGTTCTTCAGGCTGTTCAGCAGTCCGCCCTGCTTGATCAGCGGTTCAGCGGCGATATCAACCAGAATCTTCTGCACCTCGCGCACGCTTTGCGGGCGTTTGAGCGGGTCGAGTTCCAGGCACCAGTCCACGAGTTCCAGAAGGCGCGGCGAGTATTTGCCGGCCCAGGCCTTCTTGACCGATTGGTAACGGTCGTCCTTGGCGCGCTGGTCGGCCGCTTGTGGGGCCATGCCGCTCATGCAGGCGAAGATGCTGGCGCCCACGCTATACAAATCACTCCAGGGGCCGAGCTTGTCGCGCTCGGCATACTGTTCGGGTGAAGCGAAGCCCGGGGTGTACATCGGGGTGAACTTGCTCATCGCCGATTGGTTGAGCGCCTCGCGCGCCGAGCCGAAGTCGAGCAGCACCGGGCTGCCATCGCGGCGGATATACAGATTGGCCGGCTTGATATCGAGATGCAGCATCTTTTTCAGATGCACTTCGCGCAGGCCATTTAGCAGGTGGGCGAACACATACAGAATCATGTTCTCCTTCACCCCGCCCTCGGTCAGCTGGATTTCCTTTTGCAGCGTACGACCGCGCTCGTATTCCATGACCATGTAGACGGTCTCGTTGGCACGGAAGAAATTGATCACGCGCACCACATTCGGGTGGCGGATCTGCGCCAGGGTCTTGCCCTCCTCGAAGAAGCACTTCATGCCATGGCGGAACAGGGCCAGATTATCGGCCGAGGTTGCCAGCACCCGCTCGCCCTCGCTGCGCAAGGCCAGCGCATTGGGCAGGTATTCCTTGATGGCGACTGGCTGGTCGTGCTCGTCGTGCGCCAGATAGACAATGGAAAACCCACCCGCCGACAATTGCTTGACGATGGTGTAGTTGAGCAGTTGATAACCGCGTGCAAGCGGCAGATTACTGGGTGGAGGCATCAGGGCTGGCTTGGTCGCTGTGGTAGAATCCGGGCCTCTTCGAACCGGTGTTTTCATGACATCCGGGTTCGCGTGCCGCTGATTGTGGTTTTGCCCCGCCACAAAGTCAAAGCGGGCGCGTCATCACAGCATTGGGAGTTCCGCATGATCCTCAGTATGACAGGCTATGCCGTTGCCACCCGTGAACTGGCCGGCGGCCTTTTGAGCGTGGAATTGCGCGCGGTCAATCACCGTTTCCTCGACCTGAGCCTGCGTCTGCCCGAAGAGCTGCGCCTGATCGAAAACCAGATCCGCGAAAAGCTGGCCGGCCGCGTCTCGCGTGGCAAGCTCGATTGCCGCATCGGCTTTTCCGCCCGTGCGGAAACCCAGCCGCGCCTGCAACTGAATACTGAGCTGCTGAGCCAGCTGATCGCGCTGTCCGAACAGGCCCGTAGCGTGGCACCGAATGCGGGTGAGCTGCGCATGGGCGAGCTGCTGCGCTGGCCGGGTGTGCTGGCCACCGATTCGGTCACCCCGGAAGCGATGCAGCAGACCGCTTTGGAGCTGCTGGAACTGGCGCTGGCCGATTTCTCCGCCACCCGTGGCCGGGAAGGTGACAAGCTGGCGGCCTCGCTGATCGAGCGCGCCGACAAGATGGCCGCCATCGTGGAAGAGGTGCAACCGCGCCTGCCGGCCATCGTGGCCGCCTATGACGACAAGCTCAAGCAAAGGCTGGTCGAGGCGCTCGGTAGTGCCGATGATGACCGCGTGCGCCAGGAAGTGGCGCTGTTCGCACAGAAGATCGATGTGGCTGAAGAATTGACCCGCCTGGTCACCCATATCGCCGAGCTGCGCCGCATCCTGAAAACCGGCGGCGCGGTCGGTAAGCGGCTGGATTTCCTGATGCAGGAACTGCATCGCGAGGCGAATACCCTGGGTTCCAAGTCGGTGGCGGTCGATACCAGCCAGGCCTCGATGGAGCTCAAGGTGCTGATCGAACAGATGCGCGAACAGGTACAAAATATTGAATAAACTGCCGGGCCATTGCACGGCGCGCCGGCCAGTTTTGTGCGCGTGCCTGCATGGGAGCCGGGCGGCGATTGTGTTACGCTGCCACGAAGCCGTTTGAATCAACGAGATACGCACATGAGCAAAGGCAAGCTTTTCATCCTCGCTGGCCCCTCGGGCGCCGGCAAGGCCACCCTGGTTCACGCGCTGCTGGCCGCGGATGCCAAGGTGCAGCTGTCCATTTCCTTCACCACCCGCGCGCCGCGCGAGGGTGAGCAGAATGGCCGTGAATACCATTTCGTCAGCCGCGAGGAATTCCTCGCCATGGCCGGCCGCGGCGAGTTCCTTGAGCACGCCGAGGTGCACGGCAACCTGTACGGCACCTCGCAGAAGTGGATCAGCGACGCCATGGCGCGCGGTCAGGACATCCTGCTCGAGATCGATGTGCAGGGCGCCCAGCAGGTCAGACGGATTTTCGACGGTGCGGTGGGTGTCTTCATCCTGCCGCCCAGCGCCGAGATTCTCGAGCAGCGCCTGCGTAACCGCGGCACCGATAGCGAAGAAGCCATCGTCAAGCGCCTGGCCAATGCGCGCGAGGAAATCGCCCATGTGGGCGAGTTCGACTATGTGATCGTCAACGAGCACATCGATGAAGCCGTGCGCGACATCATTGGCGTGGTACGCGCCGAGCGCCTGCGCTTTCTGGCCCAGGCCGAGCGCCATAACGCACTGATCGCCAGCCTGCAGGGCTGAGCACCGATTGTTTTACCGCGCCGGCAGCCATGCCGGGCGTTTATCTGGAGTAGTGAAATGGCCCGTATTACCGTTGAAGATTGTCTGGATCGCATCCCCAACCGTTTCGACCTGACCCTGGCTGCCGCCTACCGCGCCCGCCAGCTGGCAAATGGTTCGACCCCGCTGGTGGAAGCAGCCGGCCGCGACAAGCCGACCGTGCTGGCCCTGCGTGAAATGGCCGCCGGCAAGATCGGCCTGGAAATGCTGACGCGTACGCGCAGCTAAACCAGCAGGTAGAAGACCAAGAAGCGGGCCCAGGCCCGCTTTTTGTCCCTTTGCCGCCATGCTAGACGCCGCCGAACTTCCCGTCCCCGCAGCCTACGCCACCCAGGTGGCGCACGACGCCAATGCGCTATTGGCCAAGGTGTCCGGCTATCTGAAGCCGGAGGACCTGCCGCTCTTGGAAGCGGCGTTCAAATTCAGCGCCGAATGCCATAAGAGCCAGCTGCGCAAGAGCGGCGAGCCCTATATCACTCACCCTCTGGCCGTGGCCGACATCCTGGCCGACCACCATCTGGACGCCCAGGCGCTGATGGCGGCCTTCCTGCACGACACCATGGAGGACACCGGCGTCACCAAGCTCGAACTGACCGAGCGTTTCGGCAAGCCGATTGCCGAGCTGGTGGACGGCCTGTCCAAGCTGGAAAAGCTTGAATTCCAGAGCAAGGAAGAGGCGCAGGCGGAAAACTTCCGCAAGATGCTGATGGCGATGGCGCGCGATGTGCGCGTGATCCTCGTCAAGCTGGCCGACCGTTTGCACAATATGCGCACGCTCGACCATATGCGCGAGGACAAGCAGCGCCGCATCGCGGCCGAGACGCTGGAAATCTATGCGCCGATCGCCAACCGCATCGGCCTGCATGCGATCTACCAGGAGCTCGAGGACTGGAGCTTCAAGTATCTGCACCCGATGCGCTACGAGGTACTCGGTAAGGCCTTGAAGGCGGCGCGCGGCAATCGGCGCGAGGTGGTGAGCAAGATCCTCGATGCGATCAAGCACAAGCTGCACGAGGCCAAGGTCGAAGCGACCGTCTATGGGCGCGAGAAGCATCTCGCCAGCATCTACCGCAAGATGCAGGAAAAGCACCTGAGCTTTTCCGAGGTGCTGGATATCTACGGCTTCCGCGTCATCGTCAAGGATGTGCCGACCTGCTACCTGGCGCTTGGCACCCTGCACGGTCTGTACAAGCCACGCCCCGGCACCTTCAAGGATTACATCGCCATCCCCAAGCCGAATGGCTACCAGAGCCTGCACACCGCGCTGTCCGGCCCCTATGGCACGCCGATCGAGGTGCAGATCCGCACCCACGATATGCACAAGGTGGCCCAGGCCGGGGTGGCCTCGCACTGGATGTACAAGTCGGGCGACGACGGCGTCAGCGATGTGCAGCAAAAGACCCACCAGTGGCTGCAGAGCCTGCTGGAAATCCAGTCCATGTCGGGCGACTCGGTCGAGTTCCTCGAGCACATCAAGGTCGACCTGTTCCCGGGCGAAGTGTATGTGTTCACCCCCAAGGGCAAGATCCTGACCCTGCCGCAGGGCGCCACGGCGGTCGACTTCGCCTATGCCGTGCACTCGGACATCGGCAATCGCTGCATTGCGGTGCGCATCAATTACGATCTGATGCCCTTGCGCACCCAGCTCAAGACCGGCGACCAGGTCGAGATCATCACCGCCACCACCGCGCGCCCGAATCCGAACTGGCTGAACTTCGTGGTGACCGGCAAGGCGCGCTCGCATATCCGCCACTTCCTGAAGACCATGCGCTATGAAGAGGCGGTGGCGCTGGGCGACCGCCTGCTCAACCAGGCCGTGCGCGCACTTATGAACCAGGCCGCCGACATCCCGCTCGATGCCTGGGAGCGCTATGTGAAGGAAAACGCGCCGTCGCGCCAGGACGAGATCCTGGCCGATATCGGCCTGGGTAAGCGCCTTGGCGTGGTGGTCGCGCAGCGCCTCCTGACCCTGGCTGGCCTGCTCAGCGAGGGCGAGACCCATGCCGGCCCGATCCTGATCCGCGGCACCGAAGGTGTGGCCGTGCAGTTTTCGCGCTGCTGCAACCCGATTCCGGGCGACCCCATCATCGGCATCATCAAGCAGGGCCAGGGCCTGGTCATTCACACCCACGACTGCCCGCAGGTGGTCGGTCGCCACAGCAAGTTCGACCCGGACAAGCTCCTGGAAGTGGAGTGGGATGTGCCGGCCGGCAAGCTGTTCGATGTCCAGATCAAGGTACTGGCCATGCATGAACGCGGTGTGCTGGCCCAGATCGCCGCCGCCATCTCGGAAGCTGCTGCCAATATCGAGAATGTGCGCATGGACAACGAGGCCGAGGGCGACCGCTACACCGAGATCAGCTTCACCGTGCAGGTGGAAAACCGCCAGCATCTGGCGCGTGTCATGCAGTCGCTGCGCAGCCTGGAACGCGTGGTGCGCATCCATCGCCTCAAGGGCCAGAACGGCCACGCCTGAACCCCTAGATACCGCTTCTCCATCGTGATCGACATCCATATCAATGGCGCAAGCCACCAGCTACCCGCTGCCACCACCCTGAGCAGCCTGATCGAGCAGCTCGGCCACGCTGGCCGGCGCATCGCCATCGAGCGTAATGGCGAGATCGTCCCCAAGAGCCAGCACGGCGACACCGTGCTGCAAGCCGGCGACAAGCTGGAAATCGTCGTTGCGGTTGGTGGCGGCTAGCCTGCCTTCCCCCTGTTTTCCCGGCCTTTGTGCCCAGCCTGCCCACAGGATTCCCATGCATACAGACGCACGCCTCACCATCGCCGGCCGTGAATACGGCTCCCGCCTGCTGGTTGGTACCGGCAAGTACAAGGATTTCAACGAAACCCGCGCCGCCATCGATGCCTCGGGCGCCGAGATCGTCACCGTGGCCATCCGCCGCGTGAATATCGGCCAGGACGCTGGCGCGCCCAGCCTGCTCGACTATCTGCCGCCGAGCGAATTCACCTATCTGCCCAATACCGCCGGCTGCTACAGCGCCGACGACGCAGTACGCACGCTGCGCCTGGCGCGCGAGCTGCTGGATGGCCACAAGCTGGTTAAGCTCGAAGTGCTGGGCGACCCGCATACCCTGTACCCGAATGTGCTGGAAACGCTGCGCGCGGCCGAAACCCTGGTGAAGGACGGCTTCGACGTGATGGTCTATACCTCGGACGACCCCATTATTGCCAAGCAGCTCGAAGCCATTGGCTGCTGCGCGATCATGCCGCTGGCCAGCCTGATCGGCTCGGGCATGGGCATCCTCAATCCGTGGAATCTGCAGCTGATCATTGAGCAAAGCACCGTGCCGGTGATTGTGGATGCCGGCGTCGGCACCGCCTCGGATGCCGCGATTGCCATGGAGCTCGGTTGCCACGGCGTGCTGATGAATACCGCCATCGCCGCCGCGCGCGACCCGGTGCTGATGGCCAGCGCAATGAAGAAGGGTGTGGAAGCCGGCCGCGAAGCGTTTCTGGCCGGCCGTATGCCACGCAAGCTCTACTCGGCCAGCCCGAGCTCGCCGACGACAGGCATGATTGCCTGATGGCCACCGTAGGAAGGATTCGCGCAGCAAACCGCCGCTGATCGAATCCAGCGCTGGACTCGCAACACTGAAAGTACAAGACATGGAAGACCCGAAACACCGCCATATCCGCAGCTTTGTGCTGCGCCAGGGCCACTTTTCCGAGGCGCAGACGCGTGCGGTGGAAGAGGGCATGCCGCGCTGGGGTATTGAGTACCGGCCCGAACCGCTAGATCTGCAGGCTGCCTTCGGGCGTGCCGCGCCAAAGGTGCTGGAGATCGGCTTTGGCATGGGCGCGGCCACGGCCGATATCGCCGCCGCGCGGCCCGAGGTCGATTTCCTCGGCATCGAGGTGCATGGCCCCGGGGTGGGCAATCTGCTCAAGCTGATCGACGACAAGCAGCTGAGCAATATCCGCGTGATCCGCCATGATGCGGTGGAAGTGCTCGCCCATATGCTGCCCGATGCCTCGCTGGATGGTTTTCATCTCTACTTCCCCGACCCGTGGCCGAAGAAGCGCCAGCAGAAACGCCGCCTGGTGCAGCCGGAATTCCTGGCAGGCATCTTGAACAAGCTCAAGCCGGGCGCCTATATCCATATGGCCACCGATTGGGAGGACTACGCGCTGCAGATGCTGGAGGTGCTGTCCGCCAATCCGGCCCTGCAGAACAGCTATGACGGTTTCGCGCCGCGTCCGGCATGGCGCCCGCTGACCAAGTTCGAGCAGCGTGGCCTGAATCTGGGCCATGGCGTGTGGGATTTGATGTTTACCAAGCGCGCCGACTGAGGCGCCCGGTGGGGTAGTACTCGCCCTACTGCAATGACTTTGATACCTGCCCGCGATAGGGCGTTTTGGGAGAGACCATGAAGAAGATGATTGCACCGTTGTTGTTGGCCCTCTTGGCCGCCGGCCACGCGCATGCGGTAGGTGTGGGTGTACGCGCGGGCACCACCGGCGTAGGCGGCGATGTGGCCTGGGGCGTGTTCCCGACCTTCTCGGCCCGCGTCGGTTACAGCGCGCTCAACTACAACACCACGGTGGACGACGAAGATCTCGACTACGACGCCAAGCTCAAGCTGAAGAACCTGAGCGGCCTGATCGACTGGCATCCGCTCGGCCCCTTCCGCCTGACCGCCGGTCTCGTCTCGGCTGGTAATAAGTTCGGCCTGAATGCCAAGCCCAGCAATGGCAATTTCGAGATCAACGGCAATAGCTATAGCGCGAACGGCGTATCGATCAATGGCGAGGTGAAGGGCAAGAAGCGCGTTGCCCCCTATCTGGGCGTCGGCTACGGCAACGTGTCGGGCTTCGGTGTGAACTTCTATGGCGATCTGGGCGTGATCCTGCAGGGTGGCGCCAAGGCCAGCCTGAATGTGAACTGCGGCAGCAGCCTGTCGCCGGCCGAGTGCGCGAGCCTGAAGAACGACGTAGAGGCCGAGCGTGTGAAGCTGCAGGACGATCTGAAGAGCTTCAAGGTCTGGCCGGTGCTGAATGTCGGTCTGACCATCGGCTTCTGATCGGCACCGCTGAGTTGGATGGCAAAACGGCGACCCAAGGGTCGCCGTTTTTTGTGGGTGAGTGACCGCGATCCCGCTCAGCAGTCGACCTCGCTGACCGTGCTGCCACGGAAGTTCATCGCAGCCCGGCCAAGATTCAGGCGTGCCGACTTGGGTACCTGACGGATCAGCAGCTGCAGGCTCTCGCCCTCGCCGCGCTCGCGCATGACAGCCGAGCGCACACCCTGCTGCTTGACTGCTTCCAGGCGCCGCTCGGCCGCTTCGCGGGTCGAGAACAGGCCCAGCGATACCGAGCGGTTCCAGCGCGAGCCATCGGCTACCACGAAGAAGTCGCTGACCCCGAGGCCGCGCAGCTCCTCGGCCTTCTTCTGCGCATCGGCCAGCGTGCCGCGCGGCGGGATATACACCCAGAAGCGCTGCGGGCCCTCGGCGCCGACATTCTGTACCGACACCTCGCCACCCAGTTGCAGGGCAGCCAGGCGCTTACGCGCATTGGGCAGATCGGCCGGCAGGATATTGCGCCAGGCGAAACAGGCGAGCGGGCCGCTAGGCTTGGGTGGCGTCGCTGCCGCTGTTGTCGCCGGGCTGGCCGGCGGAGGGGCGGGTGTTGCGGCCACCGCGGGCACGGCGGGTTTGGGCTCGGTCTTGGGCTCGCTCGCGGCTGGCGCGGCGGCGGGTGCGCTGGTAGCAGGTTCCGCCGCCGGCGTTTCGCTTGGCGTGGGCGTCGGTTCGGCCGGCGCGCTGCTATCGGCAGCCGGCTCACTGGCGCCAAAGGCCACCTGGCGCAGCTGCGCCGCATTTACCTCGCGGCTGCGCCAATCGACCTGGGCCGGTGGGCTTTCCAACTGGGTGTAGGCGAAGAACAGCAGATTGCCGAGCAGCAAGAGTACGAACAGCCATTTCATGCAGAAGCTTCCTGGTTTGAGTCGCGCTGCGCGAGCTGGGCCAGCCCGTGCAGCACCAGATTATCAATGCGGATCAGCTGGGCGGCCAGTGCTGGCGGCAGGCAGGGCGCAATCCGGGCCGCATCGCCGCCCGAGAGAAGGATCTGCACGCTGCGCCCGCTGTAGGCACTCAGCTGCGCATACTGCTGGGCAATTGCGCCAGACAGGGCCGCCAGTGCGCCATTCACGATCGCCTCGCCCGTGCTGCGCGCGAAGGTGGCCGTGGCGCCATCGGGCAGGCCGAGGTCGGCGGTGCCGCGCGCGAGGGCCTCACGCATCAGCCGAAAGCCGGGCACGATCACCCCACCCAAAAATTCACCCGTACTGCTCAAGGCATCCACGGTCATCGCGGTGCCGGCCATCACCACCAATAGATCGGTTTGGCGTAGCGCACGCGCGCCGATCAGCGCGGCCCAGCGGTCGGCGCCCAGTTGCTCGGGGCGCAGATAACCATTGCGTACGCCGGCCTGGGCCGCGCTGCTCTTCAGCCAGGCAATCGGCAGCGCGGGCCAGCAGGCGGCAAGCTGCTTGGCCACTGCGGGGCCAGCCACATTGCAGGCCAGGATGCGCTGCACGGCCGGCCAGGGCGCGAGCTGGGCTGGCAGCCCGGCCAGCTCGGCATAGGCGCACACGCCTTGGGCCAGCCAGTGCGGGCCATCCAGCAGCGCCCACTTCAGGCGGGTATTGCCCGCATCCAGCAAGAGGCAGCTCATGGGCGCGCCCTCAGGCTGACTTCGCCGCTATGCCATTCCTGCACGCCATCCGTGCCTTCCAGCTGCAGCGCGCCATTGGCCGCCACACCGCGCACCAGGCCATCCACGCTAGTGCCGTTTGGCAGCAGCAGGCGGGCGGGGCGGTTCTGCAGCGCATGGCAGGCCTGCCAGTCGGCAATGAAGGCGGTAAAGCCCTGTTGTTCGAAACGCGGCAGCAGCTCGGCCAGCTCGGCCAGGATGGTGGCCAGCAGGGTATTGCGCTCGCCTGCGTAGCCAACGGTGGCCAGCGATTCGGCCGGCTGGTCTAGCGCAGCTCGCTGAGCGTCGCTCAGGCGCACATTCAGTCCGATACCGATGACCACGGCCGAGGGGCCGAGTGCGTCGCCTGCCAGCTCGATCAGGATGCCGCCCAGCTTGCCGCTGGGGGCGATGATGTCGTTTGGCCATTTGAGCGCGGCATCCTTGAGCCCCAGGCCATGTAGCGCACGCGCCACCGCCAGGCCGACCACCAGGCTCAGGCCGGATAGATCGGCCACGCCCAGATTGAAGCGCCATAGCAGCGAGAACATCAGGCTATCGCCCAGCTCGCCCTGCCAGCTGCGCCCGCGCCGGCCGCGCCCGCGCGTCTGGTGCTCGGCCGCGTAGCACAGGCCCGAAGGCGCACCTTCGGCAATCCTGGCCAGCAGCGCGCTATTGGTCGAGTCGATCTCGTCAAAGCAGTGCAGGTCGAAATAGCGCGCGTGCTCGCCCAGTGCCTGCGCCACGCGCGTCTCATCCAGCCAGCTCAGAGGCTGGGCCAGCCGGTAGCCACGGCTTTTCTGCACCAGCACCTGCACGCCCAGCTCGCTGGCCGATTTCAGCGCCAGCGACACCGAGGCGCGCGAGACGCCCAGAGCCTCTGCCAGTTGTGGGCCGGGCGTGTAGTGTTCGTGCGACAAGCGGCGCAGGAGCGGGTAGGGATTCATGCCGGGCTACGGGTCAGACGCGAGTAGAGCACGGTGCAGACGAAGATCCACACCGACAGGGCCACTTCAACCAGGGCCAGATAGCGGATGGTGCCGACATCGCTCCAGCCGCGCATCACGCCCTCGATAAACCAGAGCAGGATGTACATGGACAGCCACTGATAGGTGTAGCGCTTGCCGCGCAGCACGCCGGGCAGCGGCAGCAGCAAGGGCAGGGCCTTGATCCACAGCAGCGAACCGGGGCGCAGCGGGGCGAGCCAGGCTTCCCACAGCAGGCACAGGGCCAAGAGGGCCAGCATGCCGGCTACGGTGCCGTTGCGGCTCAGGCGGATCAACGCGGCGACGTTCATAGCGGGCGCTCCAGTTTCAGCGCGGTTTCGGCCAGACGTTTACCCAAAGCCATGGCCAGCGCCTTCTCGTGTTCGTCGATGGCGCGGCGGCCGTCGTGGCCGGCCACGTGGCTGGCGCCATAGGGTGTGCCGCCGCCCTGGGTTTGCGTCAGGCCCGGCTCGCTATACGGAATGCCCAGCACGGTCATGCCATGGTGCAAGAGCGGCAACATCATGGTCAGCAGGGTGGCCTCGTTGCCGCCATGCGGGCTGCTGGTGCTGGTGAAGACCGCTGCCGGCTTGCCCGAGAGGCTGCCGGCCAGCCATTCGCCGCTGCTGCCATCGAGGAAATACTTGAGCGGTGCGGCCATATTGCCAAAGCGCGTCGGGCTGCCCAGTGCGAGGCCCGCGCATTCGCGCAGATCGCTGAGTTCCACATAGGGTGCGCCGCTATCGGGTACGGCCGGCGCGCTGGCTTCAACCACGGTGGATACGGCCGGCACGGTGCGCAGGCGGGCCTGGCAGCCCGGCATGCTTTCAATGCCGCGTGCGATCAGCTGCGCGAGTTGGCGGGTGGCGCCGTGACGCGAGTAATAAAGGACCAGGATATCGGCCATGCTGCTTCTTTGTGGGTGGGCGTAAAGCCGGGATTATAGGGCTTTGCCATCCTGCATATTTCATGGATAGTCGTGGCCATCTCCCGCAAGCCCGATTCTGCTGCAATGCCCAGCCTGTCCGACTACCGCCGCAATGTGTTTACCCGCCTGCCCGCGCCGCTGGACTTCGTGGTCTTCCTCTTGCGTCGCCTGCGCGATGACCGCTGCCTGGAAGCGGCCGGCAGCCTGACTTTCACTACGCTGCTGGCCCTGGTGCCCTTCCTGACCATTGCCATCATGGTGGTGTCGGCCTTCCCGATGTTCGAGGATTTCTCCAGCGAGGTGCGCCGCTTCCTGATCAAGAACCTGGTGCCCGATTCGGCTGGCCGGGTGATTACCGGGCCGATGCGCCAGTTCACCGAGAACACCGGCAAGCTGACCGCGGTTGGCTTCATCACCCTGGGCGTGACGGCGCTGGCCATGATGGCCACCATAGACCGCACCTTCAACCGCATCTGGCGTATTCAGCGCCAGCGGCCGTGGATGTTGAAGACGCTCACCTACTGGGGCGTGCTGACCCTGGGCCCCTTGCTGCTGGGGGCCGGCTTGACGCTGACCGGCTGGATTTCCGACAAGGCGGGCGAGAGTGCGCTGGCCACACTGCTCAACGGCAGCGGCTTTATCCTGGCCCTGCTTGGCTTCACCCTGCTGTACCGCGTGGTGCCCAACTGCCCGGTGCCGCAAAGCCACGCCACCATCGCGGCCCTGTTCAGCACGGTGGCGCTGACGTTGATGAAGGGCCTGTTCGGTCTGTATGTGAAGAAGTTCGGTACCTTCAAACTGATCTACGGCGCCTTCGCCAGCCTGCCCATCTTCCTGCTCTGGCTCTATCTGATCTGGGTGATCGTGCTGGCCGGTGCGGTACTGAGCGCGAGCCTGTCCTACTGGCATGGCGAGGCCTGGCGCAAGCGTGCCCATCCGGGCCAGCGTCTGTACGACGCGGTGCGCCTGCTGCTGCGTCTGGAAGACGCGCGCGAACGCGGTGAGGTGCTGAGTCTGGGACGGTTGCGCCGTGCATTGGCCCTGGGGCAGGACGAGCTGCATGAACTGTTGGGCATGTTGTCCGAACGCGGCTGGGTGCAGGCCACGCGCAGTGATGGCTGGCTGCTGGCGTCCAGCCTCGAGCGCATCACCCTGCAGGAGCTCTACCACTTGCTGGTCGCGCGCCCGGTGGTGGCGCCGCGCAGCGCCGATGGCCTGCACAGCCTGCTGGCCGAGCGCTTCGGCCTGATCGATCAGACTCTGGATATCACCCTGGCGGAACTGGCCCGCCTGGCGCGCCATCAGGAAGCCGAGCGCGTCGCGCATGCGGCGGCGCTGGCACCGCTGGGCTAAGCACGCCTCACCCGCGCATCAGCCCTCGCTGGGCACGTATTCGAACAGATCGAAGCCGACCGCCTGCTCATGCAGGCGGCTGGCGCGCAGCAGCTGCTCGCCATCGTCGGTGTACAGCGATAGCTCGCGCATCGGGGCAAAGCTGCCGCGTGGGGCTAGCAAGAGCGGCGGCTGCTTGAGCGCGCTGACCTCGGGCAAGAGCAGGCAGGGCTGAAAGCTATTGCCCGAATGGGTGATGGTGGGGCGCAGCATGGCGGCGCTGCCGCGCGGCGCCAGCACCTGGATGCCGATCTCCACCGCCTCGCCCGCCTCTGTGGTTTGCAGCCAGCGTATGCAGGCCACCATCCAGTCATCTTCCTCGTGCGCGCGCAGGCCGACTACATCGCCAACCCGGTACACGCAGTTCTGCGGTACTGGCTTGAGCCGCAGGGCAAAGCCGCCCGGACTTTCGTTCAGCAGCACCCAGTCGTCGGGCGGGCCGTAATGGCTGCCCTGTAGCGTGGGCGGATTGTCATTGTCCGGCTCGCTACCATCGAGCAGCAGCGGCTGGAACAGCGGCGTGGCGTTGTTCAGGTAGAAGGCGGTCATGCGCAGGCCGCCCATCATCTTGATGCGGCTATTGGCGCGGATGCGCTGGAAGGCGCGCTTGGGCGCAATGCTCCATTGCCGGCTGACCCGGCGCAGCAGCTCTATCCAGGCTTGCGCCTTGGCGCGATCGGTGGCGGTGGGTAGCTTCTGCTCGACCGCATGCAGGGCCTTGTGTAGCAGCTTGGCCATTTCCAGGGTGTCGAGCAGGATGGCATTGCTGGCATCCACATCCTGCGGCTTCTGTCCAATGAACACCGGCGGCGCGTCCTGGTCCATGCGCACCAGGAAGCAGCCGGCCGGGTGGACCGCATGGCCTATGGCCTGGAACTGCGCGGCGGCGCCATAGCTGCGGATCAGGTCGTGCACCTTCTCCTGCTCGATCGGGTGGTAGCGATAGGGGTCGGACAGCGCGAGCAGCAGCATCTGCTTGTAGCAGCCGCCTATGGTCTTGCTCGGATGCTCGGCGCCATCCGGTTCGTCCAGCAGCTTGTGCTGGATCGCGTAACGGAACAGCGCATGCACCTCCTGCCAGACGCCGGTCGGAATCGGCGCGTAGTTCTTGCAGCAGATCCACATCAGCTTCTGGTAGATGCCGAGCAGGCGATAGATGAGCTCGGGGATATCGCGCTTGCCAAAGCCAAAGCGCGCGCCCAGGCGCTCGGTCAGCGCCAGCTTGTAGCCATTGGCCAGTTCCAGCTCCAGATTGCGCGCCAGCGTGCCGGCCTGGCGCGCCTTTTCCTTGGCCGGTACGGCGGCCGAGCCGAACAGCGCTTCCAGCGGTGCATCGAGCATATCGATGGCCACCTGGTAGTGCTCAAGCAGTTTGAGGCGGCTGTCGGCATCCAGCTTGACCCGGTTCAGCGTAGTCAGCGCGTCGAAGATCGCCCGGGCGGTCTCGGCCGTCTGCGCCGGCGGCAGCGAGACCAGCCAGGCTTTGACGGCGCGCGGATTGGTCTCCACGCTGATGGAGTGACCGGTAATCGGTTCGGGGACACGCAGGGCGATGGACATGGACGGGGTGGGCTGGGGCGCTGGTTCGGTATAGCGTAAATCGGGGCGGTCGGGCCGGCTATTATGTCGTTTGCATCAGCGCAGGCCTTCGTCCAGCAAGGCCTGCAGCGTAGCGAATACCTGTTGCAACTCGGCGATAGTAACGACGTAGGGCGGCATCAGGTAGACCGTATTATTCACCGGACGCAGCAGCACCCCGCGCGTCAGTGCGGCTTCAAACAGACGGCTGGCAAAGCCGGGGGCCGCATCGATGACCTCGAAAGCCCAGATCATGCCCAGCTGGCGCGCATGCGCGACGCGCGGATGGGCGGCGAGGCGCGCGAAATCGGCCGCCACGGCCGCCGCTTTGCTGTGGTTGTGCGCCAACACATCGTCATCACGAAAGATGCGCAGCACTTCCAGCGCCGCGCGGCAAGCCAGCGCATTGCCGGTATAGCTATGGCTGTGCAGAAAGCCGCGCGTCACATCGTCGTGGTAGAAGGCGGCGTAGATCGCATCGGTGGTCAGCACAGCCGACAGGGGCAGATAGCCGCCAGTAATGCCCTTGGACAGGCAGATGAAATCGGCGCGTATGCCGGCCTGCTCGCAGGCGAATAGGGTGCCGGTACGCCCGAAACCCATGGCGATCTCGTCGGCGATCAGATGCACGCCGTATTCATCGCATAGCGCGCGGGCGCGCTGCAGATAGACCGGGTGGTACATGGCCATGCCGGCCGCGCCCTGGCACAGCGGCTCGACAATGAAGGCCGCCAGCTCGCCAGCCTTGGCCTTGAACAGCGCCTCCAACGCGGCGGCGGCGCGCAAGGCATAGGCCTCGGCGCTCTCGCCCGGCTCGGCCAGGCGCCAGTCGGGCGACATCACCCGCTCGGTCTGGCGCAAGAGCGGCGCATAGGTGGCGCTAAACAGCGGCACATCGGTCACGCTCAGCGCACCCAGGGTTTCGCCGTGATAGCTGTTGTGCAGGCTGACAAAGCCGGTCTTGGCGGGCTGGCCGCTGTTCTGCCAGTACTGAAAGCTCATCTTCAGCGCGATTTCGGTCGCGCTCGCCCCATCCGAGCCATAGAAAGCGTGACCTAGGCCGGTCAACTCGCCCAGCTGCTCGGACAGCTCGACCACCGGTCGGTGGGTGAAGCCGGCCAGGATCACATGTTCGAGCGTATTCATCTGCTCGAGCAGGGCCGCATTCATGCGCGGGTTGGCGTGGCCGAACAGATTGACCCACCAGCTGCTTACACCATCCAGAAAACGCCGTCCGGCGAAGTCGATCAGCCACGCACCTTCGCCACGGGCCACCGGCACGATGGGCAGGCTTTCATGGCGTTTCATCTGGGTACACGGGTGCCAGACCGCCTTGCGGCTGCGGGCCAGCCAATCCTCATTTGCTTGCTGCATGTTTTCTCCTTGCGCAGCGGGCTTCTACGCCCGCCGTGGCCGACTGTAAAGCCTTTCCCTGATGTGGCGCACGCGCACGGTGCACGTGCCTGTCCTTGGTGCATAGACAAGTCGCTGCCAAGCCGCGCCAATACTGAATTGCCTGTGTAGACAAGTGCTTATTGCACTGCAGCAGGCGTGGCACGCCTTCTGCTAAATACCCGCCAGCGCTCAGGCTTGAGCCCTTACCGGGGCTGGCCCTCATGCATCACGTTTCCGGTACGCCAATTCACGGCCTGCCGCGTCGAGCAGTCAGGTTTTCTACCGCACCAGCTTGTTCTTGTTTGTTCACACTTTCAGGGAAGGAAGCGTCATGAAGCGTCGCATCGTATTGAAGGCGGCCAGTGCCGCGGTGGCACTGGGTTTCGCCGGCATCGGCCTGCAGGCTTACGCGGCCGAGACCATCAAGGTCGGCATCCTGCATTCGTTGTCCGGCACCATGGCGATCTCGGAAACTGCGCTGAAGGAAACCGCGCTGATGACCATTGCCGAGATCAATGCCAAGGGCGGCGTGCTGGGCAAGAAGCTTGAGCCGGTGGTGGTCGACCCGGCCTCGAACTGGCCGCTGTTCGCCGAGAAGGCACGCCAGCTGATCAGCAAGGACAAGGTGGCGGTCACCTTCGGTTGCTGGACCTCGGTATCGCGCAAATCGGTGCTGCCGGTCTACAAGGAGCTCAACAGCCTCCTGTTCTACCCGGTCCAGTACGAGGGCGAAGAGCTCGAGAAGAATGTGTTCTACACCGGCGCCGCGCCCAATCAGCAGGCGATTCCGGCCGTCGAATACCTGATGAGCAAGGATGGTGGCGAGGCCAAGCGCTTCGTGCTGCTCGGTACCGACTATGTGTACCCGCGCACCACCAACAAGATCCTGCGCGCCTTCCTCAAGTCCAAGGGTGTCAGCGACGCGGACATCATGGAGGAGTACACCCCCTTCGGGCATAGCGACTACCAATCCATCATCGCCAAGATCAAGAAGTTCTCCGCCGAGGGCAAGAAGACCGCCGTGGTGTCCACCATCAATGGCGACTCCAACGTGCCTTTCTACAAGGAACTCGGCAATGCCGGCCTGAAGGCCACCGATGTGCCGGTGGTGGCTTTCTCGGTGGGTGAGGAAGAGCTGCGCGGTATCGACACCAAGCCACTGGTGGGCCACCTGGCTGCTTGGAACTACTTCATGTCGGTGAAGAACCCCGAGAACGCCGCCTTCACCAAGATGTACCGCGACTGGGCAGTGAAGAACAAGCTGCCCAATGCCAGCACCGTGGTGACCAATGACCCGATGGAAGCGACCTATGTGGGCATCCATATGTGGGCCAAGGCGGTGGAGAAAGCCAAGTCCACCGATACCGACAAGGTGATTGCCGCCATGGCCGGCCAGAGCTTCAAGTCACCGTCCGGCTTCGTGCTGACCATGGACCCGAAGAATCACCATCTGCACAAGCCGGTGATGATCGGCGAAGTGAAGGCCAATGGTCAGTTCGACGTGGTGTGGAAGACCAAGGCGCCGATCAAGGCCCAGCCCTGGAGCCCCTTCATTGCCGGCAACGACAAGAAGAAGGATGAACCGATGCTGGCAGCCAAGTAAGCCGATCTAGGAATGGCCCGGCGCCGGCTGGCGTCGGGCGACCCTTGCCTGGAAGACACCATGGCCTCTACACCCCTTATCTGGCTGCGCCACCTGCTGGTCTGGTTGGCCTTGGCTGGCCTGGCCGCATCGGCCAGCGCGCTGGAGCGCGCCCAGCTGCAGACCCTGGTCAGCGGCGAAAACGATGACAAGGTCAGCGTGATCGCGGCACTGGCCGCGGCGGGCGATGCGCGCGCGCTGCCGGTGCTGCAGGCGCTGAGCGAGGACGCGCTGCTGGCTGGTCCAGATGGCTCGGCCTACCTGGCACGCGGCACGCAGGTGATCGACGCGCTCAGCGGCCAGATCGTCACCTTGCAGGCGACGGATCTGGAGACCGTCAGCATCAATAACCGCCTGCGCCGCGAGCTGGCCAGCGCGCTGGCGCTGCTCAAGCTCGGCGCGGCCGAGCCAGCCACTCGCCTCGCTGCCGTGGCGGCGCTGAGCGAGAGCGCCGATGTGGCGCTGCTGCCCAGGCTGCGTCAGCGCCTGACGAGCGAAAGCGATGTCCAGCTGCGCGCTGCCTTGAACGAGGTGATCGCCCGCGTGGAGCTGGCCAGCCCCGAGCCGGCTGTGCGCGCCAGCGCCGCACGCACCCTGGGCGAAAGCGGCGCGCCTCAGGTCAAGGCCCTGCTGGAAAGCGCGGCCGCCAGCGAGACCGACGAGAAGGTGAAGGCCGTGCTCGCCCAGAGCCTGCGCGAGGTCAAGCAGCGCCTGATGTGGGGCGAGATCGCCGGCCAGCTGTTCACCGGGGTCAGCCTCGGTTCGATTCTGCTGTTGGCGGCACTGGGCCTGGCGATTACCTATGGCCTGCTGGGCGTGATCAATATGGCGCACGGCGAGATGCTGATGCTGGGCGCCTACACCACCTATCTGGTGCAGGGCCTGTTCCGCAGCTACTTTCCCGGTGCCATCGATGCCTATCTGGCCCTGGCCCTGCCGGCCGCCTTCCTGGTCACCTTCGTGGTCGGCGTGGGGCTCGAGCGCCTGGTGATCCGCCATCTGTACGGGCGCCCGCTGGAAACCCTCTTGGCCACCTGGGGTATTAGTCTGATGCTGATGCAGGCGGTGCGCGTGCTGTTCGGTGCCCAGAACGTCGAGGTGGCCAACCCAAGCTGGATGAGCGGCGGCTGGCAGGCGCTGCCCAATCTGGTGCTGCCCCATAACCGCCTGGTCATCATCGTATTCGCCGCCCTGGTGCTGCTGGCGGTGTGGGCCTTGATCAACCGCACCCGCCTGGGCCTCTTCGTCCGCGCGGTCACCCAGCACCGGCCGATGGCGTCCTGCGTCGGGGTCAGCACCGCACGCGTCGACATGCTGGCCTTTGGCCTCGGTTCCGGTATTGCCGGCCTCGCGGGCGTGGCATTGAGCCAGATCGGCAATGTCGGGCCCGATCTGGGTCAGGCTTATATCGTGGATTCCTTCATGGTGGTGGTGCTGGGCGGGGTAGGGCAGTTGCTCGGCACCGTGCTGGCCAGCCTCGGCCTCGGCATGCTGGCCAAATTGCTCGAGCCGCAGACCGGCGCCGTGCTGGCCAAGATCGCCATCCTCTTGCTGATCGTGCTGTTCATCCAGAAGCGCCCGCAGGGCATGTTTGCCCTCAAGGGCCGTTCCGCTTAAGGAGGCTTGTCCATGAACGCTGCCAATCCCGCCGTCCACCCGCCCTCGGCCGCCCAGCTGCCGGTGCCCGGCCATGGGCCGCTCGGCCCGCGCGGTATGGCTGCCGTGCTGGTGGCCCTGTTCGTGCTGGTGGTGCTGGTGCCGGTACTCAATCTGGCTGTGCCGGCCGATAGCGCGCTGCACCTGAGCGCCAGCACCGTGGCGCTGGCCGGCAAGATCATGTGCTACATGATGGTGGCGCTGGCGATGAACCTGATCTGGGGCTACACCGGCATCCTTTCGCTCGGCCATGGCCTGTTCTTTGCGCTGGGCGGCTACGCGATGGGCATGTACCTGATGCGCAGCATCGGCCGCGAAGGCGTGTACCAGAGCGATCTACCCGACTTCATGGTCTTTCTGGACTGGAAGGAACTGCCCTGGTACTGGAGCTTTACCGAGCACTTCTGGTACGCAGCGCTGCTGGCCGTGCTGGTGCCCGGGGTGCTTGCGCTGGTATTCGGCTTCTTCGCCTTCCGTTCGCGCATCAAGGGCGTGTATTTCTCCATCATCACCCAGGCACTGACTCTGGCGGCCATGCTGCTGTTCTTCCGCAATGAAACTGGTTTTGGCGGCAATAACGGCTTTACCGATTTCAAACGCATTCTCGGTTTTTCGATTACCGCACCCGAAACGCGCGCCACGCTGTTTGCCATCAGCGGCGCGGTGCTGATCGCCATGCTGCTATTCGTGCGCTGGCTGACCGGCAGCAAGTTCGGCCGCATCCTCACCGCCATCCGCGATGCCGAGCCGCGCGTGATGTTCTGCGGCTACCAGCCGCTGTATTACAAGCTCACCGTGTGGACCATCTCGGCCGTCATGTGCGGCATTGCCGGCGCGCTGTATGTGCCCCAGGTCGGCATCATCAACCCGGGCGAAATGAGCCCGGCCAACTCGATCGAAATTGCGGTCTGGGTGGCGCTGGGCGGGCGCGCCACGCTGCTGGGTCCCTTGTTCGGTGCCGGCATTGTCAACGGTGCCAAGAGCTGGTTCACCCAGGCCTTCCCCGATATGTGGCTGTTCTTCCTTGGCGCGCTGTTTATCGTGGCTACGCTGTGGCTGCCGAATGGCGTGGTCGGGCTGTGGCAGCAGTTGCGCAGCAAATGGCAGGCAAACAAGGAGGACGCAGCATGAGCGAGCTGCTGGCCCGTGCCGCATCGGGCGATAGAGAGAGTGCGCCGGTCGGCTATGCACGCGTGCTGGGCGAAGGCGTGGATACCTCGCATGGCCCGATTCTCTACCTCGACGATATCACGGTCAGCTTCGATGGCTTTCGGGCGTTGAACAAGCTGACCCTGACCATTGATGTGGGCGAATTGCGTTGCATCATCGGCCCGAATGGTGCGGGCAAGACCACCATGATGGATGTGATCACCGGCAAGACCCGGCCCGATAGCGGTACCGCCTTCTTTGGCCAGACCATAGACCTGACCCGCCTGAGCGAGCCGGAGATCGCCACGGCCGGCATTGGGCGCAAATTCCAGAAGCCGACGGTGTTCGAGCCGCTCAGCGTGTTCGAGAACCTCGAACTGGCCATGAAGACCGATAAGCGCGCGCGCCACAGCCTGCGCGCCAAACTGAACAGCGAAGCGCGCGACCGCATTGCCGAGATGCTCGCGCGCATCAATCTGTTCGACTCGGCTGCGCGCCTCGCGGGTGAGCTGTCGCACGGCCAGAAACAGTGGCTGGAGATTGGCATGCTCTTGATGCAGGAGCCGCAGCTCTTGCTGCTGGACGAGCCGGTGGCCGGTATGACCGACCACGAAACCGCCAAGACCGCCGAGCTATTCGTCTCGCTGGCCGGCAGCCATTCGCTGGTGGTGGTCGAACACGATATGGACTTCGTCGAACGCCTGGGCGGCAAGGTGACGGTGCTGCACGAGGGCAGCGTGCTGGCCGAGGGGCCACTTGCCGAGGTGCAGCAGGATGAACGTGTGATCGAAGTCTACTTGGGGCGCTAGGCAATGCTCGAAATTGAAGGCCTGAACCAGTACTACGGCGGCAGCCATATCCTGCGCGGGGTGTCGCTAAGCGCGCCGCAGGGCCGCGTCACCACCTTGCTCGGACGCAATGGCGTGGGCAAGAGCACCCTGCTCAAGTCGCTGATGGGTCTGGTGCCGGTCAAGGCCGGGCGCATCCGCTGGAACGGAGCCGACATCACCGACTGGCCTACCCACCGGCGCGTGCGCGCGGGCATCGGCTATGTGCCGCAGGGGCGCGATATCTTTGCGCGCCTCACCGTGGAGGAAAACCTGCGCATGGGCCTCGCTACCCTGAGCGGCACGGCGGCGCGCACGATTCCGGACGAGATCTACACCATGTTCCCGGTGCTGAAGGACATGCGTACACGGCGTGGCGGCGATCTGTCCGGCGGGCAGCAGCAACAGCTAGCCATCGGCCGCGCGCTGGCCGCCAAGCCCAAATTGCTGATCCTTGACGAGCCGACCGAGGGCATCCAGCCATCCATCATCAAGGATATCGAGGCAGTGATCCGTCATTTGGCCACCAGCGGCGAGATGACTATCCTGCTGGTCGAGCAGTATTACGATTTCGCCGCCAGCCTGGCCCACCACTATGCGGTGATGTCGCGCGGCGAGCTGATCCGCCAGGGCGAGGGCGCCGAGATGCAGGACGCCAGCGTCAAGAACCTGCTGGCAATCTGAATGCAGCGTGCGCTAGACCCGGCCCTGAGTCCGGCTGCCAGCTTTGGCGCCTGGCAGGCGCGCCTGCAGCTCGGTTTCGAGCGGATGGACGATGGCGGTGGTGCGCGCACCGTGTTGCGCCGCCTCGGCCAGCTCGGCCCGCTGACCGTGCAAAAGCCGCTCTACCCGGAAGGGCCGCTGCGCTGCCATGCGATTGTGCTGCACCCGCCCGGTGGCATCGCCGGTGGTGATCACCTTGAGCTGGGCATCACGGTGGGCGAGGGTGCCGAGGCGCTGCTGACCACGCCCGGCGCGGCCAAGTGGTATGCGAGTGTCGGCCCAGAGGCGCGCCAGCACATACAGCTGAGCGTGGCGACGGGCGGCTGCCTCGAATGGCTGCCGCAGGAGAGCATCGTGTTTGATGGCGCGCAGGCGCAGTCCGAGGTCGAGATCACCCTGGGCGAGGGGGCTCGGCTCGCTTACTGGGACATCGTCTGCCTGGGCCGACCGAGCAATGCGCTGCCGTTTACGCGCGGGGCATGGCGCCAGTCGCTGCGTATTCGCGGCGCCGATGGGCGCGTACGCTTTCTGGAACGCGGCCGACTACTGGGGGGCGATGCGCTGCTGAGTTCGCCCATGGGCCTCGCTGGACTGCCGGTAATGGGCACGCTGATCCTGGCCGGCCAATTGGACCGCGACAGACTGGCCGCCGTGCGCGAATTGCCCAGCCCGGCTGGCGTGCAGCTGGGCTGGACCCAGCTCGAGGACCTGATTGTGTTGCGTGCGCTGGCCAGCCAGGCCGAGCCGCTACGCGCTGCCTTTGTGCAGGCCTGGCAAGCGCTGCGGCCAGAATGCCTGGGGCGCCCGGCCATGCTGCCGCGCATCTGGGCCACCTAGGGCGGTTACGCGGCCTTGAACCGAGACGAGACACCATGGAACTGACACCAAGAGAGAAAGACAAGCTGCTGATCTTCACCGCCGGCCTATTGGCCGAACGGCGCCGCGCGCGCGGCTTGAAGCTCAATTACCCGGAAGCGGTTGCCTATATCTCGGCCGCGATACTGGAAGGTGCACGCGATGGCCGCACGGTGGCTGAGCTGATGCAATATGGCACCACCCTGCTAAGCCGCGCCGATGTCATGGATGGCATCGCCGAGCTGATCCCCGAGATCCAGGTTGAAGCCACCTTCCCGGACGGCACCAAGCTGGTGACCGTCCATCACCCGATTGCCTGAGATTTGCCATGACTGTCCAGATTCGCCCCGCCCTCGATGCCGACCTCGAAGGCATACGCAGCATTTACAACGACGCGGTCGTTAACACCACCGCCATCTGGAATGAGGTGGCGGTAGACCTAGCCAACCGGCGTGCCTGGCTGGCCGACCGCACGGCGGCCGGCTTTCCGGTGCTGGTGGCGGTGGATGCCGCCGGCGCGGTGCTTGGCTATGCGAGCTATGGCACCTGGCGCGCGATTGATGGCTTTCGCCATACGGTCGAGCACTCGGTCTATGTGCGCGCCGACCAGCGGGGCGCCGGCCTTGGCGCGCGCCTGCTCGAGGCGCTGATTGCCGAGGCACGCCAAGCCGGCCTGCATGTGCTGGTGGCGGCCATCGAAAGCGAGAACCAGGCCTCGATCCGTCTGCACCAGCGCTTCGGCTTCACCATCACCGGCCAGATGCCCCAGGTGGGCCGCAAGTTTGACCGCTGGCTGGACCTGACTTTCATGCAACTGATTCTGGAGTAGCGCGACCATGATTCCCGGCGAAATGCAGGTGCAGGACGGCGAGATCGAACTGAATGCGGGGCGGGCCACCGTCACGCTCAGCGTAGCCAATACGGGCGACCGGCCCATCCAGGTCGGCTCGCACTACCATTTCGCCGAGACCAATGATGCGCTGGCTTTCGACCGCGCCGCCGCACGCGGCTTTCGCCTCAATATCGCTGCGGGCACCGCCGTGCGTTTCGAACCGGGCCAGAGTCGCACGGTGGAGCTGGTGGCCTTGGCCGGCGACAGGCTGGTCTACGGCTTTCAGGGCCGGGTGATGGGGGCGCTATGAAGATCAGCCGCCAAGCCTATGCCGAGATGTTCGGCCCCACGGTGGGCGACCGCGTGCGCCTCGCCGATACGGATCTGTGGCTGGAGGTCGAGCGCGACCACACCATTTATGGCGAGGAAGTGAAGTTCGGCGGCGGCAAGGTGATCCGCGACGGCATGGGCCAGAGCCAGCGCCTCGATGCCGAGGTGATGGACACGGTGATCACCAATGCGCTGATCCTGGACTGGTGGGGGGTGGAGAAGGCCGATATCGGTCTGAAGGCCGGGCGCATCGCCGCCATCGGCAAGGCCGGCAATCCCGATATCCAGCCCGGGGTGACTATCGTGATCGGCGCCGCCACCGAGATCATTGCCGGCGAGGGCATGATCGTGACCGCCGGTGGCATCGACAGCCATATCCACTTCATCTGCCCGCAGCAGATCGAAGAAGCGCTGATGAGCGGGGTGACCACCATGATAGGCGGTGGCACCGGGCCGGCCACCGGCACCAATGCCACCACGGTCACGCCGGGGCGCTGGCATATGGCGCGCATGCTGCAGGCGGCCGACAGCTTCCCGATGAATATCGGCTTTACCGGCAAGGGCAACGCGAGCCTGGCCGAGCCCTTGCGCGAGCAGGTGGCGGCCGGTGCCATCGGCCTCAAGCTGCATGAAGACTGGGGCACCACCCCGGCCGCCATCGACAACTGCCTCTCGGTGGCCGATGAATGCGATGTGCAGGTGGCCATCCATACCGACACCCTCAACGAATCGGGCTTTGTGGAAACCACGCTGGCCGCCTTCAAGGGCCGCACCATCCACACCTATCACACCGAGGGCGCGGGTGGTGGCCATGCGCCCGACATCATCAAGGCCTGCGGCGAGGCGAATGTGCTGCCCTCGTCCACCAACCCGACCCGGCCCTATACGGTGAACACCATCGACGAGCATCTGGACATGTTGATGGTCTGCCACCACCTCGACCCGGCCATTGCCGAGGACGTGGCCTTTGCCGAAAGCCGCATCCGCCGCGAGACGATTGCCGCTGAGGACATCCTGCACGACCTCGGCGCGTTTTCCATGCTCTCGTCCGATTCGCAGGCGATGGGCCGCGTCGGCGAGGTCATCATCCGCACCTGGCAGAGCGCCGACAAGATGAAGGCCCAGCGCGGCCAACTGGCCGAGGACGTGGCCGGCAACGACAACTTCCGTGCGCGCCGCTATATCGCCAAGTACACGATCAACCCGGCCATCACCCATGGCATCGCGCATGAGGTCGGCTCGATTGAAGTGGGTAAGCTGGCCGATCTGGTGCTGTGGAAGCCGGCCTTCTTCGGCGTGAAACCGAGCCTGATTCTGAAGGGCGGCATGATTGCCGCGGCGGCCATGGGCGATGCGAATGCCTCGATCCCCACTCCGCAACCGGTCCATTACCGGCCCATGTTCGGCAGCTTTGGCAGCGCCATGGCCGCCACCGCGCTGACCTTTGTCTCGCAGGCGGCACTGGCGCGCGATATCGGCTACGAGCTGGGCCTGAAGAAGCGCCTCGCGGCCGTGCAGGGCATACGCAGCCTGCGCAAAAGCGATATGAAGCTCAATACCTACTGCCCGCGCATCGAGGTCGACCCGCAGAACTACCTGGTGCGCGCCGATGGCCAGTTGCTGGTGTGCGAGCCGGCCGCCGTGTTGCCGATGGCGCAGCGTTATTTCCTGTTTTGAATTCGATAGAGACCGCCTATGTGGGTACTGACCGAACGACTCCCCGCCCAGGCCACGGCCGATGCCGAGCTGGCCATGCCGTTTGAGCTGCGCCAGAAGAGCCGTCTGCGCACGCGCCTGGCTGATGGTAGCGAGGTGGGGTTGTTTCTGGAACGCAGCGGCGTGCTGCGCGGTGGCGACTGCCTGCGCGGCGAGGATGGCCGCGTGTTACGCATCCTGGCCAAGCCCGAGGCGGTGCTCGAGGTGCGTTGCGCTGATGCGCGCGAGCTGGCGCGTGCCGCCTATCACCTCGGCAATCGCCATGTGATGCTGGAAGTGGGCCCCGACTATCTGCGCCTGCTCGACGACTATGTGCTGCACGATATGTTGCGCCAGCTTGGCTGCACGCTGAGCGCCTTCGAAGCGCCGTTCGAGCCCGAGGCCGGCGCCTATGCGGGCACCCCGCACTCGCACGGCGAGAGCGAATTCGTGCGCAAGCCGCGCATCCACGACTTCGCGCGCTGATGCAGGCGCTGCAGCTGTGCCAGTTGCTGCGCCTGGCCAGTCCGGCCCTGCCGGTGGGCGCCTACAGCTATTCGCAGGGGCTGGAATGGGCGATTGAGGCCGGCACCGTGCACGACGCGGCCAGTGCCCAGGCCTGGATTAGCGACATGCTGCAGCTCAACCTTGCCCATTACGAGCTGCCGCTGCTTGCGGCGCTGCTGCGCGCCTGGCAGGCCGATGATCTGGCCGAGGTGCAGCGCCTGAACGATGACTACCTGGCCAGCCGCGAGAATGCTGAGCTGCGCGCCGAAACAGTGCAGATGGGCTATTCACTCGCCCAGCTCTTGGGCGCGTTGCCCGAGCTTGGTGCGCTTGGCCAGCGCCAGCTGGCCGGCCTGCAGCGGCCGTGCTGGCCCAGCCTGTATGCGCTGGCCGCGCGGCACTGGCAGCTGGATGGCGCTGCCGCGCTGACGGCCTATGCCTGGGGCTGGCTGGAAAACCAGCTGATGGTGCTGATGAAGGCGCTGCCCATGGGCCAGCTGGCCGGGCAATTGCTTCTGTCGCGCTTGCTGCCGCAACTGGCGCCGCTGGCCGAGCAGGCCAGCGCCCGCCCTGAAGCGGCTTGGCACAATCTGGCGCCCGGCTTTGCCCTGGCCTGCGCCCGCCATGAAACCCAGTACAGCCGATTGTTCCGCTCATGAGCTATCAACTACGCCCCCATACCGATGCCGACCTGCCCGCCATGCTGGCCTGCATACGCGCGGCCTTCGCCCAGTACCAGGGCCTGCTCGACCCGCCGTCCAGCGCCGAGCAGAAGACGCTTGAGCACGTGCGTGCCGAGCTGCGCGACGCTGAGGCCCTGGTGGCCGAGCAGGATGGCAGCCTGGTCGGCTGCGTGTTCCTGCATCGCCGCGCCGAGTCGGTGTATATCGACCGCCTGTCGGTTTTGCCCAGCCATCGCGGCCTGGGCATAGGCGATGCCTTGCTGCGTGCATTGGAAAAACGCGCACGCGGCCAGGGGGCGCGTGGCCTCAGCCTGTCGGTGCGCCTGGCGCTGGAAGCGCAGCAGGATTACTACCGGCGGCGTGGCTTTGCCCACGCGAGCTTCGGCACCCATGCCGGCTACGCCCAGCCTACCTATCGCAATATGTTCAAGCCGCTGACCTTGGCGTCGGCCCAGCACGAGGAAGCACTATGAAACAGCAGCCCCTGCGCGTCGGCATCGGCGGCCCGGTCGGTTCGGGCAAGACCGCGCTCACCCTGTCGCTATGCCGCGCGCTGCGCGACAAATACCAGGTCGCTGCGGTGACCAACGATATCTACACCCAGGAAGACGCGGCCTTCCTGGTGCGTAATGACGCGCTGCCGCCCGAACGCATCCTGGGCGTGGAAACCGGCGGCTGCCCGCATACCGCGATCCGCGAAGATGCCTCGATCAATCTGGAAGCGGTGGCGCGCCTGCATGGCCGCTTTCCCGATCTGGAGCTGATCTTCGTCGAATCGGGTGGCGACAATCTGGCCGCCACCTTCAGTCCTGAGCTGTCCGACTTCACCATCTATGTGATCGATGTGGCGGCCGGCGAGAAGATTCCGCGCAAGGGCGGCCCCGGCATCTGCAAGTCCGATCTGCTGATCATCAACAAGATCGACCTGGCGCCGCATGTCGGCGCGTCGCTGGAAGTGATGGAGGCGGACGCGCGCAAGATGCGCGGTGAGCGCCCGTTTCTGTTCAGCAATCTGAAAACCGGCCAGGGCCTGGCCGAGATCATTGCCACCATCGAGAGCCGCGGCATGTTGCTGCCGGCCTGATTGTCCCGTTCAACCCGACCCGATACGAGACCACCATGCTGCTGTCTGCCGTACGCCGTACGTCCCTGTTATTGATCGGCCTCCTCGCCACCCCCGCCTTGGCCCATAGCGGCGGCGCCCATCTGCATGGCTTCGCGGCCGGCTTTGTCCACCCCTTGTTTGGTTGGGATCATCTCTTGGCCATGCTGGCGGTTGGCATCTGGTCTGCCCAGCAGGGCGGCGTGCGCCGTGTGCTGCTGCCGGCCTGTTTCTTGGCCGCCATGGCCGTGGGGGGCGCGCTGGGCATGGCCGGCGTGCAGCTGGGCTTTACCGAAACCGCCATCGCGGTCAGCGTGCTGACGCTGGGCGTGCTGATTGCGCTGGTGCGTACACTGCCAGCGCCGGTTGGGGCTGCGTTATGCATAGTGGCCGCCATCTGCCACGGCCTTGCGCATGGTGGTGAGCTGCCGCTGGCGGCCAGCGCCACCGGCTATGTGCTCGGTTTCCTGCTGGCTACGGCCGGTCTGCACCTGGCCGGCATCGCCCTGGCCTTGCGCATGCAGGCTGTCTGGCTGCGCGGCTTTGGCTTGCTAGCCGGGCTGGCTGGCAGCTATCTGCTGCTGGCCTGACGGGGCTGGGCAGACAAAAGCGCAGGCTTTGCGTAGCCTGCGCTTTTTTCATGCTGCCTAAGGAATCGGAATGAATCGCCTCTGGCTTATGCTGGCCGCTCTGGGCGGCTTCAGCGGCGTGGCGCTCGGGGCGTTTGCCGCCCATGGCCTGCGCGCCCAGCTCTCGCCCGCCTATCTGGCTACTTTTCAGACCGGTGTGCACTACCAGCTGATCCATAGCCTGGCCCTGCTGGCCTTGGCGGGCTTTGGCGCGCAGCTGGGGCGCCTGGGTCTGTGGGCCGCGCGTGCCTTTGTGCTCGGCACGGTGCTGTTCTCGGGCAGCCTGTATCTGCTGACGCTGACGGCCACCCCCCAGCTCGGCATGATCACCCCCTTGGGCGGCTTGGCCTTTCTGTTCGGCTGGGCCTGCTTATTCCTGGCCGGCTGGCGTCAAGCGAAGACCCCCTGAGTAGGTATCTTCCCCTGCGCGATGGCCGGGTGCCTCAGCCGTCCTGATCGGCCGCCTGGCGCGCCAGGTGCCGGTAGAGCGTGCTGCGATGAATGCCGAGCCGCCGCGCCGCACTACTTACGCAGCCCGCGCTGGCGGCCAGTGCTGCGTCCATCGCTTCACGGGTTAGCTCGGCCAGCACCTGGCTGCCCGCCTGCGGGCCGCGCAGTGCGGCAGGCAGGTCATCCAGGCCCAGCGTGCTACCGGTTTCGGCCAGCGCAATCAGCGTGCGCAGCGTACTGACCAGCTCGCGCACATTGCCCGGCCAGGCGTGAGCGAGCAGCGCGCCTTGCGCAGCCTCATCCAGGCGCAGCTGTGCCGCGCTGCCGCCCAGCTCGTCAAACAGGCGCGCCAGCAGTGCAGCCTTGTCGTCGCGGTGGCGTAGCGGCGGCAGGATCACCTCGTACTCGCGCAGGCGGAACAGGAGGTCGGCGCGGAACTGGCCGTGCGCGACCAGCTCGTTCAGATCACGATGGGTGGCGCAGACCAGGTCGAAATCCACCTGCACCGTCTTGCCGCCACCGAGCGGGGTCACGCTCTTATCCTGCAGCACGCGCAAGAGGCGCGCCTGCAAGGCCACGGGCATATCGCCTATTTCATCAAGGAACAGCACGCCGCCCGCCGCTTCGCGCACCCGGCCCGGCATGCCGCGTTTGCGCGCGCCGCTGAAGGCGCCCTCCTCATAGCCGAATAGCTCCGATTCGATCAGGTTCTCCGGCAGCGCCGCGCAATTGACCGCCACGAAGGGGCCGGCGGCGCGCCGGCTGGCTGCATGCAGGCGGCGCGCGAACACCTCCTTGCCCACGCCGGTTTCGCCGTGGATGAGTACCCCCAGCCCGGCATTCAGCACCCGGCTGGCCTTGCCAAGCAGGCTGGCCAGCGCATCGGGCGCTGTGGCCGGCGTGCTGGGCTTGGCCGCGCTATGCAGATTGGCCCAGCGCCCGATCAGCGGCAGGCCGGCGCGCTCGTAAAAGGGCAGCAGCGTGTCGCCGCTGCGCCGGGCCGGCAGGCTGTCGAACCATTCATCCAGACCCGAGCCGATCAGCCGCTCGCGGGCAATGCCCAATAGGCGCAGTGCGGCCTCATTCGCGCCGACGATGCGCTCCTGCTCCACGATCAACACTGCTTCGCGATGACTGCCGAGCAGGGCGGCTTGGCGGTGAAAGTGCAGGCGGGGCAGGGCGCCGGCGCTGTCGATGAGCAGGCGGTGTTCGACCAGGGTGGCGGCCAGTCGCACCAGGGCCAGCGATTCAGCCGGTAGACGCCCGGCTTCGCCCGACACATCGAGTACCCCGGCCAGGCTGCCGTCCGGCCCGGTCAGTGGCGTGGCGGCGCAGCTGAGGATGCGGTTATCGCTTAAATAATGTTCGGCGCCGAACACCGCCACGGCGCTGCCCTCGGCCAGGGCGGTGCCGATGGCATTGGTGCCACGCCCGGCTTCCGACCAGCTGCTGCCGGGCTTGAGCGCCAGCCGCTCGGCACGGCTGAGAAAGGCCAGATCACCGGCGGCATCGAGAATCAGGCCATCCGGATCGGTGAGGATCACCATGCCACCCAGGCCGCGCATCTCGTCCGCCAGCGATTCCAGCGCCGGTTGGGCGGCGCGGCGCAGCTGGGCGTGTTGCTCGTGGCGCTCGCGCAACTGGCGCGGGGTCACCGCTTGAGCCAGTTCCAGATCGGGCTGCAAGAGGCGGCTGCGTTGCCAGGAGCGCAGGATCAACGCCGGCACCAGCTCGCTCGGGCTTTCGCCCTGCTCGAAAAAGCGCTGGCGCGCCTGGGCCAGCAGATCGTGATTGGCTTGGGACAAGACCGTCTCCTGCTCGCGTTGTCGCCCGCGACACCGGCGCGACAGCAGGCTGTCGCAATCTGCGACGCCGCTGCCGATGGACTGATGGCCGGTATGGTGCGGCGCTGCCACGTCTAGAGCAAATATTCTTTTGCAATCAGGGCGCTGGCGCAGCGCGGGTTAGGGCAGGCGCGCGTGGCACGCTTGCTGCAGTGCTGGAAGGGCGCAAACAGCGCTCACAACAATCACGGAGACCATCATGCCCCAGCTCGAACCCGGCCATTTCGGCCAAGCCCCCTTGTTTAAGAAGCGTTACGGCAACTACATCAATGGCCGTTGGGTGGAGCCGCTGAGCGGCCAGTACTTCGAGAACATCACCCCGATTACCGGCAAACCGTTCTGCGAGGTGCCGCGCTCCAATGAGGCTGACATCGAGCTGGCGCTGGATGCTGCCCACGCGGCCAAGACGGCCTGGGGCAAGGCTTCCACCACCGTGCGCTCGGGCGTGCTGCTGAAGATTGCCGACCGCATGGAGGCCAATCTGGAACTGCTGGCCACGGCCGAGACCTGGGACAATGGCAAGCCGATACGCGAGACGCTGGCCGCCGATATTCCGCTCGCCATTGACCACTTCCGCTACTTCGCCGGCTGCCTGCGCGCCGAGGAGGGCAGCATCGGCGAGATCGACCACACGACCTATGCCTATCACTACCGCGAACCGCTCGGCGTGGTCGGCCAGATCATCCCGTGGAACTTCCCCATTTTGATGGCGGCCTGGAAGCTGGCGCCTGCGCTGGCGGCCGGCAACTGCGTGGTGCTCAAGCCCGCCGAGCAGACGCCGGCCTCGATTCTGGTGCTGCTGGAAATTATTGGCGACCTCTTGCCGCCGGGTGTGCTCAATGTGGTGAACGGCTTTGGCCTGGA
This sequence comes from Chitinimonas taiwanensis DSM 18899, assembly GCF_900119825.1. GTDB lineage: Bacteria > Pseudomonadota > Gammaproteobacteria > Burkholderiales > Chitinimonadaceae > Chitinimonas > Chitinimonas taiwanensis. Next base: position 150,709 of record NZ_FPKR01000008.1, on the reverse strand, counting down.
AGCTGGCAAGCCGCTGGCGTCCAGCAAGCGCATCGCTAAGATCGCTTTTACTGGCGAGACCAGCACCGGCCGCTTGATCATGCAGTACGCGAGCCAGAACTTGATTCCGGTCACGCTCGAGCTCGGTGGCAAGTCGCCGAATATCTTCTTTGGCGATGTGTGCGCGAAGGACGACCGTTATCTCGACAAGGCGGTCGAGGGTTTCGTGATGTTTGCATTGAACCAGGGAGAGGTGTGCACCTGCCCCTCGCGCTCGCTGGTGCATGAATCGATTTATGAGCAGTTCATGGAGAAGGCACTCAAGCGCGTGGCGGCCATCAAGCAGGGGAACCCGCTCGAGCGCGACACCATGATCGGCGCACAGGCCAGTCAGGAGCAGCTCGACAAGATCCTCGGCTACATGGACATCGGCCGTAGCGAGGGTGCTGAATGCCTGATCGGTGGCGGGCGCCAGCTGCTGACGGGGGCATTGGAAGGTGGCTACTACGTGCAACCCACGGTATTCGCCGGCCATAACAAGATGCGCATCTTCCAGGAGGAAATCTTCGGCCCGGTGCTGAGTGTGACCAAGTTCCGCGATGAGGAGGAAGCGATCCATATCGCCAATGACACGAATTTCGGCTTGGGCGCCGGGCTATGGACGCGCGATATGAATACCGCCTTCCGCGTGGGCCGCGCCGTGCAGGCTGGCCGGGTATGGACCAATTGCTATCACGCCTACCCGGCCCATGCGGCCTTTGGCGGCTACAAGCAGTCGGGCATTGGGCGCGAAAACCACAAGATGATGCTCGACCACTATCAGCAGACCAAGAACCTACTGGTCAGCTATAGCGACGACCCGCTGGGCTTCTTTTGATCCGGGCTGATTTGCATTGCGTGTCTGCCACTATGCCCCGCCTAGGCGGGGTTTTTTTATTGGCTCAAGTGCGACTTTTCGTCGCCATTCCGGTCGCCAATGCGCATTTGGGAAAATCTTTATTTGAATTGGGCTCGCGATAGGTATTAAATAAACGCAGATCGCCATTCGGCTATCTCTCCAAGCAGCAGTCCCCAGGCCCGCACGGCCGAAAGCGGATTGAACCTTGGCCCCGGCAGGGCAGTCGATATTTCATGCAGAACCGTTTCCTGATCTGCACAGCCATCCGGCTTGAAGTCCGCCTGTCTGCCCCAATTAATGGCTCATCTCGGTAATCTGTGATTGCAGATACTTAGTTCAAAGAGAGTATGAAGACACGTCAAAATCGTTCTCATGACGCTGCCCAATCGCGTGCAGCGCTTGAAGCCCTGTTCAGCAATTCCAGCAGTGCCAATCCCAGCCCGTCCTCACCCGCTTCGCTGGAAGGCGAAGTATTGGTCGCCAAGAAGGCGGCCGATGCCCATGCGGTTTCCTCGCGCATCGACCTGCTGCGCCGCAAGCGCGAAGCCATGCAGGCGATCCAGGAGGCGGCCAGTCACACGGGTTTCTCCCTGGAAGAGCTGCGCGAAGTCGCCGACCAGGCCGACCGCCAGCACTGATCACTGCTTCCCCGTCGGGCTCAGGTGCGGCCGCGCCTGCGGCTGTGCGTCTGTTTTTTGTGCCGCTTCCGTCTGTCCACCCCGCCTCGCTTCAAACATCGCTAACAGCCCCACTCTTGAAATGGTCAGGTCTCGCCCATATCATTAGCACTCGTTAGCCGTGAGTGCTAACAGCGATCATCGAAGTACTGATTTTTGCCTGTTACGGCATTCAGAAAAATCCCCATCAGGAGCAAACCATGAAGATTCGTCCCCTGCACGATCGCGTTGTGATCAAGCGCGTCGAAGCCGAAGAAAAAACTGCCTCGGGCATCGTTCTGCCAGGCAATGCGGCCGAGAAGCCCGATATGGGCGAAGTGGTGTCCGTTGGCACCGGCAAGATCCTGGAAAACGGTTCCGTGCGCGCCCTGCAAGTCAAGGCTGGCGACAAGGTGATCTTCGGCAAGTACAGCGGCCAGACCGTCAAGGTGGATGGCAATGAACTGCTGGTGATGCGCGAAGAAGACATCATGGGTGTGGTTGAAGGCTAAGGCTTCGCCTTACGCCCTAGGGCGTGTGGTAGACCACCTCTTACCCCAGCCCTTTCCCCTTGGAGGGGAAAGGGAGGCGTGCCAAGCACGTCGGTAAACTAATCGGAGATATGAACATGGCTGCAAAAGAAGTGAAATTCGGCGACAGCGCACGCGCGAAAATGGTTGTTGGCGTGAACATCCTGGCTGATGCCGTCAAGGTGACCCTGGGCCCTAAGGGCCGCAATGTGGTGCTGGAGCGCTCCTTTGGCGCCCCGACCATCACCAAGGACGGTGTGTCGGTGGCCAAGGAAATCGAACTGAAGGACAAGTTCGAGAACATGGGCGCCCAGATGGTCAAGGAAGTGGCTTCCAAGACTTCCGACATCGCCGGTGACGGCACCACCACCGCTACCGTGCTGGCCCAGGCCATCGTGCACGAAGGCATGAAGTTCGTGGCCGCCGGCATGAACCCGATGGACCTGAAGCGCGGTATCGACAAGGCCGTGACCGCCCTGGTCGCAGAGCTGAAGAACATCTCCAAGCCTTGCACCACCTCCAAGGAAATCGCCCAGGTCGGTTCGATCTCGGCTAACTCCGACACCAGCATCGGCGACATCATCGCCACCGCCATGGACAAGGTTGGCAAGGAAGGCGTGATCACCGTTGAAGACGGCTCCAGCCTGGAAAACTCGCTCGACACCGTGGAAGGCATGCAGTTTGACCGCGGCTACCTGAGCCCCTATTTCATCAACAATCCGGAGAAGCAGATCGCTTCGCTGGACAACCCGTTTGTGCTGCTGTTCGACAAGAAGATCAGCAACATCCGTGATCTGCTGCCGGTGCTGGAACAAGTGGCCAAGGCTGGCCGTCCGCTGCTGATCATTGCCGAAGATGTTGAAGGCGAAGCCCTGGCTACCCTGGTGGTCAACAATATCCGCGGCATCCTGAAGACCGTGGCCGTGAAGGCGCCTGGCTTCGGCGATCGTCGCAAGGCCATGCTGGAAGACATCGCCATCCTGACCGGCGGTACCGTGATCGCCGAAGAAGTCGGCCTGACCCTGGAGAAGGCCACCCTGGCTGATCTGGGCCAAGCCAAGCGCGTGGAAATCGGCAAGGAAAACACCACCATCATCGACGGTGCTGGCCAAGCTGATGCCATCCAGGCTCGCGTGGGCATGATCAACAAGCAGATCGAAGAATCGACCAGCGACTACGACCGCGAGAAGCTGCAAGAGCGCAAGGCTAAGCTGGCCGGCGGTGTTGCCGTGATCAAGGTTGGCGCCGCCACCGAAGTCGAAATGAAGGAAAAGAAGGCACGCGTTGAAGACGCGCTGCACGCTACCCGCGCTGCCGTGGAAGAAGGCATCGTGGCCGGCGGTGGCGTGGCCCTGCTGCGCGCCCGCGCTTCGATCACCGAACTGAAGGGCGCCAATGCCGATCAGGATGCCGGTATCAAGATCGTGCTGCGCGCCATCGAAGCCCCGCTGCGTCAGATCGTCCAGAACGCCGGCGATGAGCCGAGCGTGGTGGTGGCCAAGGTGCTGGAAGGCAAGGGCAACTTCGGCTACAACGCCGGCACCAGCGAGTACGGCGATATGGTCGAAATGGGCGTGCTGGACCCGACCAAGGTCACCCGCTCGGCCCTGCAACACGCCGCTTCGGTTGCCAGCCTGATGCTGACCACCGACTGCATGGTTGCCGAACTGCCGAAGGAAGACGGCCCGGCCATGGGTGGTGGCATGGGTGGTATGGGCGGCATGGGCGGTATGGACATGTAAGTCCTGCCGGCTAAGGCCAGCACAGAGCCCCGCTTCGGCGGGGCTTTTGCTTTCTGAGGTGCTATCGGCTGGTCTCAGCCGTCGGTCAACTGCTCGCTGCCTTCTGTCTCAATGCGCTGGAGCAAGGCGGCAACTTTGGATTAGTGTATGACGTGATGATATTATTCATTCGTCATGGTGCGCGTCGGCGATGCTGGACTGTCGCCCCGCATGTGACTCAACTGATCATGAATTTTTGGTAAAAAATATGTGCTGCTACACGAACCGATCGCTAAGCCGGTCTGTTGCCAGAAGCTTGAGGCAGCAGGGCTTGACGCTTATCGAACTCATGATTGTGATCGCCCTGCTAGGGGTCGTCATGGCCATAGCCGCTCCGAACTATCAAGAGTTTGTAAGAAATAGCCGCTTGGCTACAGCTTCCGATGAATTGCTTACAAATATGATGTTGGCGAAAACAGAAGCGATCAAGCGTAATGGTGTCGTGATTGTTTGTAATTCCAGTGATCCGACCGCCGCAGCGCCTTCTTGTGTCGCCGATAACCCTAATTGGAAAACAGGCTGGATTGTTTTTGTGAGTAAAGATGGTAATGGCACATTTGATGAAGATGAGGACGAACTAATTAGAGTAACGGCGGGCTCGGCAAATATTGGCAGTGTTACAGGACCTGATGATGTGATCTCAGTTACCTTCCGATCTATCACCCTTAGCGGGGGGGATAAGGAATTTAAATTCTGTACCGAGGGAGCGGCATCTCGAATTGTAACCGTCGAGAAAACTGGCCGAATCTTTCGCACTTTAGGCCCGACTTGCACATAAGGAGATAAAAATGAAACGTCAGTCCGGGCTGATTATGATCGAAGTACTATTGTCGATGTTCTTGATTGCCATTGGTGTGCTCGGTGTTGCCTCACTACAGGCCTACTCAATACGGAGTAGTCAGAGCGCCTATTGGAGAGCGGTTGCAGCTGATCTTGCAAATGATCTAGCTGAGCGGGTTCGCGCGAATCGCTCCCCCAAATTGGTGCTTACTGGTGAGACCGGAGCTGGCAGTGATGAGTCGGGAAAGACCGTACCCTTGGCGCCTGACTATGGCCGGCTGGCCTGTGAACTGAGCGACGACGATAAGATGGAGTGTGATTGGATGGATGCGTACGCCCTGCCAGCGGGCACGGCAGGCGCGGATATAGCGAAGGCCGATTTGGCTGAGTGGATGGATTTGGTGCGTTACACACTGCCCGTAGGGTCGATGGGTGGGGCAATTATTTGCCGCAGCAATACAACGGACAATCCGATTAATCCGGACAGTGCCCCAGTATTAGATCCAGCTGCTGCCGATTTTACGGACAAGACTGGATGTTTGGCGACTGATGCTGCTAACTACGCAACGGCGCCCTATGTAATTAAAATCTGGTGGCAGGATATTCGTGAATCTCGAGGCGAGAGCGTGGATGCGGGCATGCTACTTTACTCAACGACGATCTGATTATGAAAAAGACACAACAGGGTTTTACGATCATCGAGCTGATGGTTGGTCTGTCCTTGGGGTTGTTGCTGGCTTTTGCCGTGGCGGCTATTTATCTACAAACCGGGCAGTCGCGTAATACACAGACGGAATTGAGTCGATTTAACGATAATGGACGATATGTTCTGGATACATATAAGCGAATTGTTACGCAGTCTGGCTATCGTGCCTGGTCTGATGCAGGGTCGTCCAAGGATAATATTCAGTTAAATTTGGCTTTTCCCGCCGCAGGCGACTTTCTTGCGGGTCAAACGATTCTAGAGAAAGACAACGAGTTATTGGTTAGATTTAAAGGCGATGCGAGTAAGAATATTATTCGTTGTGACAAAAGTGATGATGCGGATTACCCTTTTCTGAAAGATGCTTCTGTTGCCACCACGTTCGCGCTATATCTAGATTCGGGGAGTTTGATCTGCAAAATCGCTGGCGAAGATGACTCTAAGCAAATCCTCGTTAAGAATGTGGTGGATTACAGTCTGTTATATGGTGAGGATACTGGAGGGGCTAAAGACCAAATTCCAGATGCTTATGTGTTAGCAGGCGCAGTTGGTAATTGGTCGGATGTCTATGCAGTGAAACTTTGCTTTGTTCTGAAGAGCGAGAATGCGAAGTTGCTCGAAAAACCTATGGATTATATGAAGTGCGATGGCAGTGTTTCGGATGGCTCTGCTGCCGGGCGAGCTGGAGACTTGGCGATGTACAGGACATTCAGAAGCACGATTATGCTTAGAAATCGTTTCAAATAGGGGGGGCTATGAATACTTATAGCCGACGCATAAACTCAGGCTTTGTCCTTATCACGAGTCTGGTTTTTTTGATCGTTCTGACAATGATAGTGGTTAGTTCGATTCGGAGTGCAACGCTATATGAGCGTGCTGCAGGCAACACTCGCAATCATAGCCAAGCCTTTCAGGCTGCAGAGTTTGCGCTTAGGCAAGCACAATTTAGGCTAGTGGCAGACCCTCCGCCGGTTGCCGCTGCAGATGATGCTTGCAATGACGGATTGTGTGGTAAGACATTCGATACGTCGATATTTGCAACGGCTTCTAATTGGCTTACTGATGATAATAAAGGTAAAAGCTGCGGTGTTAATAACGCCGATTGCAACAAAGGTGGTGCAGCCAAGGTGGCAGAGCTTCCAAATGTTACTGAACAGCCACGTTATGTCATTAAGAAGTTAGTTCCAGGCACTGACTCAAATCCAACCTGCGACTACTTTGAACTGACTTCTATGGGTGTGGGTTCTAGCGCAGATAGCGCGGTGATCCTCCGCTCCATCGTTAAATCTTGCGCTAGTTAATTGCAAGGAGATTACTGTGTCTAATCGTCACCAATTCTTGTGGTGTGCTCTACCGCTGCTCAGTATGAGCGCGAATGCCGCCCCCATTACGCAGGCGGGCCAGAATCCATACACGCCTTTGTTGGCCATCAACAATGCGCCGCCGCTTAATACTTTAGTGCTTGAGCGCGACTTTAAGCTGTGGATGGCGGCGTATAATGATGCAAGTGCACTGGTTGAAAATGGCCCAATTGATGTGGGCTATAAAGGAAATAAGACAAAGTCCGGTGCCGAAGGCGCAAAGAAAGGCGACTTTCGGATTGACTATTATGGGTTGTTTGATTCCTATAAGTGCTATTCGCATACGTCGGGTATCTTTACACCGATTGCCGAGACGGTGAATAAGAAATGTACCAATGCCTGGAGTGGTGATTTCTTAAACTATTTAACTACTTCTCGCATGGACGCTTTGGCAAAGGTACTTTTCGGTGGTATTCGAAATGTTGATACCGCAACGAAAACAGTCCTGCAGCGTGCATATATTCCAAGTAACTCCAATTCTTGGGGTAAGGAATACACCAGCGAAACTGTGGATGGATACAAGATCACCGATTACACGCCTTTAAAGCAGCCCAGTGCCGGCAAACGTCATTTGTTTGTTAGCGTCACGCCAACTGATTCATCTGGTGGTGTTGGTAAAGCACCAACGCTAAAGTACCTGCAAGATAGGCAAGAGCGTATTTGGGAGTGGACTGCTAAAGAAGTGCCAGTAAGTGGTGACACGATCGATCAATCTGCCTACGGTGGTAAGGATGCGGTCGACATCTCTGGCAGCGTTACAAAGCTAGATGTTTATGTCGAGGTGTGTAAGGCGAATCTGCTTGAAGATAACTGTACGCTATATGGTAGTACTTATAAGCCTACGGGATTGCTGCAGCAGTATGGTGAGCCAGATGCGATGCGCTTTGGCTTGCTAACGGGTAGTTTCACCGCAGGTACCAACTCAAAAAATGATAAGGGCGGTGTGCTACGTAAAAATGTCAGTAGTTTCTCAGACGAGATTAATCCTACTGATGGCACATTCAAGTATACGACCAACGGTATCATTGCCACGTTGAGTAAAATGAGACTGGATGGTTGGAAAGATAACGGCTACTCGGGTGCTAGCTGGGTTTACAACCCGGTGGCGGAAATGCTTCAAGAAACACTTAACTACTACGCCGGCGGTTCGGCAAACGCTAACTTCAAAGGTGACACCGCAGGTGCCGCCCTAGCTTGGGGGACGGGCGCTGTCGGGAAGTGGACGGCAGGTTTGCCTGAGCCAGCTTGGGTAAATCCTTATGCCAGCGCAGATAAGTGCTCTAAGCCCTATATCACTCTTATTTCTGATGTGAATCCATCCAAGGATGGTGACAATCTGGTTTCGTCCATTGGTGGTAAGTCTTTTAGCTCTAGTACGATTGGTAAGAAATTATGGGACAAGGAATTTGGTGGTGTCGCCAATGTGCTTGTCGCGGACACTATCGGGGGCATTAGCCAACCGGCGAAGATTGCGATCTCCAATTTTGACGATATTAAAGCGCTGTCTCAGGAACCTGGTTTGGCGGGCACTTATAAAGCGGCTGCTGTGGCTGAATTTGGTCGGCAAAACAGCCTGATTTCAAAAAGCGCAGATTTGAAAGTGGCGAACTATGTACTCGCCCTGTCGTCACCATTTCCTTACATCGAACTAACCGTGAAGAAGAAACGCGTTATTGTGACGCCTTTCTCAAAGTCCACCAATGGTCAGGGTAATAAAATTGTAGGTTTCTTTATCGACAAGGCATTTAATGCCCCGGGCTTCCCCGATAATCTGACGCCAGGAACTAATCTGGATTTAGGTCAGGGGAATGGTGGATTGCCCATTTATCGTGTCCGGGTCAGTTTCTCTGACAATGATCAGGGTGCCGGCGATGATGATATGGACTCCATTACTCAATACACGGTCTTTGCGAACGCTAATGACACATTTACCGTGAATGTCGACTCCATCTTTGCCGCTGGCGGTGGAACAGAACACCAAGGTTATGCAATCAGCGGTGCCGGTGACGCCGATCGTGTTTATCTTGTTGTTCGCGATTGTGATACCGCTAACGTGGAGAAGCTTCCTTCTGGTAGCGGCCCACTTTCGGCTGATGAGCCGTTCGATACGGATATTACAAAAGCGAAACAGCTATGTAATCGATCAAGCCGTGAGCGTAGCTGGTCTCGGAATGCCGACGTAGCGATTTCTTTGGATTCTCCAGACCCTGGTAGTGGATACCCAAACAAAACGGGTGCAGTCTACTCTGGTAGTAGTGTGGTTAAGAACAACGCTCGGCAACTGCCATTGCGCAGCAGTCGTACATTTAGCGTGAACGAGTCGTCAACCATCTTGGCTGACTTGAAGAATCCGCTCTGGTACGTAGCTAAGTACGGTGGTCCCGTGCTGCCTAAGGATACCGACAGCAAGGATAAAATCCCCGACAGCTACTTCTTGGTGAGTAATCCGCTCAAGATGAAAGAACAGCTAGGAAAGGCTTTCGCTGATTTGCAAGCCGATGCTGCGACCTCGGCGCTGGTTGGTAGCGGAGGTAGTACAACGGGCAGTGACCAGGTGATTTACCGTGCTTCTTACTTGTATAACCGTTGGCCTGGCGAGCTCGTTGCTTTCTCTCGGACTGCCGGTAGCAGCGGCTTAGGTGAGGAACTGTGGAGCACGTCTAAAGTACAGGCCGATTACAAGACACGTAATGTCATTACTCTGAATAGCAGCACGGCGAAGGGTGTTCCCTTCCTGTGGGATAAGTTGTCTACGACTCAGCAGTCTTGGCTTAACACTGATGGATATGGCAACGCCGATGCCAAGGGTGCTGATCGCGTCACCTACTTGCGGGGCAGCAACGCTAAAGAGGGCACCAGTGCCGGTACATTCCGCCAGCGCCAGCAGGTGCTGGGCGGAGTAAGTAACTACTTTGGTGACATTATTGACGCCAGCCCCTATCTGGTTAGTGCGCCAGATCCGCTGTATCGCGCATCAACGTCTTCTCACAAGGAATTCGCTGACGCATTCAAGACGCGTAAAGAAGCGGTCTACATCGGCGCGAATGATGGGATGTTGCATGTCGTTGATAACGGCGGGGCAAAACTTAAGGACGGGGGCAAAGAACTGCTCGCCTATGTTCCGTCGTTTATGTACGAAAAGCTCAGCTATCTGACCAGTCAGAACTATAACCATGCCTACTATGTCAATGGGCAGGTTTCGGTTAATGACGTCCAGCTGACCAAGAGTTGGCACGTTGATAGCGGCTGGTCTACTTTGGCCGTTGGATCAGTCGGTTTTGGGGGGAAAGGTATTTATGCTCTGGATGTAACCGACCCTGCACAGTTTACGGAGGCCAAAGCTGCGGATATCGCACGCTGGGAATTCAGTAGTAAAGACGATGCTGATATGGGCTTTGTTACGGGTAACCCGCTGATTTTGAAGACGAACGATGGCAAGCATCGAGTAATTGTCGGTAATGGCTACAATAGCGATACCGGTAAAGCTGTACTTTATCTGTTAGACGCGGATGGTCCAAAGTCGGGCAGCTGGGCTGGTCAATATGTGAAGATTGACGTAGAGATGGGGTCTAAGACTGATCCCAACGGACTTTCTGCGCCTACATTTGCCGATCTGAATGCCCTGAATGCGAATCTGGATGAGGCTAGCAGTGATGGTACTGTTGATGTTGCCTACGCAGGCGACCTTTACGGAAATCTTTGGAAGTTCGATTTGAGCAGCAGCGATCCGAAGGACTGGAAGGTGGCGCTGACTGATGCTAAGACAAGCAAACCACAGCCTTTGTTTACCACTGCAGTCTGGGATGATAAAACCGGCTTACGTACAGGCGGCAAGCCAATTGCAGGTGCGCCTGCGGTAGCTCAGCATCCTGTTAAAGAGTCTGGTAAGGGGTTGGTAAAGTTTGACAAGGATGGCAAGCCCGAGACATTGAGCGGCACCTTGGTGTTTTTTGGGACAGGGAAGTTCTTGGGTGATTGTGACAAAACAAATGACTGTGACCGAGAGTTCAAAACGAACACGTTCTATGGGGTCTGGGATAACCAAAAGCCGGTAGAGGCCAGCACGCTTCTCGAGCGCAAGTATTATTACTACACCAAGGACGCAATAGAACTGGCTATGGCTAAGACATCTACGAAGCTGAGTGCAGCTGAAATCAGTGCAATCGTTGATGCTGGTTATGCGTACATTGATCCTAAATGCGGTACCGCAGACTGCGAAATTAATTGGGATACGCAAAATGGGTGGTTCATGAATTTGGTTGATCTGTCGAATGTTGCGGGAACAGGCGCACGAATCGCTGGTGAGCCGCGTATTCTGAATGGCACCATGGTCGTATTCGATGTGATGAATACCAAAGTGTCTTCTGATTCCTGTTCTGTGAATGGTGTTAACACGACCCTGGTCGCCAATATTGGCGACGGATCGGGGAAAGGTAATTCAACCGGCTCGACTTTCAATGTCACTGTTGGCGGTCTGCAATTGGCATTGCCGAATGCAGGCTACTCTGTTAAAGAGAACCTCCCGCGTGGTACTCGTACTGTCGGTGTTGTGACGACGGGGCTTGCAGACCGGAACGATGGTGGTAAGAAATACGGTGTAACGGGTTCAGGCAAGACGATGAACTGTTCGGGGCTGGATTGCGAGGATATTTTCCTTGGCCGTACTGTCACCCAAGTAAACTGGCGCGAGATTATTCAATAACGCTGTGTGCCGGGGTGCTCACTAAATTTGATACGGCGGATCGAATGATCTGCCGTATTTTCTTATTAAGAGGATTGCAAATGAAAAGCGAATTTGCTCGTTCCAGTGGATTTACTCTGGTGGAATTGATGATTGTGGTTGCGATTGTGGGTATCCTGCTGTCCATAGCAGTTCCCAGCTATCAGGAGTATGTATATAAAGGTAGGAAGACGGACTTGCAGACTGTCTTGTTGCAGAATGCTCAGATCTTGGAGCGCCATTACACTGCTAATAGTCGATATACAGAAGCCGATGGAGACTGTGATATGGATGCTTTAGGCTTGATCAAGAATGCGCCTATTGATGGTGCGACTAAGTACTACGAAATTAGCTTTGATAAGGATGCGGGCGGCGCTGATATGTGTGATCAGAACACATATAGGCTTAAAGCCCAGCCGATTAACCAGCAAGCAAAGTATGGTGACGATAAGGACTTCCTGCTGCTTGATTCTGCTGGTCGGCGTGCCTGGGATGCAGATCACGATGGGTCAATTGCCGCCGGTGAATGGCACTGGTAAAGCATGATCACCATCACGTTGATAGTGATCATGCTCTTCAAGCACGGCGAGCTCACTAAAGTTGCGGGTGGGCGCGCTCCTGATTGGCCGCAAGGTGATTGAGAGCCGATAAATATGCTTTTGCCGAAGCAATAAGGATATCTATATCAGCGCCTTGTCCGTTAACTACGCGCTCTGCTTTGTGCAGGCGAACAGTAACTTCACCCTGGCTGTCGGTGCCACTCGTAATTGCATTGACCGAGTAGAGTTGTAAATCGGCCTGACTCTGTAAGATGGACTCGATTGCTTTGAAGGTTGCATCTACCGGGCCCGCTCCAATAGCTTCGCCCGCGAGTTCAATGCCGTCCCTACGTAGCGTCACGGTCGCTTTGGGAGCGGTTCCCGTCTCCGATGTTACTTTCAACGCAACTAGTTGTATGTTCTCTGATGCTGTACCCGAGTCTTTACCGAATAGCGCAAATAAGTCCTCATCAAATATCTCGCGCTTCTTGTCCGCTAAGGCTTTAAAGCAGACAAAGGCGTTATTGAGCGCTTCTTCCGAGCTGGGTAGCAGATTTAACTCCTGCAGCCGGCTGCGGAATGCATTCCGCCCCGACAATTTCCCCAATATCAGTTTGTTCTGCGTCCAGCCCACCGACTCGGCGGACATGATTTCGTAGGTTTCGCGGTGTTTGAGGACGCCATCCTGGTGGATGCCGGACTCGTGTGCGAAGGCGTTGGCGCCGACGACGGCTTTGTTTGGTTGTACCGGGTAGCCGGTGATGCTGGAGACCAGCTTGGAGCTCGGGACGATCTGGGTGGTGTCGATGCGGGTTTCCAGGTCGAACACATCGCGCCGCGTGCGCACGGCCATGACGATTTCTTCCAGGGCGGCATTGCCGGCACGCTCGCCGAGGCCGTTGATCGTGCATTCCACCTGGCGTGCGCCACCTTGCACGGCGGCCAGGGAGTTGGCTACCGCCATGCCGAGGTCGTTGTGGCAATGGGCGGACCAGATGACTTGGTCGGAATTGGGTGTGCCTTCGATCAGCTGGCGGAAGAAGGCAGTGGTCAAATAGGGCACGGCATAACCGACCGTATCGGGCACGTTAATAGTGCGTGCACCGGCTTTGATCACGGCCTCGAAAATGCGGCATAGGAAGTCGGGTTCCGAGCGCAGCGCATCCTCGGCCGAGAACTCCACGTCATCGGTGTATTCGCGTGCCAGCTTCACGGCTGCCACGGCAGCTTCCACCACCGCATCCGGCTGCATGCGCAGCTTCTTTTCCATGTGGATGGGGCTGGTGGCGATGAAGGTGTGGATACGACCTCGGTTGGCGGGCCTGATTGCCTCACCGGCGGCACGGATATCGCGTTCATTGGCGCGCGCTAGCGAGCAGATGGTGGAGTCCTTGACCGTCTCGGCAATCGCTCGGATGGCATCCGCGTCGCCCGGGCTGGCTGCGGCGAAACCGGCCTCGATAATGTCGACGCCAAGCTTTTCAAGCTGCTTGGCAATGCGGATCTTCTCGTCGCGGGTCATGGATGCGCCCGGGCTTTGCTCGCCATCCCGCAAGGTGGTGTCGAAGATATACAGGCGTTCGCTCATGATGTTGCTCCAATCACGGTTTTGATTGTTCTGAGAGTAAAACAGCCGCCGGGTCGGGGACCGGGCGGCTGTGGAATGAAATCGACTGCTGGATTGCATGGCGTCGCAGCGAAGCATGTGCCGCGACTTGCTCCGTGCCAGACCGCGAAAGCCATAAGACTGTCTTTGCAATCATCGGTTTATGCAGGCTAAGGCTGCCGCTGCAGCGTGTCAAGGCGCGCTGGCGGCGCTGCTGGGCTTGGGCCGCAAGTAGCCCCAGGCCGCCAGGACGTAGCCGGATAGCGCATAGGCGACAAACAGGCAGAACAGTGCCACGGGCGGGCTGGCGGCAATGGCGACCAGCACGAATAGAATCGGCAGCAGCAGGAAGAAGGGCACGGTTTTGCGCACATTGACCTCCTTGAAGCTGTAGTAGCGCACATTGCTGACCATGGTCAGGCCGGCAAAGGCCGTGATGACCAGCGTAAACCAGCGCATGTGTGCACCGGCCCAGTCCATTTCCAGCGATACCCAGACGAAGCCGGCAACCAGGGCGGCTGCGGTCGGCGAAGGCATGCCCTGGAAGAAGCGCTTGTCGGATACTTCTAGCTGGGTATTGAAGCGCGCCAGTCTTAGCGCAGCGCCGGCGCAGTAGATAAAGGCGATGATCCAGCCCAGCTTGCCCATGCCGCGCAACATCCATTCATAGGACAGCAGTGCTGGCGCCACGCCGAAGGACACCATATCGGACAGCGAATCGAATTCCGCACCGAAAGCGCTCTGGGTGTGCGTCATGCGCGCCACACGGCCATCCATGCCGTCGAGCACCATGGCCACGAAAATGGCCACCGCGGCGTATTCGAAGCGATGGTTCATGGCCTGCACGATGGCATAGAAGCCGGCAAACAGGGCGGCCAGGGTGAAGCTATTGGGCAGCAGATAGATGCTCTGGCGGCGCAGATTCATGCGGCGCTTGGCGCTGGGATGCATAGGGCGTGTCTCGGAGTGGTGCGAGCCGACCGTCGATGGCAGGCAAGCGGATGTGCCGACAAAGGCGCCTGATTTTAACCGAGGCCTACTCGGCTGTCTTTGCAGTCCGCCGCCAATGCGGTGACTGCGATAGAATCGCGGGCTTATTACTTATCCAGGATTGACCGTGTCCGAACGGCTGTTTGTTCTGTTGCAGCATGTGCTGCCCAAGCTCGCCTTGACCCGCCTGGCCGGGCATTTTGCGCGCCGCCCTGCTGATCCGCTCGTGCGCTGGATGATCCGCAATTTCATCGCGCGCTATCAGGTCAATATGGCCGAAGCCGCGAACCCGGATATCGATAGCTACGCCAGTTTCAACGAGTTCTTTACCCGCGCCCTGAAGCCGGGCGCGCGCCCCTTGGCGGATGCCGACCTGGTGTGCCCGGTGGATGGCGCGATCAGTCAGTTTGGTGCCATCGAGCAGGACCAGATCTTCCAGGCCAAGGGCCATCGCTACTCGACCCGCGCGCTGGTCGGCGGCGATGCCAAGCTGGCCGAGCAGTTCCAGGATGGCAGCTTCGCCACCATCTATCTGAGTCCGCGCGATTACCACCGCATCCATATGCCTTGCGATGGACGCTTGTTGCAGATGATCTATGTGCCGGGCGAGCTCTATTCGGTTAATCCAGCCACGGCGCGCGGCGTGCCCGGTCTGTTTGCCCGCAATGAGCGCGTGGTGTGTGTATTCGAGTCGGCGCGGGGGCCGTTTGTGCTGACCCTGGTTGGCGCGACCATCGTCGGCAGCATGGCTACCGTCTGGCATGGTGTGGTCAACCCGCCGCGCGGCAAGCAGGTGCAGGTATGGAACTACGCGGAGCAGCAGATCGTGCTCAAGCGTGGCGAGGAGATGGGGCGCTTTCTGCTTGGCTCCACCGTGGTGTTGCTGTTTCCCAAGCCTGCCGTGTCGTTCAACCCGGCCTGGGCGCCCGCTGCCGGTGTGCGTCTGGGTGAGGCGATGGCGAACTACGTACGCTGATGCGATGGCGCTTGGCAGGCTGGGGCTGCTGGTAGCCAAAGAAATGCAAAAGGCCGGTCAGCTGACCGGCCTTTTGCTTGCACTGCGTGCTGCTTAGTTCTTGCTCTGGTCGACCAGCTTGTTGGCCTTGATCCACGGCATCATGTCGCGCAGCTGCTCACCGACCACTTCAATCGGGTGCACAGCGTTCAGGCGACGACGCGCGGTCATGCTCGGGTAGTTGGTCTTGCCTTCCAGGATGAACATCTTCGCGTATTCGCCGGTCTGGA
This sequence comes from Chitinimonas taiwanensis DSM 18899, assembly GCF_900119825.1. Lineage (GTDB taxonomy): Bacteria > Pseudomonadota > Gammaproteobacteria > Burkholderiales > Chitinimonadaceae > Chitinimonas > Chitinimonas taiwanensis. The sequence goes on along the minus strand of NZ_FPKR01000008.1, from coordinate 134,921 downwards.
TGCGCTTGAGCGCATTGCGCATGGCGGCGCGCGACTGCTCATTGATCACCTCGGTGCCGGTCACGTACTCACCGTACTCGGCGTTGTTGGAGATCGAGTAGTTCATATTGGCGATGCCGCCTTCGTACATCAGGTCGACGATCAGCTTCAGCTCGTGCAGGCACTCGAAGTAGGCCATTTCCGGCGCGTAGCCGGCTTCGGTCAGGGTTTCGAAGCCCATCTTGACCAGTTCGACCGCGCCACCGCACAGCACGGCTTGCTCGCCGAACAGATCGGTTTCGGTTTCTTCACGGAAGTTGGTTTCGATCACGCCGCCCTTGGTGCCGCCATTGGCTGCGGCGTAGGACAGGGCGATATCACGTGCCTTGCCCGACTTGTCCTGGTACACGGCGATCAGCGACGGCACGCCACCGCCACGCTTGTATTCGGAACGCACGGTGTGGCCCGGGCCCTTGGGGGCAACCATGATCACATCGAGGTCGGCGCGCGGCACGATCTGGTTGTAATGCACATTGAAGCCGTGGGCAAAGGCCAGCACGGCACCTTGCTTGGCATTCGGGGCGATGTCGCGCTCGTACACGGCCGGTTGGCTCTCGTCCGGCAGCAAGATCATGATCACGTCGGCGCTCTTGACCGCTTCGGCCACTTCCTTGACCGGCAGGCCGGCGGCTTCCGCCTTGCTCCACGAAGCACCGCCCTTGCGCAGGCCGATGGTTACGTTCACGCCGCTGTCCTTCAGGTTCAGCGCGTGGGCATGGCCTTGCGAGCCGTAACCGACGATGGTCACTTGCTTACCCTTGATCAGGGAGAGGTCGGCGTCTTTGTCGTAGAAAACTTTCATTTGGAACTCCTGTGAGGGGTGAGGTGAGAGGGGTGAGGAGCTGCGCTGGTTGCCGTGCTCCTCACGCCTCACGTCTAATCAGATTTTCAGAATACGTTCGCCGCGGCCGATGCCCGAGGCACCGGTACGCACGGTTTCCAGAATCAGCGTGCGGTCGACTGCTTCGATGAAGGCATCGAGTTTGCTGCTTTCGCCGGTCAATTCGATCGTGTAGGTCTTCTCGGTCACATCGAGGATGCGGCCGCGGAAGATATCCGCCATCCGCTTCATTTCCTCGCGGTCCTTGCCGGTAGCGCGCACCTTGATCAGCATCAGCTCGCGCTCGACATGGTCAGACTCGTTCAGATCGATGACCTTGACCACCTCGATCAGCTTGTTCAGCTGCTTGGTGATCTGCTCGATCACATCGTCCGAGCCGCTGGTGACGATGGTCATCCGCGACAGGGTCGGGTCTTCGGTGGTCGATACGGTCAGTGAGTCGATGTTGTAACCGCGTGCCGAGAACAGGCCCACCACGCGGGACAGCGCGCCGGCTTCGTTTTCCAAGAGGATGGAAAGAATATGTCGCATGGGTCTTCCCTCCTTAGCTCAGATTGCCGTAGTCGCGCTCTTTGGCGACGGTGCCGGTTTGCAGGTGGCGCATATGCGGCGGCAGATCCATCTGGCTCAGGCCGCGGTTGTTCTGCACCATGGGGAAGACGTTTTCCTTCTGGTCGGTGATGAAGTCCATGAACACCAGGCGTTCCTTGAGCTTCATGGCCTCGCGCAGGGCCGGCTCCACATCGGCCGGACGTTCGATCTTCATGCCGACGTGGCCATAGGCCTCGGCCAGTTTCACGAAGTCGGGCAGCGCATCCATATACGACTCGGAATAGCGGTTGCCGTAGAAGAACTCCTGCCACTGCCGCACCATGCCCAGGTAGCGGTTGTTCAAGTTAATGATCTTGACGGGGGTGTGGTACTGCTTGCAGGTGGACAGCTCCTGGATATTCATCTGGATCGACGCTTCGCCGGTGATGCAGGCGACGGTCGCATCCGGATTGGCCAGTTGCACGCCCATGGCGGACGGCAGGCCAAAACCCATGGTGCCGAGGCCGCCCGAGTTGATCCAGCGACGCGGCTTGTTGAACTTGTAGTACTGCGCGGCCCACATCTGGTGCTGACCCACGTCGGAGGTGATAAAGGCCTCGCCGCCGGTCACTTCATACAGCTTCTGCACCACGAATTGCGGTTTGATGATCTCGCTGTCCAGGTCGAACTTCAGGCAGTCATGGCTGCGCCATTCCTGCAGCTGCTTCCACCAGGCGGCCAGCGGCTCGGCGGCCGGCTTGGCGCCAGTCTGGCGCAAGAGGCCCAGCATCTCGTCCAGCACATCGCGCACATTGCCAACGATGGGGATGTCCACCTTCACGCGCTTGGCAATTGAGGACGGATCGATATCGATATGGACGATCTTCTTCGGCGAAGACAGGAAGTGCGAGGGCGAGGAAATCACCCGGTCGTCAAAGCGTGCACCAATGGCGATCACCACATCGGCGTGCTGCATGGCCATATTGGCTTCATACAGTCCGTGCATGCCCAGCATGCCGAGGTTCTGCGGGTCGGAACCCGAGAAGGCACCGAGGCCCATCAGGGTGTTCACGGCCGGCACGCCCAACATTTTCACCAGTTCGGTGACTTGGTTGGAGGCGTTCGACAGCACCGCGCCACCACCGATATAGATCAGCGGGCGCTTGGCATCGGCCAGCAGATTGACCGCTTTCTTGATCTGGCCAGGATGGCCCTTGGAGGGGGGGGTGTAGGAACGCAGGCTGACCGATTGCGGATAGTGGAACTCCGCCTTGGCGATAGTTACATCCTTGGGGATGTCGATGACCACCGGGCCTGGGCGGCCGGTCGTGGCGATATGGAAGGCTTTCTTCATCGACGCGGCCAGATCACGCACATCCTTGACCAGGATGTTGTGCTTCACGCAGGGGCGCGTGATGCCGACCATATCGACTTCCTGAAAGGCGTCGAGACCGATGGCGGGTGTGGGCACCTGGCCCGAGATCACCACCATGGGAATGGAATCGAGGTAGGCGGTGGCAATGCCGGTAATGGCATTGGTGGCGCCGGGGCCGGAGGTGACCAGGGCTACGCCGACTTTCTGCGAGGAGCGCGAATAGCCGTCGGCCGCGTGGACTGCGCCTTGTTCGTGGCGCACCAGCACATGCTTGAATTTGTCTTGCTTGAAGATTGCGTCGTAGATTTCGAGCACCGCGCCGCCAGGGTAACCGAAGACGAATTCAACGCCTTCTTCCTGCAGACAGCGGGTAACGATTTCCGCACCGGATATTTCCATGATGTCTTCCTTTGTGGAGAGGACACGTCATTAACAGCTTCCAGCATCGCGTGACCGATCGACCAACTGACGGAGGCAGGCACTGCATGGCAGAACCGGACGACGGGCGCCGAATGACCACCGGGTCATCAAGGCCAGACATCATTACCGACGCAATCGCGGAGCGTGTGCCCCAGATCAACTTGTTAAACGACAACTGAAAACTGCACCAATGCAGCAAAAAAGCCTGTAGGACTTTTGATCAGCACGCTAGCTGCGTGCCTAAGCCAACCGGGTCGTCGCCGCGCGCTGCTTGTGGCTGCTGGGCGAACATCATAGGACTGCTGCCGATGTGGTGCCTGCGAGGGAGTTGCAAGCGGGCACCGTCCGTGGCGGAGAGATAGACGCCAACATAGCCGACCCGGCTGCGCGCGGTCAAGTAAGTTTGTGCACCCGCAGCATCGGCGCGATCGTCGGCAAGCCACTGGCGCCTGCCGGGTAGGCATCGTATCGTGGCGGCCTTCTTTGATTCCCCGCTTTAAGCCATGTCTGCTGACTATCCACTCGCGCCGCGCGGGCGCCGTCTTTTCTCACTGTGCTACGAGGCCTTACTGGTGCTGGCCGTCGTGCTGGCCTCCGGCGTGCTGTTCCAGCTGCTGCTCGGCGTGGGTGGCGTCAAGGCCACCGCGATTGCCGAATCGGCTGTGTGGCGCGGCTTGTTTGGCGTCTACTGGCTGCTGATCCTGTACGGCTATTTCGCCTGGTGCTGGCGGCGCAGCGGCCAGACCTTGCCGATGAAGACCTGGCGCCTGCAGCTGGTCATGCGCGAAGGCGGCGTGCTGAGCCAGCGCGCGATGTTGATCCGCTTTGTGGTCTGCTTTCTGGCTTTTGCGCCACTCGCGCCAGTCATGGTCTGGGTGCGCCACACGCCTGATATGCAGTGGGTGAAATGGGCGGCCTATGCCTGGTTGGCGCTGCCGCTGCTCTGGTCATGGCTAGATAAGGACAGGCAGTTCCTGCATGACCGCCTGGCCGGCACGCAGATTCTGTTGCTGCCCATCGTGCGTGAATAAGGGCGCGCGAGCGCGGCAAGAAAACCCGGGCCGTTCCCGGGTTTTTTCTTTGGAGGGGAGGCCAAAACGAAAAGCCCGACTCGTGAGAGTCGGGCTTTTTGTATCTGGTGGCCAGTCGCGGAATCGAACCACGGACACGCGGATTTTCAATCCGCTGCTCTACCAACTGAGCTAACTGGCCGTCGAGAGAGGCCGCATTAAACCGGAAAGGCCGCAGTGCGTCAAGCACTGGGCTGGAAGTTTTTTCATTTCGCTGACGGCGAGGGTGGCCGTTACGGGCGCTCTAGCGTGCGCTTGGCAGCCGGATTTGCGGGCGTAAGTATTGGTTTTGATTGCACGCGCGGGCTTTGGTAGGCCTCGCTGAGCTGGCCGGTGGCGAGGTCGAGTGTCTGGCCGACCTTGAGTGGCGGTAGCGCGGCGCCAAGGCCAGGCTGGCGCAGTTGTAGCTGAGGACTGCGTTGGGCAGGCGTGCTGCCTCTGGCATTCAGCTGGGCTGGTTGGGCGGGCTTGGCATCGTTCAGCCACACCGTCGTCAGCTGTCCCTGGCGGAGCAGCAGGCCTTTGAGGTGTACGGCTTGCTCGGACACGGCTGGGCTAGCCGGCGCTGCCGGTTCGCGTAGCGCCTCCAGCTCGGCCCGCTCTTGTGGGCTGAAGAACAGCCGGCCGAGTGCCGTGTCGGCGCTGTGTACCGAGGCGGGGAGCAAAAGCGTGGCGAGCAGGCAGGGGGCAATGCGCATGATGTTCTGCTTAGGGGGAGGACCGATCTGGCCGGGCTAGGGTAAATAGCTTGCCCTGGCATTGCAGCGCCAGCCGATAAGGACGTGGCCCGTTGGTGCCGTCGCTGCGGCGCAGCCGGCATGCATCAAGCGTATAGGCGCCGGGCAAAGTGTCGAGCTGGCGCAGCAAGCTGAGCAGATCGCCCTCGTGCAGCAGCTTACTGTCGAGCTTGAGCGGGCTGGCGTAAAACTGCAGCTCGGCTTGGGTCGCGCCGTTTGCTTCGTTCAGCGGGCGACGCGGGCCCAGTTCCAGTTGCAAGCTGGCTAGCCGACCGCTGCGCTGCAGTGCATCGACAGCCTCTGCCCAGGCCAGACGCTGCTCCTGGCCGAGCAAGCCGCGCTGCTGCAAGGTGGTCAGCACGGCCAAGTGGCGCGTGCGCTCGGTCTGCAGGCTTTGCGCGGTTTGGATATTGGCCTCGGCAGCGTGGGCGGTGGCTTCGCGCTGTTGTAGGCGCTGCTCGGCCACTTGGCGTGTGTGCTGCGCCCAGATCATCAGGCTGATACTGAGCAGCACACTGACCAGGCCGCAGAGCAGCGGCAGTTTGATGCCTGGCAGCAAAGGCAGCGCCTCCTTCATGGGGCGACCTCGGCGTGGCCCTGGCCGCTCGGCTTTGAAGGGTTGAGCTGTAGCTGCAGGCGGGCTCCGGCCGTTTGGTCGGCGCGCTCGCTGCTCAGTTTAAGGTGCTGGTCAGGGCGCAGGTCCAGCGGCAGTTGGCGCGCTTCCACTTGGTAGCCCGCAGCTTGCAGACTGGTGATGATCTGCTGGCTGAGCGCCAGCTGCGTGCGTTGTGCCGCGGCACTCAGCTGGCCGTGCAGTTCGATGTGTGGGCCGCGCGTATTGGCGTGAGCAGTCTGATCTGCGTTACCTGCCTCGGCCGCTGCGCTGGTGGGGCTACCTTGGGACCAGATCAACTCGTCCAGTTGATACTCGGGATGAGCCAGCAGTGCTTGGGACACCGTGAGCAGGCTGTCTGCCAGACGCGGCTGCTCGGCCAGGTAGTGCTGATAGTGGCGCGACAGCTGCAGCAGATTCGCCGGGCTTGGCTCATCGGCACGCGGGCGCAGCAGGGCTTGCTGGCTGTCCTCAACGCGGGCTAAGCGCTGCGCAACTAGGCGCTCCGCCTGATTGGCTTGCTCGGCCTGCCGCCAGTCGTGATAGGCGAGGCCGAGTCCAAGCAGCAGGACCGCCGCACTGGCTAGGTAGAGCGCGCGACCCGCGCGCCAGGCCCGATAGGGCACGCGCAGCGCCGCGGGGGCGAAATCATGTTGCGGGCGGCCTTGGGCGAGCAGGCTCAGCCAGAAGGCCGTGTTGCCCTGCGTGCCGGCCGGGGCGGGTAGCTTCAGGGCCTTCGCCAGTGCGGGCAGCGGCAATGCTCGATACTCAAGCAGCGGCGTGTTCTGGCAGTACGGCTGCAGTGCGCGCTCTTGCCCAGGTTCGCACAGCAGGCAGACCGTCAGCGCCGCCTGAGCGTCGATGGCGCGCAGGCTGGCCAGGTATTGGCGCGCCTTGGCGGCCTCTTCCTGAATCTGGGTGGCCAGCAGGGCGGGCTCGGTACTTGCCACGTGGCTCAGGCGTGAGAAGCGTAGCTGGCCCTGTTCCAGATACAGCTGACGCAGCCCACTATCGGCCTGATGGCTGATCAGCAGGGCGTGAGGCGGTAGCGCTGGCAGGTGGGGCAGGTGCTGGGCGCCCAGCAGCGAGATTGAATACAGGCCGACCAGACGAGCCTGCTGTGCCTGCAAGGGCGCCAGCCAGAGCGCGAGTGGGGTCGGATTGGTCTGCGCACCGAACAGTAGGCGCTCATGTCGCTTGGGCGTTTCTGCCCTCCCAAGGCGCAGCGCAGCATGGTAGGGCGTATGGCGATATAACTGCTGCAAGCGACGTGTGATTAAGAGCAGGCGGTCGCGCCCGTGCGCCGGAGGCAGGGTCTCGATGCGGCAGTCTTCCTCCTGCAGATCGAACAGGACTGACCACAGGGCTTGCGGTTGGGCGGCGAGCAGGTGTTCGAAGCTGGCCACGCCCTCGGCATCAGCCGGATAGCGCGCGCTGCATTGCATCAGGTCGGCTTGGCGCTGCCAGACGGTGAGCGCGGTATCGCTGATGAACAGGAAGTAGTGCGCGTGAAGCATCTCAGTAACGGATCTGGCTGAGCAAATCGTAGATCGGGCCGAGCACCGACAGCATGACCGTGCCGAGCAGCACGCCAAGCAGCAGGGTCAGCATTGGCTCCATGAGCAGCTGCAGGCGGGCGATGCTTTCGCGCGCATCGCGGCTGTAGAAATAGCTGACATTGCCGAGCGCGCGGTCGATGGCGCCGGTGCTTTCACCCACCCGCAGCATGCGGATCACCAGCGGCGGAAACAGGCGCAGGCGCTCGAAGCTGGCGGCCAGGCCCTGACCGGCGCTGATATCGCGGCGAGCCTGTGCCAGGCTGTGGGCGAGCGCGCTATTGCCGACCACGCCTTCCAGCACCGCCAGACTGTCCAGAATCGGGATGCCCGCGCCGTACATGAGGCCGAAATAGCGTGCGAAGCGCGCCAGCATGATCTTCTGCAGCACCGGGCCCAGATAGGGCAGGGCGAGCGTGAGCCGGTCGACCTTGTATCGGTAGGTGGGATCGAGCCAGCGCCACAGTCCCCATGCGGCAAACGGGCTGGCGGCCAGCAGGGCGAGCAGATGGGGCTGGCTGCGCAATAGCTCGGACAGGTTGAGCAGCAGGCGGGTATTCCAGGGCAGCGTCTGGCCCATATTGCGGATGAAGCTGGCCAGATTGGGGACCAGCCAGAGCAGCAGGAAAAGCAGCACCAGGCCGATGATCAGGCCCAGCAGGCTAGGGTAGATGAGCAGGCGCCGTGTCTGCGCAGCCAGCTCGTCCTGCCACTTCAGTGTTTCCACCAGGTGCTGGAGCACCTCGGGCAGCTTGCCACTGGTTTCCCCGGCTTCGATCAGGCTGACGAATACCCGGTCGAACACCGCCGGGTGACGCGCCAGCGCATGCGAGAGCGGCTGGCCACCCTCGATGTCCTCGATCAGGCTGGCGATCAGCACGCGCAGGCGGCCCTGCGGCAGGCTGTCGCGCAGATCGGCCAAGCTGTCGAGCAGTGGCACGCCGGCGTTCAGCAGCTGTTCGAGGTGAAAGCACAGCTCGATCAGCTGGCTGCGGGTGACCGGTGCGCGCCGCCACAGCCGGAGCGTGGGTGCCAGTGGTTGGGCATCGATCAGGATCAGGCCAAGCCGCTCCAGGCGCAGTTCAAGCGCTGCGCTGTTCTGCGCGTCGAGCCGACCGCGCTGGCGGCGCCCGTCCTGGTCGATGGCTCGATAGCGGTAGCGCATCAGCGTCGCTCCGTCAGGTCGACCACGCGCTGTGCTTCTTCCAGCGAGGTCGCACCCTCCAGCACGCGCCGGATGGCGTCCCCGGCCAGCGGTCGAAAACCGCTGGATTCCGCCTGAAGGCGCAATTCACGCGGCGTGGCGCGCCGCGCGATCAGCTCATCCAGCGCCTCGTCCGGCTTGAGGATTTCCAGTACCGCCAGCCGGCCGCGATAACCGTGCTCATCACAACGTGCGCAGCCACGGGCGCGCCAGATCGGAAGGGCTGCGTCGTCGTCCCGACCCAGCAGGGCGCGCTCCGCGGCGCTGGCGGTGTCTGGCTGCTTGCAATGCGGACAAAGCCGGCGCAGCAGACGTTGCGCCACGATGCCGATGATATTGCCGGCCAGGATGTCGGGCAGGATGCCCATGTCCAGCAGGCGCGGAATCGCGCCGATGGCCGAATGGGTGTGCAGGGTGGAATACACCTGGTGGCCGGTCATGGCCGCACGCAGTGCCATCTCGGCGGTATCTTGGTCGCGGATCTCACCGATCAGGATCAGGTCCGGGTCCTGACGCAGCATCGCGCGTATGCCGCCGGCGAAGTCGATCTTCTCGCTGACCGAGGTTTGGCGCAGCAGCGGCAGCGGGTACTCGACCGGGTCCTCGAGGGTCATGATATTGACCGCTTCGTGGTTGAGGTGGCTGAGCAGGGAGTAGAGCGTGGTGGTCTTGCCCGAGCCGGTCGGCCCGGTGACCAGGATGATGCCTTCGGGGCGCGCCATCATGCGTTTGAGCACGCCCAGGCTGTCGTCGGGCAGGCCCAGCTCCTCCAGCTTCAGCAGGCCTTTCTGCTTGTCGAGTATGCGCAGCACCAGATTCTCGCCATGCAGGGTGGGCTGGGTGGCCACGCGGAAGTCGAGCGGGCGGCCGGCGATGCTGAGCGAGATACGCCCATCCTGAGGCGCGCGCGTCTCGGCGATATTCATGCCCGAGATCACCTTCAGCCTGACCACCATGGCTGGCCAGTAGGTCTTGTGCAGGCTGCGGATCTGACGCAGCACGCCGTCGATGCGATAGCGGATGCGTACGAAGTGCGCCTCGGGCTCGAAATGCATATCGGATGCGCCGCGATGCACGGCATCGGCCAGCAGCGCGTCGATCAGGCGCACCACCGGCTGGCTGTACTCGGCCAGCTGGCTGCTCAGGCTCGCGTAGTCGAGCTGGCCGGTTTCGATTTCATGCAGGATGCCGTCCAGCGACAGCTCATAGCCATAGTGCTGCTCGATCGCGCGCAGGATGTCGGCCTCGGCCGCCAACACCGGCTCAAGCTGATAGGCATTGCGTAACAGCGCACGCAGCTGATCGAGCGCGACCAGATTTTTCGGGTTGGCCATCGCGATGCGCAGCTGGCCGGAGGCCGGATCCAGGGAGAGCGGTAAGAGCAGATGGCGTTTGGCCATGTCCTTGGGAATCAGCGCCACCGCGTTGGCCGTGGGCAGCACATGGGCCAGGTCGACCGCATCCTGCTCCAGGTTTTCTGACAGCGCCTCGCGCAGTGTGGCATCTGAGACGAAGCCCAGCCGCACCAGCTCCTGCCCCAGGGCCAGGCTGGACTTGCGCTGCTCGGTCAGCGCGATGCGCAGCTGATCGGCGCTGATCACGCCCTTGCCGACCAAGAGTTCCCCCAGTGGTGACTTGACCTCGTTCATGGCCGCTCCAGCTCGCTGAGCCGTTGGGTGGCGGCTAGTACATCAAAGCTGGCACGCGCCTGCTGTGCCAGGTTCAAGGCCTGGCGATAGAAGCCGGCCGCCATCCGTCCTTCGCCCAAGGCATCGAGGCTGACCGCCAGATTGAAAGCATGATCAGCCTGCTGCGGCTCGGCATGGTGGGCCTGGAAGTAATAGTGCTGCGCCTCGCGCCAGCGCCCCTGCCGGGCCAGCAGGCTACCCAGGGCGGCGGCGGTATCGGCTTGCGGGTGGCTGTCATGCAGCTGCCGCAGCTGACGTTCGCTCGCCTCGGCCTGGGCCTGTGGGTTCAGGCTGAGCAGCGCCGCCCGGGCAATCGGATCGAGCGGGTCGAGGCGTAATAGCTGTTGATACAGTGCGCGCGCCACTTCCAGGCGAGTCTGGCGCAGTGCCAGGGCGGCCAGGCCGAGCAGGGCGTCGCGGCTGCGTGGGTCTTGCTGCAGATGCTGACGATAGTGGTGCTCGGCCTGTGCGTCATCGCCTTGCTGGAAGGCCGTGTAGGCCTCCTTGAGGCGGGGCGCAAGCGCCGGCTCGGCAGCGTTGCGCTGCACGCGCAGACGGCTGCTGGGCGGTGGACTGGCCAGAATCTGGGCGCGGTCGTGTGCTTTGGTGCGCGCTGCGGGCGGTGCGGCTTGCGTGCCGGGGCTGATGAGCGGCTCGGCACTGGCCTCTGCCTGGCCAATGGTGCTGACCAAGAGTGCCGCCATCGATAGCGCGCAGCCGCGCCAAAGCCGGTCCCGGCACAGCGGGTAGCGATTCATGGCCCCTCCTGTCGTGCACTCAAGCCGTTCTGGAACACGGAGATTTCATCCGCGGCGCGGCTGAAGAAGTCGCTGCCGGGCAGAAATTGGCGGAACTCGCGCAGCTCACCATTCAGGCTGGGGTCGTGCACGACTACCGGGCGCATGAAGATCACGAGCTCGGTCTTAGTGGCCTCGTCTTCACGGTAGCTGAACAGATCGCCCAGCAAGGGCAGGCGCGATAGCAGCGGCACGCCTGCGCGACTGGTCTGCAGATTGTCCTGGATCAGCCCGCCCAGCACCGCCATCTGGCCGTCGGCCAGCTTGAGCGTGGATTCCAGCTCACGTACCTGGATTTCCGGGATCAGATTGTCGACTTCGCTGCCACTGAGGCGCAGGGCCGGATCGATCTTGTAGCTGGTGATGCGCGAAATGGTCGGGCGCACATTGAGCGAGACCATGGCATTGTCGGCGATCTGTGGCGTGACGCTCATCACTACGCCTACCGGCACGGTGCGGATTTCTGAGGTGTATTCGCGCCGCTCGGGTGCATTGTCGGTGGCGGCGGTCACCTCGAGCTTGGTGGTGAAATAGACCTTCTCATCCACCACCTTGAGCAAGGCGGTCTGATTGTTCAGCGCCATGATCTTCGGGCTGGACAGCACCTTGGTCTTGCCGAACTGCTCGAGCGCCTTGATGGTGGCGGTGAAGTCGGCGCCACCCAGCCAGCCGCTGGCCAGATTGGTATAGGTGAGTACCGAGAGTGGCGAATCGGTAAAGCGGTTGGCAGTCAGGTTTTGGCTCAGATTCAAGCCATTGCCCGGCTTGAAGATGCGCCAGTCGATGCCGGCTTGGTACTGGTCGCTGAGCAGCACCTCCACAATGGTGGCCTCGATCAGCACCTGGCGCCGCGCGCCCTGGGCTATGCGTTCCAGCAGCTCACGCACCTTGGCGTGTTCGCTGGCGGTGGCATTTACGCTAACCACGCCGCTTTCCGGGTGGATGAACACATCGACACCTGCCTGCTCGGTTTCCGCGCTGGCGGGCTTGGGCTCGTTCAGCACCATGGACAGTAGGGCTGGGGCGCCATTGCCGGCGGGTGCCAGTGCCTGCGCGGTCTTCAGGCGCGCCTCCTGGCGTTGGCGCTCGCTCTCTGGCTGCTGTTCGGCCGCATGGGTCGGCGTCACGCCCTCGTTTAGTGCTGCACGTTCCTTGCGCAGGGCGCGGCTGGTTCGCCGGCTAGCACTGATCAGTTCGCGCAGATTGGTTTCCAGGCGCTCCCAGAACTTGTTCTCGGACAGATTGTTCACCTCGGTGCCCGAGCTATTGCGACCTTCGGCGCCGCCGCCATTTGCGCTGCCCACGCTGCCGCCGGTGGCTGCCACCGAGGTGGAAATGGCCACCTTGCCCTGGGTGCTGCGGCTGACGTTGACGTAGTCGACGCTATAGCTGCGAATGAACGGGGTGTCGGGGCTGATCACTAGCACGCCATGTTCGAGCGTGTAGCGCATCGCCACCTGGCGCGCGATGCGCTCGAGCAATTGCGGCAGGGTCTGGTGCAGCGCATTCAGGGTGACCGTGCCTTCGATCAGCGGATGCACATCGACATTCAGATTGGCATCGCGCGCCAGTACGAACAAAAGCTCGCGCACCGGCAGATTGCTGGCCACTACGCTATAGGTGTCGGCTTTGCGGCTGGGGCTGGGCGGCGGCAGAAAGCTCGGTCGCTCGACGATGGCGGGCAGATCGGCTGGGCGCGCGGACGGTGCGGCAGCATGCCGGCCGGGCTCCAGCCGCAGCGGCTGCGTGGCGCAGGCGGTCGCCAGCGCGGGCAGCAAGAGCGCGAGTAGACGCATGGGCGCGATAACCTTGTTTTGTCGTTATTGGGTCAGGCTGTTTTTAAATCGGCCCGTTTCCTCCGCGGGTCGCATGCCGTTATAGGAAAAAAATCGATGGCAACGGAAATGTGCAAACGGGCATTTCCGCCCAAAGGCTTGAAACAGCCTGATGCGCCCCCAAATACTGTCGCCTGAGCGGGTGCGGCGCCGCTACCGCGCTGCGAAAATGCTTTTTGCATAGGCCGGCATGCATCTGCTTGACGAGGGTGAGATAATGTTGCCGCACTGCAACATGAACGGTTATTCCTAATTGGTGTCACACCCACCCTTCACCTAAAATTCGCCACCCAATGCCACTGAGCACCCCCGCTGTGTCCGCAGACCCTCTTGTCGCCATCGACAACGTCACCTTTGCCTATGACCGCCGCACCATCCTGAAGGGAATCAGCCTGACGATTCCCAAGGGCAAGGTTGTTGCCATCATGGGTGGTTCCGGCTGTGGCAAGACCACCTTGCTGCGTCTGATCGGCGGGCAGGTCAAGCCATCCAAGGGCGAGGTACGCGTGGCCGGCAAGGTCGTGCACGAGCTCGATTCGGACGGCCTGTACCAGCTGCGCCGCAAGATGGGCATGCTGTTCCAGTTCGGCGCGCTGTTCACCGATATGTCGGTGTTCGACAACGTGGCCTTCCAGATGCGTGAGCACACCGATCTGCCGGAAAGCATGATCCGTGATCTGGTGCTGATGAAGCTGAATGCAGTCGGTCTGCGCGGCGCGTCCAAGCTGATGCCGTCCGAGCTGTCGGGCGGGATGGCGCGCCGGGTGGCGCTGGCGCGTGCGATTGCGCTCGACCCGATGCTGATGATGTATGACGAGCCGTTCGCGGGCCTCGATCCAATTTCGCTCGGTGTGGTTGGCCAGCTGATCCGCCAGCTCAATGATGCGCTCGGCGCCACTTCCATCCTGGTCACCCACGATGTGGTCGAGTCACTGCAGATCGTCGACTATGTGTACTTCGTCTCGGAAGGCGCGATTGTGGCGGAGGGCACGCCGGATGAAATCCGCGCCTCCACGGAACCCTTCGTGCGCCAGTTCGTCGGCGGCCTTCCCGATGGCCCGGTGCCCTTCCAGTACCCGGCCAAACCGTATGCAGAAGAATTGATGGGGTTGAAAAATGCTTGAGTGGCTTAGTGCCCGCGTTCGCGGTTTTGGCGCGCCGGCCGTCGATGCCCTGATCAAGCTGGGCTTCGGTTTCCGTTTCCTCAGCGCGGTGCTGTGGCATTCCGCCACCGCTTTCCGCCGCTTCAATCTGATCATCCGCGAGGTGTACTTCACCGGCGTGCTGTCGCTGGTGATCATCCTGGTCTCTGGTCTCTTCGTCGGCATGGTGCTGGGTCTGCAGGGCTACGATACGCTGCAGCGCTTTGGCGCGTCGGAAGCGCTGGGCGTGCTGGTGTCGCTCAGCCTGCTGCGCGAGCTTGGCCCGGTGGTGGCGGGTCTGCTATTCGCTAGCCGCGCCGGCTCCGCGATCACTGCGGAAATCGGCCTGATGAAGGCGACCGAGCAGCTGGCTGCCATGGAGATGATGGCCGTCAACCCACTGGCCCGCGTGGTTGCACCGCGCTTCTGGGCCGGCGTGCTGTCCATGCCCATCCTTGCTGCGTTGTTCTCGGCCATGGGCATTCTGGGCGGCTATTTGGTCGGTGTGGTGCTGATCGGTGTGGATGCTGGTTCCTTCTGGGCGCAGATGCAGTCCCAGGTCGATCTGTACAACGATATCGGTAACGGCCTGATCAAGAGCGTGGTGTTCGGGGTGGCCGTGTCCATCATCGCCGTGTTCGAGGGCTTTGATGCGCCGCCGACTGCTGAGGGCGTGTCGGGTGCCACCACCCGTACCGTGGTCACGTCTTCGCTTGCCATTCTTGGTCTGGATTTCATCCTGACCGCTTTCATGTTCCGAGGTGTTTGATGAATCGCCGCTTCTACGACTTCTGGGTCGGTCTGTTTGTAATCCTGGGCTTGGCTGCACTGGCTTTCCTGGCGCTGCGCGTCAGCAATATCTCCTCGGCCAATGGTCATGCCACCTACCGGGTTACCGCCGCCTTCGACAATATCGGCGGCCTGAAGGCCAAGGCGCCGATCAAGAGCGCCGGCGTGCTGGTGGGCCGCGTGGCCAGCATCCAGCTCGATCCGACTACCTACCGCGCCGTGGTGACCATGGATGTGGAAGAGCAATTCCAGTTCAGCAAGGACTCCTCGGCCGAGATCCTGACCTCGGGCATTCTGGGTGACCAATATATCGGCCTCACGCCGGGTGCCGAGGAAACCATGCTCAAGAATGGCGATCGAATCAGCCTCACCTCGTCGGCCATCGTGCTCGAACAACTGATCAGTCAGTTCATGTTCAGCAAGGCGGCGGAGAATCCCCCAGAGGCGAAATCCGCCCAATAATAGGAAATAGACATGCGTAAATTTCTCGGTTTTATCCTGCTGCTGGCTGGCCTGAATGTGGCTGCCGCCGATGTGCCCGCGCCCGAGCAGCTGGTGCGCAATACCAGCAAGGAAGTGCTGGAGGTGATCAAGACGGAAAAGCTGTCGCCGTCCGACAAGCGTTTCCGCGATCTGGTCGAAGCCAAGGTGCTGCCGATTTTCGACTTCAACCGCCTGACCGCACTGGCCGTGGGCAAGTACTGGCGCCAGGCTTCGCCTGAGCAGCAGGCTGCGCTGGCCCGTGAGTTCCGTACTCTGCTCGTGCGTACCTACTCGACCGCCGTGGGCGCCAACAAGGTGCAGGAAATCAATGTGAAGGCGGTCAAGATGGCCGATGCCGACACCGATACCACTGTGCGCACCGAGGTGATCACCGCCAGCGGTCAGCCTTTCCCGATCGACTACCGTCTGTTGAAGACCGGTAATGGCTGGAAGGTGTATGACGTGGCGGTGGAAGGGGTGAGCCTGGTGACCAATTACCGCACCAGCTTCAACCAGACCATCCAGAAGGACGGCATCGATGGCCTGATCAAGGCGCTGGCCGACCGCAATGCCGCTCAGCCGGCCAAGACCTCGGCCAACTGAGATGAGTGAGCGGATTACCCTGAGTGGCGGTCTGGTGCTCGACTCAATCTGCCGGGTCGAGCGCGAGGTGGCGCCCCAGCTGGTGGCGCCGGCGCTCTGCCTGGATCTGAGCGAGGTGGCGGAAGTGGATTCGACCGCCATCAGCCTGCTGCTGCAATGGCGGCGCCAGGCCCACGCGGCCGGCCGCCAGCTCACGCTGCACAATCCGCCCGCCAGCCTGCTTAGCCTGGCCGCGCTGTATGGCGTGGAAGACTTCCTGCAGTTTTCTGCCGACGCTGCAGCCAGCGCTGCCTGAGGACTTTGCGATGCGTAGCCTGCTTGCCCCCCTCTTGCTCAGCCCGCTTCTGTTGGTCGCCTGTGCCACGCCGGCCAATCATTACGACCCGCTCGAACCGATGAATCGCAAGGTGTATGCGTTCAATTCGACGCTGGACAAGGCGGTGCTCAAGCCGGTGGCCGAGGGCTATGCCGCGGTTACGCCGCGCCCGGTGCGTACCGCGGTGGGTAATTTTTTCGGCAATCTGTCCGACGCCTACAGCGGCGCGTCCAACTTCCTGCAAGGCAAGTGGCGCCAGGGTACGACCGATGTGGGCCGCGTACTAATCAACACGACGCTGGGCCTGGGTGGGCTGATCGATATCGCCTCGATGGCGCCTAGCCTGCCCAAGCGCAATGAAGACTTCGGCCAGGTGCTTGGCCACTGGGGCGTGGGTTCTGGCCCCTACTTGGTGCTGCCTGTGCTGGGGCCCAAGACCTTGCGCGATAGCGTTGACTATGTGGGCGTTTACTACACCGACCCGGGCATCCATATCAACGACACATTGCTGGGCTACGGCTTGACCGGCCTGCGCCTGATCGATACGCGTGCCAACCTGCTGTCGGTAGAAGAAACCATGCAGGCGGCGGCGTTTGGTGATGAGTACACCTTTGTGCGCGATGGCTATCTGCAGCGCCGCTACAGCTTGGTCTGGGACGGTCGCCCGCCCGAACCGCTGCAACTGGGTGAGCCGCTCGAAATGGACGAGGAAGAGATCGATGTGAAGGATCTTGATATGTCCGGGGTGGAGAAAATCGAGGCCCAGGAGGCCAAGCCCGCGCCCTAGCGCGCTGGTAGTGGATGCAAGCGGCCCCCGGGCCGCTTTGCTTATTCTGCTTGCCAGTACTAGTTGCGAAAAAACTGATTGAGCAGGCCGCTCTAGGTACAATTCCGCCTTTCCGCACTGATCCGCCCATGTCTACAGCCATCCGCTTCTCTGCCGTCAAGAAACGCTTCGGGGACTTCGAAGCCCTGAAGGGTATCGACCTCGAGGTGCGAGAGGGCGAGTTCTTCGCCCTGCTGGGCCCGAATGGCGCCGGCAAGACTACGCTGATCTCGGTGCTGGGCGGGTTGACCCGGCCCGACTCGGGTTCGGCCAGCGTGATGGGTTGCGATGTGCAGGCCGATTACCGCGCCGCGCGCCGCCAGGTCGGCATCGTGCCGCAGGAGCTGACCTTTGATCCCTTCTTTACCGTGCGCGAAACGCTGGTCTTTCAGTCCGGCTATTTCGGCCTGCGCCGTAACGACGCCTGGATTGATGAGCTGCTGGAAAATCTTGGTCTGGCCGACAAGGCAAATGCCAATATGCGTGCGCTGTCGGGCGGTATGAAGCGGCGCGTGATGGTGGCGCAAGCCTTGGTGCACAAGCCGCCGGTCATCGTGCTGGACGAGCCGACCGCTGGCGTGGATGTGGCGCTGCGCCAGACCCTATGGGCCTTCGTGCAACGCCTGAACGATGAAGGTCATACCATCGTCTTGACTACCCACTATCTGGAAGAGGCGGAAACCCTGTGCAACCGCATCGCCATGCTCAAGCAGGGCGAGCTGGTGGCGCTGGATGACAAGGTGGCGCTGATGCAATCGCATTCGACCCGCTTACTGTCGCTGCGTCTTTTGCCCGATGCGCTGCCGGCGGCCTTGCAACCCTTGCTGGTCAGCGAGCGTGATGGGGCGTATCTGTTGCGCCTCGATGACTGCAAGCAGCTTGAGCCGATGCTGGCCTGCGTGCGCGAGGCGGGTGTCAGTCTGCGCGATATCGAAATCGTCCAGCCCGACCTGGAGTCGGTATTCCTCGATGTGATGGGAAGGAAGGCGGGCTAAGGCCCTCGAACCGTATGCAAGGCTTCTACACCCTGTTCTACAAGGAAATCCTGCGTTTCTGGAAGGTGAGCTTCCAGACCGTGGCCGCGCCGGTGCTGACCGCCGTGCTGTATCTGCTGATCTTCTCGCATGTGCTGGAAGCGCATGTCGAAGCCTATCCGGGTGTGCGCTACACCGCCTTCCTGATTCCTGGCCTGGCCATGATGTCCATGCTGCAGAACGCGTTCGCGAATACCTCGAGCAGCCTGATCCAGTCCAAGCTGACCGGCAATATCGTGTTCATCCTGCTGCCGCCCTTGTCGCGCCTGGAGTTCTTCCTTGCCTATGTGCTGGCGGCCATCGTGCGCGGCCTGGTGGTGGGCGCGGGCGTGTTGCTGTTCACCAGCCTGTTCGTGCTGCCCGAGCTCAAACACCCGCTGTGGGTGCTGGCTTTTGCCCTGCTCGGTTCGGGCGTGCTGGCCGTGCTCGGCATGATCGCCGGCATCTGGGCGGAGAAATTCGACCAGCTGGCGGCCTTCCAGAACTTCATCATCGTGCCGCTCACCTTTCTGAGCGGCGTGTTCTATTCGATCCATTCCCTGCCGGTGTTCTGGCTGGGCGTCTCGCACCTGAACCCGGTCTTCTACATGATCGATGGTTTCCGCTACGGCTTCTTTGGCGTGGGCGATGTGTCGCCCTGGCTGAGCCTGAGCGTGGTGGGCAGCACCTTTGCCCTCTTGACCCTGTTTACCCTGCATCTGTTGCGCACCGGCTATAAGCTGCGCCACTGAGCCCCGATTTCTTACTGGTCCCCCATCATGGTTACCCCTGAACAAGTCAAACAATACATCGCTGCCGGCCTTGCCTGCGAGGTGCTGGAGGTGAGCGGCGATGGCCATCACTTCGAGGCCATCATCGTGGCGCGCGCCTTCGATGGCCTGCCGCGTGTGCGCCAGCATCAGCTCGTCTACCAGGCGCTGGGCGAACGCATGCGCGAGGAAATCCACGCGCTGTCGATGAAAACCTTCAGCCCGCACGAATGGAAGAGCCGCGCCTGAAACCGGCCAAGCCCGACAAGCCGGCAGGTTTCAGCCGGCTCGGACTAGTATTGGTGAACCTGCCCTGGCTATTCGTGCTGCTGGTGCTGTACTGGATCTGGCGCTAGCTGCGCCGCCATCACATAGATGATCGTGCCGCTGCCCTGTGGCGGCCTTACAGGTTGAAAGACATGGAAAAACTCAAGATTACCGGCGGCCCCAGCCTGGAAGGCGAAATCAGCATCTCGGGTGCCAAGAATGCGGCGCTGCCGATTCTGTGCGCGAGCCTGTTGACGGCCGACACCCTGCGCCTGACCAATGTGCCGCAGCTGCGCGATGTGCTGACCACCCAGAAGCTCCTGCAGGGCATGGGCATGCGCGTGATGACGGACAATGTGCACGAGTTCGAGCTGACCGGCGCGGGCGTGGACAAGCTGGAAGCGCCGTATGAGCTGGTGAAGACCATGCGCGCGTCGATTCTGGTGTTGGGTCCGACCCTGGCGCGTTTTGGCGAGGCGCGCGTGTCGCTGCCTGGCGGTTGCGCGATCGGTAGCCGTCCGGTCGAGCAGCACATCAAGGGTCTGCAGGCCATGGGCGCTGAGATCAATATCGAGCATGGCTATATCCATGCCCGCGCCAAGCGCCTGAAGGGTGCGCGCTTTATGTCCGACATGGTGACCGTGACCGGCACCGAGAACCTGTTGATGGCTGCCGTGCTGGCCGATGGCGTGACCGTGCTGGAAAACGCCGCGCGCGAGCCCGAGGTGGTCGATCTGGCCGAATGTTTGATCAAGATGGGCGCCAAGATCAGCGGCCACGGCACCGACACGATTACCGTGGAAGGCGTGGCCAGCCTGCATGGCGCCGAGCATGCGGTGATGCCGGACCGCATCGAGACCGGCACCTTCCTGTGCGCGGTGATGCTGGCGCGCGGCAAGGTGCTATTGCGCAATACCCGCGCCAATATCCTGGAAAGCGTGCTCGACAAGCTGCGCGAAGCCGGTGCCTATATCGAGGCCGGCGATGGCTGGATCGCCATCGAGATGCGCGAGCGCCCGAAGGCGGTCAGCCTGCGCACGCTGCCCTACCCGGCCTTCCCGACCGATATGCAGGCCCAGTTCATGGCCATGAACACCCTGGCCACCGGCACCGGCGTGATCACCGAGACCATCTTCGAAAACCGCTTCATGCATGTGTCGGAACTGGCCCGCATGGGGGCTGACATCCATATCGACGGCCATACCGCCGTGGTGCGTGGCGTGGAGCGTCTGTCCGGTGCGACCGTGATGGCCACCGATCTGCGCGCCTCGGCCTCGCTGGTGATTGCGGGCCTGGCGGCCGAGGGCGAGACCATCGTCGATCGCATCTACCATCTGGACCGCGGCTACGAGCATATCGAAGCCAAGCTCGGCGGTGTCGGCGCGCTGATCGAACGTACCCAGTAAGCCCCGCTGCGGCGAAAGCCACAACGCGAGTCAGTAAGCCCGGTGGGCGGCATATTCCTTGTCGCCTGGCCGGGCTTTGTGATTTAAAGGCGCTTTGCCCGTGGGAGGCGCCGTATGACTGCCGAAGCCGAACTGATCACCCGCTTTTACGCGGCCTTCCAGCGCCGCGACTGGGCCGCCATGGCGGCCTGCTACCACCCCGAGGCGCAGTTCTCCGACCCCGCGTTTACCGATTTGCGCGGCCGCGCGCCGGGCGCCATGTGGCGCATGCTGCTGGAAGGTGCCACTGATCTGGCCGTCAGTTTCTCTGCCGTGGAAGGCGCGGCCGGGCGCGGTTCGGCCAACTGGGTGGCGGTCTACCCATTCTCGCAAACCGGCCGCACTGTCACCAATCGCATCCACGCCCAATTCGAATTCCGCGACGGTCTGATCTGGCGCCATCGCGACCAGTTCGACTTCTGGGCCTGGAGCCGCATGGCCCTGGGCCTGCCCGGCTATCTGCTCGGCTGGTCGCCGCTGTTGCGCAACAAGGTGCGCAAGATGGCTGGCCAGCGCCTGCAACGCTTTATCGACAAGCACCCGGAATACCGTTGATTGACTAGACAAGTTTCGCATGAACTTGGCTAAGCATCTGATGGGTAAATAACTTTTCCTTATGATGGTGATAGACAAGTATTGCTCGCCAGCCCTGGGTCTGGCCGGCATAATCCGTCTCCTGCTGTTTTCTGCCTTGCCATGATTACCATCGCCCTGTCCAAAGGACGCATCTTCGAAGAGACCGTGCCGCTGCTGGCCGCGGCCGGCATCGTGCCGTCCGAGAATCCCGAGAGTTCGCGCAAGCTGATTCTCGGTACCAACCGTGCCGATGTGCGCCTGGTCATCGTGCGCGCCACCGATGTGCCCACCTATGTGCAGTACGGCGCCGCCGACCTCGGCATCGCCGGCTACGATGTCTTGCTTGAGCATGGCGGCGCTGGCCTGTATCAGCCGCTCGATCTGCAGATTGCCGCCTGCAAACTGATGGTGGCGGTGGCCGAGGGCTTCGACTACCACGCAGCCGTCAAGCAGGGCGCGCGCCTGCGCGTGGCCACCAAGTACGTCGAATCGGCGCGCGAGCACTTTGCTGCCAAGGGCGTGCATGTCGACCTGATCAAGCTGTATGGCTCGATGGAGCTGGCGCCGCTGGTGGGCCTGGCCGATGCCATCGTCGATCTGGTCAGCACCGGCAGCACGCTCAAGGCCAATAAGCTGGTGGCGGTTGAGCATGTGCTGGATGTCAGCTCGCGCCTGGTGGTTAACCCGGCCTCGCTCAAGCTCAAGCGCGCCGGTGTGCAGCCGATTCTGGATGCTTTCGCGCACGCCACTGCGCAACACGCCGAGCATCATCACGCCTGAGGGGTCTGCACCTAGGTGCCGGCCCCGTGTTAACACGCACCGGGTCACAGGCTTGGTGCCCAGAGTGAACCCCGTATGAGACGCCTGAATAGTAGCTCCGCCGATTTCCCCGCCCAACTGGCCGCCCTGCTGGCCTTCGAGACCGCCCAGAACCCCGAGGTGGATGTCGCTGTCGCGCGCATCTTGGCCGATGTGAAGGCGCGCGGTGATGCGGCCGTGGTCGAATACACGAATCGCTTCGATGGCCTGAACGCCAGCAGCATGGCCGAACTCGAGCTGAGCCGCGCCGAGCTGGAGGCCGCCTATCAACGCCTGAGCACCACGCAGCGTGAAGCGCTGGAAGCCGCCGCCGCGCGCGTGCGCCGCTATCACGAGCAGCAGGTCCAGCACAGCTGGCAGTACACCGAAGACGACGGCACGGTGCTGGGTCAGGCGGTGACGCCGCTCGATCGCGTGGGTCTGTATGTGCCGGGCGGCAAGGCCTCCTATCCATCTTCGGTGCTGATGAATGCGATTCCCGCCAAGGTGGCCGGGGTGGGCGAGATCATCGTGGTGGTGCCCACGCCGCGCGGTGAGCGCAATGATCTGGTGCTGGCCGCCGCCTATATCGCCGGCGTGGATCGCGCCTTCACCATCGGTGGTGCACAGGCCGTGGCGGCGCTCGCCTATGGCACCGCCACCATCCCGCAGGTCGACAAGGTGACCGGACCGGGCAACCAGTATGTAGCGGCCGCCAAGCGCGCGGTATTCGGCGTAGTCGGCATCGATATGGTGGCCGGTCCGTCCGAAATCCTGGTTATCTGCGATGGCCAGACCGACCCTGACTGGATAGCCATGGACCTGTTCAGCCAGGCCGAGCATGACGAGATCGCCCAGTCCATCCTGCTCTGCCCGGATGCCACCTATCTGGAGCAGGTGGCGGCCAGCATAGCGAAGCTGCTGCCCAGCATGCCGCGCCGCGACATCATCGCGCAGAGCCTGGCTAATCGAGGTGCGCTGATACAGGTGCGCGATCTGGATGATGCAGCCGAGATTGCCAGCCAGATTGCCGCTGAGCATCTGGAACTGTCGGTGGTCGACCCCTGGGCGCTGCAGGCCAAGATTCGCCACGCCGGGGCTTTTTTCCTTGGCCGCTTTGCCTCGGAAGCGCTGGGCGACTACTGCGCCGGCCCCAACCATGTGCTGCCGACTTCGCGCACCGCGCGTTTTGCCAGCCCGCTTGGTGTGTACGACTTCCAGAAGCGCTCCAGCCTCATCTATGTCTCGGAAGCTGGCGCGCAGACACTAGGGCGTATTGCCAGCGTGCTGGCGCATGGTGAAGGCCTGCCCGCCCATGCCAAATCGGCCGAATACCGTTTGAAGGATCAAGCATGAATGCGCGTGACTGGGTAAGGCCCGAGATTGCCGAGCTGGCCGCCTACCATGTGGCTGACGCGAGCGGGCTGATCAAGCTCGATGCGATGGAGAACCCGTTCCCGCTGCCGGCCGACTTGCAGGCCGAGCTTGGTCAGCGCCTGGCGCAGGCGGCGCTCAATCGCTATCCCGACCCGCAGGGCGGTGGTCTGAAGGAAAAGCTCAAGTCGGCGTTTGCGATTCCGGCTGCGGCCAGTGTGATCCTCGGCAATGGCTCGGACGAGCTGATTACCCTGATCTGCCAGGCCCTGGCCCGGCCCGGCGCCAAGGTCGTGGCGGCCGAGCCGTCCTTCGTCATGTACAAGCTGAATGCCGTGTTTAGCAAGCTTGCCTATGTGGGCGTGCCCTTGAAGGCCGACTTCAGCCTGGACCTCGATGCCATACTGGCCGCGATTGCAGCCGAGCAGCCGGCTGTGGTCTTCCTCGCCTATCCAAACAACCCGACCGGCCCGCTGTACCAGCGCGCGGAACTCGAGGCGATTCTGGCCGCTGCGCCCGGCATGGTGGTGGTCGATGAGGCGTATACCGCCTTTGCCAGCGATAGCTTCATGGGTCTGGCCGGCAGCCACCCCAAGTTGGTGGTTATGCGCACGCTGTCCAAGCTTGGCCTGGCGGGCATTCGCCTGGGCTATGCGGCGGGCCCGGCGCACTGGATCAATGAGCTCGACAAGGTGCGCCCACCGTATAACGTCAATGTGCTGACCCAGGCCGCCGCGCTGTTCGCGCTCGATCACCTTGCGGTGTTCGATCAGCAGGCTGCCTTGCTGCGCAGCGAGCGCAGCCGCGTGCAGCGGGCCCTGGCGGTCTTGCCGGGGGTGACGGTATTCCCCTCGGAAGCCAACTTCCTGACCGCGCGGGTGCCCGATGCGGACAAGACCTTTGCCGCCCTGAAAGCGGCCGGCATCCTGATCAAACGCTTGCACGGCAGCCATCCGCTGCTGGAAGATTGCCTGCGCTTCACCATTGGTAGCCCCGCCGAGAATGATGCGGTGCTGGCTGCCTTGCCGAACTGCCTCTGAGACCTGCCATGCGCCAAGTTACCGTTACCCGTAACACCCTGGAAACCCAGATCACCGTCACGCTCAATCTCGATGGTTCGGGCAAGAGCCGCTTCGATACCGGCGTACCGTTTCTCGATCACATGATGGATCAGATCGCCCGCCATGGTCTGATCGATCTCGACATCGTGGCCAAGGGCGACTTGCATATCGATGCCCATCACACGGTGGAAGATATCGGCATCACCCTGGGCCAGGCCTTGGCCAAGGCGCTCGGTGATAAGAAGGGCATTCGTCGCTACGGCCACGCCTATGTGCCGCTCGACGAGGCCTTGAGCCGCGTGGTGATCGACCTGTCCGGTCGGCCCGGCCTTGATTACGGCGTGGAATACACGCGCGCCAGCATTGGCCAGTTCGATGTCGATCTGTTCAGTGAGTTCTTCCATGGCTTCGTCAACCACGGCATGGTGACCCTGCATATCGACAATCTGAAGGGCAAGAACGCCCACCATCAGGCCGAGACCATCTTCAAGGCCTTTGGCCGCGCGCTGCGCATGGCGGTCGAATACGATGAGCGTGCCGCTGGCGCGATGCCTTCCACCAAGGGCACCCTGACCGCCTGAGCCAACCAGCGAAAGCCAATATCATGCAAATCGCCGTCATTGATTACGGCATGGGTAATCTGCGTTCGGTCATGAATGCTCTGCAGCAGGTTGCCCCGGATCACACCCTGACCCTCACCAGCGATCCAGCCGTGATTGCCGCCGCCGACAAGGTGGTCTTCCCCGGCCAGGGCGCCATGCGTGACTGCATGCGCGAACTGACCGAACGGGGTCTGCGCGAGGTGGTGTTGGACACCGCCAGCAAGAAGCCCTTCCTTGGCATCTGCGTGGGCGCCCAGCTCTTGTTCGAGATGAGCGAGGAGGGCGGTAATACGCCGGCGCTGGGCGTGTTCCCTGGCCAGGTGCTGCGCTTCCCGGCCGAGCGCATGCAGCTTGAGGGCGAGCGTCTGAAGGTGCCGCATATGGGCTGGAACGAGGTCCACCAGACTCGCGCACATCCGCTCTGGGCGGGCATCCCGTCCGGCGAGCGTTTCTACTTCGTGCATAGCTACTATATGCATACCCCGGATACGTCACTGATCGTGGGCGAGAGTGCCTATCCGTTTGCCTTCACGGTGGCGGTGGCCCGCGCTAATATCTTCGCCACCCAGTTCCACCCGGAAAAAAGTCATGCCGCCGGGCTGAAATTGCTGAGCAATTTCGTCGCCTGGAATGGCGTCGCCTAAGCTGATTCCTTTACCCCAACCAAACAACCGCCATGCTGATCATTCCCGCCATCGACCTGAAAGACGGTCAGTGCGTCCGCCTCAAACAAGGTGAAATGGATTCCGCCGATATCTTCGGTGACCCGGCCCAGATGGCCCAGCGCTGGCTCGATGCCGGCGCGCGTCGCCTGCATCTGGTCGACCTGAACGGCGCCTTTGCCGGCAAGCCAAAGAATCTGGCCGCCGTGAAGGCGATTCTCGAAGTGGTCGGTACCGAGATTCCCGTCCAGCTCGGCGGGGGTATCCGCGATCTGGAAACCATCGAGCAGTATCTGGATGCCGGCTTGCGCTATGTAATCCTTGGCACCGCCGCGGTGAAGAACCCGGGCTTTCTGCATGAAGCCTGCGATGCCTTCCCCGGCGCCGTCATCGTGGGTCTGGATGCCAAGGACGGCAAGGTGGCCATCGATGGCTGGAGCAAGATTACCGGTCACGATGTGGTCGATCTGGCCAAGCGCTTCGAGGACTACGGCGTCGAGTCGGTCATCTACACCGATATCGGCCGCGACGGCATGCTCAGCGGCATCAATATCGAGGCCACCGTGCGCCTGGCACAGGCACTGACCGTGCCGGTGATCGCCTCGGGCGGGCTGACCAATCTGAATGACGTCAAGCAGCTGTGCGAAGTGGAGCGCGAGGGCGTGGCGGGCGTGATCGCTGGTCGCTCGATCTACGAAGGCACGCTGGATTTCGCCGCCGCGCAGACCCTGGCCGACGAGCTGGGCGCCTGATCGCCTTGGGTGAAACGTGAACAGCGAGTGGTGGAACGCGCTGCATCGCGCGTGACCGCCAATCGCCACATTTCATCCTTCACGTTTCACTTTTCACTAGGCTTCCCCGTGCTTGCCAAACGCATCATCCCCTGTCTCGATGTCACCGATGGCCGCGTGGTCAAGGGCGTCAATTTCGTCGGTCTGCGTGATGCGGGCGACCCGGTCGAAATCGCGCGCCGCTACGATCAGCAGGGCGCCGATGAGCTGACCTTCCTCGATATCACCGCGAGCTCGGACAACCGCGACCTGATCCTGCACATCATTGAGGCGGTGGCCGAGCAGGTATTCATTCCGCTGACCGTGGGTGGCGGCGTGCGCAAGGTGGAGGATGTGCGTCGACTGCTGAATGCTGGCGCTGATAAGGTCGGCATCAATACCACCGCGGTGACCAATCCGCAGGTGGTGGAGGACGCGGCCGGCTACTTCGGCTCGCAGGCCATCGTGGTGGCCATCGATGCCAAGCGCGTCAGCCAGCCGGGCGAAGCACCGCGCTGGCAGGTATTCACCCATGGTGGCCGCAATGCCACCGGCCTGGATGCGGTGGAGTGGGCGCTGGAAATGCAAAGGCGCGGCGCGGGCGAGATTCTGCTGACCAGCATGGACAAGGACGGTACGCGCTCGGGCTTCGATCTGGCGCTGACCCGGGCGGTCAGTGATGCGGTGCAGATTCCGGTCATCGCTTCGGGCGGCGTGGGCAAATTGCAGGACCTGGCCGATGGCATCAAGCTCGGCCATGCCGATGCGGTGCTGGCTGCCAGCATCTTCCATTTCGGCGACCACACCGTGGGTGAGGCCAAGCAGCTGATGCGCGAGCAGGGCATCGAGGTGCGGCTATGAACTGGCTGGATGAAGTGCGCTGGGACGAGAAGGGCCTAGTGACCGCGATCGCCCAGGATGCCAAGACCCAGCGCGTGCTGATGGTCGCGTACATGAATCGCGAAGCGCTGACCCTGACCGCACAGAGCGGCATTGCCCATTACTTCTCGCGTTCGCGCCAGAAACTGTGGAAGAAGGGTGAGGAGTCCGGGCATCTGCAAACCGTCAGCGAACTACGCCTCGACTGCGACGGTGATGTGATCGTGCTGCAGATCGAGCAGGCCGGCGGTATCGCCTGCCATACCGGGCGGGAAAGCTGCCTGTATCGCAAGCTGGTGGGCGAGGCCTGGCAGATCACCGACCCAGTGCTGAAGGACCCCGCCGCCATTTACCAGGCTGGGCACGGGCACTGAGACGCGCGCTTGCGCACAAATTGCCCACGCTCTGCGTGCGCATGCAAGACTTGTAACCCAACTGTCTTTTTCCCCGCCTATAATCGCCCGTCTTTCCAGAGCCCTGACCATGGTCAACGCCGATATCCTTGCCCGACTTGCCGATACCATCGAAGCCCGTAAAGGGGCCGATCCGAGCACGTCCTATACCGCCAAGCTCATGCACAAGGGCCTGGACAGCATACTGAAGAAGGTGGGCGAGGAGGCGGTGGAGACGGTGATGGCCGCCAAGGATGGGGACAAGCTGCACCTGGTGCGCGAAGTGGCCGATCTGTGGTTCCACACCCTGGTGCTGCTGGCGCAACAGGGCCTGGGGCCGAACGATGTGCTGGCCGAGCTGGCCCGGCGCGAGGGCATCTCGGGTATCGACGAAAAGAATGCACGTCCGGAGTAAGCTGCCATGAGTGATAACTGCATTTTCTGCAAGATCGTCGCCGGGCAAATTCCGGCCAAGAAGATTTACGAGGATGAGGACGTGATTGCCTTTCACGATATTCATCCGATTGCGAACGTTCATTTCCTGATCGTGCCCAAGCGACATATTGAGTCGCTGCTCACCGCGCAGGAGGCCGATCAGGCCCTATTGGGCAAGCTGCTGGCCAAGGCGCCGGCACTGGCGCGCGAGCAGGGCCTGGGCGAGGGTTTCCGCACCATGATCAATACCGGTGCGCAGGGCGGTCAGTCGGTCTTCCATCTGCATCTGCATGTGTTCGGCGGCGGCGGCAAGGCGGAAACCATGATGGCGCAGCTGATCCAGTAAGGGTCACTTCATTTTCCGCGGCCTGCACGGCAGGCCGCTTTATCTTCAGGAGTTATGGCAATGGGTTCCTTCAGTATCTGGCATTGGCTGATTGTTCTGGTGATTGTGGCGCTGGTATTTGGCACCAAGAAGCTGGGCAATATTGGCAAGGATCTTGGCTCGGCAGTGAAGGGCTTCAAGGAAGGCATGAAGTCGGAAGAAGAGCAGCCCAAGATCGCCGAAAAGCAGGTGGATGGCGCGCGCGTATTCGACAACGACACGGCCAAGGACAAGCGCTAAGCCGTGTTCGACATCAGCTTTGGTGAACTGATGGTGGTAGGGGCCGTCGCGCTGGTCGTGATCGGCCCCGAACGTTTGCCCAAGGTGGCCCGCACCGTGGGTGCTTTGCTCGGGCGTCTGCAGCGCTATGTGGCCAATGTGAAGGCCGACATCAAGCGCGAGGTGGAACTCGATGGCCTGCGTCAGCTGGAAGCTGAAATGAATGAGGCTGGCCGCAAGCTCGGTGATGACCTGCAGGGCGGCGTGGCGCCGATCGAGTCTGGCGTCGCGCAGGCGGTGCAGGACACGCAGGCGGCCTTGGCCGAGCCCGCTCCCCCTCGCCCGGATGAAAAGCAGTTCGACCTGTTCTCTCCGTCTGCCGGCCCCCGCCCTGAGCGCGATCAGCGCTAGTTAGGTTTTCCCCGTGTCCATGAATGCCGACCTGCAACCGCTGATCGAGCACCTGATCGAGTTGCGCAGCCGCGTAGTGCGCGCAGCCGGTCTGCTCTTGCTGGTCTTCCTGATCCTGTTTCACTGGTCGGGCGATATCTACCATCTGCTCGCCCTGCCCATGCTCAAGGTGCTGCCGGCCGGTAGCAGCATGATCGCGACCGATGTGACCGCCACCTTCTTCGTGCCGCTGAAGATCACCGGCATGGTGGCCTTCCTGATTACCTTGCCGCACACGCTGTACCAGGCCTGGGCCTTTGTGGCGCCTGGCCTGTATCAGCATGAAAAACGCCTGGTTATCCCGCTGATCATTTCCAGCGTGCTGCTGTTCGCGGTTGGCATGGCCTTCGCCTACTTCCTGGTCTTCCCGGTGGTGTTCGGCTTTATGGCCGCCGCTACGCCGGAAGGGGTGGCCATGATGACCGATATCGATAAATACCTGTCCTTCGTGCTGGGTATGTTCATCGCGTTCGGGGTGACTTTCGAAACCCCGGTCATTGTGATGGTGCTTGTGCGCATGGGCCTGGTCAGCATCGCCAAGCTGCGCGAGATTCGCCCCTATGTGATTGTCGGTGCCTTTGTGATTGCCGCCGTGGTGACGCCGCCCGATGTGCTGTCTCAGATCATGCTGGCTGTGCCGCTCTGGCTGCTGTATGAATTGGGCGTGGTGCTGTCGGCCTGGTTGATCGTCCCCAAGCCCTTGGCTAGCGAAGAGGGCTGAACCGTACCTCTGCGCAGCAGACAATAAAAAACGCCATCGTTACGATGGCGTTTTTTATTGTGCGTGCTGACCTACTCTTCCTCATCCGGCTGCACCTGCGCAGCCAGCTTGGGGCGCTTGCCTATGGTGACCGCCAGCGCCAACGGCTTGCCACCGCGCACCAGTGCGATCTGCGTGCTGCTGCCTGGCGCCTGAGCGGCGATCTGGTTGAGCATATCGGTGAAGTCGACCACCGCCTTATTGTTCACCGCCACCAGTACGTCGCCTGGCTTCACGCCGGCCTTATCGGCCGGACCGCCACGCACCACGCCATTGATCAATACGCCATCCGTGCTGTCGAGCTTGAAGCTGCTAGCCAGTTCCGGCGTCAGGTCCTGGGTCTCCACGCCTATCCAGCCACGCGTGACGGCGCCATCCTTGATGATCTGCTCCATCACGTTCTTCACGGTGCTGGCCGGAATCGCGAAACCGATGCCCATGCTGCCGCCGGTGCGTGAATAGATCGCGCTATTGATGCCGACCAGGCTGCCCTGGCTGTCCACCAGCGCGCCGCCCGAATTGCCAGGGTTGATGGCGGCATCGGTCTGGATGAAGTTCTCGAAGGTATTGATACCGAAGCCGGTGCGACCGAGCGCCGAGACGATGCCCATGGTCACCGTTTGGCCCACGCCGAAGGGGTTGCCGATGGCCAGTACCACATCGCCCACATTCAGCGTATCGACCTGGCCGAAGGTGATGGCGGGCAGTTGGTCGAGCTCGATCTTGATCACGGCCAGATCGGTTTCCGGGTCGGTGCCGACCACCTTGGCCTCGGCCGAGCGGCCATCGGACAGCGCCACCTGGATCTCATCGGCCGACTCGACCACATGGTTATTTGTGACGATATAGCCCTGCGCGCTGACGATGACGCCGGAACCGAGGCTGGAGGTGCGCTGGCTCTCATTGCCCTCGAAGCGGTCGCCGAAGAAGCGTCGGAACAGCGGATCGTCGAGCAGCGGGTGGCGTTTGCTGCGCACTGCCTTGCTGGTATAGATATTCACCACGCTGGGCATGGCATGCTGAACCGCATCGCGGTAACTGCCGGTTTTGGCCAATTGCTTGGGCGGAACGGCTGGCGTCTGGGTCAGGGTGACAACTTCGGCCATGCGCTGCGGCAGCCAGGCAGGCTTGAGCAAGGTGGCGAGAAACCAGAGCGCCAAACCCACGGTAGTGGTTTGTGCGAAAATCAGCCAAAGTCTTTTCATGGATGGGGCGCTTGCGAGAGAGCCTTAGAAAACTGCGCTATGTTATTGCGTGAACTGGAAAATTATACCGGACAACTGCTGGCAATCGACCGTTTCAAGGACTATGCCCCCAATGGGGTGCAAGTCGAGGGTCGTACCGAGCTGCGCCGGCTGCTCTGCGGTGTTACCGCCAGTGAGGCCTTGATCGATGCCGCGATAGCCTGGCGGGCCGATGCGATCCTCGTGCATCACGGCTATTTCTGGAAAAACGAGGATCCGCGCCTGATTGGCATGAAGAAGCGCCGCCTGGCCAAGCTGCTGCAGCACGATATCAGCCTGCTCGCCTATCATCTGCCGCTGGATGCCCATCCTGAGCTCGGCAATAACGCCCAGCTGGGGGCGAAGCTTGGCCTGCAGGCGGATGGCCGTACCGGCGAGCAGGACATGGTTTGGTTAGGCACGCCCACACCGGGCGAGACGCTGGCCAGCTTTGCCGCGCGGGTCGAGCGGGCGCTAGGGCGCAAGCCTACTGTGATCGGCAACCCAGACCTGCGCTTGGGCCGCGTAGGCTGGTGCAGCGGCGGCGCGCAAGGCTATTTCCAGGCCGCGCTGGATGCCGGTTGCCATTGCTATCTGACTGGCGAAGCGTCGGAACACAACTACCATGCTGCAGTGGAGCTGG
The DNA here is from genome assembly GCF_900119825.1 of Chitinimonas taiwanensis DSM 18899. Taxonomy (GTDB): domain Bacteria; phylum Pseudomonadota; class Gammaproteobacteria; order Burkholderiales; family Chitinimonadaceae; genus Chitinimonas; species Chitinimonas taiwanensis. Next base: position 103,332 of record NZ_FPKR01000008.1, on the reverse strand, counting down.
GTGCGGGCTTTATCGCGGCCGGCCATCATGCCAGCGAGCGCTATGGCGTGCAGGCGCTGGGCGCCCATCTGGCCGAGCGTTTCGATCTCGACTGGCGCTATGTCGAAATCGACAACCCGCTTTGAGCCTGATCAGAGCAGGCGCGCCGCTTAGCCGGCATGCTTGATCGTGAAGGTGGGCTGCGCTTCGATCCAGATTCGCTGCCTAGGCACCATGCAGCCGGCTCGCAGCGAATAACCCCATGCCGGTAAAGGCTTATGCAAGCGGGGGGAATCGGTTAAAATCGCGCAGTTTTGGTTAGACCATTATTTAAAAAGTCAGAAAGTCAGGGACTGGGTATGACGAATCAAGTGGACAACAGCAAGCGGCGCTTCCTGACGCTCGCGACCGGCGCCGTGGGTGGCGTTGCCGTGGTCGGGGTCGCTACGCCCTTCATTGCCAGCTTCTTCCCGTCCGAGCGCGCCAAGGCTGCCGGCGCACCGGTTGAGGTCGATATCAGCAAGCTCGAACCCGGTCAGAAGATCGACGTCGAGTGGCGTGGCAAGCCGGTGTGGGTAGTCAACCGCACCAAGGAAATGCTCGACAATATGGCCAAGATCGAGGGCCAATTGACCGACCCGAATTCGGATGGCAGCGACCAGCCCGAATACGCGAAGAACAAGACCCGTGCACGTGCCGACAAGGCCAATGTGCTGGTGGCGCTCGGTGTATGTACCCACCTGGGCTGCTCGCCAACCTTCCGCCCGGATCTGGCACCGGCCGACCTCGGCCCGGAATGGGTTGGCGGTTTCTACTGCCCCTGCCACGGCTCCAAGTTCGACCTTGCCGGCCGGGTGTACTCCGGCGTACCGGCCCCGAAGAACCTCGATATCCCGCCCTACAAATACGTCAGCGAAGGCGTACTGCTGGTCGGCGAAGATAAATAAGCGGGAAGGCCTGAGATGAGCAAGCTACAAGCCCTGGCGGGCAACGTGATGAACTGGGTGGATGATCGCTTCCCGGCGACCAAGATGTACAAGGAGCATCTGTCCGAGTACTACGCCCCGAAAAACTTCAACTTCTGGTACTTCTTTGGTTCGCTGGCCCTGCTGGTGCTGGTGATCCAGATCGTGACCGGTATCTTCCTGACCATGAACTACAAGCCGGACGGCAACCTGATTCCAGGTACCAATGTCTCGGTGGCTTTCATGTCGGTTGAATACATCATGCGCGATGTCGCAGGTGGCTGGCTGATCCGCTATATGCACTCGACCGGCGCCTCGATGTTCTTCGTGGTCGTCTATCTGCATATGTTCCGCGGTCTGATCTACGGCTCCTACAAGCAGCCGCGCGAGCTGATCTGGATCTTCGGCATGCTGATCTTCCTGTGCCTGATGGCCGAAGCCTTCCTTGGCTATCTGCTGCCATGGGGCCAGATGTCCTTCTGGGGCGCCCAGGTGATCGTGAACCTGTTCGCTTCCATCCCGGTGATCGGCCCGGACCTGTCGGTGTGGATCCGTGGTGACTTCGTGGTGTCCGACGCGACGTTGAACCGCTTCTTTGCCCTGCACGTGATTGCCGTGCCGCTGGTGCTGCTGGCCCTGGTGGTCGCGCACATCGTGGCGCTGCACGAAGTGGGTTCGAACAATCCGGATGGCGTCGAGATCAAGAAGAACAAGGATCCGAAGACCGGTATTCCGCTGGATGGCATTCCCTTCCACCCGTATTACACAGTGAAGGACATCCTCGGTGTGGCCGTCTTCCTGGTGGCGTTCAGCTATGTGGTGTTCTTCGCACCGGAGATGGGCGGCTTCTTCCTCGAATACCCGAACTTCGACCCGGCTGACCCGCTGAAGACGCCGGCGCATATTGCACCGGTCTGGTATTTCACCCCCTTCTACGCGATTCTGCGTGCGATCCCGTCCTTCCTGGGTACCCAGGTCTGGGGTGTGATCGGCATGGGTGCCGCCGTGGTCATCATCGCCTTCCTGCCTTGGCTCGATCGCAGCCCGGTTAAGTCGATCCGCTACCGTGGTCGTAACTTCAAGATCGCCCTGGTGCTGTTCATCATCTCCTTCATCTGCCTGGGGATCTTGGGCGCCAAGCCGGCCACCAATCTGCGCACCATCCTGTCGCAGGTGTTCAGCGTGATCTACTTCGGCTTCTTCCTGTTCATGCCGCTGTACACCAAGAACGATGTGGGTACGACGCCGGTTCCGGCCCGTACCACCGACACCAACACCCAGCGTCAGATCGGCTTTGCCGTATATGCGCTGCTGGCCGTGCTGGGCGCCTTCGTGTTCGGCAAGCTGGTCTGATCGGGAGAGACAAGAAGATGAAAAACAAGATCGTCAAAATCCTCGCCGCTTGCAGCCTGCTGCTGCCCCTGGCTACGCCGGCTCTGGCGGCCGGTGCCTCTGTTGCGCTCGACCATTCGCCCAGCAATGTGCGCGATGTCGAGTCGCTGCAGCGCGGCGCGCAGCTGTTCGCTAACTACTGCCTGTCCTGTCACGGTGCCAGCGCCATGCGCTACAACCGACTGCAGGACCTTGGCCTGAGCGAAGAGCAGATTCGTACCAATCTGATGTTCGCTTCCGAGAAGGTGGGTGAGCCGATGCGCGTGGCCATGCAGGCCAAGGACGGCAAGGTCTGGTTCGGCGCTACGCCGCCCGACCTGTCGCTGATCGCCCGCTCGCGTGGTGCCGACTGGCTGTACACCTATCTGCGCAGCTTCTACCGCGACCCTAGCCGTCCTACCGGCTGGAACAATACCGTGTTCGACAAGGTTGGCATGCCGCATGTGCTGTGGCAGCTGCAGGGCGACCTGGAACTGAAGGTGTTGGATGGCAAGGTGGAAGCCAAGGGCCCGGTCGTGCGTTCCTGGGAAACCGTTGAGCACGTGAACGGCAAGGAAAAAGTCAGCACCCATCAACTGGTGCTGACCCGCGCTGGCGAGCTGACCCGTCTGACCGATGGCAAGGCCAATACCTTTGATTACGACAACAAGGTGGCGGACCTGACCAACTACATCGTCTGGATGGGTGAGCCGGCTCAGGTGACGCGCGAGCGCATCGGCTACGGCGTGCTGCTGTTCCTGATCTTCCTCTTGGTGCCGATGGCCTATCTGCTGAAGAAGGAATACTGGCGCGATATTCACTAAGCGCTGCCAGCTGCCAGAAAACGGAGGGTAAAGCCCTCCGTTTTCTTTTTAAAATCATTGACTTATGCATGTTTTCTGGCTTTTGCCTAGGGCAAAATGCTAAAATCACGCCTTATCTGACCTGTATTGCTGATGGAGACCCCGTTCTTATGATGACTTTGTACTCAGGCACTTCCTGCCCCTTCAGCCACCGCTGCCGTATTGTCCTGTTCGAAAAGGGCATGGACTTCCAGATCGTTGACGTGGACATCCACAACAAGCCCGAAGATCTGGCCGTGATGAACCCGTACAACGAAGTGCCGGTGCTGGTCGAGCGAGATCTGGTGCTGTACGAGTCGAACATCATCAATGAATACATCGATGAGCGTTTCCCGCACCCGCAGCTGATGCCGGCCGACCCGATCATGCGCGGCCGTGCCCGTCTGATGTTGTTCAACTTCGAGCGCGAGCTGTTCGTGCATGTGAAGACGTTGGAAACCAGCGGCACCAGCAAGAAAGATATGGAGAAGGCGCGCAACACGATTCGCGACAATCTGGGCCAGATCGCCCCGATCTTCTCCAAGCAGAAGTTCATGCTGGGTGACGAGTTCTCCATGCTGGATGTGGCGATTGCCCCGCTGCTGTGGCGCCTTGAGCACTACGGCGTGGAAGTGAGCAAGCCGATGGCGCCTATCCTCAAGTACGCCGAGCGCCTGTTCGCCCGTCCGGCTTTCATCGATTCGATGACGCCGAACGAAAAGGCCATGCGCAAGTAAGCCCGTCCAGCCGGCTGCTTGCGCGGTCGGCAGCGGCCACCTGCTTGTTCACCTTCCCACTTTCTTTGCGTAAAGCGTATGAACTCTGCCCCGATCAAGCCTTACCTGATGCGCGCCATTCACGAATGGTGCTCCGACCATGGCCACACGCCTTACTTGGTCGCGGCCGTGAAAGGCAAGATGCAGGTGCCGATGGAGTTCGTGAAGAACGGCGAGATCGTGCTCAATATCAGCTACAATGCCACGCGCAATCTGCAGCTTGGCGATGACTATGTGCGCTTCTCGGCCCGCTTTGGTGGCGTGTCGCGCGACATCATTGTGCCGATTGGTGCGGTGGTATCGCTGTTCTCGCGCGAGACGGGCGAGGGCATGGCCTGGGAGCCCGAGTTTGCCGAGGGGGGGGGGTCGGAGGGCGAGCGTGGTGGCCTGCGTGCCGTGTCGCTGGAGCCGGTGGCCTCTGAAGTCGTGGATGCGCCCGAATCGGCACCCGAGCCGGTCGCCGCGCAAGCTGAGCCTGAGGATGAGCCGCCCGTGCCGCCAGCGGCCGGTCGTAGCCATCTGCGCGTGATCAAGTAGCGCGCAGATCGCCAGCATGCAAAACGGCACCCTCGGGTGCCGTTTTGTTTGGCCGTCTGCAGCTTACGCTGCCGTGCCGTCCTCAGTCGGGGCGCTTGCTGTGCGTGGCTTGCGCTGCAGCACTGCGGCAAAGAAGCCGTCGCAACCCTGGGCTTGCGGGCTCAGTTGCAGATAGTCACCGGTATTGAGTGCCACGCGCTGCTCGGCCAGCACGGTATGGGCGGGCAGCAACTCGAAGTCCGGGTGGCTGGCCAGGAAAGCTTCCACAATCCCCTGGTTCTCGCGTGGCAGGATGGAGCAGGTTGCATAGACCAGACGGCCGCCCGGCTTCACCAGGCGCGAGGCGGAGGCGAGGATGGCGGCCTGCTTCACATTCAACTCATCGACCGATTGCGCGCTCTGGCGGAACTTCAGATCAGGGTTGCGGCGCAGGGTGCCCAGGCCCGAGCACGGTGCATCGACCAGCACCCGGTCCAGCTTGCCGGCCAGGCGTTTGACCCGCGCGTCGTTCTCGCTCTCGATGCGCTGTGGCTGCACATTCGACAGGCCCGAGCGGGCCAGACGCGGCTTCAGATTGGCCAAGCGCTTCTCGGACACATCGAAGGCGTACAGGCGGCCGCTGGACGCCATCAGCATGCCAAGCAGCAAGGTCTTGCCACCGGCGCCGGCACAGAAGTCGGCCACCATCTCGCCGCGCTTAGGCGCGACCAAGAGGCCGAGCAGCTGGCTGCCTTCGTCCTGCACCTCGATGGCGCCTTCGTTGAATAGCGTGTGCTTGTTCACGGCAGGCCGACCTTCTAGGCGCAGGCCGAAGGGTGAATAGGGTGTTTCACTGGCTGTCAGGCCCAGGGCAGCCAGTTCGCGCTGGACGGCCTCGCGCTTCATCTTCTGGGTATTCACGCGCAGATCGAGCGGCGCGGGCTGGGCCAGCGACTGGCCCAGGGCCAGCACGGCTTCATCCGACATACCGCTCGCTTGCAGCTCGCTGGCTACCCACTCGGGCAACTCGGCGCGCTCGGCCAGGGTCAGTGTTTCCAGCTTGAAAGCCTTGACGCTGGCCAGGAAGGCACGCTCGTCCTCGCGCGATACGATGGGTTCGAACTCGCGCAGATTGCGTCCGCCGCGGATCAGCCAGGCCAGCAGCATGCGGCGCGGCGAATTGTCGCTGCCGCAGATGCGGTCGAGCACGAATTTCTGGCGCAGCACGCCAAATACCGCCTCGGCGATAAAGGCGCGGTTCTGGCTGCCCAGCTTGGGGTTTTCGCGGAAGTAGCGCGACAGCACGGCGTCGGCGGGCGCGCCAAAAGACAGCGCGGCGCGCAGTGCGTCGAGGGCGGCGTGGAAAGCGTCTTGATTAAGCGGTGGCATTTACGGGTCCAGTTGGTATTCGATGTTCTTAGCGACAAGCTGCAACTCGCCCTTGTCGTCGTGGCGGATGATTTTCACCGGCAGATTGCCCAGTGCTGGCGCGAGCCAGATTTCAGTCGATTCCTCGCCCTCCGGGGCAATCCACACTCGTGCGGGTTGCGATTTGCCCATCAGGGTCAGCTTGCTCTGCGGGCCTTCGGCAAACTTGTCCTGGCGCAGCTTGCGCCCGGTCATGATCTGCATGCTGGGCACTGGCTTGCCGGCCAGCCAGCTGAGCTGGAAGGGCAGCGCATTCAGGTCCTGGGCGCCGGGGGCCAGCTTGCCGGTCTGCTGCGCTTCGCTGCGCCCGTAGCTGACTTCCAGCTTGTTCCAGTCAAAGCGCGCGCGCGTCTTGGGCTGGCTATTGCTGCCGCGATATTCGGCATATTCCTGCGGCCGCAGGCCCTGCTCGGTCAGACTGCCGCTGCTCTGGTAGCGGATGCGCGGGCCGAGTATGGGCTTGAGCTCGGTGCTCAGCTGGTATTGGCCGGCACGGATGCTCCAGCGCTGGACCGCTTCCCCAACCGGCAGGCCACCCAGGCGCGCCTGGTAGACGATGGTGGCCTGGGCCGGCAAGGGGGCGGCCTGCGCAGACAAGGTCATGGCCAGGGCCAGCAGGGTGATCGACTTCAGCATGCGCAACTCCTGTGTTCAATCATAGCCGCCAGTCTGCCCGGCGCCGCCTGAGCGTGCGCTGAACCCGGTTTGAGGCGGCGGCGCATCAGCGGTCTCGCTGCAGGCGCTGCGGCTGGGCCAGCACCAGCTCACCATCAATGCGGATTTGCTGGGCGCGCAGATCGATGACACGGTCGCCATCGCTCATGCGGATGCGGACGGGCAGATTGTGCCAACCGGGCGCCAGATAAAACTCGAAGCGACGTTGCTTATGGCTACCGGCCAGCACCAGCGTGGTCACGCTTTGATTGGACAGCTTGAGCTCGGTTTCGCCCTTGAGTTCAAACGGCACCTGGTAGCTGTGCCGCCCGCTCAGCACCTGCATGGTGAAGCTAGGTAGCTGGTCGCCCTGCAGGGCGAACTGGTAAGCGGCGGAAAACATATCCTGCGCGCCGTCTTCGAGCGCCAGCTCGGTCTGCTTGCCTGGCTCGCCCAGGCGCACCGTCTTGCTGCCCCAGTCGAACTGCGCCTGCGAAGTCGGCTGAGGACGGTTATCCCGCTTGTCGCTGAACAGCGCCGGGCGCAGTCCATAGCGGCCGATCTCACCCACACTGCGCAGCTCACGTTCCTCGAGCTTGATGCGCGTACTGATCTCATAGTGCTTGCCCTTGGCGCGCCAGCGATGTTCGGCCTCGACAATGCCGAAGGCCACATAGTCGATGTCCACGCTGCGCGGAAAGCGCGTATCGACCTCGGGTCGGGCCGGCGCGGTTTCGCTGCTCGGTTCGGTAGCTGCAGGAGCGGGGGCTGCCTCGCTGCTGGCTTGGTTGTCCAGCAGCTGAGCCAGCGCGGCGGCCTCGTCTAGCGGTGCGTCCTCGGCCAGTGGCGATTGAGCGGCTGCGCCCAGCTGCGCGCCAGCGGGCGCGGTGTTGCGGCGCTTGGGGCTGGGGTGGCCCAATTGCACGCTTAGCACCCCATCGGGTAGGCGGTCCGCGCTGTGCTGCTCGTCCAGCGCCTGCGCCTTCAGGGCCAGACTGGTCGCCTTGGCCGGCCCTTCATCCTCGATGCGCTCAGCCAGCCACCACTGCCAGGCGCTATCGCCAAAACCAATCAGCAGATGCAGCAGCAGGGAGAAAGACAGCGCCCAGAACAGGCGACCGGCGAAACGCGGCATCGTGGGCGGTTCAGTCCTGGATCTGCACGCGCAGGCCGTTGATCTGCAGCTTGCCGGCGACAAAGGCGGCCACCACGGCCGGGTAGATGCGATGTTCTTCCTGCACCACGCGGGCGGCCAGGCTGTCCGGCGTGTCGTTATCCAGCACGGGCACGGCAGCTTGAGCGGCGATCGGGCCGTGGTCCAGTTCGGCAGTCACGAAGTGGACGGTACAGCCGGCCAGCTTGCAGCCCGCCTCGATGGCGCGCTGATGCGTGTGCAGGCCAGGGAAGGCCGGCAGCAGCGAGGGATGGATATTCAGCATGCGCCCCGCGTAATGGCGCGTGAAGGCCGGGGTCAGGATGCGCATGAAGCCGGCCAGCACGACCAGATCGGGCTGGAAGGCATCGATAGCGGCCTGCATGGCGGCATCGAAGTCCTCGCGGCTTGCGTATTGCTTGTGGTCGAGCGCCAGTGTGGCGATGCCCCGTGCCTTGGCCCAGGCCAAGCCGGCGGCATCCGGGCGGTTGGAGATCACGGCGGCGATCTGCGCGCCAGCAATCCGGGCTTCAACAATCGCCTGCATATTCGAGCCGCGGCCCGAAATCAGGATCACGATCTGCTTCACAACATTCTGCTCCTGGGCACCTGGCCCGGCTTGGAAATTACAAAGGACACGAAGCGGTCAGCTCCGTGTCCTTTGCGGGGCAGGCTGAAACTCAGGCGACCTGGGTCTGGTGTTCGTCGCCGACGCGGGCGCGGATGCTGCCCAGCGTGTAGACGGTCTCGCCTTCGGCGCGCAGCAGTGCGGTAGCGGCTTCGGCGTGCTCGGCCGCTACGATCACCACCATGCCCACACCGCAGTTGAAGGTGCGGTACATCTCCTGCGCGGCCACATTGCCTTCTGCCTGCAGCCATTGGAACAGCTTGGGCAGCTGCCAGGACTTGGCATCGATCTGCGCCACGACGTTGTCGGGCAGCACGCGCGGCACATTCTCGGTGATGCCGCCGCCAGTGATATGGGCCATGCCCTTCACGGTGAGGGTTTCCATCAGCTTGAGCATGGGCTTCACGTAGAGGCGGGTCGGCGCCATCACCACATCGGCCAGCGAGCGGCCTTCCTCGAAGGCAGCGTTATAGTCGGCATTGGTCAGATGCAGAATCTTGCGGATCAGCGAGTAACCGTTCGAATGCGCGCCATTCGAGGCGAGGCCTAGCACCACGTCGCCGGCCACGATGCTGTCGCCGGTGATGATCTTGCTCTTTTCCACCACGCCAACCGCGAAGCCGGCCAGATCGTATTCACCGGCCGGATACATGCCGGGCATCTCGGCGGTTTCGCCGCCGATCAACGCGCAACCGGAGTCCTCACAACCCTTGGCGATGCCCTTGATCACCTCGGTGGCGCTGGTCACATCGAGCTTGCCGCAGGCGAAGTAGTCAAGGAAGAACAGCGGCTCGGCACCCTGCACCAGGATGTCGTTCACGCTCATGGCCACCAGGTCGATGCCTACCGTGTCGTGACGGTTCAGCTCGAAAGCGAGCTTGAGTTTGGTGCCCACGCCATCGGTGCCCGAGACCAGCACCGGCTCCTTGAACTTCTTGCTGATTTCCACCAGGCCGCCGAAGCCGCCGATGCCGGACAGGACTTCGGGACGCATGGTGCGCTTGGCAAACGGTTTGATGTTTTCGACCAGCTGATCGCCGGCGTCGATATCTACACCGGCGTCGCGGTAGGAAAGGCTTTGGCGCGGGGTTTGGGTCATGGTGCCAACTCTTGGTATGGAAAGCAGCGCTGAGGCGCTGGCGATGCGGTTACAATGCGGCGCTTGAACCTGATCCGGCTGGCTTGTGGCCAGGCGGAAAACCGTAAGCACCGGAATTCGCGCGCATTTTACCCGAAATGAAACGCTATCGCCCGAACAAAGCCCGCTGGATGCAGTATTGGCCGCTCGCCCTTGCCGTGCTGGGCCTGGCGCTGCTGTATCTGCTCGCGCCGGTGCTGACTCCCTTTGTCACCGCCGCTGTGCTGGCCTATATCCTCGAGCCCCTGGTGGCCAAGCTGTGCCGCCGCGGTTGCTCGCCCGCCTTTGCCACCAGCCTGGTGCTGCTGGCAGCCACCCTGCTGCTGATTGCGCTGGTGCTGGTCATCGTGCCGCTCTTCGTACAGCAGCTAACGGCGCTGGCCGGCTATTTGCCTGCCTTGCTGACCTGGTTACGCGATTCGGCCGGCCCCTGGCTGAATGAGCGCTTTGGCCTGCAGCTGGTGCTGGATGTCGACTACGCCAAGACCTGGCTGACCGAGCATGGCGAGCAGGCTGGCAAGCTGGTGCAGGCGCTGCTGCCCTCACTCACTTCGGGTGGCTTGGCGCTGATCGCCCTGGTGGGCAATCTGGTGCTGATTCCGCTTGTGCTGTTCTATTTCCTGCGCGATTGGGACGATCTGCTCGCCCGCTTGGCGGTGCTAATTCCGCGCCGCTGGCTGGGTAAGGTGGACGAGCTGGTGCGCGAATCGGATGCGGTGCTCGGCCAGTTCCTGCGCGGCCAGCTGTCGGTGATCGTGATCATGGCGCTGTTCTACAGCATCGGCCTGTGGATGACCGGCCTGAAGTCGGCGCTGCCGATCGGTATCGTGGCTGGCCTCTTGGTATTCATTCCCTATCTGGGCGTCATTGTTGGCGTACTACTGGCCAGTCTGGCGGCGCTGTTGCAGTTCCAGTCGCTGGGCGGCCTCTTGCCGGTCTGGGGGGTGTTCCTGCTAGGCCAGTTGATCGAAGGTTTCTATGTAACGCCGCGCCTGGTTGGCGAGCGTATTGGCCTGCATCCGGTCGCCGTCGTGTTTGCGCTGATGGCCTTTGGTCAGCTGTTCGGCTTTGTCGGTGTGCTGCTGGCCCTGCCGCTGGCCGCCATGCTGCTGGTTGGCCTGCGCCATCTGAAACGTCACTATCTCGATAGCGCGCTCTATCGCAAAAGCGCATGAAGCAGCTGGCCCTCGATCTGCAACTGCCCGAGTCCTTCGATTTCGACGATTTCCTGATCGGCCCGAATCTGGAGGCTTTCCTGGCGCTGAAGGCGGCGGCTGAGCGCGAGGCCAGCGATAGCTGCATCTATCTATGGGGCGCGCAGGCGGTCGGTAAATCGCACCTGCTGCATGCCACCATCAGCCGTGCGGCCAGTCTGGGTCTGTTTGCCCGTTACTGGGATGCGGCGCAGAGCGCGCTGGATGAGAGTGCACATGGTTATGAGCTGCTGGCAGTCGACCATGTGGACGCGCTGGATGCCGACGGTCAGATCGTCTTGTTCGGCCTGATCAATGCGCAGCGCGAAGCAGGCCGCGTCATCGTCAGCGCCGGCAGCTTGCCGCCCGCGCAGATGCCGGTGCGGGAAGACCTGAGTACGCGGCTCGGTTGGGGCCTGGTATTCGAGATCGGCGAGCCGGCCGACGAGGACAAGGCCATTCTGCTGCGCCATCGTGCCCGCGCGCGCGGCTGCGATATTGATGAGTCGGTCTGCCGCTGGCTGGTCACCCACCAGAGTCGCGACCTTGGCTCCTTGACGGCCTTGCTCGACCGGCTGGACCGGGCTGCGCTGGCCGCGAGCCGACCGCTGACCTTGCCCTTTGTGCGCGAAACCCTGCAAGCCGGCGAATAGCGCCGGGCGGGTATCGCGATAATAAAAACGGCCGCATAGCGGCCGTTTCTTTTTGGGGGAGCGGGCTGGGGCGGGCGCTAGGCGATATCGCCCTGGAAGGACACGCGCTCGAAGTCCTGGCCGCGATCGACCAGCTGCTCGAGCCGGGCTTTCTTGATCTGCCCCTCGATATGCACCTCAATGATCTTGCCGGCCTTGAACCAACCCGTGGGCAGCAAGAGGCTGGCCGTGGTATTGAGCGCCGGCATGGCCGGCAGCAGCAGTGCCTGCGAGAAGCGGCTGCTGAAGCTGTTCACCCCGGTGGTGCGCACGGCTACCGCGCGCGGCTACCGCGCGCGGCATGCCGGTCAGGAGGCGCACGCCGATAATGATCTCGCCATTCGCACCTTCTTCCAGCCAGCGCACGCTGCCGGTCACGATAGGTTGCTCGGGGCGCGGGCGTACCGCCACCAGCTGACCGTGCGACAGCCGACCACCTGGCACGCTGCGCTGCAGGCGGAAGCCCATCGCGCTTTCGTTCTCCATCGCCCATTGCTCCAGCTCGGGCACCGGCTCCAATTCCTTGAATACACCGGTATTGCTCAGATGCTGGGCCTGGCCGCCGAATAACTGAAAGTCGGCAATCGCGCGCCCGCGTATCTCGTGCTTTTCTTCCGGCTGCGTGAAGTGGCTGCCGCTGATGGCCATATGCGCGGCATTCAGCCCCAGGGCCACCATGGCTGGCGCCGCGTCGCCGCGCGCCTGGCGGCGTGGCATGCCTCTTTCCTGCGGCGTATCGCACCATTCCTGGAACAGGCCGACCAGAAAGCCCTCGGCCGTGCTGGCTGCGTACTCTTCACCCAGGCCCAGCTGGACTGGCGATTCACCGGCACGCAGGTATTTGATGCGCTTCTTGATGCGCTTGCCGACCGGATCGATATCGATATAGCGCCAGCTGACACCGACCGGAATCGGGTCATAGCGCTTGAGCTCGCCCGGATGTTCGAAGTCCAGCGCCAGCGCGCCGCGCTCGGCCGGGTGGGGCGGTTCGACCAGCAGGGAGGTCTGGTTCGACCAGCGATCGAGCAGGCGGTCGGTCCACAGAATCTGCCGCACCGACATGCCGCTTGGATTGGCACCCGCCAGCAGCACGCCTTGCAGGAAGCTGGCCATGCAGGACGACAGCTCGGTCTGCTTGTTCAGGCTGTCCTTGACGATCTTGCTGGCCACGCCGGCATCGGCGGCGATCTGGTACAGCGCATTCAAGTCGGCCCAGCGTTCGTTCGGCACGGTGCGGTAGGCGAGATGATGTTCGCGGATGGCCAGCGCTGCGTAGCGGATCGCGCGTTGGCCGATCAGTGCGCAGTGTTCGGCCACGGTGACATCCTGCTTGAGCGCGGCCTGCCAGCAATGCCGGTAGGCGAGGCTCATCGCGCTCCATAGCTGCACATTCGACAGCCAGACCGTGTCTTCATTGAGCGAGAGCGGGAAGGGCTTACCGAAGTAACGCTTGGCGTTTTCTTCCTGCAGCATGCTGACCGGCTCGCGCAGCAGCTCGAGCATCTTAAGCCGTTCGATCGGCAGCACGGGCGAGACATTCAGGCGCGCCAGCGCATCCAGCACCTCGCCATGGGCCTGGCGCACATTGATCATCGGTACCAGCTTGAGCCAGTCCTTGAATCCGCGCGCATCGGCAAATTCCAGTGCCTGCTCGAGGTTGAATGGGGGTAATTCCAGGGCGTGCACGTGCTACTCCTTGGCAAAGGACTCCAGCATCAAAAGCTTGGATGCCAGCGCGGCCTTGAGCCAATTCAAATCGGTGATGCGGGATGCGCTTTCGCGCACCGGCGTGGCCCAGATCGGGGCCGGGAAATGCGGGTCGTCCTGCCAGCGCGGGATGATGTGCCAGTGCAGATGCGGCACCACATTCCCGAGGCTGGCCAGATTGATCTTGTGCGGTTTCAGCTCCGCGCGCAGGACTTCTTCCACCGCCCAGACGGCATTCATCAGCCCCATGCGTTCCTCCGGGCTCAGCTCGGTCATTTCGGCCTGGTGCTGGTTCAGGATCACGCGGCAAAAGCCCGGATAACCGGCTTCATTGACCAGCACAACGCGATAGAGCGCGGATTGCCAGATCAGTTCGCCGCCGGCTTCGGCGCATAGCGGGCAGGTGGGGCTAGTCATGGGTGGCTTTGTTGGCTGAGTATTACATTGGCATTGTGGCGGCAGCGGCCGCTTTACTCAAGCCTTGCCGACCGAGGGGGCGCTGCAGCGCCACAAATAACAACGCCCCGCTTGTGCCGGGGCGTTGTGGATGCTGTCTCGACCGGATGGATCGGAGCAGCTCCCGCAGGGTAGGGGAGGGAACCCTACGGGAAATTTGTCTTGCCAGGATGATAGCCGAGAAGTGCGCCGCCGACAGCCCCATCTTGCAGACTGTCGCGCGGCGCCACGCACCTTACAGCAGTACGCGCTCGATGCCGCCGTTGCGGGCGGTTTCCACATACTCGGGCAGCCAGTTTTCGCCCAGTACCTTGCGCGCCATTTCCACCACGATGTAGTCGGCGGTCGTGCCGGCGTCGTCGTCGTAGCGGCTCAGACCCTGCAGGCAGCTCGGGCAGGAGGTGAGGATCTTGACCTGGTCCTGCGTGCCGGCGCGCGCCTTGTCGGCGCCCTTGCGCATTTCCTCTTCCTTGCGAAAGCGCACCTGGGTCGATACATCCGGGCGGGTAGCAGCCAGGGTGCCGCTTTCGCCGCAGCAGCGCTCGTTCAGGTCCACCTGCTGGCCCATCAGCTCATTGGCCAGCTTGATCGGGCTCATGGTCTTGATCGGCGTATGGCAGGGGTCGTGGTACATATAACGCGTACCTGCGACGCCATTGAGCTTCACGCCCTTCTCGAGCAGGTATTCGTGGATGTCCAGCAGCCGGCAGCCAGGGAAGATCTGCTCGAACTGGTATTTCTGCAGCTGATCCATGCACGTGCCGCAGGACACGATCACCGTCTTGATATCGAGATAGTTGAGCGTATTGGCCAGGCGGTGGAACAGTACACGGTTCTCGGTGGTGATCTGGTCGCCCTTGTCCTTGAAGCCGGACGAGGTTTGCGGATAGCCGCAGCAAAGATAGCCGGGCGGCAGTACCGTGGTGGTGCCCACATGCCAGAGCATGGCCTGGGTGGCCAGCCCGACCTGCGAGAACAGGCGCTCCGAGCCGCAACCTGGGAAGTAGAACACCGACTCGGCATCCTCGGCGGCCAGCTTGGGGTTGCGGATCACCGGGATGATCTCGGCGTCTTCCACGTCCAACAGCGCACGCGCAGTCTTCTTGGGCAGATTGCCCGGCATCTTTTTATTGATGAAGTGGATGATCTGCGTCTTCACCGTCGGCTTGCCCACGGTGGAAGGTGGTGCGGCGGTCTGCGCCTTGGCCGCCACCTTCAGCACATCGTGACCTAGGCGTTGCAGCTTGTAGCCGATGCCCATCATGCCGGTACGCAGGGTCTTGATGGTGGTCGGGTCCTTGGCGGTCAGGAAGGCCATGGCCGCGGCGGTGCCCGGGTTGAACTTGCGCTGCCCGGCCTTGCGCAGGAAGTTGCGCATGGCAATCGTCACATCGCCGAAGTCGATCTTGACCGGGCAGGGGTTCACGCATTTGTGGCAGACCGTGCAGTGGTCGGCTACATCGCCCAGTTCCTCGAAGTGCTTGAAGCTCACGCCACGGCGGGTCTGCTCCTCGTACAGGAAGGCCTCGGTCAACAGGCCAACGCCGAGGATCTTGTTGCGCGGCGAATAGAGCAAATTGGCGCGCGGCACATGGGTCGCGCACACCGGCTTGCATTTGCCGCAGCGCAGGCAGTCCTTGATGCTGTCCGAGATGGCGCCCAGATCGCTCTGTTCGAGGATTAGCGACTCGGCGCCCAAGAGGCCGAAGGACGGCGTGTAGGCATTGCGCAGATCGGCGCCCTGCAAGAGCTTGCCCTTGTTGAAGTGGCCCGCGGGGTCGACGCGCTGCTTATAGGCGCGGAAGGGGCCGATCTCGTCCTCAGTCAGGAATTCCAGCTTGGTGATGCCGATGCCGTGTTCGCCCGAGATTACCCCGTTCAGGCCGCGCGCCAGCGCCATGATGCGCGCCACGGCCTGGTGGGCCGTCTGCAGCATCGCGTAGTCATCCGAGTTGACCGGCAGATTGGTGTGCACATTGCCGTCGCCGGCGTGCATATGCAGGGCCACGAAGACCCGACCCTTCAGCGTCTTCTGGTGAATCGCACGCACCGCCTCGCGGATAGGCGCATCGGCCGCGCCGGAGAACAGCGCATCCAGATCGGCCAGCAGCTCGCGTTTCCAAGAGATGCGTAGCGCGAAATCGCGCAGCGCATGGAACACCGACTGGGGCGGATCGATATCGCTGGCCGGTTCGAGCGGCGCATCCGGGTAGTTGCTGGTGTATTGCTCGAAAGCATCGTCGAGATGATGGAGCAGCCAGGCCCAGCGCTGCTGGACCGCGGCGATGGCGGCGAGCGCGGCTTCGCGTCGGTCGCCGATCAACTCTTCGTGGCTGATACCCTGGTCCTCGTTGTCCAGCAACAGGCGGCCTTCACGGAAGAAGGTGTGCAGGCGCTCGAGCAGCTGCAGCTTGTTCTGGGTGGACAGCTCGATATTGATGCGCTCGATGCCGTCCGAGTAATCGCCGAGGCGCGGCAGTGGAATCACCACGTCCTCGTTGATCTTGAAGGCATTGGTGTGGCGTGCGATCGCGGCGGTACGGCTGCGGTCGAGCCAGAACTTCTTGCGTGCCTCGGCGGTGACGGCGATAAAGCCCTCGCCATGGCGCGCATTGGCAATGCGCACCACTTGCGAGGCGGCTTCGCCGACCGCGTTTTCATCGTCCGAGACGATGTCTGCCAGCAGCACCATCTTCGGGCGGCCCTTGGACTTGGCCTTGGTCGCGTAGCCCACCGCGCGCACATAGCGCCAGTCCAGGTGTTCGAGACCAGCCAGCAGCACGCCGGGCTTGGCATCCAGATAATTCTTGATCTCGACAATGGCCGGCGTGGCCTGGGCGACGGTGCCGAAAAACTCCAGGCAGACCGTGCGGCTGTGCGCAGGCAGGCGATGCAGGATGAAGCGCGCCGAGGTGATGATGCCGTCGGTGCCCTCCTTCTGCACGCCGGGCAGGCCGGCCAGGAATTTGTCGGTGACATCTTTACCGAGGCCGACCTTGCGGAAGGCTGGGCCGGGGATGTTCAGCGTCTGTTCCGAGATCAGCGTCTTGCCATCCGGCTGCAGCTTGCGCACCTGGAAGGTGGCCAGCTCGGCATCGTGGATCTTGCTGCGGTTGTGGTTGATGCGCTCGATGAATAGCCAGTTGCCGTCCGGGTCGACCATCTTCCAGGACGCGAGGTTGTCGAGCGCCGTGCCCCACAGCACGGCCTTCTTGCCTCCGGCATTCATGGCCACATTGCCGCCGATGCAGCTGGCTTCGGCTGAGGTCGGGTCGACGGCGAACACGAGGCCCTCGGCTTCGGCCGCTTCCATCACCCGCTTGGTTACCACGCCGGCGCCGCAGTTGATGGTGGCGACCTGGCCATCCACGCCGGGCAGGTTCAGGTATTCCACCCCGTGGTGGCGGTCGAGCTTTTCAGTATTGATAACCGCCGACATGGGGGTGAGCGGCACGGCACCGCCGGTGTAACCGGTGCCACCGCCGCGCGGAATGATGGTCAGATCGAGTTCGATACAGGCCTTCACCAGGCCAGCCATCTCGTCTTCGGAATCCGGATTCAGCACCACGAATGGGTATTCGACGCGCCAGTCGGTGGCATCGGTCACGTGCGAGACGCGCGCCAAGCCATCGAAGCAGATATTGTCCTTGCGGGTCAGCCCCTGCATGCGCTTGAGCACGCGCTTACGCAGCTCGGCGGTTTGCGGGAAGAAGCGCTCGAAGGCGTCGACGGCGGCGCGCGCGCGCGCCAGCAGCTCGTCCACCTGGGCATTGTCGCCGCGACGCTTTTCCACCTCGCCCAGGCGGTGGCGCATGGCGCCAACCAGGGCCGACAGGCGCTCCGGATTGTCGAGCAGATCGTCCTGCAGATAGGGGTTGCGCTGCACCACCCAGATATCGCCGAGCACTTCGAACAGCATGCGGGCGGAACGGCCGGTCTTGCGCTCGGCGCGCAGGGTATTCAGCACCTGCCAACTGTCTTCGCCCAGCAGGCGCATGACAATTTCGCGGTCGGAAAACGAGGTGTAGTTATAGGGTATTTCGCGCAGGCGAGGCGTATCTGCCATGGTGGCGGGCATCCAGAAACGGCTGAGATCGGGGGCATTGATTCTAGCCGATTTGTTGCGCCGCATCGAACGCTACAACGACAATTTCTTGGCTTGTGGTGTGGATAAAACCTTATATAAAACAGGGTTTTATGCTTATTCCATTGACGTAAGCGTTAGTCGCAGGTCTGGCGAGGCATGTGGCGGCACATCGGGCTGGGGTCGCCCGGCGCGCATACGCCGCTGACATCGTTGTGCTTGAGCAGGCGCTGCAAATGCTTGAAGCCACGCCCCTGCACATAGAAGCCGAAGCCATCGTTGAGCGACCAGCGCACGCCACCGCCGGTCGAGTCGCCACCGGCCCGGTTCAGGCATAGCCCGCTATCGCTGTCATACAGGCGTGCCTGCTGCTCGAGCTGGCGTGCCAGCAGCTCTTTTTCCAGCTCGGCCGGATCGCTGCGCAGGCTGGCGCGCGGGCCGGCTTGCGGTGCCACATAGCTGCGGAAGATAGGCGAGATGACCTGGGCGGGGACCTTTTCTTGCATGCCATATGGCAGATCGAGCGCCAGCGGCGCCGCTGGCGCGCTCGGGGGCACGGGCGGCGTGCCGGCCAGACTGCAGGCACACAGGATGGAGCTGACGATGCAGCGCAACATGATCAATGCTCGCCGAACAAGGGGTGCGGCAAGATAAGCCGGGGTTACCGATTTGCCAAGCCACTCCACTTGGAGTGGCCGGCTCGGCACAGGTTCAGCCTAGAAACAGCTTATAGGCGGGGTTGTCGCGCTCGTCGGTGTAGTCGTAGCCGAGCTCGGCCAGAAAGGTCTGCAGCTTGCTTTCATCCTGTGGCGGCACCTGCATGCCGACCAGTACCCGGCCAAAATCGGCGCCGTGGTTGCGGTAGTGGAACAGGCTGATATTCCAGCCGCGCCCCATATGGTTGAGGAAGTTGAGCAGGGCGCCCGGCTTTTCCGGGAACTCGAAACGATAGACGAGCTCATGCTCGACCTGGGGGGCGCGCCCGCCAACCAGATGGCGGATATGCAGCTTGGCCATCTCGTTGTCGGTCAGGTCGAGCGCCTTCAGACCGGCCGCATTCAGTTGGGCGACCAGGGCGGAGGCTTCCTGGCGGGTGCTGATCTTCACCCCGACGAAGATATGCGCCTCTTGTGGGTCGGCGGCGCGGTAGTTGAATTCGGTGATGGCACGATTGCCCAGTTGCTCGCAAAACGCGCGGAAGCTGCCCGGCTGCTCGGGTATGGTCACCGCCAGGATGGCCTCGCGCGCTTCGCCGATCTCGGCCCGCTCGCTCACATGGCGCAGGCGATCGAAATTCATATTGGCGCCGCTGGCGATGGCGATCAGCGTCTGATCACGGCAGCCTTCACGCGCCGCCCAGGCCTTCAGGCCGGCCAGCGCCAAGGCGCCGCTCGGTTCCAGAATCGAGCGGGTGTCCTCGAACACATCCTTGATCGCTGCGCACATCGCATCGGTATCGACTAGGATGATCTCGTCCAGATACTGGCGGCACAGGCGGAAGGTTTCCTCGCCGACCTGCTTGACCGCCACGCCATCGGCGAACAGGCCGACATGCTCGAGCACCACCCGTTCGCCCGCTTCGATCGAACGCTTCATGGCCGCGCTGTCGATGGGTTCCACGCCGATCACGCGGATCTCCGGGCGCAGGCGTTTCACATAGGCGGCCAGGCCAGCCGCCAGGCCGCCACCGCCGATCGGTACGAAGATGGCGTGGATGGCATCCGGGTGCTGGCGCAGGATCTCCATACCCACCGTGCCCTGGCCGGCGATCACTTCCGGGTCATCGAACGGCGACACATAGGTGCCGCCCGTCTGTTCGACCAGCTGCATCGCGTGCGCATAGGCATCGCTGAAGGAGTCGCCATGCAGCACCACTTCGGCGCCACGGCGCTTCACGCCGTTGATCTTGATGCTGGGGGTGGTGACAGGCATGACAATGGTGGCATGGCAGCCGAGCTTCTGCGCCGACATGGCCACGCCTTGTGCATGGTTGCCGGCCGAGGCGGTGATCACACCCTTGTCGCGCGCCGCCTGGCTCAGGCTGGCCAACTTGTTGTAGGCGCCGCGCAGCTTGTAGGTGAACACCGGCTGCATGTCCTCGCGCTTGATCAGTACCCGGTTGCCAATCCGCTCGGCCAGATTGGGCATGGCGTCGAGATGGGTTTCCACCGCCACATCGTAGACGCGGGCGGTGAGGATACGTTCGAGATAGTCAGGCGTGGACATGATGCGGGGCTTGGGCTGGAAGACGGCCGGTAAACCTAGCAGGATTCCGGCGCGCGGGCGAGTTGCCGCGCGCGTCAGCCGGCCGTTCAGCCCTTGCTGCGCGCGGACCAGCCGATCAGGGCCACGCCGAGCAGGATGATGCTCATGCCGGCCAGCAGCGGCCAGCTGACCGTTTCGCCGGCCAGTAGCCAGCCAAGGAAGAGCGCCACCACCGGGTTCACATAGCTGGAGCTGGTGGCCAGGGCAGGACGCGCATTGCGCAAGAGCCAGACAAAGGCCGAGTAGGCGATCACCGAGCCAAACAGCACCAGATAGAGCAGGGCGGCGATTGCGCCGGCCGTGGGCGCGGCAGGAAAGCGCTCGCCCCCCAACAGGGCCAGCGGCAGGGAAATCAGCCCGCCCGCCAGCATCTGGATGGTGGAAGACATGCTGCCCTGGGGTAGATCCAGGCGCGGGATCAGTACCGAGGCGAGCGCCCAGGCTAGGCAGGCAATGATCATCAGCATCACCCCATGCGGGTCGCTTGCCAGACGTGCATCCAGATTCATCAGCACGATGCCGAGCAGGCCGAGGCCGATGCCGCACCATTCAAGCGCGCGCGCGCGGCTGCCCATCATCTGGCTGAGCAGCACGGTCAAGAGCGGCGTGGCGGCCACGATCAGCGCGGTGGCGCCCGAGTCCAGCGTCTGCTCGGCCACGCAGGTCAGGCCATTACCGACGGTCAGCATCAGAAAGCCGATCAGGCTGGCATTGCGTACCTGGCGCCAGCTGGGCCAGGTGCTGCGCTGCCAGATCAGCCAGGCCAGCAAGAGGCCGCCGGCCAGCAGATAGCGCGTGCCGGACAATACATAGGGCGGAAAGCTGATCAGGGCGAACTTGATGGCCAGATAGGTCGAGCCCCACACCAGCCAGGTGGCGGCAAGGCAGAGCGGCAGCAGGAGAGCGGGGTGTTTTGACAGCATAGCCAGCGAGATTAGCATGCAGCCCCCTGCCCAAGCCGCGCCAAGCCGGATATAAAGTCGCCATGCCCGATACCCCGCAATCCGCTCCCGACGCCTTCTGGCGCTCCGCCAAGATCTTCAATCTGTTCCGCGCCACTATGGTGGCCGCGCTGGCGGTGGCTAACTGGTCGCTGGAAAAAGGCCTGTCCTTCGAACTGCAGGACCGGGTCAGCATCAGCTGGGTATCGATCTCTTATCTGGGTCTGATTGCGCTTTACACCGTCTGCCTGCGCCTGCGCTGGCCCAACTTCCGCCTGCTGCTCAGCGTACAGGTAGGCAGCGATATCCTGTTCATCGTCGGCCTTATGCATATCAGCGGCGGCTTCCAGTCCGGCATTGCCCTGCTGCTCTTGCCCTATCTGGCGGCTGCCGGGCTGATCAGCCGCGGGCGCACCACCCTGTTCCATGCCGCCATGGCCAGCATCGCCCTGCTCGCTCAGCAGGGTTATCTGATGGTATTCGATAGCGCCAAGAGCTCGGACTGGTTCCAGGTCAGCATGGTGTCGATCGCCTGTTTCGCCACCGCCTGGCTCGCGCACCGGCTGGCCAGCTATGCGACCGAGTCGGAACGGCTGGCGGCCAGACGTGGTAATGAGCTGGCCAATATGGCGCAGATCAACCGCCTGGTGATCCAGGACGTGTCGGACGGCGTGCTGGTCATCGACGAGCTGGGCGTGGTACGCCAGTTCAATCAGCAGGCCGAACGTCTACTCGGGGTGGGCATGGTGGCCGGGCGCACCAAGCTGAGCGAGTTCTCGCCGGCCCTGTCGCGGGCGCTGAATGGCTGGCGCGAAGGCGATTCCACGCTGGCGCCCGACCCGAACAACAGCAACCAGCGCGTGCGGCCGCGCTTCATGCCGGTGCAGGTAGGCAGTTCGGCCACCGGTACGGTGATTTTTCTGGAAGACATCGAACGCCTGCGCCGCGAGGCGCAGCAGATCAAGTTGGCGGCGCTGGGGCGGCTGACGGCCAATATCGCCCACGAGATCCGCAACCCGCTCTCGGCCATCGGCCATGCCGCCCAGCTCCTGGCCGAGGATGCCAGCGATGCGGCCAGCAAGCGCATGACCCAGATCATCATCGACAACACCAAGCGGCTCGACCGCATGGTGCGCGAGGTGCTCGACTTGAACCGGCGCGACCGTGCTGAGCCGGTGGATATTCGCCTGTATGAATGGCTTGAGCGCTTTGTGGCCGAGTTCCGCGCCACCGAAGGCATCGCGGCCGAGATCGCCCTCGATTGCCCGCAGGGCGCCATCGCCCGCTTCGACGAGGGACAGTTGCACCAGGTGGTGTGGAATCTGTGTCGCAATGGCTGGCGCTATTGCTCGCAGCAGGATGGCGCGCTGAGCCTGAAAGTGGCGCCGCTCGGCGATGCTTGGGCGCTGCAGGTGCGCGATGATGGGGCCGGCGTGCCGCTTGAGGATGTGGGTAAGCTGTTCGAGCCCTTCTTCACCACCGATAGCAAGGGCACGGGTTTAGGCCTGTATATTGCGCGAGAGATTTGCGCCGGAAATGACAGCGTGCTGGAATACGTGCCTGTTTCACTCGGTGCCTGCTTTCGCATCACCTTTTCCGGTCGCCCCGCATGAGCAAGAAAAACTCCAAGCCCGCCCGCGTTCTCGTCGTCGACGATGAGCCGCACCTGCGCGAACTGCTCGAACTGACCCTGCTCAAGATGGGCCTGGATGTCGAGCTGGCCGATGGTGTGGCCGCCGCCGTGGCGCGTCTCGATCAGGGAGGCATCGATCTTTGCCTGACCGATATGCGCATGCAGGACGGCAATGGTCTCGATGTGGTGCGCCATATCGACACCCAGGGCTACGATATTCCGGTTGCGGTAATCACTGCCTATGGCAGCCTGGACAATGCGGTCGAGGCCTTGAAGGCCGGCGCATTCGACTATCTGGCCAAGCCGGTATCGCTCGACCAGCTGCGCACCCTGGTGCGCTCGGCGCTGAATCTGGACAAGCCGGCCAGCGCGGCGCGCGCCGTGCCCGGTACTGACAAGGTCTTCATCGGCGAATCGCCGGCCATTCGCGAGGCGCTGGCCCTGATCGACAAGCTGGCCAAGAGCCAGGCGCCGGTCTACATCACCGGCGAGTCGGGTAGCGGCAAGGAGCGCGCGGCACGGCTGATCCACGGCCAGTCGCTGCGTGCCGAGCAGCCCTTTGTGCCGGTCAACTGCGGTGCGATCCCCGAAAACCTGATGGAGAGCGAGTTCTTCGGCTACAAGAAGGGCGCGTTCACCGGGGCCGATGGCGAGCGCGATGGCTTCTTCCAGGCGGCCGATGGCGGCACGCTGTTTCTGGACGAGGTGGCCGATCTGCCCTTGGCCATGCAGGTCAAGCTGCTGCGCGTGATTCAGGAAAAGAAGGTGCGCAAGATCGGCGAGACGCGCGAGGAGGCAGTCGATGTGCGCATCATCTGCGCGACCCACCAGGACCTGGCCAAATGCGTGGAAGAGGGGCGTTTCCGCCAGGATCTCTATTACCGTCTGAATGTGATCGAGCTGCGCATGCCCTCGCTGCGCGATATGCGCGACGATATTCCGGTCATTGCCCATGGCGTGCTGGCGCGCCTAGCGAGCCAGAATGGCATGGACGAGCCGCGCCTGTCGCCCGATGCCCTGGCCGCGCTGACCGCTTACGACTTCGCCGGCAATGTGCGCGAGCTGGAAAACATCCTCGAACGTGCGTTGGCGCTCTGCGATGGCCGGGTCATCCAGCCGGATGATCTGCAGCTCAAGCGCATGGACGCGGAGGAAATGCCGGTCGACCGTGGCGAGATCGGTCTGCTGCAGGATTATCTGGACCGGGTCGAGAAGGAGGCCATCCTGTCCGCGCTGGACAAGACCCGTTTCAATCGCACCCAGGCGGCCAAATTGCTTGGCGTGACCTTCCGTTCCTTGCGTTACCGCATGGAGCGGCTCGGCATCAATTGAGCTGCCGGCAACGCGAAGCAAAAAGCCCCGCAGTGCGGGGCTTTTGTTTGGCTGCTGGCGGGTGGATCAGAACGCGAAGGTGATGAAGACGCCAGCGTGCGAGGCATCGACCTTCTCGTTCAGCCCCTGGATGCTGGCATTGCCCACGCTGGCACTCTTCAGCGTGTAGCTTTCGTCCACATAGCGGGCCGATAGCCAGGCCGAGGGGCTCAGCGCATAGCCGGCTTCCAGGATCAGCGCCGGGTCCGATTCCAGCGTGCCGCGTACGGTGGCGTAGCCATCCTGCTTCACATTGAACTTGGCCGAGCCGGACTTGCGCACCCCGGCGCCCAGACGCCAGTTCTCGATGCCGGTGTAGAAGAAGGTCAGCTCGATAGGCTGGCGATGGTAGCTGGTGCTGCCGTTTTCATAGCTGTCGCCGTCGGCGTGATAGTTGTAGGTCAGCTGTGCAGCCAGCGGCAGCGTGCCAGCCTGGGCCAGGATGCCGGCCCCTACCTGAAACAGGCCGCCAGCCTTGATCTTGTCCTTGCCATCATCGGTCTGCACGGTGCTGAGATTGTCACCGCCCATGGTCAGACCGCCGTGCACGACAAAGCGGATTTGCTGGGCATCGCTGCCCATGGTGTCGGCCAGGGCCGGGGCGGCCACGGCGAGCAGGCCGGCCAGGGACAGGGTACGGAATAGGGCGGTGCGCATGATCAGAATCCTTATAAATAATGGGGCCACAGCGCGCAGCCACACGAAGGCGGGCTGCGGAGGGCGGCGGATTATATCGATGTGCGCGCTTTACCCTACCTGAACGAGTGGGCGCTGTGGCCCTTGAACCACAACGCTTAGTGGCCGTAGCGGCGCAGGGCTTCCACGGCAAGGCCGGCGCCGATGCTGCCGAACAGATCACCTTCCACCGCACGCGCATTGGGCAACAAGGCGGCAATGCGCTGGCGCAGGAGCGGCACGCCGCTGGAGCCTCCGGTGAAGAACACCGTATCGATCTGATGTGCGCCGAGGTTGGCGTCCTGCAGCAGCTGGCTGACCGTGCCGGCCACGCCATCGACCAGATGGCTGACTGCGGCATCGAAATCGCTGCGCAGGATGTCGTGGCTGAGTCCGGCATGGATGCGGTCGAGCTGCAGGGTGACCTTTTCGCTCGACGAGAGGCCGATCTTGGCTTCCTCGGCGCGTAGCGCCAGCCAGTGGCCTTCGCGATGCTCGATCAGGCGCAAGAGGCGATCGAGCTTGTCCTGCTCGCGCGCGTCGCGGTACACCTCCTGCAGCTCCATCCAGATCTTGCGCGTGTAATTGAAATTGATGGTGTGCCAGGTAGCCAGATTGAAGTAATAGCTGGAAGGCACTTCCGAGTTATTGCGCAGGCGGGTCTTGTAGCCGAGCAGGGGCAGGATATTGCCCAGGCTCAGGTATTTGTCGAAGTCGGTCCCGCCGATATGGATGCCGCCATTGGCGAGCAGATCGTCGCGGCGCTCGACCAGGCCAGCCCGCTCGGGCGACAGGCGCACCAGCGAGAAGTCCGAGGTGCCGCCGCCGATATCCACGATCAGCACCAGCTCTTCTGCACGAATATCCTGCTCGTAATGAAAGGCCGCCGCGATCGGTTCGAACTGGAAGCTGATCTCCTTGAAACCCACTGCGCGGGCGGTCTCCTCCAGGGTGCGCTGCGCCTGCTGGTCGGCGGCCAGATTGTCGTCCACGAAATGCACGGGGCGGCCGAACACCGCGGTATCGAAGGCGCGCCCGGCGCTCCGTTCGGCACGTTGCTTGAGTTCGCCGATAAAGTGGGCGAGCAGCTCGCGAAACGGCAGCGCGCGGCCGAGCACCTCGGTCTGGCCATCGATCAGGCTGGAGCCGAGCAGGCTCTTCAGCGAACGCATCAGCCGGCCTTCATAGCCTTCCAGATAGTCGGACAGGCCGGCGCGGCCATAGCTGATGCTGTCTTCCTCGGCATTGAAAAACACCACCGAGGGCAGGGTGGGCTTGCCGTCTTCCAGGCTCAGCAGCGTCGACTGCCTTGGGCGCAGCCAGCCGGCGGTGGAATTGGACGTACCGAAATCGATACCACAGGCGCGCGCGTAGGGGGCGGGGGAAGACATCGAGCAACGCTCCGGCGAGGCAAAAGGGCGCGCGATGCTACGCAAGTCGCTGGGTAGTGTCTAGTGGAATCAGTGACTTGGCTGGTGTGGGGGGAGGGGGCGCTTAGGCGCTTGGGGCAGGCGGCACGCACAGCGGCGGCCCCGGTGTGCCGAGGCCGCGCGCTGTCTCAGGCGCCGCTGTATTCGTGCTGTTTGAAGTAGTCGCGGTAGACATCCATCAGCGCGTCCGGCTCGCCCACGCTCATACCCAGGTCGTGCAGCAGACCGTCGTTGATGCGATAAGCCCAGCCATGCACGGTCACGTTTTGGCCACGCGCCCAGGCATCCTGCACCACCGTGGTCTGGGTGGCATTGACCACCTGTTCGACCACGTTCAGCTCGCACAGCATGTCGGTACGCAATTCGGGCGGAAATTTGTCCAGCCAGCGGTCGTGCACGCGGCGGATGTCTTGGATATGGCGCAGCCAGTTGTCGGCCAGGCCCACGCGGGTGTCGTTGTAAGCAGCCTTTACGCCGCCGCAGCCATAGTGGCCGCAGACGATGATGTGCTTGACCTTGAGCACATCGACCGCGAACTGGATGGTGGACAGGCAGTTGAGGTCGGAGTGCACGATCAGATTGGCCACATTGCGGTGCACGAACACTTCGCCGGGCAAGAGGCCGATCAGCTCATTGGCCGGCACCCGGCTGTCCGCGCAGCCTATCCACATGTACTCGGGGTTCTGTTGATGGGAGAGCTGCTCGAAAAAGGTCGGCTCCTGCGCCTTGACCTCTTCCGACCAGCGCCGGTTGTTCGCGAACAGATTGTCCAGTTTATGGTTTTGCATGCGCCATCCTACGTGGTTTGGGTGCGCGCTCAGCCCGCTTGCGGGCGGTCGAGCGCGTGGGCGACCAGTGTTTCTAATGACACCAGTTCGAGTACATCTTCATGGGTCGAGGCCAGCCGGATCGCCGGTGCTTGGCCGGCCAGCAGGGCTTCCACCCAGCGGCCCGCACACAAGCACCAGAAATCACCGGGCTTGAGTCCGGCAAAGCCATATTCCGGGCGCGGCGTGCTCAGATCATTGCCCTGCGCGGCCGAGAAGCTCAGGAAGTCGGCGCTCATCTGCGCACAGACCGTGTGGCGGCCGGCATCGTCGGCGCTGGTATTGCAGCAACCATCGCGAAAGAAGCCGGTCAGCGGGCTCGTGCTGCAGCTGATCAGCGTCTGGCCCAGCACATTGACCGAGTCATACATGGGCGGGTCTCCCGCTGGCAAAGAAGCTGATTATCCGTGTTGCCCGCCCAGCTCGCCAAGAACTCAAACGTCTATCTGTGTGTAAAATCGCGGGCAAAGCCCGCATTACCCTCCTCCCAAGCACTCCGGAACTGACCATGAACCACGCTGAATCGCTCGCCCAATACCAGGCCTTCAAGCAGCAAGGCCTCAAGCTCGATATGTCGCGCGGCAAGCCCGCCCCTGAGCAACTCGATTTGTCCCTGCCGCTGCTGGACGCCGTGGATGGCTATAAGGCCGCCGATGGCACCGATACCCGCAACTATGGCGGCGCGGTTGGCCTGCCGGAGGCACGCGCCCTGTTCGCCGAGATCCTCGATCTGCCCGCCGCCCAAGTGGTGGTCGATGGCAATTCCAGCCTGGCCCTGATGCACGACAGTATCGTGTTCGGTCTCTTGTATGGCGTGCCCGGCGGCAGCAAGCCCTGGGGCCAGCAAGGCCAGATCACTTTCCTGTGCCCGGTGCCCGGTTACGACCGCCACTTCGCCATCTGCGAAGCGCTCGGTATCAAGATGATCAATATCCCGATGAGCGACGCTGGTCCCGATATGGACCTGGTGGAACAGCTGGTCAAGGACGATGCCAGCATCAAGGGCATGTGGTGCGTGCCCAAGTACAGCAATCCGGGCGGCGTGGTGTACTCGGACGAAGTCGTGGCCCGCCTCGCCGCCATGCAGACCGCGGCACCCGATTTCCGCATCATCTGGGACGATGCCTACCGCGTGCACCACCTGAGCACCGAGCATGTGCTGGTGGCTAATCTGGTCGATGCCTGCGCCAAGGCCGGCAATGCCGATCGCGCCCTGGTGTTCGCCTCCACTAGCAAGATCACCCTGGCGGGTGCTGGCCTCGCCGCGCTGGCTTCCTCGCCGGCCAATATCGCCGCCTGGACCCGCGCTGTGTCCACCCGCACCATCGGTTCGGACAAGGTCAACCAGCTGCGCCATGTGCGTTTCCTGAAGAACAAGGCCGGCGTGGAAGCGCTGATGGAAAAGCACCGCCTGATCCTCAAGCCCAAGTTCGACGTGGTGCTCGAGCAATTCGAAGCGCTGCTGGGCGGTATCGAAGGCGTGAGCTGGACCTATCCGAAGGGCGGTTACTTCATCGACCTGCTGACCCCGGCCGGCAAGGCCCGCCGCACGGTGGAGCTGGCTAAGGAAGCCGGCATCACCCTGACGCCGGCCGGCGCTGCCTTCCCCTATGGCAAGGACCCGCAGGACCGCCATATCCGTATTGCACCGAGCTTCCCCTCGCTGCCGGAAATCAAGGAAGCCGCGCGCGGCATCTCGCTGGCCCTGCGTGTGGCCATCGGCGAATAAGCGCTTCTCTGCCCTGCCAAGCCCCCGCCAGTCGGGGGCTTTTTCATGCCTTGTGACAAATTACCCAAGCGCTTCCAGTCCTTCAAATTAGGTATGACATTGGGTTTTCCGTTGACTAGACTCAGTCGCAATTGGCTGCCTACAAGGCAGCCTTCTCGTTACGAACAGGCTGCAGCCGGCGCGGGCTACCCGATCGCGCCCGGTAGGCGAGCCGAGTCCTGGAGATGCGGTGATGACCAATCTGCACGAGGCGGCGCAGGCGCTCAAGGCCATGCTGGAAGGCCGTCAGTACGCGCGTTTGCTGCGGCTGAGCTTTCCGAATGGCGATGGCCCGAAGGCGATGCTGGTTGCCAATCGGCTGGATGGCTTCGAAGCGCTGTCGCGCGACTTTCAGTACACGGTCGAGGTGCTGGCGGACGACGCGCGGATTCCGCTCAAGGATGTGCTGGGCAAAATGGTCACGCTCAGCCTGGTGCGCGAGGATGGTAGCCTGCGCTACTTCAATGGCTATGTATTCGAGTTCCGCCTCAGCCGCGTCGATGGCGGCTTTGCCTTCTACCAGATGACCTTGGCGCCCTGGCTGGCCTTTCTGCGCCAGCGGCGCGACAACTATCTATTCCATGGCAAAACCCTGCTCGACTGCACGCGCGAGACCTTTGCCGATTATCCGCAGCAGTCGGTCGCCTTCCGCATCAGCGGTCCCGATCCGCTATTCACCGATGCCTGCCAGTATGAGGAGTCGGACTACAACCATCTGCATCGGCGCTGGGAAGCGCAGGGTTGGTTCTATTTCTATGAGCACCATGCCAAGGGCCACACCCTCGTGCTGTGCGATGACTCGACCCAGCTGGCGCCCATCGATGGCACGGCCAGCATTCCCTTCCAGGATATGGCCGGCTCACTCGAGGACGACGGCATCCACGAATGGGTGCCGGTGCGGCGCTTCGTGCCCGGCAAGGTCGCGCTGAGCAGCTTCGACTTCAAGCAGCCGCGCCCCATGCAGGCCGAGCTGCCCACCTTGAATCAGCAGGGCGACGTGCCGCAGCTGGAAATCTATGACTACGCGGGCGCCTATGCCTATGCGAACCAGGCCGAGGGCGATGCGCAAGCCAGACTGCGCATGGAGGAGTTCGAGGCGCAGGGTAAGTGCTTCGAAGCCGCCGGCAATGACCGCGCGGTGCAGCCGGGGCGCTGCTTTACGCTGAGCGAGCATTTCGATATCGGCGATGAGGCCTTCCTGGTGGTTGAGGCCCAGCATCAGGCCAACAACAACTATCTGATGGACAGCGGTGAGCCGGCCCAGTACCGCAATCGCCTCCGTTGCGTGCGCAAGGCCGTGCCCTGGCGACCGGGGCGCGGGCTGAACAGCCAGCAGCCGCGCATCTACGGCGTGCAGACCGCCATCGTGGTTGGCCCGCCTGGCGAGGAAATTCTCACCGATGAATATGGCCGCGTGCGCGTGCAGTTCCACTGGGACCGCGTGGGCGGCTACGACGAGAAGAGCTCGGCCTGGGTGCGGGTGGCCAGTACCTGGGCGGGGTCGAACTTCGGCTTCGTCGCCATTCCGCGCATCGGCCAGGAAGTGCTGGTGCAGTTCCTGGATGGCAACCCCGATAGGCCGCTGATCACTGGTCGTGTCTACAACCAGGACAATATGCCGCCTTGGGATCTGCCCGCCAACAAGACGCAGACCGGCATCTTGACGCGCTCCAGCAGCGGTGGTGGCTACGACAATGCCAATGCGATCCGCTTCGAGGACAAGAAAGGCCAGGAGGAACTCTGGCTGCATGCCGAGAAAGATCAGCGCATCGAGGTGGAAAACGATGAGTCGCACTGGGTCGGGCGTGATCGGCAGAAGACCGTCGACCACGATGAAACCGTGCATGTGAAGCACAACCGTACCGAGACGGTGGATAACGATGAAACCATCACGGTGCGCAACAACCGCAGCGAGCGGGTTGATCACAACGAAACCATCAGCATCGGTGACAACCGCAGCGAGACGGTGGGTCAGAACGAAACCATCAGCATCGGCCAGAACCAGACCGTGCAGATTGGCGACAACAGCTCGGTGAGCGTAGGCGGCTGCAAGACCGAGACGGTGGCCATCGCCAAGGCACTGACTGTGGGGGCGGGCTACGCAGTGACGGTGGGTGGCGCGATGAATACCGCAGTGGGGCTGGCGCAGCTCGAGCAAGTCGGGCTCTCAAAAAGCACCACGGTCGGCAAGAAGTACAGTATCAGTGCCGGAGATGAACTGGAGATCACGGTCGGCCAGGCCAGCCTGATCATGAAGTCCGACGGCACCGTACTCATCAACGGCACGCGTTTTGACTTCAGCGCCAGCGGGGCGGTCCAGATCAGCGGCAAAGACGTTGACATCAACTGAGGCGGCCATGGAGTTTCGTAACCTGACGCCTTTCGATGCGCTCTGCTTTGCTTCGCTCGACGCCCACGACACGCCGCACCGGACGATCGTGATGCGGGTGGTCTACCGCATCACGCGCGATGCACAAGGTGCCACCGTGCTCGCCCCGATGGATGAGGACGCGGTGCCGCTATGCCTTGAGGACGAATGCTTCGACGCACTCAACACCAGCAGTCCGCGCCAAGAGAGCGATCTGGCACCGTACAAGCCGGCTTGCGACGTGATGGTGATCGGCAGTGCGCATGCGCCGCAGGGCCGCCCGCAGCCCAAGGTGCGCGTCAATTGCCGGATTCAACGCCCTGATGGCGCCATGCCTTTACCGGAGCGACCGCTCGGCCTTAATCCTTTTATGGCGCCTTCGCTCGATGCATTGAATGCCTGGCAGGCAGCCACGCAACGCGCCCAAGGCACCAGCAAGCCCGGTGAAGTGCTACTCGACAAAACCCTGATCGTGACCGGCGAACGCCACTTCCGCCGCTTGCCCTGGCCACTGGTGCCGTTAGGCAAACTCGTGCAGCTACTGAGCCTGGGGGGCGTGAAGCCCAAGCCTTGGCGTCTGACTGCGCCGGTGCCTTTCACGACCTTGCCGTTGCGCTATGAATACGCCTGGGGTGGCCAGAGCCGCATCAATGCCGGCGAGGCGGCGGCCAAGCGTGTCCCGAAAGCGGCCCGCCTGACGCGCCCGCAGCGTGCCGAACATCCAGACGCTCAGCTTCCCGAGACTGAGCAGGCGGTGGCACACGATGTGTGTGAGTACAACCCGCTAGGGCGGGGTGCTGTCAGTGGCTGGTGGCTGAAGGCCACGCGCGCCAAATCGGTGCCTGCGCCACGGATCGAGCGGCCCAATGCTCGGGTCAGTGCCAAGGACTTCTGGCGTAACGCACAAAAGCCAGCCGAACTCGCGTCTGCCAGCTGCCTACCAGCGGGCTTCGGCGCCCTGGCGCGGGCCTGGCAGCCGCGCCGCGCGCTGGCCGGCACCTACGATCAGCACTGGCTCGACACGCGCCATCCGTGGCTGCCCGAGGATTTTGACTTCGCTTACTGGAACTGCGCCCCCAGCGATCAGCAAGTGCCTTATCTCGTGGGGGACGAGTGGCTCAGCTTCACCAACCTCTGTGCAGCCGATGCGCCGGGCGTACAAACCGATCAGGACGGCAACCATGTGCTGCGTTTCGCGCTGCCACGGCACCGCGCCTTTGTGCTGACGCGCTGGCACGACGGCCTCTTGCTACCGCTGCCCATGCGCATCGATACGCTGATCGCGGATCTGGATGCCCATCGCATTGATCTGGTCTGGCGCCTGGTCTTGCCGGAATCCTTGCCGATTCGGGTGGCTGAGGCCCGCTATGAGATGAACCCTGATGCGCCGCTGGTACGCATGGCCCATCCTCCTGCCGAAGAAAACGTCCATGGCTGATCAAGTCATCGCACGCAAGGACAAGCAATGGCTGGTCGTCAGCCTTGCGCCCGACGTCTGCAAGACACCCATGGGCAATAGCACGCCGCCCATTCCCTATCCGGTGATTGCCAAGCTGAATGATGCCGTGGCGGTGGTCCCCAATGTGCGCGCCAATGGTGAGCCACTGGTGGTCTTTGACCAAAGCAAGGTGCCCAGCACGATCGGCGATGCCGCAGGTGCTGCGAAGGGCATCAAGAGCGGTACGGTGGGTGGCACCTGTTACCCGAAAGCGCACTCCGGCACGGTCAGAGTCAACGGCAAGCCGATTTTGCGTCATGACGACGAATTCTGGATGAACGGCGCATGAGCAAGGGCAATACGGTTGGCAAGATTGTAGGCACACCCAGTGCGCCCAAAGTGCCGGCAGCGGAGGCTAACCCGCCGGTCAAAGCCGAAACCGCCGCCGAGGCCAGCACGGGCGCCAAAGTCATGGATGGCGTGCAGCTCGGGCTGGATGTGGTTGGGCTGATCCCCGGCGTGGGTGAGATCGCCGATCTGGCCAACGCTGGCATCAGTGCCGCTCGGGGCGATTGGGTCGGTGCGAGTCTGTCGCTCGCCTCGGCCATCCCGTTCGCTGGCTGGGGCGCCTCGGCGGCCAAGGTTGGCCGGCGCGGTGCGCAAATGGCCACTGAAGCCAGTGCTAAAGCGGCCAAGGAGGCTGCGGATCGGGCTGCGAAGGAAGCGGCGGAGAAGGCAGCCAAGGAAGCCGCCGAGAAGGCGGAGAAAGAAGCCGCGGAGCGGGCAGGCAAAGGCAAGGATGGGGGGAAGGTAAAAGCACAGCGAATGAAGGAGCATCAGGTCAAGTGCTTCAAGAAGAACTCAAGAGGCGACCCCGCCGAATATGATCGGCAACTCCTTGATCAGGAGCGCGGCCTCAATAACTTGAGTGTCAAGGAGTACCTGGAAGGTCGGGCGAAGTACCAAGAGATTGGGCGGCATGGGACAGGGGCCGCACAAGCAGAGGCCAGGGCAAAGTATGCCAAGGAGCTGGCGAACGGGTTCGAGAAACAGCTCCGGAAGCAAGGCGTTCGAGGCACAGAGGCGCAACAGCAAGCAGCCCAAATCGCCGCAGACCGCATGAGCACCTTGGCTGCACTGCA
The DNA here is from genome assembly GCF_900119825.1 of Chitinimonas taiwanensis DSM 18899. GTDB lineage: Bacteria > Pseudomonadota > Gammaproteobacteria > Burkholderiales > Chitinimonadaceae > Chitinimonas > Chitinimonas taiwanensis. Next base: position 69,892 of record NZ_FPKR01000008.1, on the reverse strand, counting down.
CAATCCAGACATGATCGCGGGCGGCAAGGACGTTGTGACCTCGATGGGTGATCGGGGCGTTAATTCGTCGATTGGTTCGCAGTGGAAAGATCGTGTCGCCGGGCTTGATAAGGCCGCGAAAGAAATCCCAGAGGCCGAACGCGGCGACACCAAGATGAACGCAAAATTGAAACGATGCAAACAGTGAGGTGTCAGTAATGGATGAATTCATGGAAGATTTCTTGGAGTTCAAGGAATTTGGCCCACCTTTTGCATGCCGCAGCGTGCCTCCCGAGAAACTTGCAAAATTCAAAGGCAAGCTACCAGACAAATTATTGGAGTACTGGCAGGAATACGGTTGGTGCGGCTACGCCAAAGGGCTTTTTTGGACCGTTGATCCCGATGAGTGGGAAGACGAACTCGACGCGTGGATCGGCGAGACCGAGTTCGCGGAGCGTGATGCTTATTACGTGATCGCCCGTACGGCCTTCGGAGAACTGATTCTCTGGGGTGAGAAGACCGGCCAGTCCCTCAAAGTCGTGACGGCATGGGGAATGATCTTTCCGTCGTTCAATGACGAAGAATTCCGGGAGGATGGACCCGACCTGACGCTTCAGCTCTTTTTCAGTGTTTCGTCCCGCGACTCATACGACACAAATGACAAAGACGGCCGGCCGCTATTCGAGCGGGCTCTGGAAAAGCTCGGCCCCCTCGACCACGACACGATGTACGGTTACGTGCCTGCGCTTGCACTGGGTGGCGAACCGATGCTTGACCGCCTTCAGAAGCTCGACGCCCATGTGCATTTGGACATTCTGTCGCAGGTGACGGAAGTACAGATCATGCGTGACATTGGACAGGACGCTCGCGACGCGGGCTTGATGTAAGCATCGGATCTGCGTTGGGGCGCTCGGAGGTGGGAAAGCGACTGAGATGAGAGATGAGGCATTTGAAGTATTCGTTGAGGAGTTCGGAGAAGCAACGCATCGCGTCGATGTGCCGTTTGCGGCCATCGAGAAGTGGCGAGGCAAGCTACCGAATCAACTACTAACCTATTGGCAAGCGGAAGGCTGGTGCGGCTACGCCAATGGTTTGTTCTGGATAGTCAATCCCGATGAGTATGAGGACCTGGTTGATGAGTGGCTGGAGGACTCACCGCTTGAGCAAATTGATTCATTTCATGCGATTGGTCGAACAGCATTCGGGAAGATCTATCTATGCGGTGAAACTACTGGGCAGAGTGTCTCCATAAACTGCGCAACGCACGCAGTATTTGCCCTGCAACGCGATCTCAAGAGAAAGACAGATACGCGATCTCTAGACATCTCTATTCAGGCTTTTCTAGGTCTCGAACTCAATGAATGTGACCTTGATGACGAGGCTGGTCAGCCTCTTTTCGAACATGCCTTGAAATCGCTTGGTCCGCTTGCAGCGGATGAGATGTATGGCTTTGAACCGGCCATTGCTCTCGGTGGCAAAATGCATCTGGAAAACTTGCGCAAGGTAAAACTTGATCAGCACCTGACCATCCTGCGCCAACTCGCGGCGCCCACGATGCCGTTCTCAAAGATCGACATGGATAAGTTACTGAATCTGTAGCAATTCTGCGCTTTCTTAGCGGGCTTTACTTGCGCTGCGTGTTCTCCTGCACTGACTGATACGTCCTGGCGCTCGCATTAAGTAGCGACCCGAGCGACGCTGCAAGCCACCCTTCCGCCGATCCGATGACTTGGCCTACGCAGGGAGGGCGGCCGGTCCAGCTGAATACGATGCCTGGGCGCCGTAACGTCCATTCCTGATGCACTCAGGATTCTTGCAACGAAGGTGTTAAGCCACTTGTTAAGCCGCCGAGAAGGCGGAGAAAGAAGTCGCGGAGCGGGCGGCTAAGGGTGGCGGTGACGGTGGAAAGGTCAAGACACGCCAGAAGCGCAGACCCAAGCGACGCTGCGAGCTGGTGCCTTATGACGAGCTTGAGTGCGCGCCCGGACAGGAAGCTCACCACGTTGTGCCCGACTGGATGCTGCGTATGGGCAAACGTGGCGGGCCCGAGCGGATACCTGACATGCCGAGCTTGGGCAGCGGCCCGGCCATTTGCCTGGAAGGCGGCAGCGGCAAGGAGCAAAACACGGCCCATAAGCACACGGACCGCCCTGCACAGCGCATTGCCAAGAACGGTACCTCCACTGGCGTGGCCGGCACGCTTAAACTCGGCCAGGCCAAGGGGATATCAGCCCGCGCAATCGAGAAGGCCACGGGTGGCAAGAAAGGCGGCGGCTGTGACCGCAAAGATATCCAGAAGCAACTCGACGAGTTGTTCAAGGCGCATAACGACACCTTGGTGCGAGGGGTGAAGGATGCGAGGAAGGTGACCGATGTGATTCGAGACATACTGAACGGTGGCAAGGACTAATTTATGAATCGTGACATCTTTCGTAGTACCCAGTCTGCTTGCCTTGTCGAGAGCGACCTGCCTTTGCTCGTCGAAGTGCTAGATGCATTTGAAGACAATGGGGTGATCTCGACGTATGCACCAAGGCTTCGGCCCGGGAGGCCTTGGCGGAGCCAAATGGTTGAGGGTTGGTATCTTGTCTCGGCGTACTTCTGGGCGCAGTCCGAATTGAGATGTATCTTGGGGCGTGAAGGGCAGGTGAACATCTATGGCCCCGGTGGCAAACCCGACCACATTTACCAGATACCCGAAGCCGGCGTGTTCGGCGATGCCGCGATCGGCTTAGGCTACGTCAATCGCATCCGTGCCGTCGGCGATCAACTTTACGTATGCGGTCAGTCCCGCCAGGTTTATCGCTTCGAGTGGGATGGCAAGGATCTCGCGACAGGGCGATGGGTGGATATGGCCGGCAGCATGCGCCAGCCCCCCATGCCGGCGCCCCCGGAGGGCGACAACGAAGATGCCTTTGACGCATGGCTCGATGACAACAACGCGATTGACCTGGTCGATATCAAGGGCCCGGACATCAATGACCTCTACGCAGTAGGTGACGAGACCTGGCACTGGAACGGCGAGACCTGGCGGCAACTGTCCTTACCTACCGATGAGCCTTTTGCTGCGATCAAGGTCCTGAATGCGGACGAGATCGTGTTGGTCGGGTACAACGGCAGCGTGCTGTGGGGGAACGCACGCGATGGGTTCCGAGATCTCTCGGGCATCGAAGACAACCAGAATTACACTGCGGTTGAATGGTTCGATGGGCGGCTCTTCCTGGCTTCCAATGTCGGATTCTTCACCTACGACCTCACGACCCGGCGCATCGCACCTTACCGCACCAGCTTGAGCCCGGACTTGGTGGATACCCATCACTTAGAAGCCAAGGATGGCATTTTGTGGTCATTCGGTTTCAAGGATCTGGCCTACTTCGACGGCACGATCTGGACGCGGGTAGATCATCCGGACAACCCACCGATCCGATAACTTGGATTGTGCAAGATGGCCGATCAGTGTGGGGCTCTATAGTGCTACGTGTTGGGTTGTCTCGTGAAGGCGAGGTCCGCCTTTCTGGCCCCGGCGGCAAGCCCGACTACACTTACCAGTAGCATTGGTTAAAGGACATGATGCTTTCCAGGCAGATCCTGGCGCCCCATCTGGGCGGCTTCAATATCATCGGCTGCGCAGTGCGCAATAAGGACATCGTGTATTTCCTGGCGCGCGAGGACTATCAGCAGGCCGAGCGCTTCCAGGGCCAGGCAGACGCACCCGACGAGCTGGACCTGGAAAAGCGGGCCGTGTCCTACTTCCGTGACGAGACGCCGGCCAAGGCATTCGGCCATACCGCCTTGCATGACTTCGATCTGCTCTGGTGCGCGATCAGCCTGGCGCCTAAAGAGCAGTTCGTCTGCCTCACCCTGGATGGTCTGCCCTTCGCCATCGGCAGTGGCGATGCCGGCATTGAGGATGAGCTGGCGGCGCGCGGTGCGCTGACCCGCATCCGCCTGGTGGGTGAGCATGCCTATGCGGTTGGCACGCGGCGCGTGGTGTACCGGCGCGATGGCAAGAACCAATGGCATAACTTCAGCAATGCAATCCCGCTTGCCAAGCGCGATGAGGCACTCGGTTTTCACGATATCGCCGGCTTCAGCGCGCAGGACATCTATGCCGTCGGTGGGGCGGGAGATGTCTGGCAGTTCGATGGCAGCCGCTGGCGCCAGTGCGCTTTCCCCAGCAATCGCCTGCTGTCCACCGTCTGCTGTGGTGACGATGGCCAGGTGTATATCAGCGGCCAGCTCGGCAGCACCTATATGGGGCGCAACGATAGCTGGAAACAGATCAATGACGAGACCTTGTCACTGCCCTTCAAGGACATGGTCTGGTTCCAGGACCGTGTTTGGTGCACCTCGGATTACGGCCTGTGGTGGATTAAGGATGGTCAACTGAGCGAGGCCGATGTATCGGCCGAAATCAAAGTCTGCGCCGGTTATTTGTCGGCACGTGATGGCGTGCTGCTATTGGCTGGCTACGGTGGCGCAGCGGTGCTGGATGCCCAGGGCTGGCGGGTGCTGTTCCATGCCTAGCCAGATGCAAGCGGCGGCCGCCCTTGCTGGCGCGGGGCGGATATACATGCGCGAAGCTCGTTACCGCAACTGACCAAACGTTGGCTCCTCCCTGCCGTGCCATCTGTGTGGGTCAGAGGGTGTCGTGGCGGCAAGTGGCGCGTAGAGGGATGGGTGCGCCACTTCCTTTCACAATTGGATTTACAACGCGATCCTCTCTCCCATCCGCTCGCGTACCAGGCGGCTAAACCAGGCCTCAAAGCTTGGTGCGATGACATCACGATCATCGAGGTCGTGCCATACCCGTATCACCTGGCCCACGATGCCGCCCTCTGCCGGGTCCATATCCACGCAGAGGTGATCGCCCATGCCATCGTGGCTGAAGGGAATCCACTTCAGATTGAACCAGTCATCCTTGACGCCAGGCCCTGGTGCCCCTTTGCAGGCGATCAGATCCTCATCCAAGCTCAGCGCCTTCCAATTGCGCCACTCCCCCCGTATCCCTGCGCAGCCCAGAAAGCGCTCGCCGTCGTACAAGTGGTCGATATCCTCTTGCCCGTCATGGCGTAGCAAGGTGGCACGCAGGGCGCTGGGCAGGCTGACTCCCAGCTCCGCTTCCAGCGCAGCGACCTGCTCCTCACTGGCTGGAGGCTGCAAGCTGGCCAAGGCATCGGGGTCCTCCTGAGCCAGGTAGGTCTCCAAGCGTGACCAGGCCGCATCAATGGCGAGTACCGGCAAGGCAGCCTTTGCGGCCTCCCGCGCTTGGGCCGCCAGCCACTCCGCCTGCGCCGCCTCAATGATGGCTTCATCCGCAGCGGTCAGCCGTGGCAGTGCGCCGTCGTGTAGGGGGATCACATTCAGCTCCTGCCCTGCCGGCAGGGCAAAGACGCCGATTGGCAGCTCGATGATGACATTGGCTTCAGCGGCCGGGCTGAGTGCGGTCGGGATGTCCTTACTGATCGGGAACAATAGCTTTTCGCCGTCCTTCCGCTCCTTCAGCACACCCCCGATCAAGCAAATCGTCTGCAGATTGGATTCCCTCATGCCTTTGGGGCGCTGGACGGGTATGGCCAGACGGTATTGCGCCTGGTCGTGGCCATGCAGCGTGGCGCGCTCCATGGCATCCAGCACATGGCGCAGCATCAGCGCCACCACCAGCATGGCAGAGGCTTGATACGCCTTAAGTGATAAGGTCACGCAATGATCTTCAAAATGATAGGTTTCGTGTCCACGGTTACTGCCATCCGGCCGCACCAGCGGTATATGTTCCGAATAGCTCGGCGTGCGCGCACGTGAACTTCCAAGCCAGGCCTCGTAGGGATAGAGCCTCTGGTGATCGGATCGACCCGACCCGCGAGCAGGTTCGCAGTTCATATCTGGTGTCTGCAAGAGGATCAATAGATCATGGGCTTGTTCCAGTTCCCAGTACGCCTCGCCAAATGCCTGGTGCTGCGGCCTACCATCCGCTAGCTTCAATGGCAACTCATGCACGGTAGGCTGGTCATAGCCCTGTTGCACCAGCCACAGACAGAGCGCCTGCTTGAAGCCCTGCCAGTCTGGTAGCACGCTCGACGCCGTTCTGGAGCCGACCACCGACACCAAGCCTATGCGTGGCTGGCGGCACACCGTCACCTCCTTCACGCCCGCCTGCATCAAGACTGCCAATTGGCGCCAGGTGAGCCGCGTACCGCCACTGACCAGCACACTGCCGATGGCATGATCGGCGCCCGTCGTTGCCACATACCAATCGGGTGGGATGGGCCGTTTAACCTTGACGGTGTAAAGATCGGTGTACCAGTGCGACAGGCGGGCATCGTAGCTGGGCAGCACGGCATCGGCCCCGGCGGGCAGCGGGTCACCAATATTGACCTGCATATAGCAATCCTTCGCCAAGACCAAGGCTTGCGGATCGGCATCACGCAGGGTGTCGGGCGGGCGTTTCTGCTTTGTTGGTAGCCAGGGTTGCAAAGGCGTGGCGAGCAAGGTATCGCTGCTACGAATGGCATTCCCAGCAACTTTGGCGTGTGGCCAAGGCGGTATGGGGGTGGGGGCTAGGGCATCGCTCCCCAGCACCCGCCCCAAGGCCCGCTCTACCGGTATGGTTTCCGTATGTTTACCCGCCGGGCACGCACTGAATGGCTTGGCGTTTTTAGCGAGCCCCCCGTGGGATGAACGACTGCGCAGCGAACTTGATATCGATCCAAAAAACATGCGAGCTTAAATCCTTGCTTATTGCGTTGGGTGGGGCCGGACTGTCGACCCCACCTAAGTCCTTACCGCGGGCCCAGCGCTATGCATGCCCTGCGGCGGTCGTGGTCGCCAACCACAGCATCAATTGCTGCTGACATCTACAAAGAACTTATCGTCGTTAATCACACGCTCCCTCAAGAAAAAGGAGCCCAGCAGCGCACCGGCTTTGCGATGGTCGCCACTAAAAATGCTGATTTGATAGGGCTTATTTTGAAATGCGCCAGTTGAGTGAGGCAACACAATAGGCGGCGGCAGCGTAAGTAAGTCAGATGGCTGCGGTCAATAAAATTGATGAATATATTTCCTGAATAAAATATTCAGTGCTGAATTAATAAGATAATTAATATCTAACTTGTAATTTAAAACAGACGGTTAGCTGGGCATTATTTTGTGGGGCTGCACTTTGGGAGGTATTTCTCGATCGCGTGTAAAGCGGCTGCCTGCTAAATTTATGATGATTATCGTGCTGCCAATGGCATATTTATCGCGTGGCTTATGGTGTGTATTTGTCATTTAGTACTGGGCGGCATGGCGCCCGCTTCTTAACGAACATCCTTGGTGGCGATCATTAGGCTTACGTGCCGAGTCTGACCCCGAGATCGGACAGGTGGGCTAGCCATGGCGACAGCATGGGGCTGGCTGAGGATTAGTTGCGCTTCTACGATGCATTGGCCAGTAACGAATCAGATTTACGCGAGCCGAGTGACGAAACCCTGAAGAAGATCGGGCATGAACTAACGGAGAATCTGCGTCAATTCGATGACCCCGTCAGCCTTGTCCGCCGGGAGGGGGCGACTGATGACCATCCTGGATAAGTTGAATCGGGAAATAGGACCCGGCACTTTGCGACTAGCCGGCAATGGTCTCGATCCTGTCTGAAAGGTGCGGCAGGGCAGAAAGTCGCTGAGTTACACCACGCGGTGGCGTGAGCTAGTTACTGCGAGGTTGTCATAGTAACTGACATAGAAGAGCGGGCGAGGGCCTTAGGCGGCGGAATCTGCGGCCGCTCACCTATTCACCTTTTGCAGGCTGAACGACAGCAATGGGATCTTCGCAAATCGTCGCGCCGTTCTGCGGGACATAAGTGCCGGGGGCGGGCCGCAGAACTGATGATTGCGAAGTGATCAGTACTCTATATGGCGCTTTTGGGTTGGGGCAATCCGACTAGGGGCTGAGGTCTGCAAGCCAGAAATGCCTACATGGCGCCTACACGAACGCCAAAAAGCACTTAGCCCAGCGCAATGGCTGGGCTAAGTGCTTGTATTGCTTGGGGTGGCTGATGGGACTCGAACCCACGACAACAGGAATCACAATCCTGGACTCTACCAACTGAGCTACAGCCACCACCGATAAAACTGCTTAACTTGCTTTGGCCAGATGTGGCATCTGGCGCGCCCGACAGGAATCGAACCTGTAACCTACGGCTTAGAAGGCCGTTGCTCTATCCGGTTGAGCTACGGGCGCATCTTCAATCGTACTGCCGGGAAAAACTATGGTCGGGGCGGTGGGATTCGAACTCACGACCACCTGGTCCCAAACCAGGTGCGCTACCGGGCTGCGCTACGCCCCGACGAGCCCGGCATATTATGGGCGGGGTGCAGGGCTGTCAAGTCTTTGCTTGGGCACACGCCCGAAAAATGAGAGAATTCGCTCCTTTGCATTCTGTACGGAGCTGGGGCATGGGCGCGCAATTACTTGATGGCAAACTGATTTCCGCGGAAATCATCGCAGAGGTGGGCGCCAAGGTGGCCGCGCGCGTGGCGGCCGGGCGGCGTGCGCCGGCGCTGGCGGTGGTGCTGGTGGGTGATGATCCGGCCTCGGCGGTCTATGTGCGCAACAAGAAGCTGGCCTGCGAGAAGGCCGGTTTCCGCTCCCTGTCTTATGAATTGCCTGCCTCGCTGACGGAGACCGAGCTGCTGGACCTCGTGCGCAAGCTGAACGAGGACCCAGAGGTGGACGGCATCCTGGTGCAACTGCCGCTGCCCAAGCATATCGATGCCGACCGGGTGATCGAGACCATCAATCCGCTCAAGGATGTGGATGGCTTTCATCCCTATAACTTTGGTCGCCTGGCGCTGAAGATGCCGCTGCTGCGTCCCTGCACCCCGCATGGCGTGATGGTGATGCTGGAAAAGACTGGCGTGGATCTGGTGGGTAAGGATGCGGTGGTGGTCGGCGCCTCGAATATCGTGGGCCGCCCGGCGGCGCTGGAGCTGCTGTTGGCGCGCGCCACGGTGACGGTCTGTCACAGCAAGACGCGCGATCTGGCCGACAAGGTGCGTGCAGCCGATGTGGTGGTGGCCGGCGTCGGCATCCCCAACTTCGTCAAGGGCGATTGGATCAAGCCGGGCGCCATCGTGATCGATGTGGGCATCAACCGCCTGGACAATGGCAAGCTGTGCGGCGATGTGGAGTTCGATGTGGCGCGCGAACGTGCGAGCTGGATCACGCCGGTGCCGGGCGGAGTAGGGCCGATGACCATTGCCATGCTGATGCGCAATACCCTGGATGCCTGCCTGAATCTGAATCCCTGAGCGAGAGATCCCATGCTTTATCCCCTGCTGCGTCCGCTGCTGTTTTCGCTGGAGCCGGAAAAGGCGCACAAGCTGACCTTTGCCGGTCTGGAAGCGCTGCATGCGCTCGGTTTTGCCACCGTGCTGGGCAGCCGTGAAGAGGCGCTGCCCACCGAGTGCATGGGCCTGCATTTCCCGAATCCGGTCGGTCTATCGGCCGGCCTGGACAAAAATGGCGAGCATATCGATGCGCTGGCCGACCTCGGTTTCGGCTTTATCGAAATCGGCACCGTCACGCCGCGGCCGCAGCCGGGTAATCCGCAGCCGCGCATGTTCCGCCTGCCCGGTGCCGAGGGCATCATCAACCGGCTTGGCTTCAATAATGGCGGGCTGGATGAGCTGGTGAAGAATGTGGAGGCCAGCCAGTATCGCGGCATTCTCGGCATCAATATCGGCAAGAACTTCGATACGCCGATCGAGAATGCCAATGACGATTACCTGGCCTGCCTGACGCGTGTCTATCCCTATGCTAGCTATATCACCGTCAATATCTCCTCGCCCAATACCAAGAATCTGCGCCAGCTGCAGCAAAGTGATGAGCTGGAGCGACTCCTGTCGGCACTGAAGGATGAGCAGGCGCGCCTGACCGTGCGTCATGGCCGTTATGTGCCGCTGGCCTTGAAGATTGCGCCGGATCTGGAAGCCGACCAAGTGCTGGAAATTGCCCGTCTACTGGTTGAATACCGCTTCGACGGCGTGATCGCCACCAATACCACGCTGTCCCGCGTCGGCGTCGAGCATATCCGCCACGGCAAGGAAACTGGTGGCCTGTCCGGTACGCCGGTGCGCGCCAAGTCCACGGCGGTGATCCGCGCACTGTCGGCCGCGCTGGCCGGCCGGGTGCCCATCATTGGGGTGGGCGGCATTCTGGAAGGCAGCCACGCGGCCGAGAAGATCGAGGCGGGTGCGACCCTGGTGCAGCTGTATAGCGGCCTTATTTACCGCGGCCCGGCCCTGGTGGGCGAGTCTATCCGCGCGATTGCGGAGCTGCGCCGCTAAGGCCTGCCCAGCATGAGCGAATTGCTTATCGCGCGCATCGACGCGATTCTGCCGCAGACCCAGTGCACGCAATGCGGCTATCCGGATTGCCGTGGCTATGCCGAGGCGCTGGCGGCGGGTAGTGCGGATATCGACCAATGCCCGCCCGGCGGTGAGGCGGGGTTGGCTGAGTTGGCGGCCTTGCTGGGGCGGCCGCTCAAGCCACTTAATCCGCAGCATGGTGAACACAAGCCGCGCGTGCTGGCCTGGATCGATGAGGCGAATTGCATCGGTTGCACGCTGTGCATCCAGGCCTGCCCGGTGGATGCGATTATCGGTGCCAGCAAGCAGATGCATACCGTGATCGCGGCCGAATGTACGGGCTGCGAGCTGTGCATCCCGGCCTGTCCGGTTGATTGCATCGAGTTGCTGCCCGCTGTGGAGCCGGCGCTAACGGCGGAGCGCCAGGCGCTGGCGGGTTTGTGGCGCAAGCGGCATGCTTATCGTCTGTTCCGGCTTGGGCGTGAGAAGCGCGAGCGTAGCGAGCGGCTGGCGGCCAAGGCGCTGGCCAAGAAGGCTGAGGCACAGTTCGCCGCCCCCGAAGTACAAGCCAGTCTGGATGCTGCGCTGCAACGCCACCAGGCACGCCTGGCCGGCGAGCCGGTGCCGCCACCCGCCCCGCTGGCGGATGCGAAGGCGGCGCGGATTGCCGAGATGATGGCGCGGGCCAAGCGCTTGCGCGAGGGCGGCTAAGGCCGCACGGAGGAGAGACAATGAGCTGGATGGCCAAACTTGCTTATGTGATCGGCACGCTGCTGTTTGTGCTGTTTCTGAAAGACGGCCATTTCGGCCTGGCGTTCGCCGTGATCGCACTGGGCGTGCTGGGCGGCCTGTGGGCGATTTGGCGCCATATCCAGGCCGCGCGCGAACGCGAGGCGCAGCAGTGGCAGGTGGATGTCACTATCCCGATGAAGCTGCGCCATCCCAAGGATGGGCGGGCAGGCAAGTCGAGCAAATGAGTTTTCCCCGCACAGAACACGCTGCCCTGCCGGCAGCCGCGCCCCTGCCCGCACGCCTGCGCGTGAAGACATGGGCCAAGATCTTGAGCGGGCTGGGTGCCGGCCTGCTTGGCCATGTGGAGGCGCTGTCCCGTCAAGGGCTGGGGCTCTTGCATAACCAGCCACTGCCGCTGGGTGGCGTGTGCGAACTGTATTTCATGCTGACCGTGGCCGGGCGCGAGCACATCCTGCACGCGCGCTGCCGTGTCGATAGCTGCAGCCCCGCCGAGGGCGGCTACGGGCTGATGCTGAGCTTTGTGGACTGCTTGTCTGATGCGCCAGCCAGCCTGTTGCTGATCGACGCGTTTCTCGCCCAGGCCGCCGCGGGTGGCCAGCATGCCGAGGTGGCAGCGTGAACAAGGAAAGCCGGCTGGCCTTCTTCACCCGGCTGCGCGAGCAGAACCCCGCGCCGCGCACCGAGCTTGAGTACAGCACGCCGTTCGAGTTGCTGATCGCAGTGGTGCTGTCGGCCCAGGCCACCGATGTGGGTGTGAACAAGGCCACACGCAAGCTCTACCCGGTGGCAAATACCCCGGCCGCCATTTATGCGCTCGGCCAGGCTGGGCTGGAAAGCTATATCGCCACCATTGGCCTGTATCGCAGCAAAGCCAAGCATGTGATCGAGCTATGCCGCATGTTGATGGAGCTGCACGACGGCCAGGTGCCGCAGACCCGCGAAGCGCTAGAAGCGCTGCCTGGCGTGGGGCGCAAGACCGCGAATGTGGTGCTCAATACCGCCTTCGGTCAGCCCGCCATGGCGGTCGATACGCATATCTTCCGCGTGTCCAACCGCACGGGCCTGGCGCCCGGCAAGGATGTGCGCGCGGTGGAGGACAAGCTGATGAAGGTGATCCCCAAGCCCTTCCTGCTCGATGCGCACCATTGGCTGATCCTGCATGGCCGCTATGTGTGCAAGGCGCGCAAGCCCGATTGCCCGACCTGCATCGTGCGTGATCTGTGCGACTTCCGGGGTAAGACGGCATGATGATCGATGCGGCGGGCTGGTTGGTCGGCGTCAGGCAGATTGCTTCGCCTAATTGCGATGCGCGCCCCGACGGTCAAGTGCCGGATATGGTGGTCATCCATTCGATTTCGCTGCCGCCCGGTCAGTTCGGTGGTGATGGGGTAGAGCGGCTGTTTACCAATCGCTGCGATCCGAACCAGCATGCCTGCTTCGAAGAACTCCAGCATTTCCGCGTGTCGGCGCATTTCTTTCTGCGCCGCGATGGCGAGCTGATCCAGTTCGTCTCCTGCAATGCGCGCGCCTGGCATGCTGGGGTGTCGCAATGGCAGGGGCGTGAGCGCTGCAACGACTTTTCCATCGGCATCGAACTTGAGGGTGGCGACGACTGGCCGTACGAGCCGATCCAGTATGCGCGTCTCGATGCGCTGCTGGCCGCCATCCGTGCGCGTTACCCTATCCGCCATCTGCTTGGGCACTGCCATATCGCGCCCGAACGCAAGACTGACCCCGGCCCTTTCTTCGATTGGTCGCGCTATCCCGAAGCGCCCACGTAGTTGGGGTTTGTCTGATCTACACCCGTTCGCTATTGCAGCGCACCATGCGCAGGCAGCAGGCGGACTATAATCCGCGGCCACGCCCCAAACTGGTTCACGAAAGCATCGCGATATGCATGCCAGCGCCACCCAAAACGATCCCAAGAAACTCGCCGGACTGACCCTCGCTGCCCTTGGCGTGGTGTATGGCGATATCGGCACCAGCCCGCTCTACGCAATGGCCGCCTGCTTCAGCCCCAAGCATGGCTTGGCGGCGACGCCCGACAATGTGCTTGGCATCCTGTCGCTGATTACCTGGGCGCTGCTGCTGGTGATCTCGCTTAAATACGTGCTGTTCATGCTGCGCGCCGACAATAACGGCGAGGGTGGCATCCTGTCGCTGATGGCCTTGGCGCTGCGCAACTCGCAACGCAAGCGCGGCCAGTTCTCGGTCTTCATCCTGCTCGGCATCACCGGCGCGGCGCTGTTCTATGGCGATGGCGCGCTGACCCCAGCTATTTCGGTGCTGTCAGCGGTGGAAGGCCTGAAGGTCATCGATCCGTCCTTCGGCCGCTTCGTGATTCCGCTCACCATCCTCATCATCATCGGCATCTTCGCAGTCCAAAAGCATGGCACGGGCGGGGTGGGGCGTTTCTTTGGCCCCATCGTGGTGCTGTGGTTCCTGTCGCTGGGTGCCTTGGGCATCAATAGCATTGCCAATGACCCAAGCGTGCTGAAGGCCTTGTCACCGACCTATGCGGTCAGCTTCTTCCTCGCCCAGCCGCTGCTGGCCTTTCTCTCGCTCGGCGCCGTGGTGCTGGTGGTCACCGGGGGCGAGGCGATTTATGCCGACATGGGGCACTTCGGGCGCAAGCCGATCCAGATCGGCTGGTTCGTGCTGGTACTGCCCGGCCTGCTGCTCAATTACTACGGCCAGGGCGCGCTGATCCTGCACGATCCGAGCGCTGCCGATCATCCCTTCTTCATGCTGGCGCCTGAGTCGCTGGTTTTCCCGCTGGTGCTGCTGGCCACCGCCGCCACCGTGATTGCCTCCCAGGCGCTGATTTCGGGGGTGTTCTCCATCACCCGCCAGGCGGTGCAGCTTGGCTATATGCCGCGCATGAGCATCATCCATACCTCGGACAACGAGATCGGTCAGATCTATATCCCCGGCGTGAACTGGGCGCTGTGTGTGGCGGTGTTGGTGCTGGTGCTGACCTTCAAGACCTCGGGCAATCTGGAAGCCGCTTACGGCTTTTCCATCTGCGGCATCATGGTGATGACCACCATGACCGCCTTCGTGGCCTTGAAGAAGCCGGGTAATCCGCGCCGTACGCTGTTGATCCGCACGCTGCTGGTCGGCTTTATCACGATCGACCTGGCCCTGTTGGCGGCCAATATTCCCAAGATTCCTGAGGGCGGCTGGTTCCCGGTCGTGGTGGGCGTGATCATGCTGATCATGATGTTCACCTGGAAGCGTGGCCGTCGCCAGCTATTCCACCGCATCCATGATGGCGAGCTGCCCTTGGAGATGTTTGTGCAGAGCATCGAGGCGAGCCCGCCGCACCGGGTGGATGGCACGGCCATCTTCATGACCGGCTCCGCCGACACGACCCCGCATGCGCTGCTGCACAACCTCAAGCACAACAAGGTGCTGCACGAGCAGGTGGTGTTCCTGACCATCCAGTCCACCGATATCCCGCGCGTGGCGGAAAAGCAGCGTCTGAAGGTCACCCGCCTGTCCGAGTCGTTCTGGCAGATCATCGCCACCTACGGCTTCACCGAAGATCCGTCAGTGCCGGAAATTCTCGCGCTGGCCGAGCGTGACCATGGCCTGGTCTGCGATGAGATGACTACTTCCTTCTTCCTATCGCGCGAGACCATCATCTGCGACAAGCAGTCGGAACTGCCCTGGCTGCAGCTGCGCCTGTTCGCCTGGATGCAGCGCAATGCTTCGCGTCCAACCGATTTCTACAAGATTCCCCCCAACAGGGTGGTCGAGATGGGCACTCAGGTCGATCTATAAGGCCTGCCAAGCATGAAAAAAGCCGGATCATCGATCCGGCTTTTTTGCGTCTACCGTACTGCTGCGCTTAGGCCAGCAAGGCCAGCAGCTTGTCGAAGGCTTCGTCGAACAGCTTGAGGCCATCGACTTGCAGCTGTACGGCCACGGCATGCATATCGATACCGGCAGCGGCCAGCTTGGCCAGCACGGCCTGGGCTTCTTCCTGGCCATGGGTGAGCTTGGCCGTCGCCGTGCCATGGTCGCGGAAGGCGGCTAGTGTGGCGTCGGGCAGGGTGTTCACCGTGCTGGGGCCGATCAGCTCATCCACATACAGGGTGTCCGGGTAGGCTGGGTTCTTGGTGCCGGTGCTGGCCCACAGCAGGCGCTGGATATTGGCGCCGGCCGCGCGCAGATCGGCGCATTCATCGCTGTGCCAGCGCGCCATCCAGCCCGCATAGGCCACGCGCACCATGGCAATGGCTGCCTGGCCCTTCAGGCTCAGGGCTTCGCCGCCGATGGCGTCGAGCTTGCCGTCGATCAGCGTATCCACGCGCGACAGGAACAGGCTGGCTACCGACTGCACATGGCGCAGATCTCCGCCTTGAGCCAGACGCTGGCGCAGGCCGGCCACATAGGCATCGAACACCGCATCGCAGTGCTGTTGGCCGAACATCAGCGTGACATTCACATTGATGCCGGCGGCAATGGCGGCGGTGAAGGCGGGCAGGCTTTCCGGCGTGGCGGGAATCTTGATCATGGCGTTCGGGCGCGCAATCGCGGCCCACAGGCGCTTGGCCGCCGCCTCGGTGCCCTGGGTGTCGCGCGCCAGATAGGGCGAGACTTCCAGGCTCACATAGCCATCCAGACCTTCGGAGGCTTGGTAGCTGCTGGCAAACAAATCGCAGGCGCGCTGCACATCGGGCACGGCCAGCGCTTCGAAGCGCTGTTCGGTGCTCAGGTCCTGGGTCTTCAAACGGGCCAGGTCATCGGCATAGCCGGCGCCCGAGGAGATCGACTTCTGGAAGATGGCCGGATTGGAGGTCACACCGGCCAGGCCGTCCTCGGTGATCAGCTTCTGTAAGGGGCCAGCCAGCAGCTCACGCGAGAGGTTGTCCAGCCAGATGCGCTGGCCCAGTTGTTTGGCTTGCAGCAGGGGATTCATTGTCTTGCACCGCGTAAATCAAGGGGGAAGTCCATGGTAGGGGAGGGGTCTGGCACTGGCAACAGCTGTAGCGCGGCTAATTTGACTACATTCGAACCGAATATCGGCGAGGCGTTCTCTGCGTAAGTGGCGCAGCAAACACTGCTTGATTTTCTTCTATATTTCGATAAATATAGAAATATGGAAAACAAACACGCCGTCCGCAGCCTAGCTGCCCTTGCGCAGGAATCGCGCCTCGCCATCTTTCGCCTGCTGGTTACGGCCGGTCCCGCTGGTCTCGCGGTCGGCAAGATCGGCGAGCAACTGGGTGTGGCGCCGGCCACGCTGTCCTTCCATCTGAAGGAGCTCAGCCACGCCGGTCTGGTCGATGCGCGCCAGGACGGCCGCTTTGTCTTTTACTCGGCCAATTACGCGGCCATGAATGCACTGCTCGGTTTCCTGACCGAGAACTGCTGCGCGGGCGAATCCTGCGCGCTGCCTGCCAGCACGACATCCTGCTGTTGAACCCCAAGGAGCCCAGCATGAAACGCTTCCATGTACACGTCTCGGTCGACGATCTGGCCGCCAGCATCCGCTTCTACTCGGCCGTGTTTGCCAGCACGCCCACCGTGCAGAAACCGGATTACGCCAAGTGGATGCTGGACGACCCACGCATCAATTTCGCCATTTCGCAGCGTGGTGCACCGGTTGGTGTCGATCATCTGGGCATCCAGGTCGATAGCGCGGAGGAGCTGGCCGGTCTGCACGCTCAGCTGCAGGCGGCCGAGCTCGCCAGCGTGGCCGAGTCCGGTACCTGCTGTTATGCCGAATCGAACAAGCACTGGACCACTGACCCGAGCGGTATCGCCTGGGAGAGCTACCACACCCTGGCTGATGCGCCGACCTTCAACGGTCAGCCCGATGCACAGGCCAGCGCCAGCGCCTGTTGCGCACCCGCAGCCGAGCCGGTGCGCTTTACCGTGCGCCCCAAGACCAGTTGTGCCCCCGGCAGCGGCTGCTGCTGATTGCCCACCCCATTTGCTGAACGAGCTGATCATGAGCGACAAAGTTTTCAATGTGCTGTTTCTGTGTACCGCCAACTCCGCACGCAGCGTGATGTCGGAGGGCTTGCTGAATGTGCTGGGCAAGGGGCGTTTTCGCGCTTTCAGCGCCGGTAGCTATCCGAGCGGCCGGGTCAATCCGCATGCGATCGCCCTGCTGGATGGCATTGGCTACGACACCAGTGTCTTGCGCTCCAAGTCCTGGGAGGAATTCGAAGGCCCGGATGCGCCGCAGATGGATATCGTGATCACAGTGTGTGACAAGGCCAAGGGCGAGGTGTGCCCAATCTGGCCCGGTCATCCGATTACCGCGCACTGGGGCTATGAAGACCCGCACGGTGAAACCGAAGAGGCGCTGCGCGCGTCCTTCAGCAAGATCTTTGCCCAGATCAAGCGCCGTATCGATCTGCTGGTCAGCCTGCCTGAGGACAAGCTGGCCCATCTGGCCCTGGCTGATACTGTGCGTGAAATCGGCGCGACCGATCCGCGCTGACTGCTCCAGCTCCCTTGAAACCGTCGCCCGGCCTGTGTCGGGCGGCGCATTTTGGAATATCCGATGACAACGCATTGCGATGTGGCCGTGTCCCCCTCGGCTGGCATGAGCCTATTTGAACGCTACCTGACCCTGTGGGTCGCCCTGTGCATCGTGGCCGGCATCGCGCTCGGCCAGCTGTTTCCCACCGCCTTTCAGGCCATCGGCGGGCTGGAAGTGGCCAAGGTCAATCTGCCGGTGGGCGTGCTGATCTGGGTGATGATCATCCCCATGCTGCTCAAGATCGACTTCGGCGCGCTGCACCAGCTGCGCCAGCACGGACGCGGCATCGGTGTGACCCTGTTCGTCAACTGGCTGGTCAAACCCTTCAGCATGGCCTTCCTGGCCTGGCTATTCATTCGCGAGCTGTTTGCGCCCTGGCTGCCAGCGGCCCAGCTCGATAGCTATGTGGCTGGGCTGATCCTCTTGGCCGCCGCACCGTGCACGGCCATGGTGTTTGTGTGGAGCCGCCTGACTGGTGGCGACCCGCTGTTCACACTCAGCCAGGTGGCGCTCAACGATCTGATCATGCTGTTTGCCTTTGCGCCACTGGTGGCGCTGCTGTTGGGCGTGGCCAGCATTGCCGTGCCCTGGGCCACACTCTTGGTATCGGTCGGCCTCTATATCGTGTTGCCACTGCTGATTGCCCAGCTGTGGCGGCGCGCCTTGCTGGCGCGCGGGCAGGCGGCTTTCGACGCCGCGCTCACACGCATCCAGCCCTGGTCGATGGCGGCGCTGCTGGCCACCCTGGTGCTGCTGTTTGCCTTCCAGGGCCGTGCCATTCTGGCCCAGCCGCTGGTCATTGCGCTCTTGGCCGTACCCATCCTGATCCAGGTGCTGTTCAACTCGGGCCTTGCCTACTGGCTCAATCGTCGCCTGGGCGAGCAACATGCGGTAGCCTGCCCCTCGGCGCTGATCGGTGCCTCGAACTTCTTCGAGCTGGCCGTGGCCGCCGCCATCAGCCTGTTCGGCTTCGAATCGGGCGCGGCGCTCGCCACCGTGGTCGGTGTGCTGATTGAAGTGCCGGTCATGTTGCTGGTGGTGCGTGTGGTCAATGCCAGCAAGCCCTGGTATCAGGCCGGTTTGGCCAAGTCTTGATTTAATAGGGAAGTCTCATGAGCGATATCACCATCTATCACAACCCGGCCTGCGGCACCTCACGCAACACCCTGGCGCTGATCCGCAATAGCGGGGCGGAGCCGCGCGTGGTGCTGTATTTGCAGACGCCACCCAGTCGCGATGAGTTGCTTGGCCTGATCGCCGCCACTGGCCAGCCGGTACGCGCGCTGATCCGCGCCAAGGCAGAGCCCTATGCCGAGCTGGGCCTGGACGACCCGCAATGGACGGACGATCAGCTGGTCGACTTCATGCTCGCCCATCCGATTCTGATCAACCGCCCCATCGTGGTAACGCCGCTCGGCACGCGGCTATGCCGGCCGTCCGAGCTGGTGCTGGACATCCTGCCCCAGCCGCAGCAAGGCGCGTTCAACAAGGAGGATGGTGAGCCGGTGGTGGATGCGCAGGGGCGGCGTGTGTCAGTTCGCTAAGCGCGAAGACCTTGGTCTTGCTGGACAAAAAAAGCGCCCCTCAGGGGCGCTTATTCATGCGGTACAGCGGAAAACTAGGCCTTGCTCAGCTGGGCTTCCGGCTCCACCACCCGGTTGGGCGGGAAGTGGATGGCGAAGCAGCTGCCCTGGCCGAGTTCGCTGCGGATATCGAGCTTGGCCTGGTGGCGTTGCGCGATGTGTTTGACGATGGCGAGGCCCAGGCCGGTGCCGCCGGTGGCGCGCGAGCGGCCGCGGTCAACGCGGTAGAAGCGCTCGGTCAGCCGCGGAATGTGCTGGGCTTCGATGCCGAGGCCGGTGTCCTGTACCGAGAAGATCGGCGCGCCGTTTTCCTGCTGCCAGCGCAACGTGATCTGCCCGCCTTCTGGGGTGTAGCGCACCGCGTTCGACACCAGATTGCCAAAGGCGCTGTGCAACTCGTCGTAATTGCCACGCACCTGTACAGGGCTGTCCAGCTTCAGGGCGATGCGATGGCGGCCTTGCGACAAGCCCTGCGCCTCGCTGGCCAGCAGCTGCAGCAAGCCCGGCGTATCCACGCGCTCATCGCGCGCCTCCACGCCGTTCTCCAGGCGCGACAGGGTGAGCAGGTCTTCCACCAGGCGCTGCATGCGCTGGGTCTGCTCGAACATCATCTTCAGCTGTGCCTCGCGCGTGCTGGCATCCATATCGGGCATGTCCAGCAGCGTTTCCAGAAAGCCGCCCACCACGGTCAGCGGTGTGCGCAGTTCGTGCGAGACATTGGCGACGAAGTCGCGGTGCACGGTCTGCACGCGTTCGAGCTGGGTAATGTCACGGGTCAGCAGCAGCTTGCGCGTGCTGTCGAAGGGCACCAGCTGCACGCTGAGCACAAAATCATTGCCGGCCACATTGCGCAGGATAACCGGCTGGCTGTAGTCCTGATTGAGCAGGTATTGCTGGAAGGCCGGCTGGCGCACGAGGTAGGCGATGTGCTGGCCGAGGTCCTTCTTGCGATCAAGGCCCAGATGCTGCATCGAGCGCGGATTGCACCACTCGATACGGTCTTCCGCATCCATCACCACTACGCCTTCCGGCATCGCCTCGCCGGCCGCCACGAAGCGGTCGAGGGCGGCCGAGAGCATGCGCTGGCTTTTGCCCTGCGCGCGCACCATGCGGTAGAGCTTGCTGTAAACGGGCTCCCAGCTGCCATTCGCCTCAGGCACGCTGTTCGGGCTTGGGTCGTTCAGCCAACGGTTCAGGCGCTGCAGATTGCGCAGATGGTAGGCCAGCACCCAGGCCATGCCGGCCAGGATGACCAGCAGGGTGATATTCCAGCCAAAGAAAGGCTGGAACAGAAGCCCCAGCAGGCTGAAGCCGGCCAGGATCAGGGCAGAACGCCACCAGAGCATGACAAATCCGTTTCGGTTTGGGCGTGGGTGGGTGTTTACAGCGCAGACAGGCGATAGCCGGTACCGCGCACAGTCTGGATCAGCGCATCGTGACCGGTGGATTCCAGCGCCGAACGCAGGCGGCGGATATGCACATCCACTGTGCGCTCTTCAACGAACACATGGTCGCCCCAGACATGGTCGAGCAGCTGGGCGCGCGAGTGTACGCGCTCCGGGTGCGTCATGAAGAAATGTAGCAGGCGGAATTCGGTTGGTCCGAGATCGAGCGGCGCGCCGTTGCCCGATACGCGGTGGGTGGCCGGATCGAGCGACAGGCCCTTCACTTCCACCACATCATCGGTGATCTGCGGCGCGCGGCGGCGCAGCACGGCCTTGATGCGCGCCTGCAGCTCGCGTGGGCTGAACGGCTTGGTGATGTAGTCGTCGGCACCGGTCTCGAGGCCAATGATCTTGTCGCTCTCTTCCGAGCGTGCGGTCAGCATGATCACCGGCACTTGGCGGGTGCGCTCGTCGGCGCGCAGCTTTTTGGAGAACTCGATGCCGCTCATGCCGGGCAGCATCCAGTCGAGCAAGATGAGGTCGGGCAGGGCGCTCTTGACCAGGTTCATGCCGGCTTCGGCCGAGTCGGCGCGCAGCACATGGTGGCCGGCTTGCTGCAGATTGAAAGCAATCAATTCCTGGATCGCGGGTTCGTCTTCGACGAGCAGAATATTCGCGGGCATGGTTTCCACCTCGGGGCTAAGTATGCGCAACAGATTGAGCGGGGTTGCTGAATTTGTTGCGAGCTTAAGTACTCAGCATGACCGAAATATTACAAGTCTAAGCCGTCGCTGCGATTGCTGCCCAAGCGGGTGGATTCCCCACATGCTTGCGCCAGCGGTGGCTGGCTCGCGGTATCATGGCGACCTTGTCTTGTGTTGGCATGTTTTCCCATGGCTGGCCTCAGCGCGCATACCCCCATTCCCACCGCCCTTACCCTGCATAGCGCCAGCCGCATGCTGGAAGTGCATTTCGACGATGGTGCGCAGTTCACCCTGACGTGCGAATACCTGCGCGTATTCAGCCCTTCGGCCGAGGTGCGCGGCCATGGTGGCCCGATGCAGACCGTGCCGGGCAAGCGCCTGGTGAATATCGTCGCCATCGAACCGGTCGGCCACTATGCGGTCAAGCTGGTATTCAGCGATGGCCACGATAGCGGCCTGTATGGCTGGGACACCCTGTACGAGCTGGGGCGCGAGCAGACGACCCTTTGGCAAGATTATCTAGACCGCCTGGCTGCTGCCGGCCTTACCCGTGATGCCTGATCCCATGAGCGAAAACACCACCCACTTTGGTTTCAAGACCGTTGCCGAATCGCAGAAGGCCCAGAAGGTGGCCGAAGTGTTCCACTCGGTGGCGCAGAAATACGATGTGATGAACGACCTGATGTCGGGCGGCCTGCACCGCATCTGGAAGGCCTTCACCATCGCCCAGAGCGGCGTGCGCGAGGGTAGCCGCGTGCTCGATATCGCTGGCGGTACCGGCGATCTGTCGCTGGCCTTTGCCAAGCGCGCCGGCAAATCGGGCCAGGTCTGGCTCACCGATATCAATAGCTCGATGCTGACCGTGGGGCGTGACCGCCTGATGGACAAGGGCCAGATGCTGCCGGTAGCCCAGTGCGATGCAGAGAAACTGCCCTTCCCCAGCAATTACTTCGATTGCGTGAGCGTGGCCTTCGGCCTGCGCAATATGACCCACAAGGACGCGGCGCTGGCCGAGATGCTGCGCGTGCTCAAGCCGGGCGGGCGCCTGCTGGTGCTGGAGTTCTCCAAGGTCGCCAAGCCGCTGGCACCCTTGTACGACCTGTACTCGTTCAAGCTGCTGCCCAAGATGGGTGAGCTGGTGGCCAACGATGCCGCCAGCTACCAATACCTGGCCGAGTCGATTCGCATGCACCCTGGCCAGGAAGAGCTCGCGCAACTGATGCGCGATGTGGGCTTTGGTCGCGTCGATTATCACAATCTGACCGCCGGCGTGGTGGCGCTGCACAAGGGTTTCAAGCTTTAACGTGCCGGCCTGCCCCAATTGCCGCCAGCCCATGCTGGCACAGCGTTATGCCAGCAAGCAGGGCGGCCAGGTCGAGGTGGATTTCTGCTTCCCCTGCCGCCTGATCTGGTTCGATCAGTATGAGAGCAACCAGCTGTCGCCCGATGCGGTGGTCGAGCTGTTCGAACTACTGCATGCGCACCGCGCCGAGCTGCAGCCCACTCAGCCGCTCAGCGCACGCTTGGCATGCGTGCATTGCCAGAGTGATCTGCTCCCCACCCAGGACCGCGTGCGTAGCACGACCTTCCAGTACTTCCGCTGTGGCGGCGGGCATGGGCGCTTGATCAGCTTCTGGCACTTTCTGCGCGAGAAGCAGTTTGTACGCGACCTGACTGCGCCCGAGCGCCAGCAGTTGGCCGCTCAGGTGGCGCAGCGTCGTTGCGAGAGCTGCGGCGCGACGGTGGATGTACGCGATCACAGCGCGTGCAGCTATTGCCGCGCGCCCTTGGCCGTGCTGGACCGCGATGCGGTCGGCAAGGCCCTGGAGGCCTATCGGCGCCCTAGTGCGCGTACGGTGGCCTTGGATCAGGCTGATGCGCTGCTTGCGCGCGAGAAATCCGCCAAGTACCGCTCGACCGCCGAGCCGGCCAGTTTCAGTGCGGATGAATTGATGGACAGGCTGTTCGATGGCCTGGGTGAGCTGTTTCGTCTGCTGCGCTAGGTGCCGCTGGCTAGAACCCTGTGCTGCGGCACAGGTCAAATTACCAATAGTTTATAAAATATCGAGCCAATATTCTAAGCCGCAGAGGATGAAACTCGCATAAAATTTCCTATTCTGCGTAGGGACTTTATTTCCCTGTACGCACTCTATTTACATATGTAGTGCAGTATCCGCGCGCGTTGTGCTTCGCATGGACTGTGTGCGCGGCGGCCGGAGGTGGAAGTCAGGCCGAAGAAAATAATTGAATACTCTGAAATGATTAATGAAGGTTGCTAGATGACTATCGGATTGTTTATTGACGGCGCCTATGCGTATAAGGCGTTCGGGCGCGACAAGATCAACTATCTGGAATTGCGCAAGCTGATCGAGGAGGAACTGGGCGACGAGGTGGATGAAGGTTATTTCTTCAATGCCGACGACAACCAGGCCATGTCCTCCAAGCTGCACAATGCGCTGTCCTTCCCCTACCCCAAGGGGCCGGGCCTGCGAGTGAAGAATTACTGGCTGCAGAAGAAGCAGCTGTACTGGCCCAACCATCTGGGTGGCGGGCCGGTTACCCATCCCGAGCAGAGCCATATCAACTACGAGATCACCACCCAGAAGGCGGTTGATGTCGGTCTCGTCTACCACATGACGCGTTCCTTCCATAAGCGCAAATGGACCAAGCTCGCGCTGTTCGCCGGCGATGGCGATTTCCATGAGCCGGTGCAGAACCTGGTCGAGTACGAGAATGTGGATCTGTATCTGATCGGTTCCTTGAACAGCATTGCCGATGTGTTGCGCCCCTATGCGCGCCGCATTATCGAGGTGGACGTGGAGCCGGTGCGTACGCGCCTGCGTTTTGTCGACCGCTGGCGCGAAGGACAGGCCGAGCGTTACGGCGACGAACAGCCGGTCTGAGCGATGCTGCGTCTTGCGCTGCTCAACCATCTGCTGCAGCAGCGTGCTGATCTGCGCGCTGAGCTGCAGTCCTGCGCCGGCCGTACCGCTCGGTTGAGCGTTCCCCCGTTCCGGCTCAATTTCCAGATCGGCACTGATGGCTTCCTGCTGGCCGGCGAAGGCGAGCCCGAGGCCAGCATCACGATCCCGCCCTGGTTGCTGCCGCGCCTGGCCCTGCACGACCCGGCGGCCGAGCGCGAGCTGCAGATTGTTGGCGATACCCAGCTGGCGGCCACGCTGGGCCGTGTCTTGCAGGCGCTGGATTGGGATGCCGAGGCCGATCTGGCCCGTCTGCTCGGTGATATCCCCGCGCACAGGCTGGCGGAAAGCGCGCGCAATCTGATCGGCGACCCGCGCCATATCGCCCGCAATCTGGCCGAGAGCACGGCCGAATACCTGCAGGAAGAGGCACGCTTGCTGGTCGCCCGCCCCTCGGTCGAACATTTCGTGGCCGAGGTTGACCGCCTGCGCGACGATGCGGCCCGCTTGGCTAAGCGCCTGCAGCGCCTGGAAAAACCGGAGCACTGAGATGAGCGAGCTGCTGTTTCGTCAGGATGCCTATCTGCAGCACTGCAGCGCCGTGGTCACCCAGGTGGCTGAGCAGGGCATACAGCTTGATCGCACCATTTTCTACCCGAACGGCGGCGGTCAGCCCGGTGATAGCGGCTTGCTACGCCTGGCGGATGGGCGCGAGATCGCTATCGTCAATAGCGTGAAGGGCGGGGCGGCGGACGAGGTCTGGCATGTGCCAGCCGAGGGCAGCATCTTGCCGGCGGTGGGTGAGGCCGTGCAGCTCGAGCTCGATTGGGCGCGTCGCTACACCCATATGCGCTACCACACCGCCCTGCACCTGCTGTGCGCGGTGGTGGATGCGCCGGTGACGGGTGGCCAGGTCGCGCACGACAAGGCGCGGCTCGACTTCGGGGTTGAGATGGCAGCGCTGGATAAAGACGCGATCGAGGCGCAGCTGAACGCCCTGGTTGACGCTGCCCAGCCGGTGACGGCGCGCTGGATCAGTGATGCCGAACTCGATGCGCAGCCCGAGCTGGTGAAGACCATGTCGGTCTCCCCACCGCGTGGCGCCGGCGAAGTGCGTCTGATCGAGGTGGCCGGCACTGATTTGCAGCCCTGTGGCGGCACCCATGTGCGCAATACGGTCGAGATCGGTCGGCTGGTAGTACAAAAGATCAAATCCGAAGGCAAGCAGAACAAACGTATCATCATCGCCTTCGCAGCCTAATCACACGACCGGCCCCGCGCCGGCCCGCCCCATGTTCCTGCTTCGCCTGTTCAAAATCATCCGCATCGTGTTCGCCTTCGGCCTCGATGAGTTCATCCTCGGCCATGAACGTGTGCGCGGCCTGGAGCGCCTGGTTAAGCTCGTGCTGTTCTGGCGTCGTCTCGATGCGCCGCGCGCGGTGCGCCTGCGCCGCGCGATGGAAAAACTCGGTCCTATCTTCGTCAAGTTCGGCCAGGTGCTGTCCACCCGGCGTGACCTGCTGCCCGCCGATCTGGCCGATGAGCTGGCACGCCTGCAGGACCGTGTGCCGCCTTTCGACTCCGACCTGGCCGCCCAGATCATCCAGCAGAGCCTGGGCAAGATGCCCGAGCAACTGTTCCGCCGCTTCGATACCAAGCCGATCGCCTCGGCCTCGGTGGCCCAGGTCCACTATGCCGAGATGCACGACGGCCGCCGCGTGGCGGTCAAGGTCTTGCGGCCCGGCATACGCCCGATCATCGAACAGGATCTGGCCCTGTTGGGCGTGATGGCCTGGCTGGTGGAAAAGCTGTTTGCCGACGGCAAGCGCCTCAAGCCGCGCGAGGTGGTGGCCGAGTTCGATCGTTATCTGCATGACGAGCTCGACCTGCAGCGCGAGGCGGCCAATGCCAGCCAGCTGCGGCGTAACTTTCTCAATAGCCCCATGCTGCTGGTGCCTGAGGTGTTCTGGGACTACAGCAGCCGTGATGTGATGGTGCTGGAATGGATGGATGGCACGCCGATCTCGCAGATCGACAAGCTGCGTGCCGACGGTATCGACCTAAAGAAGCTCAGTCGCTTCGGGGTGGAGATCTTCTTCACCCAGGTGTTCCGCGACGGCTTTTTTCATGCCGATATGCACCCGGGCAATATCTTCGTGGCGGCCGACAATCGCTATATCGCGCTGGATTTCGGCATCGTGGGCAGCCTGGCCGATGAAGACCGCCGCTATCTGGCGATCAACTTCCTGGCCTTCTTCCAGCGCGACTACAAGCGCGTGGCTACCGCCCATATCGAATCAGGCTGGGTACCGAAGGAGACGCGCGTCGCCGATCTGGAAGCGGCCATCCGCACCGTGTGCGAACCGATTTTCGACCGGCCGATCAGCGAAATCTCGCTCGGGCAGATTCTGCTACGCCTGTTCGAAACCTCGCGCCGCTTCAATGTGGAAATCCAGCCCCAGCTGGTGCTGCTGCAAAAAACCCTGCTGAACATCGAAGGCCTCGGACGGCAGCTCGACCCTGAGCTCGACCTCTGGCAGACCGCCATGCCCTTTCTTGAGCGTTGGATGAACGAGCAGGTCGGCTGGCGTGCACTCTTGCGCCAGATCAAACGTGAAGCGCCATATTGGGCGGAAACTCTCCCTGCCTTGCCGCGCGCCATCGCCACCCTGGCCGACCCGGTTCGCCAGGATCGGCTACTAGAAGCGTCGGAGCGGCTGGCGCAAGTGCAGCGTCAGCGCAACGAATGGCTGGCGGTCATTGCCGGTTTGCTGACCGCCTTGCTGATTGTGCTGGCCTTTGTACTACGCTGAAACGAGGCCGGTTAGCCCCACACCACTTTCCTGATGCCCTGCTGCGCAGGGCATCCACCTGGTACGGGCGCCGGTACTGCCTCCTGGCCGGCGCTGCTGCTGGCCGGGTGGATAGAAGACCTGCCCCCGGCACGGCTGGCAATGTGACGAGGATGGCGGGCGGCCCGAAGCAAACTTCCCCATCTCCAGGAGAGTGACTGTGTCAAAGATCCGTCCCCTCGCACTCGCGATTTCCCTCGCCCTGCCGGCTGCTGCCATGGCGGAAGAGTCGATTTTCCATTTCTCCGGTTTTGGTACGGTCGGCGTCGTGCAGACTGATACCAACGATGCCCAGTATCGCAATGGCTTGCGCCAGCCCGAGGGTGCGGACAAGTCGGCCTCGTTGGATGTAGATTCCAAGCTTGGTCTGCAAGTGGTGGGCAAGTTCCACCCGCGCTTCTCGGCCACCGCCCAGGTGCTGGTGCAGCCGGACGAGGAGGGTGACTACAAGCCCGAGCTCGAATGGGCATTCGCCAAATTCGATCTGACCCCCGATCTATCGCTGCGCGGCGGCCGCATCGGCGCGCCGATCTTCCTGATCTCGGATTTCCGTAATGTTGGTTACGCCAACCCCTGGGCTAGGCCGCCGGTCGATGTGTATGCGCAGGTGCCGCTGTCCACCTTCGATGGTGTGGACTTGGTCTGGCGCCAAGCAGTGGGTGATAACACGCTGACCGTACAGCCCTTTGTCGGCCAAACCGATTTCGATCTGGCGTTCGATCTGGAAGGCGAAGCGAAGAAGATGGTTGGCGTGAATGCCACTTATGAGATCGGTTCGCTCTTGCTGCGTGCCGGCTATACCCAGATCGATCTGACCGTGACCAGCCCTTCGATAAAGACGCTATTCGGAGCAATGCGTACCGTGGGGCAGGCGATTCCTGGCTGGAGCGCGGCGGCTGATGCGCTGGAAGCCAAGGACAAAAAAGCCAGCTTCTCCGGCATCGGTGCCACTTGGGACGATGGCCAGCTACTGGTACAGGGTGAATACACGCAACGCCGTACCGAGAGTTATGTCGAGGACACCAATGCCTGGTATGGCACGGTCGGCTATCGCTTTGGCAACTTCATGCCCTATGTCAGCTATGCCAGCATTGAAACCCAGCACGATGACACGGCTGACCGCTTGACCGTGCCGGCACCCACTGCACCATGCACGGGGGCTGGGGCCGTTCCAACGCAGCCCATCTGTATCCGCGGCGCGATGATGAGCGCCATGTCGGGCGCCGACCAGAGCACCACCAGCCTTGGTGTGCGCTGGAATGCCTACAAGAACATCGCCCTGAAGGCCCAGTTCGACCGGGTCAAGAACGAGGCCGGCAAGGACAACTGGTTCACCACCCCGACCGGTAAGCCTGGCGTGGCCGGTAAGACCGTCAATGTCTACAGCCTCGTCGCTGACTTCGTGTTCTAAGGGAGGCCACCATGAATCAACGTCTGATTGCCCTGGCCGCCCTGCTTGCTGCCAGTTATGCCGCCGCGGAAGTCGCGGTTGTCG
Source organism: Chitinimonas taiwanensis DSM 18899 (assembly GCF_900119825.1). Classification (GTDB taxonomy): domain Bacteria; phylum Pseudomonadota; class Gammaproteobacteria; order Burkholderiales; family Chitinimonadaceae; genus Chitinimonas; species Chitinimonas taiwanensis. Next base: position 41,369 of record NZ_FPKR01000008.1, on the reverse strand, counting down.
TCAACCCCAAGGCCGGTGTGGACAGCCTGTCGCAGGAGCAGGTCGCCAACCTGTTTCTCGGCAAGGCCACCAGCTTTCCCAGCGGCGGCGCTGCCACCCCGGTTGAACAGACCGATGGCGCCACCCGCAATGAGTTCAGCACCAAGGTGCTGAAGAAGGATGCCGCCGGCGTGAAGGCTCACTGGGCCAAGATGCAGTTCACTGGTAAGGGCACACCGCCCAAGGAAGTGGGCGGCAGTGGCGATGTGAAGAAGTTTGTCGCCGGCAACCCAAACGCGATTGGCTATATCGACAAAGGTGCTGTCGATGGCAGCGTGAAGGTGGTGGGCAGTTTCTAATGCCCACAAGCCTGAGAAAGCCCGCCTTGGCGGGCTTTTTTCTTTTGCATCAGCCTGTTGTGTTCTGCCCTCGAATGCGGGAAAACGGAAATTGTAGTTAGACTACAATTCCCTACGCGCGCCGGCTCCGTTACATTCGAATGACGCATCGCAGCATCCTTCCCATACAGAGAAACATCATGGCCCTCTACGACAACGCTACCGCCAAAGACCTGCCGCTGGAGCAGGATCTCGATCTGCTCGCCCGCCTCCTGGCCGATACCATTCGCACCGAAACCGGCGAGGACACGCTCAAGCAGATCGAGAATGTGCGCGAGCTGGCGGCCCGTTTTGTCTGGGAAGCCGATTCCGGCGCGGCCGATGAGCTGGCCGCTACGCTGGCCAATCTGAACGATGCCCACACGGTGGCGCTGGCGCGGGCCTTCAGCTATTTCTCCCATCTGTCGAATATCGCCGAAGACCTGCACCACAACCGCCGCCGTCGCTATCACCGCATCCAGGGCAGCAAGCCGCAGCGCGGCAGCCTGTCGCATTCGCTGGAAGAGCTGAGCGCGCGCGGCATCTCGCCCGAGGCGATCAAGACCATGGTGGCCGCCACGTTGATCGCCCCGGTGCTGACAGCCCACCCGACCGAGGTACAGCGCAAGACGCTGCTCGACTGCGAGCGCACGATTGCACGCACGCTGCGCATGCGCGACCGGGTCACGCTGACCCCGGAAGAGATGGAGGAAAACGATGCTGCGCTCAAGCGCGTGGTGCTCACTCTGTGGCAGACGCGCGAAATCCGCGCCTTCAAGCTCTCGGTCAAGGACGAGATCGAGAACGGCCTCAGCTACTTCCGCTCCACCTTCCTCAAGCAGCTGCCGCGCATCTATATCGAGCTGGAAGACCGCCTGAGCGCCATGACGGGCGAGCCGGTGCAGCTGCCCACCTTCATGCATGTGGGCTGCTGGATCGGTGGCGACCGCGACGGTAACCCCTTCGTGGTGCCTGAGGTGACCCTGCATGCGGTGGCGCGTCAAGCCGCTGTGGCTTTCGATTTCTATTTCGAGGAAGCGAACAAGCTTGAGGGCGAGCTGAGTCTGTCCTCGCGCCTGATCGAAGTGAGCCCGGCCGTGCGCGCGATTGCCGAGCGCTCGCCCGATCAGCCGCTCAGCCGTGCCGAGGAACCGTATCGCCAGGCCATGGCCGCCATCCGTCAACGCATCCTGGCCACTGCCCATCTGCTCGGCAAATTCCGCGCCGACATCCTGCCGTTTGAAGGCGCCGAGCCGTATGCGAATGCGCAGGAACTGGGTGACGATCTGCGCGCGGTCTCGGCCTCGCTGCATGCGCATAACTCGGCCATCCTGGCCAGCGGTCGCCTGCGCCGCCTGATCCGCGCCGTGGATGTATTCGGTTTCCATCTCGCCCCGCTCGATATGCGTCAGCACAGCGGTGTGCACGAGAAGGTCGTAGCCGAGCTGTTTGCCAAGGCCGGCCTGGAAGACTATCTGGCGCTGGACGAGGCGGGGCGCCGCACCGTGTTGCTGCGCGAGCTGGCCAGTGCGCGTCTCTTGGTCACGCCCTATGTGGACTACAGCGAGGACAGCGCCAAGGAGCTGGCCATCTACCGCACCGCGGCCGAGGTGCAGCGCAAATATGGCCAGGCCGCGCTGCCCAACTACATCATCTCGAATGCGCAGAGCGTGTCCGACCTGTTGGAAGTGGCCGTGCTGCTCAAGGAAGTGGGCCTGATTGCGCTCGCGCCCACCGCGCATGCGGCGATCAATATCATTCCCCTGTTCGAGACGATTCCCGATCTGCGCGCCTCGGACGCCATCGTGCGCGAGCTCTTTGCCCTGCCGCAGTGGATGCAGCTGGTTGCGGCGCGCGAAGGCGTGCAGGAGATCATGCTCGGCTATTCCGACAGCAATAAGGATGGCGGCTACCTGACCAGCAACTGGGAGCTGTACAAGGCCGAGGTCAAGCTGGTGGAGGTGTTCAAGCAGGCCGGTGTGCGCCTGCGTCTGTTCCACGGGCGTGGCGGCTCGGTCGGTCGCGGCGGCGGCCCCAGCTACGAAGCCATCCTGGCCCAGCCGGCCGGCTCGGTGGCCGGACAGATCCGCATTACTGAGCAGGGCGAAATCATCGCCGCCAAGTATTCGGATGCCGAAGTGGGCCGGCGCAATCTGGAAACCCTGCTGGCCGCCACGCTGAGCGCCAGCTTCCCGGCCGCCAAGGCGCTGGAAGCCGATACCCCGGAACGACTGGGCCTGATGGAAAAACTGTCCGGCATCGCCTACCGCGAGTACCGCGACCTCGTGTATGCCACGCCCGACTTCATCACCTATTTCCGCGAAGCGACGCCGATCTCGGAAATTGCCAAGCTCAATATCGGCAGCCGTCCGGCTGCGCGCAAAGCCACCAATAGCATTGCCGATCTGCGCGCGATTCCCTGGGTGTTCTCCTGGGCGCAGAGTCGGTTGATGTTGCCGGGCTGGTATGGCTTTGGCACGGCGATTGCCGCCTACCGCGAGGAAAAAGGCGATGCCGCCATCGAGGAGCTGGCCGCCTTGTACCGCGACTGGCCGTTCTTCCGCGCCACCATCAGCAATATGGAAATGGTGCTGGCCAAGAGCGATATCCACCTGGCCAGCCGCTATGCGGGCCTGGTAAAGGATGCCGATATCGCCGCGCGCATCTTCGGCCGCATCAAGACCGAATGGCGCCGCGCGGTGGATGCGGTGCTGGCAATTACCGGTCACAAGGAATTGCTGGGCGACAACCCGCTGCTGGCGCGCAGCCTGAAGAACCGGCTACCCTATCTGGACCCCCTCAACCACCTGCAGGTGGACCTGATCAAACGTTTCCGCGAGGGGGACGAGAGCGAGGATGTGCTGTATGCGATTCACCTCACCATCAACGGGATTGCCGCGGGTCTGCGCAACTCGGGTTGATGCACAGCGGCCAGCCGGATGGCTGGCCACGCTGTTTGCTGGCCGGCGGGCTGCCTGTGTGGCGGCCTGGTCCGGCCTTTTGTTTGCGTTGCCCGCCCAGGCCCTGCCCATCGATTTCAACGACAAGGTCGAAGCCGCGCTGCTGTGCCGCTCGGACTGGAGCACGGCCTGGTGGCATGACTACTTCAACACCCATCTGCAGGCCTCGATCCGCGACTGGGGCGAGGCGCGCTGGTGGGACTCACAGGACGCGCGCCTGGGCGGCGCCAACTCCATCGAGATGTTCGCCAATATCGACACCAGCCGCGCGCTGATGGTGGGCACGCTGATCGATCAGCCGGTGGAGGAGGTGAAGAAGGTGATCGAAGACACGCTGAAGGTGCAGTTCAAGCCGGTGCAGACGATTTACGGCCTGCGCTATATGACCGATACCTTGAGTGTCTTGGTGGGTTTGGATAATCAGCAGACCAAGTGGTATTGCGCGCGGTGGAATATGGGGAATCGGGAGCGGGTTAAGCCGATGACGCCGAATTGAGGATAACTTTTCTATGTCGTCATTGATTCTTTTAGGCGCAGGTGCAAGTTTTGGAAGCGGCAATGTTCATCCTAGTGCGCCACCTTTGGGTACTGGCCCTGATGGACTTTTCGCACGGCTGGAGGCTGCCGGCGGGGAAGCTGCCAGCTTGCCTGAATCACTTAAGGAATTATTCCGCAGTGATTTTGAGAAAGGCATGGCGGAGTATTATGAATACTCCGGTGGGAATGTAATGCGTTTCCAGCGTGAAGTAGCTTCGTGCTTGGCGCAATTCACGCCGGGGGATTCAAATGCTTATGTTCGCTTGTTACAAGCTGTTGGTGGTCGACGTGTAGTATATGCAAGTCTAAATTATGATCTATTAATTGAGTTGTCCGCTGCCTCGTTGGGCCTTGGTACTTGCTACGGATTAGATTTCTCTGAGTCACATATAAATGTTCTTAAAATCCATGGGTCAAGTAATTTTTGGCCATCATTGACCCTTAAGGGCTGTACTTTTGCTAGGAATCAGGTGGATGTGGAGGCGCCAATTCAACCTCTAGATCAAGCTGCAACACTCCACCGTTGTGCCAATGAAGATAGTCTGTCTCCTGCAATCGCGATGTATGCAGAAGGCAAGGCCGTTAAAGTAAGTCCAAGTTATGTTCAGCATCAGCAGACGCTTTGGCGGCATGCAGTGAGCATGGCAACTAGGGTATTTGTTGTTGGAGTTAAAGTTCACAACGTAGATGTTCACATCTGGGGTGAGTTGGCAAAGTCAAAGGCACCTTTGACGTATTTTGGCCGATCACCAGATCGATATCAGTTTGAAGAGTGGAAGGCCAATTGTGGCAAGAAGAATGCTTATTTTTTTGAGAAGACATTTCAAGAATGTATCGAAGTTATTCGAGGGCGACTGCTAAGAAAATAGTCGAGCATAACGGGGTGAGTCACGTTACTCCCCAACATGTCTTTGGGAATGGTCACTAGCGTGATGCCGAAGTCCTTGTTTCAGAGCCTACGGCGCGATTTTCTGGCTGAAGCCAAGTAGGGTGGGTAGTAATGCTGCCCACTTCATCTCTCTTTGAGTGAATGTCGGTGTGCTGTTGGCGTTCTTGTTTTAGCGCCTGCGGCGCGAATGTTTCTAGCGGGAGTGCTTGCTCTGCATGGCCAGTTCTAAGCTCGCTTTGCTCACTAAGAACTTGGCGCACCGCAGCCGCCTTACTTTTCTTGTCTCGCCATACCCCTGCGGGGCACAAGAGAAAAGTAAGCAAAAGAAGGCGCGCCCACGGTCTCGCCGGCCTGCGGCCGGTTCCCTGCGCTGCTCGAATCTCGCGGCCGGAGCAAAAACTCGCCAGCTACGCTGGCTCAGACAGTTTGCCCCGGAATGCCCCGCGAGCTTCTGTGCTGCTCGGCGAGTACCGAGGGCAGATGGGCACTCCGTAGAACGGACACATTCATATGACATAACCCCCTACGGGCGCCATGGCGCTTAAGTCGGTGTCGGGGTGTATGTCTGGGTCTCAACCGCATTTGGCGCGGGGCGACAAGCTACCAAATAGACCTTTGGAATATGCACTACCGGCTACCACAAAGCGCCCAAGCCCCGTCGGAACCGCCGAGCACCGCAGGTTGGCGTGGCTTGGTCCGGGGCAAGCTGTTTGAGCCGGCCGGTACGGACGGCGAGTTCTTGACCTGGCCACGCCAACCGAGGAGCACAGGGAACCCCGCGAAGCGGGGCGGTTTCGTCGGGTCGCCTTTCTTTGCACACTTTCTTTGGCGAAGCAAAGAAAGTGAGGCGGGTACGGGACGCACCCCCGCATCTAAACTGCGCAAAGCGCAGGCTCAGCGGCGAAGCCGCCAAACCACTTCGACACTTCGAATTGCAGAACGTGATTCGCCCGAAGAAATGAAAAAAGCCACCCATCCAGGCGGCTTTTTCAATGCGAACTACGTTTAAACCGGCCAAGCCTTGAAGCGCCGCTGCAGGAGCGTATCGATACTCCATTTGCCCGCGCCATGCGTGGCCAGCATGGCCAGCAGTAGGCCCCAGACCAGGTGGTGGGTGAGGCCGGCGGCTTGCTCGGGTGTGCCCAGCACATGCCAGTAGGAGACGACCGCCATGATATTGACCAGAAACAGGCCCAGCGCGCCCAGGCGGCCGAAGAGGCCGAGGGCGAGCAGGGTGGGGAAGATCAGCTCGCCGGCCGTGCCGGCCACGGCGGCCAGCGGCGAGGGCAGCAGCGGTACGCGGTATTCCTCGCTGAACAGAAAGAGCGTGGTATCCCAGTCCTGCAGCTTGCTCAGACCCGCGCGGAAGAAGACCTGGGCCAGGTAGAGGCGGGCAGCCAGATCGGCCAGCGGGGCGAGGTAGCGCTCGAGCAGGATGTTGGCGCATTGGGCGGCGTGCAGCGCGCGTTCGGGCAAGGTGGGCATGGTTTAGGTATCCAGATGAAAGTCGACGATCACTTGGTCGGCCACCCAGCGCTGTAATGACAGGCCGAAATCAAAATCCATGTCCTCGTCCAGCGCGCGCTCGAGCGCTTCGGCCAGCGGCAGCTGCAGCTGGCAGGCAGCCAGGAAGGCATGCTCTGCCGGCAGGAGGCGGCGTACCTGCACCTTGTTGTGCGCATCGCGCCAGACCAGCGCGCGCTCGCCGCCCTGGTCGGGCGAGGGGAAGGCATTCGCGGCATCGTGCTCGAGCGGCTGGTGGGCGCGCCACAGGCTGGCTACAGGCCAGGGCGAGACCAGCTGGCCAACGGCATCGGCCAGCCGGAAACCCAGGCTGGCCTGGCGCTCGGCCGGGATGCTGGCTAGCGCATCCAGTTTCAGGGCGGGCTGGTCGGGTGCGTAGTAGGCGCGCTGGCACAGCCAGTCCAGCCGTGCGCAGTCGGCCAGATAGGGCAGTTCGGCCGCGGGCGGAAACTGGGCGATAAAGTCAGCGAACTCGGCCCCGTAGGCATTCATATCGCCCGAGCGCGACGGGTGGCGGCGCGCATAGGCGCGTGCCATGCCGCCAAAGAAGTCCGCGCCGACCAGCTGCTGTACGACCGGGTAGGCCTCACCCAGCGCATCGGCACGGTTGAACAGCGTGTTGTTCGCATAGGCGCTGGCCCCCTTGGCGCTGGCGCCAAACAAGGCCTCGGCCGCGACCGGATCATGGGTGGCGGCGATAAAGCGCGCCTGCAGTTCGGCGAGTGTCATGCCTGGGCCTCCAGCTGGTCGAGTGCGCGCTGCGCGCGGCTGGCTTCGTCGAGCAGCTCGGCCAGCGGCGGCAGGTGGGTATCGCGTTCCAGCAGCACCGGCGTCGCGCCGCAGCGCGCCAGCGCGAAGTCGAGCAAGTGCCATACTGCTTCGCGTACCGGCGTGCCGTGGGTGTCCAGCCACAGGCCGTCGCTGCGCTCTTCGAAGCCGGCGATGTGAATCTCGCCAATGGCGGCGGTTGGCAGGGCCGCGATGGCGCTGCGCGCATCGCGGCCCAGGTTGTGTTCGTTCACATACAGATTATTCAGGTCCAGCAGCAGGCCGCAGCCGCTGCGCCGCGCCAGCTCGGCGAGGAACTCGCCCTCGGCGATCGTATCGTCGGCAAACGCCACATAGCTCGATAGGTTTTCGATCAGCAGGCGCCGCCCCAGGGCCGTCTGGGCCTGGTCGACCTGCTCGACCATAAAGGCCAGCGCGGCTTCGCTATAGGGCAGGGGCAAGAGATCGTTGAAGCACTCGTCGGCAGTGCGGTTCCAGCACAGGTGTTCGGACACGCTAGCCGGCTCAAGCGCATCCACCAGGCTTCGAAAGCGGCGCAGGTGCTCGGCGTCGAGCCCACAGGCCGAACCGAGGCCCATGCCCACGCCATGCAGGCTGATCGGGTAGTGCTCGCGCACCGCATGCAGGGCGGCCAGATTGGCGCCACCGCCAAAGTAGTTTTCCGGGTGGACTTCCACCCAGGCGATAGCGGGCCTTTCGGCCAGGAATTGGCGTATATGGGGCAGGCGCAGTCCGATGCCGGCAGCGCGCGGCAGGCTGGGGTGGTGCATGGCAGGAATCCGAGCGTCAGAATGAAAACGGGCAGCCCAGGCTGCCCGCAATAACCGGCTAAGTAGGCTTACTTGGCGCCAGGCGTGGTCTTGCCGCCCATTTTCTCGCACGTGCCCTTGGCCACATACTTCCACTCATTGCTGTCGTTATCCACCTTGGCCTGGCCGGCACAGCTGTGGCTGCCATTGGCGGCCGCACAGTCGTTCTTACCGGCCTTGGCGACGCCATAGCACTTTTCCTTGGCCGACTTTTCATCGGCAGCCACGGCGCCGCTGGAAAGACCCATGGCGATCAAGCTGCTGATGGCACCGGCGATAAGGGCGTGTTTCTTGTCCATGTTCAAACTCCTGTTGAGGTTCGTGAAGCGGTTGCGATCAACCGTGCGCCTTGGTCGGGCGCGGGTCGGCTTTTCTTACACGCAAGCGCAGCATGCGTGCGAATTCTGGCACAGGGCAGTGAATCGGCGCTGAACGATTGATGACAGCGCGACTCAGCCCACCGCATTGCGCAGGGGTTCGCCGGCCGCGAAGGCACGCGCGTTTTCCAGCGTGGTCTCGGCGATATTGGCGAGCGCCTCGCGGGTCAGAAAGCCCTGGTGCGAGGTGATCAGTACATTCGGAAAGGTCGTCAGCCGCGCCAGCTGGTCGTCGGCGATGCCGCTGGCGGACAGGTCCTGGAAGAACACCCCTTCCTCCAGCTCGTACACATCGAGCGCCACACCGCCCAGGTGACCGGATTTCAGCGCGGCGATCAGTGCGCCGGTATCGACCAGGCCGCCGCGGCTGGTATTGATGAGGATGGCCCCCGGCTTCATGGCCGCCAGCGCCGCCGCGTCGATCAGATGCTGGGTCTGCGGGCTGAGCGGCAGGTGCAGCGAGACGATGTCCGACTCGGCCAGCAGGGTTTCGCGCGCCACATAGTGCGCGCCAATGCTGGTGGCGAAGGCGGTATCGGGCTGCGGGTCGGCCAGCAGCACGCGACAGCCGAAGCCGGCGCCGATGCGCGCGGCCACCTGACCGATCTTGCCGGTGCCAATCAGTCCCAGGGTCTTGCCATGCAGATCGAAGCCGACCAGGCCGTCGAGCGAAAAGTCGGCCTCGCGCACCCGGTTGTAGGCGCGGTGGGTCTTGCGCACCAGGGTCAGCAGCAGGGCGAATGCGTGTTCGGCCACCGCATGCGGTGAGTAGGCCGGCACGCGTGCTACCGCGATGCCCAGCTGCTTGGCGGCGGCGAGATCAATGCCATTGAAACCGGCCGCGCGCAGCGCCACCAGACGGGTGCCACCTTGCTGCAACTGGGCCAGGGTGGTGGCATCGAGCCGGCAGTTCACAAAGGGGCAGACCGCTTCGAAGCCCTGTGCCAGCAGGGCGGTACTGGCATTCAGGCGCGGCTCGAAGAACTGCAACTGGTGGCCAAAGCGCGCATTGGCCAACTTCAGTGCCTGCTGGTCGTAGTGGTGGCTGTCGAAGACGGCGATTTTCATTCGATCTGGTACTTTCGTTTCAATGCATCCAGGCTGCCGCGCTCGTCCAGGCGTTGCAGGGCGGCTTGCAGGCGTTGGGCGAGCTCGGGCGGGGACTGGCGGTTCAGGGCAAAGTAAAAGCCTTCGGGCCCCTGATTCAGGATCAACTGGATGCTCAGCTGATCAGGCGAGAGCCCGGCGCGCCGGGCCACGTAGTGCATGATGTTCGGGCTGGCCACCACGAAGTCGATCGACTTCAGCTGCAAGAGGCGGATCAGGTCATTGCGCTTGTCGAGCGCGATCAGGTTCTTGCCGTGCACAAAGCCCTGTGCGCGCAGCATTTCCATGCCGGCATCGCCGTTGATCACCCCGATCCGGTAGCGCTTGGCCTCCTCCAGCGAGCCGACCCGCAGCGGTGAGTCGCGCAGGCGCATCAAGGCCGTGGTGCGGTTGGCGAACGGGCCTATCCAGTAGAAGAAGGCCTCGCGCTCGCTGGTGCGCGCGATGGTGAAGATCAGGGTGTTGGGCATCTGTTTGCCCAGGGTCAGCGCGCGTGCCCAAGGCACCAGTTCGAGCCGGTAGTCCTGCTGGGCTTCCTGCATCAGCTGGGCCAGCAGTTCGACCGCATAACCACTAGGGCGGCCCTGCTCGTCCAGCACATTGAAGGGCGGAAAATCCTCGGTGTAAACCTTGAGCGGCTGGGCCAGCGCGGTCAGGCAAACGAGTGCGGCAAACAACAGACGGGCAAACATGAGCCTGTCGCCTTGGTAGATGGGACCGGCTCAGTATAATCGGCCGATTATTCCCTGACTGCGTAATCTCATGCTGCCCATTCCCGCCTGCGATCTGGCTCCTCTGCACACCTTGGGCCTGCGCGCCCAGGCTAACCACCTCGTGCATTTCAGCGATGCCCAGCAGCTGGAAGCGCTGCTGCGCGAGGCCGAGCGGCCGCTGCATGTGCTCGGCGGCGGCAGCAATCTGGTACCGAGCGAGCAGGTGGACGGTACGGTGCTCAAGGTCGAGCTGCTGGGGCGCACGCTGCTGGGCGAGGATGCCGACGCCTATTATGTGGCCGCGGCGGCCGGCGAGAACTGGCACGACTTCGTGCAATGGACGCTCGCGCAGGGCTGGCCGGGGCTGGAGAACCTGTCGCTGATTCCCGGCACGGTGGGTGCTGCGCCGATCCAGAATATCGGCGCCTACGGGCTGGAGCTCAAGGATCGCTTTCATGGCCTCGCCGCGCTGAGCCTGGAGGATGGCGCCACCTGCATCTTCACCGCCGAACACTGCGAGTTCGGCTACCGCGACAGCATCTTCAAACGCGAGCAGGCTGGGCGCTGGCTGATTACCGAGGTCTTGTTCCGCCTGCCCAAGGCCTGGCAGCCGCTGCTCGACTACGGCGATCTGCGCGCGCGCCTGGAGGGCCAGGAAATCACCGCCCAGGCGGTGGCCGACGCGGTCATGGCCACCCGGCGCAGCAAGCTGCCCGACCCGGCCGAGATTGGCAATGCCGGCAGCTTCTTTCACAACCCCCTGGTCACAACTGAGCAGGCCGAGGCACTCAAAGCCCTGCATCCCGGTCTGCCTTGCTACCCGCAGGCCGATGGCCGGGTCAAGCTGGCGGCCGGTTGGCTGATCGAGCAGGCGGGCTGGAAAGGGCGCCAGCTGGGGCCGGTGGGCATGTATGCGAAGCAGGCGCTGGTGCTGGTCAACCATGGCGGGGCCAGTGCGGCAGATGTGGCGGCGCTGATGCGCGCCGTGCAGGACGATGTGTATCAACAGTTCGGCGTGCGGCTGAATCCCGAGCCGGTCTGGTGGTAAGGATGCTACTGAGGGAAAACCCTTAATTCGGATGGGGTAGGGGGCTGGCAGCCGCATCCGTATTCGCTTCGCGCCCCTTGCATGCTCTGGCGGTCCTGGCAGAAGACCCGCCTGGCGCCGGGGTGAAATTGCCGCTGACGTCACTCGCGCGTAACATCGCGCGCTTTTCCCAACCCCGGCCCGGCAATCCCGGCCGTCAGGAAGGAACTCTATGTTTTCCTTTATCCTCAGGAAACTGGCGACGGTCATCCCGACCTTCATCGGCATCACGCTGGTCGCCTTCGCCCTGATCCGCATGATTCCGGGCGACCCGATCGAGGTCATGGTGGGCGAACGCCGTCTCGACCCCGAGATGCACGCGGCGGCCATGCAGCGCCTTGGTCTCGATCAGCCCCTGCATGTGCAGTACTTCACCTATCTGGGCAAGCTGGCCGAAGGGGATCTGGGCATCAGCCTGGTCACGCGCGAGCCGGTGACCAAGGAATTCCTGACCCTGTTCCCTGCTACCGTCGAGCTGGCCATCTGCGCGCTGATCTTTGCGGTGCTGTTCGGCCTGCCAGCCGGCATGATCGCCGGCCTCAAACGCGGCTCGGTCTTCGACCATGGCGTGATGGGGGCGGCCATGACCGGCTACTCGATGCCGATCTTTTGGTGGGGCCTGATCCTGATCATGTTCTTCTCGGTCAGCCTGGGGCTCACCCCGGTGTCCGGGCGCATCGCCATCGAATACGACATCCCGGTCAAGACCGGCTTCCTGCTGATCGACAGCTATCTGTCCGGTGAAGAGGGCGCGTTCAAATCTGCCTTCATGCACCTGATCCTGCCCACCATCGTGCTGGGTACCATCCCGCTGGCGGTGATTGCGCGCATGACGCGCTCCTCGATGCTGGAAGTGCTGCGCGAGGACTATATCCGCACCGCGCGCGCCAAAGGCCTGGCCCCGACCCGTGTGGTGGTCGTGCATGCGCTGCGTAATGCGCTGATTCCGGTGATCACCGTGATCGGCCTGCAGACCGGTGCCTTGCTGGCCGGCGCCGTGCTGACCGAAACCATCTTCTCCTGGCCTGGCATCGGAAAATGGCTGGTCGATTCGATCTCGCGCCGCGACTACCCGGTGGTACAGGCCGGCATCCTGGTATCGGCCACCATCTTCATCGTGGTCAACCTGGTCGTGGACATCCTCTACGGCGTGGTCAACCCGCGTATCCGTTCGCACAAATAAGGAAGCCATCATGACGACACCGGTTCAAACCGTGGAAGCCGTGCCCAGCTTCCCCTCACCCCTGAAAGAGTTCTGGCAGAGCTTCTCGGCCAATAAGGGCGCCGTGGTGGCCCTGTTCATCTTTCTGTTCATCCTGTTCTGTGCGCTGTTTGCCGGCGTGATCGCGCCGCATAGCCCAATCGAGCAATACCGTGACCATATGCTGACGCCGCCGGCCTGGGCAGAAGGCGGTTCGACGCAGTTCCTGTTCGGCACCGACGAGCTGGGGCGCGACATCCTGTCGCGCCTGATCCACGGCGCGCAGGTCTCGCTGATGATCGCCTTCATGTCGGTGGTGATGTCGATGATTCCGGGCGTGGTGCTGGGCCTCATGGCGGCCTTCTTCCAGCGCTATCTGAGCCCGGTCATCATGCGCCTGATGGACATCATGCTGGCCCTGCCTTCGCTGCTCCTGGCCATCTGCATCATCACCATCCTCGGACCTGGTCTGATTAACACCATGATCGCGATCGCGATCGGCACCTTGCCCAGTTATGTGCGCTTGACCCGTGCTGCCGCCATGGCCGAAATCAACAAGGAATATGTGACCGCCAGCCGCGTGGCCGGCGCCAGCACCTTGCGCCTGATGTTCGTGACCGTGCTACCCAACTGCATGGCGCCGCTGATCGTGAACGCCACGCTGGGCTTTTCCAGCGCGGTGCTTGAAGCGGCTGCGCTGGGCTTCCTGGGCCTGGGTGTGCAACCGCCTACGCCCGAGTGGGGCACCATGCTGTCCGCCGCGCGCGACTACATCGAACGCGCGCCCTGGGTGGTGACCATGCCGGGTGTGACCATCCTGATCTCGGTGTTGGCCATCAATCTGATGGGCGACGGCCTGCGCGATGCGCTTGATCCGCGCCTGAAGCGCGCAGCGTAAGGAGTGGCCATGAGCCTGCTGAAAATCAAAAACCTGCGCGTCGAGTTCGGTTCGCTCGCGCATCCCTTCCCGGCCGTGGATGGCCTGGATTTCGAGATCGAGCGCGGCGAGCTGGTCGGCATCGTCGGTGAATCGGGTTCCGGCAAGTCGGTGACCATGATGGCGCTGATGGGCCTGATCGACGCCCCCGGCCGCGTGACGGCTGACGAGCTGGTGTTCGACGGCCACGATCTGCTCAAGCTCTCGCCCAGCCAGCGCCGCAAGATCGTCGGCAAAGACATCTCGATGATCTTCCAGGATGCCTTAAGCAGCCTGAACCCTGCTTACACGGTCGGCTTCCAGATCAAGGAATCGCTGAAGGTGCATATGGGTCTGCGCGGCGCGGCGCTCGAGCAGCGCGCGCTGGAGCTCCTGGAACTGGTGGAGATTCCCGACGCGAAGAACCGTCTCAATGCCTATCCGCACCAGCTGTCGGGCGGCATGAACCAGCGCGTGATGATTGCGGTGGCGATTGCCTGCAACCCCAAGCTCTTGATCGCCGACGAGCCGACCACGGCGCTGGACGTGACCATCCAGGCCCAGATCATGGATCTGCTGGCCAAGCTGCAAAAAGAGCACAACATGGGCCTGATCATGATTACCCATGATCTGGCCGTGGTGGCCGAAATGGCCCGCCGCATCTGCGTGATGTATGCGGGCCAGGTGGTGGAAGAGGCGCCGGTGGCCAAGCTGTTCGCCCAGCCGCATCACCCCTATACCCAGGCCCTGCTCGACGCGATTCCCGAGCACAACAAGGGCGCGCGCCGCCTGTCGGCCCTGCCCGGCATCGTGCCCGGTCATTACGACCGCCCGACGGGCTGCCTGCTCAGCCCGCGCTGCCGCTTTGCGCAAGACCGCTGCCGCAGCGAGCGTCCGCAACTGCTGGGCGAAGCCGGCCGCGTGCGCTGCTTCTACCCGCTGAACATCGAAGGGAGCGCCCAGCATGGCTGAGCAGAACAACGAGCTGCTGGTCGCGCGCGACCTGACCCGCTACTACGAAGTGAGCCGCGGCTTCCTCAAGGGCCACGCCACGGTCAAGGCACTCAATGGTGTGTCCTTCAGCCTGCAGCCTAAGCGTACGCTGGCGGTGGTCGGTGAATCGGGCTGCGGCAAGTCCACCCTGGCACGCCAGCTGACCATGATCGAGCCGGCCACCTCGGGTCAGCTGCTGGTCGAAGGCGTCGATGTGGCCCATGCCGACAAGGCCACGCTGAAGGCCATGCGCAGCAAGGTGCAGATGGTGTTCCAGAACCCCTATGCCTCGCTGAACCCGCGCAAGACCATCCTGGCTACGTTGGACGAGCCCTTGATGATCAATACCGGCCTGAGCAAGTCCGAGCGCCTGGAAAAGATCAAGGCCATCGTCGCCAAGGTCGGCCTGCGCCCCGAGCATATTCACCGCTACCCGCACATGTTCTCGGGCGGCCAGCGCCAGCGCATCGCGATTGCGCGCGCCATGATCCTCAACCCGAAGATCGTGGTCGCCGATGAGCCGGTGTCGGCGCTCGATGTGTCGATCCAGGCGCAGATCCTTAATCTGTTCATGGACCTGCAGGACGAGTTCAACACCGGCTATGTGTTCATCTCGCACAATCTGAGCGTGGTCGAGCATGTGGCGGACGATCTGATGGTCATGTACCTGGGCTCTACGGTCGAATACGGCAGCAAGGCCAGCATCTATGCCAAGCCGCTGCATCCGTACACCCAGGCGCTGATGAGTGCGACCCCGGCCATCCGCGAGGAAGACCGCCGCATCAAGATCAAGATCCAGGGCGAGCTGCCCAGCCCGCTCAATCCGCCCTCCGGTTGCAGCTTCCACAAGCGCTGCCCGCATGCCAGCGAGCGCTGCAAGCAGGAAGTGCCGCAGCTGCGCCAGGTGGATGACCGCCTGGTGGCCTGCCACCATGTGGAAACCATTAACGCCTGATCGCGCAGCGCTCGGCGTTCAAAAAGCCACCCCGCGGGGTGGCTTTTTTCTAATTTGCAACACGGTTAGTCAGTTTTCCGTAAGAAAAGTACCAAAGCGCTTAGACTGCGGGCGGCCCGGCCGGGCATGAGACACCCATCAGGCCGGGTCACGACCAAGGGCATGCTGCCGCTCCGGCAGCCACGACACCTTGGCGCCTACCCACCCAGACTTGGAGCAACTCTATGCGGTCTTGCCTGCGCTGTTTCGCCTTGCCCTCCCTTTATCTAACCCTGGCCTTGCTGGCGGGTGCCGCCCGGGCCGAGATCGTGCTCGGCCAGTCGGCCGCGCTGTCCGGCCCTACCGGCGATAGCGGCCGTGGCCTGTCGCTGGGCGTGGCGGTGGCGATTGCAGAGACCAACAAGGCCGGCGGCATCCAGGGTGAAACCCTGCGCCTGGCCCTGCTCGACGACCAGGGCAAGCCGGCCCAGACCCTGGCCAATACCCGCAGCCTGATCAGCCAGGAGAAAGCCAGCCTGCTGCTCGGCTACCACGGCAATCACGATCCGAGCGAGCTGGCGCGCCTCTTGGCCGAGCAGCGCATTGCCCTGGTAGGCAGCGGTTCGGGCGCGGCCCAGGTGCTCAGCCAGGCCGGCCCTTATGCCTTCCATCTGCGCACCGGCTACCAGGGCGAGGTGGAGAAGATGGTCAGCCTGCTGGTCGACAAGCTCAGCATGCGCCGCGTGGCGCTACTCGCGCAGGATGATGATTTCGGCGCCAGCGTTCAGCAGCTGGCCCAGCAGGCACTGCGCGCGCGTGGCCTGGCGCCGTTTGCACAGGCGAAGCTGGATGGCGAGGGGCAGAAGGCGGGCGCCGCTGCGCAGAGTCTCGCCAAGGCTGGCGCGGATGCGGTGCTACTGCTCGCGCAGAGCCGCCCGGCCGGGCTGTTCGTCCAGCACTTCCGCGCCGCAGGCGGCACGGCCCAGCTCTACAACCTGTCCAGCGCCAATTACGAGGAAATCGTCCAGCTGGTCGGCGGTGACCAGGCGCGCGGCGTGGGCATTGCCCAGGTCTACCCCTACCCGGCTGATACGCGCCTGAAGCTGGTACGCGACTACCAAGCCGCCATGCGCGCGCATGCACCGAAGAGCGCCAAGCTGTCCTATGCCTCGATCGAGGGCTATATCGCCGGCCGCACCGCCATCGAGGCGCTGCGCCGTGCCGGCAAGGGCGCCAGCCGCGAGGCATTGGTGCAGGCGCTCGCCGGCCTGAACGATTTCGATCTGGGCGGCTTCGTGCTCGATTTCGATGTCGAGCGCCGCGTGGGTTCGCGCTTTGTCGAGCTGACCATGATCAGCGCGAATGGCAATCTGACGCGCTAGTGCCGCGGCGGAGTTGGATAGCGGCGGCGCCTAGGCAGCGCTGATTCAATGTCCTGTCGCGCTGCTGCGTGGTGCCCCGCGGCGGAGGGGGGAGTAAAACAACGGGGAATCATTGCGCAATCGCGGCCGGCGAGCACCCGGCTTTGCCGGGAGATGCACTCATGGCTGAGGGGCTGAATGGTTCAGGGCCTCCCTAGCGCGACAGCTCACCCTTCTGGTTGATGATGGTCAGCTCGACAAAGCGCGAGCCCACGCGCCGGCCGGGGCCGTAGTCGAGGCGGAAGCCGCCGTAATTGGTTTCGCCCAGGCTGGCCAGCGCCTGATAGACCTTGGCGCGATTGGGTTTGGGGCCGGCGCGGCTGATCGCCTCGGCCAGCAGCTTGGCCATGATGTAACCCTCCAGCGCGGCATAGCTCATGGGCGTGGAGGTGGAGGCGTAGTTGCTGACCGCGGTGCGAAATTCGCGGATCAGCTTACTCTGACTATCCCAGGGGTAGGGGTAGACCTGGGCGATGGCCAGGCCGTGGGCGAGCGTAGCGCCGATCTCGTCCACCAATTGGTCGAAGTCCAGCGTCGAGGTGTGGTAGAGCGCCGCGCTGCCGCCCTGGCCGCGATAGGCCTTGATAAACGCACCGCTGGGCTTGGTGATCGAGATCATCAGGATGGCGGGCGGGTTGGCGGCTGCCAGCTTGGCCACCGCGGCGCTGACATTCGCGCTATTGCTGGCATAGCTGGCGCTGGCCACGATGCGCACGCCGGCCGCCTTGGCCGCCTGTTCGGCCGCGCGCAGGCCATCCTGGCCAAAGCTGTCGTCGGCATGGAATACGCCGATCTCGGCCAGGCCCAACCCCTTCATCTGCGCAATCAGCTTGCTCACTTCCTCGCGCTGGCCAGCGCGGGTATGGAACAGGAAGGGCGAGCCGGGTTCGCGTACCGTGCGCGCACCGTTCGCCACGCCCACTAGCGGGATGCCAGCCTGCTCTAGCCATTTGCGCTGCAAGAGCTGGTGGGTGGCATCGGCCCCGAAATAGCCCATCAGTGCCACCGCCTGGTCATCGTCGATCAGGGTACGGGTATTGGCCAGGGTGCGTGCGCTATCAAAACCGTCGTCGTACAACAGATGCTTGACCGGCTCGCCATTGATGCCGCCCGCGTGCTCGTTCAGCCACAGGAAGTAGGCGCGTGCGCCCTGGGCGACCTGGCGACCGTATTCGCCGGCTACGCCGGACAAGGGGGCGCTCTGGCCAATCACGATGGCGGCCTGGCTGGCCAGGCTGATCAACAGGCTGACAAGGCCGACTCCGATGCTGCGCATAAGCTGTCTCCACGGTAGGTAAGCGGTGCGCGGCAGTGTGCGCTTATGCTTAAGTGGTTACAATATGGTTTGATTATTGTGCAAAGTGGTATTGCAATATTCTTTTGGCATGCGAAAAAACCTTTGATTGCGTTGCTTTTTGACTTAACTGGTCTTATCGGCGCTTGCCGCTTATTCGCCTAGAATGGGCGGCCCGAGGAGAGACAGACCATGACGATCAAACGAGCCGTGTATGCCGGCAGCTTCGACCCTGTGACCAACGGCCATCTATGGATGATCGAGCAGGGTTATGAGCTGTTCGACGAGATGATCGTGGCCATCGGGGTGAACCCGGACAAGCGCAGCACCTTCACGGTGGAAGAGCGCGAGGCGATGCTGCGCGAGTGCACGAGCCATCTGCCGCGCCTGAAGGTGGCCAGCTTCGAAAACCAGTTCCTGGTCAATTACGCGCAGACCATGCATGCCAACTACATCCTGCGCGGCATCCGCACCGCCAGCGATTACGAGTTCGAGCGCACCATGCGCTATGTGAATGCCGATCTGGTGCCCAGCATCGACACGATTTTCCTGATGCCGCCGCGCGAGATCGCTGAAGTCAGCTCGACCATGATCAAGGGCCTGGTCGGCCCGACCGGTTGGGAAGAGGTGTTGCGCAAATATGTGCCGGCCCCCGTGCATCGGCGTTTTATCGAGATGTCGCTGCAGGGCGCGGCGGGCTGAGCCGCGATGGCCTATCTGGTCCTGCTGATCCTGGCGATGCTGCTCGGCGGCCTGCTCGCCGCGCTATGGCTGCGTCGCCGCCCCGCGCCCGAGGTCGAAGGCCGCCAGCGCGGGCTGCTGGCCCAGCAGCTGGCGCTGATGGACAGCATTGATGACCTTGCCTGGCTGAAGGACACCGAGAGCCGCTTCGTGCTGGTCAACCGCAAGTTCGCCAGCGTGTTCAACTGCACGCCCGACAGCCTGATCGGTAAGACCGACCGCGATCTGAGCCCGCCCGAGATGGCCGAGCACTTTCTGGCCGAGGACCGTGAAGTCATGCAGAGCGGCCAGCCCAAGCGGGTGGTGGAGAAGATTCATCGCGAGGAGGGTGGTTTTGGCTGGGCCGAGACCATCAAGGTGCCGGTATTCGACGAGACCGGCAGCCTGATCGGCACGGCCGGCGTAGCGCGCGATATCACCGCGCGCAAGGCAGCCGAGGAGCAGATCAGCCAGCAGGCGCGTCACGATCCGCTGACCGGCCTGCCCAACCGCCTTTATCTGGCCGAGCGTTTCGAACAATACCGCGCCGAGCATGCGCAGTTCGCCGTGCTCTTCCTCGATCTCGACAATTTCAAGCTGATCAATGACACCGACGGCCACACGGTCGGTGATGCGCTGCTGCAGCAGATCGCGCTGCGCCTGCGTGGCGAAGTTGAGGACAGCGGCTTCGTCTGCCGGCATGGCGGCGACGAGTTCCTGATCCTTTATCCCTCGCCGCATCCACTCGAGGTCGAATCCTTTGCCCAGCGCGTGGCGCGCGCGCTGGTGCGCCCCTATCTGATCGCCGGCAATGAATATGTGATCAGCGCCAGCATCGGCATGGCCAGCTTCCCCGCGCAGGGCGAGGACAGGCTGACCCTGATCAAGCACGCCGATATCGCCATGTACGAGGCCAAGCGCCAAGGGCGCAATCGCTTTACCTGGTTTGCCGCCCCGCTGGCCGAGCAGGCCGCCCACAAGCGCAAGGTGGAAATGCAGCTGCGCGCGGCGCTCGAGCACGAGTCGCTGAGCCTGCATTTCCAACCACTGATCGACCTCGCCAGCGGGCGCATCATCGGCGCCGAGGCGCTGGTACGCATGCGCGCCGCCGACGGCAGCCTGGTTTCGCCGGCCAGCTTTATTCCGCTGGCCGAGGAAACTGGCCTGATCCTGCCGCTGGGTGACTGGATTCTGAGTGCGGCCCTGCGCCAGCTCGCGCAATGGCGCCGCGCCGGCTGGGATGATTTCGTACTGGCGGTCAATATCTCCGGCATCCAGTTCCGCCAGAGCCAGTTCGTGCCGCGCCTGGCCGAGATGCTGGAGGTGTGCGCGGTGCCGGGACGTTTTCTCGAGTTGGAGCTGACCGAGGGAGTGCTGGCCGAGCAGAGCGTGGATGCGATTGCCGGCCTGCAGCAGCTGAAGGCGCTCGGTGTGCGCCTGGCCATCGACGATTTCGGCACTGGCTATTCCTCACTGTCCTATCTGAAGCGGCTGCCGATTGATCGCCTGAAGATCGACCGCAGCTTTGTGGATGACTTGCCCGGCCATGCCGGCGATGTGGCGATCACCCGCTCCATCGTGCATATCGCGCGCGCCTTTGATCTGGCCGTAACGGCGGAAGGTGTGGAGAACCAGGCGCAGCGCGACTTCCTGCGCGAGCTCGGTTGTCAGAGCGCGCAGGGCTACTGGTTCAGCAAACCGGTGCCGGCCGAGGCGCTGGAAGTGCTGCTGCGGGAAGGCCATGGCCGCCCGGCATAGCGCGCGCCTGTGCGCGTTCAGCACCGCCCTGCAGGATCGCGATCTGCCGGCCGCGCTGCGCTTTTGCGCCGAGCAAGGCATAGGCGCGCTTGAACTCGGCGTGGGTGGCTGGCCATCGACCGCGCATGCCGATGCCGAGCAGCTGGCCCGCGACCCGGCGGCCGTGCGTGCCTTACGGACTGATAGCCAAGCGGCTGGTGTGCGCCTGGCTGCGTTGTCCTGCCATGGCAATCCACTCCACCCGGAAACGGCACGCGCGGCGCGCGATGACCGCCAGCTGCGTGCCGCGCTGGAAAGCGCGCATGCGCTCGAGGTGCCGGTGGTAGTGGCCTTCTCCGGCCAGCCCGGCCCCGGTGTGCCGAACTGGCCGGTGGTGGCCTGGCCGGACGATTACGCCGCGCTGTGGGAGCGCCAGTGGCAGGACGCACTGATTCCCTACTGGCAGGGTCTGGCCCAGCGCGCCAGCGAGCTGGGCGTGGTGATTGCGCTCGAGCTGCATGGCGGCTTTGCCGTGCACTCGCCATCTACGCTGCTACGCCTGCGCGACGCCTGTGGTCCGGCCATTGCCGCCAATCTCGACCCCAGCCATCTATGGTGGCAGGGCATAGACCCGCTGGCGGCCGTGCAGCTGCTCGGGCCCGCCGTCGCACATTTTCATGTCAAGGATCTGCTGGTCAACCCGGCCCGGCTGGCCGAACATGGCTGGCTGGACCACACGCCGTTTGCCCAGCGTGATCAGCGCGCCTGGCAATTCGTCAAACCCGGTGATGGCCACGACGCCAGCACCTGGCGCACGCTGCTGGATGGCCTGCTCGCACAAGGCTATGCGGGCGTTTTCAGCATCGAACACGAGGGCGTGGAAGCGCCCGCCCAGGGCCTGGCCCTGGCGGCAGACTTCATTGCCCAGCTCTGATTCACCCCCTGCGCTTCGCGCAACCCCGAATGGAACCGTATGTCGGCCTTGCAAGACTTTCATAACCGCCTCGCCAAGAGCGCCAAGCACCAGGCCAAATGGGCCAAGCGCGTCGGCACCGAGGCCTACCGCATCTACGACCGTGATATCCCGCAATACCCGGTGGCGGTGGATGTGTATGGCACACGTGCCCATGTGGCCGAATACGACACCGGCTGGCAGCAGAGCGACGAGGAACACGCGGCCTGGGTGGCCGAGGTGCGCGCCACGGTGGCCGAGGTACTGGGCATGGAGCCCAAGACGATTGCCTTCAAGCTGCGCCGGCGCCAGAAGGGCGATTTCCAGTACAGCCGCACCGGCTTTCATAGCAAGGACTTCGCCGTGCACGAGCAGGGGCGCAAGTTCTGGGTCAATCTGGATGAGTACCTCGATACCGGTCTGTTCCTCGATCACCGTCCGACCCGCAAGCGCGTGGGCGAGGAGGCGGCCGGCAAGCGCTTTCTCAATCTGTTTGCCTACACCGGCAGCTTCAGCGTGTACGCGGCCACTGGCGGTGCCAGCAGCTCGGTGACGGTGGACCTGTCGAATACCTATCTCGATTGGGCCAAGCGCAATTTCGAACTGAATGGCGTGGATCTGCAGCGCCATCAGCTGGTGCGCGCCGATGTGTTCCGCTACCTGGAAACCGCCATCGATGAGGGCCAGCTATTCGACCTGATCGTGATGGACCCGCCGAGCTTTTCCAACTCGGCCAAGATGCAGGACATCCTCGATGTGCAGCGCGACCATGTGGCGCTGGTGCACAGCTGCCTGAAGCTGCTGATGCCGGGTGGCGTGCTCTACTTCAGCAATAATCTGCGCGGCTTCACGCTCGACGCCTCGCTCGCGCCGCTCTGCCGCGATATCTCGGCCCAGTCGGTGCCCGAGGATTTCCGCAATCGCAAGATTCACCAGTGCTTCCGCTTTCAGGTGTAAGGCACCGCTCATCCCGTGCTGGCCCGCTCCCGTCGCAGCAAACATGCCTCCGGCATGAAGCGGCTATAATCGCCAGTCTGTGCGCCTACCCGCGCCAACCCATCGTGAACTGCTGACCATGCATATCCATGTTGAACGCCACCAGGCCCGCCGTGCCGCGCTGAACCAGCAGCTGCAGAGCGGCCTGCTGATCCTGCCCACCGCCCGGGTGCAGAATCGCAATAACGACAATGATTTCCCCTTCCGCTTCGACTCCAGCTTCTACTACATGACCGGTTTTCACGAGCCGGAAGCGGTGCTGGTCATGCAGCTGGGCAGCCAGCCCAAGTCCATGCTGTTCTGCCAGCCCAAGAACGAGCTGCGCGAAATCTGGGAAGGCTTTCTGTATGGCCCGGAGGCGGCGCGCGAGGTGTTCGGCTTGGATGAGGCCTACTCGATTGAACAGCTGGACGGCAAGCTGCTCGAGCTGATGGCTGGTAATGCGCAGCTGCACTTCCCGGTAGGTGCAGATGCCGCCTGGGATGCGCGCCTGTTCAAGCTGGCGCGCCAGGCAGCCGGCAAGGTGCGCGAGGCGGTGGAGACGCCAAACCGCTTCCTCGATGTGCGCCCGGCCATCGACGAGCTGCGCCTGTTCAAGGACGAGAGCGAGATTGCCCTGATGCGCGAGGCGGGGCGCATTTCCAGCGAGGCGCATATCCGCGCCATGCGCAGCACGCGCGCCGGCCAGTTCGAGTACCAGGTGGAAGCCGAGCTGCTCTACCACTTCATGCAGCAGGGCGCACGCTCGCCCGCCTATGGCTCCATCGTGGCCGGCGGGTCGAATGCCACCTGCCTGCACTACCACGAGAACAATTGCCGCCTGCAGGACGGTCAGCTGCTGCTGATCGATGCCGGTTGCGAGCTGCACGGTTACGCGGCCGATATCACCCGTACCTTCCCGGTCTCGGGCAAGTTCAGCGGGCCGCAGAAGGATATCTACCAGCTGGTGCTGGCGGCCATGGTGGCGAGTTTTGAGCAGGTGCGCCCGGGCGTGCCGCGCCTTGCCTACCACGATGCCTCGGTGCGCACGCTGACTCAGGGTCTGGTCGATCTGAATATCCTGCAGGGCACGGTGGATGGGCTGATCGAGCAGGAGGCCTATAAGCAGTTCTATATGCATGGCACCGGCCACTGGCTGGGCCTGGATGTGCACGATGCCGGCCGCTACAAGATTGCCGGCCAGACCCGCCCGCTGGAGGCCGGCATGGTGCTGACCGTGGAACCCGGTCTCTACTTCCGCCCGCTGCTGGCCGATTCGCCCGCCAGCTATGTCGAAGTGCCCGAGCACTTCCTGCACATCGGCGTGCGTATCGAGGACGATCTGCTGGTCACGGCCGAAGGCCATGAGAACTTCACGGCGCTGACGCCGAAAACCGTGGCCGAGATCGAAGCCACCATGGCGCGCTAGGGACTAGCATGCAAGCGCTCGAACTGCTGGATAGCCAGTTGCTGTCGGATAACTGGTACCACTTGCACAAGCACACCTATCGGCGCCAGCAGCGCGATGGCCAGGTGGTCACCCAGACGCGCGAGGTGTACGACCGCGGCAATGGCGCGGCCGTGCTGCTCTACAACCGCGCGCGCCAAAGCGTGGTGCTGACCCGCCAGTTCCGCCTGCCCACCTATCTGAACGGCAACCCGGACGGCCTGCTGATCGAGGCCTGTGCGGGCCTCTTGGACGACGATGCACCGGAAGACTGCATACGCCGCGAAGCGATCGAGGAAACCGGCTACCAGGTCGGCGCGGTGCGTAAGGTGTTCGAAGCCTATATGTCGCCCGGCGCGGTGACCGAGGTGCTGCATCTCTTCGTGGCCGAATACGACCCAGCGGCGCGCGAAGGCGAGGGCGGTGGGCTCGCGCACGAGGGCGAGGACATCGAGGTGCTGGAAATGCCCTTCGCCGCCGCGCTGGAAAGCGTGCGCAAGGGCGAGATCCGCGATGCCAAGACCATCATGCTGCTGCAATACGCACAGCTGAACGCCTTATTGGAGATGCCCGCATGAGCCTGCCTGCCCATGTCGATGTGCTGATCGTCGGTGGCGGCCCGGTGGGCGGCGCGCTGGCCCTGTCCTTGCAACAGAGCGGCCTGCGCATTGCGGTACTGGAAGCGCGCCAGGCGCCCGGCCAGGATGCGCGCGCCTTGGCCGTCGCCCATGCGAGTGCCGAGACGTTGAGTGAGCTGGGCGTGTGGCCGGCTGCTGCTGCCACGCCCATCCATCAGGTGCATGTGTCGCAGCAGGGCGCGTTTGGTCGGGTCAAGCTGGCCGATGCCGACCTCGGCCTACCCGCGCTTGGCTATGTGCTGCCCTATGCAGCGCTGGCCCAGGCTATGCACGCGCGCCTGTCCGGTGTGGCCGGGGCAGACCTTCACTACCTGACCGGCTGCAAAGCCACCCGCCTGCAGGCGCTTGATGGCTATGCGGCAGTCAGCATCGACCAGGCGGGGCAGAGTGAGCTGATGACCGCCAAGCTGGTGGTGCTGGCCGAAGGCGGCCAGCTGCTGGCCGAGGCCGGTATAGGCCAGGATCAACATGATTACCAACAGACGGCCATCCTGGCCGAGGTCCAGACCGACCGGCCGCAACGCGGCGTTGCCTATGAGCGCTTCGCCAGCGATGGGCCGATTGCCCTGCTGCCGAAGGGCGAGGGCTATGCCGTGGTGTGGACCCGGCCGCAGTCCGATCACCTCGACGCGCTGCATCTGTCCGATGCGGACTTCCTGCGCGAACTGCAGGACCGTGTGGGCGAGCGGGCTGGTCGCCTGGTCGCGGTCGGTCCGCGCGCCAGTTTTCCGCTACGCCTGAAATGGGCGAGTAGCCATCAGGCGCGCCGCCTGGCCGTGGTCGGCAATGCCGCACAGACCCTGCACCCGGTGGCCGGCCAAGGTTTCAATCTCGGCTTGCGCGATGCGCTGGCCCTGGCGCGGGTGATACGCGCCACCGCCCCTGGCCAGCTCGGCGAGCCAGCCATGCTGGCGCGCTACGCGAGTTTGCGCAAACGCGACAGCCTCGCCACGGTCGGCTTCACTGACGGGCTGATCCGCCTGTTCGGCCGCGAGGAAGCACCACTACGCCATGCGCGTGCGCTCGGCTTCCTGGCTATGGACAACCTCAAACCGCTGCGGCGTGGCTTTGCCCAGCGCATGGTGTTTGGCACGCCATGAGTGAACACGATTTCGATATCGCCATTGTTGGCGGCGGCCTGGTCGGCGCTAGCTTGGCGCTTGCGCTGGCGCCGCATTGGCGCGTGGCGTTGCTTGAGCGCAGCCCCGCCCCGCAGCCCAGCCATGCCGAGCAGGATTGGGACAATCGCGTCTACGCAATCAGCCCGGGTAGCCAGCACTTTCTGCGCCGTATCGGCGGCTGGCCGCCCGTGCGGCCGGGTTGGATACGCAAGATGGATGTACGCGGCGATGGTGGCGGTGCGCTGGGCTTCGATGCACTCGATCTGGCAGTCGATGCCTTGGCCGCTACCGTAGAGAACCGCAGTCTGCAGGCCAGCCTGTGGCAGGCCTTGGCTGGCCAGGTGAGCATTTTGTGTCCGGCCCAGCTGCAGTCCGTGCAGTTCGCCGGCGACGCGGTCAGCCTGCAGCTGGCAGATGGTGTGACCGTACGCGCTCGCCTCGCGGTTGCTGCGGATGGCGCGCAATCCTGGCTGCGCGAGCAGGCCGGCATTGCCTTTCAGCGCCAGCCCTATCAGCAGCGCGGTGTGGTGGCGAACTTCCACTGTGAACGCCCGCATGGCGATATCGCGCGTCAGTGGTTCCGTGCCGACGGCATCCTTGCCTATCTGCCGCTGCCGGGGAACCGGATTTCCATCGTCTGGTCTACCGACGACGCACAAGCCGAGGCCTTGCTGGCCTTGTCGCCCGCCGAGCTGGCCGCCAAGGTGGCCGCGGCCGGTGGGCACGCGCTGGGTGCGCTCGACGTGATCACCCCGGCGGCGGTTTTTCCGCTTGCGCTCGGTCGGGCCGAACGGGTCTGGGCACCACGCCTAGCCCTGATCGGTGATGCTGCCCATACCATCCACCCGCTGGCCGGCCAGGGCGTGAACCTGGGCTTTGGTGATGCGAGCGTGCTGGCCGACATCCTGAACCAGGCTATCGGGCGCGACCCAGGTGATGCGGCGCTGCTGGCTCGCTATGCGCGCAGCCGTGCCGAGGACGTGCTGCGCATGCAGACCGTCTGTGATGGCCTGCAGAAACTGTTTTCCCCGCAACGCCCCAAGCTAGGCCTGCTGCGTAATCTGGGCCTGAATCTGGTGGACCATGCCGGTCCGCTCAAACGCCTGCTGATGCAGCAGGCATTCCGTTAATTCCGTTTTCTCCTGCAAGGACTTCGCACCATGAACCCGATCGCCAAACGTATCGCCGCTGTCAGCATCGGCCTGGCCCTGGCCGCCTGCGCCAATGCGGCCGGCGACAACACCGCCTCGGTCAAGGCCGCGGTGGAAAAGAAATTCCCGCAGCGCCCGGTGGCCAGCGTACGTGCCACCCCGGTCAAGGGGGTGTACGAGGTGGTGTTCGCGCCTAAGCAGGTGGTGTACACCGATGCCAAGGTCAGCCACATCTTTGTGGGTGATTTGGTGGACCTGACAACCCGTACCAGCCTGACCGAGGCCCGTATCAAGGAATTGTCGCGCACCGATTTCGCCAGCCTGCCGCTGGACAAAGCGATCAAGGAAGTGCGCGGTAATGGTGCGCGCAAGGTGGCGGTGTTCTCCGATCCGGACTGCCCGTTCTGCAAGAAGCTCGAGCGCGAGACGATTGCCAAGCTGGACAATGTGACCGTCTACACCTTCCTGATGCCGCTGGCCCAGCTGCACCCGGATGCCGCACGCAAGTCGGCGCTGATCTGGTGCGCGGCCGATCCGGTTAAGGCCTGGAAGGACTGGATGCTGGATGGCAAGCTGCCGCAGGGCGAGGCTCAGTGTGCGACACCACTGGCGGATACGGCTGCCCTGGCGGAAAAGCTTGATGTCAGCGCGACCCCGTCCATGGTGTTTGAAAGCGGTGAGCTGGTATCGGGCGCCATTGACCTGGAAAGCTTCGACGCCAAGCTGAACGAGAAGCCGGCCGCCAAGCCGGTTGCCAAGCAGTAATCCGTCGGGAGCAGCCCGGGGTGAGCTGGCGCCTGCCATTCCGCTTCGCCCTGGCCTTGCTGCTGTCTGCCTGCGCGCACCTGCTCGGGCTGTATCTCACCGATCAGCCCGCCGCGCGCCGCAATGGCGCCGCGCAGCCGATGACGGTCACCCTGCTGCATACCCCATCACAGCAGAGTGCGCCGGCTGAGCTTGCTCCCCTGGCGCTGGCCAGCCCGCGCCCGAGTGAAGCAGTCCTGCCGCCACTCCCGCCGCTATCCCCTCCGTCCACACCGCCCACGCAAGCGCCGACCGGCGCCGTGGCGGAACTGGCCTCGCCTGCCGCGGACCAAGAAGCAAGCTGGCCCGATTGGCTGGCGGTGTTCGGCCAGGACGAGGACAGCGTGTTCTATCCGGCCAATGAGCTCGATGTGCGCGCCGCGCCGCTGACCTTGATCGAGCCGGCCATGCCGACTGATCTACCCAGTCATATCCAGAGTGGGCGCGTGGAGCTGGAACTGCGCATCAATGAGTACGGCATCGTCAGCGATATTCGGGTGATGGCCGCCGATCCGCCGGGCTGGTTCGATCTGGCGGCCATACACA
This sequence comes from Chitinimonas taiwanensis DSM 18899, assembly GCF_900119825.1. Taxonomy (GTDB): domain Bacteria; phylum Pseudomonadota; class Gammaproteobacteria; order Burkholderiales; family Chitinimonadaceae; genus Chitinimonas; species Chitinimonas taiwanensis. The sequence goes on along the minus strand of NZ_FPKR01000008.1, from coordinate 13,371 downwards.
GTTTCGAACAGACGCGCTGGCAGCCGGCCGTGCGCCAGGGGCGCTTCGTGAAGAGTCTCAAGCGCATCGAAGTGTGTTTTGGCGAGTGTATTCTGTCGCTGCCTGCTACAACGGAGCCTGAGCAAGCAGATTAGATAGCCATGCATGGCGGGGGCGCGGATGAGGGCGGTTTTACACGGCATTTTCCTGTGCTGGCTCAGCCTGACGGCCTGGGGCGAAACCCTGCGTGTGGGGCTAGGCACCAATAAGCCGCCGTATATCTTTGAAGCCGAGCGGCGTGGGCTGGAATTCGACCTGATCGATAGTGCCGCGCGCGAAGCCGGCATGCAGATGGAGCCCTTCTTCGCGCCCATGGAGCGCCTGCACCTGATGCTGGCCAGCGGCCAGATCGATGCGATTGCCACGACCAATGCGCAGAGCGGGGTCAGCGCGCATTACTCGCAAGCTTATATCCATTACCAGAACTATGCGGTCAGCCTGGCCAAGCGCCAGCTGGATATCCGTGAGATCAAGGACCTTGGACGCTATTCGGTCAGCGCCTTCCCGCGTGCGCGCCTCTTGCTCGGCCCGGAGTTCGGCGCCATGGCCGCGCGCAACCCCAACTACCGCGAGGAAGCGCAACAGATCACCCGCAATCGTCTGCTGTATGCGGGGCGGGTGGATGTGATTGTTGGCGATCGGCGCATCATCGAATACTTCCGCGCCGAGGTGGCCAAGCAGGTCGATAGCCGCCAGCCTTTGAGCTGGCATGCGCTATTCCCAGCCACCGATTACCACGTCGGCTTTCGCAACCCCGAACAACGCGACCGCTTTGACCTGGGCCTGTTGGCCTTGCGCAAATCGGGCCAATACGCGCTGATTGAACAGCGCTACGCGAGCTATTAGCTCAGGCCTCCAGCAACGCCTTCACCTGGGCCAGATAAGGCGCCGCCAGCTGGCTGCCCTGGCGGCTTTCGCGCAGGGCCAGGCTCCAGCGTGCCAGGCAGTTGCGCAGCGCCAGCGCATCCTGGGCCTGTTCGATGCGGGCCTGAATCTCTACCCCCATCAGGCCCAGATAATCACGGCTGCTGTCCAGCATCAGGCGTTTGACCAGCTGTAGTTGCGCGTTGCTGATGGCGGGCTGTGCCGGCGCCGGTGCCGCGGGCGCTGGCGCAGGGATCGTCGCGGTGACTGGGCCAGGCTGTACCGCGGCGCTGGCCGCGCCACCCGGCTGCATCGCTTCGATAAAGCCATCCGCATGCAGTGCCTGCAGCAGGCTGTCGGTCTGTGCGCCGGCGCCGCTCAGCGCGCTCAGCTGTGCCAGCGTTTTGGCGCCATCCACCAGAATCAGCAGCCGGCGCGCCAGCGCAGGCAGGCCCTGGCTGCGCTGGGCAATCTCGCTATGGCCAAGCGGGGTTTTGCGGAACAGGGTGGCGGACATGGCGGCGCTCGAAAGGGAACGAGCGCGCCATGTTAGTCAGGGCCGGTTACGCCGGTTTTACAGCGGCGCAGCGGCCCTGCGCAGGGCTTACCAGATGCGGATGCGCTCCTCGGCCGGCTTATACATGCCGTCGCCGGCCTGCACCTCGAAGGCCTGCATAAAGCCATCGCTATTCACCGCGGCGCCGACCGGGCGCAGGCTGGACGGCGAATGCGGGTCGATGGTCAGCAGCTGCAGGGTACGCTCGGCGCGGGTCTTGTTACGCCAGACCTGAGCAAAGCCGATGAAGAAGCGCTGCTCGCCACTGAAGCCATCGAGCTTGGGCGCGGGCTGACCGTTCAAGCTCAGCTGATAGGCCTTGTAGGCGATCTGCAAGCCGGACAGATCGGCGATGTTCTCGCCCAAGGTCAGCCTGCCATTCACGAAGCGGCCGGTGACCGGCTGGTAGCGCTCGTACTGGGCGATCAGCTTCTCGGTCAGGTTGCCAAAGGCCTGGCGGTCGCTGTCCTGCCACCAGTTGCGCAGATTGCCCTGGCCGTCGAACTGGCTGCCCTGGTCATCGAAACCATGGCTGATCTCATGCCCGATCACCGCGCCGATGCCGCCGTAATTGACTGCATCGTCCGCCTCGGCGTCGAAGAACGGCGCCTGCAGGATCGCGGCCGGGAACACGATCTCGTTCAGGCTCGGGTTGTAATAGGCATTCACCGTCTGTGGTGTCATGCCCCACTCCTCGCGGTCGATCGGCTGACCGAGCTTGGCCAGGTCATAGCGATACTCGAAGGCACGCCCGCGCTGCACATTGCCGACCAGGTCGTCGGCCTTCACGCTCAGCGCGCTGTAGTCGCGCCACTTGCTCGGGTAGCCGATCTTGACGCGGTAATTGGCCAGCTTCTGTTGGGCGGCGGCCTTGGTGGCCGGGCTCATCCAGGCCAGCTTATCAATGCTTTGCGCATAGGCCTTGATCAGATTGCCGACCAGCTCATCCATCTTCTGCTTGGCGGCGGGCGGGAAGTATTTGGCCACGTATTGCTGACCGACCGCCTCGCCCAGATAGGCTTCCACCTGCTCCACGCCGCGCTTCCAGCGCGGGCGCAGGTCTTTCGCACCGGTCAGGGTCTTATCGTGGAAGCTGAAATGCGCATTCACATAAGCCTGGGACAGCAGTGGCGCATAGTTGTCGAGCGCACGCAGCTGCAGGTAATCGCGCCATACCGCCATCGGCTGGCTGTGCAGCAGCTGGGCGATGCCCTGCACATAGCTCGGTTGGGCGATATTGATCTCGCGGGCCTGGCTGGCCTCGGCACTGGCCAGCAGGGACGACCAGTCGATCTTGCTGCTCAGCTTGTTCAGCCCAGCCAGGCTAAGCTTGTTATAGGTCTTGGCCGGGTCGCGGTTCTGCACGGCGCTCCATTGCAGGCGCGCCAGCTTGGTTTCCAAGGCCAGAATCGCATCGCTGCGCTTGGCCGCGGCGGCTGGGCTCACACCCTGCAGGGCAAACAGTTCGCGCAGATAGTCGCGGTAGGCCGCGCGCGCAGCCACGAAGCGCGCATCCTTCTCCAGATAGTAATCGCGGTCGGGCAGGCCCAGGCCGCCCTGGCGCAGCTGCAGCAGATAGCGGCTGGCATCCTTGGCATCCGCCCATACCGCCAGGCGCACGGGCAGGTTCAAGCCCAATGCCTGCAGGCGGCCAATGGCAACGGTCAAATCAGCCGGGCTGCGCAGGCGGGCGATTTCATCCAGCAGCGGCTGCAAGGGCCGGCTGCCAGCCTGTTCGATGGCGGCCTCGTCCATGAAGCTCTGGTAGAAGGCGGCGATCTGGCGTGCGCTGGGGCTGTCCTCCTGGGCTGCCTGTTCGATCAGGCCGCGCACGCGCTGCTCGGACAGGTCGCGCAGCTCATGAAAGGCGCCCCAGCTGGTGCGGTCGGCCGGAATCTCGGTACGGGCTTCCCAGCCGCCGTTCACGGCCGCATATAGATCATCCTGAATGCGCACGGCCGGGTTGAAATTGCCGAGTTCGATACCCGACTTGGGCGCGGCGAAAGCCGCCATGGGCAAGGCCAGCGCCAGTGCGCAGGCAAGACGTTTGAGCTGCATGATTTCCCCTGAGAAGTCGCCGGGATCGCCGGCGGAGCAGGGCGCTTATGCCAGAGGCCGCCGCTGCGGCGCCACTTGCTGCGACGAGCTGCATGCAGCGCAGATGAACGGGGAGCGCGTACGCCACACAAGCAAACGGCCACCCTGGGGTGGCCGTTGCAGGCAGGCGGTGCGGCGTATTACTTGTAGCGTGCCACGCCGTCGACCAGTTCCTTCTGAGCGGCTTCGATGCCATCCCAGCCGGTCACCTTGACCCACTTGCCCTTCTCCAGGTCCTTGTAGTGCTCGAAGAAGTGCTTGATCTGCTCAAGCAGCAGGGCCGGCAGGTCGGCGGTGGACTTGATGTCCTTGTACATCGGGCACAGCTTGTCCACCGGCACGGCGATCAGCTTGGCATCGATGCCCGACTCGTCTTCCATCTTCAGTACGCCCAGTGCGCGGCAACGCACGACCACGCCCAGGCTGAGCGGGAAGGGGGTGACCACCAGCACGTCGACCGGATCGCCATCTTCGCTCAGGGTCTGCGGCACATAGCCGTAGTTGCACGGGTAGAACATGGCGGTGCCCATGAAACGGTCCACGAACATGGCGCCGGTTTCCTTGTCCAGCTCGTACTTGATCGGGGCGGCATTGGCCGGGATTTCGATCACGACATTGAAGTCGTTGGGCACATCTTTGCCGGCAGGCACGCGGTCGAGAATCATGGTGAAGTCCTTGTAAATGCATAGAGGAATGGAAACCGCGCGATTATAACCGCCCGATCCCTGCCGCGGTCGCTGCTTGTTCGATCAGAACCTGCGGCATACAGTGGCCGGGTTTAATACCGGAGCGGTGTCTTGGAGCGCGTCATGCAGCCATCCTTGTCGCAGATCTATGTCAGCAGCCTGGACCAGGCGCGCCAGCACTATGCGCGCGGCGCCTGGACAGAGGCTTTGCGTGCGCTCGAGTGGGCGCATATCGCCGGGCAGGCCTCCTTCCCGCGTCATGCTCATGTGCATTGGTGGATGTTGAAGGCCGCCTGGCGTCTGCGGGATGCGCGCGAGGTGTTGGGTCAACTCTGGCGCCTGTTGCTCACGCCACTCGGCCATCTGAGCGGTCGCCTGCCGCGTGGTAATACCGGCCGCGCGGCCGTCAATCCTTTCCGGCCCATGCCGCTACCTGCGGACTGGCCAGTGGTGGATGCCGCGCCGCGCCATCAGGGCTGAGCGATGCCGATTGCCTATTTGCGCAGCCTGAGTGGCAAGGAGCGCCAGCCGGCCGCCAATCACCAGCTCGGCTACTCGCTGTGTTTCATCGCCGGCGCAGTGAATGCGGGCGGCTTTCTGGCGGTGGGCCAGTACACCTCGCATATGAGCGGCATGGTGTCGAGCATGGCCGACCAACTGGTGCTGGGCCAGCTCGGTCTAGCACTGGCCGCCCTGCTGGCCGTGCTGGCTTTTCTGTCTGGCGCGGCGTTGACCGCCATCCAGGTCAACTGGGCGCGCCAGCGCCAGCTGCATAGCGAGTTCGCCCTGAGCCTGATGCTGGAAGCCGGCCTGTTGCTACTGTTCGGCCTGCTAGGCACCGCCTTGGCGCGCTTCTTTGACTGGCTGATGCCGCTGACCACCTTGCTGCTCTGCTTCATCATGGGCTTGCAGAACGCCATCGTGACCAAGCTCTCGCATGCCGAGATCCGTACCACTCACCTGACCGGCATGCTGACCGATATCGGCATCGAGCTGGGCAAGCTGCTGTATGTGAACCGCCAGCCGGGCTTCGAGCCGGTGCGGGTTAACCGGCGCAAGCTCAGCCTGCTGCTGGGCCTAGTGGGAAGTTTTTTTGCAGGTGGCCTGGCCGGTGCGCTGGGTTTCAAATGGCTGGGCTATGCGACCACGCTGGCGCTGGCCCTGTGGCTGGCGGTGCTGGCCGTGGTGCCGCTGTGGGATGATCTCCGGGCGCTATGGCAGGCGCGCCGCACGGCACGTTGATAGAGAAGGAGTGGGATGATGGAACAGGTTTTTCAGATTGAAGGCATGAGTTGTGGCGGCTGTGTGGCTTCGGTGGAGCGCGCTTTGCGTGCCCAGGCCGGTGTGCAGCAGGTAGCGGTCAGTCTGGCCGACAAGCAGGCGAAGGTGGCTTTCGATGCTGCGCAGATGGATGCTACGCGCCTGCGAGCCGCGATCGAAGCGGCTGGCTTCGAGGTCGTCGGCTGAAGCAGATCCCAGCTGATGCATCGTTCAGGCGGGCAGCCTGATCAGAGACTGCTATGGTGTACGCAAGCCGCGCGGGTGGGGGCTGATCGCCTGGCCACAGCGCAGGGACGTTACACTGCCATTTTCGTCACCGAGTGCACGCAATGGAACGCTGGACCGCCATGAAAGCCCATTACCTGTCGCCGCTGTTCCAGCCGCGCTGCGTGGTGGTGATCGGCGCCTCCGAGACCGAGGAATCGGTCGGCGCACGGGTGTTCCGCAATCTGCTTGATGCGCACTTCAAGGGCCAGCTGTTCGGTGTCAATCTGCGCCATCCCAAGGTATTCGGCGAGACCGTCTACCCGACCATCGCTGCGGTACCGGTGCCGGAAATCGACCTCGCCATTATCGCCACCCCGGCGCGCACCCTGCCCGGCCTGCTGCGTGAATGCGGCGAGCGCAAGGTCAAGTCGGTGCTGGTGCTGTCGCGCGATTTTGTTGCGGTGGATACACGCAACCGTGCGCTGCTGGACGAGGCGGTAGCGATTGCACGCCGCTATGGCGTGCGCATGCTTGGCCCGAATCTGCTCGGCATGATGCGCCCGGCCAGCGGGCTGATTGCTGCCAACTACCAGGGCAAGGTGAAGCCGGGCAATCTGGCCTTGGTGGCGCAGTCGAGCTCGGTGGCCAGCGCTATCCTCGACTGGGCCGAGGCGCATGAGGTGGGCTTTTCCGCCGTGGTCTCGCTCGGCGCTACCGCCGATGTGAACTTCGGCGAGATCCTCGACTTCCTGGCCCAGGATGGCAGCACGCGTGGCATCCTGCTGTACCTGGAAGACGTGGGTGAGGCGCGCGGCTTTATGAGCGCCCTGCGTGCCGTGGCGCGCCAGAAGCCGGTGGTGTGCCTGAAAGTGGGGCGCGAGCCGGTTAGCAGTACCCGCGCTGCACGCACCCATTCTGACCGCCTGATTGGCCGCGATGATGCCTTCGACGCGGCGCTGCGCCGCACCGGCGTGCTGCGTGTGCCGACCATGGTGCATATGAGCATTGCCGCGCGCATGCTGGCCGCTAATTTCCGCACCAAGGGGCGCCGTCTGGCGGTGATCTCGAATGGCTATGGCGCCGGGCGCATGGCGGTGGACCGGGCGCAGGAAATGGCCGTGGAGCTGCCGCGCCTGACGCCGGCCACCGTGGCCCGGCTGGATGCGGCCTTGCCGCCGATCGGCAGCCACGACAACCCGGTCGACATCCTTGGTGATGCGCCGCCCGAGCGCTTTGTGGCTGCGACGGAGGCCTGCCTGGCCGATCCGAATGTGGATGGCGTGCTGGTGATCCTGACCCCGCAGGCCGGTACCGACCATCTGGCCACTGCCCAGCGCATGATTGAATTGCGCCGCAAGACCGACAAGCTGCTGATGCTGGTCTGGCTGGGCGACAAGAAGATCGCCCTGTCGCGCAAGCTGCTCGACCGCGCCCATATGGCGTATTTCTTCTCGCCCGAACACGCGGTGGAGGCCTTCGCCAGCCTGGCCGCCTGGGCCTATATCCAGGAACTGAGCCTGCAGACACCGGGGCCGCTGGCCAGCCGCAGCGAGCCCGATGTGGGTCGTGCACGCGAGGTGATCGCCAAGGCGCTGGAAGCCGGGCGCAGCCTGCTGACCACGGCCGAGGCCTTGGCCGTGCTGGATGCCTTCCATATTCCCCACCCGCCCACCCTATTGGCCCGCACAGCGGATGAGGCGGTGGCCGCCGCCGGACGCATCGGCCTGCCGGTGGCGTTGAAGATCGATGCCGACAATCTGATCCACAAGAGCGATATCGATGGCGTACTGCTGAACCTGAACACGCTGGAACAGGTGGCGGAGGCCGCGGAGGCCATGCTGGCCCATGCGCGCCAGCGCCTGCCCAAGGACAGCGTGCATGGCATTGTGGTGCAGAAGATGCACGGCAAGCGCCATGGGCGCGAGCTGATGCTGGGCGTGGCGCGCGATGCGGTATTCGGCCCGACGATTGCATTTGGCTCGGGCGGCCTGAGCGTGGATGTGTTCGAGGACGTGGCAGTCACCCTGCCCCCGCTCAACGATATGATCGCCGGCAATCTGATCCGCCGCACCAAGGTGGCGCGCGTGCTGGGTGCCTTCCGCAACCACCCGGCCGCGGATATGGAAGCCGTGCGCGATGTGCTGCTGCGGGTATCGGAAATGGTTTGCGAGCTGCCCGAGATGGTGGAGCTGGACCTGAACCCGGTGGTGGCCGATGAGCATGGCGCCATCGCCGTGGATGCCAGCATCCTGGTCGCGCCGCTGCCCAAGGGCTTCCGGCGCTACAGCCATATGGCGGTCCATCCTTACCCGGCCCATCTGCTGGCGCGCGGCCAGCTCAAGGATGGCAGCGCCTGCGTGTTCCGCCCGATCCGCCCTGAGGACGCCGACGAGCTGCAGCGTTTCGTGCGCGAGGAGCTATCGGATGAAAGCCGCTTCAACCGTTTCATGAGTACGCTCAAGCAGCTGCCGCCCAGCATGCTGGTGCGCTTTACCCAGCTCGATTACGCACGCGAGATGGCCGTGGTGGCCATGCGCGAGGAGGACGGCGTGGAACGCATGGCCGGCGTGGCGCGCTATACGGCCAACCCCGATGCGGCCAGCGCCGAGTTCGCCATCTCGATTGGCGACCGCTGGCAGGGCAAGGGCCTGGGCGCACAACTGATGACGACACTATTCAATGCCGCGCTGGATGCCGGCCTCGACACCATCGAGGGCGATATCCTGGCCTCTAACGCGCCCATGCTCGGTCTGATGAAGAAACTCGGCTTCGCCATCCGTCCCCATCCGGACGATGCCAGCCTGAAGTGGGTGGTCAAGCCGCTGCGCAGCGCCAGCTGACAGCCGCGGCGCGCCGGTTAGAATGCGCGCATGGCTATTTCACACCCTATGCTGGCTGAGCTGGAAGCTGGCCTCGCCGAATTGTCCGAGCAATATCTGCTGCGCCAACGCCGCGTGGTACAGGGGCCGCAAGGCACCCGCGTCCAGGTGGATGGGCGTAGCCTGCTCAACTTCTGCAGCAATGATTACCTGGGCCTGGCCAATGACGCGCGCCTGCGCAGCGCAGCGAGCATGGCCATCGTGCACTACGGTGTCGGCAGCGGCGCCTCCCATCTGGTCTGCGGCCATCAGTTGCCGCACGAGCAACTGGAAGCACGCTTCGCCGCCCTGCTGGGCCTGCCGGCCGCGCTGGGCTTCGGTTCGGGCTATATGGCCAATCTGGGCGTGATCACCGCCCTGCTCGGGCGTGGCGATGCGGTATTCGCCGACAAGCTCAACCATGCCTCGCTCAACGATGCCTGTCTGCTCAGCCGCGCTGATTTCCAACGCTTCGCGCACAACGATCTGGCCGCCTTGGAAGGCTTGCTGGCGCGCTGCACGGCACGCCGCAAGCTGATCGCGGTGGATGCCGTGTACAGCATGGACGGCGATCTGGCGCCCTTGCCGGCGCTGCTGGCCCTGGCCGAGCGTTACGACGCCTGGCTGTATGTGGACGATGCGCATGGTTTTGGTGTACTCGGTGAGGGACGCGGCAGCCTCGCACACTGGGGGCTCAGCTCGCCACGGCTGATCTATCTCGCCACCCTAGGCAAGGCTGTGGGAGGCGCCGGTGCGCTGGTGGCCGGCCCACAGGCCGTGATCAGCTGGCTGCAGAACAAGGCGCGCACCGCCATCTACACGACCGCAGCTTTGCCGGCCCAGGCCGCTGCCGCCCTGGCGGCGCTGGAGATCATCGCCAGTGATGCCGGCCGGCGCAGCCAGCTGCAGGCACGCATTGCCCAGCTGCGCACCGGCCTTGCCGCGAGCAGCTATCGCCTGCTTGATTCGCCCACCCCGATTCAACCCATCCTGCTGGACAGCAGCGCGCAGGCCCTGCAGCTCGCGCAAGCGCTGTGGCAGCGCGGCATCTGGGTGGCGGCCATTCGTCCGCCCACGGTGCCGAGCGCCCGCCTGCGTATCACCCTGTCGGCCGCGCATAGCGAGGCTGAGGTGGCCAGTCTGCTCGCGGCCTTGCTGGAACTGGAACGGGACATCGCATGAGTCTGTATATCGAAACCCTTGGCCAGGGCGAGGACCTGGTGCTAATCCACGGTTGGGGCATTCATGGCGCGGTCTGGCAGCGCACGGCCGAGCAGCTGGCACGCAGCCATTGCGTGCATATCGTCGATCTGCCCGGCTGCGGTGCCAGCCCCATGGTGACGCCGTATACGCTGGCCGAATTGGCACGCCTGCTCGATCAGGCCTTCCCCTTGCCCGTGCATGTGCTGGGCTGGTCGCTGGGCGGGGCGGTGGGCGTGCAATGGGCGCTGGTGGCGCCGGACAAGCTGCGCTCGCTGACCCTGTGCGCGTCCTCGCCCAGTTTCATGCAGCGCCCTGACTGGCCACATGCCACGCCCGAGGCCACGCTGGCCGCCTTCGCCCAGGGTTTGAGCCAGGATTACGCGGCCACGCTGGAGATGTTTCTGGGTCTGCAGGTGATGGGCAGCAAGGATGGACGTAGTGTGCTGCGCGCGCTGCAAGCGAGTCTGGCCAGCCGTCCGGCACCGCAAGCTGATGCCTTGATGGCGGGGCTGGCTATCCTGCGCGATACCGATCTGCGCGCCAGACTGGCCGAGCTGGCGTGCCCGGTGTTGCTGCAATATGGCGAGCGTGACCGCATGACGCCGCCACAGGCGGGCCAGTGGCTGGCAGCCCAGCTCAATGCGCAATTGATCTTGCATCCGGGCGCGGGCCACGCGCCGTTTATCTCGCACGAGGCCGCCTTCCTGGCTGCTCAGCAGGACTTCCTGGCGCGGGTATGAAAAAAGCGGCCCTCAGGCCGCTTCTTTTTTGGTTTCCCGCCCCATCAGCGAGGCAATCGCCTCGGCGGCAGGCAGGTCTTCAAACAACATCGCACACACGGCTGCGGTAATCGGCATGTCCACGCCCAGCTTCTGGGCCTGGCCCAACACCGCCTTGGCGGTATTCACGCCCTCGGCCACATGACCGAGATTCTCGATGATCTCGGCTAGCGGTTTACCCTCGGCCAGGAGCAGACCGACCTTGCGATTACGCGATAGATCGCCAGTACAGGTGAGTATCAGGTCACCCAGGCCGGACAGGCCGGTAAAGGTCTCCGGCTTGGCACCGAGCGCCACACCAAAGCGGGTGATCTCGGCTAGACCGCGCGTGATCAGTGCCGCGCGGGCGTTATTGCCGAGCTTGAGCCCGTCGCCTACGCCGGTGGCAATCGCCATGATGTTCTTCACCGCGCCACCGATTTCCGCACCGATCACATCGCCGCTCGAATAGATGCGCAGGCGGCTCGAGTGCAGCTTGGCCGCCATCTCGCGCGCAAATGCCTCGTCCTCGGCAGCCAGGGTCAGCGCGGCGGGCAGGCCGGCCGCTACCTCCTGCGCAAAGCTGGGGCCAGTCAGGCTGCCACCGTGCACACCGGCCGGCAGCTCGGCGGCGGCCACCTTGTGTGCAGGTAGTTGTGAATCGGCTTCCAGGCCTTTGCACGCCCATAGCACCGGTACGCGTCGGCCCAGCTCAGTCAGCGCGCGCAAACTGCCGCGTAGACCCGCGGTTGGGGTGACGATCAGTACCAGCTCGGCTTCGGCGGTTGCCTCTGCCAGCGAATCGCTGAGCTGCAGATTGGCGGGGAAGGGCAGGCCGGGCAGATAGCGGCTGTTCTCGCCCGCCACCCGCATGGCGGCAATCTGTGTGGCATCGCGGCCCCACAGCGTGACCTCGTGGTGGCGCGAGAAACTCATCGCCAAGGCGGTGCCCCAGGCACCGGCACCCATCACTGCGAGCTTCATACGCCCCATACCTCTTCAATGCGGATAAAGCCTACCGCGCCATCACGATGCTTGACCTTGACCCAGCCCGTCTTGCCCGCTTCCAGCAGCTGAAACAGCACGCCTTTCTCGGCCACGAACAGCAGGCTGGACTTGGCATCTGCTGCCACACGCACCTCGGCCTTGCTGACCGCCACCACCACCGAGCGCTTATCGCTGAGTGCCTTCTTTTCCACCCAGGCCAGCGCGCCGGACTGATCGCGCACCCGCAACCAATCGCGGTTCTCGATCAGTACCTCGAGCGGCATGCCGCGGCTACCGACAAAGAGCTTGCGTGCCTGCGCGGATGGCGCGTCATAGAAGACCGTGCCGTGCTCGGCCAGCGTACGAAATTCCAGCGCCTGGACAGACCATGCCGCTGTGGCCAGCAGCGCGGCCACCCATGCCTTACTGAACCGTGGCAGGCGCATCTTGGCCGGCAGCCTGGTTCTGGCGCTGCATATAGAGTTGCTCGAAGTTGATCGGCGCAAGAATCACCGGTGGGAAACCGGCGCGCGATACCACGTCCGAAATCACTTCGCGCACATAGGGGAACAGGATGTTCGGGCAAGCCATGCCCAGGATCGGTTCGAGGTCTTCCGCCGGCACATTGCGGATCTGGAAGATACCGCCTTGGGTGGCTTCGGCCAGGAAGACGGTCTTCTCGCCCAGCTTGGCGGTCACGGTGACGGTCAGCGCCGTTTCGTAATAGCCCTGATCGAGTTGCTGGGTCTGGGTGTGCAACTGCATATCCACTTCGGGCTGCTGGGCTTCCAGATAAATCTGCGGTGCATTCGGCACTTCCAGCGACAGGTCTTTTACGTACAGTTTCTCGATGGAGAAGATAGGTTGTTCTTGTTGATCGCTCATGGCGACTCCTGCTGAATTCGAAGGTGGATGAACAAATAAAAGCGGCTGAATCATCGCAGATTCAGCCGCCCCGCGCCACGCGCTGGCGCCTAGTTGCTTAGCAGGGCCTCCAGGCCGCCCGCACGGTCGAGTGCTGCCAGGTCATCGAAGCCGCCGATGTGGCGCTCATCGATATAGATCTGTGGAACGGTGCGCCGACCGGTGCGCGCCATCATGGCCTCTCGCTCCGCCGGGTCGGTATCGATGCGAATCTTGTTGATCTCGCTCACGCCTTTACTGGCCAATAGCTGCTCAGCCCGCATGCAGTAGGGGCAATAAGCGGTGGTGTACATGGTGATCTTGGCCATTTGCTTCTCCAAAGCCGATTTGTAAGGACGAACTAAACCTATATATGTGTTTGAAAACACCCATTACAAGCCTGCACCCAAGCGTTTCTTCTTTTTTGCCGCTCCTGGCTAAAAAATTTCACGGAGCTGAATATTAATAATCAGTCACTTATGTGTTTGGTGGTTGTGTTTGGTGGAATTTGTTGTTTGGAGGTGTTGACGGGATTCGTGTGGCTGCGTATAGTTCGCCTCTCTGCTGCTGACGCAGACAAAAGCGAAGCGAAACGGATGAGTCTAGCTGAGTGGGTCTGAAGAAGCAAACGCTCTTTAACAAGATACAACCGATAAGCGTAGGCGCTTGGTTGAGAAGCCAAGGCTTACGCAGATATTGAAATCGTTTCGACGGTTTTGATTTTGCAAGCCAGAAATTGAAGCAAAACAGAGATTGAACTCAAGAGTTTGATCCTGGCTCAGATTGAACGCTGGCGGCATGCTTTACACATGCAAGTCGAACGGGCTTAGGGGCTTGCTCCTAAGTTAGTGGCGAACGGGTGAGTAATGCATCGGAACGTACCGTGTAGTGGGGGATAACCCGGCGAAAGTCGGATTAATACCGCATACGAT
>NZ_FPKR01000006.1 GCF_900119825.1 Chitinimonas taiwanensis DSM 18899 | reverse complement strand
AACTGGGCGCGCAAGCGCAGGATTTCTGATTTGGCCTCAATCAGGTCCGCTGCTTGTTTCTCGCTATTGTCGGGCGTTACCGCCCGAATCCACTTGTACAGGCTGTGTCCGGAAACGCCAAGTCGAGCCGCAACTTCGGCGACCCCATAGCCGCGCTCGGTCACTTGCTTGACGGCTTCTTCCTTAAATTCGGGTGAATAACGCTGACTGCTCATGGACATCCTCCTATGCTCAAATCATAGGCTGCGGATGTCTACCAGACCCGGGGCAGTCCAAATCATAAGCTGCGGATGTCTACCAGACCCGGGGCAGTCCAAAAGGCATTCACCTGGTCCGGAGCGAGCAGGGGACAGGTCATGATGCAGATCACCAGTTTGTGGTGGTGGCGCGGGATGAGGAGACCTTCGATCTGTATGAATCTAACGCTTATGGGAAGGACAAGCTCAACAAGGTGTCCTTCCTGCCTGAGATGAATGTGCCCAGTTTTCCCACCGGCAAGAGTAGCCAGTCATTAAAACGTACGCAGCATAGCCACACCAAAGTCGGCATGAGCACCGAAGGCTTGCAGGAGCAGTTGTCCGCCATTCATGCATCCATCAAAGACAAGCCGGGCTTTAAGCGCTGGGAGCGCTATCACATGCCCCCGGATGAGCCGGGCAGTAAGTGCCTAGTGCAGCAATGGCTGTAGGGTGTTGGCGGAGGGGGCATGGCCTTGTCGCACTCAGCGGGTCTGTCCGGACTTCAGGCTGTAATCTGGCACGAATCGCCGGTCGCATGTGGTGGCGGTTCGTTTGAAGTCTATAACCCCATGGCTAAAGTACGTTCGCCCAGCTTCTGTTTCCGATTTTTCAAGGTTGTTCACCCCGCGGGTCCACTGAGCGTGGACAAGCTCAGGGTTGATCTCAAACAGGGCATAGGTATGGAACTCTACCCAGCCTGGTTTTGGGCCCTCGGCATCCATCATGTAGACGAGGTGAGACCTCGGTAGTGAGTGGCGCTGGTATTGCACGCCCAGCGGGGAATATCGATCGTTTTCTGCCAGTAGGAAGCGAACCTCGCCAGCACAGGCTGCCATTAGCACTTTCTGGCTCATTGGGTGCTTGGTGTTGTGGTGATCAACGGTATCTGAATCGAGCACGCCTTCCCAGACCCCATCAGGCAGCGCATGGTCTTTCTTCGGGTTGTCCAGTGCGAACGCGGGGAGCGCTGCAGTCGTGAGTAGTGCGCTGACCAAGGTGAGCCAGGCATTGGTGCGCGAGCGAATGGGCTTTATCAACGTCAGCATGTTCTGAGTGCGATTCACATATGGAAGTGGTGGAATTTGTCTGAAGGTGCCTATCTGCGCAAACAGGCAAGGACGCCTTTTGTATTGCTTGCTGACCTCCGCACAAGGATTGCGCGCGCGGTGAGTGTTCCGTTTCAACGGCTAGTAACAACAAGGCCGCAACCCATGACTGGGCTGCGGCCTTGTTGTTTAGTCTGCGCGCTTAGTGGTGCGAAGGCGTGACGGTGTGGTTGCTGGTCGAATCCGAGCTAGACGAGACAGCAATCCCGATGGCGGCGGCGGCGGCAACGCCGGTAGCGAGGGTGCCAGCCGTTAGGCCGCCGATGCCGCCAATGCCACCCGCGCCGGCAGCAGCGCTGCCTGCGGATGCGGGGGCGTTTACGGCTACGGGTGAGGAGACCGAAGGTGTGGCTTGTTGGACAACAGCCCCGTCAGCTGCGGGTGTGACTGCAGGCCCGATTTGGGTGGCAAATACCGGTGTCAGGCTCATGGCCAGCAGGGTGGCGATCAGGGTTTTGGTTCGCATGGAATGCCTTTCAAATTGAATCGAGGAGAGGTAGGAGGTCTGTTTGGCGGCGGGCAACGGCACGGGCGGGCTGTCCTGGCTCCGTGCCATGCCCACACTTTGGCAGATATCGGCAAACTGCGCCAAGCGCGGCTTGGCCATGGGCGGTGGGCATGTACTTTTCCCCGCTGCCAAAGTGAACTGCGCCACAACCAACGCCAAAGCCGACGCTTGGCTGAACGTCGGCTTTTTTTGTGGAGGCGACAGCCCTGGCGGGCTGAGTGTGGCTGTGCGCAGCCCGCTCAGACATCAAATGCACGGCCACCAGCCCGCAGACCAAGTCGTTCCACTTGCCGGCGTGTTGCTTCACCGCCCCCCGGAAATGGATCTTTTCGTTGGCGGTGTAGGCCAGCGCCATGGCGCTGGTATTGCCCATGGCTGCTAAAGTCACGCCCAGCGCGCCCACTGGTGGGTGTCTGGCCTGGCTGGCGCGTTGAGCCCGCTGCGCAAAGCGGCATGCATGAGGGATGCTCTGGGTATGGAAAATCAGTCAAAAGGCAGTCGCACCAAGGCCGCGCTGCCACCGCCTGAGCGCGGGCAAGATCGACCGCTCACGCCGCTGGAAAAACGCTACATCAGGCTGCAAAGCCGTATCGCATCGCTGGAGAACTGGGTGCTGGCAGCTTTCTCGCTGCTTATCCTCGTCACCGGCTTGGTGATGGTGTGGGCGGTGATCTACGAGGCCTCGCGTCGCGGGCCGGAAGCATGGGTTATACCTTTTGTGCTGCTTTTTCTGGGGGTGGGCGTCCTAGGCGCGCTATTGCTGAAAGGCTTCCTGTCGCGCCGCTGCCGTCCCGAGCAATCGGCCCATTCCCTGGATGGGGTCTTGAAAGAGGAGATCTTTCATTCGGTCCACCCCAAAACCGGGGCGAGAAGCAAGCACTACCGATACAAAATCGGCGATGTGACCATGATTTGGCCGCCGGGTGCCAGGGCCATTTACCAGCCTTTTGTTGACCAGCACATTCAGCTTACGGTGGTCTACGTCAATAAAACGAAGCCCGTGCAGTGGTTTGGTGAAAAGTCCGCACTGTTTGAATCATCGCGCGATGCGGTGGTGCTGGCGTTCAAAGACCTAATCAATATCCAGGGCCTGCTAACGCGTTATGGATCGAACTACTTTGAGCGCTACTTCCTCAAGCAGTCGGCGATGGGAGCGGTCATTTTCGCCAGTATTCTCGGAGCGCTCTATTACGTATTTCTGGGTCAGGACTTTTATCAGTTCGAGGGTAAGGAAATCGGCTTGGCCATACTCGGCGTCATCATTGGTTTGGCGGTGATCTTCGGCTTGGCATCGGTCGCCATTAAATATGCGGTTGGGGTGCTCAAGTTAAAAATTGATCTGAAATCCCACGAGGAAAAACTCAAAGGCTGATGTGCGGTGAGGGCCGACCGCGACTTCCAATGCGCAGGGTGATAGGCGGGGCGCCAGGCGCGAAGCGCATGCATGCGGTGTGGTCCGCCCGCATGCGCCACTCGGGCGTCGTGTCACATGGCGCCCCGGTGTTTACTTCAAGGCCTTCAACAGCGCATCAAACTGCACGCGCAGCGAATGGTCGTGCTGTTTGATGGGCGGCACGGCGCGGTCGATGGCCAGTAGTTGGTAGACGGCCATTTGCGCCGCACGTACCGAATACTCAACCGTGAACACCACATCGTCGGCCACTTCCACGAACTGGCTCACAAAGGCCAGGTTGCGGCTGCCCGGGGGCACCGGCAGTGGGCGGTCGCTGTGCTGGCGCGGCATGAACATGCTGGTGATATAGGGCATATGGCAGGGGATGCAGTTGGCGCCGTGCACGGTTTCCGGTTCGAAGCGCAGATGACCGCATAGCTCGCGCAAAATCTCTTCGCCCGTGCAGTCGCTCATCGGCTTGGCGACGAAGTTGCCGATACGGTCGGGGAACAGTGCATAGCCCCAGAACACCTGCACATCGGCCGGCTGATTGGCGAAGTGCGGCTGGTGGGCGAGCACGATGGACATCAGCCAGTTTGAATCCTGGAAGGTCACCAGGCCGCCCGTGCCAGGCTGGTTGCCACTGAAGCGGATCATTTCGTTGAAGAAAGCCGGGTCCTTCAGGGTGACGGTGAAGGAATCCCACATCGACTGCGCGATATGGAGGTTAAAGGCGGCCGGGTTGCCAAAATGGGGGCGGCCCTCGGCCAGCTTTTCCCACAGCGCCCAGCCGGTGCTGTGCGCCTTACCGAGCTTGGGCGGTGCGGCCTGCATCGAGCCCAGGCTGGACGCATCGGTCATCGAGCCGTTTTGCACGAACACGAGATCGTCCTCGCCCACGGCGATCTGCCGTGTTTCACTGCCCTGTTGGCAGATAAGACCGGTGACAATGAATTCGCCGTCGGCTTCGCGGTGCTGCAGCTCGGTAACCGTGCATTCGTGCACGAACTGCACGCCTTGCGCGGCCAGCCAATGCTGGAGCGGGCGCACCAGCGAGTCGTACTGGTTGTAGACGGTGCGCCGCACGCCACCCAGGGTTTCGATGCGCGAGAACTCGAGCATGAAGCGGTGCAGATAGCGTTTGAATTCCACCGCGCTATGCCAGGGTTGGAAGGCAAAGGTGGTGGCCCACATGTACCAGAAGCGGGTCTCGAAGAATTCGGGCGAGAGCCAGTCGGTGATGCGGCTGTCGCCCAGCGTGGCCTCGTCGGTCTGGCTGAGCTTGAGCAGTTCGAGCCGGTCCTGCATGGTGAAGCCCATCGAGCTGACCGGCACCTTGGCGCGCCGACGGTCCACCAGGCGCGCTTGCGAGTGGGCGCGGTAGACCTCGTTGAAGGCGACGGTTTCGTCGAACACGCTCTGGCCCGGGTGTTCGAGCGAAGGAATGCTCTTGAACAGGTCCCAGGTGCATTCGTAGTTGTCGAAGGTCAGCATGCGCCCGCCGCGCAGCGAATAACCGCGCTCGGCGTCGCCTGCGCCGTCCAGGCTGCCGCCCAGCAGCGGCGTGGCTTCGAGGATGGTGATCTGGGCGCCCGGCAGCTTGCCGTCGCGGATCATGAAGGCTGCGGCAGCCAGCGAACCAATGCCGCCGCCGACCAGATAGGCTTTTCTTTGCGTGTTCATAACAGGCTCTCCGTTAATCGATCAGTGTCGATACACGGTGCGCTGTGTTGCCCTTCCCCCTTTATGTGCCTGTTGGCGCGCACGCCCCGGCGATAGGAGGCCAGCGTCGCATGCGGGCGCGGTGCGGTAATTGATCTAGCGCAAGCTTGGTAAACCGCATTGCGCGGCAGCCAAGAAAAAGCCGACGCGCGCGCTGGTGCTGCGTCGGCTGCCGGGGCGGGAAGGGCTTAGTCGAAGCGATAGCTGAGGCCGAGCACGCCGCCCAGCGCCTCGGTGCGTTCCACCATCGGGCTGTCCTTGAGCTTGCTGCTGATCGACTTCACCCCGGCAATCGCGGTCATCGACCAGCCGCTGTCGAAGCGGTGGTTGATGCCCAGGCCCACTTCCAGCTGTGGTGTGCTGCCGGGCGAGTAGGCGCTCAGGCCGCTGCGCGCCGACTCTTCCGCGCTGATGCCGTAGTAGTAGCGGTTGTACTTGGCCGGGTTGTAGCGCAACTCCATGCTGCTGAAGAACTGGGTCTGCGGGCCGGAGGCGGCGAAGCCATGCTTCCAGCTGACGGTGGGGATCAGCGCGCGGCGCTGGCTGCCGGTATCGCTAAGCAGGCTCAGGCCCAGGCTGTCCTGGCGGCTTAGGTTGTAGTTGAAGCGCAGGCCGGCCAGCGCGCTGGGCTTGCGCTCATTCAGGGCACGGAAGGATGCCTGCTCGGCATCATCCGGGTCGAAGGACTGGAAGTCGACCTGGGCGATCAGGTCTGCCCCCCATTGCGGGGTCTCGTACAGCTTCATGCCCAGCGCCGTGCCTTCCACGAAGAAACGCTCGCCCTGGTAGCGCACCAGCGGCACCGGCATCACCTTGGTGTTCTGGTCGCGATAAGTGCGTTGGCCGGCGCCGACGCCGATGCCGAGCGACCAGCCGTTTTCGTTGGCCAGCACTGGCACGGACAGCGACGCGAACAGCGTCAGGACAAGAGGGGTACGCAACATATTTGCTCCTGTTGGCGGTGGCCGCCAGCGTGGTTTGCCCTTGCTTGGGTGGGCGGTTTGGTGCGCGACGGCGCACGGTGGTGCCGGCGAGCTTGGCCCGCCCGGCGCTATTTTTTATACTGACTAGTACAGCATTTCAAGAAGTATTTACTCTTCGGTACAGTAAATGGCAGACACGACAGATTCATTACGCCCGCGCCGCGGCCGCCCGCGCGACCCGCAGCGTATGCAGCGCCTGCTGGAAGCCGCCCGCGTGCACTTCCTCGCGCACGGTTACGAGCGGGCTAGCCTGGATGCCATCGCGCGCGAGTCGGGCGTGTCCAAGATGACCATTTACAGCTACTTCCCCTCTAAGCGCGCGCTGTTCGAGGCGGTGATCAGCGCACGCACCGAGCAGGCGTTTGCACGCAGCAAGGCGGCCCCGCCCGACCCGGCCCAACCGGCCGAGGGCCTGCGCAGCATCGCCGGGCAGTTCCTGGCCCTGCTGCGCCACGACAGCGTGCTGCGACATTTCCGTCTTATGCATGCGCTGGCCGACGAGCAGCACGAGGCCTGCCTGACCTTTTTCCAGCAAGGGCCGGCGCGCACCATAGACCGGGTGGCCGACTACCTGACCGCCGTGGACGCAATTGGTGCCCTGCGCATTCCGAATCCGCGTCTGGCGGCCGATCTTTTTCTGTCCATGCTGCTGGGCGAGAACCATATCCGCCTGCAGCTGGGCCTGCCGGCGCTGCCGGATGCGTATGCGGCCGCCCAGCTTGAGGAGGCGGTGCAATTGCTGCTCTGCCGCTATGCGCCACCCCAGCCCGGCTAGCGCCGGCCGGGCCCAAGCACTAGGCTGCTAGCAGGCTTTCGCCTTTCGTCGGGCACGTCCATGCATTCCATTTCCCTGTTTTTTACCGCGCTGTGTGCGCTGCTGCTGTCGCTGCCCAGTGCGGCGGCGGAACGCATATTGCGCGTGGCTTGGGATGATTACCCGCCCTACCAGATTGCACCCGACGGCGCGCAGCCCGGCATCGATATGGAGATCGTGCAGGCCATGGCCGAACACGCCGGCTACCGTGTGCAGTTTCTCAAGCTGCCCTGGTCGCGCCAGCTATTGCTGCTCAAGCAGGGCGGCCTGGATATGGCAATGAGTGCGTCGAAGTCGCCCGAGCGGGCACGCTATGTGGTGTGGACCGAGGCGTATCGGCCCGAGCGGGTGGCCTTGATGGCGGTGGACGGGCGGGCGCCCAAGGTGGCGTCCTTGCGCAGCCTGCTGGCGCGCCCGGTGCGCATCGGGGTGATACGCGATTCGGTATATGGCGGTGAGTATGGTGCGCTGCTGGGTACGCCGGCCTTTGTGCAGCGCCTCGAGTTCACCCATGTGAACACGCTCAATCTGCGCAAGCTCTACGCCGGCCGGCTCGATTACCTGATCGACGACCCGGTCACCATCCAGCATCAGGCCCAACAACTGGGCGGCGCGCGTCTTGTGCAGGCGCTGGAGATCAACCGTGCACCGGTCTACTTCATGTTGGGCAAGCCGGCTTTGGCGCAGCAGCCAGGGCTGTTGACGCGCCTGAACCGCGGCCTGGCCGAGCTGCGCCGCAGCGGGCAGCTGCGTGCCATCTTTGCCCGCTACGGGGTGGCGGCCGACTAGGTCCGCGCGCTCACCACTTCCAGCTGTCCGGGCTGGTTTCGCTGGGCAGTACGCCGATGCCGTAGTTGCTGATGGTGACCACCGCATAGCGGTCGCGGTCGTAGCAGTTGAGCTGGTATTTGCGCCCTTTCTGCGACCAGTGCCAGTAGTCGTTATGCCCGCCCGAGGGGTAGAAGGGTTGCAGGCGCGATACGCCACCGGGCGCCAGGCCTTCCACGTCCAGCGCCACCTCATGGCTGGCGCTCTGCCACATCACCCGTCCGCTCAGCGGCGCGTCGCTCAGGTTCACTACCAGAAAGAAATGCGCGCCAGTGCCCTGCATTGCGCCCTTCTGGGTTTCTTCATTGATATTCATGCCAGTTCCCTTGATACGCCCGGCTCGGGCCGCGGGCGTGCATCGCCCGCCAAGTCGGCATTACAGCGACCGGCGTGCTGGGCCGCTGTGTGCGATCTCGCAGCCGGCTTGTGCACAAATCGCCTGGCCGGGCTGGGGCTGGCCCGCGCATGCCTTCTACAGGCCATACGGGCTCATTGCCTGAAAAAACCGAACTTACCGCGCTAGGCCGCGCCGGGTTTTCAGGTGGCGTGCGTGCTGGGTAATTGTTTACAGGCGGCGGGCGACCGCGGGCACAGCCAGCCGGACGCCCGGCGTGCGTAATGGCTGCGGGCGTGCCGCTGGCGCCCGCGGGCCGGCTGCGGCCGGCATAAGAACAGACACGTACTAGGAGAAGGAAATGACGCTACACGCCCATGCCCACTGGCTGGCGCTGGCTCTGCTGGCCCCATACTGCCTGGCCGATACCCGCCCCAACGGCAGCTATGCGCAAAGCTGCCGCGCCATCGCGGTCAAGGACGATACCTTGAGCGCCAGCTGCCAGAAGCTCAATGGCAGCTATCAGAACACCCGCCTGAACCAACTCAGCGCCTGCCTGAATGCAATCAGCCGCGAGGGTGATATCGGCAATATCGATGGCAATCTGCTTTGCCTGCCCGATCTGCCCAAGCCGGTGCCGGGCTTTCGCTTTCCGGAAGCGGAACGCACGATCAACCAGTGGGTGTATGGCGGCCAGCGCGATGCCATGCTCGCGCACAGCTGGGGCCTGTGGGCCGGCCTCAATCAATGGGTGGGCGAGGTGGATGGCAGCCCGGTGCGTGCCTTCCAGACCTGGGCTTCGCCCAGCAATATGCTTTACCGCATGAGCCGTGGCCTGCAGGCCAGCGCCATGCCGCTCAAGCGGCCGATGCTGGAACTGATCAGCCCGAACCAGTTCCGCGCCAGTCCGCATCTGACCGTGCTGAAGGCCGACCCGGTAGCCGGCACGGCGCCCGGCCCCGATACACGCATCTTTGTCTCCACCGCCTACAATCCGCCGGCCGCCAACCATGCGATCGCCAACAAGCTGTTCCTGCAAAGCTCGCTCGATACGCTGCTGGCGCAGGGTTACACCGAGGTGCCGAACTTCCCGGTCAATGCCATCACCATCAAGCCGGTCTACAAGGTGATCTCGGCCGCCTATATCAATGCCCAGGGTCTGTACACCTTCCCCGGTTGGCCCGGTACGCCCGAGCCGGCCAAGCCCTTTGACGAGAGCAGCTGGAATGCCTGTGTGTATGTCGATGTACGCGGCCGCGGCACGGGTGGCAATCGCATCGACCCTGGCTGCCAGGGGCCGAATGCCAGCAATACCTTCTATCTGAACAACTTCATCCACCACCGCATCGGTGCCGAGGAGGCAGCCAGCCTGAGTCGGCCGAACCGCAAGATCAGCGCAGGCGACTACGCGATCCTGGTCGGCATGCATGTGACCACGCGCGAGGCCAAGCGCTGGACCTGGCAGACCTTCTGGTGGTCGGCGAATGCCGATGCGCCGTATGCGCCAAGCTCGGCCGCCACGGCCAGCGCGCGCCCGCTGGCCTACCTCGACCCGGCTGCGCGCCATTACGCGATGGCGCTGGCCTATCAGATGGTGGCGCCGGCCCAGCCCATTGTGGGCGGGCAGAATGTGGGTACATCGGTGATTGCCTACAACCCGCATCTGGAAGCCGGCTTCGATGGCGACCCGAGCAGCTTTATCCCGCCGCGCCCGATCAAGGGCCCGCAGGGCGAGGTGGTGAACCGTTATGGCGTGCAGACCAATTGCATGACCTGCCACGGCCTGGCCGCCTACCAGCCCAAGGCGCAGTACTTTGATCAGGACGGCAAGAAGATCAACCGCGAGAAGCCGTACGGCACCGACTTCTATATGAGCCTCAACGACCCGATCTTCGACGGCAAGCTGAAGCTCGACTTCGCCTGGTCCATCCTCGGCAATATGGTCAAGGAATAGGCGCGCCGGCCAGTAGCTTGGCAGCCTGCCAGACCGCCATGCCGAGCAGCAGCGCGCCCGAACCCTGTCGGATGCGCTGCTGCCAGCTGGCCGATAGCTGGCGACGCGTGGCGGCCAGTAGGAGGGCGAGACCCAACCACCAGGCGGCCGAGCCGCAGAACACGCCGAGCACCAGCACGGCGGCACCGCCCGCGAGCGTGCCGGCCTGGTTCAGGCTGGCGAAGATCGCAAGGAAGGACAGGATGGTGAGCGGGTTGCTCAGGGTGAGCAGAAAGACCGAGCCGGCTGCGCTCAGCCAGCCACGTGCTGTGCCGGCCTGGGCCGCCTGGTGGGCTGGTGCGGCGCGCCAGCTCTGCCAGGCCAGCCAAGCCAGGAACAAGCAGCCGGCCCAGGCCAGCGGCAGGCGCAGGCCGAGCAGGGCCTGGTTC
Source organism: Chitinimonas taiwanensis DSM 18899 (assembly GCF_900119825.1). Lineage (GTDB taxonomy): Bacteria > Pseudomonadota > Gammaproteobacteria > Burkholderiales > Chitinimonadaceae > Chitinimonas > Chitinimonas taiwanensis. Next base: position 249,447 of record NZ_FPKR01000006.1, on the reverse strand, counting down.
AGCCCGCCCATGCCCCAGGCGCCCAGCGCGCCGTAACAGGCATCGGCCAGCGCGGCGCCCAGGCCGCTGGCAAAGCCGATGCGCGCGCCCTGGCTAAGCGTGCGTTGTATGCATAAGAGGCCAATCGGGCCGACCGGGGCGGCAATCGAGAGCCCGATCAGGGCGGCTTGCAGAAACAGGCTGCTGTACATGGCGGCGGGCCCAGGCGTTGAGATGCCGCTATTGTCGCCAGCCGGCCGGGCTGCTTGAATGCACTAAAGCACGTAATACGGGCCGTTTGCCTTTGAAATGCAGTTTATTTTGTATGTTCGCCTGAGGTTTTAATGGAAATAGACGGAAAGTCCTGGAAGATCCTCGAAGCGATCCAGGCTGATGGACGTATCTCGTTGACCGAGCTGGCTGCCAAGGTGGCCCTGTCGGTGCCGGCCACCTCCGAGCGGCTCAAGCGCCTCGAGGAGGCGGGCGTGGTGCGCGGCTACCGCGCCGAGGTGGATGCAGAGGCGGTCGGCTACGGGGTGATGGCCCTGATCGGCATCACCACCGCCCAGCCCGACAAGGTCAGGCTGCTGGCGCAGTTGCAGACCATGCCCGAGGTGCGCGAGTGCCTGCATGTGACCGGGCAGGATTCCTATGTCTTGCGCGTCGTGGCCACCAGCATTCGCCATCTCGAACAGTTCGTCGGCCAGATCAACCGCTTTGGCGAAACGCGCACCGCCATCGTGATGTCCACGCCGATTCCGCTGCGCCCGCTGGCGCCGCCGGCTAAGGACGCGCCTTGAGCCGTGCCGCCCGTCTGGCCCGGCGCCGGGCGCGCCGGCTTGGGCGGATACCGAGGCCGCGCTCGCTGAGCGGCACGGCCACCATGGCCAGCACGAACTGCACGAGCAGTACATAGCCATGGATGGGGTGGCGGTAATAGGGCAGCGCGCGCAGCTGCCGGTATTCGCCGCGATAGTGCAGATAGTCATGCCCATCGGCCGGCGGCTGCCCCTTGTGGGGCGGGCCGCTCAGCAGCAGGCCGGCCAGCCAGTACACGGCAAAGCTGAGCAGGAAGCTGGCCCACAGCAGGCGCAGCAGCGTGCGCGGCAGGCGTCGGGGTGGCGGTGGCATCGGTGCCATGGCGGGGGATCAGTGCGCGCGCGCCGTGCGGCGCAGGAAGAGGGCAGCCAGCAGGCTGGCGGCCGCCGTGCCCAAGGCCATCAGCAGCAGAAAGCCGAAGCCAAGCAGGGCCAGCAGCCTATCCACGCTGTGCGTGCGCCAGCTCAGGCATGTCTGCACTCGGTTATAACGGCCTCGGATGCTGCAGAACTGCTCGGCAAACAGGATCTCCCACACCGTCTGCCCGGCCAGCAGCGCACCGCCCAGGGCGAGCAGGCCCAGCAGCACGGCCAGGCTAAGGAACAGTTTGCGGGAGGTGGACATGGTGGGCAGGTGGAACGAAAGGTCGCCATTGTGGCATGGCCGGCTTCATCCGCCTGTAACCCGCAGCGCTTAGCGTGCAGGCCTCCTATACCTCGAATACCTGGACGACATGCACATGCTGCGCTACCCAATGCTTGCCTTGTCTTTGCTCTCTGCTGCCTTGCTAAGCGCTTGCAGCAGCGATGACAACCCCGCCCCGACCCAGCCTCTGCCCGCCACGGTGGAAGTGAAGATGCTGGCCTTCAACGACTTCCACGGCAATCTGAAGCCCAATGGCAATGTCACCGTGCCCGACCCGGCCGACCCGAGCAAGACGATCAGCGTCGCCGCCGGCGGCGCCGAGTATCTGGCCACCTGGATCAAGAGCCTGAAGGCCAAGAACCCGAACAATGTGGTGGTGTCGGCCGGTGACCTGATCGGCGCCAGCCCGTTGCTGTCGGCGCTATTCCACGATGAGCCAACCATCGAGGCGATGAATGCCCTCGGCCTGGACTTCAATGCGGTGGGCAACCATGAGTTCGACGAAGGCGCGACCGAGCTCTTGCGCATGCAGAACGGCGGCTGCCACCCGACCGATGGCTGCCAGGGCAAGACCAGCTTTGCCGGCGCCAACTTCAAGTTCCTGGCCGCCAATGTGGTCAACGAGACCACGGGCAAGCCGCTGTTCCCCGCCTATCTGGTCAAGTCCTTCCAGGGCATCAAGGTGGCCTTTATCGGCATGACGCTGGAAGGCACGCCCAGCATCGTCACCCCCACCGGCGTGGCCGGGCTGAAGTTTCTCGACGAGGCCGATACGGTGAACAAGCTGGTGCCCGAGCTGAAGGCGCAGGGCATTGAGGCCATCGTGGTGCTGCTGCATGAAGGCGGCGCACAGACTGGCCTTTTGAATGAGTGCAAGGGCGTGTCCGGCCCCATCGTGGATATCGTCAACCGGCTCGACCCAGCCGTGGACATGGTGGTCAGCGGCCACACCCATCAGGCTTATAACTGCGAGATCAATGGCAAGCTGGTCAGCAGCGCCTATCAGTACGGCCGCGTGATCTCGGAAATCGACTTCACCCTGGACGGCAAGACCCGCGACGTGGCCAAGCGCAAGGCCAGCAATGTGGTGGTCAGCCAGGACGTGGCCAAGGATGGCCTGATCAGCCAGCTGATCGCCAAGTACGAGCAACTGGTCGCCCCGCTGGAAAGCCGCGTGGTCGGTAAGGTGGCCGGTGCACTGAGCCGTACCGTGAATGCGGCCGGTGAATCGGTCATGGGTAGCGTGATTGCCGATGCCCAGCTGGCTGCCACCAGCCCGGCCGGTTTCGGCGCCGCCAAGATCGCCTTCATGAATCCGGGCGGCGTGCGTGCCGAGCTGACCCCGAATGCGGCCGGCGAAGTGACCTATGGCCAGCTGTTCACCACCCAGCCCTTCGGCAATAGCCTGGTGACCATGACCCTGACCGGCGCGCAGATCAAGGAGCTGCTCGAGCAGCAGTTCGTCGGTCACAGCAATGGCCAGACCAGCAACCGCATCCTGCATGTGTCCAAGGGCTTCAGCTACAGCTGGGATAGCACGCGCCCGGCCGGCCAGCGTGTCGATGCGGCCAGTATCCGCCTCGATGGCGTGGTGCTGGATGCGCAGAGCAATTACCGCGTCACGGTGAACAACTACCTGGCCACCGGCGGTGACAAGTTCGTGGTGCTGGTCCAGGGCAAGAACACCTTGGGCGGCAAGCAGGATGTGGATGCCTTGGAGGACTACATCAAGGCGAGCAGCCCGCTGGCGGTGCCCGCGCTCGACCGCATCAGCAAGCTGCAGTAAGCACGCTGTCGGTGCACGCAAAAAAGCCGGGGCATGCCCCGGCTTTTTCATGTGTGTGGCGTCTGCTGCCGCGGCGGACCTTAGTTGGCGGCCTCATCCTGGGTCTTGGGCGCCAGCGACACCGGGCCCGTTGGCATGCCCTCCTGGCCCCAGCGGTCGAGTTCGGCCATCACCGCCGCATAGGTGTCTTCGCTAATGGGCGGCAGCTGGCCGCCCAGCGCCTCGCGTGCCTGATCAAAGCCGTCCTGGATGGCGGCGCGCAGCTTGTCGAGCTTGCTGGCATCGCCGCCGCTGGTGCCCAGGGCAAAGTTCAGGATGCGCTCGGCCGTCTTGCGCACACCCCACTCGCCATCCTCGGCAATCGCCGCCTTGGCCGCCTCGATCTCTTCCACGCTGGCAGTGAGCTTCTGCTCGCCGCGGAATACCTTGTTCCACTCCAGACCCTGCTCATCGATGATGCCGCGCAGCTGCAGCATAAAGGCCGCCACATCGCGTTCCGATTGCTCGAGCAGACTGGCGAGATCGGGGCGCTCCTCGCGCAGGATGCTGCGCGGATCGGCATAGGTGAGCGCGCTGTCAGTGCCACGGCCCTGACCGAGGCTGACAGTGTCCTGTGCCGCTTGGCTGCTTGCGGTCGGCTTGGCGGGTGCCGCCGCATTGCTGTTTGGGCTACGCGCCTCGCTGCGGCTGGTGCTGGGCGGCAGGGTGGGCTTGCCCGAATTCGATAGGGGGTTGGTCATTTTTGATCTCCTGTCAGTCATGCATCCCCCTGTATCGGCTAAGCGGGCGCCGGCTTGAAGCCGTCTGGCGGATAAAGCGGCGGCAAACTACAGACGGAAAAAAACCGGCTTGCGCCGGTTCTTGTGGGGCGGCCCAGCGCTACTTGGCCTTGCCGGCTTCGGCGGCCTTCATCTGGGATAGGAAGGGGCTGACCGGCGCGGTGACGGTCTTTTCCTTCTTGGGTTTCTTACTTTCCTTATTCCCGCGTACCTGACCCTTGGCCATGCTGTTCTCCTTGCTGCCCCGGCATCTGTACCGTGGCAGTACTGCTGCGATTGCGGGTGTCGCCCCGCAGTGGCTGCCATCCTGTGACGCCAGCCACATGAGCCCACTATAGGCGCATTGCCATGCGGGCGTACGCGCAAGTGCGTTGGGCGCCGTCTCAGGCGAAGTGGAAGCGGCTCACTTCCACATGCAGATCGCGCGTCAGCTGACCGAGGGCGCTGGCAGTCTGGTTCATGGCGGTCACCGCGGCAGTGTTTTCCTCGCTAATCTGCGCGACCTTTTCCACCTGCTGGGCGATCAGCTGGGTGCCGGCCTTATGCTCCTGCAGCGAGCCGGAAATATCGGCCACCGCTTGCTCGCTCTGCTCCACGCCCTGGGTGATCGCGGCAATCGATTCGCCGGCCTTGCTGGCCAGTGCCGCGCATTCGTGTGCTCGCTGCACGGTGGTGCCCATGGCGGCCACCGCCTGGCCGCTGGCGCTGTCGATCTGGCTGACCATCTGCTGGATATCCACGGTGGCATTGGCCGTGCGTTCGGCCAGCTTGCGCACCTCGTCCGCCACCACGGCGAAGCCGCGCCCCTGCTCGCCGGCGCGCGCGGCCTCGATGGCGGCATTCAGAGCGAGCAAATTGGTCTGGTCGGCCACGTCCTTGATCACGCCCACCACCGAGGTGATGCGCTGCGCATCGAGACCCAGCGTGGTGACCTTGTCGGCGGCCTCGGTAACCGCCTGGTCGATCATCTGCATCTGGCTGACCGTGGCGGCGATATGCTGGGCACCATGTTCGGCCTGCTGGCGGCTGGCGGCGCCCAGCTCGTGGGTGTCCTGCGCGCTGTCGGCCACATGGGCAATGCTGACCGACATCTGCTCGACCGCGGCCGCCATCGCACTGGTCGCCTCGGCGCCTGATTCGGATGCCTTGGCCACCTGCTCGGTGGTGCTGGCCAGCTGGGCCGCTTCCTCGTTTACCTGCTCGACTGCTTGCGCCACCGCCTGCACCAGGCCCTGCATATTCTCGGTCAGCGCGTTATAGGCACGCGCGATGCTGTCGATCTCATCATTGCCGCGTACCGGTACGCGCAGGGTCAGATCGCGCTGGTCGCGCGCCTGGCGCAGCACTTCGCGCAGGGTGGCGATCTTGCGGTTCATGCCGCTGATCAGCCAGGTGGACAGGCCGGCGGCCAGCAGCACGGCCGCGATCAGGGTGATCCAGGTGGTGCTGCGCGTGTGCGCATAATCGCGCTGCGCGGCCTCGTAATTCTTGCGCGCCTCGTTCAGCTGCAGCTCCACCAGCTTGGAGATGGCGGCGGAGACTGGGTCGATGGCCGGATAGAGCGCGCTGCGCGCAAAGCTGTCCAGCGCTCCGGCATCGCCGCCGGCCAGCAGCTGATCAAGCTGGGTGGCGATCGTGTCGGCCTTCTGCATCGCGCCCTCTGCCTCCTGCACCAGCTGCTTTTCCTCGGCGGTCAGCTCGGTGGCCGCATAGGCCTGCCAGGACTGCTGAATCTTCTGACGTGCCTCGGCCACCGCCTTGCGCGCCTCGGCCGCGCTCAGCGACTGGTGATTGGCCTTGTGGGTGACATCGACGATATTGACCGCATACATATCGGCCACCACCTTGAGCTGGTTGAGTGGCAGAACCCGGTCCTGGTAGGTAGTGGCGAAATGCGCGTTGGTGCTGGCCAGGCGGAACAGACCGTTGATGCCGAGAAACAGCATCAGGCCCAGCAAGGCGGTAACGAGCAAGATCAGTTTGGTGCGCATGGTCATGGCGAGCCCCTCAGGCGTGGTGGTGATGCGCGAGGCCTCCTGACAGCACCGCTCTGCTGGCCGGTTTCATTCAAATATATAAAGTTTGCCGCCCCAGTGCGAACCCGCTGCGATAAGCGTGCGGCCGGGGCAGAAGAAAGGCCGGCATGAAGCCGGCCTGCTGTGTGGAGCGGGATGGCGCCTAGTGGGCGGCTTCCCAGCTCGGTCCTACGCCGACCTCGGCCAAGAGCGGCACTTTCAGCGAGGCCACGCCGGCCATCAGCGCCGGTAGCTTCACTTTCACCAGTTCCAGCTCGGCCTGCGGCACTTCCAGTACCAGTTCATCGTGCACCTGCATGATCAGCCGGCTCTTGAGACCATCGGCTTCGAGCCAGTCCTGCACGGCCACCATGGCCAGCTTGATCAGGTCGGCCGCCGTACCCTGCATGGGCGCGTTGATGGCGGCGCGCTCGGCGCCGGTGCGCAGGCCCTGGTTCTTGGAGTGGATGGCCGGCAGCCACAGGCGGCGGCCAAACCAGGTTTCCACATAGCCATGCTCGCGCGCGAATTCGCGCGTGGTCTGCATATACACGGCCACGCCGGGGTAGCGGGCGAAGTAGCGGTCGATATAGTTCTGTGCGGCGCTGCGCTCGATATCGAGCTGGGCCGCCAGGCCAAACGCGCTCATGCCGTAGATCAGGCCGAAGTTGATCGCCTTCGCATAGCGGCGCTGGTCGCTCGTTACCGTCTCGGGAGTGGCGCCGAATACCTCGGCCGCGGTGGCGCGGTGAATATCGATGCCGGCTTCAAAGGCTCTCAACATACCCTCGTCGCCACTCAGGTGAGCCATGATGCGCAGCTCGATCTGCGAATAGTCGGCGCTGACGATCTGGCAGCCCGGCGCGGCGATAAACGCCTCGCGGATGCGACGACCCTCGGCCGTGCGCACCGGGATGTTCTGCAGGTTCGGGTCATTGCTGGCCAGCCGGCCGGTTACTGCGGTGGCTTGGCCGTAATTGGTATGCACGCGGCCGGTGCGCGGGTTGACCATCAGCGGCAGCTTGTCGGTATAGGTGGACTTGAGCTTGGACAGGCTGCGGTGCTGCAGCAGCTTGGCCGGCAGCGGGTAGTCCTGGGCCAGCTCGGTCAGCACGTCCTCATCGGTACTCGGTGCGCCCTTGGGGGTTTTCTTCTTCACCGGCAGCTTGAGCTTGTCGAACAGGATCTCGCCGATCTGCTTGGGCGAACCGAGGTTGAACGGTTGACCAGCCAGCTCAAAGGCCTCCTGCTCGAGCTTGAGGATGCTCTGGCCAAGTTCATGGCTTTGCTTGTGCAATAGCGCGCTATCGAGCAGCACGCCATGACGTTCCATCTTGAACAGCACCTCGCGCGAGGGCAGCTCGATTTGGCGGTAGACGAAATCGAGGCGCGGTTCCTGCGCCAGGCGCGGCGCGAAGGCCTCGTGCAGACGTAGGGTGATGTCGGCATCCTCGGCCGAATAGCGCGTGGCCACATCGATGGCCACCTCGGCAAAGCCGATCTGCTTGGCGCCCTTACCCGCCACCTCTTCATAGCTGATCGCCTTCAGGCCCAGATGCTTGGCCGCCAGCTCGTCCATGCCGTGGCGCTCGGTGCTGTCCAGCACATAGCTTTGCAGCAGCGTGTCTTCGGCAATGCCGGCCAGGGCAATGCCGTGGTTGGCAAACACATGCTGGTCGTACTTGAGGTTCTGGCCGACCTTCTTCTTGCCCGCGTCTTCCAGCCAAGGTTTGAGCTTGGCCAGCGCGGCCTCCAGCGGCAATTGCTCGGGCGCATCGGCATAGCGGTGGGCTAGCGGCAAATAGGCGGCCGCGCCGGCCGCGGTGGCAAAGCTGATGCCGACGATATGCGCCTGCAGCGGTTCCAGGCTATCGGTCTCAGTATCCACGGCCACGATGTCGGCCACGTTCAGCTTGGCAATCCAGGTATCGAGTTCGGTTTCATTCAGGATGGTCGCGTAATCGCGCGCCAGCTCCGTCAGCTCTCCCATGTCTTCGCTGGGTGCGAAGGGGCGCAGCGCGCTGGCATTGCCCTCGGCGGCGATCTTGTCGCCGATGGCGGCGTCGCCCTTCAGCTCGCCCAGCCAGCCCTTGAAGCCATAGTTCTCGAACAGGCTGATCAGTCTGGGCTTGTCGGCATCGCGCGGCGCGATGCTGGCCAGGCCTTGTGGCATCTCGCGGCTCAGGTCCACATCGCACTTGATGGTGACCAGGGTGCGCGCCATCGGCAGCCAATCCAGCGTGTCGCGCAGGTTCTGGCCGACCACGCCGCCGATCTTGTCGGCATTCGCCATCACGCCATCCAGGCTGTCGTACTCCGACAGCCACTTCACCGCAGTCTTCGGCCCGCACTTCGGTACACCGGGTACGTTGTCCACCGTGTCCCCGATCAGGGCCAGGTAGTCGACGATGCGCGCGGGGGGCACGCCGAACTTCGCCAGCACGCCGGCCTCGTCCAGTGTCTCTTCGCTCATGGTATTGACCAGGGTCACATTGGACGTGACTAGCTGGGCCATGTCCTTGTCGCCGGTCGATACCACCACCTTCACGCCCTGGGCGTCGGCGCTGCGGCATAGCGTGCCGATCACATCGTCGGCCTCCACGCCGTCCACCATCAGGATCGGTAGGCCCATGGCGGCGATGGCGGCATGGATGGGTTCGATCTGCGCGCGCAGATCATCGGGCATGGACGGGCGCTGCGCCTTGTACTCGGCGTAGAGATCATCGCGGAAGGTCTTGCCCTTGGCGTCGAAGACGCAGCCGATATAATCGGCCGGTACCTCCTTCACCAGCTTCTTCAGCATGGCGATGATGCCGCGCAGCGCGCCGGTCGGGTCGCCCTTCGGACCGCGCAGGTCCGGCATGGCGTGAAACGCTCTATACAGGTAGGAAGAACCGTCGATCAGTAAGAGCGTCTTATCAGACATGCGTTTGCCCCAGCAAGATGAGATGGCGCATGGCTTGGCAGCCCACGCCCATCCAGAAAAACAAAGAAAGAGAACAACAATGAGTGCCCACAGCAAACTCCCCAGCGACACCGATCCGGCCGCCATGGCCGCCAGCCAGGCCTACCGCTCGCGCGAGGCGTGGCGGGTTTTCGAGATTATGTCCGAATTCGTCGAAGCGACCGAGCGCCTGCAGGCCATCCAGCCGGCCGTGTCGCTGTTCGGTTCGGCGCGCACGCCGCGCGACCATCCTTACTACAAACTCACCGAGGAAATTGCCCGTTTGCTGTCCGATGCCGGCTTCAGCGTGATTTCCGGCGGCGGGCCGGGCATCATGGAGGCTGCCAACAAGGGCGCTTTCCACGGCAAATCGCCTTCGGTGGGGCTGAATATCCAGTTGCCCCACGAACAGCATGGCAATCCTTACCAGGATGTCAGTCAGACTTTCCGCCACTTCTTCGCCCGCAAGGTGATGTTCGTGAAGAACGCCACCGCCTATGTGGTGATGCCGGGCGGCTTTGGCACCATCGATGAATTGAGCGAGGCGCTGACGCTGATCCAGACCGGCAAGAGCCGCAAGATGCCCATCATTCTGGTCGGCAGTGCGTTCTGGGGCGGTCTGCTCGACTGGCTGCGCAACACGCTCTTGGCCGAGGGCATGATCAATCCCGCCGATCTGGATTTGATGCAGGTCATCGACGAACCGCATGCGGTGGTCGATGCTATCTTCAAATTCTACGAAACCCGCGGTTTTGGCCTCAGCCCGGCCGAACGCGAAATGCAACTGAGTCTGTAAGCGCCTACCGGAGCCCACCATGCGCCACTGTCTGATTGCCCTATCCCTGCTCGCCAGTGGTGCTCCCATTGCCGCCGATACCCCGCTGGAAGTGCCGCCACCGCCGGCCATCCCCAGCGGCACCGCCGACGAGGCGGTGATCGAGCCGGAAGTGACCATCGTCGAAAAGGCCGATGCCACCGTGACCGAATACCGGCTGGCCGGGCGGCTCTACCTGATCAAGGTCAAGCCCAAGGTCGGCCCCGAGTATTTCCTCAGCGATGAAGATGGCACCGGCCAGCTGGTGCGCCGCGATGGGCAGCCCACGCTGCGCCCTCCCAAGTGGACCATCAAGCGCTTTTGATTGGCCGGGCCGGCATGCCACGGCCCGCTGCCCCAACCCATTCCTAGATCTAGCCCGCCCATGTCTGTTTTCACTACCGTTACGCCGGCCGAGCTGGCCGCCTGGCTCAAGCGCTATTCGCTGGGCGACCTGGTCGAGCTCAAGGGCATTGCCGCCGGCATCACCAATACCAATTACGCGGTCAGCACCACGCAGGGCAAGTATGTGCTGACCCTGTTCGAGACCCTGCAGGCCAGCGAGCTGCCCTTCTATGTGAACTTGATGGCCCATCTCGCCCACCACGGCATCGCTTGCGCCGCACCCATCGCCAACCAGCGCGACGAGATGATAGACAGCCTGTGCGGCCGGCCCACCGTGCTGGTGGGCTGGCTACAGGGCGAGCCCGTCGATGTGCCCAGCCCCACCCAGTGCCATGCGCTGGGGGCCATGCTGGCCCAGATGCATCGCGCCGGCGAGACCTATCCCGGCCATATGCCCAATCCGCGCGGTCCGCAGTGGTGGACGGCGGCGGCCAGCGAGCTCTACCCCTATCTGAGCAGTACGGATGCCAGCATGCTGCGCAACGAGATCAGCCAGCAGGGGCGCGCGCGCTTCGCCCATCTGCCGAGCGGGGTCATCCATGCCGATCTGTTCCGCGACAATGTGCTCATGCATGGCGACCGCATCGGCGGCTTTATCGACTTCTATTACGCCTGTAACGACATCCTCATCTACGACCTGGCGATCACCGTCAATGACTGGTGCGCCTTGCCCGATGGGCAGATCGATGCGCAGCGCGCGCAGGCATTGTGCGCGGGCTACCAGTCTGCCCGTGCGCTGAATGCGGCCGAGCGCGAAGCCTGGCCGCTGATGCTGCGCGCCGCGGCATTGCGCTTCTGGGTGTCGCGCCTGTGGGATTGGCACAAGCCACCGGCCGGCGAGCTGACCTACCGCAAGGATCCGGGGGTGTTCCAGCACATCCTGCACGCCCACCAGCAGCGTGGCGACGCCGCGCACTGGCTGTAAGCGTAAGAACCATCGCTAAGCCCGCTCACGGGCACATAGCATTGCAGGCAGGCGGCAGCTAGCATGAGGCTGTGTTCGTTTGCGTACCCAAAGCCTACCTGTGTCCGCCCCTGCGCACTCCGTATCCGATAGCCACCTCGCCTTCAGCACCCGGCTGATCATGGCGGGCGTGGGTCTATTGCTGCTGCTGGTGGCCGCCCTGCTCAGCTGGTGGTTATGGAGCAGCCGGCAGGTGGCCGAGCAGCGCGCGCTGGCTGATGCGGTCAGCGCGGCCCGCCTGCTTGAGCAGCGCACGCTGGCCAGCATGCGCGAAGTTGATCTGCTGCTGGATGATGTGGCGCGCGAGGCGGTGCGCCTGCCGATCGACCCGCCGGTCGAGTGGAGCGAGCCGCTCGGCTTCGAAACCATTCTGATGCTGCGCGACAAGCCCGAGCGCCTACCGCATGTGGTGGTGCTCAGCGTGCTGGATGCCCACGGGCGTATCGCCTATTCGACCTCGGCCGCGCGCGGTGCGGATTTCGCCGACCTGCCCATCGTGGCGCGCGTGCTGGCTCAGCCCAAGGCGCAGCTCTATGTGTCTGGCGCCTATCAGCTGCGCGTGAGCGGGCGCGAGGGCGTGGCTTTCGCCCGGCCGGTATTCGGCCCTAGTGGGCGTCTGCAGGCCATCGTGCTGGCCGGCGTGCATATCGAGGCCTGGCTCAGCCATTTGCACGATCTGCATCTGGGGGCGTCTGGGCTGGCCTATGTGGCCGACCGCGAACAGCATCTGGTGGCCGCCAAGCCCTTGCCCAATCGCCAGCGCATCGGGCGGCCGCTGCCGGATCGCCAATTGCAGCCTAGCGGCCTGGGTGAGGCGAGCCAGTTCTTTCACGATGCCAGCGGCGGCCGCTATTTGCTGGTGCAGCGCCAGCTCAGCGACTATCCGTTCAGCCTGGGGGTGGCGCTGGCCGAGGACGACTACCTGGCCACCTGGCGCCAATCGGCCTGGGTGGCCGCGCTGGGCCTGCTGTTTCTGATCGTGTTTGGCAGCCTGCTCTTGCTGCTGCTGTGGCGCGGCGGGCGCCAGGCGCGCGCACTGAGCCAAAGCGAGGCGCGCCTATCGCTGCAGGAGCAGCGCATGCGTCGCATGGTGGAAGCTTCGCCCTGTGCGCTCGGCCTGCTGGATTTCAGTACCGACCATATCCGCTACCTGAACCCGGACATGGCTGACCTGGTCGGGCGGCCGGTCAGCGAGTTGGCCGGCCAGCCCATGGCCAGCCTGTTCGCGCAGCCCGAGGACTGGGCCGCGTGCCGCGCCGCCCTGCGCGAGGCTGGCACGGTGCGCGAACGTGAGTACGCCTTGCATACCTCCGGCGGCACCCTGCGCTGGGTGGACCTGTCGGCCACGCTCCTGGCCGGCAATGGTGGCGGTGACGATGTGCTGGTCAGCATGATGGATGTGACTCAGCGCGTGGCGCGCGAGCATAGGCTTAGCCACGAAGCCGGCACCGATGCGCTGACCGGCCTGGCCAACCGGCGCCGCTTTCTTGAACAGGGCGGCGAGATGTTCGAGCTGGCGCACCGCCACCAAAGGCCGCTGGCGCTGCTGATGATCGATCTCGACCATTTCAAGCAGGTTAACGATCTATACGGCCACGGCATTGGTGACGAAGTGCTGGTACGTATGGCCCGCCTGCTCGATGCCACGCTGCGCACGGGCGATCTGGCCGTGCGCCTGGGTGGCGAGGAATTCGTGGCCCTGCTACCTGAGACCGACTTGACCCATGCGCTGGAAGCGGCCGAGCGCCTGCGTGAGGCGGTGGAGAATGCGCCACTGATGCTGGCCGATAGCCGCCTGCTGGCCTTTACCGTCAGCATCGGGGTGGCGGCATTGCGCGATGAACATGCCGAGCTGCACAATCTGCTCGCCCAGGCCGACGCCGCGCTCTATCGCGCCAAGCATGCCGGCCGTAATCGCGTGACCAGCTGAGCGCGCGCCATCCCGTTTCCCCCGAGCCACGATCTTGACCCTGCCTGCCGACCAGCAACTTGCCGATTACCGCGACTATCTGCTGCGCTATGCGCTGTACCGGCTGCGCGACGAAGCCGCCGCCGAAGAGGCAGTGCAGGACACCCTATTGGCTGCGCTGCAGGCCAAACAGGGCTTTGCCGCCCAGTCCAGCGTGAAGACCTGGCTGACCGGCATCCTCAAGCACAAGATCATTGATGCGCAGCGCCGCCTGTGCCGCGACCCCTTCCAGCTCGATGAGCGCGTGGATGAGGATGGCGATAGCAGCGATTTCGACAGCCTGTTCGATACCCAGGGCCACTGGGGCAGCGAGGCGCCGCGCAACTGGGCCAAGCCCGAGGCCGCGCTGGAGGCGCAGGATTTCTGGCGCGTGTATGCCGAATGCAGCGAGCGCCTGCCCAAGCGCACCGCGCTGGTGTTCGCCATGCGCGAATCGCTCGGCCTCGAGATCGACGAGATCTGTCAGAACCTGGAGATCAGCACGACCAATTGCTCAGTGCTGCTCTACCGCGCGCGCATGAGCTTGCGCCTGTGCCTGGAAAAGAACTGGTTTGGACTTCAAGCATGATGAACTGCAAGCAAGCGACCCGTATGGTGTCGGCAGGACTCGATCGCAAGCTCGCCTTATCGGAGCGGCTCGCTTTGCGTGTCCATCTTTTCCTGTGCGAGCGCTGCAGCAACTTCGCGCGGCAGAGCCGCTTTCTGCGTCAGGCTGCCCAGGCTGCGGCCCGACGCGACAAGTCCGATGCCGAGCGCTGAAAGCCGTCGCGGGCTGCGGCTATACTCGCCGCCCATGACCTTCCTACGCCTCTTTGGCCGCCTCTTCCTGCTGCTTATCGTCCTGGTGCTGCTCTATCAGCTCTGGCTATTTGGCCATGTGCTGTGGTGGAAGTACGAGAACCCGAGCAGCACCGCCTTTATGCGCCAGCAGCTGGCCGTGCTTCAGGAAAGCGACCCGCAGGCCGAGCTCAAGTATGACTGGGTGCCGTATGCGCAGATCTCGCCACATCTGAAGCGCGCGCTGGTGGCCAGCGAGGATGCGAAATTCCTCGAGCACGAGGGCTTTGACTGGGAAGGCATCCAGACTGCCTGGGAAAAGAACGCCAAGCGCGGGCGCATCTCGGCCGGTGGTTCCACCATCAGCCAGCAGCTGGCCAAGAACCTGTTCCTCAGCGGCAAGCGCAGCTATGTGCGTAAGGCCGAGGAGGCCGTCATCACGCTGATGATTGAAGCGACCTGGGATAAGCGGCGCATCTTCGAGGTGTACCTGAATGTGATCGAGTGGGGCGTGGGCGTGTATGGCGCCGAGGCCGCCGCGCGCCACTACTACGGCAGCAGCGCGGCCAGGCTCGGCCCGGCCCAGGCCGCGCGGCTGGCCGCTATGGTGCCCAAGCCACGCTTCTACGATAAGAACCGCAATGCGCGCGGCCTGAACCGCAAGGCCGCCATCATCCAGCGCCGCATGCGCTGGGCCGATATTCCCTGAGCGGGCGGGGCCGGTGTGGCCCCGCCATCTGCGCTAGTTCAGACGCGTCCAGGCATCCTGCCAGTGGCTGCCGCTGCCCGGGGCATAGTGGGTCGGTGATTGGCTGCACCAGCCCGAGTAAGGATAGGGCTTGCACTGGTAGCGCTGGCCATCGCTGCCGCGCACGATGGTGCCGGCCTTGTAGCTGCTGATGCCGGTCGGGTAGACGTAGTCGACCGTGCCGCCGCCCCCGCTATCGCCACCGCTGCTGATATCGATCTCGAAGCTGTAATCGGCCGTGACCGTGCTGCGCTCGTAGACGCGGTTGTCCATGGCGCTCTGCACCGGCGCGATACTGCCCTTGCCGTCGAGCACGCCGACCTTCAGGTATTGCGAGGCGGCGTTGACCTTTTGCGCCAGGTAGAACGGCCACTGATTGGCGCCGGTCTGGCCGCTGCCCAGCGTGATGCTATGGCTTTCCAGATCCTTGAAGGCCGGGTCGAACACCCGGAAGGTGACCCTGCTGTTCAGAGCCAGGTCCTGCTGGGCGCGTACCTGGCCGATCTCCTTCCAAGCCACTGGCGTGCTGGCGCCGCCGAAATTCACGTCCAGGCAGGAGTAGAAGGCTTCCGTGCTGTCGGCGCGCTGCCAGATGCCGTAGATCAGGTGCCGGCCACTCTTGCCCTGCGGGAAGGGGCAGCTCATCTTGTAATGGCCGTTGATCAGGGTATTGCTGGTAATCGTGCAGAAGGGCTGGCTTTCCAGGTCCGACCACTTGAGCGCCAGGCTCGGGTTGTAGCCGGTCTTGGTCACATAGAACTTGAAGGACTTGGTGGCGTGCGGCGCGGTGGCCTTGTACAGGAAGTCGTATTGGCCATTGGCATTCGGGGCGATGTGGGTGGCCGGCCAGTCGTCGCGCGCCAGATTGAAGCCCTTGTAGATGTCCTTGCCGGCCGCGCACAGCTTGCCATCCGGGATCAGTGCCTGGTGCTGGTCATTCGCATTTGCCTGGTTCACGCCATTCCAGTCATACAGCGCTTGCGGCCCGCCCGAGGCCAGCGCGGCCTTGCAGGCGGCCGACTTGGGATTCTCCGGCCCTTCCAGAAAGCAGTTGTAAACGCGATCGACCGGCACGGCCATCGCGCCATGGGCCTGGGCGCCGGTGCTGCCCAGCGCCAGTAGCAAAGGGCTGGCCAGACCGGCGGTCAGTAAGAGACGGGGGGAGTGGTGCGGCATGCTGCCTCCTGGTGGTTTTTGATTGGTGTTGTACGCGGGAAAAGATGAAAAATGACAAAGGCATGCTAGCGCGCCAGGCGGCTGGCTGCCAAAGCCTGCATTGCGCGCTGCGACGAGCGGGAAAGTGGTCTGCTCGCGGCCGGCTCGGGTCGTGCATCGACCAGTTGCCACGGTGTGGCTATATGAGCAGGCATTGAATTGGTATTGAGCGGCGGGTCGCTGTGCAGACCGGTATTAGGGCGATCTTGGGTAGGCACTGCCCGAGCGCTTGCTTGATATTTCCGCGCTGACTAGGCTGGTCAGATACGAAACTGGAGACCAGCATGCACACAGCCAATCACGAGGTATTCAACCAATCGCCCGTGCTGGGTGACTACAACCTGTTCCTGGCCGACCCGGCCTTGCAGGAAGCCGCCGCGCGTGAGGGCGCCGCCTGGGCGCGCGATGAGCTGGTCGAGATCGGCGCCGAACTCGGGCGACTGGATAGCTTCGAGCTAGGCCGGCTCGCCAATCAGCATGCACCCCAGCTGCGTGCCTTTGATGCCAAGGGCTACCGGCGCGACCAGGTCGAGTTCCATCCGGCCTGGCATACGCTGATGCAGGGCATTGCCGCGCGCGGCTTTCATAACCGCCCCTGGGCCGAGCCGCGTGCCGGCGCCCATGTGGCGCGCGCGGCCGGTTATCTGCTGCAGGCCCAGGTGGAAGCCGGCTCGCTATGCCCAACCACCATGACCTATGGCGCGATTCCCGCCCTGGCCCGGCACACCGAGCTTGCACGTGACTGGCTGCCCACCCTGTTCAGCCGTGAGTACGACCCGCGCGACCTGCCCTTTGCCGATAAGCGGGGCGGCCTGATTGGCATGGGCATGACCGAGAAGCAGGGTGGCTCGGATGTGCGCGCCAATACCACGCGTGCCGAGCCACAGCCCGATGGCAGCTGGCGGCTGAACGGACATAAATGGTTCTTCTCCGCGCCGCAGTGCGATGCCCACCTGGTGCTGGCCCAGGCGCCGCAGGGGCTGAGCTGCTTCTTCGTGCCGCGTTGGCAGCCCGATGGCAGCAAGAACCCCATTCTGCTCCAGCGCCTGAAAGACAAGCTGGGCAATCGATCGAATGCTTCCAGCGAGGTGGAATTCCACGCCGCCTACGGCCTGCTGCTCGGTGAGGCCGGCCGCGGCGTGCCCACCATTCTGGAGATGGGTACCTACACCCGGCTCGATTGCGTGCTGGGCACGGCCGGCATGATGCGCCAGGCCACGTCGCAGGCGATTCACCATGCGCGCCACCGCTGCGCCTTCGGTCAGCGCCTGGTCGACCAGCCATTGATGCGCAATGTATTGGCCGATCTGGCCCTGGAAAGCGAGGCCGCCCTGCAGCTGGCCCTGCGCATGGCGCGCGCCTTCGATACGCAGGATGAGGACGCCACGCTGCTGCGCCGCCTGCTCACCCCAGCTGCCAAGTACTGGGTGTGCAAGCGCGGCCCTGAGCTGGCCGCCGAGGCGATGGAGGTGCTGGGCGGCAATGGCTATGTGGAGGAGGGCGTGCAGGCGCGCATCTACCGCGAGATGCCGGTCAATTCGATCTGGGAGGGCTCGGGCAATATCATGTGTCTGGATGTGCTGCGCGCGCTGGGCAAGAGCGTGCGCACGCGCGAGGTGCTGCAGGCCGAGCTGGCGCCGGCCCTGGGTCGCTATCCAGCCTACGACCACTATCTGGCCGCCCTGCAGGCGCAGCTGGCCGATGGCAGCGAGCAGGAAGGCCGCGCGCGCCGGCTGACCCAGCAGCTGGTGCTGGCCGTGCAGGCCAGCCTGCTGATCCAGCACGGGCCGGATTTTCTGGCCGAGGCCTTTGTGCAATCGCGCCTGGGCGGCGACTGGGGGCAAAGCTTCGGCACGCTGCCGGCCGGCCTCGACCTCGCGGCCATCATGGCGCGCGCGCTGCACGACTAGCGCCGGCGCCGCGCTTGCCGCGCGGGCTGGTTTGCCGCCTACAATGCGACTCCCTCGTATTCACGGGCCGCTGCGCCGGCCGTCAAGGTAGCTTTCATGCCGCAAATGAATTGGCCGCAACTGCTGTCCGCCGACCGCCTGGGCGCACCGCGCCGCCAACCGGAAACCGGCCCCGCCATCGGTCGTTCCGACTTCCACAAGGATCACGACCGCATCGCGTTTTCTTCACCGTTCCGCCGCCTGGGCCGCAAGACCCAGGTGCACCCGATGACCGAGAACGACCATGTGCATACCCGCCTCACCCATAGTATCGAGGTCGGTTGCGTGGGCCGCTCGCTCGGCATCATGGTTGGCCAGGCGCTCGGTGAACGCCTGCCGGCCCATATCATTCCCTACGATATCGGTGCCATCGTGCAGGCTGCTTGCCTCGCGCACGATATCGGCAACCCACCGTTTGGCCATGCTGGCGAATACGCGATCCGCGACTGGTTCCGCCAGTCCTCGAATGCCTATATGTTGCAGAACCTCAGCGCGGCCGAACGGCGCGATGTGCAGACCTTCGAGGGCAATGCGCAAGGCTTTCGCGTGGTCACCCAGCTGGAGAACCACCGCTTCGACGGCGGCATGCGCCTGACCTATGCCACGCTGGGCGCCACGCTCAAATACCCTTGGACCAGCGAGCATGCCGGCTACAAGGAAAAGTTCAGCTGCTACCAGGCCGAGAAGAAGCTGCTCGACGAAGTCGCGCATGAGCTGGGCCTGATCGCCAAGCCGAATGGCATCTGGTGCCGCCATCCGCTTAGCTATCTGATGGAGGCGGCTGACGATATCTGCTACGCGATTCTTGATCTCGAGGATGGCGTGGAGATCGGCATGCTGCCCTTCGAGACGATTGCGCCGATGCTGATCAAGCTGGCCGGCATCGATGACGACCTGCTGGCGCTGGAAGTGGCGGGGGCGCCCAGCGTGCGCCGCAAGATGTCGTTGCTGCGCTCCAAGGCCATCGACCGCTGCGTGCGCGAGGTGACTGCCGCCTTCCTGCGCCACCACGATGCGCTGCTGGCCGGCGAGTACGAGGGCGATCTGATCGCCGCCTGCCCGGACTTTGTACGCCATGGCATTGCTGCTTCCAAGCAGCTGGCGCGTGACCGCATCTTCAATAATCGGCGCAAGGTGGAAATCGAGGTCGGCAGCTTCACCTGCCTGGACATCCTGCTGGAAGCCTTCTGCGGTGCGGCCTACCAGTTGCGTACCGAGCCGGACAAGCTCAGCTTCCGCAATAAGCGCATACTCGACCTGATGGAGTACAACGCGCCGCACAAGGAATGGCCGCTGTACGAGAGCTATATGCGTGTGCTCGATTTCATCGGCGGCATGACCGACAACTACGCCACCTATCTGGCCCAGCAGGTCGGCGGCATGGGGCGTTGAGCCGGCACTAGTGCGGGCGCTGCGCGGCGATCACCGCTTCGCGCGTCGTAGCGATCAGTTTCTCCAGCTCGCCACTCGCACGCATGCTGGCCAGGCGCGCATCGAAGCGGTGCAGCAGCGCCGCATTGCCCGGATGCTGGCGCGTGAGCACCACATGCAGCGGGGCGCTCCAATAGGCTTGTGGCGGGCAGATCAGCTGGCGGCTTTGCTCGGCGCTCAGTGCAGTCTGGATCAGGAAGGGGCCGACCTCGGCATCGATGGGCAAGAGGTCGATGCGCCGCGCCAGCAGCTTGCGCAGATTCTCCACATCGCTATTCGCCACATCGGTCAGCAGCGTGCCGGCACTGACCAGCGCATCAAAGTCGCTCGAGTAGAAATTGCCACGCGTCACGCCGAGCCGGTGCGGCGCCAGGTCGGCCAGCGTGCTCCAGCGATAGTTCTCGCCGCGCCGCTGGCAGAACACCATGCGTAAGGACATGACCGGTGCGCTGTAATAGAGATCAGCCTCGCGTTCCGGCGTGCGCGCCCAGCCAAAGCTGCCGTCGTATAGGCCGTTGCGCGCACCCTCGATGGCACGATTATTCGGCACCGCCACCAGCTTGATATGGATGCCGGCGCGCAGAAACACCGTGCGCACCACCTGGGTCAGGATGCCCTGTTCGACCAGTTGCTCGCCCATATAGGGCGGATAGTCCTGCAGGCTCAGGGTCAGGCTGCGTGCCTGTGCCATGGGCAGTCCTAGCAGCAGCGCAAGTAGGGCGAGGCGGCGCGGGATGGACATAGGAATGGGCCTTGGGAAGCGCGACGCTTCAGTTTAGGGTTTTCAGCGCCCGCCGCCAGACCGGCAGCCAAAAGTCAGCGTGCTAGAATCTCCGGCAAACCAAAAACCAGCGAGATTCCCCGCCGTGCCCATCCCCGACCGTCTCGTCATCGCCACGCGTGAATCCGCGCTGGCTCTGTGGCAAGCCCGCCATATCGCCGCCCGTCTCGAAACCCTGCACCCCGGCCTGAAAGTGGCACTGCTCGGCATGACCACCCAGGGCGACCGCATCCTGGACGTGACGCTGAACAAGATCGGTGGCAAGGGCCTGTTCGTGAAGGAGCTGGAAACCGCCTTGCAGGAAGGGCGCGCCGATATCGCCGTGCATTCGATGAAGGATGTGCCGATGCGCCTGCCCGAGGGCTTTGCGATTGCCGCCATCACCGAGCGTGAAGACCCGCGTGATGCCTTCGTATCCAATGCGTATGCGAACCTGGCGGCGCTGCCCGCCGGTGCCGTGGTCGGCACTTCCAGCCTGCGCCGCGAGGCCCAGATCCGCGCCCAGTTTCCCGCGCTGGTGGTCAAGCCGCTGCGCGGCAATGTGCAAACCCGCCTCGCCAAGCTCGACGCCGGTGATTACCACGCCATCATCCTGGCCGCCGCCGGCCTCAAGCGCCTGGGCCTCGGTGAGCGCATCCGCTCCCTGCTCAGCCCCGAGGAAAGCCTGCCCGCGCCGGGCCAGGGCGCGCTGGGTATCGAGATCCGCGCCGATCGTAGCGATCTGGCTACCCTGCTCGCCCCGCTCAACCATGCCGAGACGGCCGACTGCGTGACGGCCGAGCGCGCGATGAGCTTGCGCCTCGATGGTTCCTGCGAAACCCCGCTCGGCGCCTATGCCGAGGTGGTCGATGAGCACTTCCTGCGCATGCGCGGCTTTGTCTCCAGCCCCGATGGCGCCCAGATGCTGCGCGCCGAATCGAATGGCAGCCGTGCTGCCGCGGCCGGCCTGGGGCGCCAGGTGGCCGACCTGAT
Organism: Chitinimonas taiwanensis DSM 18899; assembly: GCF_900119825.1. Taxonomy (GTDB): domain Bacteria; phylum Pseudomonadota; class Gammaproteobacteria; order Burkholderiales; family Chitinimonadaceae; genus Chitinimonas; species Chitinimonas taiwanensis. Next base: position 228,455 of record NZ_FPKR01000006.1, on the reverse strand, counting down.
GCTGACCGAAGGCGCGCGCGCCCTGCTCAAACCTGCCGTGTAAACCGCTGTCGAGACCCGTCCATGACCCGTCCGCTTGCTTCACGTCGTTTCCTGATCACCCGCCCGGAAAACCAGTCGGCCCATCTGGCCCAGCTGCTGCGCGAGGCCGGTGCCACACCGCTGCTGGCGCCGATGATTGCCATCGCTCCCACCGAGCAGCAACACGAGCTGCAGGCCGTGCTGCAAAGGCTGGGCGATTTCGACCTGGCTGTGTTTGTCAGCCCCACCGCGCTGGACGTGATCGGCGAGCTGGTGCAGCCGTGGCCGGTGGAGCTGGCGGTGGCCGTGGTCGGCCCCGCTTCACGCGAACGCGCACTGGCGCTGGGCATGCTCGAGGTAATCAGCCCGGACAACCAGTTCGATAGCGAGGGCCTGCTGCAACAGCCGGCCCTGCAGCAGCTGAGCGGCAAGCGCGTGGTGCTGTTCCGGGGCAATGGCGGACGCGAACTGCTGACCGATACGCTGCGTGCACGTGGCGCGACGGTGGAGGTGGTGGAAGCCTACCGACGCCTGAGCCCCAGCCTGAACCATGAGCAAGTACTGGCCCTGCTGGCCGAGGGCTGCGACGGTGTGATCGTGACCAGCTCGGAAGCGGTCAATAATCTGTTCGGCTTGGCCGATAGCGTGCTGGCCGAGCAGCTGCGCGGGCTGAGTTTCTTCGCCAGCCATGCGGCCATCGCCGAGACAGTACGTCGCCATGCGGTCGCGCAGGTGCATGTGCTGTCGGCTGGCGATGCAGGCCTGTTGGCTGATCTGCGCGCCCATTTTTCGGCCAGCCCGGCTGGTCAAGCCGTTTCAGGCAGCACGCCCGTTGCTACGCCCATACCCAGCCCGGCGCCTAGCGCGGCGGTTCTTCGTCAGCCCGCGGACACGGCCGCCGCTACGCCCGCCCCGACACACCACAGCATCAGCCGGCCGCAGCGCGCCTGGCTAGGCTTTCTGCGTCGCACCCTGGTGCTGGTGCTGCTCACCGTTGGCATCTCGGCCCTGGTCTACCAGTTCCAGGCACGTGCGCTGCACGGCGAGCTGCAAACCCGCCTCGCTGCGCTGGAAGGTCAGCAAAGTCGCCTGAATAACAGCGGCCAACGCGAAGGCGAGCAGCTGCGCCAGCTGGAGGTGGCGCTGGCGGCCAGCCAGCAGCGCGTGGAAGCGCTGCGCGCCCAGCAGTCTGAACTGCTGGCCCTGTACGGCGCGGTGGCCGGCGGGCATGAGGAAACCCTGCTGGCTGATGCCGAGCTGACCCTGTCGCTGGCCAGCCAGCAGCTGCAGCTGACCGGTAATGTGGGCGCCGCCCTGGCCGCGCTCTATCGCCTGGACGAGCGCCTGTCCGGCCACGACAAGCCGCGCCTGATGCCGCTGCGCCGCGCCGTGGCGCGCGATATCGATGTCTTGAAGAGCATGCCCTGGATTGATTACGTGGGCCTGTCGGCGCGCCTCGATAGCCTGGCTACCCAGGTCGACAAGCTGCCCCTGGTGGTCGACGGGCGCGCCCGCGATGCGGCCGCGCGGCCGGAAACCCAGCGCAGCGGGCTGTTGGGCGAGATCGGCCGTGCGCTCGGCGCACTGGTGGAAATCCGCCGCATCGACCAGCCGAATCCGGTGCTGCTGGCACCCGAGCAGGCCTTCTATCTGCGCGAGCATCTGAAACTGCGCCTGCTGAATGCGCGTCTGGCGCTGCTGCAGCGTGATGAGGTGACCTTCCGGCAGGATCTGTCGGTGGCCCAGGTGGTACTGCGCGAGCAGTTCGATACCCGCAGCAAGCCGGTAAAGGCCATGCTGACCGCCTTGGCCGAGGCGCAGACTGCCCGCCCGGCGCAAACCCTGCCCAGCCTGGTCGATAGTCTGAATGCCGCGCGTGATGCGCGCCGCAAGGTCAGCCGGGAGGACAGCAAATGAGGTCGCTGTTCTGGTTGCTGGGTCTGTCGATACTGGCCGTGTTGCTGGCGCTGTTCGCGCGCGAGAACAGCGGTTACGCGCTGCTGTTCTTCCGCCAATGGCGCATCGAGCTGTCCTTGAACGCCTTTGTGCTGATCTTTACCGCGCTGCTACTGGGCGGCTATGGCCTGCTCAAGCTGCTGGACTGGGTGTTGAGCATGCCGGCCAATGTGCGCCGCTACCAAGCCAGCCGCCGCGCCGCCAATGCGGGCAAGTACCACCGTGAGGCGCTTTTGGCCCTGTTCGAAGGCCGCCATCTGCGTGCCGAGCGCAGCCTGCGCGTGGCGCTGGCCTCGCAGGACGATGCCGAGCTCAAGCTGACCGATACCTTGATGGCCGCGCGCGCCAGCCACCACTGCCGCGATTTCGAGCGCCGCGACGCCTATCTGAAGCAGGCGCGCGAGCTGGGCGGGCCGCGTTCGCTGGCGGTGCTGATGCTGGAAGCCGAGCTGCTGGCCGAGCAATACCGTAGCCGTGAGGCGCTGGAAGTGTTGCAGCAGGTGTATGCGATCTCACCCAAGCTGACCTCGGCGCTCAAGCTCGAACTCAAGCTGCGTCAGCAGGAGAACCATCCGGCCCGCGTGGTCGAGCTGGCCGATATGCTGGAAAAGAGCGAGGCGATCGAAGCCAGTCAGGCCAGCCGCGTGCGTGGCCAGGCACGGCTGGCCCAGCTCAAGCTCGCGCCGATGGATGCACGCGAGCTGGAGCGCTGGTGGCATGGCCTGGGCAAGGAAGAACGCTTCCAGCCGCGCCTGGCTGCCGCCGCCGCGCGCGAGTTCGCCCGCCTGGGCCTGGGCGAGCGAGCCGAGCAGTTGCTGGTGGAGGCGCTGGAACACAACTGGGACGTGGCGCCACTCGAGGTCTATGGCGAGCTGGGCCGCTTGTGCGGGCAGGGCGATGCGGTCAAGCGTCTGGCGCGTGCCGAGGACTGGCTGCGCCATCATCCGAACGATCACTACCTGCTGCTGGCGCTGGGGCGCTTATGCCGCGATGCGGCGCTCTGGGGCAAGGCACGCACCTATCTGGAAGCCAGCGTGGCGCTGGCGGCCACGCCGGTTGCCCATGCCGAGCTCGGCCAGCTGCTTGAACAGCTGGATGAGCCGCAGGAGGCCAATGAGCATTACCGTGCCAGCCTGGGCTTGGCGCTCGATCTGCTGGAGAAGCGCCCATGAGTGCCGCCCTGCTGGCTGCGCTGCATTATCTGGGCGCCATGGTCTTGATGGCCTGCTTGGTGGCCGAGCATCTGCTGCTCAAGCCCGAGCTCGATGCGCCGCGTGCACGCACCCTCGCGCGTATCGATGCACTGTATGGGCTGAGCGCCATCGTGCAGCTGGGCAGCGGTCTGGCCCGCCTGTATAGCGAAAAGGGTACGGCCTTTTATCTGAGCAATCCGCTCTTCCACGCCAAGCTGACGGTCTTCGTACTGCTCGGCCTGTTATCCATCTACCCGACCCTGCGCTACATGGCCTGGCGTCGCGCTGCTCAACATAGTGGCGTACTGATGCCGGCCGAGTACCGGCGCGTGATCATGCTGGTCCGTGTACAGCTGTTGCTGCTGCTGTGCATCCCCTTGTTGGCAAGCCTGATGGCGCGCGGTATCGGCATGGGCTGACTGGTCCGCCTGCCGCCATGCAAAGCCAGCCTCATGGGGCTGGCTTTTTTTCGTCTACACCTGCTCGGGCGTCAGAATGGTCTTCAGCACGGTCTGGCTCGCGCCATCGCGCAGTCGGTACTGCAGCCACCAGATGCCCCCCTTCTTCACGCTCCATTCCGCCTCGAAGCCGGCCAGCAGGCTGGCCGCCAGCTTGCCCAAGCTCGGCTGGTGGCCGACCAGGACCACGGTGCCGCCCGCATCTGGCCACTGCGCCACCGCCAGGTAGTCGGCCACGCTGGCACCTGGGTTCAGGCGCGCATCGACCAGATGGTTGGGGTTGAGCGCTGCGGCCGTCTGGCGCGCACGCACCGCCTGGCTGGCGATGATGCGCGCCTCGGTGGGCAGCCTTTCGGCCAGCCAGTTGGCCATGCGTGCGGCCTGCTTTTGACCGCGGCTGGTCAGCCAGCGCGCCATATCGTCGGTCTGCGCCTCGGCCTCGGCGTGGCGCCACAGGATCAGATTCATTTTCATCGCCGCTTGCTCCCACCATCAAAAAGGGCGCCGCAGCGCCCTGTGAAAACTCAATCCCTGGCCTTGGCCGCCAGCTCGCTCAGCAACATGCCTTGCGCGCTGCGCAGAATGCCGCCGCGCGCCGCCTTCTTGCGGTAGCGGCCGTCCGGCTGCATCTCCCAGGCCTGGGCATTGTCGACCAGGTAGGGGCGCAGGCCCTCGCGGATGATGCGACGCTTGCTCTTGTTGTCGTAGATCGGGAAAGCCACTTCCACGCGGCGGAAGAAGTTGCGCCCCATCCAGTCGGCCGAACCGAGATAGAGGTCTTCAGCGCCGTCATTGAAGAAGTAGAACACGCGCGTGTGTTCGAGGAAGCGCCCGACGATCGAGCGCACCTTGATGTTCTCGGACAGCCCCTTCACGCCTGGGCGCAGTGTGCATACCCCGCGCACGATCAGATGGATGGTCACGCCGGCCTGGCTGGCCGCATACAGGGCCTCGATCAGCGCGGGCTCGAGCAGCGAGTTCATCTTGGCAATGATCACGGCGCGCCGGCCGGCCCGGGCGATATTCGCCTCGCGGTCGATGGCGGCAATCATCGAGGAGTGCATGGTGAACGGCGACTGCCACAGCGCTTTCAGCTTGCCTGGATTGCCCATGCCGGTCAGCTGGATGAACACATCGTTAACGTCGGCGCACTTGTCCTCGTTACAGGTCATCAGACCGAAGTCGGTGTAGAGCTTGGCAGTGCGTTGGTGATAGTTGCCGGTGCCCAGGTGGGCATAGCGACGCAGGCGACCTTCCTCGCGGCGCACAATCAGCAACATCTTGGCATGGGTCTTGTAGCCGTACACGCCATACACGACATGGGCGCCCACCCGTTCGAGCTTGGCGGCCCAGTTGATATTCGCCTCCTCATCGAAGCGCGCCATCAGCTCCACCACGGCAGTCACTTCCTTGCCCGCTTCGGCCGCCTCGATCAGCGCCTCCATCAGCGCCGAATCCTTGCTGGTGCGGTAGACGGTCATCTTAATCGCCACCACGGCCGGGTCGCGCGCAGCCTGCTGCAAGAGGTCGATCACCGGGGTGAAGCTCTGGAAGGGGTGGTGCAGCAGGATGTCGCCATGGCGGATGGCGGCAAACATATCGGGCTGTTTGCGCAGCTCCTTCGGCACGCCGGGCATGAAGGGCTGGAATTTCAGGTCGGCGCGGTCGACCTGGTCGGGCACCTGCATCAGGCGCACCAGGTTCACCGGGCCATCCACGCGGTAGATGTCTTCGCGCAGCAGGCCGAACTGCTCGCTCAGGTAGTCGGAAATATGGTGCGGGCAGTTATCGGCCACCTCGAGGCGCACGCCGTCGCCGTACTGGCGCTGGGTCAGCTCGCCCTGCAGGGCGGCGCGCAGATCCTTCACATCCTCCTCGTCCACATTCAGGTCGGAGTCGCGCGTGACGCGGAACTGGTAGCAGCCCTTGATCTCCATGCCGGGAAAGAGCTGATCGACATGCGCATGCAGTACCGAGGACAGGAAGACGAAGCCATGCTCGGCGCCGGAAACGTCGCTGGGCAGCTTGATGAAGCGCGGAAAGATGCGCGGCGCCTGCACGATGGCAATGCCGGACGAGCGCCCGAAGGCATCGCGGCCATCTAACTCGACCGCGAAGTTCAGGCTCTTGTTCAAGAGGCGCGGGAAGGGGTGGGCCGGGTCGAGGCCGATCGGTGTCAGCACCGGTGCCAGCTCGCGCTCGAAGTAGTCGCGTACCCAGGCGCGCTGGGCATCGTTCCAGCTGGTGCGGCGCAGGAAGACGATGCTTTCTTCGGCCAGTGCGGGCAGCAGGTTTTCACGCAGGATCTTGTACTGGCGCTCGACCAGCGCATGCGCTTCTTCCGAAATACGCTGGAAAGCCGCCTCGGGCGACAGGCCATCGGGCGCCGGGCGGGTCGAGTGCATGCGGATGTTTTCCTTCACCCAGGCCACGCGCACCTCGAAGAACTCATCCATATTCGAGGACACGATGCAGAGGAACTTCAGGCGTTCAAGCAGCGGATTGCGCGGGTCTTCCGCCTGGGCCAGCACGCGGCGGTTGAATTCGAGCAGGCCGAGCTCGCGATTCAGGAATAGTTCGGTGCTGGTGTCGGCGTGGTGGGCTTGGGTCATGGAAACGTGTCGCAATGCGGGTTTGAGCCTTGAGTATAACGTCAGTCGCGCAGGCAAAATAAATGGCCGCACAAGGCGGCCATTGGGGCTGACGGCAGGCTTACTGCTGCGGCGGGACGTAGCCTTGCGGCATATCGGCACCCGCGCCGAAGAAGTAATTCTGCAGCTGCTGCGACAGATACTGACGCGCGCGGCTGTCGGCGAGATTCAGGCGGTTCTCGTTGATCAGCATGGTCTGGTGCTTAACCCAGGCGGCCCAAGCTTCCTTGGACACGCTGTCGAACAGCTTCTTGCCCAGCTCGCCCGGCAGGGGCGGGAAATCCAGGCCTTCGGCTTCGCGGCCGAGCTTGATGCAGTTAACCATTCTTGCCATGGTGGTATTCCTTTCGAGACTAGCAAAACAGCATGACGACCGTATGACAGCCGCCCGCATGAATCAGACGTTGAACAGGAAGTTCAGCACGTCACCATCCTTGACCACGTATTCCTTGCCTTCGGCGCGCATCTTGCCGGCTTCCTTCGCACCCTGCTCACCCTTGTACTGGATGAAGTCATCGAAGGAAATCGTCTGGGCGCGGATGAAGCCGCGCTCGAAGTCGGTGTGGATCACCCCGGCCGCCTGCGGGGCGGTGTCGCCGATATGGATGGTCCAGGCGCGCACTTCCTTCACCCCGGCGGTGAAATAGGTCTGCAGGCCGAGCAGCTGGAAGGCGGCGCGGATCAGGCGGTTCAGGCCCGGCTCGGCCTGACCGAGCTCGGCCAGGAACTCGGCCTTGTCGGCATCATCCAGCTCGGCGATTTCCGATTCGATGGCGGCACAAACGGCCACCACTGGTGCGCCTTCGGCCGCCGCATGCGCCTTCACCTTGTCGAGCAGCGGATTGTTCTCGAAGCCGTCCTCGGCCACATTGGCCACATACATGGCCGGCTTGATGGTGAGCAGGCACAGCGACTTGACCAGCAGCTTCTCATCGTCGCTCAGGCCGGCGGAGCGGGCGGGCTTGCCTTCGTTGAGGTGCGGCGCCAGCTTGTCGAGCACCTTGAGCAGGGCAATCGCATCCTTGTCGCCGCTCTTGGCCTTCTTGCCGTCACGCTGGATCGCCTTCTCAACCGTGGTTAGGTCGGCGAGCGCGAGCTCGGTGCCGATCACGATGATGTCGTCGATTGGATCGACCTTGCCGGCCACGTGGACGATGTTGTCATCGTTGAAGCAACGCACCACGTTCACGATGGCGTCGGTTTCGCGGATATTAGCCAGGAACTGGTTGCCCAGGCCCTCACCCTTGGAGGCACCGGCAACGAGGCCAGCGATATCGACGAATTCGACGATGGCCGGCACGATCTTCTGCGGATTGATGATGGCAGCCAGCTGGGCCAGGCGCGGATCAGGCACTTCCACCACGCCGACATTCGGTTCGATCGTGCAGAAGGGATAGTTGGCAGCTTCGATGCCGGCCTTGGTCAGGGCATTGAACAGGGTGGATTTGCCGACATTGGGTAGGCCGACGATGCCGCACTTGAGGCTCATGGGGAATTCCTAGGGAGAAAGCGTCATTCTAAATCGGGGCAGCGTTCCGGCGTAGTGGCAGGCTGCTCGCGCAGCTTGGCCCCTTTACGCGGCCGGCTTGGCTGCCTTGGGTTTGGTATTCACTGCCATGGTGGCGCGCGGAAATTCCGCGGCAGCCAGCAATGGCCAGGCTTTCAGGCTGCGTTCTATGGCCGCCTCGATGTCGGGTTGCTCGTTCTGGCGCGGGCGCTGCAGGACGAAATCCACCACCGACTGGTTCAGGTTCAGCGTACGAGGGTGGCCAACACCGAGGCGCAGGCGCCAAAAATTCGCGGTGCCGAGCAGGGCCTGGATGTCCTTCAGACCATTATGGCCGGCATGGCTGCCACCTTGCTTAAGCTTGGCTTCACCGGGCAAGAGATCGAGCTCATCGTGCACGACCAGGATGGCCTCGGGCGGAATCTTGTAAAAGCGCGCCAAGGCGGCAACCGATTGGCCGGAGCGGTTCATATAGGTGGTCGGTTGCAAGAGCCACACATCGTCGCGGCTACGCGCGGCCAGGCCGTGAAACTTACTCTCCAGCTGCAGATGGACACCCAGCTCGCGCGCGAGCGCATCCACCCACCAGAAGCCGGCATTGTGGCGGGTATCGATATATTCGTTGCCGGGGTTGCCGAGGCCAACCACCAGGCGAATCGGAAGGGCACTCGTGCTCATTCACAGGTCCGAAGGCTGATATGAAAAACGGCCCGCCAGCCCAAGGGCGACGAGCCGTTTTGCGAAAACGCGCTGGAATTAAGCGGCGGTTTCGTCGCTAGCAGCGCCACGCACGGCCAGGATGGTGGCCACGGTGCCGTTGTCGCCATGCTTGAGGGCAACCAGCTCAACGCCTTCCGGCAGCTTGAGGTCAGCCAGGTGGATCGAGTGACCAGCTTGCAGGTCGATCAGGTCCACTTCGATGAACTCGGGCAGCTTGCCTGGCAGGCAGGACACTTCCACTTCGTTCAGCACGTGCGACACGATGCCGCCGCTGGCCTTCACGCCAGGTGCGCTGTCGCCGTTGATGAAGTGCAGCGGCACCTTGGTGTGGATCGCCTTGGTGGCGTCAACACGTTGGAAGTCCACGTGCATGACGATCTGCTTCCAAGGGTGGTATTGGGCATCACGGATCAGCACAGGCTCGGCCTTACCGTCGATCACCAGGCTTAGCACCGAAGCGTGGAACACTTCGTTTTGCATCGCGTAGTACAGATTGTTGTGGTCGAGTTCGATGGCGACCGGCTCTTGGCCAGCACCGTAAACGATACCCGGGACCTTGCCGGCGTGACGCAGGCGGCGGCTCGCACCAGTGCCCTGTTGTGCGCGGCTTGTTGCAATAACTTCGATAGTCATGACTACTCCTAACAACAAAAAAACATCACCCGCGACCAGGTGATGCTTGGTTTAACGGCCGCCTATCGCTTGCGCAATGGGCGGCCGTCGAAAGCTTAGTCAACGAAGAGGGTGGAAACCGATTCTTCGTTATTGATGCGCCGCAGCGTCTCGGCCAGCAGCGGGGCCAGGCTGACCACGCGGATGCGGTCCGACTTCTTGGCTGCTTCGCTGAGCGGGATGGTGTCGGTGATCACCAGCTCGTCAAGCTCGCTATTGGTGATGCGCTCGACGGCGGCGCCAGACAGCACCGGGTGGGTCGAGTAGGCCATCACGCGCTTGGCGCCGTGCTGTTTGAGCGCTTCGGCGGCCTTGCACAGCGTGTTGGCGGTGTCGACCATATCGTCCATGATCAGGCAGGTGCGGCCCGACACATCGCCGATGATATGCATAACTTCGGAGACATTGGCCTTCGGACGACGCTTGTCGATGATGGCCAGTTCGGTATTCAGTTGCTTGGCCATGGCGCGGGCGCGCAGTACGCCACCCACGTCAGGCGACACGACCATCAGGTCTTCGTAATTCTTGGTGCGTACATCGTCGAGCAGCACCGGGGTGGCGTAGATATTGTCCACCGGAATGTCGAAGAAGCCCTGGATCTGGTCGGCATGCAGGTCAACGGTCAGCAGGCGGTCTACGCCGGCGGCTTGCAGCATATTGGCGACCACCTTGGCCGAGATCGGCACGCGAGCCGAACGCGGACGACGATCCTGACGCGCATAGCCGAAGTAGGGCATGGCAGCGGTAATGCGGCCGGCCGAGGCGCGCTTGAGCGCGTCCACCATCAGCAGCACTTCCATCAGATTGTCATTGGTCGGCGCGCACGTCGATTGCAGCACGAACACATCGCGGCCACGCACGTTTTCCAGCAGCTCCACGGTCGCTTCGCCATCGCTGAAGCGGCCGACCGAGGCACGGCCCACGGTGATATCGAGGTGTTTAGCGACGGCGTCGGCCAACTGTGGGTTGGCGTTACCGGTAAAGACCATCAAATTTTCGTAGGCCATGTTCTGATCCCTGGAAAAAAAAGAAAGCGTGTAATCGTTATTACACGCTTTCCGGTTTCTTTTTGCTTTAGCTGCGCGCATCGGCACATTGCCCAAGCACGTTTACTGCGAAATAACTGGCAGGGGAGGTAGGGATCGAACCTACGAATGTCGGAATCAAAATCCGATGCCTTACCACTTGGCGACTCCCCTAAATCTGTCGAACTGAAATCAATTCAATTCGCCAAATCAAACAAAGGATGCTGCATCAAACTCGGCGCTATAAACCCCTGCATTGTGGCGGGCAGGAATGACATCACACGCTTCGCTTCTTCCTGTGTATCGAATGCAGCAAATACACAAGCACCTGATCCCGTCATCATCGCAGCACCGAATTGGCCAAGCCACTCAAGGTATTCTGCAATCACTGGGTATCGTTTCTTGGCGACGTTTTCCAGATCGTTTCGGATTCCGTCGTTCGGAAAGGCCGCCATTATTATGGGCTTGGTATCGCGTGTCAAGCTCGGATCGGAAAAAATCTCTGCGGTGGGCACCGATACCGGTGGAATCAACACAATATACCAGCGTGGCGGCAGGGTAATTGCGTGCAATTGCTCGCCCACACCTTCCGCGAAAGCATCGCGGCCGAAGATGAATACCGGCACATCGGCACCCAGCTGCAAGCCCAATTGCTGCAGCTCGGTACGGCTGAGTCCGGTCTGCCAGAGATGATTGAGCGCCAGCAGTACGGTGGCCGCATCCGAGCTGCCGCCGCCCAGGCCACCGCCCATGGGCAGACGCTTGCTGATGCGCAGGCGCGCGCCCCGTCGGCTGCCGGTGTGCGCTTGTAGCAACCGTGCAGCACGGACCATCAGGTCGGACTCGGCCGGCACGCCGGGCAGCGGGTTCTCATGGCAAATCTCGCCGCTGTCATCGACCGCGATGGCGATATCGTCACCGAAGTCGATCAGGCGGAATACGCTTTGCAGCAGGTGATAGCCATCAGCGCGGCGGCCGGTGATATGCAGGAACAGATTCAGTTTGGCGGGGGCAGGAAAGTGCTGGAAGGGGCTCATGGTTTGCTTAGTTGCCAGTCATACAGGGCGATGCGTACTTCCAGGTCGGCGCGGCGCAGAAATAGCTTGTCGGGCGCGCCCGTGCTGGCGGGCGGGTACTGAATACGCCAGCCATCCTGCCAGAGCACGCGCGCGTCGGCTTCTGCTTCCCAGCGCGCGGGGCGTGCGGGGTCGGCCAGTCCGAGCAGCCAATAGCGCAGACCATCGGCCGGTAGGCGCCAACCCAGCTCACGCTCGCTCAGGGTTTCCACATCCTCGGCAGCATGGGCCTTGCCATCCTTGTCGTGAAAGACGGCGCCGTCCGGTCGCATCTCCAGGCGCGCCACGATCTGGCCGAGCGGATTGCTGATATCGACCCGATCATCGCGCTGATCGTGTGACCAACTGAAGCGCGCGTTATAGCCCTTGCCGGCAGCATTCACCGCCACGCGGCCGGATACGCTGTATTGCTCAGGCAGGCTGCTCGGGGCGGCGGGGGCGGGCTGATAGGTGGCGCAGCTTGCCAGGCCCAGGCTTAGTAGCAGGCCCAGGCCGTAGATTCGCATCGACATGGTTTAGCGGGCTCCCAGTCTTTGCAGGGTTTCTTGCAGTACCTCATGCTGCGGGTCGAGCTTCTCGCCTTCGGCCCAGACCTTACGTGCCTCGCTGCGCTTGCCCTGGCGCCAGAGCGCTTCGCCGTAGTGCGCGGCGATTTCCGGATCGGGCATGCCGGTGTAGGCGCGGCGCAACCATTCCACGGCCCGCCCTACATTGCCACGGCGCAGCTCCAGCCACCCCATGCTGTCCTGGATGATGGGATTGTCCGGTTCCAGCTTCAGCGCCTGCTGTAGCAGGGCCTCGGCCTCATCGAAGCGTTGGGTGCGGTTGGCCAGCGTATAGCCGAGCGCATTCAGCCCCAGCGCATTGTCGGGTTTCAGGCTCAGGTAGCGGCGCAGGTCCTGCTCGGTGGCGGTCAGGTCGCCGAGCAGGTCGAGAATCAGCGAGCGGTCGTACAGCAACTCGCTGCTGTCCGGGTGCTGGCGTAGACCGGCATCCAGCGTGCTGCGTGCCTGGGGCAGATTCTTCAGCTCGCGCCAGATCTGCGCCTCGACCTGAACGCGCGCGATCTGGTCGGCCGGGCTGCGGTTGGGCAGACGTTGCAAAGCCTGCAGGGCGGCTGCCTGGTTGCCGAGCTTGGCCTCAATGCGAGCCAGCCGTGTCGCGGCCTGCACGCCCATCTCGCCATCACCGACCTGGGCATAGTGTTCACGCGCGGCGGCCAGCTTGAATTGCTCTTCTGCCACGATGCCCATGTAGTAGCGCAAGGCATCGGGCTTATCCACACCCAGGCGCAGGGCCTGTTCGAGCGCGACTTCCGCCTGCGGATAGTTGCGGCTCTGGATGGCGGCCAGCGCCTCGCCGACCGGATATTCGACCTCGGTCGGATAGGCGGTCTTCAGTGCGGCGTAGACACGGCCAGCCTCCTGGTATTGGCGTGCGTCGGCCAGCTTGCGCGCCAGCGCGGACTGGAGGTCGCGCGACTTGGGCAGGCGTTGGCTGGCGGCGCGCAGATAATCGATGGCGGCCTGGCTGGACTGCCCTTCGGTCAGTGCGGCGCGATAAAGGATGGCGGTTTCCCAGTCGGGCTTGCGCTGCACTGCCAGCTCGGCCGCGCTGAGCGCTTGCACGCTATTGCCGGCACTGCTGGCGGCCAGGGCGACCGCCAGTGCCGCCTCGGCCAGCTGAGGGTGCTGGTCGGCCAGGCGCTGCGTGAGTGCGAGCACCGTCTGCTTGTCGGCCTGCGGTGGCCACAGCGTATGCGCTTGGCGGAACAGGCTCGGGGCATCCTGCGGGCGCTCGCGCAGCCACTGCTGGATTTCCGCCTCGGCCTCGGCCAGGCGGCCGCTGCGGGCGAGCAGGCTGGCCAGCATCTGGTGCGCGAGCTGTTGCTGCGGATCAAGCTTGCGCCATAGCTGTGCTGCCTGCAGCGCATTGTCGAGCTTGCCGGCCGAGTAGGCAATCTCCAGCGCACGGCGTGCGGCGCGCGGATCCTGGGTTTCCTTGGCGACCTGCAGCCAGGCATCGGCAGACAGCTGGCGCTCGCCGCGCTGCGCGGCGATATCGGCCAGCAGCATACTGAATAGCCACTCCTTGCTTAGTGCCAGCTTGGGTAGCTCGGCCTCTATCTCGGCCGGCGCGGCTTCACTGCGCTCGGGCGCGGCGGTGGGGGGCGCGGCGGGCGTGCTGTCGGATGGGCTTGGCGCGGGATTGCTGGTAGCGCAGGCGCTCAGCAAGGTGGAAAGCAGCAGAATCTGGCCGCCAAGCGCGAGGATGTTGGGCATAGCTAATGTGTCCTTGGCCGCCGGGGCGGCAATTTCGGCCATGGTATAGTCGGCCGCCTTTCTATCTCAAGCCGAAACCATGCCTGAGTTGCCCGAAGTGGAAACCACCCGCCGCGGCATTGAAGCCGCGCTATGCGGGCAGACCTTGAGCGGCGCCGTGCTGCGCAACACCCGGCTGCGCTGGCCGGTACCGCCTGATCTGTCAGACATTGTCGCAGGTCGTCAGGTTCTGCGCGTCTGGCGGCGTGCGAAATATCTGCTGTTCGACCTTGGCGCTGGGCATCTGATTGTGCATCTGGGCATGTCGGGCAGCCTACGGGTGGTGGCTGCCGACCTGCCACCCGCCAAGCACGACCATATCGACTTGCTGTTTGCTAGCCCCGATGGGACGCGCGCCTTGCGCTATCGCGACCCGCGCCGTTTCGGCGCGCTGCTGTGGCAGTCGGGCGAACTGTTTTTTCATCCGCTGCTGCAGATGCTGGGGCCGGAACCCTTGGAGCAGACCTTCACGCCCGACTATTTGCAGCAGGCGCTGGCGGGTAAGCGCGTCGCGATTAAATTGGCCGTGATGGATAACCATATCGTGGTCGGAGTGGGCAATATCTACGCCAATGAGGCCTTATTTCGTGCAGGCATTGCGCCAAGTCGGGCGGCTGGCGATTTGCGCCCGGCGGAATATGCGCGCCTGCATGCAGCGATTCGTAGCACGCTGGCTGAGGCGATTGAGGCAGGCGGCAGCACCTTGCGCGATTTTGTCGACAGTGAGGGAAAGCCCGGTTATTTCCAGCAGCGCTATTTCGTGTATGACCGTGCTGAGCAACCCTGTTTCAAATGCGGTAGCCCGATACGGCAAATGCGCCAGGGGCAGCGCTCAAGCTGGTGGTGCCCAAACTGCCAGGCAGGCTGAGAAAATCAGGAATATTCCGTCAATGGCCCGAAGGGCGGTAATCTGTGCCGGATGACCGCGCTTGCATCACCTGGCGGCGCGTTATTTAATGACAACGGGTTTTTATCGTCAGGTCGGCATTGCCAAAACTTAAACAGTTGCCGGCCACGTGAGGGGAAGTAACGATGTCACAGGACAATCTGGTTGCCAATTTCGAAGCCTATAGCGAATGGCGCGGCAACCTCATTCAGCGTATTAGCGAATTGCAACGTTGGCTTTCCGAGCAGGATTTGAATGATGCGCAAACCAATATGCGCATCCAGCACTTGCTCGATAAGCTGCGCGACGACAAGCTCAATATCGCCTTCGTGGCCGAGTTCTCGCGTGGCAAGTCCGAGCTGATCAACGCCATTTTCTTTGCCGAATACAAGCAGCGCCTGCTGCCCTCCTCGGCCGGTCGCACCACTATGTGCCCGACCGAGTTGCAATATGACCCCGCACGTCCCAATTGCATCCAGTTGCTGCCGATCGAGACCCGCGCTGGCGATACCACCACGTCGGAATACAAGCGCTACCCGGATGAGTGGACTACGGTGGAGCTCGATGTCGAGTCGGGCGACGCCATGCTGGCGGCTTTCCAGCAGGTGGGCATGAAGAAGCGCGTCAGTGTGGCAGAAGCCAAGAAGCTTGGCCTGTTCGACGAAACCGACGCCGATCACCAGCTGTCGGTGCAAAACGGTCAGATTGAAATTCCTTGCTGGCGCCATGCCATCATCAATTTCCCCCATCCGCTCCTGAAGCAGGGGCTGGTGATTCTGGACACCCCGGGCCTGAACGCGATTGGTACCGAGCCGGAGCTAACCCTCAATCTGCTGCCGAATGCCCATGCCATCCTGTTTATCCTGGCGGCCGACACCGGCGTGACCAAGACGGATATCGATGTCTGGCGCAATCACATCGGGCGTGCCCAGAGCGGCCAGCGCGGTCGCCTGGTGGTCTTGAACAAGATTGATGGCCTGTGGGACAGCCTGAAGAGCGAGGCCGAGATCGAGGCCGAGATCGACAAGCAGGTGCAGACCAGTGCCGATCTGCTCGGTATTCGTCCGAACCAGGTCTTCCCGGTGTCGGCACAGAAAGGCTTGGTCGCCAAGATCAGCAATGATCAGGAACTGCTCGATCAAGCGCGTCTGGCTGATCTGGAGCGCGCGCTGTCCGAGGATCTGATCCCCTTCAAGCAGGAGATCGTGCGCGACAACACCCATACCGAGGTTGAGGACATCGTGCTGGCCACGCGCGGTATTCTGAATGCCCGCCGCGAAGGGGTGAAGGAGCAGCTGGATGAGCTTGGCGCCTTGCGCGGCAAGAACCGCGATGTGATCGAGCACATGCTGGACAAGATCGGCGAGGAGAAAGTGCATTTCGAGCGCGGCATGCAGCGCTTCCAGGCGCTGCGCAGCGTGTTCTCGCAGCAGACCAATGTGCTGTTCGGCTATCTAGGCATGGATGGTTTGAAGAACCGGATTACCCGTATTCGCGGCGAAATGGAGTCGTCGAGTTTCTCGTCCGGGCTGACCAGCGCGATGCAGAAGTTCTTCAAGGATATTAACGGCAATATCAGCAAGTCGGCCGAACAGGTGGCCGAGATTCAAGCCATGATGGCCGGGATGTATAAGAAATTCAGTGAGGAGCATGGCTTGGGCGCGGTGAGTCCGCCGCCCTTCTCCACGCTGAAATATCATAAGGAAATTGCCCGCCTGGAGAAGAGCTTCAACGAGCACTTCAATACCTTCGGCGCGATTTTGACCACCTCACAAAATACGCTGACTAAGAAGTTCTTTGAAACCATTGCCAGCCGTGTGGTCTATGTCTACGAGGTCGCCAATCGCGACGTGGAGAATTGGCTGAAGGCGGTAATGGCGCCAATGGAGACCCAGGTGCGCGAGCATCAGATGCAATTGCGTCGTCGCCTGGAGAGCGTCAAGCGCATTCACAAAGCTACCGATACGCTGGAGGATAGAATTGAAGAGCTGAGCGAGATTGATGCCGGCATTCGGCAGCAATTGTCCGAGCTAGAGGCGCGCCTGAAGAAATCCTATGAGGCCTTAAATGCCCAAATGGAAGCTGAAGTGCGCCGCGTGGCTTAAGCAGTATTCAATTCGAATGTCATAAAATGCTTGCGCTGCCGATTATTTATTGTTAGTTGGTTGATTTAAGTCGGCAGGGCAATGCATAATCGGGAAAACTGTTTCAACACAATTATGTCCCTATTCGCGTCTGGAGAATTTAAAAATGGTAGATTTGTCTGGCCTGAGCTTGCCGCAACTGTATCAACTGCAAAAAGACCTGGAGCGCGAAGTCGGTCGTCGCAAGGTTGAAGATAAGCAGAAGGCATTGGCTGATTTGCAAAAGCTGGCTGCTGAACGTGGTTTCAGCCTGGCAGAACTGCTGGGTGCAGAAGCCCCGGCCAAGCGCGCCAGCGGCAAGCGTGGCCCGGTTGCAGCCCAGTTCAAGAACCCGGCCAATGCCGAGCAGACCTGGACCGGTCGTGGCCGTAAGCCACAGTGGGTGGCCGACCACCTGGCCGCTGGTGGCAATATCGACGATCTGCGCGTCTAAGCGAGATTCGTCCGCCGCAAAAAAGGAAGCCTAGGGCTTCCTTTTTTGTTTTCTAGAGCCCGCCGCCGTACATGGAGCCGGTGGGAAGGCGTGATAAGCTCCGCGCCATGCCTGGGCCATTGCCTATTTCCTATCTTGCGCGCGCCAGCTCGCCTTCCTGGCTGGGTAAGCATTTCCTGCTCGCCTGGCATGCGGTGATCCTGGTCACCAGCCTCTATCCCTTCAGTGGCTGGCGCTATACCGGTGAGCCGGTGCTCGCCTATCTTGGCTATCCGCTGCCCTACTACCACACGCTGACGGATAACAGCCTCAATCTGCTTGCCTATCTGCCGCTCGGTTATGCCTGGGCGCTGTTCTTCCGCTGTCGCTGGTATGCGCCGCTGCTGGCCCTGGGGCTGGGCCTGGGCTTATCGGGCTCGGTTGAATTCATTCAGCAGTTTCTGCCCCAGCGCATCGCGTCCAATCTGGACATTCTCTACAACGGCGCCGGCGCCTTGTGTGGTGCGCTACTGGCCGGCCTGTTCAGCAAGCTCCTGATCGTGCGCAACTGGCATGTCTTGCGCCAGCGCTATTTCGCCGATGGGGCATTCAATGATTACGGCCTGGTCTTGCTCGGGCTATGGCTGATCACCCAACTCAATCCTGCGGTGCCGCTGTTTGGCGTGGTGGTCCAGCCTCAGGGCATTCCCCAGCCCTGGGTCTCGCCGATTGCGGATGCGCTACTGTTCCTGCGCCTCCTAGAGGGCTTGGGCGTGACGCTGAGCTTTCTGGCCGTCAATCTGCTGCTGGTCAGCATCCTCGCGCACCGACGCCATGCGGCGAGCGGCATCCTGCTGCTGTTTGCTGTCTCGCTGCTGTTGAAGGCGCTGTTTGCCGGTCTGCTGCTCAAGCCCAGCGAGTTCCTGGCCTGGGTGAATATGAATGTGCTGTTGGGCGGCGTGCTGGCCTGGCTACTGCTTTTGGTGCTGCTCAAGCTCAAGCGGCGCTGGCAGGCGTTGGCCGCGCTGGTCAGTCTGATGCTGACCCAATTGGTGGAGGCGCTCTGGCCGCTGACCGCCACCAGCTCGCATATGGCAGCGCTGTTCCGCTGGCGCTATGGGCATTTGCGCGACTTCAATGGGCTCACGCAAACCCTGTCGGAAGTATGGCCGTGGCTGGCGGCCGCCTATCTGATCTGGCGCATTGCGCGCGACTGGCGGCGTGCCAGTCAGCCAACGGTGCTGGGTGCCTAGCCCGCTGCGTCGTCCACTGGCACCTGCAGCGGCAATGCTTGGTTGATGAAGGGCTGCTTGTGCAGCAGCTTCTCGTACATGGCGGGGTCCTTCCATTCCGCTTGGCATTGCTCGGAGAACACCACATCGGCCAGCGCGATATTCCCCATGCGCGGGTTATAGGCATCGGCGCGGAAGCACTGCGCGTAGCCGGTCTCTGTCTCGTGGGCGATCACCGAATGCAGCGCCACATCCTGCTCGCCATTCGCCATGCGGGTGTTCTGCAGGATCGCATCGATGATGATGAAGAACATGCGCGAGAACTGCTCGGCCGAGGGCGATACCGGCATGCTGATCCAGCGTGCCGAATAGCGCTTGGCCCAGGCGATATAGTCGGCCTCGTCCTTGTCCCAGAAGCAGATCGCATGGTCGAAGGCATCGATCACGTCGCGTATCGTGCCCTTCATCAGGCCAAAGTCGTACACCATCTGGCCATGATCGAAGGCATGGGCTTCCAGCAGCACTTCCACCTTATAGCTATGGCCATGGATGGAATAGCGGCAGCGCTCGCTGCTGCAGTTGCGCACGATGTGCGCATTCTCGAATTTGAACAGCTTGCGGATCAGCATGGGGATGGCCTGCGGGAGAATGGCCGAATTGTGCCACCCGTGGAAAAAAAAGCCACGCGCAAGGCGTGGCCGAGTTCAACAGCATGGAGTCAAACGGTAGGGACCGGGCATCAGCCCGGCCAACGGCTTAGAAGGCCGCGATGACGGCGCCCTTGTACTTGTCGGCGATGAACTTCTTCACCTCGGGCGAGCTCAGCGCGCCCGACAGTTTGAGAATGGCCGGCGCCTTGGCATTGTCGGCGCGGGTAACCACATAGTTGGCGTAAGGCGACTTGGCATCTTCGATTAGCAGCGCGTCCTTGGTGGGCACGAGCTTGGCCTCCAGCGCGTAATTGGTATTGATCAGTGCGAGGTCAACCTGGTCAAGCACACGCGGCAGGGTGGCGGCTTCCAGTTCCTTGAACTTCAGCTGCTTCGGGTTGGCGGTGATGTCTTTGACCGTGGAAAGGATATTGGCCGGGTCCTTCAGGCTGATTACCTTGTGCTTGGCCAGTAGCACCAGCGCACGGCCGGCATTGGAGGCTTCGTTGGGAATCGCCACTACCGCGCCTTGCGGTAGGGCGGCCACGCTCTTCACCTTCTTCGAGTAGGCGCCAAAGGGCTCGACATGCACGGCCACGCCGGTTTGCAGCGTGGTGCCGCGGTTCTTGTTGAATTCATTCAGATAGGGCTTGGTCTGGAAGTAGTTGGCGTCCACGCGTTTTTCCGCCAGCTGCACATTTGGCTGTACATAGTCGGTGAATACCTTCACATCCAGCTCTACGCCCTGCTTGGCGAGGGTCGGCTTGATGAACTCGAGGATCTCGGCGTGCGGCACAGCCGTGGCAGCCACGGTGAGCTTTTCGGCTTGGGCCGACAAGGCGGCCAACGCGGCCGTTACGAGCAGGAGGGATTTGATGAGTTGCATGGCGTGTCTTTCCGGAAAATAGAGGGGGCGGGGAGCTTGGGAGGCCGGCAGCCTGGGCAGCCGGCCAGATTCATTTGCGCGCAGCGCGCTTGACCAACCAGTCGCCGGCCATTTGCAGCAGCTGCACCAGGATCAGCAGGGCCAGCACGGTGACCACCATGACCTCGGTCTGGAAACGCTGGTAGCCATACCGGATAGCCAGGTCACCCAGGCCGCCGCCGCCGATCACGCCCGACATGGCGGTGTAGGAAACCAGGGTGACCGCAGTGACGGTGCTGGCGGCCAGCAGGCCGGGTAGGGCCTCGGGCAGCAGCGCGCGGGTGATGATCTGCCACAGCGTGGCGCCCATCGCTTGGCTGGCTTCGATGATGCCGCGGTCCACTTCGCGCAAGGCGGCTTCCACCAGGCGGGCGAAGAAAGGTGCTGCGCCGACCACCAGCGGTGGAATTGCGCCGGCTACGCCGATCGAGGTGCCGACCAGCTTGACGGTGACCGGTATCAGCACGATCAGCAGGATCACGAAGGGCAAGGAGCGTAGCGCATTCACGATGAAGGACAGCAGCGCATAGGCCGGCTTATTGGCCAGCAACTGGCGCGGGCCGAGCAAAAACAGCAGTACGCCCAGCGGCAGGCCGAGCAGGATGGTGAAGCCGAGCGACACGCCCAGCATGATCAGCGTGTCCTGCGTGGCCAGCCAGATATCGGCCCAGTCGATCAGGCTCCAGTCGAAAGTGCTTGGGTTCATGCGCTGAGTACCTCGCAGCGCACGCCGCGCGCGCTGAATACGGATTGGGCCAGGGTGGCGTCGCCCTGCAGTCCGACGATCAATTGCCCATAGGGTCTATCCTTGATCCTGCCCACGCTGCCTTGAAGGATGCTGATCGGCACCTGCAGCTGCTGGCCGACCTCGGCAATCACCGGCTCATAGGTGGTGGCATCGACAAAGGTCAGGCGTAGCAGCGTGCCGGCCAGCTGACCAAGCTTGCCCGCCAGGTCGAGTTCGGCGGCATGACCATCCTCGGCCACCATGCTGCGCGTGGCGGCATGCTGCGGGTGCAGGAAGACCTCGGCCACCGCGCCGCTTTCCACGATCTCGCCCGCCTCGATCACGGCGACCCGGTCACAGATCGCGCGTACCACGGCCATCTCATGGGTGATCAACACAATGGTCAGGCCGAAGCGACGATTGATATCCAGCAGCAGTTGCAGAATGGACTGGGTGGTCTGTGGGTCGAGCGCGCTGGTGGCCTCATCGCACAGCAGGAGGCGCGGCTGATTGGCCAGCGCGCGGGCGATGCCGACGCGCTGCTTCTGGCCGCCCGACAGCTGGGCCGGGTATTGGCTGGCCTGGGCACTGAGGCTGACCAGTTCAAGTAGCTCGGCCACCCGTGCATCCATGGCGGCGGTGCTCAGCTCGCCGGCCAGCTCAAGCGGAAAGCGGATATTGCCCGCCACGCTGCGGTGGCTGAGCAGATTGAAATGCTGGAACACCATGCCGATGCCACGTCTTTGCGCGCGCAGGGCGGCGGCATTCAGCGCGCTGATATCCTGACCATCGAGTAGCACCTGGCCGCTATCTGGGCGCTCGAGCAGGTTCAGCGTACGCAGCAGCGTGCTCTTACCGGCGCCCGAGCGGCCGATGATGCCGAAGATTTCGCCGCTAGCGATTTCCAGGCTGATATCGCGCAAGGCCGGCACGGCACGGCCATCGACGCGGTAGGTTTTGTTCAGGTGATGCAGGGCGATCACGGGGTGTCCGTTACTCGTAGTCAGTCTGGATGGCGCCCGGCGGTAAGCTGGGGCGTCAGCAGGACTTTAGCGAATGCTTTTATTCCTGCAAAGTGAGTGATTTCCCGTAAATTGTTTAATTTGGTTATTAGCTTAAAGCCAGCCGAGTCGGCGCACTGCACGCGGTAACTCGCTCAGCTCACGCAGGGCCAGATCAACGCCATGGCCGTGCCAGGGGCGCGGATTCAGCCAGATGGTGCGCATGCCCAGGCGCTTGGCGCTCAGCAGATTGGCGCGGGTGTCCTCAACCATGATGCAGTTGGCGGCGGCTAGCCGGTGCTGGCGCAGCAGCTGGCGATAGCCGGCAAAGTGGGGCTTGGGACGGTAAGCCGTGTGCTGGATCGCGATCACCCCTTCGAAGTGGTGCGCGATGCGCAGTCCGCGCAGTACGGCATGCGCATAGGCCGAGGGCGCATTGGTGAACAGGATCTTGCGTCCGGGCAACTGGCGTAGCACCGCATGCAGCGCGCGCATCGGGAGCAGCGCCTGGGGTAGCTGCGCAAACTGGTGGGTGTGATGCAGGAAATGCTCGGCATCCACGCCATAGTGCTTCTGCAGTCCGGACAAGGTGGTGCCATAACGCTGCCAGTAGTGCAGGCGCAGCGCATCGGCCTCGTCCCGGCTCAAGCCGGTGTGGGCGGCCACATAGGCAGTCATCAGCCGGTTCATCTCGGGGAAGATGTAGGGCTCGGCGTCGTGCAGCGTGTTGTCGAGGTCGAAGATCCAGGTGGGCGGCATGGTGGTGGGCAAGGTGAGGGCGAAGAAAAAGCCGGCGCAGGGCCGGCTTGCGAGCTGGGGCGTGCTTGGCTCAGCCGTGGATATAGTGTTCGAGCTGCTCGATCAGGAATTGCTGCTCGGCAATCTGTTCACGCACCAGATCGGTAATCGACAGCACGCCGATCACGGTGTCGCCATCGCAGACCGGCAGGTGGCGGAAGCGCTTTTCCGACATGATGGCCATGCATTCATCCACGGTCTGGCTCGGGCGCGCCACGATGACCCGCTTGGTCATGATGTCGACGATGGGCGTGCCGGCCGAGGTCTTGCCCTGTAGCACCACTTTGCGTGCATAGTCCCGCTCCGAGAAGATGCCGCTCAGGCGCGCGCCGTCCATGACCAGCACGGCGCCGATATCCTTCTCGGCCATCAGCTGCAGCGCCTGGTACACCGTGGCATTGGGCGGCACCGAGAAGATGCCGGGGCGGGCTTTTTCCTGCAGAAGCTGACGGGCTGTTTTCATGCTGCACTCTCTCCATGCGTAAGCGGGATATCGGTGGGATGAAACCTGCCCTCACTATAGCAGCGCATGCGTGCCGGCCAAGTGGGCTCGCATGCTGCACTGCAAGAGGCTTACTCGTCGCGCTCTATCATGGTGCCCACGCCGTGGTCGGTCAGCACCTCGAGCAGCAGCGCGTGCTTCACGCGGCCATCGATAATGTGCACGGCATTTACACCGTTGACCGCGGCTTCCAGCGCCGAGCTGATCTTGGGGATCATGCCGCCCGAGATCGTGCCATCAGCCACCAGTGCATCGACGATCTTCGGCGTCAGGCGGGTCAGTAGCTGGCCTTGCTGGTCGAGCACGCCAGGCGTATTGGTCATCAGGATCAGCTTTTCCGCGCCCAGCACTTCGGCCAGCTTGCCGGCCACCAAGTCGGCATTGATATTGAAGGCCTCACCCGCGCTACCGACGCCGATCGGGGCAATGACCGGGATGAAGTCGCGCGTGTCGAGCAGGGCGACCAGCTCCGGATCGATGGATTCGATCTCGCCGACCTGGCCGATATCGATCTGCTCCTCGTCCTTCTCGCCCTTGAGGAACATCTTTTGCGCGCGGATGAAGTGGCCATCCTTACCGGTCAGACCGACTGCGCGGCCGCCGTGCTGATTGATCAGCGAGACGATTTCCTTATTCACCAGCCCGCCGAGTACCATTTCGACGATGTCCATGGTCTCGCTATCGGTCACGCGCATGCCCTGGATGAACTGACCTTGCTTGCCGACGCGATCGAGCAGGGCATTGATCTGCGGACCGCCGCCATGCACGACCACCGGGTTCAGGCCGACCAGCTTGAGCAGCACTACATCGCGGGCAAAGCCTTCCTTCAGCTCCGGCTCGGTCATCGCATTGCCACCGTATTTGATCACGATGGTCTTGTCCTTGAAGCGACGGATATAAGGCAGTGCCTCGGCCAGCACGCCGGCGGTGATCGCGGCGGTCTGGGGCGAAATCGGTTCGATGACGGGCATGGGGAGTCCTTGCAGGGAAAGTGTCGCGATTTTAGCGCCTATCCTGGCTGGCAGCGCATCCGCTGCTTGTTTGGCGCGTCGGAGTCGCGTAGATTTCAAAAATAAATAAACATTCATTTACTATTTGCTTATGCACTCATCCCGCGCTACGCCCTCGCCCGAATCATCTTGTGCGCTCAGTGCCGCGGTCACGCGCTGGACCCGTCGTAAAGAGGCGCGCCCGGGCGAAATCATGGAAGCCGCGCTTGAGCTCTTCGTGGCACGTGGCTTCTCGGCCACCCGCATGGAAGAGATCGCCCGCGCCGCTGGCGTGACCGCCGGCACGCTCTACCGTTATTTCGCCAATAAGGAAGAGCTGCTGAAAGCGGTGATACGCGATGCCTTCGCGCCCACCCTGCAGGAGGGCGAGCAGCTGCTCGGTAATTTTCAGGGCAGCGCGGCCGAGCTGCTAGCCACGGTGATCCGCAACTGGTGGCAGCTGAATGGCGCCACCCGCTTCTCCGGCATTCCCAAGCTGATGATCGCCGAAGGCAATAACTTCCCCGAACTCGCCCGTTTTCATCGCGAGGAAGTGATCGAGCGCGGCGAGGCGCTGATCGCGCGCGCGATCCAGTACGGCATCACGCGTGGCGAGTTCCGTCCCATCCCGCTCGATATCGCCGTCAAGGTGGTGACCGCGCCGGTCATCATGGCCATGGTGTGGAAGCACTCGAGCGTGTGCGGCGGCGCAGAGATGGACATTGAGCACTATCTTGATGAGGTGATTGCCACCCTCATCCACGGTTTTGGCAGCAAGCAAGACATAGAACAGCCCATTGGAGAGAAAGCATGAAGCAGTTCAAGCTGGCCCTGAGCATGGCCGCCCTCGCGGTTTTGGCGGCCTGCGGCAAGACCGCCCAGCCCTATGAAGAGATCCGCCCGGTACGCACCGTGGTGGTTAAGCCGGAATCGATTGCCACCGGGGCCAGCTACTCGGGTGAGGTGCGCGCACGGCGCGAAAGCCAGCTCGGCTTTCGCCTGTCCGGGCAGATTCTGGCGCGCTATGTGGAGCTGGGCGATGCGGTGAAGGTCGGCCAGCCGCTGCTGAAGCTGGATGCGCGTGATGTGGCCCTGCAGCAGGCTGCCGCGAAGAGCCAGTTCGAGAAGGCCCGCATGGATTACGAGCGCGCACGCCAGTTGCGCCAGCAGGGCTTTGTCAGCCAGGCCAATGTGGACCAGGCCAAGGTGGCCTTCGATGCGGCCCAGGCCCAGTTCAAGCTGAGCAGCAATCAGGATGCTTACACGGTGCTGAAGGCCGAACGGGCTGGCGTAGTCACCGCCTTGAATGCCGAGGTGGGGCAGGTGGTGGCTGCGGGTGCGCCGCTGATCAAGCTGGCCGAGGATGGCGAGCGTGAGGTGCTGGTCAGCGTGCCCGAATCGCGCGTGAACGAGCTGCGTGCGGCCGACGGCCTGCAGGTCTCGCTCTGGGCCAATCCCGACAAGCGCTACCAGGCCAAGTTACGCGAGATCGCCCCCGACACCGACCCGATTACTCGCACCTATGCCGCGCGCATCAGTGTTCTGGATGCAGACGAAGCCTTGCGCCTTGGCATGACCGCCACGGTGCGTCTGCCCGAGGTGGCGGGTGAGGGTGGCTTTGCACTGCCGCTGACCGCCATCTACGACCGTGATGGTCAGCCCAAGGTCTGGGTGGTGAACCCGCAGACCAAGCGGGTGAGTGCACGTCCGCTGCAGCTGCTGGGCGTGCGCAATGATGTGGTGCTGGTCGCGCAGGGCTTGAAGGCGGGCGAGATCGTCGTCACCGCCGGCGCCCACCTGCTGCATGCCAATCAAGCCGTGCGCCTGGCCACCAGCCAGCTGGCCCGTCAATAAGCGCGGAAGGACACAGGCATGCGTGGCATCAATCTGTCCGAATGGGCGCTCAAGCACCAGCAGCTGGTGCTGTATTTCATCCTGGTCTTTATGCTGGCCGGGGTGTTCTCGTATACGCGGCTGGGTCAGAAGGAGGACCCGGAATTCACCTTCAAGGCCATGGTGATCCAGACCTATTGGCCGGGCGCCTCGGCCTCCGATATGGAGCTGCAGGTCACCGACAAGATGGAACGCAAGCTGCAGGAGATGGCGTCCGAAGTCGAGTATGTGCGCTCCTACTCCAAGGCTGGCGAAAACCAGCTGCTGATCAATCTGAAGGAGGGCGTGCAACCGGCGCGGGTACAGGAAATCTGGTACCAGGTGCGCAAGAAGATCAGCGATATGCGCCATACCCTGCCCAGCGGCGTGCAGGGGCCGTTCTTCAATGATGAGTTCGGCGATACCTTCGGCAATCTGTATGCGTTCACCAGCGATGGCTTTAGCTACGCTGAGCTGAAAAAGTATGTGGATGCGGTGCGTGCCGAGCTGCTGCATGTGCCGGATGTGAACAAGATCGACTATATCGGCGTACAGGAAGAGAAGATCTACGTCGAAACCTCGAGCGCCAAGCTCGCCTCGCTCGGTCTCGACCCGCAGCTGATCCATCAGACCCTGCAGGCCACCAATGCGGTGGTGCCGGCCGGGGTGGTGGAAACCGGTACTGAGCGCGTGGCGCTACGGGTGACCGGCGACTTCGACAGCATCGAGTCGGTGCGCAATATCGGCGTGCGCGCGAATGGCCGGCATTTCCGCCTCGGTGATGTGGCCAAGGTCTACCGCGGTTATAGCGACCCAACCGTCAGCAAGATGCGTTTCGACGGCCAGGAAGCGATCGGCCTCGCGGTCAGCATGCGCAAGGGCGGCGATGTGATCCAGCTCGGACGCATGCTCGATGCGAGCATGCAGCGCATCAAGGCCGAGCTGCCGATCGGCATTGAGGTACATGCAGTATCCGACCAGCCCAAGGTGGTGGAGAACTCGATTCACGAGTTTGTGAAGAGCCTGGTCGAGGCGGTGGTGATCGTGCTGGCCGTGTCCTTTGTCTCGCTCGGCCTACGTACCGGCATGGTGGTGGCGCTGTCGATTCCGCTGGTGCTGGCGATGACCTTCCTGACCATGTATGCGTTCGGACTCGATTTGCAGCGCATCTCGCTCGGCGCGCTGATCATCGCACTCGGCCTCTTGGTCGATGATGCGATCATCGCGGTGGAGATGATGGCGCTCAAGCTCGAGCAAGGCTGGGACCGCATGCGCGCCGCCACCTATGCGTACACGAGCACCGCCTTTCCCATGCTGACTGGCACGCTGATCACCGCCGCCGGCTTTATGCCGGTCGGCCTGGCTAAGTCGAATGCTGGTGAATACACGGTGTCCATCTTCCAGGTGGTCGGTATCTCGCTGATCCTGTCCTGGATTGTCGCGGTGGTGTTCACCCCCTACCTCGGCTACAAGCTGCTGCCCGAAGTCGCGCATCACGGCGATGAGCATGCTGTGTACCAGAAGCCCTTCTATGCGCGCTTCCGCCGCCTGGTCAACTGGTGCCTTGAGTACCGCAAGACGGTGATCGTGATCACCCTGGCCGCTTTTGTGGTGGCGGTTGGTCTGTTCAAGTTCGTGCCCAAGCAATTCTTTCCGGCTTCCAACCGGCCCGAGCTGCTGGTGGATATGTGGCTGCCGCAGGCCTCCACCTATCTGCAGACTGAGGCCCAGGTCAAATTGCTGGAGCAGAAGCTCAAGGGCGACGCGAACATCGTCAGCGTGACCAGCTATGTGGGCAATGGCAGCCCGCGCTTCTACCTACCGCTTGAGCAGCAGCTGCCGAACCTGAACTTCGCCCAGCTGATGGTGATGACCAAGGACGAGTATGTGCGCGAGGACGTGCTGAAGAAGATCCGCCAGCTGTTTGCGGAAGACTTCCCGCTGGTGCGTGGCCGGGTCACCCGACTGGAGAACGGCCCGCCAGTCGGCTACCCGGTGCAGTTCCGCGTGTCGGGGCCCGATCCGCTCAAGCTGCGCGTGGTGGCCGACCAGGTGGCCGAGCTGATGCGCGGCAATCCGCACATCCGCAGCGTGAACACCGACTGGAGCGAGCGGGTCAAGGTCATGCGTCTGGAGGTCGATCAGGACAAGGCACGCGCGCTCGGCATCACGACGCAGCAGCTGTCGCTGGCCATGCAGAACTCCCTGAGCGGGGTCACCGTCACCCAGTATCGCGAGCATGACCGCACCATCGACGTGGTCACCCGCCTCGATGCGCCCGAGCGTACCGATCTGAATAATCTGAAGGACGCCAAGATCTATCTGAACAATGGCAAGTACGTGCCGGTCAGCCAGGTTGCGCGCCTGAAGCTGGAGAGCGAGGAAAGCATCATCTGGCGCCGCAACCGCATGCCAACCATTTCGGTGCGTGCCGATGTAGAGGGTGCGCAGGCGCCCGATGTGAGCATGGCGCTGTGGCCCAAGATCAAGCAGCTGGCTGACGCCTTGCCGATCGGTTATGGCATCGAGATCGGCGGCTCGCAGGAATCGAGCGGCAAGAGCCAGAACTCCATCCTGGTGGTAATGCCGCTCATGCTGGTGACGGTGATGACCTTGCTGATGTTCCAGCTGCAGAGCATCTCCAAGATGGTGCTGGTACTGCTGACCGCGCCACTGGGCATGATAGGCGTGGCTGCCACCCTGCTGATCTTCCAGGTGCCGTTCGGCTTCGTGGCCCAGCTTGGGGTGATTGCCCTGGCTGGCATGATCATGCGCAACTCGGTGATCCTGGTCGATCAGATTACTCAGCACACCGATGAAGGGGAACACCCGTGGCATGCCATCGTCGAATCGGCAGTCCGGCGCTTCCGGCCCATCATGCTGACCGCCGCGGCCGCCATCCTGGCCATGGTGCCGCTGACCCGCTCGACCTTCTGGGGGCCGATGGCCTGGGCCATCATGGGCGGCCTCTTGGTGGCGACCGTGTTGACCCTGCTCTTCCTGCCAGCGCTGTATGCCGCCTGGTACCGGGTGCGCAAACCATTGGATGCTGGCCGATAAGCCGCAAATGACTTAGAATTCAGTTATTCTTCGGTATAAAATACCGATCGGTATGTTTAGGCCTGCGGCGCGCAGGCCACCTCAAAGGATGCTCTATGCAACGCTTTGCACTTCGCTCGCTGGTCGCGGCACTGGCGCTGGCCACCGGCTCGCTGGCCTCGGCCGCCGATCTGCTGCAGGTTTATCAGGAAGCCAAGAAGTACGACGCCACCTATGCGGCGGCCGAGGCCGAACTGCGCGCCGGCCAGGAAAAGTCCAAGCAGGCCAATGCGCTCTGGCTGCCCACCGTCAAGCTGACCGGTGATGCCAAGCGTCTGAGTTCGGAAAAGGAATTTGGCGGCGCACCGAGCGCGAATACCGACAATAGCGGCAACCAGTATGGCTACAGCCTGAATGCCACCCAGCCCCTGTACCGTGCCGATGTCAGCGTGGGGGCCAGCCAGCTGAACGAGCAAGCACGCCTGGCCGAGGTCAGCTTTGCGGCGGCCAAGCAGGATCTGATCCTGCGTGTATCGCAAGCCTATTTCGATGTGCTGTATGCGCAGGACAGCTTGGAATTCGTGCGTGCACAGAAGGATGCCGTCTCGCAGCAACTGGCCCAGGCCAAGAAGAGTTTCGAGGTAGGGGTGGCGACCATCACCGATACCCATGAGGCGCAGGCCAAGTACGACGCCATCATCGCTAGCGAGATCGCCGCTCAGAACGAGCTGGCGGTCAAGCAGAACGCGTTTTTGCAGCTGACCGGCGTGCCGGCAGATGGCCTGGCCGGCCTGCCCACCAAGATGGAAGCCAGCCCGCCAGAACCGGCGGATGTGAATGAATGGGTCAAGCGTGCTGAGCAGCAGAGCCTGAGCATCGATGCTCAACGCGGCGCACTGGCGATTGCCGAGGCCGAGATCGATAAGTACCGCCTGCATCGCCAACCGACGCTGGACCTGTATGCGCAGTACGGTCAGGACTTCAATAAAGGCGGCCTGACGGCGAATGGTGGTACCGACAAGACCAAGACCACGGCGATTGGCGTGCAGCTGAATGTGCCGATCTTCACCGGTGGCGCGACCAGTTCCAAGCTGCGTGAATCGCTGGCCCTGCGCGACCAGGCCCAGCACAAGCTGGAGGCATCGCGCCGCGATACCGCGCAAAACACCAAGCAGGCCTTCTTGGGTGTGCAGGCCGGTGCCGCACAGATCCGCGCGCTCGACCAGGCGCAGCTGTCGGCGCAAAGCTCGCTCGATTCCACCAAGTTGGGCCGCGAAGTCGGTGTGCGCACCACGCTCGACCTGCTGAATGCGCAGCAGCAGTTCTACTCGACCAAGCGCGACCTGGCCTTGGCCCGCTACAACTACCTGCTCAACCAGCTCAAGCTGTCGGCCGCGGTCGGCGATCTGGGCGAGAAGGACCTGGAAGCGGTCAACAGCCGTCTGGCGCGCTAGACAACGCCAAGGCAAAAGGCCACCCCAGGGTGGCCTTTTGCTTGTCTAGCGCCGCGCTTACTCGCGCTCGAAGATATTCGACAGCCCGCCCAGCACCGAGCCCTGCTCGCCGCCGGTGCCGCCACCTGCGCGTGATGCGCCGACGATGCGATTGGCCAAGCGCGATAGCGGCAGGCTTTGCAGCCAGACCTTGCCCGGACCGCGCAGCGTGGCGAAGAACAGGCCCTCACCGCCAAACAGTGCGCTCTTCACATTGCCGACAAACTGGATGTCGAAATCCACACTGGGCTGGAAGGCCACCACGCAGCCGCTGTCCACACGCAGGGTTTCACCCGGCTTGAGTACCTTTTCGATCACCGCGCCGCCCGCGTGTACGAAGGCCAGGCCATCGCCTTCCAGCTTTTGCAGGATAAAGCCTTCACCGCCGAAGAAGCCGGCGCCGAGCTTGCGCTGGAAGCCGATGCCGAGCGAGACGCCCTTGGCGGCGCACAGGAAGGAATCCTTCTGCGCCATCAGCGTACCGCCGAGCTCGGACAGATTGACCGGGATGATCTTGCCCGGATAGGGCGCGCCAAAGGCGACCTTCTTCTTGCCCTGACCCTGGTTGACGAAGATAGTGGTGAACAGCGATTCGCCGGTCAGCAGGCGCTTGCCCGCGCCCATCAACTTGCCCATGAAGCCTTGCTGCGCGGCGGAGCCGTCGCCGAACACGGTGTCCATCTGGATGCCGTCTTCCATATAGAACAGCGTACCGGCTTCGCCCACCGCAGCCTCGCCTGGGTCGAGCTCGATTTCGACGAACTGCATATCGTCGCCGAACAGCTGGTAATCGATTACATCCATGGCCATCTCTTCTCTCCTAGGGTTGAGGGGGATTATGTGACGTCGCCCCAGCGCTTCATCAAGTTATGCGGTACCGCCAGCTGGTCGAGGATGCGCGCGACCACGAAGTCGACCAGGGCCTCGACCGACTGCGGGTGGTGATAGAAACCAGGATTGGGCGGCAGAATGCACACGCCCAGGCGGGCCAGCTTGAGCATGTTTTCCAGATGCAGCGCGGAATACGGCGTTTCGCGCGGCACCACGATCAGCTTCTTGCCTTCCTTGATGCTGACATCGGCGGCGCGCTCGATCAGGTTGTCGCTCATGCCGGCGGCCACAGCCGCCAGCGTGCCCATCGTGCACGGGCAGATCACCATCGCATCGGCCGGGTTGGAGCCCGAGGCCACTGGCGCGAACCATTCCTCGCGGCCAAATACCTGCAACAGCCCATTCGCCAGGCCATAGCGCGTGTGCAGCATGGCCTCTACCTCCTTGGCGCGCGAGGGCCAGGTCTCGCCGATCTCCTGCTTGATGACGATTTGCGCCGCCTGCGAATACAGCAGGTAGACCTGCACCTTGGCTTGCAGCAGGCATTCGAGCAGGCGCAGACCGTAGGGCATGCCCGAGGCACCGGTCAGTGCCAGGGTAATGCGCTGGGGTTGGCTCATGCCTCACCCCGCCGTTCACGATGGCGGGTCAGCACTTGGCGGTCGCTATCAAAACGCCGGGCCAGCTTCTCGGCCAGCCAGACCGAGCGATGCTGACCGCCGGTGCAGCCGATGGCGACCGTCAGATAGGCGCGGTTGTCATTATCGAAGGCCGGCAACCAGGTATCGAGGTAGCGCACCACATCTTCGTACATCTGCTGGCCAGCCGGTTGGGCTTCAAGGAAGTCGATGACCAGTTGGTCGCGTCCGGTGAGCGGGCGCAGCGTGGTGTCGTAGTAGGGGTTGGGAATGCAGCGCGCATCGAAGACCAGATCAGCATCCAACGGCAGGCCGTGCTTGAAGCCAAAGGACTGGAAGATCACCGTCAGCTGCGATTGGTCGAGATGCAGCAACTGTTTGACCCAGCTGCGCAACGCGTTCGCGCTTAGATCACTGGTATCGACACGATGGGCAAGGTCTGCCACACCAACCAGCAGCTCCTGCTCGAGCACGATGCACTCCGACACCGTCAGCTCGGGATGGGCGACCGAGAGCGGGTGCTTGCGGCGGGTCTCCGAAAAGCGCATCTGCAAGGCATCGGTCTTGGCCTCCAGGAAGAGCACGCGCAAGTCCAGGCCTTGGGCCTTGAGTTTGGCCACCGCCTCGGGCAGGGCGGGCAGACTGTGGATGCCCCGCACGTCCACGCTGATGCCGATGCGGCGATGGCCCTCATCGCGTAGCGCCTGCACCGCTTGTAGCAGCAGGGTGGCGGGCAGATTGTCGATGCAGTAATAGCCCTGATCCTCGAGCTGCTTGAGCGCCACGCTCTTGCCCGAGCCGGACAGGCCGGAAATCAGCACGATCTGCATTGCGGCTATCGACTGCATGCTTACTCTCCCGATTCCATAAAGCGTTGATGGCGTTCGATGAACTCGCGTGTCGAATCGATGCCGCGCAGTTGCAGGATGTAGTTGCGCACGGCAGCTTCGACCAGCACGGCCAAGTTGCGACCCGCTGCCACCGGCAGAACGACCTTGCGGATGGCCACGTCAAGCACCGATTGCGTCGCCGCCTGCATCTGCAAGCGATCGAGCGGGGTTACCGATTCGGCCTGCTTGGTCAGATGGATGATCAGCTTGAGGTTCTTGCGCGGGCGCACTGCGGTTTCACCGAAGATGGTGCGGATATTCAGTACGCCCAGGCCGCGTACCTCCAGGAAGTCGCGCAGCAGCGGCGGGCAGCGGCCCTCCAGCGTATCGGGTGCGATGCGGTACAGCTCGACCACATCGTCGGCCACGATGCCGTGGCCGCGCGAGATCAGCTCCAGCGCCAGCTCGCTCTTACCCATCGCGCTCTCTCCGGTAATCAGCACGCCCACTTCCAGCACATCGAGGAAAACCCCGTGCAGATTGGTCGACACCGCCAAGGCCTTGGCCAGATAGAAGCGCAACACATCCATTAGATAGGGCGACTGCTCGGGCGAGGTCAGCAGGGGGACATGGGCACGCTCACAGGCCTCGCGCAGCACATCGGGCGCCGGCTGGCCATTGGCCACGATCATGGCGGCCATATCGGTGCTGAACAGATGGTCGAGCGACTTCTTCAGCGGCCCGGCCTCCACGCCCTGCAGATAGGCGATTTCGGCGAGGCCCAGTACCTGGATGCGATTCGGGTGAACGAAGTTCAGGTGGCCGACCAGCGCATGAGCGGGCTTCTGGTTATCGGCGTCGTTGGAGAGCAGATTGTTGGCGCCGCTCTGGCCTGCCAGCCAGGTCAGGCGCAGTTTTTCGGCATTGTCGATGAACAGCTGGCGGACGGTGATTTGCGGCATGGACGGGCTCTCATGGCGGTTGCCCCGATTCTAGCCGCTAGTGCGCTGTTTCAGGGTTGCCAGGCAGTCAATAAACGATAGCTTTCTTCGACCGAGTCGGCGGTGCAGAGTGCCTCGCGCAGTTTCTTGTCGCTGAATAGCTGCGCCAGCTCGGACAGGATCTGCAGATGCAGGTCGGTCGCCTGCTCGGGCACCAGCAGCACGAAGGCCAGATTGACCGGCTTGCCATCGGGTGCTTCGAAGGGAATGGCGGCTTTCAGGCGCACGAACATGCCGACCGCCTGCTTGATACCCTTGATGCGTCCATGCGGAATGGCCACGCCCTGGCCGAGGCCGGTGGAGCCGAGTTTCTCGCGGGCGAACAGGGCATCGAAGGTGGCGCTGCGCGCAATGCCATTGCTGTTCTCGAACAAGAGGCCAGCCTGTTCAAACAGGCGCTTCTTGCTGGTCAGGTCCAGATCGAGGAAGACATTGGCTGGCGGCAGGATGGAGGCTATCAGGGCCATGACGGGACAGATCGAAATAAGGCCGCCATTGTACGCCGCTCCGCCTTAGCGGCAAGGCGCGCATGCCGGACCGCGCGTCGGGATGGACAATAAAAAACGGGAATGGCGTCCCTGTGCCATTCCCGTCCCTCGCGTGCCTGAAAAGGTCTTGCAATCAGGCGGCCGGCTGCTCCGGCTCGGGCTGGTATTTCATGGCATCGGAATGCCGGTCGTTGTAACGCTTCTCCTTGTGCTTGAGCACCTGTCGGTCCAGCTTATCGGCCACCAGATCAATGGCGGCATACATGTCTTCCTGAATCGCTTCTACGTGAATGTCCTTGCCTCGCACATGGACGGTAACCTCGATCTTCTGTTGCAGCTTTTCCACCGAAAGGATGACATTCATGTCGATCACATGGTCGAAATGGCGGGTTACCCGTTCCAGCTTGGTTTCAACATACTCGCGGATGGCTTGGGTAACTTCGAGGTGATGCCCACTGATGGTCAGATTCATACGACTCTCCTTGTGTTAAGGATGCCGCCGGAGACTGCGCTGGCGGCTAGAGGGACTTGCGTTGGTTCACGGGAGGGATATGCATGGCTTCACGGTACTTGGCGACGGTGCGGCGGGCGACGTTGATGCCCTGCTTGCCGAGGACTTCGGCAATCGCGCTGTCGCTCAGTGGCTTCTTATTGTCTTCGCTTTGTATCAGTTGTTTGATCAGGGCCTTAATGGCAATGGCGGAACATTCACCGCCTGAGTCGGTATCGACATGGCTGCCGAAGAAATACTTGAACTCATAGATGCCTCGCGGGGTAAGCATGTACTTCTGGGTGGTGACGCGCGAGATGGTCGATTCGTGCAGATCGAGCTCCTCGGCAATATCGCGTAGTACCAGGGGACGCATGGCGACTTCGCCATGTTCGAAGAAACGCTGCTGCTTCTCGACGATGGCCTGGCCGACGCGCAGGATGGTTTCGAAGCGCTGCTGCACATTCTTGATCAACCATTTTGCCTCCTGCAGCTGGCCGGAAAGCCCGGCACCGCTGTCCCTTTGCTGACGCAGAATGTTCGCGTACAGCTGGTTGACCTTCAGCTTGGGCATGGCAGCTTCGTTCAACTGCACCGTCCAGCCCTGCTTGAGTTTCTTCACGATCACATCCGCGACCACATAACGGGTGTCGGATTCGCCGAAGGCGGCACCGGGACGCGGGCTCAGGCGCTTGATCAGCTCCTGTGCGGCTTTCAGCGCCTCGTCGTCGCATTTCAGCGTTCGCTTAAGCTTACTGTAGTCCTTGTTCGCCAATAAATCGAGGCCATTGGTAACCACGGCCAAAGCCAGTTTGCAGGCGGGTTCGTGGCTGTTGAGCTGCTGCAGCTGCATGCCCAGACAGTCCTTCAGATCGACTGCGCCCACACCACAAGGTTCCAGCTGACGTACCAACTGCCAGGCCACCTGCAGCTCATCCAGTTCGAGTTCCAGCGCCTCGCGCAGCTCCGGCGGAATCAGCTCATGGATCTCGGCCAGGCTCATGCCCAGATAGCCATCGTCATCGAGTGCATCGATGATCAGCGTGGCGACCGCGTGGTCGCGTGGGCTCAACGGCAAGAGGCCAAGCTGTTCCAGCAGATGCTCGCGCAGCGTGGAAATACGCGCGACATTCGCCTGTGCATCGAACTCGTCATCGCCCTCGTTGCCCTTGCCGCTGCCGCCCGAGGCCTCATTCCAGTAATTGTCCCCGAGCGAGTCATCCATATCGAAGTCAGGCTGGCTCGCTTCGTCCGCGGGCGTCTCTGCCGCGGCCGCGGCCTGCTCGACCGGTGCGGTGGGCGTGCCGTCTTCGTGCACCAGATAGGTGTCGGGTTCGTTATCGTCCTCGCGCTCCAGCATCGGGTTGTCTTGCAGGAAGCGCTCGATCTCCTGGTTCAGGTCCAGGGTGGACAGCTGCAATAGCTTGATCGACTGCTGCAGCTGGGGCGTGAGCGTGAGGGACTGGGAGAGCTTGAGCTGGAGGGATTGTTTCATACCGGTCTGTGCATGGGGCGCTTGGGCTGCCTGGGTTTACAACCGGAAATGCTCGCCGAGATAGACGCGGCGCACATTGTCGTTATGGACGATTTCTTCGGCACTGCCTGAGGCCAGTACGCTGCCTTCATTAATGATATAGGCGCGATCGCAAATCCCCAGGGTTTCGCGCACATTGTGATCGGTGATCAGCACACCAATGCCGCGCTCCTTCAGGAAGCGGATGATCTTCTGGATATCCATCACCGCAATCGGGTCGACGCCGGCAAACGGCTCGTCCAGCAGGATGAAGCGTGGATTGGCGGCCAGCGCGCGCGCAATTTCGCAGCGGCGTCGCTCACCGCCTGACAGGGCCAGTGCGGCGCTATCTCGCAGATGAGAGATATTGAGCTCGCGCAGCAGCTCTTCCAGCCGGTGTTCGATCGCATCGCTGCTGGTCTCGTGCAGCTCCAGGATCGCGCGCACATTCTCGGCCACGCTGAGCTTGCGGAAGATGGACGCTTCCTGAGGCAGGTAGCCCAAGCCCATGCGTGCCCGTTCGTGCATGGGCAGATGGGTGACATCGGCGTCGTCGAGCTGGATCTGGCCGCCGTTCAAGGCCACCAGGCCGACAATCATATAGAAGCTGGTGGTCTTGCCGGCGCCGTTCGGGCCGAGCAGACCGACCACTTCGCCGGCGTCCACGTGCAGCGACACATCGCGCACCACGGTGCGCGCCTTGTAACGTTTTTGCAGATGCTGGGCAGACAGGCGGCTCATGGCTTGCTTTGCCCTTCGGCAGTGGCAGCTGGCTCGGTCTTCACGCGCGGCTGAATCACCATGCGCAGGCGACCATCGCTGCCTGGCGTACTGGCTGGGCTGCCCTCGGCACGGTATTGCTCGGTCTGGGTGTTGTAACTAATGCTGCTGGCGCTGATCTCGTCGCCGCCGCTCTTCAGCCAGGCTTGGCCCATCAGCCGCACCTCGCCATTGCTGCTGTCGTATTCAAGCTTGTCGGCACGTGCTTCCAGCCAACCACGTTCGCCTTCCAGCTTCTGGCGAAACGCCACCGGGCGGCCTTGTGCGCGTACCTGCTGGTCGCCGCTGGGCAGCGCCTGCAGTGTGGCTTTCTCGGCTTGCAGCGAGAGCGAACCCTGGGTCAGTTTGACGCCGCCTTCCAGTACCGACAGCCCCTTCTTTTCATCGCGCTGGCCACTGCCGGCATCGATATGGATGGGTTTGCTGCGGTCGGCCAGTTCGGCTTGAGCGGTTAGCGTCAGGCTGGCCAGCAGGCAGAGCTGCAGCAGCCGCTCAGCGTTTGGGCGGGGCATAGTCGATGCTCACTTTGCTGCTCAGCTTGAGCCGAGCTTGATCATGATCGTAATGAAAGCCGGTGCTGCTGGCCTGGTCGGCGCCCATCCGCAATTTGGTTGGTGCATCCGAGCTGGCTTGACCGAGCCTTGCGTCCAGCTGCAGGCGGCTGGTGCGCAGCTGCACCGCGGGTGTTTCGCCCGCGGCGCGCGCCAACAACACATCCTGCTCGAACCACAGCTGGTCGCCGCCGGCGTTCGCGGTGGCCTTGTCAGCCTTCACGCTCAGGGCCGGTTCACCGGGCAGCGTGCGCTGCAGACTGGCGCGCTCAAATTCCGAGCGGCCATCATTCGGGTAGTGGCGCATCTGATCGGCCTTCAGCTGGTAGAGCGGCTTGCCGTCCTCGCCATGGCCGATTGCGGCGAAATGGCTGATGCGCAGATCGGGCGTGCGATCTGCGGCGCCGGGCGCAAAGCTCGGCACCTCGGTCACCCGGTCGAGCATCACCGCCATGCCGGCCATCAGG
Source organism: Chitinimonas taiwanensis DSM 18899 (assembly GCF_900119825.1). Taxonomy (GTDB): domain Bacteria; phylum Pseudomonadota; class Gammaproteobacteria; order Burkholderiales; family Chitinimonadaceae; genus Chitinimonas; species Chitinimonas taiwanensis. Next base: position 190,596 of record NZ_FPKR01000006.1, on the reverse strand, counting down.
CCCAGCAGTAGCAGCGGGAAGGCGCGCGCGGCGCGATCAGGCAGCATGCTCATGCGAGATAGGGCGCCAGTTGTGCGTCCAGGGTGCCCTGGGCCTGCATGATCACTTCACAGGCTTCGCGTACTGCGCCGTGTCCGCCGCGCGCGCCGGTGACATAGTGGGCGTGCTGGCGCACCAGGGTGGGGGAGTCGGGCACGGCAATCGCGAAGTGCACGCGGCGCATGACAGGCAGGTCGATCACATCGTCGCCCATGAAGCCGCATTGCTCGGGCGTGAAACCCAGCTCTGCGATCAAGGCCTCGAAGGACGCACGCTTGTCGTGCGCACCCTGTACCAGGTGGTCAATGCCCAGATTGCGCGCACGGTGCTCGACCAGCTTGGATTTGCGGCCGCTGATGATGGCCAGCTGCACGCCTGATTGCTTGAGCATTTTCAGGCCGTGACCATCCAGCGCATTGAAGGCTTTCAGCTCTTCGCCGCTGTCGGTGTAATACAGACCGCCATCGGTCATCACGCCGTCCACATCAAAAATCATCAGGCGAACGGTTTGGGCGCGTTCCAGCACAGGGTAGTCCTTATTCAAATCGGTTGATGGCGCTCAGACCACGCCAGCCTGCAAAAGATCATGCATGCGTATTGCGCCGACCAGGCGGCTGGCATCGGTGACCAGCAGTACATAGACCTTGGATTGTTCCATCTGCTGCACGGCCTCGACCGCCAGCCGGTTGGCATCGATGGTTTTCGGACGCCGCGTCATCACATCGGCAATGGCGGCCTGCTTGAGGTCGATATCCTTATCCATGGCGCGGCGCAGATCGCCGTCGGTAAATACACCCAGCAGTTCGCCGTCCGCATCGGTCACCGCGGTCAGGCCCAGGCCCTTGCGCGTGATCTCGAACAGCGCGTCGCGAATGCTGGCGGCCGTGCTGACCACGGGCAGTGCCTCGCCCTGATGCATGACATCGCGCACATGCACCAGCAGCTTGCGCCCCAGGCTGCCGCCAGGGTGGGAAAGTGCGAAGTCATCGCGGCTGAAACCGCGCGCTTCCAGCAGGCTGACTGCCAGCGCATCGCCTAGGGCTAGTGCTGCGGTGGTGCTGGCGGTGGGGGCTAGATTGAGCGGGCAGGCTTCCTTGCTCACGCCGGCATCCAGATGCACATCGGCTGCCTGGCCGAGCGAGGAGCGCGGGTTGCCGGTCATGGCCACGATGCGTGCGCCCTTGCGCTTGATGGCGGGTAGCAGCGCGATCAGCTCATGGCTTTCGCCTGAATTGGATAGCGCGAGCACCACGTCGTCGGCGGTGATCATGCCCAGGTCGCCATGGGCGGCTTCAGCCGGGTGCATAAAGAAGGCGGGCGTGCCGGTGGAGGCCAGCGTGGCGGCGATCTTGCTGCCGATATGGCCGGACTTGCCGATGCCGGCCACCACCACGCGGCCGCTGCAGTTCAGCATCAGGGCGTGGGCGCGGGCAAAGGATTCGTCCAGGCGGGCGGCGAGGGCGGTAATCGCATCGGACTCGATCGCGAGCACATCGCGAGCCAGGCTAAGCAGATCGGCTTGGTTAAGCGGGCGTGGAGAGGTCATGGCGTGGAAGTATAAGGGAAGCCTCGCCCCTCGTGCGCGGCGGCAGGCACGGTTCTTGATGGGCGGTGCACATTTCCCCTTTTTGCTGCAGCGCAAGCGCGGCGAGCCAGGGCCTTCGTATAATCGAGCATCACTCTGTTCAGGCCTGCCATGCACCACGCGCTGGAAACCGTTCTGCTCTTGCTTGCCGCCGCGGTGGCGGTGGTCACCCTATGTCGGCGCTTTCAGTTGCCGGCCATGCTCGGTTATCTCTTAGTCGGTATTGCCATTGGGCCGCATGCGGCGGGCCTGATCGCCTCGTCCAGCGAGGCTTCTGAGCTGGCTGAGTACGGCGTGGTCTTTCTGATGTTCAGCCTTGGGCTGGAGTTCAGCCTCCCGCGCCTGGTTGCCATGCGTAGCACGGTATTCGGCCTAGGCTCGGCCCAGATGGCGTCGACCATGCTGCTGGTGATGCTGGCCACCCTGCTCTATGGCCTGCCCTGGCAGGTGGGGCTGGTGCTGGGCGGTATTCTGGCCATGTCGTCTACCGCCATCGTCACCAAGTTGCTGGCCGAGCGGGTGGAAGTGAATGCCACCCATGGCCAGCAGGCGATTGGCGTATTGCTGTTTCAGGATCTGGCCGTGGTGCCCCTGCTGATCGTGACACCTGCTCTGGCTCGCCCGAGCGGTGATCTCGGCCTGGCGCTGGGCGTGGCTGCCCTGAAAATCGCGATCACCCTGGTGGTGCTGCTCTACTTCGGCCCCAAGCTCTTGCGGCCGCTGTTTCATCTGGTGGCCAAGGGGCGCTCTACCGAGCTGTTCGTGCTTAATGTGCTGCTGGTGACCTTGGGTATTTCCTATGTGACCGCCCAGGCTGGGCTGAGCCTGGCGCTGGGCGCTTTTCTGGCAGGGATGTTGATTGCCGAAACCGAGTATCGCCATCAGGTGGAGGAAGATATCCGCCCGTTTCGCGATCTGCTGCTCGGCCTATTCTTTATTACTGTCGGCATGCGCCTCGATCTCGGTGCGGTATGGGCGCACTTCCTGGCGGTGCTGCTGCTGTTTCTATTCCTCACCGTGGGCAAGGCGGCGCTGATTGCCGGCCTGACCCGCTGGTTTGGGCGCAGCTCCAGTACCGCGGTGCGCACTGGCCTGGCGCTCGGACAGGGCGGCGAGTTCGGCTTCGTGCTGTTGGCACTGGCCGCGAGCTCAGGCCTGCTGCCGCGCGCGGTTGAGCAGGTGGCACTGGCCGCCATTCTCTTATCCATGCTCGCTGCCCCTTTTCTGATCCAGCGCTCGGATGCCATCGTGCGACGCTTTATCGCCTCGGACTGGATGCTGCAGGCCATGCGCCTGACCCAGCTGGCGGCAAAGACCATTGCCACTTCCGACCACGTGATCCTGTGTGGCTATGGGCGCAGCGGGCAGGCACTGGCGCGCGTGCTGCAGCAGGAGGATGTCAGCATCTATGCGCTTGATCTGGACCCAGAGAGGGTCAAGGAGGCGGCGGCGGCGGGCGAGAGCGTGTCCTTTGGCGATGCCACCCGGCGCGAGGTGTTGATGTCGGCCGGGCTCAGTCGCGCGCGCGCGCTGATCGTCACCTATGACCACACGCCCTCGGCCTTGAAGATTCTCGATATCGTGCGCCACGAGCGGCCTGATCTGCCGGTCATTGTGCGCACCTGGGACGATAGCGATATCGAAAAGCTGCGCGCTGCCGGTGCGGACGAAGTGGTGGCCGAGATCATGGAGGGCAGTCTGATGCTGGCCTCGCATGCGCTAATGCTGCTCGGTGTGCCACTTAACCGCGTGTTGCGCCATATTCGCGATGCGCGCGAGCAGCGTTATAGCCTGTTCAAGGGATTCTTCCGCGGCGCCAGTGACGACAGCATCGAGGAGCAGGCTCAGCCGCGCCTGCATTCGGTGCAGCTGATTGCCGGTGCGGCGGCGGTTGGGCGTACCTTGCCTGATCTGAAACTGGCTGACGATGGGGTGAGCCTAAAGAGTTTGCGCCACGCTGGACGCAAAGTGGATGAGCCGCCCGCCGACCAGATACTGGTGGTCGGCGATGTGATGGTGCTGCTGGGCGCGCCTGAGGCACTGGCCCGCGCGGAGCGGCGGCTGCTGCAAGGCGAGTAGGCGGCGCAACCGCCCACGCTGACCGTGGGCGGTGCTGGCTTGAGGATCAGGCCGCGCGGCAGACAGTATAGAGCGCGTCCTCGCTATAGGCGGTGGCGGCATCGGCGACCGCAGCGGCAGGCGCGGTGTTGTTGGCGCTGGCCGTGGTGGCGCGCGTGCTGCCCGCATTGGGTGTGCCGTCGTCGAGCTGGGTGTCCAGCGCCAGCGCGGCCTTGCCGGGCAGTCCGCCCATGCAGATAGCTGGGCCGCTTATGCCCATCGGGGCGTTGGTGATGCCGGTCGGTCCGCCATAGGCATTCTTTGGCACCGAGTTGGCTGCTGCATCGGCTGGATTGCCGGTCAGCAGCCCGGCTGCTCGCAACTGGCGCCAGAAATTGTCGCCTTCTCCCGCGCCGGTAAAGGTCTGCGCATCGCTGATATCAAGCACGCCATTGCCATTCCCTGCCGGAATATCCGTCCAGGCCGTACCCCGTGCAGCAATGCCAGCCGAGCCGCCGCTGTCGTCACCCGGTAATTGGCGGTAGCGATCGCGATAGCTATTGAAGGCGGCGGAAATCCCGTTCAGCTCATTGGCGGCATTGCGGATCTTGCCGTTCTCTATCATCTCTTGGCCTTTGAGCACACCGCCCAAGAGTAGTCCGATGATGACCAGCACGATGGCGATTTCAATAAGGGTGAAGCCCCGTTGCGGGTTTTGCATGGTTTCCTCCTGCGCAATATATTTTTTGGTCGGGTAATGCGCTCCTGATTATGGCAACTGACCTACCGAGATCAAGCGGCTGTAAAGCTCGGGGCCGGATAGCCAGATCAGCTGGTCGTCGAAGCCGCCGCCACTCCCATTGGCCTCATAAGGCGGGTGCCAGACAAATACCCGGTCATTGCTGCCACCTTTCGGATTCGGGTTCTGCGCTTCATCCGCACCGCTGCCGCCGGTCGGCGCATTCGGACCCACGGAATACAGTACGGCCACCGCGGCGATGGCCAGCGTACTGGCATGGCTGGCGCAGCCGCTGCTGGAGGCGCCGCTGCTGCTATTGCATACCACCAGTTGCGGGCCGAAGCTGCCATTGATGGCATCCAGGCTATTGAGCCCGGCATTGAAGGCGATGTCCTGCAGCCCGCTACGCCCGGTGTTGGCATCGCGCGGCGCGCTGAATGGATAGAAGCTGCTTTGACTGCGCGGTGGTATGGGTAGCCAGCCGCTACTGGCGGCGCTGAGTTGACGGTTGCTGAGTGCGTAGCGCAGGCGATGGGCGCTGCTGCCGCCCCAGCTATCGGTGTTGACGCCGCCCACTAGCGAGCCCGATAGCCCCAGGCTCAGCGAGGGCAGCAAGCCGGTGCTGGCATTGGCGCTGGCAAACACGCTGCAGCGTCCGTGGCTGGGCGCAGTGCTGCCTGGGCCGAACAATTCCGTGCCGCAGGGGCCGCTGGCATTGCTGCAGAACGACTCATAGCCTTGGCTGGTCTCGGTGGCTGGGCAGGGCATGCGCGCGTTGGTGGCGGCAAAGCCGAGCAGCGCCTGGCGCGCTTCTTCCAGCTTGGCGGTGGTGTCCCTGTGGTGCTGGTTGGCCAGTTGCGCGGGCAGCACGCTCAAGGTCGCACCCAGCAGTAGTCCGACCAGCATCAGCACCATCGCCAATTCGACCAGGCTGAAGCCGCGTGCGTAGGCCAGGGGTTTGCCTGTGACGAAGCGTGCAGATGGGCTGAGCATGCCTTACTCCAGGCTGCTGAATAGATTATGCGGATGCCTGGGCCTGATATAGCTGTCGGCCTCTGCGGCGGGGGTGCTGTTATCCCAGCCATCCTGGTTGGGCACCTCATCCAGATAGTCGGCCAAATTGCTGGAGCCCAATCTTGGCGATGCGCTGCGGCTGGCGCCGGGTAGGGCGATTAGGGCAAGGGCGGGCTGGCCGTCCAATATGAGCGTACTGCGACACGACTGCAGCATGCCAACTTGCGCCGGGCATTCCCCGCCTGGACAGCTCGCCGGGCTGGGATGGCAGGTATCGATCAGCCCTGTGCCTTGCCCCTTGCCGAGTTGGACGCCGCCGCAGGCCCCGCCATGCGGGCTAAGGCCATTTGCGCTGTTGCCGTAGTAAATCGCCTGATGCCATAGGTTCCAGTTCAGCCAATATGGATAGCTGTCCGCCGCGAACAGACTCTCCGCTGCGGGCAGGCGCCCGCGACAGCGACTGGTGTCGGGGCTGCAGGCGCTAACCGTCATGGATGGGGCACTCAGCTGGCAGGCAGGATTCTCATGGGCGGCGGGGTGCGGGTAGCGCCCATGGGCTTTCGCATAGCCACCCAATAATCGTTCGAACTCGCGCGCCACGCGCCGGGAGGCAAGGTCGAGCAATTCAATGCTGCTGATCATGCTTAGCCTGTCGTTCATCAAGGGGGCGCCGCTGCTGCCATACACCGGGCCCGCAATGAACGGACCGCCGGCGCTGTGGTTGCTGCGTCCGAGGGCGGCCTCCAGATAGTTACTGGCAACTGTGCTTGCCCCAGCATCGCGCTGCTGGTTTCCCAGTGCGCTGCCAGGCGCAAACAGCACCGCGGCAGCGCGCGCATGGCTGGGCGTGATCAGCGTCGCGCCGTCGCCGGCGTAAACCTGCAAGCTCGCCTGCGTGTCGCTATTGATCACCCGGTTCCAGCTGCTCCAGCGCCAACGGAAGCTGCCGTCCACCGCATACCAAAGTGGCTCGCCATCGCCGTCCACGATTTCACCCAGACCCAGCGTGCGCCAAGGCAGTCGACCCAGTGCGCCGGCGGCGCAACTACCCTCGGCGCTGCCGTATTCCGGCGTACCGGGCGCGCTGGTGTCGGGGCAGGGCAGCTCGCCTGGGCGGTCATTACAGACCCCTTGATCCTTGTCCTGATCCTTGCAGACTGCGCCACCCACACCGCGCGCGTAGCTCCAGGCCAGCAATGCAAGTCGTGCTTTCTGCAGTGCTTGCAGTGTGCGCGCCTCACTTAGCTGCTTCGCGGCCAAGTTATTGGCGCGGCCGATCAGCATGCTGCTGGTAAATAAAATTAGCGCCAGCAGCATCAACATCAAGGCTGCGCCGCTTTGCGTATGCGTCGCGGGCGGTCTGGCGTGCACGGTATTGAATTGAAAGGATTTGTTGCTGGATTCAGACGAAGTTGAATGCGACTTTGAGGCGGAAAAATGCCGATTTTGGCCCGCTGGCGCGGCTTGCGTGGCAGCGAGATTGAAAATAATCGCAAACAAAGTGTTGACACCTCCGAGGCTCATCACCATAATGCGCCCCTCATTCAGGAGGGGTTCCCGAGCGGTCAAAGGGATCAGACTGTAAATCTGACGGCTCTGCCTTCGAAGGTTCGAATCCTTCCCCCTCCACCAGAACAATAGTAGTAGGTAGTGCCGCGGTGAAGTTTGGCCGTGTGGCAAGTGGGTAAGAAGTCTTGTCGTGCGGGTGTAGCTCAATGGTAGAGCAGAAGCCTTCCAAGCTTACGACGAGGGTTCGATTCCCTTCACCCGCTCCATCGTTTTGTGTGTGGAATGCCCATGTAGCTCAGGGGTAGAGCACTCCCTTGGTAAGGGAGAGGTCGGCAGTTCGAATCTGCCCATGGGCACCATCCCCTTGATAGTTTCTTCTATTCGCATTTAAGGACTCCGTCATGGCAAAAGAGAAATTCGAGCGGACAAAACCGCACGTAAACGTTGGCACGATTGGTCACGTTGACCACGGCAAGACCACGCTGACTGCAGCGATCACCACCATTCTGTCGAAGAAGTTCGGTGGCGAAGCCAAGGGTTACGACCAAATCGACAGCGCGCCGGAAGAAAAGGCACGTGGTATTACCATCAATACCGCACACGTCGAATACGAAACCGAAAATCGTCACTACGCTCACGTTGACTGCCCAGGTCACGCTGACTACGTGAAGAACATGATTACCGGCGCTGCCCAGATGGACGGCGCGATCCTTGTGGTGTCCTCGGCTGACGGCCCAATGCCGCAGACCCGTGAGCACATCCTGCTGGCCCGTCAGGTTGGCGTGCCTTACATCATCGTGTTCATGAACAAGGCCGACATGGTCGACGACGCCGAACTGCTCGAGCTCGTTGAAATGGAAGTCCGTGAACTGCTGAGCAAGTACGACTTCCCTGGCGACGACCTGCCCATCATCAAGGGTTCGGCACTGAAGGCCCTGGAAGGCGACCAATCGGAAATCGGCGAGCCCGCCATCTTCCGTCTGGCTGAGGCGCTGGACAGCTACATCCCCACGCCGGAACGTGCCATCGACGGCGCCTTCCTGATGCCGGTGGAAGACGTGTTCTCGATCTCTGGTCGTGGCACCGTGGTGACCGGTCGCGTTGAGCGAGGCATCGTCAAGGTCGGCGAAGAAATCGAAATCGTCGGTATCGTTCCGACCGTCAAGACCACCTGTACCGGCGTGGAAATGTTCCGCAAGCTGCTGGACCAAGGTCAGGCTGGTGACAACATCGGCGCCCTGCTGCGCGGCACCAAGCGTGAAGACGTTCAGCGTGGTCAGGTTCTGTCCAAGCCGGGCTCGATCAAGCCGCACACCAAGTTCACCGGTTCGGTGTACGTGCTGTCCAAGGACGAAGGTGGTCGTCACACCCCGTTCTTCAATGGCTACCGTCCGCAGTTCTACTTCCGTACCACCGACGTGACTGGTGCGGTTGAGCTGCCGGCTGGCACCGAAATGGTGATGCCAGGCGACAACGTGGAAGTGACTGTTGCGCTGATCGCCCCGATCGCCATGGAACAAGGTCTGCGCTTCGCGATCCGCGAAGGTGGCCGTACCGTTGGCGCCGGCGTTGTGGCCAAGATCATCGAGTAATAGGTTTTAACTGCCCCGTGTGAGTTGATCGTGCGGGGCGGGTTTGCAGGCGAGTAGCTCAATTGGCAGAGCACCGGTCTCCAAAACCGGGGGTTGGGGGTTCGAGGCCCTCCTCGCCTGCCACAGAATAGTAAGTGTGGCTTTTAATCTTCAGATAGCCGTTTTCCGACAGGAAAGCGGCTCTGTTTTATTTCTCGGGCATAGAGCCAACGCATGGAAAACATGGATAAATTGAAGCTCGGTGCGGCGCTGCTGCTGGTGGCGGCAGGTGTTGCCGGCTTCTATCTGCTGCCTGCCGATCAGCAGGTCTTGCGCGTGCTGGCTGTAGTGGTCGGCGTGTTGCTGGCGGCTACAGTGATGTGGTTTTCGGCTACCGGCCGTACGTTTGTGGATTACGCCCGCGACTCCATCAAGGAAGCGGAAAAAGTCGTCTGGCCCAGCAAGAAGGAAGTGTGGCAGGTCACCGGCATGGTGTTCCTGTTTGCCTTCGTGCTGGCGTTATTCATGTGGCTGGTCGATTCCGGCCTGGCTTGGTTGTTCTACGACGTGCTGCTGAAGCGCGGCTGATCGACCTGTCGGAGATAACAAGATGGCAATGCGTTGGTATGTGGTTCACGCCTACTCGGGTTTCGAGAAGAGCGTGATGAAGGCTTTGAAGGAGCGCATCGAGCGTTCCGAGATGCAGCACCTGTTCGGCCAGATTCTGGTGCCGGTGGAAGAGGTCATGGAAATCCGTAACGGAACCAAGGCCCTGACCGAGCGCAAGTTCTTCCCTGGCTATGTGCTGGTCGAAATGGATATGACCGACGAAACCTGGCACTTGGTGAAGAACACGCCCAAGGTGACCGGCTTCATCGGCGGCTCCGGCATGCGTCCGACCCCGATTTCCGTCAAGGAAGTCGAGAACATCATGGCGCAGATGCAAGAGGGCGTGGAAAAGCCGAAGCCCAAGGTGCTGTTCGACGTGGGCCAGGTGCTGCGCGTGACCGAAGGCCCGTTTGCTGATTTCAATGCGACGGTCGAAGAAGTCAATTACGACAAGAGCAAGCTCAAGGCTTCGGTGCTGATCTTCGGTCGTGCCACGCCCGTTGAGCTGGATTTTTCGCAGGTTGAGAAGGTTTAAGTCTCAAGCTGACAAGTGCCCGGCGCAAGCCGGGTTTAGCAACTGGGGAGCGGGCCTAGCTCGCGTCAAATACCCATTCTTAGGAGCACATCGTGGCTAAGAAAATCATCGGCTACATCAAGCTGCAAGTGCCGGCAGGCAAGGCAAATCCTTCGCCCCCTATCGGCCCGGCACTCGGCCAGCGCGGCCTGAACATCATGGAATTCTGTAAGGCCTTCAATGCCCAGACTCAAGGCGTTGAACCCGGTCTGCCGATTCCGGTGGTGATCACCGCCTTCGCGGATAAGTCCTTCACCTTCGTGATGAAGACCCCGCCGGCTACCATCCTGATCAAGAAGGCTGTTGGCATCACCAAGGGCAGCAGCAAGCCCCATGCTGACAAGGTTGGCACTATCACCCGCGCTCAGCTGGAAGATATCGCCAAGACCAAGACCCCGGACCTGACCGCTGCCGACCTGGACGCCGCTGTGCGTACCATCGCCGGTTCCGCTCGTTCGATGGGCCTGAATGTGGAGGGTGTGTAAATGGCTAAGGTTTCCAAGCGCGTCGCCGCCCTGAAGGCTAAGGTCGACCGTAACAAGCTGTACGCCATCGACGAAGCACTGTCGCTGGTCAAGGAAGGCGCCACCGCCAAGTTCGGCGAGTCGGTTGATGTCGCCATCAACCTGGGCGTGGATGCACGTAAGTCGGACCAGGTTGTCCGTGGTTCGGTCGTGCTGCCCAAGGGTACTGGCAAGAGCGTACGCGTTGCCGTGTTCGCCCAAGGCGCCAACGCCGAAGCTGCCAAGGCTGCTGGTGCTGACATCGTCGGTTTCGACGACCTGGCTGAACAGATCAAGGGTGGCATGATGGACTTCGACGTCGTGATCGCGACGCCGGACGCCATGCGTATCGTTGGTCAGCTGGGTACCATTCTCGGCCCGCGTGGTCTGATGCCTAACCCCAAGGTTGGCACCGTGACCCCGAACGCTGCTGAGGCTGTGAAGAACGCCAAGGCCGGCCAGGTTCAGTACCGTACCGACAAGAACGGCATCATCCACAGCACCATCGGCCGCGCGGCCTTTGATGCTGCCGACCTGAAGGCCAACTTGGCTGCGCTGGTCGAAGCACTGCAAAAAGCCAAGCCGGCTTCTTCGAAGGGTGTTTACTTCAAGAAGATCGCCGTCTCGAGCACCATGGGTGCCGGCGTGCGCGTTGACACCGGTTCGGTGCTGGGCGCTTAAGTATCAAGGGTGCGGCTTTCGGGCCGCACCAACACGGACTTTGGGCTGCTTGCGCATTTGCCAGGCAGATTATCAAAGACCGTAGGGGGTAGCTGACCGGCTTGCCGGTTGGTCACCTTAATCGGCTAGGCGATACGAAGCAGCGTGCTGCTCACGTCGCCCCGCCCTACGCAGATGGTGCACCCAAGAACAGGATTTGCTGCCACATCGTTCTGATGCGGTATTCACTCCCTGATAATTGGTCGCCATTTCTTTTAGGCCCCGCTCCCTTGGAGTGGATTTTCTAGGAGGGTAGACCTTGAGTCTCAATCTCGACGATAAGAAGGCTGTAGTGGCTGAGATCTCGGCAGAAGTTGCCAAGGCTCAGACCATCGTGGTAGCCGAATATCGCGGTATCCAGGTCAGCGCCATGACCAAGCTGCGTGCCGAAGCACGTAAGCAGGGTGTGTACCTGCGTGTTCTGAAGAACACGTTGGCTCGCCGCGCTGTACAGGACACTTCGTTTGCCGGTCTGGGCGAGCACATGGTTGGCCCGCTGGTGTACGGCATTTCCGCCGACCCAGTGGCTGCTGCCAAAGTGCTGGCTGATTTCGCCAAGCTGAATGACAAGATCGTCATCAAGGCTGGTTCTTACGAAGGCAAGGTGCTCAGCGCCGCCGAAGTGGGCCAGCTGGCGTCGATCCCGAGCCGCGATGTGCTGCTCGCCATGCTGCTGGGTGTTATGCAAGCCCCTGTTTCCGCATTTGCCCGTGGCCTCGCCGCGCTGGCCGCCAAGAAGTCCGAAGGCGCCCCGGCCGAAGCCGCAGCAGTGGAAGCTGCCCCGGAAGCCGCTTAAGTCTGTTTCGCACAGACAGCCTTTTCAAATAGACAGACTGTATTAATCAGGAGTAGTAAACATGGCTCTGACCAAAGAAGACATCCTCGAAGCCGTAGGTAGCCTCACCGTGATGGAACTGAACGACCTGGTGAAGGCGTTCGAAGAGAAGTTTGGCGTTTCCGCTGCTGCCATGGCCGTTGCTGGCCCGGCTGCTGGCGCCGGCGCTGCCGCTGCTGAAGAGAAGACCGAATTCGACGTTATCCTGACCGGCGCTGGCGCCAACAAGGTTGGCGTGATCAAGGTCGTGCGCGAACTGACCGGCCTGGGCCTGAAGGAAGCCAAGGATCTGGTTGATGGCGCACCGAAGGCTGTTAAGGAAGGCGCTGCCAAGGCTGATGCTGAAGCCATGGTGAAGAAGCTCATCGAAGCCGGTGCTACCGCTGAGATGAAGTAATCACCCTCGGGTGATTGCAAGATAGGCTGACGACTCTGTCGTCAGCCTTCTTGCGCTTGTAGCAAATCGTCAGCCATCCGCGCAGCCAAACCGGAAAGCCTGCTCACACGGGCCTTGCGGTTTGGTTTTAGCGCCCCACCTCGATCGGAGACTCTATGAGTTACTCGTTCACTGAGAAGAAACGCATTCGTAAAAGCTTTGCGAAGCGGGCGAACGTCCTGGACGTTCCCTATCTGCTCGCCACTCAAATCGACTCTTACACGGAGTTCCTCCAGCTGGGCGTGTCAGTAGAGCAGCGCACCACGACTGGTCTGCAGGCCGCCTTCTCGTCGATCTTCCCGATCACGAGCCATAACGGCTATGCAAAGCTCGATTTCGTCAGCTATCAGCTGGGCGAGCCACCCTTCGATGTGGTGGAGTGTCAGCAGCGTGGCATCACCTTTGCCGCCCCGCTGCGCGCACGCGTACGTCTGACCATCTTCGATCGTGAATCGTCCAAGCCGGTGGTTAAGGAAGCCAAGGAGCAAGAAGTCTATATGGGCGAAATTCCGCTCATGACGGAAAACGGCTCCTTCGTGATCAACGGCACCGAGCGCGTGATCGTGTCCCAGCTGCACCGCAGCCCGGGCGTGTTCTTCGAGCACGACAAGGGCAAGACTCACTCCTCGGGCAAGCTGCTGTTCTCGGCCCGCATCATTCCTTACCGCGGCTCCTGGCTGGACTTCGAGTTCGATCCGAAGGACCTGCTGTACTTCCGTATCGACCGTCGCCGCAAGATGCCGGTCACCATCCTGATGCGTGCGCTCGGTTACAACAACGAGCAGATCCTTGCCGAGTCCTACGAGATCGACACCGCCCGCTTGACCAAGCAGGGTGTGTTCATGGAGCTGGTTGCCGAACGCCTGCGTGGTGAAGTGGCCAAGTTCGACATCGTCGGTGCCGATGGCGCGGTGCTGGTCCAGAAGGACAAGCGCATTACTGCCAAGCACATCCGTGACCTGCAGAACGCGGGCGTCAAGGAACTGGAAGTGCCGGTCGATCTCTTGGTCGGCCGCGTGCTGGGCGCCAATGTCATCAATCCGAGCACCGGTGAGATCGTGGCCAAGGCCAATGACGAAATCACCGAAGATCTGCTGATCAAGTTCGAAGGTGCGGGCGTCAAGGAAATCAAGCTGCTCTACATCAATGACCTTGATCAGGGCGCTTACATCTCGAACACCCTGCGTCTGGACGAAACGCCGGACCGTCAGGCCGCGCGCGTTGCCATCTACCGCATGATGCGCCCTGGTGAGCCGCCCACCGAAGATTCGGTTGAGGCGCTGTTCCAAGGCCTGTTCTTTGCGCCTGAGCGTTACGACCTGTCGGCCGTGGGCCGCATGAAGTTCAACCGTCGCGCCTATCCGGATCGCCTGGACGACAAGGCGCCGGCTTGGCACAAGCGCTTCTACGAGCGCGTGGGCAAGCAAGGCACCACCGGCTCGCCGGTACTGAGCGTCGACGACATCATGGCCGTGATCGGCATCCTGGTGGAACTGCGCAATGGTCGTGGCGAAGTCGATGACATCGATCACCTGGGTAACCGTCGCGTGCGCTCGGTTGGTGAGCTGGCTGAGAACCAGTTCCGCGCCGGTCTGGTGCGTGTTGAGCGCGCCGTCAAGGAACGTCTCTCGCAAGCCGAGAGCGAAAACCTGATGCCGCACGACCTGATCAATGCCAAGCCGGTGTCGGCCGCGATCAAGGAATTCTTCGGTTCCTCGCAGCTGTCCCAGTTCATGGACCAGACCAACCCGCTGTCGGAAATCACTCACAAGCGCCGTGTATCGGCCCTTGGCCCGGGCGGTCTGACGCGCGAGCGTGCCGGCTTTGAAGTCCGTGACGTGCACCCGACTCACTATGGCCGCGTCTGCCCGATCGAAACGCCGGAAGGCCCGAACATCGGTCTGATCAACTCGCTGGCGATCTATGCGCGCACCAATGAGTACGGTTTCCTGGAAACCCCGTACCGTAAGGTGGTGGATAGCAAGGTTACCGACGAGATCGAATACCTGTCGGCCATTGAGGAAGGCAAGTACGTGGTGGCCCAGGCTAACGCCAAGCTGGACGACAACGGCACGCTGATCGATGAACTGGTCACCTGCCGTGAACACGGCGAAACCATCGTGGCCCGCCCAGAGCGCGTCCAGTACATGGACGTGGCGCCGAGCCAGATCGTGTCGGTTGCTGCTTCGCTGATTCCCTTCCTTGAGCACGATGATGCGAACCGTGCCTTGATGGGTGCCAACATGCAACGCCAGGCCGTGCCTTGCGTGCGTGCGCAGAAGCCGCTGGTCGGTACCGGTATCGAGCGCACCTGTGCGGTCGACTCGGGCACCGCCGTGAAGGCATTGCGTGGTGGTCGTGTTGACTACGTCGATGCCAACCGCGTGGTGATTCGCGTCAATGACGATGAAACCCGTGCAGGCGAAGTCGGTGTGGATATCTACAACCTGACCAAGTACACGCGTTCCAACCAGAACACCAACATCAACCAGCGCCCGATCGTGCGCGTGGGCGATGTGATTGCTGCGCATGACGTGATCGCTGACGGCGCGTCGACCGACTTGGGCGAACTGGCCCTCGGTCAGAACCTGCTGGTCGCCTTCATGCCGTGGAACGGCTTCAACTACGAAGACTCGATCCTGATCTCGGAGCGCGTGGTTGCCCAGGACCGTTACACCTCGATCCATATCGAGGAGCTGTCGGTTGTGGCCCGTGACACCAAGCTCGGACCGGAAGAAATCACCCGCGATATCTCCAATCTGTCCGAGCGCATGCTGGGCCGTTTGGATGAAGCCGGCATCGTGTACATCGGCGCCGAAGTGGAAGCCGGTGATGTGCTGGTCGGTAAGGTGACGCCGAAGGGCGAAACCCAGCTGACGCCGGAAGAGAAGCTGCTGCGTGCGATCTTCGGTGAGAAGGCGTCCGACGTGAAGGACACTTCGCTGCGCGTGCCGTCGGGCATGAGCGGTACCGTGATCGACGTGCAGGTGTTCACCCGCGAAGGCATTGAACGCGACCGTCGCGCCCAGTCCATCATTGATGAAGAACTGAAGCGCTACCGCCTCGACCTGAACGACCAGATGCGTATTCTGGAGAACGATGCCTTCGAGCGTCTCGAGCGTCTGCTGGTTGGCAAGAAGGTCAATGGCGGTCCGAAGAAAATCGCCAAGGGCACCGAGCTGTCCAAGGAATACCTGGCTGATCTGAACCGTCACGACTGGTTCGACATCCGCCTGGCCGACGAGGAAGTGGCCAAGCAGCTCGAGCTGATGAAGGACAACCTGGTCCAGAAGCGCGCCGAGTTCGATCTGCGCTTCGAAGACAAGAAGCGCAAGCTGACCCAAGGCGATGAACTGCCGCCAGGCGTGCAGAAGATGGTCAAGGTCTATGTGGCCGTGAAGCGTCGTCTGCAGCCAGGTGACAAGATGGCCGGCCGTCACGGTAACAAGGGTGTGGTGTCCAAGATCCTGCCGATCGAAGACATGCCGCATATGGCCGACGGTACGCCGATGGACATCGTGCTGAACCCGCTCGGCGTGCCGTCGCGGATGAACGTGGGTCAGATTCTGGAAGTCCACCTCGGTTGGGCTGCCAAGGGTCTGGGCCAGCGCATCGACCGCATGTTGCAGGACGAAAGCGTCAAGGAAGCCAAGCGCGCGGGTGAAGTGCGCAAGTTCCTTGAGCAGGTCTACAACACCCGTGGCAAGCCGGAAGATCTGAAGTCGATGAGCGACGCTGAGATTCTGGAGCTGGCTGACAACCTGCGCGACGGCGTGCCGTTCGCTACGCCGGTGTTCGACGGTGCCAAGGAAGCCGACCTGATGGCCATGCTGGAACTCGCCTACCCGGCCGAGTCCGAGCATACCCAGCGTCTGGGCTTCAACGACACCCGCACCCAGCTGCGTCTGTATGACGGCCGCACCGGTGAGGCCTTCGAGCGTCGTGTGACCGTCGGTTACATGCACGTGCTCAAGCTGCACCACCTGGTGGACGACAAGATGCACGCCCGTTCGACCGGCCCGTACTCGCTGGTTACCCAGCAGCCGCTGGGTGGTAAGGCGCAGTTCGGTGGTCAGCGCTTCGGTGAGATGGAAGTGTGGGCGCTGGAAGCTTACGGCGCGTCGTACACGCTGCAGGAAATGCTGACTGTGAAGTCGGACGATGTGAATGGTCGTACCAAGGTGTACGAGAACATCGTCAAGGGCGATCACAAGATCGACGCCGGCATGCCGGAATCCTTCAATGTGCTGGTGAAGGAAATCCGTTCGCTCGGTATCGATATCGATCTGGACCGCTTCTAAGCCGTCGCAACAACATGGGCGCGCGGGACGAGGCAGTGAGGCCGCGTCCCGCCAGGCGCCCCAAGAGCCAAGGGCGATCCCGCCCAGGCTTGCAGGGCCTCACGGGTCATACGAGGTAAAAAGACATGAAAGCTTTGCTCGACTTGTTCAAGCAGGTAACGCAGGAAGAAGAGTTCGATGCCATCCGCATCGGCCTGGCGTCGCCTGACAAGATCCGTTCCTGGTCGTACGGTGAAGTCAAGAAGCCGGAAACCATCAACTACCGCACCTTCAAGCCGGAGCGTGATGGTCTGTTCTGTGCCCGCATCTTCGGGCCGGTCAAAGATTACGAATGCCTGTGTGGCAAGTACAAGCGCCTCAAGCACCGCGGTGTGATCTGCGAAAAGTGCGGCGTCGAAGTCACGCTGAGCAAGGTGCGTCGCGAGCGCATGGGCCATATCGAACTGGCTTCGCCGGTTGCACACATCTGGTTCCTGAAGTCGCTGCCGTCGCGTCTGGGCATGGTGCTCGATATCACGCTGCGCGATATCGAACGCGTGCTGTACTTCGAGGGCTTCATCGTGATCGAGCCGGGCATGACCCCGCTCAACCGTGGTCAGCTGCTGTCGGAAGACGACTACCTGGCCAAGGTCGAAGAATACGGTGACGAGTTCGTGGCCCTGATGGGCGCCGAAGCCGTGCGCGAATTGCTGCGTACGCTGGATATCCATGCCGAAATGGATACCCTGCGTCATGAGCTGCAGTCGACCGGTTCGGAAGCCAAGATCAAGAAGATCGCCAAGCGCCTGAAGGTGCTGGAAGCCTTCCACAAGTCGGGCATCAAGCCCGAGTGGATGATCATGGACGTGCTGCCGGTGCTGCCGCCTGAGCTGCGTCCGCTGGTGCCGCTGGATGGCGGTCGCTTCGCCACCTCCGATCTGAACGATCTGTATCGTCGCGTCATCAACCGTAACAACCGTCTGAAACGCCTGCTGGAGCTGAAGGCCCCTGAAATCATCGTGCGCAACGAAAAGCGCATGCTGCAGGAAGCCGTCGACTCGCTGCTCGACAACGGTCGTCGCGGCAAGGCCATGACCGGCGCCAACAAGCGTCCGCTCAAGTCGCTGGCTGACATGATCAAGGGTAAGGGCGGTCGTTTCCGTCAGAACCTGCTGGGTAAGCGCGTCGACTACTCGGGCCGTTCGGTCATCGTGGTGGGCCCGACCCTGAAGCTGCATCAGTGCGGCCTGCCCAAGAAGATGGCGCTCGAGCTGTTCAAGCCTTTCATCTTCCACAAGCTGGAAGTGCTGGGCCTGGCCACCACCATCAAGGCCGCCAAGAAGCTGGTCGAGCAGGAAGTGCCGGAAGTCTGGGACATCCTCGAAGACGTGATCCGCGAACATCCGGTGCTGCTGAACCGCGCACCGACGCTGCACCGTCTCGGTATCCAGGCTTTCGAGCCGGTGCTGATCGAAGGTAAGGCCATCCAGCTGCATCCGCTGGTCTGTACCGCCTTCAACGCCGACTTTGACGGTGACCAGATGGCCGTTCACGTGCCGCTGTCGCTGGAAGCGCAGATGGAAGCCCGCACGCTGATGCTGGCCTCCAACAACGTGCTGTCGCCCGCGCACGGCGAGCCGATCATCGTGCCGTCGCAGGATATCGTGCTGGGTCTATATTACATGACCCGCGAGCGCATCAATGGCAAGGGCGAAGGCCTGCGCTTTGCAGACCTGGAAGAGCTGATCCGCGCCTATGAAACGCGCGAAGCCGAGCTGAATGCCAAGGTCAGCGTGCGCCTGAAGGATTGGTACCAGGACGAAGCCGGTGAGTGGCAGTACAAGATGGTGCGTCGTGAGACCACCGTCGGTCGCGCCATCCTGTCGGAAATCCTGCCCAAGGGTCTGCCGTTCGAGAACGTCAATAAGGCGCTCAAGAAGAAGGAAATCTCCAAGCTGATCAACGCGTCCTTCCGTCGCGTCGGTCTGCGCGAGACCGTGATCCTGGCCGACAAGCTGATGTACACCGGTTTCACCTACTCGACCCGTGGCGGTCTGTCCATCTGCGTGGACGACATGCTGGTGCCGGCCGAGAAGGTCACGCTGCTGGCCGAGGCCGAGCGCGAAGTGAAGGAAATCGAAGCCCAGTACACCTCGGGTCTGGTGACCCAGGGCGAGCGCTACAACAAGGTCGTGGATATCTGGGGTCGCTGCGGTGACCAGGTAGCCAAGACCATGATGGCGCACCTGGGTAAGGAAAAGACCGTGGACCGCGAAGGCAATACGGTCGACCAGGAGTCGTTCAACTCCATCTATATGATGGCCGACTCGGGCGCCCGGGGCTCGGTAGCCCAGATTCGCCAGCTGGCTGGTATGCGGGGCCTGATGGCCAAGCCGGACGGCTCGATTATCGAGACGCCGATTACCACCAACTTCCGCGAAGGTCTGACCGTTCTGCAGTACTTCATCTCGACGCACGGCGCCCGTAAGGGTCTGGCCGATACCGCGCTGAAGACCGCCAACTCCGGTTACCTGACCCGTCGTCTGGTTGACGTGACCCAGGATCTGGTAGTGACCGAGCACGATTGCGGCACCAAGAACGGCGTGAACATGAAGGCCGTGCTGCAAGGCGGTGACGTGATCGAAGCGCTGCGCGACCGTATCCTTGGTCGTGTGGCGGCTGTGGACGTGATCGACCCGGCTACCCAGGAGACCGTGTTCGAAGCCGGTACCCTGCTGACCGAAGATATCGTTGACCAGATCGAAGCGCTGAGCATCGATGAGGTCAAGGTGCGCACCCCGCTGACCTGTGAGACCCGTTACGGCCTGTGCGGCCAGTGCTATGGCCGCGACCTTGGCCGTGGTCAGCGTGTGAACGTTGGCGAAGCAGTCGGTGTGATTGCCGCTCAGTCGATCGGTGAGCCGGGCACCCAGCTGACCATGCGTACCTTCCACATCGGTGGTGCCGCTTCGCGTGCCGCGTCGGCCAGCCAGGTGGAAACCAAGTCCAATGGTAAGGTTGGTTTCGCTGGCACCATGCGCTACGTGACCAACACCAAGGGCGAGCAGATCGTGATTACCCGTTCGGGTGAAGTCGTCGTATTCGACGATGCCGGCCGCGAGCGTGAGCGTCACAAGGTGCCGTATGGCGCGACCCTGAAGGTCACCGACGGTGAAGCCATCAAGGCTGGTGCCGTGTTGGCGACCTGGGATCCGCATACCCGTCCGATCATCACCGAGTACGCCGGTCAGGTGCGCTTCGAGAACATCGAAGACGGCGTGACCGTGGCCAAGCAGATTGACGAAGTGACCGGTCTGTCGACCCTGGTTGCCATCAATCCGAAGAGCAAGGCCGGTGCGAGCAAGAGCGTCAAGCCGCAGATCAAGCTGCTGGACGAAAACGGCGTGGAAGTGAAACTGGCTGGCTCCGATGCCGCCGTGAACATCACCTTCCAGGTCGGCGCCATTATCACCGTGAAGGATGGCCAACAGGTGGGTGTGGGTGAAGTGCTGGCGCGTATTCCGCAGGAATCGGTCAAGACCCGCGACATTACCGGTGGTCTGCCCCGTGTGGCCGAGCTGTTCGAAGCCCGTTCGCCCAAGGATGCCGGCATGCTGGCCGAAGTCACGGGTACCGCTTCCTTCGGTAAGGACACCAAGGGCAAGCAGCGCCTGATCATCACCGACCTGGACGGCACCCCGCACGAATACCTGATCCCGAAGGACAAGCATGTGCTGGTCCACGACGGTCAGGTAGTGAACCGCGGCGAAACCATCGTGGACGGCCCGGCTGATCCGCACGATATCCTGCGTCTGCAGGGCATCGAAACGCTGGCTCGCTACATCACCGAAGAAGTGCAGGAAGTGTACCGACTGCAGGGGGTGAAGATTAACGACAAGCACATCGAAGTGATCGTGCGTCAGATGCTGCGCCGCGTGGTGATCTCGGATGCCGGTGATTCCGACTTCATCCTGGGTGAGCAGGTTGAGCGTGCCGAAGTGTTGGAAGCGAACGATCGCCTGCTGGCTGAGAACAAGCAGCCGGCCCAGTTTGACAACATCCTGCTTGGTATCACCAAGGCTTCGCTGTCGACCGACTCCTTCATCTCGGCGGCTTCCTTCCAGGAAACCACCCGCGTGCTGACCGAGGCTGCCATCATGGGCAAGCGCGATGAGCTGCGTGGCCTGAAGGAAAACGTGATCGTGGGTCGCCTGATTCCGGCTGGTACCGGTCTGGCTTACCACAACAACCGCCGCCGCCAACGCAATGGCGAGACGCTGCCGAATATCGAGTCTATCGATGCGGTAGCAGAAACCAGCGAAAGCGCGCAGGAAGAAGCCTAAGCAGAAATCCATCCGGCCCGGCGTATCGGGTTTGGGTGAATCAGCAACCCTCCGGGCGACCAAAGTGGCAACACGTTGGTCGCCCGGAGGGTTTGTTGACATTAAGCGCTTGATTTACCTATAATCCGCGCTCTTTTAGTGGGGGTGCGTCTTCATGCCTAGGCATGAAGTGCGCCATTTTTTACTTTTGGGAAAAAGATAATGCCAACCATCAACCAGCTCGTCCGTAAAGGACGTGTGGCGGAAACGGCCAAGAGCAAGGTGCCTGCGCTCGAAGCTTGCCCGCAAAAGCGCGGTGTTTGCACGCGCGTTTATACCACCACTCCGAAGAAGCCGAACTCGGCTCTGCGTAAAGTGGCCAAGGTGCGTCTGACCAACGGTTTCGAAGTGATTTCGTACATCGGCGGTGAAGGCCACAACCTGCAAGAACACTCGGTCGTGCTGATCCGCGGTGGTCGTGTGAAGGACTTGCCAGGTGTGCGTTACCACACTGTGCGCGGCTCCCTGGATACCGCTGGTGTCAAGGACCGTAAGCAGGCTCGTTCCAAGTACGGCGCCAAGCGTCCGAAGGCTTAATTTGCCTGGGTTGAGTCGCGAGCCCGGTCTTGTTCGATCAAGACATTCGCGACGACGGCGAGTAGCCCCAAGGGTCTCGTCGAGTAAGTGATCACTCCCCTGAGTGGTCGCGAGCGCCGAAAGCGCTCAACTGAAAACTACTGAGGTTGAATAATGCCGCGTCGTAGAGAAGTACCAAAACGTGAAGTATTGCCGGATCCTAAGTTCGGTAGCGAAGAACTGTCCAAGTTCATGAACGTCGTCATGCAAGACGGTAAGAAGTCGGTTGCCGAGCGCATCGTGTACGGCGCCCTGGAAATCATTGAGAAGAAGTCCGGCAAGGCCCCCCTCGAGGTGTTCTCCCAAGCCCTCGGTAATGTTAAGCCGGTCGTCGAAGTGAAGAGCCGTCGCGTCGGTGGTGCCAACTACCAGGTGCCGGTCGAAGTGCGCCAAACCCGTCGTATGGCACTGGCCATGCGCTGGTTGCGCGAAGCCGCTCGCAAGCGCGGTGAGAAGTCCATGGGTCAGCGTCTGGCTGGCGAACTGCTCGATGCGGCCGAAGGCCGTGGCGGCGCGATGAAGAAGCGTGACGAAGTGCACCGTATGGCTGAAGCCAACAAGGCCTTCGCTCACTATCGCTTCTAATTCACCCTTTTAAGCAAAGGTATTGGCTGTGGCTCGCATTACACCCATTGAACGCTACCGGAACATCGGTATCAGCGCGCACATCGACGCGGGTAAAACCACGACGACTGAGCGCATCCTTTTCTACACCGGTGTGAACCACAAGATCGGTGAAGTGCACGATGGCGCCGCCACCATGGACTGGATGGAGCAGGAGCAGGAGCGTGGTATCACGATTACCTCCGCTGCGACCACCACGTTCTGGAAGGGTATGGCCAACCAGTACGACCAGCATCGCTTCAACATCATCGACACCCCGGGTCACGTTGACTTCACGATTGAAGTTGAGCGTTCGATGCGCGTGCTCGACGGTGCTTGCATGGTTTACTGCGCTGTGGGCGGTGTTCAGCCTCAGTCGGAAACTGTGTGGCGTCAGGCTAATAAGTACAAGGTGCCACGCCTGGCCTTCGTGAACAAGATGGACCGTACTGGTGCCAACTTCTTCCGCGTGGTTGAGCAGTTGCGCACCCGCCTGAAGGCCAACCCGGTGCCGGTGGTGATTCCTATCGGTGCTGAAGACAACTTCGCCGGCGTGGTCGACCTCCTGAAGATGCAGGCCATCTTCTGGGATGAAGCTTCGCAGGGTATGAAGTTTGAGTACCGCGATATTCCCGCTGAGCTGGTGGCGGTGGCTACCGAGTGGCGCGAAAAGATGGTGGAATCGGCTGCTGAGGCATCCGAAGAGCTGATGAACAAGTACCTGGAAGAAGGCGACCTCTCCGAGGCCGAAATCGTTCAGGCGCTGCGTCAGCGCACCATTGCTTGCGAAATCCAGCCGATGTTGTGCGGTACCGCGTTCAAGAACAAGGGCGTGCAGCGCATGCTCGACGCGGTGATCGATTTCCTGCCGTCGCCGGTTGATATTCCGCCGGTCAATGGTGTGGATGATAAGGAGCAGCCGGTTACCCGCGAAGCTTCCGACACGGCACCGTTCTCCGCGCTGGCCTTCAAGCTGATGAACGACCCCTATGTCGGTCAGCTCACCTTCTTCCGTGTTTACTCTGGCGTCGTGAATTCTGGCGACACCGTGATGAACGCCGTGAAGGGCAAGAAGGAGCGCATGGGTCGTATCGTGCAAATGCACGCTAACGATCGTCAGGAAATCGACGAAGTGCGCGCTGGTGACATCGCCGCCGGTATCGGCCTGAAGGATGTGACCACGGGTGAAACCCTGTGCTCGCCTGACCATCCGGTCATTCTTGAGCGCATGGTATTCCCGGAGCCGGTGATCTCGGTGGCGGTTGAGCCGAAGACCAAGGCTGACCAGGAGAAGATGGGCGTTGCCCTGAATCGCCTGGCCAAGGAAGACCCGTCGTTCCGCGTGCGTACCGACGAAGAAACCGGCCAGACCATCATGTCCGGCATGGGTGAGCTGCACCTGGAAATTCTGGTTGATCGCATGAAGCGCGAATTCGGCGTGGAAGCGAACGTGGGTGCCCCGCAAGTGGCTTACCGCGAAACCATCACCAAGATCGCTACGGACGTGGAAGGTAAGCACGCCAAGCAGTCGGGTGGTAAGGGTCAGTACGGCCATTGCGTGATCACGGTCGAGCCTTCGGGCGAAGGCAAGGGCTACCAGTTCATCGATGAAATCAAGGGCGGTACCATTCCGCGCGAATTCATCCCGTCGGTGGACAAGGGTATTCAGAACACCCTGAAGTCGGGCGTTCTGGCTGGCTTCCCGGTGGTGGATGTCAAGGTTCGCCTGACCTTCGGTTCTTACCATGACGTCGACTCGTCGCAGATCGCTTTCGAACTGGCTGGCTCGCTGGCCTTTAAGGAAGCCATGCGTCGCGCGGGTCCGGTGATTCTGGAGCCAATGATGGCTGTGGAAATCGAAACGCCGGAAGACTACATGGGTGACATCATGGGTGACATCTCGTCGCGTCGCGGCATGCTGCAAGGCATGGACGACAACCCGGCGGGTGGCAAGATGATCAAGGCCGAAGTGCCGCTGTCGGAGATGTTCGGTTACTCGACCACCCTGCGCTCGATGTCGCAAGGTCGTGCTACCTACTCGATGGAATTCAAGCATTACTCGGAAGCCCCGCGTAATGTCGCTGAAGCGATCATCAACAAGAAGTAAACGGTATTGCCGGGCCCTTGGGTCCGGCAATCTGTAACCCTAATTCAGATTAAGGATTGAGAAATGGCTAAGGAAAAGTTCGAGCGGACAAAACCGCACGTAAACGTTGGCACGATTGGTCACGTTGACCACGGCAAGACCACGCTGACTGCAGCGATCACCACCATTCTGTCGAAGAAGTTCGGTGGCGAAGCCAAGGGTTACGACCAAATCGACAGCGCGCCGGAAGAAAAGGCACGTGGTATTACCATCAATACCGCACACGTCGAATACGAAACCGAAAACCGTCACTACGCTCACGTTGACTGCCCAGGTCACGCTGACTACGTGAAGAACATGATTACCGGTGCTGCCCAGATGGACGGCGCGATCCTGGTGGTGTCCTCGGCTGACGGCCCCATGCCGCAGACCCGCTTTTTTTTTTACATGGTCGACGACGCCGAACTGCTCGAGCTCGTTGAAATGGAAGTCCGTGAACTGCTGAGCAAGTACGATTTCCCGGGTGACGACCTGCCCATCATCAAGGGTTCGGCACTGAAGGCCCTGGAAGGCGACCAATCGGAAATCGGCGAACCCGCCATCTTCCGTCTGGCTGAAGCGCTGGACAGCTACATCCCGACTCCGGAACGTGCCATCGACGGCGCCTTCCTGATGCCGGTGGAAGATGTGTTCTCGATCTCGGGTCGCGGCACCGTGGTGACCGGTCGCGTTGAGCGTGGCATCGTCAAGGTTGGCGAAGAAATCGAAATCGTCGGTATCGTCCCGACCGTCAAGACCACCTGTACCGGCGTGGAAATGTTCCGCAAGCTGCTGGACCAAGGTCAGGCTGGCGACAACATCGGCGCCCTGCTGCGCGGCACCAAGCGTGAAGACGTTCAGCGTGGTCAGGTTCTGTCCAAGCCGGGCTCGATCAAGCCGCACACCAAGTTCACCGGTTCGGTGTACGTGCTGTCCAAGGACGAAGGTGGTCGTCACACCCCGTTCTTCAATGGCTACCGTCCGCAGTTCTACTTCCGTACCACTGACGTGACCGGTGCGGTTGAGCTGCCGGCTGGCACCGAAATGGTGATGCCAGGCGACAACGTGGAAGTGACCGTTGCGCTGATCGCCCCGATCGCCATGGAGCAAGGTCTGCGCTTCGCGATCCGCGAAGGTGGCCGTACCGTTGGCGCCGGCGTTGTGGCGAAGATCATCGAGTAATAGCTTGATCCGGGCAGGCCTTCGGGTCTGCCTGTTCTGCTCTTTATCTATCTGGCGGCCCTTGCGGCTCGCCCTGTTCTTTGGAAGAAATCATGGCTAATCAAAAGATTCGTATCCGCCTCAAGGCTTATGACTACGCGCTGATCGACCGTTCCGCTCAGGAAATCGTTGACACCGCCAAGCGCACTGGCGCTGTGGTCAAGGGTCCGGTTCCGCTGCCCACCAAGATCGAGCGTTTCGATGTGCTGCGTTCGCCGCACGTCAACAAGACCTCGCGTGATCAGTTGGAAATCCGTACTCACCTGCGTCTGATGGACATCGTGGATCCGACTGACAAGACTGTCGATGCGCTGATGAAGCTGGACCTGCCGGCTGGTGTGGATGTGGAAATCAAGCTGCAATAAATTCTTGCATTAAACCAAGAACTTGCAGTAATATCGCGGGCTCGCTGTAATGGCGGGCCCGCGATTGCTTTTTGTGCGGCCGATTTTCGGCCTGTATGGATTGCAAAAGTGCGGTTTATCAGGATCGCCAGCCAATCGTAGCTGGCCCTTTGAAAGGAAAGAACGATGAGCTTAGGACTTATCGGGCGCAAGGTCGGCATGACCCGCGTGTTCACTGAAGACGGCGCGTCCGTTCCGGTGACCGTGTTGGATCTGTCTGCCAATCGCGTCTCTCAAATCAAGACGCAAGAAGTCGATGGCTACACTGCTGTGCAGTTGGCTTTTGGCGAGCGTCGCGCTAGCCGTGTTAACAAGGCTGAGGCCGGTCACTTCGCTAAGGCGGGTATCGAAGCCGGTCGTGGTCTGCACGAATTCGCGCTGTCGGCTGAACAACTGGCTCAGTATCAGCCGGGCAGCCAAATCACTGTAGAAATCTTCTCGGTGGGTCAGCTGGTCGATGTGACCGGTACCTCGCAGGGTAAGGGTTTTTCCGGTGCTATCAAGCGTCACAACTTCAGCTCCCAGCGTGCTTCCCACGGTAACTCCGTGTCGCACAACGCCCCCGGTTCTATCGGTATGGCGCAGGATCCGGGTCGCGTTTTCCCGGGTAAGCGCATGGCGGGTCAGTACGGTAACGTCAAGCGTACCGTGCAGAATCTGGAAGTAGTGCGTGTTGATGCCGAACGCGGTCTGTTGCTCGTGAAGGGTGCTGTTCCTGGCTCCAAGGGCAATGACGTGGTCGTGCGTCCCAGCGTGAAGGCAGGTGCGTGATGGAACTGAAAGTCATTAATGCTAGCGGCCAAGCCGCTGCCAGCGTGACCGCTTCCGACGCCTTGTTCGGTCGCGATTACAACGAAGATCTGGTGCATCAGGTTGTTACTGCTTATCTGGCCAATGCCCGTAGCGGCAATCGTGCTCAGAAGGGCCGTAGCGATGTTGCCAAGTCGACTCGCAAGCCTTGGCGTCAAAAGGGTACGGGCCGTGCTCGTGCCGGTATGGCGTCCAGCCCGCTGTGGCGTGGTGGTGGTCGTATCTTCCCGAATAGCCCGGAAGAGAACTTCAGCCAAAAGGTAAACCGCAAGATGTACCGCGCTGGCGTGGCGACCATTCTGTCGCAGCTGGTGCGTGAAGAGCGTCTGGTGGTGGTCGAGGACTTCGTGGCTGAAAGCCCGAAGACCAAGGCATTTGCCGCCAAGCTGGCTGCCATGGGTCTGAATGAGCGCACCCTGATCGTCACCGACAATCTGGATGAGAACCTCTACCTGGCATCGCGCAATCTGCCGAATGTGCTCGTACTCGAGCCGTCGCAAGCCGATCCGGTCAGCCTGGTTCGCTTCAAGAAGGTGCTGGTCACTCGCGAGGCCCTCAAGCAAATCGAGGAGATTCTGGCATGACTAAACTGAATGAAGACCGTCTGCTCCAGGTGCTGTTGGCACCGGTGATCTCCGAGAAGAGCACCATGGTGGCTGACAAGAACGAACAAGTCGTGTTCCGTGTGGCCAGCGACGCAACCAAGCCGGAAATCAAGGCTGCGGTTGAGCTGCTGTTCAAGGTGCAGGTCGAGTCCGTCCAAGTCACCAACGTTAAGCCCAAGCAGAAGCGTTTCGGCCGCTCGATCGGCTATCGCAAGGCTTGGAAGAAGGCTTACGTTGCCCTCAAGCCAGGTCAAGAAATCGACCTGCAAGCTGCAGCTTAAGGAGAACGACGATGCTGGTAAAAGTTAAACCGACTTCCCCCGGTCGCCGTTCGGTTGTCAAGGTTGTCAGCCCCGAGCTGCACAAAGGCAAGCCTTACGCTCCGCTGGTCGAAGCTCAAAGCAAGAACGCCGGTCGTAACAACCGCGGTGTGGTTACTGTGCGTCACCAAGGTGGTGGCCATAAGCAGCACTACCGTCTGGTTGATTTCCGTCGCAACAAGGATGGCATCGTTGCGAACGTGGAACGTCTGGAATACGACCCGAACCGTACCGCTCACATCGCGCTGCTGTGCTACGCCGATGGCGAACGTCGCTACATCATCGCTCCGCGTGGCCTGAAGGTTGGCGCGCAGGTGGTGAGTGGTGCCGATGCGCCGATCAAGGTGGGCAATACGCTGCCGCTGCGCAATATCCCTGTCGGTAGCACCATCCACTGCATCGAAATGCAACCGGGCAAGGGCGCGCAAATTGCACGTTCGGCCGGTGCTTCGGTTCAGCTGCTGGCTCGCGAAGGTGCTTACGCCCAGCTGCGTCTGCGCTCCGGTGAAATCCGCCGTGTGCACGTTGACTGCCGCGCCACCATTGGCGAAGTGGGTAACGAAGAGCACAACCTGCGCAAGATCGGTAAGGCTGGTGCTGTGCGTTGGCGCGGTATTCGCCCGACCGTTCGCGGTACGGCGATGAACCCGATCGATCACCCGCACGGTGGTGGTGAAGGTCGTACTGGTGAAGGTCGTGTGCCGGTTAGCCCGTGGGGTACCCCGACTAAGGGTTACCGTACCCGCAGCAACAAGCGCACCGACAATATGATCGTGCGCCGTCGCTATTCGAACAAGGGGTAATTAGACATGGCTCGTTCCGTTAAAAAAGGCCCGTTTGTCGACGCCCACCTGCTGAAGAAGATCGAAGCAGTTCGCGCGACCAACGACAAGCGCCCGGTCAAGACCTGGTCCCGTCGCTCCACCGTACTGCCCGACTTCGTTGGTCTGACCATCGCGGTGCACAACGGTAAGCAACACGTTCCCGTTTACATCAACGAGAACATGGTTGGTCACAAGCTAGGCGAGTTTTCGCTGACCCGTACGTTCAAGGGTCATGCCGCCGACAAGAAAGCTAAGAGGTAAGACGCGATGCAAACCTCCGCTATTTTGAGTGGTGCCCGCATTTCGGCTCAGAAAGCACGCCTGGTCGCTGACCTGGTGCGCGGCAAGCCGGTTGAGCAGGCGCTGAACATCCTGACCTTCAGCCCGAAAAAGGGCGCGGTCATCATCAAGAAGTTGTTGCTGTCGGCGATTGCAAATGCTGAACACAACGACGGCGCCGACATCGACGCGCTCAAGGTGAAGACTATTTTTGTGGACAAGGGTGCCAGCCTCAAGCGTTTCACCGCACGTGCCAAGGGCCGCGGTAATCGCATCGAGAAGCAAACTTGCCACATCACCCTGGCCGTGGGCGAGTGAGGACGATATGGGACAGAAAATTCATCCGACGGGTTTCCGTCTAGCCGTCAACAAGAACTGGGCCTCGAAGTGGTATGCGAATAGCAAAAACTTCCCGGCCATGCTTGCTGAGGACATCAAGGTACGCGAGTTCCTGAAGAAAAAGTTGTCGCATGCCTCGGTTGGCCGCATCGTTATCGAGCGTCCTGCCAAGAACGCCCGCATCACCATTCACAGCGCCCGTCCGGGTGTGGTGATTGGCAAGAAGGGTGAAGACATCGAGATCCTGAAGCGTGACCTGGTCAAGCTGATGGGTGTGCCGGTGCACATCAACATCGAAGAAATCCGCAAGCCGGAAATCGACTCGCAAGTGATTGCTGACTCGATCGCCGCTCAGCTGGAAAAGCGCGTGATGTTCCGTCGCGCCATGAAGCGTGCTATGCAAAACGCCATGCGTCTGGGTGCTCAAGGCATCAAGATCATGTCGTCGGGCCGTCTGAATGGTATCGAAATCGCGCGTACCGAGTGGTACCGCGAAGGCCGTGTGCCTTTGCATACCCTGCGTGCTGACATCGACTACGCGACTTCGGAAGCGAAGACGACCTACGGCATCATCGGTATCAAGGTGTGGGTGTACAAGGGTGATGTGAAGGCTGGCGAACAAGTCGCTGCCCAGCCGGAACAAGCCGAACGCAAGCCGCGAAAGGGGCCTCGAAATGCTGCAGCCAACTAGACTCAAGTACCGCAAACAGCAGAAGGGCCGTAACACCGGCGTTGCTACCCGCGGTAACAAGGTTAGCTTCGGTGAGTGGGGCCTGAAGGCCATCGGTCGCGGTCGTTTGACTGCTCGCCAGATCGAAGCTGCTCGTCGTGCCATGACCCGTCACATCAAGCGTGGTGGTCGTGTGTGGATCCGCGTGTTCCCGGACAAGCCGATTTCTTCCAAGCCTGCCGAAGTTCGGATGGGTAATGGTAAGGGTAGCCCGGAATACTATGTCGCCGAAATCCAGCCTGGTAAGGTGCTGTACGAGATGGACGGCGTGGACGAGACTCTCGCCCGCGAAGCCTTCCGTCTGGCCGCTGCCAAGCTGCCGATCGCGACGACTTTCGTAACCCGTCATGTGGGGCAGTGAGATGAAAACGACTGAATTGCGTAACAAGTCGGTCGATGAGCTCAAGACCGAGCTCACCTCGCTCCTGAAGGCCCAGTTCGGCCTGCGCATGCAGCTGGCTACCCAGCAGCTTGCCAAGACCAGTGAACTGAAGCGTGTTCGCCGCGATATCGCGCGCGTTCGCACCATCCTGGCTGAGAAGGTGGCGTAAATGACCGAAACTAAACTGAAGCGTTCGCTGACCGGCCGTGTGGTCAGCAACAAAATGGACAAGACTGTGACCGTGCTGGTCGAGCGTAAGGTTAAGCACCCGCTCTACGGCAAGATCATCCGTCTGTCCAAGAAGTACCACGCTCACGACGAAGCCAATGCCTACGGGGAAGGCGACGTGGTGACCATCGAGGAAACCCGTCCGCTGTCCAAGACCAAGTCCTGGATCGTGACGAGCCTCGTGGAGAAGGCGCGCACTGTCTAATCTGCGGATTAGTATAGGTTTTTAGCGCGATGTGCTTGTCAGGGCATTCTGCCATGTGTAGAATGCCCTGCTTTCCATCCTGCGTCTGAAGTAGCTTCTTGCTGCGGATGATGGTTGGAAGTGTCTCCCTTACGGGGTCCAAAACTAGCTGTCGTGCCGCGGCTTGCTTGCGGCGCTGCCGGGTTTGCCGGTGGTGAGTGACAGGTTAAGTTGGAGGTTTTTATTCATGATTCAAATGCAATCCATGCTGGATGTTGCTGACAACACCGGTGCACGTTCGGTTATGTGCATCAAGGTGCTGGGCGGCTCCAAGCGTCGTTATGCTTCGGTTGGCGACATTATCAAGGTCTCCATCAAGGACGCCGCACCGCGTGGTCGTGTGAAGAAGGGCGACGTTTATAACGCCGTCGTGGTTCGCACTGCCAAGGGTGTTCGTCGTGCTGATGGCCAGCTCATCAAGTTTGATGGCAATGCCGCTGTGCTCCTCAACAACAAGCTTGAGCCGATCGGCACCCGTATTTTCGGGCCAGTCACTCGTGAACTGCGCACTGAGCGCTTCATGAAGATCGTCTCGTTGGCGCCAGAAGTGCTGTAAGGAGCGGGCATGAACAAGATTCGTAAAGGCGACGAAGTCGTCGTCATCACCGGCAAGGACAAAGGCAAGCGCGGTACCGTGCTGAACGTTCTGGTGGGTGACAAGGTGGTTGTTGAAGGTATCAATGTCGTCAAGAAGCACCAGAAGCCGAACCCGGTTCGCGGTGTTGTTGGCGGTATTGTCGACAAAACCATGCCGATTAACGTGTCCAATGTGGCTATCTTCAATCCGGCCACCCAGAAGGCTGATCGCGTTGGCTTCAAGCTTCTCGATGACGGCAAGAAGGTTCGCGTGTTCAAGTCGAACGGCGAAGTGGTCGGGGGCTAAGGGGTAGAACATGGCTCGTTTGCAAGATTTCTACAAAGAAACCGTCGTTGCGCAACTGACTGAAAAGTTCGGCTACAAGTCGATCATGGAAGTCCCGCGCATCGAAAAGATCACCATCAACATGGGTGTTGGCGAAGCGGTTGCTGACAAGAAGGTCATGGAGCACGCCGTTGGCGACCTGACCAAGATTGCCGGCCAAAAGCCCGTCGTCACCCTGTCGAAGAAGTCGATTGCCGGCTTCAAGATTCGTGACAACTATCCGGTTGGTTGCAAGGTCACACTGCGCCGTGAGCGTATGTATGAATTCCTGGATCGTCTGGTGACCATCGCCTTGCCGCGTGTTCGCGACTTCCGTGGTATTTCCGCTAAGTCCTTTGATGGCCGTGGTAACTACAACATGGGCGTTAAAGAACAGATCATTTTCCCGGAAATCGAATACGACAAGATCGACGCGCTGCGTGGTATGAACATCACGATTACCACAACCGCGAAGACCGACGAAGAGGCCCGTGCGCTTCTCGCCGCGTTCAAGTTCCCGTTCAAGAACTGAGGTTTGCCATGGCTAAACTCGCTTTGATCAATCGTCAAGAGAAGCGCGCCAAGCTGGTGGAGAAATTCGCCGCTAAGCGTGCAAAGCTGCTGGCAATCATCAACGACCAGAACCTGACCGACGAAGAGCGTTTCGACGCTCGCCTGAAGTTGCAGGCCCTGCCCCGTAATGCCAACCCGACGCGTCTGCGCAACCGTTGCTCGATCACCGGTCGCCCACGTGGTGTGTTCCGCAAGTTCGGCCTGGGTCGCAACAAGCTGCGCGAAATCGCGCTGCGTGGCGAGATTCCTGGCGTCGTCAAGGCCAGCTGGTAAGGAGATCACGAATGAGTATGCATGATCCCATCGCCGATATGCTGACCCGCGTCCGTAACGCTCAGCGCGCGGACAAGCCGTCGGTGACTATGCCTTCGTCCAAGCTGAAGGTGGCTATTGCCGCCGTGCTGAAGGATGAGGGTTATATCGAAAACTTCGCCATCACTGGCGAAGAAAAGAAGCCCCAGCTCGACATCGAGCTGAAGTATTACGCCGGTCGTCCGGTTATCGAGCGCATTGAACGCGTTTCGAAGCCTGGCCTGCGTATTTACAAGGGCGTGGAAGATATTCCGCAGGTCATGAACGGCCTCGGTATCGCCATTGTCTCCACCTCCAAGGGTGTGATGACTGACCGCAAGGCGCGCGCCCAGGGTATCGGTGGCGAGCTGCTGTGCATCGTGGCGTAAGGAGTAGACGATGTCCCGCGTAGCTAAGAACCCAATCGCGTTGCCTGCCGGTGTTGAAGTCAAGCTGGCTGGTGGCGAAATCGTTGTGAAGGGCCCGCTCGGCCAGGCTTCCCGTCCGCTGGATAGCGGCGTGGAAATCAAGCTCGAGAACAATGCCCTGATCTTCAAGGCTGTTGATGACAGCAAGCATTCTCGTGCCATGTCCGGCACGATGCGTGCCCTGCTCAACAATATGGTGACCGGTGTTTCCAAGGGCTTCGAGCGCAAGCTGAACCTGGTAGGCGTGGGTTACCGCGCTCAGGCTCAGGGCGAAACGCTCAATCTGACCCTCGGTTTCTCCCACCCAGTGGCGCACAAGATGCCCGCTGGCGTGAAGGTCGAGACGCCCTCGCAGACGGAAATCGTCCTCAAGGGTGTGGATAAGCAGCAGGTCGGTCAGGTTGCCGCCGAGATTCGCGCTTACCGCGCGCCAGAACCCTATAAGGGCAAGGGCGTTCGTTACAGCGACGAAGTGGTGGTCCTGAAAGAGACCAAGAAGAAGTAATCGAGGCTGAAGATCATGGACAAGAACGAAATTCGCCTGCGCCGGGCCCGCAAAACTCGTGCTCGCATCGCGGCGCAAAAAGTAGTGCGCTTGGCAGTGCACCGCTCCAACAGCCACATCTACGCTCAGATCATCGACGAAACCGGCAGCAAGGTTCTGGCATTCGCCTCGACCCTGGAAGCCGATGTTCGCAAAGATCTGACCAATGGCGGCAATACCGCTGCTGCCGCGCTGGTCGGCAAGCGTATTGCTGAAAAGGCCAAGGCTGCGGGCATCACTGCTGTCGCTTTTGACCGCTCTGGCTTCCACTATCACGGTCGCGTTAAGGCTCTTGCCGACGCAGCTCGTGAAGCCGGCCTCGAATTCTAAGGAGTCATTATGGCTAAGTCTGATATCGAAGATCGCGGCGACGGCTTGCGGGAGAAGATGATCAGCGTCAACCGCGTCACGAAAGTGGTGAAGGGTGGCCGGATCATGGGTTTCGCCGCGCTGACCGTGGTTGGTGATGGTGATGGCCGCATCGGCATGGGCAAGGGCAAGTCGAAAGAAGTGCCGGTTGCTGTGCAGAAGGCAATGGAAGAAGCCCGTCGTAAGCTGGTGAAGATCAGCCTGAAGAACGGCACTGTGCAACACGCTGTATTTGGTAAGCATGGCGCTACCACCGTTTTCATGCAGCCTGCTGCTGAAGGTGCTGGTATCAAGGCCGGCGGCCCGATGCGCGCTGTGTTCGAAGTGATGGGCGTGACCAATATTTCGGCCAAGTGCCACGGCTCGACCAATCCGTACAACATCGTTCGCGCGACGTTGGACGGCCTGGCCAAGCTGCGTACGCCAGCAGAAATTGCTGCCAAGCGTGGCAAGGCTGTGGAAGACATCCTGGGGGTAGAGGCAAATGGCTAACTCCAAGATCAAGGTAACGCTCGTGAAGAGCCTGATCGGTCGTCTCGAAGCACACAAGGCGTGTGCTCGTGGTCTGGGTCTGAAGAAGATCAACCAAACGGTTGAAGTCATCGACACCCCGGAAAACCGCGGCATGATCAACAAGATCAGCTACCTGCTGAAAAGCGAGAGCTAAATGGAACTGAATACGATTAAGCCCGCTGAGGGCGCCAAGCACGCTTCCAAGCGCGTTGGCCGTGGCATCGGTTCTGGCCTGGGTAAGACTTGCGGTCGTGGTCACAAGGGTCAGAAGTCGCGTTCGGGTGGTTTCCACAAGGTTGGCTTCGAAGGCGGTCAAATGCCGCTGCAACGTCGCCTGCCTAAGCGCGGTTTCAAGTCGCTGACCAAGGGTCAAACGGCTGAGCTGCGTACGGGTGACCTGGGCCGCCTGCCGGTGGAAGAAGCCGATCTGCTGGTGTTGAAGCAAGCTGGTCTGGTGCCGCAAGGCGCCAAGTCGGTCAAGCTGATCCTGGCTGGTAAGGTTGAAAAGGCTGTCAAGCTGCGCGGTGTTCTGGCTACGGCTGGTGCATTGGCTGCTCTGCAAGCCGCCGGCGGCAGCATTGCCGAATAAAGCGTAAATAAGGCGATATACGTGGCAAATCCTGCGATGGCCAGTACCGCAAGCAAGTTTGCGGATCTGAAAAAACGTATCTGGTTCCTGATTGGTGCCTTGATCGTCTATCGCATTGGTGCGCATATCCCGGTGCCGGGTATCAATCCGGCTGAGCTGGCCGCACTCTTCGATACTTCGAAGAGTGGGGCCGGCCTTTTGAACATGTTCAACATGTTCTCCGGCGGTGCACTTTCGCGCTTCACGGTCTTTGCTATCGGCATCATGCCGTACATCTCGGCCTCCATCATTTTGCAGCTCG
Source organism: Chitinimonas taiwanensis DSM 18899 (assembly GCF_900119825.1). Classification (GTDB taxonomy): domain Bacteria; phylum Pseudomonadota; class Gammaproteobacteria; order Burkholderiales; family Chitinimonadaceae; genus Chitinimonas; species Chitinimonas taiwanensis. Next base: position 155,543 of record NZ_FPKR01000006.1, on the reverse strand, counting down.
CCTCCGAGGTGGTTCCCACCTTGAAGGAGATGAAGAAGGAAGGGGAGGCAGGGCGTCGTAAGATTACGCAGTACACGCGCTACGCTACGGTCATTCTGGCAACTTTCCAGAGTTTCGGTATCGCAGTGATGTTGTTCCGTCAGCCTAACCTGGTGATGACTGGCCAAGTGGAGTTCTACTTCACCACCGTGATTACTCTGGTTACCGGCACCATGTTCCTGATGTGGTTGGGCGAGCAGATTACTGAGCGCGGTCTGGGCAACGGTATTTCCATCCTGATCTTCGCAGGTATCGCGGCAGGCATTCCGGCTTCCATCGGTCAGACACTGACCTTGACGAGCCAGGGCGCATTGCCGATTTTCCTGGTGTTGGTTCTGGGTGTGGGTGTGGTTCTGCTGACTGCCGGTGTCGTGTTTGTCGAACGAGGCCAGCGTAAGGTCTTGGTCAACTACGCGAAGCGCCAAGTCGGTAATCGTGTGATGCAGGGGCAAAGTACGCATCTGCCACTGAAGCTCAATATGGCCGGTGTTATTCCGCCGATTTTTGCTTCAAGCATCATCCTGTTCCCGGCCACTGTGCTGTCTTGGACTGGCAACTCGGAGTCCTTCTCCTGGTTGAAGCGTATCGGTGATGGTCTGCACCCGGGCCAACCCCTGTATGTATTGCTGTATGCGGCTGCGATCATTTTCTTCTGCTACTTCTATACCGCCTTGGTTTTCAATCCCAAGGAAACGGCTGAGAACCTGAAGAAGAGTGGTGCGTTCATTCCGGGTATTCGCCCGGGTGATCAGACTGCCAAGTACATTGAACGTGTGATTCTGCGTTTGACCCTGATTGGTGCTGTTTACATCGCTGTCGTTTGCTTGATTCCGGAGTTCCTGCTGTTGCAATGGAATCTGCCCTTCTACTTCGGCGGCACATCGCTGTTGATTGTGGTGGTGGTGACGATGGACTTCATGGCGCAAGTGCAGTCGTATCTGCTCTCTCACCAGTACGAGAGTTTGCTCAAGAAAGCCAACTTCAAAGCTGGTTGATCTGAGTAGTAGATGCAGTGGTGAATTGGGCGAGTCAAGTCGCCGGGTGTTGCTCCGGTTCTCGACGGTTTGTCGAAATCCGGAGCAAAGCCTGTTTGGCTGACGCGTTTTTTAATTGAAAGGATAGAGCGATGCGAGTTCAAGCTTCGGTCAAGAAGATCTGCCGTAACTGCAAGGTCATCCGCCGCAACCGTGTTGTGCGCGTGATCTGTACCGACCCGCGGCATAAGCAGCGTCAAGGCTAAGTCACACACATCCTTGTGTGTCGGCTAGCTTAGATGCTAGAATCCGCAACTTTTTACATCTGGGGTAACGAGAACCATGGCCCGTATTGCTGGGGTAAACATTCCCAATCATCAGCATACCGTCATTGGCCTGCAGGCCATTTACGGCATCGGACAGACTCGCGCCAAGGCCATTTGTGCAACGACCGGTGTTCCTACTGATCGCAAGATCAAGGACCTGACCGATGCAGAGATGGACAAGCTGCGTGAAGAAGTCGGCAAGTTCACGGTTGAGGGCGACCTCCGCCGTGAAATCACTATGAATATCAAGCGTCTGATGGACCTCGGTTGCTACCGTGGTCTGCGCCATCGCAAGGGCTTGCCCGCGCGTGGTCAGCGCACTCGGACGAATGCCCGCACCCGCAAGGGCCCGCGTAAGGCAATCGCCGGCAAGAAGTAAGCACTTAAGGAATAGCAATGGCTAAAGCAAACACAGTGCGTGTACGGAAGAAAGTCAAAAAGGTCGTGTCGGAAGGCATCGTGCACGTGCACGCTTCCTTCAATAACACGATCGTGACCATCACTGATCGCCAAGGAAATGCTCTCTCCTGGGCTACCTCGGGCGGTGCTGGTTTCAAGGGCTCTCGGAAAAGTACACCATTCGCAGCCCAGGTGGCGGCGGAGCATGCTGGTAAAGTTGCCCAGGAATACGGTGTAAAGAACCTCGAAGTTCGCATCAAGGGACCCGGCCCCGGCCGCGATTCCGCTGTGCGTGCGTTGAATGCGCTGGGCTTCAAGATCACCAGCATTTCCGACGTTACCCCCGTACCGCACAACGGCTGTCGTCCGCCGAAAAAGCGTCGTATTTAATTCCGGAGACCCGAGATGGCACGTTATATCGGACCGAAATGCAAACTGTCGCGTCGCGAAGGAACAGATCTGTTCCTGAAGAGCGCGCGTCGTGCACTCGATACCAAGTGCAAGTTGGACAGCAAGCCAGGCCAGCACGGTGCTAAGCAGCCCCGTCTGTCCGGCTTTGGCGTTCAACTGCGCGAAAAGCAAAAGATTCGTCGTATTTACGGCGTTCTGGAACGTCAGTTCCGTCGTTACTTTGAAGAAGCCGCACGTCGCAAGGGTTCGACCGGCGAGAATCTGCTCAAGATCCTCGAAGCTCGCCTCGACAATGTGGTGTACCGCATGGGCTATGGCTCGACCCGCTCCGAAGCGCGTCAGCTGGTCAGCCACAAGTCGATCACCGTGAATGGCAAGGTTGTGAACATCGCTTCCTACCAGGTCAAGGCTGGCGATGTGGTGTCGGTACGTGAGAAGTCGAAGAAGCAAGTCCGCATCCAGGAAGCCCTGGCGCTGGCTGAACAAATCGGTTTCCCGAGCTGGGTCAGTGTCGATGGCAAGAAGATGGAAGGCGTGTACAAGGCCTCTCCGGAACGCAGCGACCTCTCCAGCGACATCAACGAGCAACTCGTCGTCGAGTTCTACTCGAAGTAATCGCCGTACCGTTAATTCGGACTGCAGCTCGTTTCGATAAAGGGATTGATTGTTTATGCAAAGCAACGCGAATGACTTGCTGAAACCGCGCATCATTGATGTGCAGGCATCGTCGTCTACTCAGGCGCGTGTCGTGATGGAGCCGTTTGAGCGTGGTTACGGCCATACGCTTGGCAATGCATTGCGCCGTATCCTGTTGTCGTCCATGCCGGGCTATGCCCCGACAGAGGTGAAGATCGAAGGCGTGTTGCATGAGTACTCGGCACTTGACGGTGTTCAGGAGGATGTCGTTGACATTCTGTTGAACCTCAAGGGTGTGGTGCTCAAGCTGCACGGCCGTGGTGAAGCACTGCTGACCCTGAAGAAAGATGGCGAAGGCCTGGTCAAGGCTAGCGATATCGAAGTCCCGCACGACGTCGAGATCGTTAACCCCAACCACGTGATCGCCAATCTGTCTTCGGGCGGTAAGCTGGCCATGGAGATCAAGGTTGAGAAGGGTCGTGGTTATCAACCGGCCGTAGTGCGCGTGGATAAGGAAGAGGGTCGTAATATCGGCTCCATCCTGCTGGATGCTTCGTTCAGCCCTATCCGTCGCGTCAGCTACGCCGTCGAAAGCGCTCGCGTCGAGCAGCGCACCGATCTGGACAAGCTGGTGATCGACATCGAAACGAATGGTGCGATCGATCCGGAAGAGGCGGTCCGCTACGCGGCTCGCGTTCTGGTTGAGCAGCTCGCTGTCTTCGCCGACCTGAAGAGCACGGAAGTTGAGCCGGAGGCGCCGCGTGCACCTCAGGTTGACCCGATTCTGCTGCGTCCGGTGGATGATCTGGAACTGACCGTTCGTTCGGCCAACTGTCTGAAGGCTGAGAACATTTACTACATCGGTGACCTGATCCAGCGCACTGAGACCGAACTGCTGAAGACCCCGAACCTGGGCCGCAAGTCCTTGAATGAAATCAAGGAAGTGCTGGCATCCAAGGGTCTGACGCTCGGTATGAAGCTGGAAAACTGGCCGCCGGTCGGTCTGGAAAAGCCGTAATCCAGGCTGGAATGACAAAGGATAGAGACTCATGCGTCACCGTCAAAGTAATCGCAAACTGAATCGCACGACGAGTCATCGTCTGGCGATGCTGCGTAACCTGGCTAACGCGCTCCTGAAGCACGAGGTCATCAAGACCACGCTGCCGAAGGCTAAAGAACTGCGCCGTGTAGCCGAGCCGCTGATCACCCTGGGTAAGCAAGAACGTTCGGTCGCAAACCTGCGCCTGGCCTTCGACCGCACTCGTGATCGCGAGCTGACCCTCAAGCTGTTCGATGTACTGGGCCCGCGCTATAAGAATCGCAATGGTGGTTACCTGCGTATTCTGAAGTACGGCTTCCGCCAGAACGACAACGCCCCGATGGCGCTGGTTGAACTGGTTGACCGCCCGGATGAAGCAGTTGCGGTTGAAGCTGGCGAGTAATCGTCGGTTTTGAAGAAAGCCAACCTTAGGGTTGGCTTTTTTTATATCTGTATTCGGCCAAGTAAGCGGGCTGGGTGCTTGGGGGCTTAGATGGCAAGTTATGTGATTGGCGATGTGCAGGGCTGTTTTGCCGAATTGAGCGCTTTGTTGACCAAGATAGACTTTGCGCCAGGTCGGGATCGTCTGTATCTGGTGGGGGATCTGGTCAATCGTGGTCCTGGGTCTCTGCAGGTATTGCGTTGGGCCTATGAGCAGCGCGAGCACATTCAGGTGGTACTGGGTAATCACGATCTGCATTTGCTGGCCGTGAGCGTAGGTCTGGCCAAGCAAAGGCGCGGCGATACGCTGGAGGCTATCCTGACCGCGCATGATGCGGACCTGCTACTCGCCTGGTTACGTGCGCAGCCTCTGGTGCAGGCTGTTGGACGCTACTTGATGGTACATGCTGGCCTGATGCCCGGCTGGTCTGCCCAGCAGGCGCTCGCGTTGTCTGCCGAAGTAAGCGCCGTGCTCAATAGCGAGCAGGGCCCCCATTTTCTGGCGGCAATGTATGGCAATCAGCCTGACTATTGGGATGATGGATTGCAGGGCATGGATCGTTTGCGCGTGGTGGTGAACACCTGTACCCGCATGCGCATGCTGAGCGCGGATGGGCGACTGGAGCTCGGTTTCAAAGGTGAACTTGCCGACGCGCCAGCCTCACTGCGTGCATGGTTTGATCTGCCTTGCACCGTTCGAGCGGGACATACCGTCTTATGTGGGCATTGGTCGGCGCTAGGCCTGCTGATACGCGAGGATGTGATTGCGCTGGATACGGGCTGTATCTGGGGTGGGTCGCTTAGTGCGCTGCGTCTGGATGACGGGCAGTTGTTTCAGGTGCCGGCTGCCCCGCGTCCGCCTGCGCAGTACTAGGTGCGTCCAATGCGACACGTGCCGCTATCCATTGCTCGGCCTGCATGGCCAGCTCGCGCCGACTCGAGGTCGCTGCAGCCAGTCGAGGAAAATAGTCCAAGCGTACCTGCAGGCTAGGTTCGGCCATGAGACGGGTAAGCGAAGTCCACAAGCTCATGTCGTCGATATAGGCGGCCGCCAGGCTGCGCGCGCCATGCTGGTCGTAGTAGTTGATGGCGACGGCTTGAATATGGGCATGCGATTCGACGGCGGGTTGCAACAGGGAGGCATTGAATGCCCGTGTGCTCATCCCATCGCTGGTGCCACCCTCGGGGAAGACCGCAATGCAGTCCCCGTCTTGCAGTGCATGGGCAATCTGCTTATTCACCCTGCGGGTGTCATGTCTACGCTCTCGGGTGATGAACAGCGTGCCCGTCTGCGCGCATAACCAGCCTATCAGCGGCCAGTGACGTACTTCCGCCTTGGCAACAAAGCGGGCAGGGAAAACGCTATTCAGTACAAAGATGTCCAGCCAGGACACATGATTGGCTACCAGTAGCGTGTTATGCGGGCGATGTGTGGGCGCTGCGCCATGCGTCTGGATATGAATCGCCAGTATGGTGCACAGGCGGCGCGACCAACGCTGGATTGCCGCCTCGCGCACCTTGCTGCTGCGCAGAGGGAAGAGGAGACCGACCTCAAACAGGCCAAGCAGGAAGTGCAGGATCAGGCGTGCGCAGCGCCAGCTGCGTAGGGGAAGAGAGGTTTTCATAGTGAGCGGCCGCCAGTGTAGCCGTGCCGGCGTACGCGTGCCACCCGATGCGATGAAAACCTCTGAAAGGCTTGGTGTGTTAATCCTGCTTGAGCGGCTGGCGTGTGAAGCGGCGGTTGATGCGGCTAAGCGGCATCAGCACAAAGACATCCGCGGTATTGAAGTCTGGGTCCCAGGCTGGGTCGCCACATACATAGGCGCCGGCGCGTAGGTAGGCGCGGATTAGTGGCGGCACTTCGACTGCCGTGTTGGCGTCGAGCGCATCCAGTGGTAGCGGGCAACGCGGGAAGACGCGCCACTCGACCGGAGAGAGTGCCTTTTGTTGCAGCTGGCGGTAGACACTGGCGGCCATATGCCCGCCATCGGCCATGCTGATGCTTGCGCAGCCTGCCAGATACTCGTAGCCGTGCTTGGCCATATAGTCCGCCAGGCCGGACCAGAGCAGGGCGATGGTGGCGCCATTGCGATAGCTGGGATGCACGCAGGAGCGACCGATTTCCACCATGCTGCTGCGCAGATGCTGGAGGCGTGTCAGGTCGAACTCGGTATCCGAGTAGTAGCTGCCCAGTGCGCGTGCCTGGGCGGGCGGAAGGATGCGATAGGTGCCGACGACTTCTTGGCTGTCTTCGTCGCGCACGATCAGATGCTCGCAATGTGCGTCAAACAGATCGACGTCCAGTCCCGGCGTGCGTGTATTCAGGCGTGCACCCATTTCCTCGGCGAATACCCGATAGCGCAGGGTCTGGGCAGCAACGATATCGCTGGCCTGTGTGGCTAGCGATACCGACAGGCGAGGACGCTGGGCGCTGGCGGCTTGGTGTTCAGTCAGTAGCATGTGCTCATTACTCCTATCCCAAGAATCTCGGGATGAAGTTAGAGCCTCATGATTGCGCTGAGGTGACTGCTAGATGAAGGATTTTTGATGGCCTGGCGATGTCGCTACTGGCGGTCGTCATCCGCTGCCGGAGGTGTATCGCCGGGGATGCTGTAGCGCTCGGTGGCCCAGGCGCCGAGATCGATCTGCTTGCAGCGTTCCGAGCAGAAGGGGCGCCATGGATTGTCGCTAGACCATGGGCTGAGCTTGCCGCAGCTGGGGCAGGCAACTTGGCGTGCTATCGGGGTGGTCATAAAGCGGGCTTACAGATTGCAGAAGGCGAGCGTGAATTCCACATCATGCTCGCATTGACGTGGGCGATCCGAATTGGCAACCGGGGAGACGAAGCGAACATTGATCGCGTATTTATTGGCGGATAGCTCGGGCACATAGGGCAGATTCTCATCCACACTCACCTTGAGCAGCTGCACAGTCTTGCCGCCAGACATCTGCTGGAATGCGCCGTTACGCGCTAGGAGCGGAAAGACCTTGGCGCTATTGCGCAGAATGCGCAGCACAATGTCGATGCCATCCTTGATTGGCAACATGGGGTTCAGCCAGCCATTGATGGCGTGCTGGCGCTCGCCTACGGCTTGTTGCTGCCAGTAGTGGTAAGAAGGTAGATCGAACTGACAAACGCCGCCCGGAATGCCGGAGCGCTGCTTGATGGCCATCAGCCATTCGTTCTCTCGCAGGTGCTGGGCAAACTTGCCGGTCGGTTCTAGCAAGCGGGTGTGGGTGTGCTCGATGTCGGCCAGCACCATGTCGAGTGCTTCTTCGGAAATCTGCGGATTATCACGCAGTGCTTCCAGCGTCTGGCGCTGGCGCTCAAGCTCCTGCAACAGATCGGATTTCAGATCAGCCCGCCCCGCCACTTCCATGATCTCAAACAGACAGAGCAAGGCCGCGTGATGCTCAAGCGCATGCTCGCGCCCTGAGAAAAACGCGGCGCGATTGTACAAATCCTCCAGCCTTAGCAGGGTGCGGATTCGTTCATTGACGGGGAATTCGTAACTGATCACGGTGGCCGGGCCGGCTGCTTTGACGGTGTTTGGGCCCGATTGTGCAAGATTCACGCCGCTTTGACAAATGATTAAGCTGAATCTTGTTCTGATTCATGAGCTTGCGTGTACTTCTTGTGTAATTCCTTCACTTTCTCTAGTAGGCTGTCGAGGTCGGCATCATTCAGGATGACCTCGTCGGCCAGTGCGAGCTTAGCGGCGCGGGGTAGCTGCTGATGCATGATGGCGAGCACCTCGTCGCGGCTAAGTTGGCTACGGGCCATCACGCGGCGGATTTGCAGCTCCTCGGGGCAGTCGACCAACAGGCTTTGATCGATGATCCCGGCGTAGCTGCCTGTCTCGAATAGCAGGGGAACGGCCAGCAGCGCATAGGGCACCGAGTCTGGGAGTGCGGCGAGCTGGCGGATGGCTTCCGCGTATATCAGGGGGTGGAGTGCAGACTCGAGGCGTTGTTTGGCGGCCGCGTCGGTGAAGATGCGCTTGCGCAGCTTGGCGCGGTCAATGCTGCCTGCGTCGTTGAGGTAATCATCCCCGAATAACTGAGCGACAGCTTTCGCCCCCGCTTGCCCGGCTTGGCTGAGGGCATGTGCAATCTGGTCGGTGTCGACCAGAGCTGCGCCCAAGGCGACGAAGGCTTCGGCTACTGTGCTCTTGCCCGAGCCTATGCCGCCGGTAAGACCAATAATGCGCACGCGTCAAATACGCCAAATCATCTGCTGCAGCTGCTCACCCCAGACCAGGGCAATCAGCGCCGCCAATGCCAGATAAGGGCCGAAGGGCAGGGGCTTGCTCCAGCCGCGCTTGGCTAACAGAGTGAGTGCTATACCAAGCACGGCACCGACCAAAGAAGAGAGCAGGATGACGATGGGTAGGCTTTGCCAACCCAACCAGGCGCCAATGGCGGCGAGCAGCTTGAAGTCGCCGTAACCCATGCCCTCCTTGCCAGTTAGCAGCTTGAATAACCAATAGACTGACCACAGGCTTAGGTAGCCCGCCACGGCCCCTATGACGGCATGCGGCAGACTGACCAAGCCGCCGTACAGATTGAACAGCAGGCCCAGCCAGAGCAGAGGCAGGGTCAGATCGTCCGGTAGCAGATAGGTATCTACGTCGATCCAGAACAAGGCCACTAGGAACCAGCAAAACACAATGCTACCGGCGGCAATCCAGCCCCAGCCGAAATGCAAGGCAAGGCCCGCGGACAGCGCTGCGGTGATCAGCTCCACGCTAGGGTAGCGTATCGATATGGCCGTCTTGCAATGCCGGCATTTACCCCCCAAAACCAGCCAGGACAGCAGGGGGATGTTGTCATAACCGGCAATCGGCGCGTTGCAACCCGGGCAGCAAGAGCGTGGCGTAACTAGGTTGTACCGTGGGCTAGTGATGACCGGCGGTTCTTCCTGATCGAGGAGCGCACATTCTGAACGGAAGGCCGTCTCCATCATTCGCGGTAGACGATGGATAACGACATTCAGAAAGCTGCCCACCAAGAGGCCAAGCAAGAAGACCGTTGCAACAAAGAAAGCTGGCTGAGTGGACAGCGCGAACCAAAGGTCTGCCAAGGTCTAACCGCCCACCGCCGCACCCATCTTGAAGATGGGCAGATACATGGCAATGATGATGCCGCCGATGATGGGGCCGAGCACCATCATGATGATGGGCTCCATCAGGCTGGTCATTGCATCCACCGCTTCATCCACTTCCTGCTCGAAGAAGTCGGCAATCTTGCCCAGCATGGCATCTAGCGCACCTGACTCTTCGCCAATGGCGACCATCTGAAGCACCATGGGAGGGAATACCTCACTGTTCTGCATCGATACGGTCAGGCTGGTGCCGGTGCTGACTTCGTTCTGGATACGCTTGGTGGCGTCGGCGTAAATGATATTGCCCGAAGCGCCACCTACTGAGTCCAGTGCCTCCACTAACGGTACGCCAGCCGCGAACATGGTGGACATGGTACGTGTCCATCGGGCGATGGTGGCTTTGCGAATAATCTCGCCAAATACGGGCACCTTCAGCGCAGTGCGATCCATCCAATGCTGGAAGCCGCGGGAGCGTTTTTTCAGTTCAATGAATCCATAAATACTCAAGCCAATGGTGCCAAAAATCCCCCACCAGTAGTTAACGAAGATTTCAGACATGCTAATCACGATTTGGGTTGGCAGTGGTAAATCAGCGCCAAAACCTGCGAATAGGTCTTTGAATGCAGGGATAACAAAAATCATGATGACGGCAATAATGACCACCGCTGCAACAATGATTGCCATTGGATAAAAGAGTGCCGATTTGATCTTGCCCTTGATGGCTAAAATTTTCTCTTTATAGGTTGCTAAGCGATCTAGGAGTGCGTCTAGAATACCGGCCTGCTCTCCCGCTTGAATTAGATTGCAGAACAGTTGATCGAAGTACAGGGGATGTTTGCGAAAGGCTTGTGTCAAGCTTGAGCCAGTTTCAACATCATTCTTGATTTCAAAAAGCAGTCGAGATACGTTGGGGTTGGCATGTCCCTTTGCCACAATGTCAAAGGCCTGCAGCAGCGGCACACCGGACTTCATCATGACAGCCATCTGGCGAGTGAAGAATGTAATATCCTTTTCGGTTATTCTTTTCCCGCCGGAGCTGGATTTCTTCTTTATTTTGCTGACGTTTATGCCTTGGCGGCGTAAGTTAGTGCGCACCACGGTGTCACTGCCTGCGCGCATCTCACCCCTGAGGGTTTTTCCTGTCTTGTCCTTGCCTTCCCATGAGAAGGTGTATTCTTTAACCTTTGTTTTTTTCTCGGCCGCCATGAGCGTGCTCCTAATTATTAATTCTTTTATTCGTTAGTAACGGCTTCGACTTCGGTAAGTGAAGTCATGCCTTGCTTAACTTTAAGTAAGCCGGATTGCCGCAAGTCGCGGACCCCTTCGCGACGCGCTTGGTCGGCGATATCGATGGATGTTCCTTGTCGCATAATAATGCGCTGCATTTCTTCCGAAATGGGCATCACTTGGTAAATACCTACGCGACCTTTATACCCGGTGCCTTTGCATGCATCGCAGCCTACAGGACCGTAAGGCTGCCAGCTTCCATCAAGATCTTCCGGGCTGAATCCTGCGCGGATGAGTGCTTCGGGTGGAATCTCAATCGGCTTCTTGCATGCAGAGCAAAGTTTGCGGGCGAGTCTTTGACCAGTGATCAAGATCACTGATGAGGCAATATTGAAGGGGGCAATACCCATATTGAGCATGCGCGACAGCGTTGCTGGTGCATCATTGGTGTGTAGCGTCGAGAACACCATATGGCCAGTTTGAGCGGCTTTGATCGATATGTCGGCCGTTTCAAGATCGCGAATTTCACCTACCATAATGATGTCGGGATCTTGGCGCAGGAAAGATTTCAATGCCGCCGCGAAAGTCAGGCCCGCCTTATCATTCACATTGACCTGATTGATGCCGGGTAAATTGATTTCGGCTGGATCTTCCGCGGTCGAAATATTAATGCCGGGCTCATTAAGGATGTTCAGGCAGGTATACAGCGACACGGTTTTGCCCGAGCCTGTTGGTCCAGTAACGAGAACCATCCCGTACGGGCGATGCACCGCTTCGAGTAGCGCGGCCTTTTGATCGGGCTCATAGCCTAGTGCGTCAATACCCAGTGTTGCGGATGTTGGGTCAAGAATCCGCATACATATCTTCTCGCCAAATAAAGTTGGCAACGTGGAGACGCGGAAGTCGATAGCGCGGCTTTTGGACAGAACGAGCTTCATCCGTCCATCCTGCGGGATGCGCTTTTCGGAAATGTCCAACTTCGAGATCACCTTGATGCGCGAAGCGATTTTTTCTTTGATCGCCAATGGTGGTTGTGCTATTTCCCGCAGGACGCCGTCAATTCGATAACGGATGCGGTAGAACTTCTCATAGGGTTCGAAGTGAATGTCGGATGCGCCGCTGTTAATCGCATCCAGTAGGATTTTCTGAATATATTTAACGACAGGTGCGTCATCAACCTCCATGGTGCCTGCGTCAGGTTCTGCGCTAGGCTCGTCGCCGCCTGCCATTTCCAGTTCATCTTGATCAATGACTAGATCTTTTAGATTGGCGCCGCTCGCTTCGATTAACTTTTCAATCAACTGGCCAAGTTTATTGTCCTCGACCACAATCGGCTCGATCATTGCGCCGGTCTGGAATTTGGCATCTTCCAGTGCCTTAAGATTGGTTGGGTCGGAGATGGCGACAAAAAGCTTGGTGCCGCGTTTAAATAAAGGGGCAATGCGACGCGTTTGCATCAACTTTGGATCAAGTACGCCTGTGGGAATATAGGCGGAGTCCAATTGGGCTAGGTCCACCAGCGGGTAGCCAAAGGTTGCCGCGGCGAATTCAGCAACTTTACTGGCGCTGATTTTCTTGCTGGCGATAAGTGCTTGGACGAAATGACTATTGGCTGCGAGGCTCTGGGTGTGAATGGCCTCGGCATCCGCTTCCTGAAGGTGGCCTTGCTGTACCAATGCGCGTGCGATGCCGGAGAGCGGTGTGGATGCTTGCGCCATGGTTGAGCTTCCTAGGTTGGGCAGCAGGGCACTTTTGGTGCCATGCGGGATGAGACGTAGATATTGAAGGCTGACAGAAATAATGCCTTTGTCAAGTTGGTCTGTAAAGGCGCAAAGCCTTATCCCATCTTGGCTGTAGCCACATTTGCGAGCTAGAGCAAATGCTTAAATTTTTTGCTTGATTGACTGTGCGGTGGCTTTAGTTATTGACTAGGCCATCCAATACAAAACGGCTGCCGATATAGGCCAATAGCAGTAAACCAAAGCCGGCTAGGGTCCAGTTGATGGCGGTGCGTCCGCGCCAGCCACGCGCATGGCGGCCCCAAAGTAGGGTGGCAAAAACCAGCCAGGCGGCTAAGGAGAAAATCGTTTTGTGATTGAAGCTCAGCGCGCGGCCGAATAATTCCTCGGCAAATATGGCGCCAGTGGTCAGTGTGGCCGTCAATAAAGCTAGGCCCAGCGATAGTGTGGAAAACAAGAGTTTTTCCAGTGCGAGCAAGGGGGGGAGTTGTTGCAGCAAGCTACGTCCTGGGTGATGTAGCGCTCGGTCAGCCAGGCGCATCAGTGTGGCTAGGCCGGCAGCAACGGCGAAGAAACCATAGGACAGCATGGCAATCGCGAAATGCACCTGCATCAGTGGCTTGGCTAGCCAGGGGGTGGCGTGGCCGGTGGGAAGCAGCAGGGCGGCGCCCAAGCTCAGGGTGGCGACGGGCAGCAGGATGGCCTGCAGGCCTTCCAGTCTGATCAGGTAGGCGGCGGTCCAGTAGATGAGTACGGCTAGCCAAGTTAGCAAGCTCAAGGCCTCGCGGGCGCCGAAATGCGCGGGCGTCATCGCAATGGGGGCAAAGGCCAGTGGCGCGTGCGCCAGCAGCAAGGCGCCCAGCAAAGCATGTTCTGTACGCAGTCGCTGTGGCGTCATGGTGAGGCTAGCCGAGCGACGCGTGATCATGATCCAACTGCTCAGAGCCAGATAGGCAAGCCAGATGATGAGGGCGTAGCTGTTGGCGGTGATGGCGGTAAAGGGATTCAAGCGCTTAACTCGGGTAAACTCACGCGTTCGAGTTTAACAGAGCGCTGCCCGGGCGGCGCCGATTGAGAATCGTTCCATGTTCGATAGTCTGCAGAATCGCCTCTCCTCTGTCGTCAAGACGCTGCGCGGCCATGCGCGCCTGACGGAAGACAATATTGCCGAAGCGATGCGCGAGGTGCGCATGGCGCTGCTGGAGGCTGATGTTGCGCTGCCGGTGGTGAAGTCCTTTATTGCGGATGTGAAGGCGCGCGCAGTTGGCGAGGAAGTGATGGGTAGCCTGTCGCCGGGTCAGGCGGTGATCGGCGTAGTGCACGATGAGCTGAAGAAGCTGATGGGTGCGCATAACGACGCACTGAACCTGGCGGCCGTGCCGCCGGCCATCGTGCTGATGGCGGGTTTGCAGGGGGCGGGTAAGACCACCACTACCGGTAAGCTGGCCAAGCGCCTGAAAGAAGAATCGAAGAAGAAAGTGCTGGTGGTGTCTGCCGACGTTTACCGCCCGGCAGCTATCGAACAGCTGAAGTTGCTGGCCAGCCAGGTGGGCGTGGAGTGGTTCCCTTCCGATCCCAAGCAGGCGCCGGTCGATATTGCCCGGGCGGCCCTTGATCATGCCAAGCGGCACTTCTTCGATGTGTTGATCGTCGATACGGCCGGTCGTCTTGCCATCGATGAGGCCATGATGGCCGAGATCAAGGCGCTGCATGCGGCGCTCAATCCGGTGGAAACCCTGTTTGTGGTCGATGCCATGCAGGGTCAGGATGCCGTCAATACCGCCAAGGCCTTCAGCGAGACCCTGCCGCTGACGGGGGTGATTCTGACCAAGCTGGATGGTGATGCGCGCGGTGGTGCGGCGCTGTCGGTGCGTCAGGTAACCGGTAAACCGATCAAGTTCGTCGGTGTGGGCGAAAAGGTCACCGGCCTAGAGCCCTTCCATCCCGAGCGTATGGCTTCGCGCATTCTGGGCATGGGTGATGTGCTTTCACTGATCGAGCAGGTACAGCAGACTGTCGATGTGGAGGAGGCGCAGAAGCTGGCCAAGAAGATGAAGACCGGTAAGGGCTTCGATCTGGAAGACTTCAAGGCGCAGATTCAGCAAATGAAAAAGATGGGCGGCATGGCCGGCTTGATCGACAAATTGCCGGGCATGGGCCAGTTCGGTGCTGCCATGCAGGGGCCGGATGCCGATAAGGCGATGCGCCGCGTGGAAGGCATCATCAATTCGATGACCATGGAAGAGCGCCGTAAGCCGGAGCTGCTCAAGGCCAGTCGCAAGCGGCGTATTGCTGCGGGTTCGGGGGTGTCGGTGCAGGAGGTGAATCGCTTGCTGGCCCAGTTCGAGCAGATGCAAAAGATGATGAAGCAGTTCTCCGGCAAGAATATGTTCAAGATGATGAAGGGCATGAAAGGCATGCTGCCCGGCATGTAATCACTTGAGTTGAAAGATGTTCTTGCGAAATGCCGTGCTTGGCGTGTACAATCCGCGGCTTTTTCCGCCTAACCGAATTTAGGAAACACAAATGGTTGTGATCCGTCTTGCCCGTGGTGGCGCCAAGAATCGCCCGTTCTTCAATGTGATCGTGGCTGACAAGCGTTGCCGCCGCGACGGCCGCTTTATCGAGCGCATTGGCTTCTACAACCCGGTCGCCAAGGATGGCGAAGAGGGTGTGCGTATTGCCGCTGATCGTCTGAACCACTGGATCGCTCAAGGCGCCCAGATGGCTGACAGCGTCAAGAAGCTGGTCAAGAACCTGCCGGCTTAATTGTCGCAGGTGACTGGCGCCGACATGAAGCCGGCGAAGCAACAACCCATCGCTGTGCCAGATGATCTGGTGCCGATGGGTTTTGTCGCAGGTGCGTTTGGTATTCGTGGCTGGGTAAAGGTTGTTGCCGATACTGAGTTCGCGGAGAGTTTGTTCGACTACCCGATCTGGTGGCTGGGCCGTAATGGCCAATGGCGCGCCTACAAGGTCGTCGATAGCAGCGTGCAGCCGAAGAATCTGAATGCCCAACTGGAAGGGGTGAGCGACCGTGACGTCGCCGCCGCGCTGAAGGGCATGACGGTTGCTGTGCCGCGTAGCGAAATGCCCCCCGCTGCCGAAGGTGAGTACTACTGGGCCGATCTGATCGGTCTGGAGGTGGTCAACTTGCAGGGCGAAAAGCTGGGCAAGGTGCAGAAGCTGCTCAGCACGGGCGCGAATGATGTGCTGGTCGTCCAGGATGGCGAGACCGAGCGGCTGATTCCCTTCGTCGGGGCGATCATTGCCGCGGTGGACCAGGCGACGGGTGTGATTCAGGCCGATTGGGGCCTGGATTACTAAGGTGCGTTTCGACCTCGTCACCATCTTCCCTGGCATGTTCGATGCGCTGACCGCGCATGGCGTGACCCAGCGGGCGCGCGACCAGAATATTTTTGGTCTGCGCTGCTGGAACCCGCGCGATTACGTCAGCGATAACTATCGCCGTGTGGATGATCGCCCCTATGGCGGCGGTCCTGGCATGGTGATGTTGCCCGAGCCGCTCGAAATGGCGATCGAGGCTGCACGGACTGCGCAGCGGGCAGATGGGGTGGCGCGTTCGCGCGTCATCTATATGTCGCCGCAAGGTGCGCCACTCACGCATGCCAGCGTGATGCGCTTGCTGCAGGAACCTGGCCTGATCATCCTGGCTGGGCGCTATGAAGGCATCGACGAGCGCGTGATTGCGCGCCAGGTCGATGAAGAGATTTCCATTGGTGACTACGTGCTTTCGGGCGGCGAGTTGCCGGCCATGGTGCTGATCGACAGCATCGTGCGCCACCTGCCCGGCGTGCTCAACGATGCCGCGTCGGCGCAGGAAGATAGTTTCGTGGACGGTTTGCTGGATTGCCCGCATTACACCCGTCCTGAGGAATACCGCGGCATGGCGGTGCCGGATGTCTTGATGTCCGGTAATCATGCCCATATCAGGCGCTGGCGTCTGAAGCAGGCGCTGGGGCGGACGTGGTTACGTCGGCCCGAGTTGCTGGCTCAGCGTCAGCTGACAAAAGAGGAAGCTCGGCTTCTCCGTGAGTTCCAGGCTGAACACCAGCCAGACAACACGTAGAGAGGCATCGTACAGTCAGCGAGCGAGCAGGCCGAGGCCGTTTCGAGAAGCGCAGCCGTACTTAGGTACGGCGAGCATCGCAGAAGCGGGATCGGCTTGCGCAGCCGCTGAATGGGTGATGCCGGAGAAGGAACAGGCTTCACAACCGGAGTATTACGATGAACCTCATCGCAAAGCTGGAACAAGAAGAAATCGCCCGTCTGGGCAAGACCCTGCCTGAATTCGCCCCTGGCGACACCGTGATCGTTCAGGTCAAGGTGAAGGAAGGTAACCGCGAGCGTCTGCAGGCTTATGAAGGCGTGGTGATTGCCAAGCGCAATCGCGGCCTGAACAGCTCCTTCATCGTGCGCAAGATCTCCTCGGGCGAAGGCGTGGAACGTACGTTCCAGACCTACTCCCCGCTGGTGGCCTCGGTGGAAGTGAAGCGTCGTGGTGATGTTCGCCGCGCCAAGCTGTACTACCTGCGCGATCGTTCGGGCAAGTCCGCACGTATCAAGGAAAAGCTGCCGGCTCGCAAGGCCGTGGCTGCTGCCGCAGAGTAATTCGACCATTCATGGGTCAATCAACGCGAGTGCCGCAAGGCCTCGCGTTTTTTCTTGCCCGTGCTTGGCGGGGCTGCGGCCTGGCGCCATCATGCACAGGGCAAGTGAGGACGGAATGAGCGAACAGACGAGCGATGCGATGCAACTGGCCCTGGCGCGTGTCGACAGCTTTATCGATGCCGCCTGGCTGGCGGACGGGTGGAGCACGCATACCGCTAGCAACTACCGGCGCGATCTTGTTCAGTGGGTGGAGTGGCTGCATCAGCAGGGCTTGGATAGCTTGCAGGCTACGGCGGAGCAGCTGCGCGACTTCCTGGCCGAGCAGGCTAGGCTGTACGAAGCGAATGCGGGCTTGAGCCTCAGTCAGCGGCGCGAACTGCCTGTGCTGCAACGGGGTAAGAACGCTGCCTCGCGTGCGCGCTTGCTGTCGGCTTTGCGCCGTTACTACCGCTACTGGCTGGAGGAGGCGCAGATTGCGCTCGACCCTACCGCCGAGCTGGACGGGCCACGTCTGGTGCGCCCGCTGCCGAAGACACTCAGCGAGGCCGAGGTCGAGGCCTTGCTGGGCGCGCCCGCGTCC
Organism: Chitinimonas taiwanensis DSM 18899; assembly: GCF_900119825.1. Classification (GTDB taxonomy): domain Bacteria; phylum Pseudomonadota; class Gammaproteobacteria; order Burkholderiales; family Chitinimonadaceae; genus Chitinimonas; species Chitinimonas taiwanensis. Next base: position 137,996 of record NZ_FPKR01000006.1, on the reverse strand, counting down.
GATACCGCGCTGGGCCTGCGCGACCGGGCCATGCTGGAGCTCATGTATGCGACTGGCCTGCGCGTGTCCGAGCTGGTTGCTCTGCCGCTGGCCGCCCTGGACCTGCAGGCCGGGGCAATACGTATCGAGCAGGGTAAGGGTGGCAAGACGCGCATCGTGCCGATGGGTGAGCTGGCGCGCCAGGCGCTGGACGCCTATCTACAAGGCGGCCGTGCCGTGCTGCTTGGCGGGCGCGCGCATGCCATCACCTTTCTCAACCCCCGCGGCGAGCCACTGACCCGCCAGGGCTTCTGGTTTATCGTCAAACGCTATGCCGCGCAAGCCGGTATTGCCAGTACGCGGCTCAGCCCGCATGTGCTGCGCCATGCTTTTGCCACCCATCTGGTTAATCACGGTGCTGATCTGCGTGTGGTGCAGCTCTTGCTCGGGCATACCGACATCACGACTACCCAGATCTATACCCATGTCGCGCAGGCACGTTTGCAGGCGCTGCATAGCCAGCATCACCCGCGCGGCTAGCCGGCAATGCAAAACGGCCTGCTAGGCAGGCCGTTACAGTGCAATGTGCGGGTGCTTACTTCTTCAGGCACTCGCTCATGAACTTCTTGCGCTCATCACCCTTGAGCGCCTTGTTGCCCGCGTCGGCATTACAGCTCTTCATCTTGTCCTGCTGGGTTTGCGGTTTCTTCTTCAGGCATTCGCTCATAAAGGCTTTGCGCTCATCGCCCTTCTTGTCGGCGGCGGCCTTATTGCATTCCACCATCTTGTTCTGTTGCTTGGTGGCTTCCTTGGCCGGCATATCGGCAGCGTGGGCGGCGCCGAAGGTGAGCAACAGGGCGGTGATCAGGGTGATGCGGGCCATGGGGAGGACTCCTGGTTGGGAAAATATGCCAAACGAGTGTAGGCCAGTGTGCATGGGCCGGCAAATCCTTGCTCTTGGGGCTGTGCTAAAATCCGCGCCTTCCCGTGACTTGTTCTGCAAGAGGTTTACACCATGGCCGGCCATTCCAAGTGGGCGAATATTCAACACCGCAAGGGTCGTCAGGACGCCAAGCGGGGGCAGCTGTTTACGCGGCTGATCAAGGAAATCACCGTTGCAGCCAAACTGGGTGACCCGGACCCGGCCACCAACCCACGTCTGCGCCTGGCGGTGGACAAGGCATTGGGCGCCAATATGCCCAAGGACAATATCCAGCGCGCGATCGATCGTGGCGCCGGCAATCTAGAAGGCGTCGACTATATCGAAACCCGCTACGAAGGCTATGGCATTGGTGGTGCGGCGGTGATGGTCGATTGCATGACCGATAACAAGACCCGTACCGTGGCCGATGTACGCCATGCCTTCAATAAGTACGGCGGCAATATGGGCACCGATGGCTGCGTGGCCTTCCAGTTCAAGCATTGCGGCTATCTGATCTTTGCGCCGGGCACCAGTGAGGATGCGCTGATGGAAGCCGCGTTGGAAGCGGGTGCCGACGATGTTCTGACGCACGAGGATGGCGCGATCGAAGTGATCACCCCGCCCTATGAATTCGTCAATATCAAGGAAGCGCTGGAAAAGGCCGGCTTCAAGGCCGAGATGGGCGAAGTGACCATGAAGGCCAATGTGGAAACCGAGCTGAGCGGCGAAGATGCCGTGAAGATGCAGAAGCTGATCGATGCGCTGGAAAGCCTCGATGATGTGCAAGAGGTCTACACCTCGGCCGTCATGGACGAGTGAGCGTTCTGGTCAAACAGAAGAAGCCGGCGTAAGCCGGCTTTTTTCTTGTCTGTCATCCGCTGATCCTTGCGTGAGCAACTGACTACTTCTCGGTATCTAACTGGTATTTCCTGTCGGATTCCTTCGTCATATTTTGCTCGGATAATACCGGTATTACATCTGTTTCAGCACCATGCATCGCCAGATCACACTGCGAAGAGCCCATCCAAAACGCTTTGGATCAAACGCTTCTTCGCGGTCTCTTTCGGCGTTATGTCGGCTATCTGCTTGATATTGCGAAGCTATTTCAATACCACTTTGTATGGATGCGGCCAAGTTGTGTTGGATTTGTTGCACTGGTGCGACAACTCTACTTCCAGTGAAATACAAATATGTAACCACTTTGTGGATTTGGTTATGCTTGGTTCCAGGCGAGGTTGGCAGGGGTGCTGACCGGGCCAGTTGGCTGCTCGCAGTCAATCGGGTTCGAGGACCGATCAAATTCACAATCATGGAGAAACAGAAATGATCAATCGCGTGATGATCGCCGCTGCCGTCGCAGCCGCGTTTTCCGCCCCGGCCTTCGCCGGCCTGAATCTCGGCGGCTCTGCCGAAATGAACTTCGTTTACGACAAGGGTCAGACCGAATACGGTGATGACTCTTGGCGTTCCAGCCTGGACCGCGGCATCGTGATCAATATCGATGGCGATACCAAGCTCGATACTCTGGGCAAACTGAACTTCCGCGTCTCGCAGAAGGTTGCCGAAGGTAACAAGACCCCGTCGGTCGGTTCGCGTGAGGCCTGGGTTGGCCTGAGCGGCGACTGGGGTACTTTCCGCGGTGGTCGTCAGTTCCTGAACAGTTACCTGACGCTGGACTGGCCTTACGGGCAGGGCGGTTTCTGGGAACTGGCTGAACGTGACCTGGGCAACTGGGGTGGTGGCGGCAAGGTCACGGCACCTATCTATGTCTCGCAGTCGCTGAACTACCTGTCGCCGAACTTCGGTGGTTTCAGCTACGGCGTGCAGTACGCCTGGGCTGAAAAGGGTGAAAGCGCCAAGCTGAGCGATGGCGCGACCACCGATCTGTCGGTCAACTACGCTGCTGGCAATCTGGGCCTGAACGCGGGTTTCCTGACTGCCAAGGGTGTGAGCAACTTCGATGGTGATACCGATAACGATCCTAAAACTCCTGCATTGCCAGCAGATAATGGCGACAAGGATAAGCAGTTCTATCTGGGCGCTACCTACAATGTGGGCGGTGGTCTGAATGTACGCGGCCTGTATACCGGCTACGAGCACAAGAGCACGGCCGGCGTGAAGGCCAAGGGTAGCGATCTGCTCGCGGCACTGACCTATGGCTGGGACAAGAGCTATGTGAAGCTGGGCCTGCTGCATCGCAACGACAAGGCTTCTGCCTTGACCGGCCAGAAGGACTTCAATCTGGTGAAGGCTGAGTACGGTTACAGCCTGGCTTCCAATGTGGTCTGGTACGGTCGTGTCAGCCAGAAGAAGTGGGGCAAGGACTCGGTGGGTGATGGCGAGAGCTACACCCAGTTCCTGACCGGCGTCTGGGCTGGCTTCTAATCCAGTTTGGCGTTTAGGCGGTAGCAAAAAGGGCGACATCAGTCGCCCTTTTTGCGTTATCAGTTCCGCTTGCCGAGGCATGCTGAGCGCAGGGTGGATTCATTGGGCGGTGTGCTGGCCGCTGGATGTGCGGTTTGCCACCTACGCGGGCCGGCCAGCCTTGGCGTGCAGAAAAAGCGGCGCAGGCTGTGATGGAGTAGGTCGTTATGCGGCTCGAACCGCGCGTTCACAAGGCCTGTTCAATTGAGCAAGCCTGCGGCTATCGATATCGCTAGGCCTGTGCAGGGCTGGTAAGCGCTGTGCGGATCCGGACAGTCTGAGGGGGGAGATGGCTGTCGCTGTCTTGAGCCCGCTGTCTCAATGGCTAGCCGCATTCAGGCATCGCAAAAAAAGAGGGCGCGGACCGCGCGGTGGCGAAACCGCGTGTGTGCCGCGCCGGAGAGGAGTGAAGCTGGGCTAGGACGGGTGTCGCTGATTTGGTCTGGCTGGCGGCACCGTAAGTGGCGCCGCGCGGCCAACGGGGTTAACGCAGGAACAACTTTCAGGCCGCCACGGCCTCGCGGCTGCGCAGGGCCAGGGCGCGACCATCGGCGCCAAACACATGGCAGTGCTGGGTGTCGATGGCCAGCTGGATGGTGCTGCCATTGGCCGGGGTCTGGCCGCCGCTGGCGAGCTTGAGGGCTAAGGCTTCCTTCACGCCCTGCACATGCACGTAGGCAATCTGGGTGTCGCCCAGATGCTCGACGATATCGACCACCGCGCTCACGCCACTGGCGGCAATGCGCAGATGCTCGGGACGTACGCCGATGGTCACGTTCTCGCCATCCGGACGGTCTACGCGGATATCCAGCACGGCCTTGTCGGCCAACTGTAGCTTGCCGCCGAGCACCTTGGCGGGCAGGAAGTTCATCTTGGGCGAGCCGAGGAAGCCGGCCACGAAGAGATTGGCCGGGCTTTCATACAGCTCGAGCGGCGTGCCGACCTGTTCGATATGGCCGCCATTGAACACCGCAATCCGGTCGCCCAGCGTCATCGCTTCCACCTGGTCGTGGGTCACATAGATCATGGTGGTGGCCAGCTCCTTGTGCAGCTTGGCCAGCTCGATGCGCATCTGCACGCGCAGCGAGGCGTCCAGATTGGACAGCGGCTCGTCGAACAGGAACACATCGGGCTTGCGCACAATGGCGCGGCCAATGGCCACGCGCTGGCGCTGGCCGCCCGACAGGGCCTTGGGCTTGCGATCGAGCAGATGAGTGATCTGCAGCACTTCGGCGGCGCGGTTCACCGCGGCCTCGATCTCGGCCTTGGGCTTCTTGGCCAGCTTGAGGCCAAAGCCCATGTTTTCGCGCACGGTCATATGCGGGTAGAGCGCATAGCTCTGGAACACCATGGCCACGCCGCGCTTGGCGGCCGGTACATCGTTGACCACCTGGCGGCCTATGCTCAGCTCGCCGCCGCTGATGTCCTCAAGGCCGGCAATCATGCGCAGGGTGGTGGTCTTACCGCAGCCCGAGGGGCCGACGAAGACCATGAATTCACCATCCCGGATGTCCAGATTGATGCCGTGGATGACGGTGGGGCCGTCTTCGTAAGTCTTCTGCAGATTCTTCAGTTTCAGTTCGGCCATGGCCGGGATTCCTATCGATTGTCGCCGCAGGGCGGCCTGTTGCAGGTCCGCGCCCCTGCGGGCGCAGGCGTCGTTGTCTCAGAGTTCAAGTGGGGCGGGCAGTTGGCCGCGGGCTTGCAGCTCCTGCTTGAGCCAGCTCACCACCGCATCCAGCGCGGGTTCGGCAAAGCCGTAGGTCAGCAGGGCCGGGCAGGCCAGGTCGCCGGCCGCATACGGGTTCCACAGCGCCAGGTGCAGATCGGGGCGCCAGGTCTCGCGCTGCACCGTGTCGTAACGCTCGCGCGTGGTGGCGGCCACGATGGTGAACACACCATCCTGCGGCAGGCTGGCCCAGTTGAGGTCACTGCGCTTGGCATAGGACACCACGTCCAGTTCATACAGTGGCGCCAGCTTGGCGATCAGCACGCTGGCCGACAGGCCGGCTTCCGATACGCCATCGGACGGTGCATCGGCCTGCAAGACCAGGCGCACCTTGCTGCCCAGCACCGGGCGGCGAGCTTCGCCCACCAGGGTCAGCGCGCGAGCCCAGGCGCGCGCAAACAGCGCGCGGTCGGCCGCTTCCTGGTCCGAGCTGTAATGGCGCTGCACCGAGGGGAAGCGCGCGGTCATCGCGTTCACGCGCGCATCGGCCTCGGCCAGACGCTCGGCGCTGACTTCGCCCTTGGCCACCGCGGCCAGCAAGGCGTCCTTGGACGCGACCATCTCATCGCTGAACTGCAGCACCAGCGATAGATCGGCGCCGGCGCCCAGCGCCAGCACCGTGCCGCGCGCCTGGCCCCAGCGCTCGCGGATCGCCTTCATATTCATGCCGTCGGTAATCGTCACCCCGGCATAGCCCCACTGGTCGCGCAGCAGGGTTTGCAAAATCGGCTTGGACAGCGTGGCGGGCAGCTCGGCATCGAAGGCCGGGAAGACGATGTGCGCGCTCATCAGACCGGGGGTCTGGTGGATTAGCGCATGGAAGGGCGACAGCTCGTACTGCTCGATGGCGGCGCGCGATTTGTCCACGATGGGCAGATCGAGGTGGGAGTCGGTATGGGTGTCGCCATGGCCGGGGAAGTGCTTGACGCAGGTGGCCACGCCCTCGCCCAGGTGGCCGGCCATCCAGGCGGCCGCCAGGCGCGCCGCCTTGACCGGGTCGGCGCCGAACGAGCGCTCGGCGATCACCGGGTTTTTCGGATTGTTGTTCAGGTCCAGCACCGGCGCGTAATTCCAGTTCACCCCGAGTGCGGCCAGGCCACGCGCCACCGCAGCGCCTACCTGGTAGGCCAGCGCCTCGTCATCGGCAGCACCGAGCGCCATGGCCGACGGGGCCTGGGGCATGAATAGCGTGCGCATCACCGCGCCGCCCTCCTGGTCCATGCCGATCAGCACATCGTCGCCAATCGCCGCTTTCAGGTCGGCGATCAGCTTGCGCGTGGCTTCAAAGCTACTCACATTGCGGCGGAACAGGCAGATGGCGCGGAAGTGATGTTCGCGCAGAAAGGCGGCCTCGTCGGCTGTCAGGGTGTCGCCCGCCACGTCCACCATCAGGGCGCGGCCGGCCAGTTTGTTCAGGTCTTGGGTCATGGTTTGCAGGCAAATCGACAAGAGTTTGAATGGGGTGGGTGCTGTCGCTGGGGCGGCCATCCGGCCCGGGCTGGCCGGGGCGGATGGCTGCGCCGCTGGCTTACTTCACCGCGCCATCGAAGCCGCGCAGGAAATAACGCTGGGTGAACAGGAACATGATCAGGATGGGGAGCACGGTCAGTACGGCACCGGCTGCCACCACCCGGGTCTTGAAGCTGAAGGTGCCTTTCAGATAGGACACACCCACGCTGAGCGGGAAGTTCTCCACGCTGGTCATCACGATGGACGGCCAGATGTACTGGTTCCAGGCGCTGACCAGGGTCAGGATGGCCAGCGCGCCCAGGGCCGGTTTGGCCAGCGGCAGCATGATCTTCCAGAACACTTCCCATTCATTGGCGCCATCGACCTTGGCCGCGTCGATCAGGTCCTGCGGCACTGCTTCGAAAGCCTGCTTCATCAGGAAGATGCCCACCGCGCCAGCCAGATTGGGCAGCACCACGCCGCTGACGGTGTCGGTGAGGCCCAGCTTGGACACGGTGATGAAGTTGACCAGGAAGTTGACCTCGCTGGGCAGGATCATGGTGGCGACGATGGCGCCGAACACCCAGTTGCGCCCGGCGAACTTCATGCGCGCAATCGGGTAGGCGGCCAGGCTGCAGATCAACAGCGTGCCGATCACGGTGGCGCCCGAGATCAAGATCGAGTTCTTGTAGAAGGCCCACACATCGATGGTCTGGAATACCTCGAGGAAGTTCTGCAGCCCTGGCTCGGTGGGCAGCAGGGCGGGCGGGAAGCTGTACACCTCGCCCGCGGTGGACACGGCGGTGACCAGCGTCCACCAGAACGGGTAGACGGTGATCACGGCCAGGGCCGACAGCACCAGATAGTGCACGGTGCGGTTGAGCAGGCGCTGGCGGCTGATGGAGCCGATGCGTTTGGCCGGCGTGGCGGCGACGGGAGCGGTCATGGTATGGGTCTCTGACATGGCGGCTTACTTGGTCTTGGGGGTCAGGTAGCGGAAGTTCAGCCAGGCCAGCGCAATGCAGAACAGCGAGACGATGAAACTCGCCGCCAGCGCACGGCCGAAATTGAGCGACTTCATCCCGAATTCGTAGGCGTAGTAGAGCGCGGTGAAGGTGGACTGGTAGGGGCCGCCCTGGGTCATGATCTGCACTTCCTCGAAGGCCTTCACTGCCGCCAGCACCGACATGATCGAGCACAGCAGGATGGTGGGCATCAACAGCGGCACGGTGATACGCCAGAACTTTTGCCAGGCATTCGCGCCGTCCAGGGTGGCGGCCTCGTACACATCCTGCGAAATCGCCTGCAGGCCGGCGAGGTAGAGCACCATATACCAGCCCAGACCGCGCCAGATGGTCACGAACATCACCGCCAGTAGCGCGATGCGGTCGTCATTCAGAAAGCCGATCGGCTCGTTGATGATGTGCAGCCAGCGCAGAATGCCGTTCAGCGCGCCGTCCTCGGTGTACATGAAGTTCCAGATCACCCCGATCACCGACACGGTGGTCACCACGGGCAGATAGTAGGCGGCACGGTAGTACTTGATGCCGGGCAGATTATTGTTGACCAGCACGGCCAGCAGAATGGCCAGCACCTGGATCACCGGCACCACGATCAGATAGATGGCCGAGTTCTTCAGCGACATCAGGAACAACTCGTCGTCGAGCAGTTCGCGGAAGTTGTCCAGGCCTACCCAGACCGGCGCATCGATCAGGTTGTACTTGGTGAAGGCGATATAAGAGCCGAAACCGACCGGCCAGAACGAGAACACCAGCAGCAGCGCGATGGCTGGTGCCAGGAAGGCATAGGCCGTCAGATTGGCCTTGCTTGAGTACTTCATCTTGATTCACTCCAGGGAAGCTGCGTCTGGTATCGACGCGCACAGGCACGCCGATGCCGGACGGCGCTCGGACGAGCGCGGTCCGTACGGCTGCCCACCGTGTTACCGGGATAGCACGGTGGGCAGACGATCGCTGCAGGCCGGCCCGGTCGGCGAGGACTCGGGCCGGCCAGTGCGCTTACTTGGCAGCCAGCTTCTGGTTCCAGAAGTTGGCGGCTTCGTCCAGCGCAGCCTTGGCGTCCTTGCGGCCGGTCACGGCTTGCTCGATGGCGGCGCCCAGCTTGTTCGACAGCACTTCCGAATCCTTCACGCCGGTGAGGAAGACGGTGCGGGTGTTGTCGAGGTTCTTGGCGGCCTGGGCAATCGCCTTCTCCACCGCACCGGCATTGGCCGGCAGGGTTTGGAAGAAGGCGTCCTGGGCGGTCTTCTTGGCGGTCGGCAGGGTGCCGGCCAGCTTGGAGAAGGCCAGTTGGTTCTCGGCATTGGTCAGGTAGTTACCGAGCTTGCCGATTTCCGGCAGCAGGGCCTTGTCCACGTTCTTGGCCACGCCGTAGTTGAACATCCAGCCGCCCGAGGCGATGCCGGTCTTTCCGACCGGTGCGCCAGCCACTTCGGTCACCTTGTAGATGGCTGGTGCATCGTCACGCACGCGGGTCATCGAGGACGGCACCGACACCAGCATGGCCATGCGGCCGCTGTTGTAGGCGGCCATGGAGACCTGGAAGTTGTCCTGGGCGAACAGATTGTCCTTCAGGAAGGCGCCCGACTTGTAGGCGGCGGCCAGCTTCTTCACCAGGGCCACATGGGCCGGCGAGTTGAATACGGCCTTGCCGTCCTTGATCACATCGAGGCCTTCCTGCAGGAAGAAGCCTTCCACCTTGGTCGGGCCCAGGGCCGGGGCAAAGCCGGCAATGCCGGTCTTGGCCTTGATGGTCTTGGCGTAGGCGATCTGCATGTCCAGGGTCTTCGGTGGCAGCTTGGGGTCCAGGCCGGCCTTCTTGAAGATCTCGGTGTTGTAGGCGATCACGTTCGCGCCGTTGTAGAAGGGGAAGGCCCAGGTCTTGCCGTCAAACTGCACGTCCTTCAGGGCGCCGGCCACGTACTGGCTCTTGTCGATCAAGCCGTCCAGCGGCTGGATCAGACCATCCTGCTTGTAGTCGTAAGCCCAAGGCACATTCAGGTTCACCAGCGCAGGCGGCTTGCCAGCGGCCACGGCGGCGGTGAACTTGGCCTGGATCACATCCCACGGATAGTCGGTCCACACCACTTCCACATTCGGGTTCTGGGCGTTGTACTTGTCGACCACACCCTTGAAGTAATCGTTGAACTTGGGCGACAGGCTCATGGTCCAGAATTCGAGCTTCTGCTTGTCGGCCGAGAAGGCAGGGGCGGAAGCGGCGAAGCTGGCGGCGACGATCGCGGCGGTCATCAATTGCTTGAATTTCATCTTTGTGTCCATCCAAAAGTGACTGAGTAATGTCAGGGTCGGTGGCGCATGCCACCAACCAACTTTCGCGCCGCCGGGGTTCGAGGAGGACAACGGCGCAACCTTCTTGCTGGGGTATCTAGTACTGCTTTTTTTATGTGCTGCTGTACTGCGTGTTACTGCTTGCTTCTGCCAGCCGGGTGGGTAGTCCGGCCAGCTAAAAATCGGTGTGCTTAGCGGGTCAGCGTGACCTTGTTCAAGTGGCGCGGCTGATCGGGGTCGAAGCCGCGTGCGCGCGACAGCGCCTCCACCATCGGGTAAAAGGCGGCCACCGCGGTAATCGCATCCAGCTCGGGCACCGGCGCGGCGGGTAGCAGCAGGTCGCGGCTGGCCACGTCTTCCGGTGCGGCCAGCAGCACGCTGGCGCCGCGGCCGCGCATCTCCTCGGCCAGCTTGATCTGGCCGGCCTGCGACGGGCCTCGTGGGGCGAAGATCAGCAGCGGGTAGCCATCGTCAATCAGGGCCATCGGGCCATGCTTGATCTCGGCGCCCGAAAACGCTTCGGCCTGGATGGCGGCGGTTTCCTTGCACTTGAGCGCGGCTTCCATGGCCACTGGCAGGGTCAGGCCACGGCCGACCACCATGATGCGTTCGGCGTCGCGGAGCAGCTCCACTGCACGCGACCAATCGGCATCCTGGGCGCGCGCCAGCGCGTCGGGCAGGGCCTGCAGGCCATCGAGCAGCGCACTGTCATTGGCCCAGTGGCCGACCAGGCGTGCACCGGCAGCCAGGCTGGCGATATAGCTCTTGGTGGCGGCCACCGCGTACTCGGGGCCGGCTTCCAGCGGCAGGCACCATTCGGCTGCTTCGCCCAGCGGCGAGGCCGGGTCATTGACCAGAGCCACGGTCTCGGCACGGCCGGCGCGAAAGCGCTTGATCGGCTCGACTACATCCGGGCTGCGGCCCGACTGCGAAACGGCCACGGCCACGGTACCGGCCACGTCCAGCGGGGCGTCGTACATGGTGACCAGCGACATGGGCAGCGATACCGACAGGCGCCCGAGGCGCAGCATGGTCAGGTAGGAAAGATAGGCCGAGGCATGGTCGGAACTGCCGCGTGCCACGGTGATCATGGCGTGCGGGTCCTGATGGCGCAGGCGTTCGCCCAGCGCCTTGAAACGGGCATCCTGCTTTTCTGCCTGGCGCGCAATGGCCGCAGGGCCTTCGCGCATCTCTTTCCACATACAAGTAGTCACTGCTGCTTCTCCACGATGCGGCCAGCCTGGGATCAGGCCGGCACCAGCTCGCCTTCCACGTAGACGGCTTTCAATCTCAGATTGCGGTCGAAGACCACAATGTCGGCGCGTGCGCCGGGTTTCAGTACGCCGCGGTCATCCAGCCCGAGCATCTCGGCCTGGTAGGTGGACAGGCGCCGTGCGGCGTCATCTACCTCAAGGCCAAGGCCGACCAGATTGCGCAGCGCCTCGTCCAGGGTCAGCGTCGAGCCGGCCAGCGTGCCGTCCGGCAGGCGTACGCCGCCCATGCACTTGGTCACCGTGTGACGGCCGAGCTTGTAGTTGCCGTCCGGCATGCCGGCGGCGGCGGTCGAATCGGTGACGCAGTAGAGCTTGGGAATTGCGCGCAGGGCGGCCTTGATGGCGCCCGGATGCACATGCAGGAGGTCGGGGATCAGCTCGGCGTATTCGGCATGTGCCAGGGCCGCGCCCACCATGCCCGGCTCGCGGTGGTGCAGCGCGCTCATTGCATTGAACAGATGGGTGAAGCTGATCGCGCCATGCTCAAGCGCCTGCACACCGTCCTCATAGCTGCCGAGGGTATGGCCGAGCTGCACGCGGATGCCACGTGCGACCAGGTCGCCGATCAGTTCCATATGCCCCTGCACCTCGGGCGCCAGGGTCAGCACCTTGAGTGGCGCCAGCTCGCCGAAACCGGCGATCTCGGCCAGCAGGCCGTCGCGGGCGAAGTTGGGCTGGGCGCCGAGCTTGCCCGGATTGATATACGGGCCTTCCAGGTGCACGCCCAGCACGCGTGCGCCGGCTGGTGTGCGCTGGGCAATCGCGCGCTGCACGCCAGCCAGCGCCACCTCGATCTCGCGCTTGGGCGCGGTCATGGTGGTGGCCAACAGGCTGGTGGTGCCGTGGCGTGCATGGGTGCGTGTGATGGTGTCGAGTGCGTCGCCGCCCTCCATCACATCGCGCCCACCGCCGCCGTGGACATGCAGGTCGATAAAGCCGGGCAGCAGGTAGTCGTCGCCATTGCCGGCCGGGTCGGCCGCAATGCCGCTCAGGCTGCTGATGGTGTCGCCAAACGCCAGGCTGCCGTGTTGCCAGCCGCTGGGGGTGAGAATATTGCCGCGCAGGGTAGTCATGCTGGTTCTGTTCTTCTGTGGCGCTTAGCGTCGCAGCTCGGCGACGAAGTCGTAGTAGTCGTTGCGGCAGTAGCTATAGGTGAGTTCGACCGGCAGGCCGCTTTCCAGATAGCCGATACGGGTGATCATCAGCATCGCGGTGCCCGAGGGGATGCCGGCCAGCTGGGCGATCTCATCGCTGGCATTCACCGCCTTGATATGCTGGAGCGCGCGGGTGACCGGCGTGCCGTGGCTATCCAGATAGCTGTAGAGCGAATCGCCCACCGCGGCCGGATCGGGCAGGTAGCGGCTGGGCAGGGTGGAGGTTTCCACCGCCATCACCGTGTCGTCGGCCATGCGCAGACGCTTGAGGCGCGCCACATTGGCGGCCGGCGACAGGCCCAGGCGCAGTACTTCTTCCTGGCTGGCAATGCCGGTGATGCGGCTCAGCCAGCGCGAGGCCGGCGCGAAGCCGCGGCTGCGGATCTCTTCCGAGAAACTGGTCAGGCGCGATAGTGGCTGCACCAGGCGCGGAGCGATATAGGTGCCCGAGCCTTGGCGGCGCACGATTAGACCCTGTTCGAACAGGATGTCCATGGCCTTGCGCGCGGTCACGCGCGAGATATCGAGCATCTCGCATAGCACACGCTCGGATGGCAGTGCTTCATCGGCCTGCCACAGGCCGGTGGAAATGGCGCTGGAGAGCTTGCTGGCAACTTGCAGATACAGTGGGGTGCTGCTGTCGGCGTCCGGCTTGAGCGCCAGGAGTGCGGCTTCGCGTGCCTTATCCATTTAGATATGTCCCCGAATCAGGTGCAGCGCGCCGGTGGCGGAATCGCCCTGGGCCTGGCGCGCACGATGGACCAATGCTGCGGGCAGCCAGGGGCGGAGTGCTTCCGCCAGGCCGCCACACAGCGCGAGCGGCAGGCTTGCATCGGGGTCGAGTGCGTGGGCAATCGTGGCGATCTCTTCGCCTGCCTGGGTCAGGATGGTAGCAGCGGCTGCATCCTGCGGCGCATTGCTCAGCACCAGGCCGGCCAGTTGTGCGTAAGTGGTCTGGTTTGCCTGGCCTAGCCAGGCAAAGGCGGCCTCGATGCTGCCGCCGAAATGGGCGATCACGGCCTCGGCCAGCGGGCCGCGCACTGCACGGCCATCCAATGCCTTCTCGGCCAGCTGGGCGGCGCGCAAGCCTATCCAGGCGCCGCTGCCCTCATCGCCGGCCGGGAAGCCCCAGCCGGACGCGGTCTTTTTGCGCTCGCTGCCGAACCAGGCTTCGCCCACCGTGCCGGTGCCGACCGCCACGATGGCGCCAGGCTGGCCGGCATGGGCGCCGAGCAGGGTGGTAAAGCCGTCGTTATCGAGCTTGATGGCGGCAAAACCGGGTGCTTCCTGCAGAAAGGCCTTGGCCCACAAGGGGTTGTGCACGCCGGCGAGACCCAGGCCAATCGCGCAGCGGGCCGGGTTGTAGCTGTGACCAAGGCGCGCAAACGCCTGCTCGGCCGTGCGGTTGATGGCGTTCCAGGCCGGCGCGATACCGTGCGCGAGGCCCGAGGGGCCGCCTGTGGCGCGGCTCAGTTCGCGACCGTCGCGATCAGCCACCAGCACCCGGGTACCGGTGCCGCCGCCGTCTACGCCAATCAGAAATTCGAAGGACATTGCATTCTGCTCCCAAGGCCGTTAATACCGGTCTTATTGTGACTGGTTCGATACCAGTTGAATACAAGACCGATTCAATACCACTAAGAGACCGCTGTCAACGCCTTTTATGAAGAAATGATGACCTCGTGGAGTGTGGCTGCACCGGGTGTGGCATCGGCCCGACAGGCAGCTGCTTTGGGTGGTGCCCGCATGCAAAAAGCCCAAGGCGGACGGGCGTCAGCCTTGGGCTTGCGGGGGTGAAAAGACGGTGTGCTGGTGCTTACAGGAAGCGGTCGAGCAGGCGGCGGCTGTGGCGGTCCAGCTGGGCCAGGTCGCGGATCAGAAACTGCACGCCATGGCTATCGAGTACCAGCAGGCCCTCGCGGCCGATGCGGCGGATATCTTCCTCGCCTTTCAGGATCAGCTCGGTCGGGCCGCGGTCGGTACGCACCTGCCAGGTGCTCGGTGTGGCGAAGCTGGATACCGACACCAGTTGCAGCAGCTCGGGCATGAATTCGCGGCTGGCCAGTTCCTGCTCGACCAGCGCGCGTGTCGTGGCGTTTAGGGCGGACAGCTCATCTATCCAGCCCACTTCGTGACCATCGGTGCTGACCAGCGCGATGCCCTTGTCCGGCGCGGCCACTGGGAAAGCGCGCACCGGCACCACGCCCTCATGGCGGCCGTGTTCGGCCGATTCCAATACCAGTCGGCCGAAGCTATTGCGGCTGAGTTGAAACTGCATGGTGTGGCTCATTCTGCGTCGTCCGGGTCGGTATCCACATTGCGCGCCTGGGCCTGATACAGGCGCCAGTAAGCGCCTTCGCGCGCCATCAGCTCATCGTGCGGGCCCACTTCGACAATCTCGCCGCGGTCCATCACCACCAGCCTATCGGCCTGGCGCAAGGTGGACAGGCGGTGGGCAATCGCGATGGTGGTGCGGCCCTTGACCAGATTATCGAGCGCCTTCTGGATTTCCTTCTCGGTCTCGGTATCGACCGATGAGGTGGCCTCATCGAGGATCAGGATGCGTGGGTCGATCAGCAGCGCGCGCGCAATCGAGATGCGCTGGCGCTCGCCGCCCGACAGGCCCTGGCCGCGCTCGCCGACCAGCGAGTCGTAACCCAGTGGCAGGCGCAGGATGAATTCATGCGCATGGGCGGCGCGTGCGGCGGCGATGATTTCCTCGCGCGTGGCATCCGGCTTGCCGTAGGCGATGTTCTCGGCAATCGTGCCAAAGAACAGGAAGGGTTCCTGCAGCACGAGGCCGATATGGCGACGGAAATCGGCCACCGGCAGGCTGCGGATATCGGTGCCATCCAGCAGGATGGCGCCCTCGCTCACGTCATAGAAACGGCAGATCAGATTGACCAGCGTGCTCTTGCCCGAGCCGCTGTGGCCAACCAGGCCAACCATTTCGCCCGGGCGTATGGTCAGGCCCAGGCCCTTGATTACCGCGCGGTTGCCGTAGCGGAAGCGGATATCGCGTAGCTCGATCTGGCCGCTGACCTGCTTGAGCTGCACCGGGCGGGTTGGCTCGGGCACGTTGGACACATGGTCAAGGATGTCGAAGATGCGCTTGGCGGCGGCGGCCGACTTCTGGGTGACCGAGACGATGCGGCTCATCGAATCGAGCCGGCCATAGAAGCGGCCGATATAGGCGAGGAAGGCGGTCAGCGTGCCGACGGTGACATTGTGATGGGCAATCAGCCAGATGCCGAAGGCCCACACCACCAGCAGGCCAATATCGGTGAGCAGCGAGACGGTGGGTGAGAACAGCGACCAGACCTTGTTCAGCTTGTCGTTGATATACAGATTGTGTTTGTTCGCCTCGCGAAAGCGCGCTGCTTCGCGCTGTTCCTGGGCAAAGGCCTTCACCACGCGGATGCCGGGAATCGTATCGGCCAGCACGCTGGTCACTTCGCCCCATACTCGGTCGATCTTCTCGAAGCCGGTGCGCAGGCGGTCGCGCACCAGATGGATCAGCCAGGCGATCAGCGGCAGCGGCAGCAGGGTGGCCAGTGCCAGCCAGGGGTTGATGCTGAACAGGATGATGGTAGTCATCACCAGCATCAGCACATCGGTGATGAAGTCGAGCGCGTGCAGCGAGAGAAAGACGCTGATGCGGTCCGACTCCGAGCCGATGCGGCTCATCAGGTCGCCGGTGCGCTTGCCGCCGAAGTATTCGAGCGAGAGCTGCAGCAGGTGTTCATAGGTGGTGGTGCGCAGATCGGCGCTGATGCGCTCGCTGACCAGGGCGAGGATATAGGTCTTCGCCCAGCCCAACCCCCAGGACACCAGCGCGGCCATCAGCATGCCGCCCAGATAGAGGCCGACGGTACTCAGTTCTATGCTGGCGCCGTTCTGATAGGGGATCAGTACCTCGTCCATCAGCGGCATGGTCAAATAGGGCGACACCAGGGTGGCGGCCGTCGAGCCGAGCATCAACAGGAAGCCGAGCAGCAGCTGGCCCTGGTAGGGCTTGGCGAAGCGCCACAGGCGCAGCAGGGTCCAGGTCGAGGGCGGCTGGTGGATTTCGCGCGTACAGACCGGGCATTCCTCGGCATCAGCGTCCAGCTCGGCCTTGCACTTCGGGCAGTGCGCATGTTCGGGCTCGGGCACTGGCTGGCCGCTACGCAGGCTGTCCAGCTGCAGGGCGAAGCGCTCGATCAGATGCTGGGCGGCCGGGCCATGGTTGAGCGTGTAGCGCCACTGCGCGATGCGCGCGGCGGCGTCAAACAGCTCCAGGCTGGCCACGCCGGCATGGTCGTGCTGCTGCAGGCGCAGACCGTCGCGCAGCAGATGGCTTTGCCACTCGGCCTCGCCGGCGCGCTTGGTGAGCAGGCGCTGCGCGGTGAGTACCAGCATGCCCTTGCCAAAGCACAGCTGCAGATCAAGGTCCTGCTCGGCCCAGGCCAGGACGGTCTCCGCCTCAGCCAGCTGGGCAAGCAGATCGGCCTGCCATGCATCTGGAAATGCAGGTGGAATTAGAGAGTTGGCGGCTTGTTCGAATATCATTAGGGATTACTTACTTGACTCTCGGCAGACGAGACCCGGTTCGGGTGGCGCCAGGGCGCAAGACGGCTGGCGATGTAAAGGTTGCGCAGACTGCTAGTCTGTCCTTGCCTGGTTAAGCTGGGCTTAAGCTTGCGCCGCGCAGTATTCGCGATTATACCGTGCCCCGCCCCGCAACTACCCGCCATCGCCCCGCTCCCTTCCCTACGGCCTGCGCTTCGCCTAGCCTGAATACTGATCATGAAGAAAAACATCGAGTTTCTCCGCCTTGCCTATCTGGGTGGCCCGAATATCTGGACCTACCGTCCGGTGGTGGAGGCCTGGGTCGATATCGGCGCGCTGGAAGCGTCGCCGTCCAATACCATTCCCGGCTTCTACGAGCGACTGGTGGCCTGGCTGCCCGGCCTGATCGAGCATCGCTGCGGCGTGGGCGAGCGTGGCGGCTTTCTGCAGCGCCTGCGCGAAGGCACTTGGCCCGCGCACATCATGGAACACGTGGCGATCGAATTGCAGAACCTGGCCGGCATCAAGGTTGGCTTTGGCAAGGCGCGCAGCACGTCAGTTACCGGTATCTACAAAGTGGCGGTGCGCGCGCGTAATGAGCAGGTTGCACGCGCAGCGCTGATCGCAGCACGTGATCTGGTCATGGCCGGTATCGACGACCAGCCTTTCGATGTGGCGGCCTGCGTAGCGCAGCTGCGCGATCTGGTCGACGAACATCATCTGGGTCCGAGCACGGCCGCCATCGTGGAAGCGGCGGCCGAGCGGCGCATTCCCTTTATTCGTCTGAACAGCGGCAATCTGGTGCAACTTGGTTATGGTCGCGCCCAGCGCCGTATCTGGACCGCCGAAACCGACCAGACCAGCGCGATTGCCGAGGGTATTTCCAGCGATAAGGACCTGACCAAGCAGCTCTTGAAGTCCTGTGGTGTGCCGGTGCCGGAAGGCGAGGTGGTGGACAGTCCGCAAGCGGCCTGGGATGCCGCTCAGGATATCGGCCTGCCGGTGGTGGTGAAGCCCAGCGATGGCAACCACGGCCGCGGCGTGACCCTGGATCTGCGCGAGCGTGCCGATATTGAAGCGGCCTACCACTTTGCCGAGCGCCATGGCAGCGAGGTGTTGGTCGAACGCTTTATCCGTGGCGATGAACATCGCCTGCTGGTGGTGGGCGGCAAGGTGGTGGCTGCCGCACGCGGCGAAACCGCCTGGGTGACGGGCGATGGCCAGTCCACCTTGCTGGCCCTGGTCGACGCGCAGATCAATAGCGATCCGCGCCGCGGTACCACCGAGGCCCATCCGCTCAACCGGCTCGATATCCGCGAGGACACGGCCATTCTCAATGATCTGGCGCGCCAGAACCTCAGCCCGGATGCGGTGCCGGCTAAAGGCCAGCGCGTCCTAATCCAGCGCAATGGCAATGTGGCGTTCGAAGTCAGCGAGCAGGTCCATCCCGAGGTCGCCGCCCTGGTGTCATTGGCGGCCCGCGTGGTCGGGCTCGATATCGCCGGCGTGGACGTGGTGGCTGAGGACATTGGTCGCCCGCTGCATGAGCAGGGCGGTGCGGTGGTCGAGGTGAATGCCGGCCCTGGCCTGCTTATGCACCTGAAGCCCTCGGGTGGCGAGGCCCAGCCGGTCGGTCGCGCGATTGTCGATCACCTGATTCCCGAGCAGCAGGCGGCTGGGCGCATCCCGCTGGTCGGCGTGTGCGGCAGCTGCGATGGCGCCACCATTACCCGCCTGCTTGCCCATCTGCTGCGCCTATCTGGCCGCTACACCGGCGCGGTATGCCGCGATGGCCTGTATCTGAATGGCCGTCGGGTGGATGGTGGCGATTGCGCCAGCTTTGCCGCCGGTCAGCGCCTGCTGATCAATCGTTCGGTCGAGGCTGCGGTGCTGGAAAACGGTCCGGCCATGATTCTGCGTGAGGGTCTGGCCTACGACCGCTGTGCGGTCGGCATCGTGACCGATGCGGACGGCCTGGCGGCGCTGGACGAGTTCTACATCCAGGAAGCCGCGCAACTGGCCAATGTGTTGCGCACCCAGATCGATGTGGTGCTGGACGATGGCGCCGCGGTGCTGAATGCCGACGATGCGCAGGTATTAGCCCTGGCTGAATACTCGGATGGCGAGGTCCTGCTGTACAGCGCCGCGCCCGAATCGGCCGCCATTGCCGCGCACTGCGCGCAAGGCGGCCGTGCGGTGGTGGCACGCGCCGGCCAGTGGCAGCTGCTGCACGGCGATGCGCAGCTGTTCGCCGCACCCCTGCCAGCGGCCGAGCGCCTGCCCCTCGGTGTGCTCTTGCCCGCCGTGGCGGCGGCCTGGTCGCTGGACCTGCCCACCGAGCTGCTGGCCGCTGGCCTTGATGCCTTCTCTAGCGATAACGCGCAGGCCTGAATTCACCCGATTTGATGGCGCAGCCGGCTGGCGCGCCGAATAGGACAAGCAAGTATGGACGTTTCCCGCATCCGCGCCCTGCGCGGCCCCAATCTGTGGAGTCGGCACACCGCCATCGAGGCGGTGGTGCGCTGCCATCCGGACGAGTGCGACCTGGGCCTGCTGCCCGGCTTCGAAGCGCGTCTGCGCGCGCGCTTCCCGGCCATCGGCTCGCTCGATCCGCTGCGCCATGAAGAAACGCGTTCCATTGCCCATGCGCTGGAATTCGCCGCACTGAGCCTGCAGGAGCAGGCCGGCTGCCCTGTGACTTTCAGCCGCACCACGCCGACGGTCGATATCGGCGTGTACCAGGTGGTGGTCGAATACAGCGAGGAGGCGGTTGGCCGTCTGGCGCTCGATCTGGCCGAGCAGCTGGTGAATGCCGCACTGACCGATACGGCTTTCGACCTGGCTGGCGCCCTGGCGCGCTTGCGCGAGTTGGATGAGGATGAGCGCTTGGGGCCGAGCACCGGCGCCATCGTTGATGCCGCCGTGGCGCGTGGTATTCCCTTCCGCCGTCTGACCCAGGGCAGCCTGGTCCAGTTTGGCTGGGGCAGCAAGCAGCACCGTATCCAGGCGGCCGAGATCGACCGTACCGGCGCAATTGCCGAATCGATTGCCCAGGACAAGGAGCTGACCAAGAAGCTGCTGCATGCCGCCGGCGTACCGGTGCCGCTTGGACGGCCGGTCAGCGATGTGGACGATGCCTGGGCCGCCGCGCTGGAGATTGGCCTACCGGTGGTGGTCAAGCCGCAGGACGGCAACCAGGGCAAGGGCGTGACGGTGAATATCGTCAGCCGCGAACATCTGGAAATCGCCTACAAGGCGGCGCGCGAATTCCGCGACGACATCATGGTTGAGCGCTTCTTGCCCGGTCACGACTTCCGCCTGCTGGTGGTGGGTGACAAGCTGGTCGCCGCCGCACGGCGTGACCCGCCCCAGGTGCTCGGTGATGGCGTGCACACGGTGCGTGAGCTGGTTGAGCAGGTGAATGCCGATCCGCGTCGTGGCGAAGGGCATGCGACCTCGCTGACCAAGATCCGTTTTGACGATATCGCGCTCGCGCGCCTCGCTACCCAGGGGTTGAGCGCTGATTCGGTGCCGGCTAAGGGCCAGCGCGTGGTGCTGCGCAATAACGCCAATCTCAGCACCGGCGGCACGGCCACCGATGTGACTGACGATGTGCACCCGGAAGTGGCCGCCCGCGCGGTGGCGGCGGCCCAGATGGTGGGCCTCGATATCTGCGGCGTGGACATGGTGTGCGACACCGTGCTCAAGCCCTTGGAAGAGCAAGGCGGCGGCATTGTGGAAGTGAATGCCGCGCCCGGCCTGCGCATGCATCTGAGCCCGTCCTATGGCAAGGGCCGCGCGGTGGGCGAGGCGATGATCGCCGAGCTGTATGCGCCGGGCGACGATGGCCGCATCCCGGTGGTGGCGGTGACCGGCACCAATGGCAAGACCACCACCGTGCGCCTGATCGCCCATCTGATCGCCCAGAGCGGTCTGCGCGTGGGCATGACCAATACCGATGGCGTGTATGTGAACGGGCGCCAGATCGACAGCGGTGACTGCAGCGGCCCGCGCAGCGCACGCAATGTGCTTATGCACCCGGACGTCGACGCGGCGGTATTCGAAACCGCGCGCGGTGGCGCGCTGCGCGAAGGCCTGGCCTTCGACCGTTGCCAGGTCGCGGTGGTGACCAATATCGGTATGGGCGACCACCTCGGCCTCAACTACATCACCACGGTGGAGGATCTGGCTGTCCTCAAGCGGGTGATTGTGCAGAACGTGGCACCGAGCGGCACCGCCGTGCTGAATGCCGCCGACCCGCTGGTGGCCAAGATGGCCGCCAAGGCACCGGGCGAGGTGATCTTCTTCGCCGCCGATGCCCACCACCCGCTGATTGCCACCCATCGTGCCCAAGGCAAAAAGGTGGTGTTCGTT
Organism: Chitinimonas taiwanensis DSM 18899; assembly: GCF_900119825.1. Lineage (GTDB taxonomy): Bacteria > Pseudomonadota > Gammaproteobacteria > Burkholderiales > Chitinimonadaceae > Chitinimonas > Chitinimonas taiwanensis. The sequence continues at coordinate 116,832 of NZ_FPKR01000006.1, read as the reverse complement.
GAACAAGGAGAACTGGTGGCGGTGGAAGGCAATCAGCGCCAGGCGATTGCGCTGGCGCAAGTGCCGCTCACCCATGGTGGCAGCATCGCCTTCCAGGTGGAGAACGCCATGGCCGCGCTGGCCGCCGCCTGGGCGCTCAAGCTCGATTGGGCGGTGATTGCACGCGGTTTGGCCAGCTTCGCCAACGCCAATGACAACGCGCCGGGGCGCTTCAATCTCTTTTCCTACCGTGGCGCCACGGTGATTGCCGACTATGGCCATAACCCGGATGCCATGCTGGCGCTGGTGCAGGCCGTGCAGGCCATGCCGGCGCAGCGCCGCTCGGTGGTGATCAGCGGGGCGGGCGATCGGCGTGACGAGGATATCCGCCAGCAGACCGAGATTCTCGGCGCCGCCTTCGAGGAAGTGCTGCTTTATCAGGATGCCTGCCAGCGCGGCCGCGCCGATGGCGAAGTGATTGGCCTGCTGCGCGAAGGGTTACGCGGTGCGGCGCGTGTCGAGCATGTGGCGGAGATCCAGGGTGAGTTCCAGGCCATCGACACCGCCCTGGCGCGCCTGCAGCCGGGGGGCTTGTGCCTGATCCTGGTCGACCAGGTCGAGGCGGCGCTGGCCCACATCGCCAAACGGGTGGCCGAGGGCTGATTGCCGCCGATTCGCTGACACCGACAACCCGCCAGTCGCCCGATTGGCGGGTTTTTTATCGCGCCTCGATTAGGGGAAACGACGCCAAGGGCTTAAAATCACGGGCTTTTCCCGCTTGGACTTTGCCGTGTCCGACCCCATCTGGAAACCCAATACCACCGTCGCCGTCGTGCTCGAACACGCCGGTCGCTACCTGCTGGTCGAGGAAGAAACCGACGACGGCTTGCGCTTCAACCAGCCGGCCGGCCATCTGGACCACGGCGAGTCGCTGCTGCAAGCCTGCGTGCGTGAAGCGCGCGAGGAAACCGGCTATGTGGTGCGTCCCACGGCGCTGGTCGGCATCTACCAGTGGTCGCCGCCGACCAGGCCGGGCCTGAGTTATCTGCGCTTTGCCTATGCGGCCGATCTGGCAAGCGAGCTGGAGAGACCCGCTGGGGTGACGCTGCTGAATCTGACGATTGCCGCCGAGCTCGCTGCCGAGGCGCAGCCGGCCGGTGCCACCATCCAGAACCTGGCCTGGTCCACCGAGCTGGCCGACGGCGTGGTGGGCGCGCAGCTCGACGCCGGCATCGTGCGCGCCGTCTGGCTCAGCTACGCCGAGGTGAGGGCCTGCCAGGACCGCCACCGCAGCCCGCTGGTGCTGCAATGTATTGATGATTACCGCGCTGGGCGGCGCTATCCGCTCGAGTTGATTCGCCACTATGACTGATACCCCCAAGCGCATTGTCGTCGGCCTGTCCGGCGGCGTGGATTCCTCGGTAACCGCCGCCCTGCTCAAGCGTCAGGGTCACGATCTGCTTGGCGTGTTCATGCAGAACTGGGAAGACGATAACGACGACGAATTCTGCTCGATCAAGGAAGACTCGCGTGATGCGATCGCGGTGGCCGATGTGGTCGGCATCGATATCGAGCTGGTCAACTTTGCCGCCGAGTACAAGGACCGCGTGTTCGCTTACTTCCTGGCCGAATACCAGGCCGGGCGCACGCCCAACCCCGATGTGCTGTGCAATGCCGAGATCAAGTTCAAGGCCTTTCTCGACTACGCGCTGAAGATGGGCGCCAGCAAGATCGCCACCGGCCACTATGCGCGCACCGATATTGGCCCGGATGGCAAGACACGCTTGTTGAGAGGCTTGGATGAGAGCAAGGACCAGAGTTACTTCCTGTATCGCTTGTCGCAGTACCAGATCTCGCACGCGCTATTCCCGCTTGGCGAGATGAAGAAGACCGAGGTGCGCGAGCTGGCGGCCGAGTTCGGTCTGCATAACCACGCCAAGAAGGATTCGACCGGCATCTGCTTTATTGGCGAGCGGCCATTCCGCGAGTTCCTCAACCGCTATCTGCCCAAGGAGCCGGGCACCATGCGCACGCCCGAAGGCAAGGCGGTGGGCGAGCATATGGGCCTCATGTACTACACGCTCGGTCAGCGCCAAGGCCTGAATATCGGTGGGCCGGGCGAGCCCTGGTATGTGGCCGGCAAGGATATCGAGCGCAATGAGCTGATCGTGGTGCAAGGCCACGACCACCCGCTGCTGCTCAAGGATCGCCTGGAGGCTAGCCAACTGAGTTGGCTGGCAGATGAGGCACCGCCGCTAGGTGCCTACACGGCCAAGACCCGTTATCGCCAGCAGGATGCCGCCTGCGAGTTGATCGCTATCAAGGACGGCGTGGCCGAGCTGCGTTTTGATCATGCACAGTGGGCGGTGACGCCCGGACAGTCGGTGGTCTTGTACGACGGACCGGTCTGCCTGGGCGGCGGGGTGATTTGCTAGCCAGCACTAAATTAGCGCTTGGTTGTGCTTGCCGCCGGTGCCAGACTGCCGTATCAATAGTGTAATCACACTATTTACTAGAAGACGCTGCTGCAGCAGCGCCAGTCTTTTCCCCAAACAAGGAAGCAAATATGACCATAGGCAAGCGGCTGATTCTGATGCTGGGGCTGGCCCTCGCGGCACTGCTCATCGTCGGCGGGGTGGGTATCACCGCCTTCCGTAGCATCAACACCCAGGTGCAGTACCTGACCGACAACACCATTCCCAGCGTGCAGGCCACCACCGATATCGGTATTGCCTACCGCGAGATGCGTGCGCTGCTGCTGTCCCACATCATGGAAGAGGATGTGGACCTGAAGAAGGCCTTTACCCAGAAGGTGGAAGAGGCCGAGGCCGTGGCCAAGACTGCGGTGGATGGCTATGCCGCGCTGACCACGGACGAGACTGACGCGGCCAATTACAAGGCGCTGAAAGCCGCATTTGATGAATATCAGAAGGGCTATAAGGAGGCGTTGGCCAGCTCCAGCGCCGGTCAGGCCGACCAGGCTGTTGCGGCGCTGTATGGCAAGGTGCTGCCGGCCGAGCAGGTGCTGCAGGCTGCTATTGGCACATCGGGCGCCTACAACCTCAAGCTGCAGGAACAGGCAACCACCGAGGCCAGCCATGTGTCGCAACGCGCGCTGAGCATCTTCGTGATTGTGATCGCCATCGGCGTATTGGTATTGGCTGTGTTCGGCTTCCTCATCTATCGCGCGGTGACCGCGCCGCTGGCGGTGATGGAGAAGACGGTCGAACGCATCGGCCGTGATCTGGATTTCACCCAGCGCGTGCCGGTCACTAGTCGCGACGAAGTGGGCATGACGGTCGCCGCCTTCAATCGCCTGCTCGATACCTTGCAGAACAGCTTCCGCGATATCGCCGGGGCGGTGGACGGCGTGGCCGGCCAAGCCGACCAGATGGCGGAGGCTGCGCACAAGATGTCGCGCAGCTCGTCCTCGGCCAGCGAGTCGGCCGCCAATATGGCCGCCACGGTGGAAGAGGTGACGGTCAGCATCAACCATGTGGCCGACCGCTCGGGCGAGGCGAACGAGATGTCGCGCCGTTCGGGCGAGATCGCCAGCGAAGGCCAGGCAGTGATCCAGGATACGGTCAGCGAGATCAATGGGATTGCCGAGCGCGTGCGCGACGCGTCTGAGCAGATCGACCAGCTGGCGCGCGAGAGCGCCAATATCGGCGCGGTGGTCAATGTGATCAAGGAAGTGGCCGATCAGACCAATCTCCTGGCCCTGAATGCTGCCATCGAAGCCGCGCGGGCCGGCGAGCAGGGGCGCGGCTTTGCCGTGGTGGCCGACGAGGTGCGCAAGCTAGCCGAACGGACCTCGCAGTCGACCCAGGAAATCGGCGCGCTGATTTCCACGATTCAGCAAGGTGCCGAAGCCGCCGTCTCGCGCATGCGCGAGGTGGTCGGGCGCGTGGGCCAGGGCGTGGAGAAAGCGGGTCTTGCCGGCGGCGCGATCCAGCAGATCCGCGATGGTTCGGGCCGGGTGGTGGATATGGTGGAGGACATCAGTCTGGCCATCCGTGAACAGAGTACGGCCAGCCTGAATATCTCCCAGCAGGTTGAACGGATTGCTCAGATGTCGGAAGAGGCCAGCGACGCGGCTGGCCACACCGCCGATGCCGCCAGCCAGCTGCAGGGGCTGGCCAAGCAGATGCAGGTGGCGGTGGCGCGTTACCGCGTCTGATCAGCGGCACGACCGCTGCAGGCGACACAGCAAAGCCCGATCGGCCCTGCGCCGCTCGGGCTTGCTACTTTCTGCGCCGCGCCCCTTATCATGCGCGCCGTGTTTCTTCCCTCAGGTTACCCCGATGTTGCCCTTGTTATTTGATCACCCGCGCTTTCTGCTGATCGACAAGCCGGCCGGGCTGTCCTTTCACCGCGAAGGCGCGCAGCCAGGGGTGCTGGACCTGCTGCGTGCGCAGCTGGACGTGGACAATCTGCACGCGGTGCACAGGCTGGATGCGATGACCTCCGGCCTATTGCTGTTTGCCAAGGGCAGCGAGGCGGCCAGTGAGTTTGGCCGCCTGTTCGCTACCCGCCAGATCGGCAAGTACTACCTGGCCATCTCGGCCCGTGCGCCGAAGAAGAAACAGGGCAGTGTGAGTGGCGATATGCAGAAAGGGCGTAATGGTAGCTGGCGCCTGCTGCCCAGCAAGGCGGACCCGGCTTATACGCAGTTCTTCAGCGCTGGGCTTGGCGATGGGCGGCGCCTCTTCCTGCTAAGGCCGCTGACCGGCCGCACCCACCAGTTGCGCGTTGCCTTGAAGGCCATGGGCAGCCCGATACTGGGTGATGCACGGTATGGCGGCGAACCGGCCGACCGCGGCTATCTGCATGCCTATGCGCTCCATTTCGTGCTGGATGGCGAGCGACACGCGTTTCACTGCCCGCCCAGCCAGGGCGAGCACTGGCTGACGCCGGCCGCGCAGAGTGTGCTGGCGCATTACGCAATGCCGGAAGCACTGGCCTGGCCGGCGCGCTAGCGCTATCGTTGAGGCCTTGATAGGAGGAAGCATCATGGGCTTGTGGAACAAACTGACCGCCGAATTCATCGACATCGTCGAATGGACCGAGGATAGGGCGGACGTGATGGTGCATCGCTTCGAGCGGCACCAGAATGAAATCAAGATGGGTGCCAAGCTGACCGTGCGCGAAGGCCAGCTGGCCGTGATGGTCAACGAGGGTCAGCTGGGCAAGGGCCAGGTGGCCGATGTGTTCGGCCCCGGCATGTACACGCTCAATACCGAAAACCTACCCATCCTCGCCACGCTCAAGGGTTGGAAGTACGGCTTCAACTCGCCCTTCAAGGCCGAGGTGTATTTCTTCAATACGCGCATTTTCACCGATCTGAAGTGGGGCACGCCTGGCCCTGCCACCATGCGCGACCCGGAGTTCGGCGTGGTGCGGGTAACGGCATTCGGCCTCTATGCGATCCGCATCCAGGACCCGAAGACCATGCTGGTCGACCTGGTCGGTACCAAGGCCGAGTTCACGGTGGCCGATATCGAGGAAAACCTGCGCGGCAAGGTCGGCTCACGCATTAAGGAAGTGATGCCGGAAGCCGGCGTGCCGGTTATCGATCTGGAAGGCAAGATCAGCCTTTTGGGTGAGCGCCTGAAGGAAAAGATTGCCGCCGACTTTGCCAAGTTCGGCCTGGAGCTGACCGAGGTACAGGTGCAGGACATCGGCCTGCCCGAGGAAGTGGAGAAAGCCATCGACCAGCAGGGGGCGATGCGCGCGATTGGCAATATGCATCAGTTCGCCCAGTACCAGGCTGCACAGGCGATGCGCGATGCCGCGCAGAACCCAGGCACGGTGGGCGGGGTGATGGGGCTGGGCGTTGGTATGGGCTTGAATCAGACCATGGGCGGCCTGTTCCAGCAGCCCGCTACACCCGCGCCGGCTGCTGCCGGCATAACACCGCCGCCCTTGCCGGGCGCGGTCAGCTTCTTCGTGGCCAGCAATGGTCAGCAGACCGGCCCCTTCGAACTGGCGGTATTGCAGGCCCAGGCACAAGCGGGTCAGCTGCTGCGCGACACCCTAGTCTGGAAGCCGGGCATGTCGGCTTGGGCGCCGGCAGGCGAGCAGGCCGAGCTGACGGCCTGTTTCGCCCAAGTACCACCACCGCTACCGCGGGCTTGAACGCAGCAGAGCAAAGGGTGTGGCAGGCATAAGCCTGGCCACGCCCTAGCGCACAGCGCGGGCGGTGTGTGAAGAAGTGGGTATTTGTCGCCGCTGCCCGACACGGCAGCGGCAGGCACTTTCAGTGCGGGGGATGGTGCTCGGCAAACATAAAGCCGATGCACAGCGACATGCCTAGCGCCACCAGGGCATCGGCAGCGATGCCGGTACCGCCGGCCAGCCCCATCAGGCCTGACAGGATGGATACGCTAAAGAAAGCAACAGTCCAGTAGAACATGGGCATTCCTCCTAACTGGCTGGCAGCTGGCAGGGTGGGAGTGTGCGCTCCCTCGCAAGCGCCCACGCGCTCACGGTGCTAGCTGCTGCCCTGGATCGCCTGTGGGGCAGGCGATCCGGCTTTCTTGATGCTCCTCTGAACCTGGCAAAGTATGGCATCACCCAGTTCAGACCCACCGACCGGCCACTTTGTTCATGGCATTTTAGTATTTTGTCATTAGCATTCATCGTGCCAATGATATTTTTTCTTTGTAAATCAAAAGCTTGATAATTCAAGCCTGTGTGGATAAGTAAGATTTGTCGTCATGTAAAGACATTACTTCATGATGACGGTTTAAGCTATTGAAACAGAAGAATATTTTTTGTCGCCAGCTTACGACGGGCGATTTGCTGTAGTGGACAAACACGAAAATATGCACACCCGTTACTACCCTTGCTCGGCTTGCGGCGCCAAGCTGGAATATGCGCCGGGCCAGCATGCGCTGCGCTGTCCTTACTGCGGCAGCGAGAATGCGCTGGAGGAGGCCGCGCCGCAGCAAGTCGAGCAGGCGCTGGAAGAGCTCGATTACGCCGCCTTCCTGGCCCAGGCCGCGGGCGATGAGCCGGCCATCGAGCTGCAGACCGTCAAGTGCCCGGGCTGTGGCGCTGCATCACAGCTGGCTGCTCATATCACCGCCGACCGCTGTCCTTTCTGCGCGGTGCCCCTGATTGCCAGCAATGCCTATGCCAAGCGCAGTCTGCGTCCGCGCGCGGTGGCGGCCTTCGAGGTTCCCGAAGCCGCTGCGCGCGAGCAGTTCCGCAGCTGGATTCATGGTCTGTGGTTTGCGCCGAATGCGCTCAAGCGCGCCTATCGCGCGGCCAGCGGCCTGCAGGGCCTGTATCTGCCTTATTGGACCTATGACAGCGATACGCTGACGCCGTATCAGGGCGAGCGTGGTGATCACTACTATGTGACGCAGAGCTACGAAGAGAATGGCGTGCGCAAGACGCGCCAGGTGCAGCATACGCGCTGGTCGGCGGCGTCCGGTCAGGTCAGCCTGCATTTCGATGATGTGCTGGTGCCGGCCAGCCAGTCGCTGCCGCGCGAGTATCTGGACAAGTTGGAGCCGTGGAAGCTGGGCGCCCTGCAGCCCTATCGCGAGGATTATCTGGCCGGCTTTACCGTGGAGGCCTATCAGATCGGTCTGGCGGACGGCTTTGATGGCGCACGGGCGCGCATGGAGCCGCAGATACGCAGTGCCATCTGCCGCGATATCGGTGGCGATGTGCAGCGTATCCACCGCATGGCGCCGCAGTATCGCGAGATCAGCTTCAAGCACATCCTCTTGCCGGTCTGGTTGTCGAGCTACCAGTACGGGGGCAAGACCTGGCGCTTCCTGGTCAATGGCCAGACGGGCGAAGTGCAGGGCGAGCGGCCTTGGTCGGCTTGGAAAATCACTTTTGCCATTCTGGCCGCTCTGCTGGTGCTGGGCGCGCTCATCTATCTGAGCGAGCTGCAGTAGCGCTGCGCCGCTTGGGCGGCCCGCTTAGCCGGACGGGCCGCCTGTACGCTTACTCCTGCGGTTTGCTACCGGGCGTATTCGCCTGGCCAGCCAGGCTTTCCGCCAGGCTCAGCATGCGCACGAACTCACCGCGGTAGCCAAAGCGATCCTCGCCCCTGGCGCCGGCGGCCAGGTTGCGGATCTGCGCAAAGTCGTAATCACGCAAGTATTTGCCGCCATCGCTCAGCCTTTGGCCAAAGGCAGCCACCGCGGCGGCAAAGCGGAAGTCTTCCGACATGCTTGGCTGGATGGCTGTGCGCAGCACCGGGAAGGACTGCTCCTTGCTCGCTTCGCCTTGGGCGGATTTGTAGCGCAGGCGCAGGAAGCCGAGTTCCTGATCCTGGCCGGTCAGCTGCGGCTTATTGATCCGATAGCGCAGCGGCTCCAGGCTGCCCGGTTTACCGGCCAGGGTGATCTCATACAACGCGGTCACGCGGTGGCCGGCGCCAATCTCGCCGGCATCCACCTTGTCGTTGTTGAAGTCCTCGCGCTTGAGCGCGCGGTTCTCAAAGCCGATTTGGCGGTATTCCTTCACCGTGGCCGGGTTGAACTCGAGCTGGATCTTCACATCGCTGGCCACCGTGGCCAGGGTGGAGGTGAATTCGTCCACCAGCACCTTCTGCCCCTCCTGCAGGCTGTCGATATACGAGTAGGCGCCATTGCCGACGTCGGCAATCTGTTCCATCAGCTGCTCGTTGTAATTGCCGCTGCCAAAGCCGAGTGCGGACAAGGCCACGCCGGATTTACGCTTTTCTTCCACCAGGTTCTTCAAGGCGTCGAAGTTGCTGATGCCGACATTGAAGTCGCCATCGGTGGCCAGCAAGATGCGGTTGATGCCCTTGGGCTGGAAAGCCTGCTCAGCCATCTGATAGGCCATCTGGATACCGGCTGCGCCCGCGGTGGCGCCGCCAGCCTGCAGGCTGTTGATGGCGGCCAGAATCGTCGCCTTGTCGCGGCCCGATGTAGGCGGCAGGGCAATCGCTTCACCGCTCGCATAGGTGACGATGGACAGGCGATCCTGCGCGCGCAGCTGCTGCACGAAGAGCTTGAGCGCATTCTTCAGCAGTGGCAGTTTTTCCGGCGCCGTCATCGAGCCCGACACATCGATCAGCAGTACCAGATTGGCCGGTGGCAGGCTGTCCTTGGCCGGGTCGGCCGCCTGGATGCCGATGCGCAGCAGCAGGGTATCCGGGTTCCATGGCGTGGGTGCCAGCTCGGTGGTCACGGCAAACGGCGCATTGCCTTGCGGACGCGGATAGTCATAGGGGAAGTAGTTGACCAGCTCCTCCACTCGCACTGCATCGCGCGGGGGCAGGCGGCCCTGGTTGAGCAGGCGGCGCAGATTGCTATAGCTGCCGGTGTCCACATCGATGCTGAAGGTGGAAACCGGCTGATCGGCCACGCTGAGGATGCCGTGCCGCTCAATCTTCTGATAACGCTCGCGGTCCTCGGCTACATGCTGGGGCGTACCCGGCGGCGACATGGGCAGGATGCTGCGCGCAGCCTGTTCCGCCTGCTTGGCCAGCATGGGCTTGCCGGCTACGGGCGCCGGCATGGCCAAGGGGGCTGGCGGCGCGGGCGGGGCGGCTGGCGCGGCGACTTCGGCGCTGGCATCGGCAGGCAAGGGGCGATAGTTCGAGCAGGCGGCCAGCAATAAGGCCAGGCTTAGCAGGCTCAGGCGACGGGTAGTGGGACGCATGGGGCGGTACTCCATAGGGTTGACCTGGGCTTAGACGAGGCTGCCACGGAAAAGGGGTGAAAACGGCTGGCGTACCTACCAGTAGCGCAGGACGGGCCTGTTTTGTCAGCCCCAGCGCGCGGCGAGCAAACAAGGGCTTGGCGCAGTGCAGGATGCCCTGCGGCGCTTTGCCTGATATAAACGCAGTCCACGCTTTCCCACGAGTTCCCGCTGCGATGAAACTCTTTCTTGCCGAAGACGACGCCGTCCTGGCCGATGCCCTGTTGACCAGCTTGGGGCGGCTCGGCTTCGAAGTCGAACATGCCCGCGATGGCAATAGCGCGGTTCAACGCCTGCTCAGCACCGATTTTGCCGCGGTGGTGCTAGATATCGGCCTGCCCGGCCAGGATGGCCTGAGCGTGCTGCGCCAGGTGCGCGCGCAAAAGCCTACCCTGCCCATCCTCTTGCTGACCGCGCTGGATGGTGTGGACGACCGCGTGGCGGGGTTGGATGCCGGCGCCGACGATTACTTGGCCAAGCCCTTCGAGTTCGTCGAGCTGGAAGCCCGCCTGCGTGCGCTGCTGCGCCGCGCACGCGTGCTGGATGATAGCCGCGATGAGGCGCATTTCGGCGCCCTGCGCCTGGACCGCAACGGCCAACGCGCCTGGGTTGGCGATACGCCGCTCGATCTGTCCGCGCGCGAGCTGGCGGTGCTCGATGTGCTGCTCACCCATTCCGAGAAAGTGGTCACCAAGGAGCAGATCGCGGCCGAGTTGGGCGGCGAGGACCTCGGGGTGAATGCGATTGAGGTCTATGTGCACCGCCTGCGCAAGAAGATCGAGCCGGCCGGCGTCGGGGTGCGCGCGGTACGCGGCCTCGGCTATCTGCTGGAAGCGCGGGAAGCCTGAGTGGCACGCGCGCGCCGCACACTGTCGCTACGCCGCCAGCTGCTGATCTGGCTGCTACTGCCGCAGCTGGTGCTGTGGCTGACGGCGGCAGCGATCGCCTACTCGGTCGCGCTGCGTTATGCGAACGAAGTGATCGACCGCAGCCTGGCTGGATCGAGCCGCGCGCTGGCCCGCCTGGTCAAACCACTGGGTGAGGGGCTGTATATCGACTTTCCACGCGCCGCGCGCGAGGTGCTGGAGGAAGACCCGAGCGACCGGCTTTATTACATGGTCAGCACCCCGCCGGGCGAATTCATCCTCGGCGAAAAAGATGTGCCGGCCACGCCGCGTAAGTTGCAGCGCGCCTTCAATCAGCCCTATTTCTACGACGGCGTGCTGCGCGGCAAGGCGGTGCGGGTGGCGGCGCTCTATCTGCCCATCGGCAATGCCAACCGCCCGCAGAGCATGCTGGTGCAGGTGGCCAAGAGCACCGCACTGCGCACTGAGCTGGCGCGCGATATCTTCATTGACATCGTGCTGCCGCTCTCCTTGCTGATGCTGCTGACCAGCGTGCTGGTCTGGGCCGGCATCAGCCGCGGCCTGTCGCCCTTGCGTCATCTGCGCCGCCTGGTCGAGAACCGCTCCTCGCGCGACCTGGCTCCGCTGGAGGTGGAGGATGCGCCGGCCGAGGTGCGTACCCTGGCGCGCGCCATCAACAGCCTGTTGGGCGAGGTGAATGCCCAGGTGGCCGGCCAGCGGCGCTTTATTGCCGATGCCGCCCACCAGCTGCGCACGCCACTGGCCGGGCTGAAGTCGCAGACCGAACTTGCGCGGGTCGAGCTGAGCCTGGCCCAGCCCGATCCGGCCGCGCTGACCCAGCGTCTGAGCCAGATCGAGACCAGCGTGGCACGCTCGATACGCCTGGTGAACCAGCTCTTGGCGCTGGCGCGCGCCGAACCCGATGCGCCCCTGCCCCTAGCGCCGCTCGACCTGGCCCGCCTAGCGCGCGAGGTGACCATGGAGGCGGTGCCACGTGCGCTGGCCAAGCATATCGACCTTGGCCTGGATGCCGCGCCCGATTCCTTGCTGATCAGCGGTCATGAGGCGCTCTTGCGCGAAATGCTCGGCAATCTGATCGATAACGCTATCCAGTACTGCCCGGCCGGCAGCGAGATCGGCGTGCGTGTGCTCGATGGTGGCGGGCAGGCGCTGATCGAGGTGGCCGACAATGGGCCGGGCATTCCACCCGAGGAGCGCGAGCGGGTATTCGAGCGCTTCTATCGTGGCCGCATGGAAGGGCAGGGCAAAGGCTGTGGCCTCGGCCTGGCCATCGTGCAGGAGATTGCGCGCCGTCATCATGGCGAGGTCAGCCTGGCCGAGCGTCAACCGCAGGGCCTGGTGGTCACGGTGCGTTTTCAGCTGACCTGAGCGCTGCACCTGCGCGGCAGGCCGCGAAAATGGCGAATTGGAGCAATTAATCTAGCCCTGTTCTGTACCCGGCTAGGCGGCTGAAAAGCGCTTGCAGGGCTGCTTTGGTGAGTTTTGATGCAGTGCGTTTGCTGCACTGCAATGCAAATACTTACTGAAAACTTACAAAATCCCTTCACAAAACTTACATCGCTCGCTATATTTCGAGTCGCCACTCAATGTCTAGAGTGGAAACTCAAATTCCAATAAGGAGCGAGACCGATGCAACCCCGTCGCCTTACCCTGGCGCTTGCCGCCGCCTGTGCTTTTTCCCTCCCCGCTTTCGCTGGCACCGTTGAAGTGCTGCATTGGTGGACTTCCGGCGGTGAAGCCAAGTCCGCTGCCGAACTGAAGAAGATGATCGAGGCCAAGGGCCACACCTGGAAAGACTTCGCCGTGGCCGGCGGTGGTGGCGATAACGCCATGACCGTGCTGAAGACCCGCGTGGTATCGGGCAACCCGCCGGTCGCCGCCCAGGTCAAGGGACCGGCCATTCAGGAATGGGCTGCCGAAGGCGTGCTGGCCAATCTGGACAATGTATCCAAGGTCGAGAAGTGGGACAGCCTGCTGCCGCCCGTGGTCGCCAATGTGATGAAGCACAAGGGCCATTACGTGGCCGTGCCGGTCAATGTGCACCGCGTGAACTGGATGTGGGCCAACCCGGAAGTGTTCAAGAAGGCTGGCGTACAGCCGCCCAAGAGCTGGGATGAGTTTGACGCCGTCGCCACCAAGATCGAGAAGGCCGGCTTTATCGCTGTGGCCCATGGTGGTCAGCCTTGGCAAGACAACACCGTGTTCGAATCGGTCGCCCTCGGCGTCGGTGGCCCGGCCTACTACAACAAGGCTTTCGTGAAGCTCGATCCGGCTGCCATCAACAGCCCGACCACCATCAAGGCCTTCGATACCCTGCGCATGGTGCGCAAGCATATGGACAAGGACATGCCGGGCCGTGACTGGAACCTGGCGACCTCGATGGTCATCAATGGCAAGGCCGCCATGCAGTTCATGGGCGACTGGGCCAAGGGTGAATTCGCCGCCGCTGGCAAGGTGCCAGGTAAGGACTATCTGTGCCTGGCCGCGCCGGGCACGGCCAATGCCTTCACCTTCAATATCGACTCCTTCATCGTGTTCGCGCAGAAGAACAAGGATATGAAGGCGACCGGCGACTTCGCGTCCACCGTGCTGTCCACCCCCTTCCAGGAAGTGTTCAACCAGAACAAGGGTTCCATCCCGGTCCGTCTGGGTCACGATATGAGCAAGTTCGACGACTGCGCCAAGAAGTCGGCCAGCGATTTCGTGGCGTCGAACAAGTCGGGTGGCCTGGTGCCGTCCTTCGCCCACCAGATGGCCCAGCCTTCGGCTGCCCAAGGTGCGATTCAGGACGTGGTGTCGAGCTTCATGAACTCGAACATGAGCAGCAAAGAAGCGGTTGCCAAGCTGCTGGAAGCCGCTAAAAAGAGATAAGCCCTACAGAGGCTAAGCAAGTCAGCACCCGCATCAGCGGGTGCGTGAGCGGTCGGTGCGTGCCTGGCACGTACCGGCTGCCTCACACCCAGTTCCCTCAACAAAAAAAAGGAAACGCCATGACCGCTGCCAGTCAAGGCGCGCCGGGCTTTTCGCTCAGTCGCTTCGCCGACACGATCCTGCCCAAGCTGGTCATCGCTCCCACGGTGCTGGCCTGCCTGATCGGTTTCTACGCCTTTATCGGCTGGACCGCCTGGCTCTCATTCACCGAATCGCGCCTCCTGCCCCGCTATGAGTGGGCCGGCTTCGTGCAATACATCGAGCTGTTCGGCAATGATCGCTGGTGGACCGCCATGCAGAACCTGGCCGTCTTCGGTGGCCTGTTCATCTTCTTTGGCCTGCTAATCGGCCTGGTGATGGCCGTGCTGCTCGACCAGAAGATCCGCGGCGAAGGGGCGATCCGCACCATCTACCTGTATCCGATGGCCTTGAGCTTCATCGTGACCGGCACCGCCTGGAAGTGGATCCTGAATCCTGGCCTGGGCGTCGAGAAGCTGCTGCATGACTGGGGCTTCACCGGCGTGGTGTTCGACTGGATCATCAACCCCGATTTCGCGATTTACACCGTGGTGATTGCCGGCATCTGGCAGTCGTCCGGCTTCGTGATGGCGCTGTTCCTGGCCGGCCTGCGTGGCGTGGACGACAGCATCATCAAGGCCGCCCAGATGGATGGTGCCTCGCTGCCCACCATCTACACCCGCATCATCATCCCCAGCCTGCGCCCGGTCTTCCTGAGCGCCTTCATGATCCTCGCGCACATCGCGGTGAAGAGCTTTGACCTTGTCATGGCCCTGACCGGCGGCGGCCCTGGCTTTGCCACCGATCTGCCGTCCATCTTCATGTATCAGCACGGCTTTACCCGCGGCCAGCTCGGCCTCGGTGCGGCCAGCGCGATGATGATGCTGTTCACCGTCGCCGCCGTGGTGATGCCATTCCTGTATTCCGAACTGCGGAGGGAGCGTCGTGGCTGAGCTCGCTTATCACCAAACCACGGGCGCCAAAGTGGCGCGTTACGTGATCTATGCCGTGCTGATTGCCATGGTGCTGTTCTACCTGGCGCCGCTGTTCGTCATGCTCAGCACCAGCTTCAAGTCGCTGGACGAGATCCGCACCGGCAACCTGCTCTCCCTGCCCAGTTCAATCAGCTTCGATGCCTGGCGGGCTGCCTGGAGCAGCGCCTGTACCGGCATCGAGTGCGGCGGTATGGCGCCTTACTTCAGCAATAGCCTGAAGATGATGATTCCGGCCGTACTGATCTCCACCCTGGTGGGCGCCTTCAATGGCTACATCCTGTCCATGTGGCGCTTCAAGGGTTCGGATACCTTCTTCCTGCTGCTGCTGATCGGTACCTTCCTGCCCTTCCAGGTCATCATCCTGCCGATGGCCCAGGTGCTGGGCATGCTGGAGATTGAAGACAGCACGACCCGCCTGATCCTTGTACACGTGATCTACGGCCTGCAGTTCACCACCCTGTTCTTCCGTAACTACTACGTGACGGTACCGGGCGAACTGGTCAGCGCCGCGCGTATCGATGGCGCCGGCTTCTTCCGCATCTTCTTCAAGATCCTGCTGCCGATCTCCATCCCGACCATCATGGTCTGCCTGATCTGGCAGACCACCCAGATCTGGAACGACTTCCTGTTCGGGGTGATCTTCAGCTCGGGCGACGGTCAGCCGATCACGGTGGCGCTGAACAACCTGGTCAACACCAGCACCGGGGTCAAGCAATACAACGTGGATATGGCCGCGGCCATCATCGCGGCACTGCCGACGCTGATCGTGTACGCCATTGGCGGTAAATATTTCGTGCGCGGCCTGACTGCCGGCGCAGTCAAAGGTTAAGGGAGACAACGATGGGCGCACTTTCCATCCGCAATGTGAAGAAGAGCTACGGCGATACCCACATCCTCAAGGGCATCGATCTGGAAATCGACAAGGGTCAGTTCCTGATCCTGGTCGGCCCGTCCGGCTGCGGCAAGTCCACACTGCTGAATATGATTGCCGGCCTCGACGACATCAGCTCAGGCGAGATTGCGATTGCCGACCGGGTGGTGAACAAGCTGTCACCCAAGGATCGCGACATCGCCATGGTGTTCCAGAGCTATGCGCTCTACCCGAATATGAGCGTGAAGAAGAACATCGCCTTCGGCCTGGAAATCCGCAAGGTGCCCAAGGCCGAGCAGGAAGAGATCATCGCCCGGGTGGCCAAGACCCTGCAGATTGAACACCTGCTTGATCGCAAGCCCAGCCAGCTATCGGGCGGCCAGCGTCAGCGCGTGGCCATGGGCCGTGCCCTGGCGCGCAACCCAACCCTGTTCCTGTTCGACGAGCCGCTGTCCAACCTCGACGCCAAGCTGCGTGTAGAGATGCGTACCGAGATCAAGCTGCTGCACCAGCGCCTCGGCACCACCATCGTCTACGTGACCCACGACCAGATCGAAGCGATGACCCTGGGTGACCGCATCGCGGTGATGAAGGATGGCGAGGTCAAGCAGTTCGGCAGCCCGCAGGAAATCTATGACACCCCGGCCAATCTGTATGTGGCGGGCTTTATCGGCTCGCCGGCCATGAACTTCATCCCGGTCCAGCTGGGCGAAGAGGGCGGCCATGCCGTGGTGGTGCTCGACAATGGCAGCACGCCGCAAAGCGTGCGGCTGGGGCCGATCAGCGAGGCGCAGCGCGCCTTCGTCGGTAAGCAGGTGATTCTGGGCGTGCGCCCGGAGCAGCTGACCGACCCGGAAAGCGCGCACAGCGACCGCACCAATCTGCAAAGTCTGCAAGCCACGGTGGCGATTACCGAGCCGACCGGCCCGGATACCCTGGTCACCGTCACGTTGAATGGCGTGAAGACCGTGGCACGCTGCCACCCACGTGCAGCCGGCCATCCTGGCCAGGCCGTCACCCTGGTGCTCGACCCGACTAAGGCGCTGCTGTTCGACCCCGCCTCGGAAAAGCGCCTGGCCTGATTCAAGCTCGCTTCACTCGACCATTCGGTCTGACTGCAGGGCGCGAAGCAATTCGCGCTCTTTTTTTGCCCTGAACAGGCGCAGCCCTCGCCAGACCCGCCCGCCGGCCAAGTAGAATTCGCGCCTTGTCCGCCTTTAGAAGTTCGCCATGCTGTTCACGCTGTCCCCTGCCAAGACCCTCGACTTCGCCACGCCCGTTTCTAGCGATACGGCGACCCTGCCACGCTTTACTGCCCAGTCGGCCGAGCTGATTGCCGTCCTGCGTGAGCAGAACGCGGCGCAGATCGGCAGCCTCATGCATCTGTCCGCCGCGCTGGCCGAGCTCAATGTGGCGCGCTACCAGCAATGGTCGCCCCAGTTCACGCCGCAGAACAGCAAGCCGGCCGTGCATGCCTTCATGGGCGATGTGTACGAGGGCCTGCATGCAGCCAGCCTGAGCGAGGCGGAGCTCGCTTGGGCGCAGGATCATCTGCGCATCCTGTCTGGCCTGTATGGCGTGCTGCGCCCGCTCGACCTGATGCAGCCCTACCGGCTGGAAATGGGCACCCGCCTCGCCAACCCGCGCGGCAAGAATCTGTATGAGTTCTGGGGCAGTACGCTGACCGAGTCGCTGAATGCCGAGCTGGCACAGCAGGACGAGCCGGTTCTGGTCAATCTGGCCAGCGAGGAGTACTTCAAGTCGATCAAGCGCAAGCAGCTGAAGGCTAGGCTGATCGACTGCGTGTTCGAGGACGAGAAGAACGGCCAGTTCAAGATCATCAGCTTCTACGCCAAGCGCGCGCGGGGCCTCATGGCGCGCTTTGCCATCCAGCATGGCCTGACGCGCGCCGAGCAGCTGAAGGATTTCGATCTGGATGGTTATGCCTACCAGGCAGCGCTCAGCGAGCCGGACCGACTGGTTTTCCGCCGTCGCGAGGCCAGGTAAGCTCGCCCACTGGTCACACGCCCAGCAACGGAATCTGCCCCGAGGAGCAAGCGCATGCACGAGCGGCCCGAGCAATGCCATAACTGCGACACGCCGCTGCAGGGCGACTTCTGCCATGTCTGTGGCCAGGAGGCGGTGCTGGAATCGCCGACCTTCCGCGAATTCCTGCACGAGTATCTGCATCACTATGTGGCGCTGGAGGGCAAGCTGTGGCGCACGCTGCGCACCTTATTGCTCAGCCCCGGCAAGCTGACGATGGAGTTCATGCGCGGGCGGCGCCAGCGCTATGTGAAGCCGCTGGCGCTCTATATCACTTTCAGCTTCCTGTTCTTCCTGCTGCTGAGTCTGGGCGGCCCCAGCCAGAGCATTTCCGCCCCATCGCCGGCAGCGGAAGGCAAGGCGAGCGTACAGATCGCACCGCCCCATGCGGCCGGCGCCTTGCCAGACGAGCCGGTGCAGCTGGTGCTACCGGACGGGCGCCAGGCCGAGCTCAGCAGCGGGACGCTGCTCGGCGTGTTCAAGCAGGCCTTCGGCAAGCTGTCCTACCTGATTTTTGCGCTGCTGCCGCTCTACACCTTCTGGCTCTGGCTGTTCTATCGCAAGCGCGCGCTGCCACCCGGCACGCATCTGGTGTTTGCCTTCCATTACCACGCGTTTTTCTTCCTGGCCCTGCTGCCTGGCCAGCTGGCTGCGCACTGGTTCCCAGCCCTGGCCTGGGGCGAGCAATGGACTTTGCTGGTCTGGTGGCTGTATCTGGGCTTTGCCCTGCACCATGTGTATGCCGGGCGCTTCTGGCCGCAGCTGCTGCGCGCCAGCGTGCTGATGCTGCTGCATGGCTGTGCCGTGGTGCTGGCCTTCGCCGCGCTGATGCTGCTGTTTGGCATGCAGGTGGTGGACCAGGCGGCCAGCACCTCACCCCGCCCGACACACACTCAGCAGCCCTAGCGCACGGTCTCGTACGACAAGAAAAAGGCCCGCCAACGATGTGGCGGGCCTTTTCCTTGGTGCTGTTCAATCACGTGGCGGGAAGATGCCCTGCAGGGCGATGCAATGGGTGAGACCCAGGCCTGGGCTGCGAATCGGCACCGGCTGGCTGCCGCCGGCAATGCCGATCGAGGTGGTGGCGGTGATGTTGGAGCTGAGTGCCGTGGCACCCATATCGACATCGGCGGCGCCGGAGTTATAGATATTGGTGCGCGATTGCTTGGATGGCACGGCACCAAGCGGGCTGTCGGTATTGCCAGCCGCGCTGCTGGCTCTGAGCTTGCTGGTATTCACCACGCTGGTGCTGGCCGAGTGGCTGTGTGCCGGCATCTGGCTGCTGAGCAGGGTGACGCTTTCCTGGCCCAGAGTTTCGCCTTCCACCACATCACTGAGCCCTGGGCCGGCACCGGTGCCCACCGCACTGCGCCCACGCAGATCGGGCAGGGCAAAGGTGGTCTGGCCATTCCCGCCATACATGGTGCCCAGCAGGGAGAACAATGCGGTATTTTGGGCGATGGAGAGAATCTGACCCTGTGCCTTGGCCCAGCCGCGCGGGCAGAAATTGAAGGCAACCGTGCAGATGCTGCCGATATAGGGTTCGCTGCTGCAGGCCAGCGCGCCACCGGCGGGCATCACCATCAGGCTGGCAGCCAGCAGGGCGGGGGAAAGTTTGCGTGCCATCTTGCTTACTCCTTATCGTGGGCCAAACGCAGGGAAGGGGTACGACGCTGCCAGAGCAGCAGACCGAGCGCACTGAACAGCAGCGCCAGCGTGCCCGGCTCGGGGACTTCGGGCGGATCGTCACGCACCGTGACCTCGGCAATGCTGATGAAGGGGCTGAACTGACCGCTGTACAGGCCGTCGCTGGAGAAGGCGCCGAAACGCGCCTCGATATTGCCGCTGATGCTGGCACTGTCACCCGGGTTGAGCACCACGGTGTACAGCGCGCTGGCGCTGTCCTCATTCACATCGCCATTCAGCGTGTCACGCCAGCGTCGGCCGTAGACATCAATGCCATCGAGGAAGGTGTCGAGCTGCAGATAGGCGTCCTGCCCGCTGGCGCTGAGCAGACCGAAATTGCTGTTCAGCTGCAGGGTGACGGTGATGATGGCGGTGGCGGACAGATTGCTCAGGCTGATGCCGAAGTCGCCAAACACCCCTTGATTGCCTTGTGCTGCGCTTTGCACATCGCCCGCCAGACTCAGCAACATGCCTACTCCGTCGCCGATATCGCTGAAGCTGCCGTTCAGACTGTCCGGGCTGGGCGGGCCATTATTGAAGGCCGCGCTATTGAGCGCGCCGCCGGATTGATGCTGCAGTTCGCCACTCTGGCTGCCTGCCGTGGTGGTGGAATTGGCGGTGTCGAAGCTGATGAAGCCGCTGGCACTCAGATCGCTGCTGAACAGGGCTGCCTGGCTGTGCATGGGCAACAGCAGGAGCGCGAGGCCGAGTAGCAGGGCCGGTAAGACGGGACGCGCATGCATGGGAATCCTCCTTGGCTGTGCAGCGGCTTGGCCCCGGGGCGGTCAAGTGCTACAGCTTGGAACCAAGCATGCGATATGCCCATCTTTATATTCTTTTAAAATCAATGCCTTGTGTTGGATTTCTGGATGGGTCAGGGCTGGGCTGTCAAACAGGCCGACAGCCCGGTAGGGTTTACCATTGCAGTGTGCCACGCCCGAGCAGTTGCACGCGGCCCCCCACTTCGATGCCGCCATTGCCCACCTGCAGGCTCAGCACATTCGGGCGGCCCATGGCCGTCCCCTGCCGAATGGTGGCCTGCAGCGGCGCGTCGCCCTGGGTGGCCAGCCACCAGCCGCCCAGATTGGCCGCCGCCGAGCCGGTGCCCGGGTCCTCGGCGATGCCGGTGTCGGGCGTCCAGAAAAAGCGCGACTCGAAGCCATGCTCGGTGCGTGCGAACACATAGGCCTTGGGCTTGCCGGTGTCGTTGACGCTGTAGCGGCGCATCAGTTCGGCATCGGGACGGCAGGCCTGCACGAATGCTGGAGAGGCGAGCGGAATCATCGCCTGCTCATTGCCGCAGCTCACCCATAGGCAGGGGCCGGCAATCGCCTCGGCCGGCAGGCCCAGCATGGCGGCCAGCTCGGCCGGGCTGGCTTCCATCGGCCGCTGTGTGGGCGCATTGGCCGATAGCGTCCAGCGCTCGCCCTCGGCGCGCACCGGAATCACGCCGGCCTGCATCTCCAGCGTAATCGCATCGCCCGTGCCGTGCAGCGCGCGCACCACCTGGGCCGAACCCAGGGTGGGGTGGCCGGCAAACGGCATCTCATAGCCAGGCGTGAAGATGCGCACGCGCGCACTGGCGCGCTCGGATGGCAGTAGGAAGGTGGTTTCAGACAGATTGAACTGGCGCGCGATCAGCTGCATCTCGCGATCGCTGAGCTGGCTGCCGTCCTCGATTACCGCGAGTGGGTTGCCGCCAAACGGCTCTTCGGCGAACACATTGAGGATCTGATACGCGATTTGGGGCATTTTGTTCTCCTGGGCTGCTCCGGGGTGGAAACAGCATGCCGCTCACGGCAGTGCATGCCGGTATAATCGCCGCTTCCACTGGGAACTGATTCAACAAACAACAATGATTCGAAATCTGATCGGCCGCGTCTTCAGGCTTACCAAGCACCATGGCGGCGGCCGGGTGGTGATCCCGCTCAAGCGCCACGGCATCAGCCGCAACCGCCTGCCTTCCTTCGCACTGAAAACCACCGATCAGCTCCAGGCTGCCGGCTTCGAGGCCTATATCGTCGGCGGCGCGGTGCGCGACCTCCTGCTGGGCAAGGATCCGAAAGACTTCGATGTGGCCACCAATGCCACGCCGGAAGAGGTGCACAAGCTGTTCCGCCGTTCGCGCATCATTGGCCGGCGCTTCAAGCTGGTACATGTACTGTTTGGCGATGAAATGGTCGAGGTGTCCACCTTCCGTGGCAGCGGCGACGCGGCCACCGACGAGGCGGGGCGCATCATTCGCGACAACACCTGGGGTAGCCAGGAAGACGACGCCAAGCGGCGCGACTTCACCGTGAATGCGCTGTTCTACGACCCGAATCGCGAGGAGATCATCGATTTCCACGGCGGCGTGGCCGATATCGAAAAGAAGCGCATGACCATGATCGGCGTGCCGGCCGTGCGCTATCGCGAGGACCCGGTGCGCATGCTGCGCGCGGTGCGCCTGGCCGCCAAGCTCGGCCTGAGCATCGACCCGGCCACCCGTAAGCCGATCCGCGAACTGGCCAGCCTGCTCGAGAACGTGCCGTCCTCGCGCCTGTTCGACGAGATGCTCAAGCTCTTGTTCAGCGGCCAGAGCTGGGCCTGCCTGATGCAGCTGCGCGACGAAGGCCTGCATCACGGCTTCTTCCCCCTGCTCGACAAGATGATGGCCATGCCACATGGCGAGGCCTTCCTGCGTACCGCGCTGGAGAACACCGACCGGCGCATCCGCGAGGACAAGCCCGTGTCGGCCGGCTATGTGTTCGCCTCGCTCTTGTGGTTGGAAGTGCTCGATAACTGGGACAAACGTAAAGCCGCGGGCGAGAAGCCCATGCTGGCGCTGTTTGCCGCCATCGACGAAGTGGAGGCCGTGCAGGAACAGAAGCTGGCCATTCCGCGTCGCTATGGCAGCACCATGAAGGAAATCTGGACCCTGCAGCCGCGCTTCGAACAGCGCACCGGCATCAAACCGTTCCGCCTCTTGGAGCACCCGCGTTTTCGCGCCGGTTACGACTTCCTGTGCCTGCGCGCCAGCTCCGGTGAAGTGGACCAGGCGCTGGCCGACTGGTGGACTACCTTCCAGGCCGCCGACAACCAGCAACGTGAGGCGATGCTGGTGCGTGCCCAGCCGGGCGACCCGGCAGCCAAGAAGCGCCGCCGGCGCGGCCCACGTGGCGGTGCCAAGCCGGCGCAGGACAACGCTCAGTGAGCGTGCACGCCTATATCGGTCTGGGCGCCAATCTCGGTGAGGCGGCAGCCACCGTGCGTGCCGCCATGGCGTCCCTGGCTGAGCTGCCCGATACCCGGCTCTTGGCTTGCTCGCCCTGCTATCGCAGCGCGCCGGTCGGTTATCTGGACCAGCCCGACTTCGTCAATGCGGTGGCTGGCATTGCCACCACGCTGCCGCCGCACGCGGTGCTGGATGCCTTGCTGGCCTTCGAGCAGCGCTTTGGTCGCGAGCGCAGCTTCCGCAATGCGCCGCGCACGCTGGATATGGACTTGCTGCTGTATGGCGACACGGTGTTGCACGATGCACGCCTGACCGTGCCGCATCCGCGCATGGTCGAGCGCAGCTTCGTGCTGCTGCCGCTGCACGATATCGCCCCCGACTTGCGCTTGCCGGACGGGCGCGCACTGGCCACACTGGTGGCCGCCTGCGATCAGACGGGCTTGCAGCGTATTGATGAGTAGGGCTAGGCGGCCAGACAGCGGCCGCGCAGAAACGATCAGATAGGGAATCGGCAATGGGTTTGGCGCGTTACCGTTACATCGTCGTTGAAGGTCCGATCGGGGTGGGCAAGACCACCCTGGCCCGCAAGCTGGGCGAGCATCTGGAAGCCAATCTGCTGCTGGAAAAACCGGACGATATTCCCTTTCTGCCCAAGTTCTACCAGGACATGTCGCGCTATGCGCTGCCCAC
This sequence comes from Chitinimonas taiwanensis DSM 18899, assembly GCF_900119825.1. Lineage (GTDB taxonomy): Bacteria > Pseudomonadota > Gammaproteobacteria > Burkholderiales > Chitinimonadaceae > Chitinimonas > Chitinimonas taiwanensis. The sequence continues at coordinate 93,822 of NZ_FPKR01000006.1, read as the reverse complement.
CCAGCTGTCCTTCCTGTTCCAGCGCGTGGAGCAGGTGGAGAGCCTGACCCAGATGGACTTGTTCGGCGGCCAGACCGTGGCTGACTTCGTGTTCGACAAGGACCCGCTGTTCGCCCAGCTCATCCTCAGCGATGACGAGTTCCGCCTGTATTCGGATATCTATCGCCATCTGCGCGTACGCGCACCCACACCCGACCTGGTCATCTATCTGCAGGCCGATATCGACACCCTGGTCGAACGCGTGCGTAGCCGCTCGCGCGACTATGAGTCGCGCATGAGCGAGAGCTATCTGCGCCAGCTGGCCGAGCGCTATAGCCGCTTCTTCTACGACTACACCGATGCACCGCTGCTGATCGTCAATACCGAGCACCTGAATCTGGTAGAAAACGAGGACGACTTCCGTCTGCTGCTGCGCCGCATCGAAGGCATGCGCGGCGCACGCGAGTATTTCAACAAGGCTTGAACGGCCGCATGGCTGCCGTGGTCTATACCAGACGGCCGCCGCGGGATTTGCCGGCCAAGGGGCAAAAGCGTTTGAGTTGCGCGGCGGGATTACGCTATTGTTGCGCTGCATCGAAATGATGCGCCCAAGTGCTCGCATGCTCCGACCTGGGGCATGGCTTGAATTGCGCAATAGCCTTGCGAATTTGCAGAGCAAGCGCTTGATAACCTAATGGATTGCTCCAATGAAGATGACGGTTTCCACCCTGCTCAAGCTCAAGCAGGAGGCCCAGAAAATCAGCATGCTGACCTGTTACGACGCCAGCTTCGCCAGCCTGATGGCCGATGCCGGCGTGGAGATGCTGCTGGTCGGCGATTCGCTCGGCATGGTGATCCAGGGCGAAAGCTCGACCCTGCCGGTCAACCTGGAACAGATGGTTTACCACACACGCTGCGTGGCCAAGCAGGCCGGCAATGCCATGGTGGTGGCCGATCTGCCCTTCGGTGCCTATCAGCAAAGCCCGCAGCAGGCCTTCGCGGCCAGCGCGCAGCTGATGGCTGCCGGGGCGGAAATGGTCAAGCTGGAAGGCGGCGAATACATGGCCGAGACCGTGCGCTTTTTGGTGCAGCGCGGCATTCCGGTCTGCGCGCATATCGGCCTGACCCCACAGTCGGTGCATGTGTTCGGCGGCTTCAAGGTGCAGGGTAAGACCGATGCCGGCGCCGAGCAGCTCAAGCGCGATGCCAAGGCACTCGAGGCGGCGGGCGCCGCCGTGGTGCTGATGGAAATGGTGCCCGCCACGCTGGCCAAGGAGATCACCGCCAGCCTGCAAGTGCCGACCATCGGCATTGGTGCGGGCGTGGATGTGGATGGTCAGGTGCTAGTGGTCTACGACATGCTCGGCGTTTATCCGGGCAAGAAGGCACGCTTCGTGAAGAACTTCCTGCATGGCGCCGACAGCATCCCGGCCGCCCTGCAAGCCTATGTGCAGGCGGTGAAGGCCAAGACCTTCCCGGCCCCCGAACATACTTTCTAGAGCGCTGCACTTGCTGCCATTGCGTACCGTGCGCCTTTTACTGCGCGATTTCCAGGCCGACGATGCGTCGGCCTATCTGCGTCTGCGCGAGGGTGCGCAGTTCGGCCGCTACTATCCCGCGCAGGAATGCGACCATGCGGCCAGCCAGCAGCTGCTGGTCCGCTTTATCGGCTGGCAGCATGAGCAGCCGCGCCGGCAGTGGCAATTGGCCATCACGCGCGCAGCGGATGGCGCGCTGATCGGTTCCTGCGGTGTGCGTGTGCAGCCCGACGGCAGCGCGAGCTTTGGTTGCGAGCTGGGCGAGGCCTGGTGGGGTCAGGGTTATGCACGCGAGGCCGCCCAGGCGCTGCTGGACTTTGCCCGCGATCAGCTCGGCGTGCAGGTGCTGGACGCCGAAACTCTGCTGGCAAATACCGCTGCCCAGCAGCTGGCACTACAGCTGGGCTTCGTGGCCTTGCCCGAGGCGGGGGCGGCACGTGAATTCAATGGCCAATCCTGGCCGGTCTTGCGCTTGCGCAAGACCCTGTACTAAGAAGGCGTTTTGCGTATGCATATCTTTACGACTATTGCCGAGCTACGCGCTTGGCGCAAAAGCGCCGGCTATGTGGCCTTCGTGCCCACCATGGGTAATCTGCACGAGGGGCATATCTCCCTGTGCGCCGCGGCCAAGGCGGCCTGCCTGCAGCACGGTGGCGGCAAGGTGGTGGTGTCCATCTTCGTCAACCCGCTGCAGTTCGGCCAGGGCGAGGATTTCAATACCTATCCGCGTACCTTCGAGGAAGACTGCGCCAAGCTGATCGCCGCCGGTGTGGATGCGGTGTTTCACCCGACCGTGGACCAGCTCTACCCGCGTACCGAGCAGCAATACAAGGTCGAGCCGCCCGCCATTCAGAACGAGCTGTGCGGCCAGTTCCGTCCCGGCCACTTCCGCGGCGTGGCCACCGTGGTGACCAAGCTGTTCAATATCGTGCAGCCCGATGCAGCGATGTTCGGCAAGAAGGACTATCAGCAGCTGAAGGTCATCGAGGGCTTTGTGGCCGACCTCGATATGCCGATCACCATCGTGCCGGTTGATACCGGCCGTGCGGCGGATGGCCTCGCGCTGTCCTCGCGCAATGGCTATCTGACCGAGGCGGAACGCGCCGAGGCGCCGCGGCTGTACCGTAATCTGCTTGCCATCAAGACCGCGCTGGAAGCGGGCGCCAGCGACTTCGTCAAACTGACCGAGACTGCACGCGCCGACCTCGAGAACCACGGCTGGCGTGTTGACTATGTCGAGATTCGCGACCAGCAGCGCCTGGAGCATGCCCGGCCGGGCGACCGTGAATTGGTAATCCTGGCGGCCGCGCGCCTGGGCAAGCCACGCCTGATCGACAATCTGGAAGTGACGCTGGCGTGAGCGTGCGCCTGGAGCGCCTGACGGCGGTCGACCCGCAACTGTTCCGCCGCCTGGCTGATCTGTTCGGTGCCGCGCGCTTGGCCGCCATGCCCGAGCTGCCGGTGCAGCACACGCCGGCCGAGAATGCCGAGTATCTGCAAGGCTGCCTGCCTGATAGCGAGATCTGGCTGGCGCGCGATGCGCAAGATGCGCTGCTCGGTTTCATCGTCTTCGATGCGGACTGGATTGATCACCTGTACCTGGCGCCGAGCGCCTGGCGCCAGGGCATCGGCACCCAGCTGGTGCTGCGTGCGCTGGCCGATGGCCGGGCGCGCCAGCTGTGGTGCTTTCAGGAAAACCGCTCCGCCTGCGCGTTTTATGAATCCCTGGGCTTTGTCGCGGTCGAGTCGACCGCTGGCGAGGCAAATGAAGAAAAACGGCCCGATGTGCGCTATCGCCATCCGGGCCTGCACTGACTAGACTCCACCATGCAACGTACCCTGCTCAAATCCAAGCTGCACCGCGTCACCACGACCCATGCCGAGCTCAATTACATCGGCTCCTGCGCCATCGACGAGAACCTGCTCGAGGCCGCCAATATCTGTGAATACGAGCAGATCGATATCTGGAATGTGACCAATGGCGAGCGCTTCCAGACCTACGCGATCCGCGCCGAGCGCGGTTCGGGGGTGATCTCGGTCAATGGCTCGGCCGCCCGCCGCGTGCAGGTCGGTGACATCCTGATCATTGCCAGCTTCGGCATTTATGCCGATGCCGAGATCGGCCAGCACGCGCCGAATCTGGTCTTCGTGGATGGCCAGAACCGCGTGGCCGAGCTGTCCAGCCTGACCCCGGTACAGCCGGCCTGAGCCAGCATGCCGGCGCTGCGCGTGGCGGTGATCACGCCCTACCATCGCGAAAGCCCGGCCCAGTTGCAGCGCTGCATGGCCAGCGTGGCGGCCCAGCACTATCCGTGCACCCACTTCCTGATTTCGGATGGCTATCCGCAGGCGCTTGATCAGCCGGGCTTGCGCCATGTGCAGCTGGGGCTGGCGCATGGCGACTATGGCGACACCCCGCGCGCCCTCGGTTCGCTGCTGGCGCGTAGCGAGGGCTTTGACGCGCTCTGCTATCTGGATGCCGACAATGCCTATTGGCCTGAGCATGTGGCCAGCCTCGTGCAGGCCTGGCAGGCCGATGGCGGGCGCACCGCGGTGTTCAGCTGCGCGCGCCAGCTGTATTACCCGGATGGCCGCCTGATGCCGCTGCGCGACACGGTGGGCGCGCCGGATTTCGTTGATACCAACTGCCTGTTCCTCAGCGGTGCCGCGCTCGATCTAACCGCGCTGTGGACGCTGATGCCGGCGCCGCTGCACATTATTGGCGACCGCATCTTCTGGCAGGCGCTGCGCCTCAGTGGCTTGCCGATGCGCCATCTGGCCCAGGCCAGCGTGGCGTATACCAGCCATTGGCGCGCGCACTATTTGGCCCTGGGTGAAACGCCGCCACCCGATGCGCGCAGCATCGAGGCCGGCCTGCAGGCCGCCGCGCGCTGGTGGCTGGCCCTGCCGGCATCGCTGCAGGCGCGCTACATCGCTATCATGGGCTTCGACCCCGGGCCGAGCTTGCGCAGCCAGCTCCCGGCGGCCTGAGCCCGCTTCCCGTTCCGAGACGCCTATGCAAACCGACGCCATCAAATCCTATTTCCTCGACCTGCAAGCCCGTATCGTGGCCGCCATGGAGGCGGCCGATGGCGGCCGTTTCAGCCGCGATGAATGGCAGCGCCCTGCTGGCGGTGGCGGCATCAGCCGCATCCTGGAAGGTGGCCAGCTGCTCGAGCGTGGCGGGGTTGGCTTCAGCCATGTGATGGGCGACAAGCTGCCGCCCTCGGCCAGCGCCCACCGCCCCGAGCTGGCAGGCCGCGCCTGGGAGGCGATGGGCGTCTCGCTGGTCTTCCACCCGCGCAACCCCTACATCCCGACTGTGCACCTGAATGTGCGGATGTTCCGCGCGTACAAAGCCCGCGGCGAAGCCGGCACGCCCCCCTCTCCCCAGGGGAGAGGGGCCGGGGGTGAGGGTGTTTCGAACAGGGAGGAGTCGCGTAGCGACGACGATGTCTTCTGGTTCGGCGGCGGCATGGACCTGACGCCCTATTACGGCTTCGAGGACGATGCGATCCATTTCCACCAGACCTGTGCCGATGCGCTGGCGCCCCATGGCGCGGACAAATACCCGCGCTTCAAGCAATGGTGCGATGAGTATTTCTTCCTCAAGCACCGCCAGGAACCGCGCGGCGTGGGCGGCATCTTCTACGACGACTTCAGCGAGTTAGGCTTCGAAGGCAGCTTCGCCATGACCCGGGCCGTGGGCGATGCTTTCCTGGCCGCCTATCTGCCCATCGTCGAGCGCCGCCGCGATATGGCGTACGGCGAGGCGCAGCGCGACTGGCAGGCCTACCGGCGTGGCCGCTACGTGGAATTCAATCTGGTCTGGGACCGCGGCACCCTGTTCGGCCTGCAATCGGGCGGGCGTACCGAGTCCATTCTGATGTCCATGCCACCGATGGCCAACTGGCGCTACGACTACCAGCCCGAGGCCGGCACGCCCGAAGCGCGTTTGACCGAATACTTCCTGACCGGGTGCGATTGGCTGGGTGTGCGGGAGCGCCGCTAAGCGCTGTACTGCTCGCTGGCCAGATTGGCCTCACCGATTTGAAGTGAACAGGGTGCCTAGCGAAGGTGGCTGGGCATCTTAAGTAGCTTGCAATCAACGGTCCGGGCCTGCCCGCCGGCCGCCGGCCAACTTTCACCTGTCTTTGCTGAGATCGCTTGCCCATGCTGCTGCGCATCCTCGCCATCATCACCCCGGTCCTGCTGATCATCCTGATCGGTTATCTGTATGCGCGCCGTCACCGGCCCGATCTGGCGGCGATGAATACGCTGACCGTGGACCTGCTGTCGCCGCTGCTGATCTTCTCCGGCCTGACCGCCAAGGATTTCGACCTGCGCGCCAATGGCTGGCTGCTGCTGGCTGGCTTGGTGGTGGTGCTGGGTTCGGGCGGCATTGCCTGGTTGTTCGCACGCTGGCGCGGCTGGGATACGCGCACCTTCGTGCCGCCGATGATGTTCGGCAATACCGCCAATATGGGCTTGCCGCTGGCCTTGCTCACCTTCGGCCCGCAGGCGGTGCCGGCAGCGGTGGCGCTGTTCGTGATGACCAATTTGCTGCACTTCACCCTGGGCGCCAAGCTGGTCAACCACGATGCCTCGCTGGCCGGCGTGTTGAAGAGCCCGATGATTGCCGCCTCGGTGCTGGGTATCGGCTTCAATCTGCTCGGGCTCAGCCTGCCCGAGTGGGCGGCGCTGCCGATACGGCTCCTTGGCGAGGCGGCGATTCCGCTCATGCTGTTTGCACTCGGTGCGCGCATGCTGGACGTGAGCCTGGCCGGCTGGCGCATTGGCCTGGCCGGCGCTGCGCTCTGCCCGTTGGCCGGCCTGCTGGTGGCGGCGCTGGCGAGCCAGCTGCTGCCGCTCACGCCAAGCGCCACCGCCCAGCTGTATGTGTATGCAAGCCTGCCGCCCGCAGTGCTCAACTTCCTGATTGCCGAGCGCAATCAGCAGGAGCCGGACAAGGTGGCCTCCATCGTCCTGCTCGGTAATCTGTCCAGCCTGATCTTCGTGCCGCTGGGGCTTGCGCTGGCCCTGTCCTGAGTGTCTGGGCAAGTTGTCCATACATTGCCGTAAGCCCGTATTGCCTTCGCTGCCCGGCTAAGTCGCCATTTCGTAATAATCTGTCTTACTGTTGAAAATCTTTGACAGTTATAAGCATGTAAGTTATTGATTTTAAACAGATCGTGCGCCGCACAAAACCGTTGCGTGGGCAGCCTTCGCTCCGCTAGAATCGATCAAGCCTGTCAGAACCCAATTCGGTTCGGCAGGCTTTGTTTTCGGAGCGCTTGGACGGCTGTTGCCGACCCCCTTCCGCGTTGACCCACCCCATTGCGACACCCGCGCAATGTTCCGCCGCCAAACGAGCGAACCTCGACTGGCCGGCACCAACGCAATCCCCCGCGTGTTTCGCACGCCGGCCGGAACCGAGCGCCGCTCTCCCCAAAAAAGGGGCCGCAAAGTGCCTGCTTGCCACAAGCCAGCCCTGCACTGCATGCCGCCTCGCACGTACACGGGTATCACGCATATGGATGACAGACAGCGCCGCCTTGAAGGTACGCTCTACCGCCCCAGCTTCGAGCAGGATTCCTGCGGCTTCGGCTTGATTGCGAATATGGACGACAAGCCCTCGCACTGGCTTGTCTCGACGGCGATTTCCTCGCTGGCCAATCTGACCCACCGCGGTGCGGTGGCGGCCGACGGCAAATCGGGCGATGGTTGCGGCCTTTTGTTCCGCAAGCCGGACAGCTTCCTGCGCACCGTGGCGCGCGAGAAGGGCTTCGAGCTCGCCGCGCACTACGCGGCCGGCCTGGTGTTCCACAGTGCCGATCTGGAGGCCGGTAAGGTCTCGCTGGCCAATCTGAAAGCCCAGCTGGAAGAGCAGGGCCTGGAAGTGGCTGGTTTCCGCACCGTGCCGACCGATACCCGTGCTTGCGGCGAATACGCGCTGAAGACCCTGCCGGCGATTGCCCAGGTCTTCGTCAACTGCCCGGCCAATATGGATGCGGCCAGCTTCGAGCGTCGCCTGTATATCGGCCGCCGCCTGGCCGAGAAGGCCAATAAGGCCGATGCGAGCTTCTATGTGCCGACGCTGTCGGCGCACACCATGAGCTATAAGGGCCTGGTCACGCCCGAAAACCTGCCGGTGTTCTTCCCCGATCTGCAGGACGAGCGTTTCACCTCCAGCCTCGCGGTATTCCACCAGCGTTTCAGCACCAATACCTGGCCGCAGTGGAAGCTGGCGCAGCCGTTCCGCTATGTGGCGCACAACGGCGAAATCAACACGATTTCCGGTAACCGCTCCTGGGCGCGTGCGCGCGAAGCCATCATGGCCTCGCCGCTGATTCCGAATATGGACGATATCCGCCCCATCGTGCAGACCGACGGTTCGGACTCGATGAGCCTCGACAATATGCTCGAGGGCCTGTTGATGGGCGGTATCGACTTCTTCCGCGCGCTGCGCCTCTTGGTGCCGCCCGCCTGGCAGAACGTGGATACCACCGACAAGGAACTGCGCGCCTTCTACGAATACAACTCCATGCATATGGAGCCGTGGGACGGCCCGGCCGGCATCGTGCTGACCAATGGCCGTTACGCCGGCTGCATGCTGGACCGCAACGGCCTGCGTCCGGGCCGCTATGTGCTGACGCGCGACCGTCACCTGACCATCTCGTCCGAGATCGGCGTGTGGCCGTACAAGCCTGAGGATGTGGTCAAGAAGGGCCGCGTGCGTCCCGGCCAGATCATTGCCGTCGACCTGCAGTCGGGCCAGCTTTTGCTGCCGCATGAGATCGACGCCAAGCTCAAGGCCGCCCACCCGTACCGGCGCTGGATCAAGCAGTATGCAAACCGCCTCGAGCTGTCGATGGACGAGGATGGTGGCCGCCCCGAGCTGAGCCGCGAGCAGCTGAATGTGTTCCAGAAGCACTTCCAGGTCAGCTTCGAAGAACGCGATGCGGTGATCCGCGTGCTGGCCGAGGATGCGCAGGAAGCGGTCGGCTCAATGGGTGATGACACCCCAATGGCGGTGCTCAGCCAGCGCGTGCGCTCGCCGTTCGACTATCTGCGTCAGCAGTTCGCCCAGGTCACCAACCCGCCGATCGACCCGATCCGCGAAGCGGTGGTGATGTCGTTGAACACGGTGTTCGGCTCGGAGAAGAATATCTTCGAGGAGACAGCCGACCACGCCAAGCGCATCGAGGTGAGCAGCCCGATTCTCAGCTACGAGAAGTTCAAGCTGCTGACCAGCCAGGCCGATGAGCAATTCCGCGCGCAGACCTTCGACCTGTGCTACGACCCGAGCCAGCTCGATCTGAAGGGCGCGATTGCTACGCTGTGTGAGCAGGTGGTGGCGGCCTCGAAGGCTGGCGTGGCGATTGCCGTGCTGACCGACCGCCATATCGCCAAGGATAGATTGCCGATTCATGCGCTGTTCGCCACCGGCGCCGTGCACACGGCCCTGGTCAATAGCGGCCTGCGCTGCAAGACCAATCTGCTGATCGACACCGCCACCGCGCGTGACCCGCACCAGTTCGCCTGCCTGATCGGCTATGGCGCGACCGCGGTTCACCCCTATCTGGCTTACGAGGTGATCGCCGACCTGATCAAGACCGGCTCGGTGAACGAAAAGCCGTCCGAGGCGATGAGCAAGTTCCGCAAGGGCATCAACAAGGGCCTCCTGAAGGTGCTGTCCAAGATGGGCATTTCCACCGTGGCGTCCTATCGCGGTGCCCAGCTGTTCGAGGCGGTCGGCATTGCCGACGAGATCGTCGAGACCTGCATGCCGTTTACGGTCAGCCGTATTGGCGGCGCCAACTTCGCCGACTTCGAAGCGGACATGAAGCAGCTGTCCAAGCTGGCCTTCAATGCCATGCGCCCGATCTCGCAAGGCGGCTTGCTCAAGTATGTGTTTGGTGAGGAGTACCACGCCTACAACCCCGATGTGGTCATGCAGCTGCAAAAAGCGGTGCAGAACGGCGATTACGCCGAATACCTGCGCTATGCCGAGCTGGTGAATACCCGCCCGGTGGCCATGCTGCGCGACCTGATGCAGCTGAAGATCGACCCGGCCCAGTCGATTGCCATCGACGAGGTCGAGCCACTCGAGGCGATTCTCAAGCGTTTCGACTCGGCCGGCATGTCGCTCGGCGCGTTGTCGCCCGAGGCGCACGAGGCGCTGGCCGAAGGCATGAACCGCCTCGGTGGCCGCTCCAATAGCGGTGAGGGCGGTGAAGACCCGGCCCGTTACGGCACGGTCAAGATGTCCAAGATCAAGCAGGTGGCCTCGGGCCGCTTTGGCGTGACCCCGCACTATCTGGTCAATGCCGAAGTGCTGCAGATCAAGGTGGCCCAGGGCGCCAAGCCCGGCGAAGGCGGCCAGCTGCCCGGCGATAAGGTGAGCGGCCTGATCGCCCGCCTGCGCCACGCCAAGGAAGGCATCAGCCTGATCTCGCCACCGCCGCACCACGATATCTATTCGATTGAAGACCTGGCCCAGCTGATCTTCGACCTCAAGCAGGTCAACCCCAGTGCGCTGGTGTCGGTCAAGCTGGTGGCCGAACCCGGCGTGGGCACGGTGGCGGCCGGCGTGGCCAAGGCCTATGCCGACCTGATCACCATTTCCGGCTACGACGGCGGCACCGGTGCCTCGCCGCTGTCTTCGGTGAAATACGCCGGCTCGCCCTGGGAACTCGGCCTGACCGAAGCCCAGCAGGTGCTGCGTGCCAACGGCCTGCGCGGCCGCGTGCGCGTGCAGACCGACGGTGGCCTGAAGACCGGTCTCGATGTGATCAAGGCCGCCATCATGGGCGCCGAGAGCTTCGGCTTCGGCACTGGCCCGATGGTGGCGCTGGGCTGCAAATTCCTGCGCATCTGCCATCTGAATAATTGCGCGACCGGCGTAGCCACCCAGGAAATCAAGCTGCGTTCGAAGTACTTCACCGGCCTGCCCGAGATGGTGGTCAATTACTTCACCTTCATCGCGCGCGAAACCCGCGAGTGGATGGCCAAGCTGGGCGTGCGCAGCATGGAAGAGCTGATCGGCCGCGCCGACTTGCTCGAACTGCTGCAAGGCGAGAGCGAGCGCCAGGGCAAGCTGAACCTCGGCGTGCTGCTCAGCCAAGGCACGATTGCCGCCGACGAGCCGCGCTTCTGCACCTCGGCCAGCAACCCGAGCTTTGACAAGGGCGAACTGGCCGAAAAGATGCTCAAGGATGCGTTGCCGGCCATCTCGGCCAAGACGCCGATCACGCTCGAATACAACGTGCGCAATATCAACCGTTCGCTCGGTGCGCGCCTTTCGGGTGAGATCGCCCGCCAGCACGGTGCCGACGGCCTGCCCAATGGCACGCTCGATGTGCGCCTCAAGGGCTCGGCCGGCCAGTCGTTTGGTGTGTGGAATGCCAAGGGTCTGCAGCTGACCCTGGAAGGCGATGCCAACGACTATGTGGGCAAGGGCATGAACGGCGGCCGTCTGGTCGTGTACCCGCCCAAGGAAGTCATGTACCAGCCGCACGAAGGCACCATCATCGGCAACACCTGCCTGTATGGCGCGACCGGTGGTGAGCTGTTCGCCTCCGGCCTCGCCGGCGAGCGCTTCGCCGTGCGTAACTCGGGTGCGCTGGCGGTGGTCGAGGGCCTGGGTGACCACGGTTGCGAATACATGACTGGGGGGTGCGTGATTGCCCTGGGTCAGACCGGCATCAACTTCGGCGCCGGCATGACTGGGGGCTTTGCCTTCGTCTACGACCGCGACGAGAAGTTTGCCTATCGCTACAACAACGAGCTGATCGATATCCATCTTATCAACGGCGAGGCCATGGGCCAGCACCGTGCGTTCCTGAAGGAAAAGATCGAACAGCACGTCGCGCTGACCGGCTCGGTCATCGGTGCCCAGATCCTGGAAGACTTCGACGACTACGTCGATTACTTCTGGCTGGTGAAACCGAAGGCCGCCAAGCTCGATAGCCTGTTGAAAGACTAGTGAGGGGTGAGGGGTGAGGAGTGAGGTGTCAAAACCGCTCTTCGACCTCTGCCCTGTGAAGATCAAATGATGTGTGAGCGCCAACGGGCTTAGCCCTGCCGCCTCACACCTCACACCTCACAAGGAGCCCGCCATGGGCGACGTATTCAAGTTCCTGAACCTGCCGCGCGATCCGGGCGCCAAGTTCGAAGCCGAGTTTCGGCGCAGCAAGTTCATTGAAATCTATGCCCCATTGCCCAAGAGCGATGCGGCCGACCAGGCCGGTCGTTGCCTGAGCTGTGGCAACCCCTACTGCGAGTGGGAATGCCCGGTCCACAACTACATCCCGAACTGGCTGAAGCTGGTGCAGGAAGGCAAGTTGTTCGAAGCGGCGGAAATGAGCCACAAGACCAACTCGCTGCCCGAGATCTGCGGCCGTGTCTGCCCGCAGGACCGCCTGTGCGAAGGCGCATGTACGCTGAACCAGGGCGGCTTTGGCGCGGTCACCATCGGCTCGGTGGAGAAGTACATCACCGATGAGGCCTTCAAGCAGGGCTGGCGGCCGGATATGAGCCAGGTGGTGAAGACCGACAAGCAGGTCGCCATCATCGGCGCCGGCCCGGCCGGTCTCGCCGCGGCCGACATCCTGGTGCGCAATGGCGTGAAGCCGGTGGTGTTCGACCGCTACGAGGAAATCGGCGGCCTGCTCACCTTCGGCATCCCGGAGTTCAAGCTGGAAAAAGAAGTGATCCGCACCCGTCGCGCCATCATGGAAGACATGGGCGTGGAATTCCGCCTGAACACCGAGATCGGCCGCGATGTGGATTTCGACACCCTGCTCAAGGACTACGATGCCGTGTTCATGGGTATGGGCGCCTATCAGTATCTGAAGGGCGGCTTTCCGGGTGAGAACCTGCCGGGCGTGATCGAGGCCTTGCCCTTCCTGGTCAATAATATCCGCCAGCGCATGGACACCCTGCCCGAGGGCGAGGCGCATCTGAGCATGGCCGGCAAGCAGGTGGTGGTGCTCGGTGGTGGCGATACCGCCATGGACTGCAATCGCACCAGCATCCGCCAGGGCGCGGCCAAGGTCACCTGTGCCTACCGCCGTGACGAGGCGAATATGCCTGGCTCCAAGCGCGAGGTGCAGAACGCCAAGGAAGAAGGCGTCGAGTTCCTCTGGAACCGTCAGCCGGTCGAGATCGTGCAGCGCGGTAGCAAGCTGGGCGTCAAGCTGGTGACCACCCAGCTGGGCGAGCCGGATGCCAAGGGCCGTCGCGCACCGGTGGTAGTGGCCGGTTCGGAAGAGATCATCGAATGCGACCATGTGATCGTCGCCTTCGGTTTCCAGGTCCAGCCCGAATCGTGGTTTGCCAAGCATGGCATCAGCACCGACGAGCGCGGCCGCACCGTGGCGCGCGAACGCCAGACCTATAAGCACCAGACCAGCAACCCCAAGGTGTTTGCCGGTGGTGACCAGGTGCGCGGTGCCGACCTCGTGGTGCGCGCGGTCTTCGAAGGCCGTCAGGCTGCCGAGGGCATGCTCGCCTATCTGGGCGTCTGGTAAGCGCCTTGCGCGTGGCCTGCCTGAAAAAAGCCGTAGTCGCCCCGCGCGACTGCGGCTTTTTCACATCTTGCGTCGAGCTGGCCAAGCGCCGCGCACCGCCACGCTATGATGCCGCCATGCGCCTGATTTTCGCCCTGCTGCTGGCCTTGCCGCTCAGCAGCCTTGCCAGCCAGCTGGTCACGGTCGAGTACCGCGACAAGCCCCCGTATAGCTATACCGAGGACGGTAAGCCGCGCGGCTTCCTGCTCGAGCGCACGGTGGCGATCTTCCGCCGTGCCAATGTGCCGGCCGTGTTTGCCGAGGTGCCGGTCAAGCGCATCACCGCCGATATCCAGGCCAATCTGCGCCCCATCTGTTCGCCCAGCTGGTACAAGCTACCCGAGCGCGAAGCCTATGCGCGCTTTTCGCTCGCCATCCATCAGGACAAACCGCATGTGGTGCTGGCCGCGCCCCATGCCGTGGCGGCGGTGCGCAAGCATCGCCAGCTGAACAGCCTGTTTGCCGATGCCAGCCTGACCGCCGGCGTGGTGGAGGGCGTGTCCTACGGGGCCGAGCTCGATGCGCTGATCAATGGCGCGGCCAAGCCACCGATGCGTGCCGTGGTTGCCCCCTTGCAGCTGGCGCGCATGCTGGCCTCGCGCCGCGCCGATTTCATGCTCATCGACCAGGAAGACCTTGCTTATCTGAACGAGCATTCCGAGCTGAGCACGCTCGGCCTCGTGCGCATTGAGCTGACCGGCATGCCGGCCGGGCTCAAGCGCTATCTGATGTGCAGCAAGCAGCTCGACGCCGCCACCCTGGCGCGCCTCGACCAGGCGATCCGCATCCTGCTACCCGGGCTGAACCCCTGAAACGCTGTCATTTCGCGCGCTTTGACGCATTCTGGCTTGCGTGACCACGCCGTTGATCGGCTGACACGCCAATTTCACCTTGCGACCTCGGCACCTGCCTAGATTGAAGACTTGGTCTTCAACCAGGAGGAAGTCGCCGTGAAAATAAAACATAAACTCAGTTTGCTGGCCGGTAGCCTGATCGCCATCAATCTCTTGCTGGCCGCGCTCTGTCTGTACTGCCTGCGCGATGGCGCGCGCCTGTTCGAGACCACCATCGCCGACCGGGTCATGCCCCTAGTGCAGCTGAAGGCAGTGTCGGATATGTATGCGATCAATATCGTTGATACCGTGCACAAGGTGCGCAGTGGCGTGCTGGCACCCGCGCAGGGCGCGGCCAATCTGGCCGAGGCCGATCGGCAGATTGCCGAGCAATGGCGCGTCTACCGCGCCACCACGCTGACCCCCGAGGAAAGCCGCCTGGTCGCCCAGGCCGATCTGGCCATGCAGGCCGCGGCGCCCAGCCTCGCAGCGCTGCGGCCCTTGCTGCGCAACGGCGATCTGGCTGGGCTGGACGGCTTTGCCCAGCAGCAGCTCTATCAGCGCATCGACCCGATTACTGGCGCGGTCGACCAGCTGATCAAATTGCAGCTCGGGGTAGCCGAGCAGAACTTTGCCGCCTTCCAGGTCAACCATCGCGGCGCGCTATGGGGCGGTGCCGGCTTCGTGCTGCTGGCCACCCTGTTCGGCCTTGGGCTGTCGGCCTGGATACTGCGCTCGCTGCTGCGCGACCTGGGTGGCGAGCCGGCAGAGATGCGTGTGGCGGCACAGCGCATCGCCCATGGCGACCTTGCCTCGCGCGTGGCGGTGCCGGCCGAACAGGGTGGCAGCCTGGCGGCGGCCATGGAAACCATGCGCGTGCAGCTGGCTACCCTGGTGGAAAACATCCAGTCCTCGGCCGAGCAACTGGTTAGCGATGCCAAGCAGACGCGCCAGAACAGCCATGCCGTGCACGCCTCGGCCGGCGAGCAGAGCGATGCGGCCGGGCGCATGGCGGCCGCCATGGAAGAGCTGTCCACCGGGATTTCCCATCTGAGCGATTACGCCGGTTTTGCCTTCGAGCTGGCTACCAGCTCGGGCGAGCAGGCCGAGCAGGGCGCCAGCGTGGTCGAGGCGCTGCAGCGCGAGATGCACGAGGTACTCGCCCATGCCGAAGGGGTGACCGAGACGGTGACCCGGCTTGATTCGCATAGTGCGGCGATAGGGCGCATCGCGGCGGTGATCCAGGATATCGCCGGCCAGACCAATCTCTTGGCCCTGAATGCCGCCATCGAGGCCGCACGGGCCGGCGAGCAGGGGCGTGGCTTTGCCGTGGTGGCGGACGAGGTACGCAAGCTGGCCGAGCGCACGACCACGGCTACCCAGGAAATCCAGCAGACGCTGGAAACCATTACCGGCACCACCAGCGAGGCGAGCTTGCGCATGCGCCAGAGTCTGAGTCAGACAGCGCAGGCGCTGGAGCATGTGGAACGCAGCAAGGATGTACTGGAACAGCTGCGCAACAGCGCACGCGAGACGCGTGCGGCCATGGCCAAGGTGTCCGATGCGCTGGCCGAGCAAAATGCGGCTGGGCAGGAGATCGCGGTGAATGTGGAGCGGATTGCGCTGATGAGCGACAAGGCGTTCTCCGCCTCGCGTGAGATCAATCTGGCCGTGGACCAGAATGCCGCGCTGGCGGAAAGCCTGCGCGGCGCGGCCGTGCGCTTCAGTTGCTAGCGGCCGGGCTTCAGCATAGGGGCGGCGCGGCTGGCCGCCCCGCGGCTCGGCCTCAGGACTGCGGCTTGTCGAGCTTTTGCTGCAGGCGCTGCGCCGATTCACGCATCTGCTCGCGTACCAGCGGCATGACCTTGCCCATCACCATACGCATGCTCTCGCCGCTGATCTGCGGCATCAGGCGCAGCGACTTCTGCCCGGTCGGAGTGCGGTAGAAGGCGGTGATATCGCGGATCTCGGCGGTCTCGAAGTGCTTGCCATAGATTTCGAAGGTCGCCTCATCCATCAGCGCGGGTAGATTGGCCTTGTTCAGGGCATTGCGCATATCGGCCATCAGCAGTGGCAGCTCGGTCTCCACGCGCTGGCGCGCCGCGGCTTTCTGTTCTGCGTTCAGCTTGGCATCGCGCTCGATGTGCTGCAGCGCTTGCATGCGGATCGCTGCCTGCGCCTGGTTACTCATCTGCTCGATCATCTGCGGCAGCGCGGCCTTCATATTGCTGACCGCGATCATCTCCTGGATGGCCTTCTTCTTATCGGCCGGCAGCGGGTCGGCCGCCTGGCCGGGTAGCGCGCTGGCAGCAAACAGCGCCAGGGCAAGGTAGAGCGGCTTTTTCATGGTGGTGCTCCGTGATTTAAGGAGATGCTCATTACTTCCGTAATCGCGCCTTAGCGCGGTTCCCCCGCGGCGGCGGGGGCGGAGGGGGTGGAATAAAACAGGGAGGAATCATTGCGTTGGCACTCTCGGTTAGCACCCGGCTCCGCCGGGTGGTGAGCTGCCCCTCGTCTTCTCTGGTATGTCAGCATTTCCCTAGCGGGGGGTGTCGGCAAAGCACTGCGCCAGCGCATCCTGCCAGCTGGGCGGCACCAGGCCAAAGGTCTGCTCAAGCCGGCTTAGATCGAGGCGCGAGTTCTTCGGCCGGCGGGCCGGGGTCGGATAGTCCTCGGTGGCGATGCCATTCAAGGTCTTGGGCACGGTGTCGCCGCGTGCCTGGGCCAGCGCGAAGATGGCCTCGGCAAAGCCGTGCCAGCTTGTGCTGCCACTATTGACCAGATGGTAGGTGCCGCTGACGGCGGCCCAGTCTGGCCGGCTGGCCACGATATGGCTGCTGAGCGCAGCAATGCTGCGGCACCAGGTGGGCGCGCCGATCTGGTCGGCGACGATATTCATGCTCTCGCGTTCGCGGCCGAACTTGAGCATGGTGAGCAGGAAGTTCTTGCCGCGCGCGCCATACACCCAGCTGGTGCGCAGGATCAGGTGATCGCAGCCGCTGGCGCGAATTGCTTCCTCGCCGGCCAGCTTGCTGGCGCCATACACATTGGGCGGCGCCACCGGGTCGCTCTCGCGCCAGGCCTGCTCGCCCTCACCCGAGTACACATAGTCGGTCGAGTAGTGGATCAGCGGAATACCGAGGCGGCGCGCTTCCTCGGCCAGCACACCCGGCGCAGTGGCATTGATCGCATAGGCGGCGTCCGGTTCGCTCTCGGCCTTGTCCACCGCGGTATAGGCGGCCGGGTTGACGATCAACGTAGGCTTGAGCGCGCGCACCGCGGCACGGAGGGCATCGGGGTCGGCTAGGTTCAGGCTGGCACTGCTCGGGGCATGAATGGTGCCCAGGCCTTGCAGGCTGCGCTGCAGCTCGTGGCCTACCTGGCCGTTCACGCCGGTCAGCAGGATGGTATGCATGGCTCTCCTTGGTATCGGTCGGTTCTATACAGCGGCCCGTGTTGGCCGGGCTTAAAGCAAGTCTTCGGTCTGCTGCTCGGCAAATGCTTCCAGCGCGTCGAGCAGGGCCTGCGCGCGTTCATCCTCGCTGCGCTGCTCGCGCAGGGCCGCCAGCTTTTCGTGCAGGGTATCGAGGTTCAGGTAGCCGTGCGCGCCGTCCAGCAGACGAGCGCTGCGGTGCGCCAGCCAGCGCGCCTGCTCGGCCTCGTTGAGGGTTTCGGGCCAGTTGCGCGCGCGGTAACGGTAGACGAGCTCCTCAAGGCGGCTGTCCTTGAAGTTGAGCGCCATGCCGGCCAGCTGGCTGGGGCTGGCGGCGCGGCATTGTTCGAGCAGGCGGCGGTCAGGGTCGGCGATAAAGCCGTCGTACAGCGCCTCGTCCACATCGCGCGCGGCCAAGTTCTGCTCGCGGCTGTACACCTGCTTGAGCTTGTTGGCGAGGCTCACGCCGTGCTGGGCCAGCAGGCCGGCCAGCTTGCTGGCATTGGCGCGGCCATGGTGCAGGTCGATCTGCAGCTGCTCGGCGCGCTCGGCGCTCAGCACCTTCAGATTGCCCACCACCACCGGCGATTTGTTCAGATGCACGGTCTTGATGGGGATGCGGGTTTCGCCCTCGGCCAGCTCGCTGCTGCGCGTGAACAGGCGGCGGCGTAGGGTGTCGGCATCCAGGTCGAACAGCTCGGCTGGATCGTGCTGCAAGTCCCACACCGGCACCTCGTTCTTGTTGACCGGGTGCGCGGCTATGGCCGCCACCAGGGCCAGGCAGCCCTGGCTGGCGGGATACATGCCCGACACATGCAGCAAGGGCCGGCCATCGTAGGCGCCAATCTCCTCGGCCACCGCCTCTTTCTTGCGCAGCTTGAAGCAGAAGTCGAACAGGCGTGGCTGCTGTTGCTTGATCAGGCGCGCCAGGGCAATCGTGGCGCGCACATCGCTGAGCGCATCGTGGGCGGCCTCGTGCGCCAGACCATTCGCTTGGCTCAGCTGTTCGAGCTTGAAGCTGACCAGGCCGCTCTCGTCCTCGCGCTGCGGCCAGACGATGCCCTCGGGCCGAAACGCATAGGTGGCGCGCACGCAGTCAAGTAGGTCCCAGCGCGAGCAGCCCTGCTGCCATTCACGCCCATAGGGGTCGATGAGGTTGCGCCAGAACAGGTGGCGGCTCAGCTCATCGTCGAAGCGCAGGGTGTTGTAACCGAGGCCGCAGGTGCCGGGCGTGGCCAGTTCGGCATGGATGCGTGCCACGAACTCGGCTTCCGGCAGGCCGCGCGTGGCCGCCTGCTGCGGGGTGATGCCGGTGATCAGGATGGATTCCGGATCGGGCAGGAAGTCATTGCTGGGTTGGCAGAACCATTCGACCGGCGTGCCGATCTCGTTCAGCTCGAGGTCGGTGCGGATGCCGGCAAACTGCGCCGGGCGGTCGCGCTGTGGGCGGATGCCGAAGGTTTCGTAGTCGTGCCAGAAGAAGCTGGGTTGCGCGGACATGGGGCGAGGCCGGAACGGAATGGCGGCACTCTAGGCCGGCTTGGCCCGCGCGGCAATGCCGCGCGTGGCCAGGCGTGAAAAATCGCCGCGCGCGGGCGCCTTAGACGCCGTGCTGCTTGAACCAGGCCAAGAGGCGTTTCCAGCCGTCCTCGGCCGGTTCCTTGCGGTAGCTGGGTCGGTAGTCGGCATGGAAGGCATGCGGCGCATCCGGGTAGAGGATGATCTCACCCGGCTTGCCAGCCGCCTTCAGTGCGGCACGCATCTTTTCTACCGTATCGTTCGGAATGCCCTGGTCGGCCGAGCCATACAGGCCGAGCACCGGCGCATGCAGCTGGGCCACCACATCGATCGGATGCTTGGGCGTCATGACGCTAGGCTCGCCCACTAGGCGCCCATACCAGGCCACACCGGCCTTCACATCCGGGTTGTGCGCGCTATACAGCCAGGTAATGCGCCCGCCCCAGCAAAAGCCGGTAATCGCCAGGCGCTCGGCATCGGCCGCGCTATGTTCGGCCGCCCAGGCCACGGTCTTGGTCAGGTCGTCCATCACCTGCGCATCGGGCACCTGGTTGACCACGGCGCGGATCGCATTGATATCACTGAGCTTGGATACATCACCCTGGCGCGCATACAGCTCGGGCGCCACCGCCACATAGCCGGCGCGGGCCAGGCGGCGGCAGACGTCGCGCATATGCTCGTGCACGCCGAAGATCTCCTGCACCACCAGCACCATGGGGAAGGGCCCCGTGCCCTGTGGCATGGCGCGGTAGGCGGGCATATCGCCGCCCAGCACTGGAATCTGCACCTCGCCGGCCACCAGGCCATCGGTCGGGGTGCTGATCACCTCGGCCTGGGCATCCGGCAGCACGGCTAGCGCAAAGCCGGTGGCCAGCGAGGCGGTGACGAATTCACGGCGACTAAACTCGGTCTTGGGCATCAGGCCCAGGTCTTCGGGGTGCACGGCTGGCTTCATGCGGCTCTCCTGGTTGAAGTTGGAACGACCCATGGGCAGCAGACCGCCCTCATGGGGATTTGGTTTCCGGCTGGGCAAGGACGTGTGGCCGCAGGCTGCCCAGCAAGAGGCCGGCAAAGATACCGGCCATGCCTAGCGCATGGAACCATTCGAAGCGCTCGCCCAGGAAGGCCATCGCGAGCAGGGTGCCGAATACCGGCATCAGGTGGATGAAGCTGCCCGCCTGCGCCGGCCCCACGCGCGCAACCCCATAGTTGTAGAACAGATAGGCGAGCACCGAGGGAAAGATGCCCACGTACAGGAAGGTGGCCAGATTGCCCCAGCTGGGCGCGACCCGCGCGCCGCTCAGCCATTCCCAGCCGGCGAAGGGGGCGATGCACACGAGGCCAATGGCGGTGATGGTGAGCAGCAGGCCGAAACGGTCGATACGCGGGTCGAGGCGCCGCAGCAGCAGCGTGTAGACCGCCCAATCCAGGGCCGCCAACAGAAGCAGCAGGTCGCCGCGATTCAGGTCGAGCGCCAGCAGGCGGCCCAGCTCGCCATGGCTGAAGATGGTCATCACCCCCAGAAAGCTGATCAGCACGCCGAGCGCCTGACGCGCGCTGAACGGTTCGCGCAGAAAGAGCGCGCCCAGCGGCAGGATCAGGATGGGAATGAAGCTATTGGTCAGCACCGCATTGGTGGCACTGGTGAAGTGCAGGCCGGCATAGGCCAGCGAATTGAAACCGGCGATGCCGATGGCGCCGAGTAAGACCACCCGGCCCCATTGCGCGCGCAGCAGCGCGCGGTCACGCCAGGCGCGTGCGCTGGCAAAGGGCAGCAGGATGGCCAGCGCAATCGCCCAGCGTCCGAAGCTGAGTGCCAGCGGTGGAATGGCTGCATGGGTGGCGCGCGCCACCACGAAATTGCCCGACCAGAACAGGCTGGTCAGCGTGAGCAGCAGATAGGCGAGGGCGGGAGAACGCGCAGGCATGGGAGCTTTCGCAGAAGGGCCGATGCGGAGTGTAACGGCTTGTCCGGCGCCTGCCCGGCGGTGGCGGTTTATATCTTTGCGGGCAGCGCTGCCTGGCAGCGGTGTCGCACTTCAGCCGGCTGGCTAGTCCGGCTTCTGCCAGCTGGGCTAACTGTCGGAAAACTTTACAAAATCATCGTGTTAAAAAGTTAGAAAAATCCATTTCCATTATTAATCAAACACTAAAACTCCCTGGCCTGGTCCGTGCTTTAGCTGGCCGCTTCGGCCGCCCGGCACGCAATCGATGCTGGGCGGCGGTTTGCAGCACAGGCCACTGCGCTGGCCACTATCAAAATAAACAGGGAGTAATAGATGAAGCGTTATCTGGCGTACTGCTTTGCCGCGATTGCCGCGGTTTCCATCACGGCCCAGGCGGCCACCATCAGCTATATCACCGACAGCAGCGAGCCCTGGGGCCAGGCTGGCGGCGTGAATGGCATGAACCAGGTCTTCGGTGCCGGCAACTGGACCCGCCTGACTTTTGCCAATGCCCTGGCCAGCGGTGCCTATGGCTACGATGCGCTGTATCTGGATGGCGGCGCTGCCAATACGGCCGGTTTCCAGAACTTCATCAATGCCAACCGTGCCGGCCTGGAAAGCTATGTGGCCAATGGCGGCTCGCTGTTCCTGAATGCTGCGCGCTGGGGCGGCCTGAATGGCTTCGATCTCGGCTTCGGCGTCCGTCTGAATAATGGCGGTTCGAGCGTGGCCCATATCGCGCCAGGCCAGGCCGGCAATGCGATCTTCGTCGGTACCAATAGCAGCTGGCTAGGCTCGTCCTTCTCACACGATTATCTGACCGGCGCCGGACTGACCGCGCTGATCAACGATGGCGCCGAGCGTGCCATCCTGGCCGAGCTCAGCTATGGTAGCGGACGCGTGCTGTTCGGCGGCCTGACCCTGGCTTTCTTCGGCCAGCATGGCGGCTGGTCGGCTGATACCGGGCTGCTGCGCAACAATATCCTGTTGTCGGTCGGCAATGCCGCTAACCCGCTGGTCAACGATGTGCCTGAACCGGCTTCGGCCGGCCTGCTGGGCATCGCCCTGCTCGGCCTCTACCTGGTGCGCCGCCGCGCCACGCGCTAAGACGTTGCAGTAAAACCAAGCCCCCTGGCGTGCTGGCATGCCAGGGGGCTTGTGCTTTCGGCTTGCCGGCGTGGGCTAGAGGCCGGCCAGCACGCGGATATGCGCGGCCACACTGCGCCCGAGGGCTGAGGGGTCGTAGCCGCCTTCCAGTACCGAGACGATGCGGCCCTGACCATGTTCGGCCGCCACATCCATCAGCCGCTCGGTCACCCAGGCATAGTCGTCCTCCACCAGGCCCATGCTGGCCATCTCGTCCTCGCGATGCGCATCGAAACCGGCCGAGATAAAGATCATCTGCGGCTTGAACTCGGCCAGGCGTGGCAGCCAGTGCTGTTCGACCGCGGCACGAAAATCCTCGCCACGGCTGCCTTGCTTGAGCGGCACATTGACCATATTCGGTCCGCGCGGCTGATCGCCGCTATACGGGTAGAACGGGTGCTGGAAGGTGGACACCATGAGCACCTTTGGGTTGTCGTGGAACAGCTCCTCGGTGCCATTGCCGTGGTGCACATCGAAGTCGGCCACCGCGATGCGCTCGATGCCGCGGCTTAGCGCATGGGCAACGCCCACGGCCAGATTATTGAAGAAGCAAAAGCCCATCGCGCGCTTGGACTCGGCATGGTGGCCGGGCGGACGCACGGCGCAGAAGGCATTCGCCGCGTCGCCATCGATGACCAGATCAGCCGCCTTGACCACCGCGCCGGCGGCCCGCCAGGCGGCACGCAGAGTGTGTGGGCACATGGCGGTATCGGCATCCACATGCACGATGCCCTGGCTGGGTGACAGATGATCGAGCGCTTCCACATAGCGCGGCGGGTGGACCAGGGCCAGCTGCTGGCGCTCGACCAGCGGCGCGTCCACATGCAGTAGATGGTCCCACAGGCCGGCCGCGATCAGCCGGTCCTGAATGGCGGCCAGCCGCTCGGGCGATTCGGGATGATGGCGACCCATATCGTGCAGCGCGCAGTCGGCGTGCGTGATGTAGGCGGTGGGCGATGCGCCGAGGATTTTGCGGGCCAGCCAGCTAAGCAAGGTATGTCTCCCGGGCGCATGCTTTTGATGGCGCCTCTGGCCCACAGTCTAAAGCCGGGGGTGGTATAAACCAATACACGCCGTGCCAGTCCAAGCCCTTTTTGCCGGAATATATCCCCACCATGTCAGCTTCCCCCCGTCTCTCGCTCGCGCCCTTGCATGCCGTGCTCGCCCAGCTCGATGCCTTTATCCTCGGCAAGCCGCGCGAAACCCGCCTGGCGCTGGCCTGCCTGCTCGGGCGTGGTCATCTGCTGATCGAGGACGTGCCGGGGGTCGGCAAGACCACGCTGGCCCATGCATTGGCCGCCACCCTGGGCCTCGCGTTTCAGCGTGTGCAGTTCACCAGCGATATGCTGCCGGCCGATCTGATCGGGGTGTCGATCTATGAGCGCGACAACCATGTGTTCCGTTTTCATCCTGGCCCCATCTTCAGCCAGGTGGTGCTGGCCGATGAGATCAACCGCGCCACGCCCAAGACCCAGTCGGCTCTGCTCGAGGCCATGGAGGAGCGCCAAGTTACGCTGGACGGCGAAACCCGCGCCTTGCCCGAGCCCTTCTTCGTGATCGCCACCCAGAACCCGGCCAGCCAGATTGGCACCTTCCCGCTGCCCGAATCGCAGCTCGACCGCTTCCTGATGCGCATCACGCTCGGCTACCCGGATGCGGCGGCCGAGCGCGCCATGCTGCTGGGCGAAGACCGGCGCGATATGTTGAAGGATGCGCGCGCGGTGATCGGCAGCGCCGAGCTGGCCGAATTCCAGGCTGCGGTGCGGCGCGTGCATGTGGCGCCGGCCCTGGTCGATTATGTGCAGGCCTTGGCGCGTGCCACGCGCGATTCGAGCGAATTCCACAATGGCCTGTCGCCACGCGCTGCGCTCGGCCTGCTGGCTGCCGCCCGGGCCTGGGCTTTGCTGGCCGGGCGCGAGATGGTGATTCCGGAAGACGTGCAGGCGGTGTTCGGCCCGGTGGCTACCCACCGCCTGCTGGCCCGCGCCAGCAACCGTCCGCAGCCCGAGCTGGTGGCGCGCCTGCTTGGCGACGTCGCCATCCCTTAATCCATGTCTGCCTTTCTGAGCACCGTGCTGAGCCCGCTGACCCGGCGCTGGCAGCGCTGGCTGCAAAGTCGCCACCCGGTTGCGCGCGTGCAGAAGTTGACCCAGCAGCGCGTGTATATCTTCCTCAGCCGCAGCGGGCTCGCCTTCTGCGCCATGCTGCTGGCCATGCTGGGTGGCGCGATCAACTACGACCTGGCCCTGGCCTATCTGCTGGTCTTCCTGCTCGCGGCCATGGCCGTGGTGTCCATTTTCCATACCTTCCGCAATCTGCTGGGTCTGCAGATTGCGGCCGGGCGCGTCGAGCCCTGCTTTGCCGGCGAGGCGGCGCGCTTTGAGCTGCTGCTGGAAAACGGCAGCACGCTGGCGCGGCAGAATATCGTGCTCAGCTATGACGCCGCCCAGGCCGAGCTCGATGTCCCGGCCCAGGATGCAGCGCGAGCCTGGATCAGCCTGCCGGCCGCGCAGCGCGGCTGGCTCAGCGCGCCGCGCCTGCGCATCGCCAGCCACTGGCCGCTCGGGGTGTTCCAGGCCTGGTCCTATGCCTATCTGGGCCAGCGTGTGCTGGTCTATCCGCGCCCGGAGGCCGAGGCGCCGCCCTTGCCCGGCGCCGCCGAAGGCGTGGGCGAGGGCGTGGTCACCGCGCGTGGTCAGGATGACTTCGCCGGCCTGCGCCCGTTCCAGCGCGGCGATTCGCCGCGCCATGTGGCCTGGAAGGCCGCCGCGCGCGACGAGGGGCTGATGGTCAAGGAGTTCCATGGCGAGGCTTCGCTGGCCCTGTGGCTGGATTGGGACGCGCTGCCGCCGCGCATGGCGCAGGAGGAACGGCTGGCGCGACTGTGCGCCTGGGTGCTGGCCGCCCATGCGGGCGGACTCAGCTTTGGCCTGAGCCTACCCGGCCAGCGCCTGCCGCCCGAGCATGGCGATGCGCAGCGCGATGCCTGCCTGGCTGCGCTGGCGCTGCATGGCATACGGGAGGACGCCTGATGCAGGCCGAACGTCTGGATAGGGTGCAGGTCTTCGCGCTATTGGCGGTACTGGGCGGCCTGCTGCTGCCGCATGCCGAGCGCCTGCCCAGCTGGCTGCTGGCGGTGCTGGCCCTGCTATTCGGCTGGCGCCTGCTGCTGCAGTACAAGCAGTGGCGCATGCCGCCCAAATGGCTGCTGCTGCCGCTGACCTTCGCGCTGACGGTCGGGGTGTTCTTCGAATTCCGTACCCTGTTCGGGCGCACCGGCGGCATTGCGCTCTTGGCCATGTTGATTGGCGCCAAGCTGCTGGAAACCCGCGGCCGGCGCGATGCGCTGCTGCTGGTCTATCTCGGCTACTTCCTGGTGGTGACCAATTTCCTGTTCGAGCAGAGCATCGCGATGGGCATCTACCTGGGGCTGATGGTGCTGGCGATCACCGCCCTGCTGGTGGGCTGGCACACGCTGGGTGGTTGGACCGGCCAGCCGCGCCAGGCACTGGCCCAGCTGCGCCTGGCCGGCACCCTGATGCTGCAGGCCCTGCCGGTGATGGCCGTGCTCTTCGTATTCTTCCCGCGTATCGAAGGCCCGCTGTGGCGCCTGCCGCAGGACCGTAATGCCGCGCGGCCCGGCCTGTCCGACAGCATGGCGCCAGGCAGCTTCTCCAAGATGGGCCAGGATGATTCGGTGGCCTTCCGGGTCAGTTTCAATGGTGAAGGACCGAGCCAGGACCTGCTGTACTGGCGGGGGCCGGTGTTCGACCATTACGACGGCCGGGTGTGGACCCAGGGGCCGAGTGGCTTGGCCGCCGAGGGCGTCATCCAGGGGCGCGGCCAGCCGCTTGACTATGTGCTGACCCTGGAAGCGCACCAGCGTCCCTGGCTGCTGGCGCTGGACATGCCGGCCAGCGTGCCGCCCCAGGCGCGACTAAGCGAGCAATACCAGCTGGTCGGCCGGCGCATCGTCGACAAGCGCCTGCGCCTTGAGCTGCAGGCCTGGCGTGACTACCAGGTAGGGCAGATCGAGAGTCCGCTCCAGCTCGAGCGCGCTTTGCAACTGCCCGAGCAGGGCAATCCGCGTGCGCGCCAGGTGGCGGCCGGCTGGCGCAGCCTGCCGCCTGCGGAGCGGGTCAACCAGGCGCTGCGCTTCTTCGGCAGCCAGGGCCTGCAGTACACGCTGGAGCCGCCGCTCTATGGCCAGCAGTCGGTGGATGAATTCGTATTCGCCGGCAAGCAGGGCTTTTGCGAGCACTTCGCCGGTGCCTTCGTCTTCATGCTGCGCGCGGCCGGTGTGCCGGCGCGCGTGGTGGGCGGCTACCAGGGTGGTGAGCAGAACGGCGATTACCTGATCGTGCGCCAGGCCGATGCGCATGCCTGGACCGAGGTGTGGCTGGACGGCGTGGGTTGGCGCCGCGTCGATCCGACCTTCGAGGTGGCGCCCGAACGCATACGCGAAGGCCTGGCCTCGGCCGTGGGCGCCGAGGAACTGCCTTATCTGATGCGTCTGGACAACAACCTGATCAAGCGCGTGCAACTGCTGCTCGATAGCGCGGTGAATGGCTGGAACCAGTGGGTGATCGGCTACACGCCCGAGCGCCAGCGCCAGCTGCTGCGCCGTCTGGGCATCGATGACCTGTTGTCCGGCCGCTTCATTGCCTACTTCCTCGGCGGCTTGTTCGGCCTGCTGGCCATTGTGGCCGCCAGCCTGCTGTGGATGGCGCGCCCACCACGGCGCGATCCGGCTCGCCAGGCCTGGGAGCGTTTCTGCCGCAAGCTGGCGGCGCGTGGCGTAGAGATCGGCCCGGCCGAGGCGCCCAGCGATTTCGCGCGGCGTGCCAGGCAGGCGCTGCCCGAGCAGGCCAACCAGATCGATGCGATCGTGCAGGCCTATCTGGGCGTGCGCTATGGGCAGGGCGAGGATGTGGCGCAGCTCTGGCAGCGCGTGCGCGCATTTCGCGCTTGATAGGGCCTAGGGTGCTGAAATAGATTGAATGCTCTAGCATCAATCAGCAGCACCTTATTCGTTTCCCCGAGCCGATCCATGTCCATCGAATCTGTCAGCGCTGCCCCGGCTCTTGATGCAAGCTCTCGTTTCCAGGCCCGGCGCGTAGGCCAGATCCTGCGCCTGGCGCTGGCCGGCATTGCGCTTAGCGTGGCCCACCATGCGATTGCGCAGAACTGGCGCACGGTGGGCATCTTCCTGCTTGGTGCGCTGGGTCTGCTGCTATCGCTGGCGCTGCTGCGGCGCAACCGGCCGCAGGCTGCCACCAGCCTGATGCTGGCGGTGCTGACCGTGATGATGCTGACCTTTGTCTGGCTCAATCAGGGCCTGCGCGACCCGGCCGTGTTGGCCCTGCCCGGCATCCTGGTCTTCGCCGCCATGCTGGGCGCGCGTCGCCTGTTTGTCTCACTGCTGCTAATCATGTTGCTGGCCCTGGCCGGCCTGACCCTGGCCAATGTGCAGGGCTGGCATGTGAATCAGATCAAGCCGGTGCGACTGAGCAGCCTGATCGATATCGCCGCCATCCTGTCCGTGATCGGCTTTGCGGTGTGGCTGATGGCCGGCGATCTGCGCCGCGCTCTGAGCCGCCTGGAGTCGGAAAACCAGCAGGTGCGCCTGTCGCAAGGGCGGATCGAATACCTGGCTCACCACGATGCGCTGACCGGTCTGCCCAATCGTGTGCTGGCGCGCGAACGATTCGCGCAGACGATTGCGCTGGCCGAGCGCGCGCAGACCGAGGCCGCACTGTTATTTCTCGATCTGGACAATTTCAAGACCATCAATGACTCGCTCGGCCACGCTGCGGGCGATGAGCTGCTGCGCCAGTCTTCGCGCCGGCTCAGCCAGTGGGTGCGCAGCAGCGATACCGTCTGCCGCCAGGGTGGCGATGAATTCCTGGTCATCCTGGGCGGCATGCCGGATGGCGATGCGATCGCCGATGTGGCGGTCAAGCTGACCCAGCTGCTGACCGACCCCTACAAGCTCGGCGGCCTCGATGTGACGGTAACCAGCTCGATCGGCATCGCACTGTTTCCCGAGGATGGTACCGATTTCGACACCCTGTTGAAGAAGGCCGATATGGCCATGTACCGGGCCAAGGAATCGGGGCGCAATGCCTTCCGCTTCTTCGATACCGAGATGAATTCCAGCGTGGTCGAGCATCTGCACCTGATTTCGGGCATGCGCCAGGCGCTGGCGAGCCAGGAATTCACCCTGCACTATCAGCCGCAGTTTGATCTGGCCAGTGGTGCCGTGGTTGGTGCCGAGGCCTTGCTGCGCTGGCGCCACCCGGAACTCGGGCTGATCCCGCCCGGCAAGTTCATTCCGGTGGCGGAAAAGAGCGGGCTGATCATTGATATCGGTGCCTGGGTGCTGCAGGAGGCCTGCCGGCAGGGCATGGCCTGGCAGGCCCAGGGCCTGGGCGAGCTGCTGCTATCGGTCAATCTCTCGCCCGTGCAGTTCCGGCGCGGCGATATCGAGCGCGTGGTGTTGAATGCGCTGGACGAATCGGGCCTGCCGGCCGGTCACCTCGACCTGGAAATGACCGAGTCGCTGCTGATCGATGATTCCAGCCAGCTCAGTGAGCTGCTGACCCGCTTGCGCGCGCTGGGGCTGAGCTTTTCCATCGACGATTTCGGCACCGGCTATTCCAATCTCGGCTATCTGAAGCGTTTCGAGGTCGAGCGGCTGAAGATAGACCAGAGCTTCATCCGCCGGCTGACCGAGCAGCCGCATGACGAGGCCATCGTGCGCGCCATCATCCAGATGGCGCACAGCCTGAAGCTGACCACGGTGGCCGAGGGGATTGAGGATGCCGCCACCCTGGCTCGCCTGCGCGAACTCGGCTGCGACCGCGGCCAGGGCTTCTACTGGTCGCCCGCCCTGCCGGCCGAGGAGTTTGCCGCCTATGTGCGCGCGCAACGCCAGTCGGCCGGCCTGGCAGCGGGTGCCCAGCCTGCCTAAGCTGAAGCCCCTGCTTCCCAGGAGTACTGCCGATGCGCGGTCATTACCTGTGTGTGCTGCTGATGCTGAGCGGCCTGGCCTTGGCCGAGCCGATTCGGCTGAATACCCATGACCTGCCGCCCTATAGCAGGCCGACCGAAAACGGCCAGGCCGAGGGCATGGCTGTGCGCGTCGTGCAATGCGCGGCCGCGCGCTTGGGCGAGACCGTGCGCATCCAGTTCTACCCATGGCCGCGCGCGCAGTCGCTGGTACGGGAGGGCGTGGACGATGGCTTCTTCGCCGCCTCGCAATCGGCCGAGCGCGACCAGTACGCCACACTCAGCGCCAGCATCGCACCACAGCAGTGGCGCTGGTATCTGCTGGCTGGCAGTACGCTCGACCCGCTGTCGGCCGAGTTCCACCGCTCGGCCAGTGTCGGCTCGTTTCGCGGCGGCAATATGCTCGACTCCTTGCGCAGCCGCGGCTTCCGGGTGGCGGCCGTACCGACCCAGAACGAAAACCTGCTCGAGATGCTGCTGGCCAAGCGGGTCGATGCCATCCTGGCCAATCACCTGGTGATGAACCAGCTGATCGAGCAGAAAGGCCTGCTTGGCCAGCTGCGCTCGGTGCTCGACCAGGACAAGCCCCTGGGCGTGTATTTCGCGAAGACCTTTCTGCAGCGCCGCCCCGCGCACTTCATGGCCGATTGGAACAAGGCGGTCGAGGCCTGCCGGCGCAAGCGTGGCGAATAGCGCAGCGCGGCCCTGTTTATCGTTGGGCTACGCCGGGTTTGCGCGGCCAATCTGCTAGCCTGCACGCCATGTTCGCTATCCAGCCCTACCAGCATGCGCTGCATGCCCAAGTCGTTGTCGATTTCTTCAACCTTTGCCACGCGCGTGACCCCAGCCAGTTCGGCCTGACGCCGACGCGCTGGCAGCAGTTCGTGGCCGAACCCAGCCGTGCCATGGGGCGCGACTTCCGCCTGGCCTGGGACGGCACGCAGCTGGTCGGCATGGCCTATTGCGCGCTTGAGGATCAGCCGGGCGGGGCGATGCGCTATGGACGCATCCTGGTGCATCCGGATTGGCGCCGGCGTGGCATTGCCAGCGCGATCTGGCAGCAGCTGAGTGCGCTGGATGGCGGTCGGTATGGTTTCGAGTGCACCTGTCCGGTGGATTGGCAGGCGGGTCTGGCCTTTGCACAGCGCTGCGGCTTTGGCGAGCAAAGTCGTGAACTGGAAATGCGCCGCAGCCTGAGTGACGCCGATAGGGTGCCGACCTGCTCCCCGGTGCGCGCCCTACGTCGTGACGATGCGGCCGATGCGCTGGCCTGGCGCGAGATCAGCAATGCCGCCTATGCCAGCCACCAGCCGCCGGTCAGCCTGCTCGACGCGGCCGATATCGCCGCGCGGCTGGCAAACCCGACACTATCTCTGGGCTTTATCGAGCAGGCGGGCGTGCCGCTGGGCCTGATTCAATGGGAGAACGACAGCGAAAGTCATGCGTATCTGAACAGCGTGGCGCTGCTGCCGAGCGCGCAGGGGCGCGGCTTGGCTGGCGAGCTGCTGCGCTGGGCGCTCGGGGAGATGCGTGCGCAAGGTTTGGCGCGCGTGGAGCTCACGGTGTCCATGCACAACCATGCCGCGCGTCAGCTGTATACGCGGCATGGCTTTCAGCCCTATGCCGAGACCGTATATCTACACCGCCCAGCCACGACCGGCATCCCCAGTACGGCGGGATAAGCCTGTGCGCGAGCTGTGGATAAGTCGGGCAAGTGTTTGAGGCGAGGCGGAAAAGCCTGCCTGCCTAATTTTCAGGCAATGTGGCCAGGCTGGCCGACCAACCCAGCGCGTTCACCACGGCGACAAAGTCCTCGGCCAGCGGGGCCGTGATATGCAGCGGCGCGCCGCTGTGCGGATGCCGGAGCGTGAGCTGGGTGCAGGCCAGCAGCAGGCGCTGGCTGCCGAATAGCTGGGTGAACAGGCGGTTGTGCTGGCCCTTGCCATAGGTGGCATCGCCGATGATGGGGTGAGCGATATGCTTGAGATGGCGGCGCAGCTGGTGCTTGCGCCCAGTAACCGGATCAAGCGCCAGCAGCGCATAGCGGCTTTCCGGGTAGCGCGCATCGACCTGATGCGGCAGCGCCACCCGCGCCAGGCAGCGGTAGCGGGTCAGTGCATCCTGGGCCGGGGCGATCACGTCTGGCTGGCGTTCGTAATCGTCGTATTGGCGGCTGAGCGGGTGATCAATCTCGCCCGCATCCTGCGGCCAACCGCGCACCACGGCCAGATAGCGCTTGTCCACCGTGCCGGCCTCGAACTGGCGCGAGACTGCGCGCGCGCTGTCGGCATCGAGGCCGAACAGCAGAATGCCCGAGGTGCCTTTATCCAGGCGGTGGATCGCGTGGACGCGCTGGCCGATCTGGTCGCGCACTTCCTGCAGGGCAAAACGGGTTTCGCGCCGGTCGATTTCCGAGCGGTGCACCAGGAGGCCGCTGGGCTTGTGGATGGCGATCAGGGATGCATCGCGATACAGCACCGGATGGGTGTAATGCATATCAGCTCCGCCCGGCCAGCATGATCACGCCAGACCCGACCAGCACCAGGGCCGCGCCGGCCAGGTCCCAGGGGCTGGGGCGTATGCCGTCCACCAGCCATAACCAGCCCAGCGCTGCAGCTACATACACACCCCCATAGGCGGCGTACACGCGGCCACTGGCGACCGGATGCAGGCTAAGCAACCAGACGAAGACGGCCAGGCTAAGCGCGGCGGGTAGCAAGAGCCAGACTGGGCCGCGCGATTGCAGCCAGAGCAGGGGCAGAAAGCAGCCAATCAACTCGGCCAGGGCGGTGAGGAAGAACAGCAGGAAGGTCTTGAGCGGCAACATGGGCGCTACTGTAGCGCGCCGCCCGCCTGCTGGGCAGGATGGCCGCGATCAGGCGGCTTGCAGCGCGTAGTGCTCGAGCGTGCGCAAGAGGCCGGCTGGGATGGGGCTGCTCGTCGCCACCGGCGCAGGCTGGCTGATTTCAACCCGCAGCAAGGGCGCGCGCTTGGCATCCTCCAAGGCCTGCAGTATCTGGCGGCGCTGGGTCAGCACGAGATTCCACATGGCTTCCTTGTCGGCGGTCGGCACGGTCTTGGTCCTTGCAAGCAATAGGTTGAACGGAAGGCGGCCAGCGGGGCCGCCTATGGCTGGCTTGAATGCAAGCTCTATGCCAAGTGCATGATTGACAAGGATTTCATTCTATTCCCCAGTAGTGACGGGCCAAGGCCGATACGGCGGCGTTGGCCTGCTTGGATCAAGCCGCTGCAAGGTGGACGAAAATCGGCAATCTATGCCGCCCACCGCACCAAGAAGAGGCTGCTGAGTGGCTGTTTGCCGCGCTCGCTTGCCTTCCTGCCTAGTCTGGATTTTAATAGATCGACTAGTTAGTCTATTAATTGGAAGGTGCAATGCGCAAACTCGATCCGGACAAGCATGCGGCGCGGCGCGGGCAGATTCTGAACGCCGCCACTCAGTGTTTTGCCGAGCGTGGTTTTCATCAGACCAGTACCGCGCAGATCTGCGCGGCGGCCGGCATGAGCCCGGGCAATCTATTCCATTACTTTCCCAGCAAGGACGCGATCATCGAGGCCATTGTGCTCGAGGACAGTGCGGCGATGGCTGCGCGCAGCGCTGAGCTGGCCCGGGAGGACGATCTGCGCGCGGCCCTGCGCCGCATGCTGGATGAGGCGCTGGCCAGTCTGGCCGATCCGCTCTACCGGCGTATCAGCATGGAGCTGATGGCCGAGGCGGTGCGCAATGCGCGCCTGTTTGCCCTGGTGGCCGAGAACGAGGCGGCACGGCGTGCCGGCTGGCGCCGGCTGCTGCAAGGCGCTCAGGCCAAGGGGCAGATTGCTGCCGGTGCCGAGCCGGAACTGCTGGTGGATGCCTTGCTGGTGCAGCTGGATGGGGTATTCAGCCGCCTGCTGCTGGATGGGGATTTCGACCTCGACCGTTACCGCGATCTGCTTGAGCAGCAGTTGAACAGCCTGTGGAGAGCCGCATGAGCACGCCAGAACATGTGCGAATTGCGCAGATCGATGCGCTACGTGGCGCGGCCCTGCTTGGCATTCTGCTGATCAATTTTGCTGCGATGGCCAGTGGCTACTTTGGCACAGGCCTGCTCGACCCGCGTCATGCAGGTCTGTGGGATCAAATGGTCCAGCAACTATTGACCGTGCTGGTGGAGACCAAGTTCTATCTGCTGTTCTCCTGCCTGTTCGGCTATAGCTTCACACTGCAGATGGATTCGGCCGAGCGTGCCGGCGCGGCGTTCTCGGCGCGCATGCTGCGCCGCCTGGCCGGTTTGGCCTTGCTTGGTCTTGCCCACGCGCTATTGCTATTTCCTGGCGATATCCTGCTCTGCTACGCCTTGTTGGGCTTGGTGCTGCTGTATCTGCGCCGCCTGTCCGATCGCGCGCTGCGGCGCTGGGCGATCGGACTGTGGCTGGGCCATGCACTGCTCTGGTTGCTGCCCGCCGGCTTGCTGGCCCTGCTGGCACCCGATGCGCCTAGCGAGGCGGGTGTAGACATCTTCCGCCGTGCCTGGGCCAGTGAGCTGGCCTATCGCGGCAGTTGGGCCACTACCCTGGCCGAGCACTGGCGCGTCTGGCATCAGGAAATGAGCTGGGTGCTGCCGCTGGTGCAGATGCCCAGCGCGCTAGCCATGTTCATCACCGGACTCCTGCTTGGACGCGCGCGCTGGCTGTCCGAGCCCACAGCGCAGCGTGAGCTGCTGGTGCGACTGGCGTGCCTGGGCTTGGTGCTCGGCCTGCCTGGCGCACTCTTGTATGCGCAGGCTGGACCGGGCTTGCCGCTTTGGCGGCAGCTGGCCCAGGAGGGGATAGGCATCCTGAGTGCGCCCTGGCTCAGTGCTGCCTACGCCGCGCTGTTCTTGCTCGCGCTGCAAGGTGCGTGTGGCGTGCGCATGCAGGCCTGGCTGGCGCCGGCCGGGCGCATGGCCCTGTCGCACTACCTGCTGCAGTCACTTTGCGGCAGCCTCTTGTTCAGTGCCTATGGACTGCGCCTGTATGGCCAGCTGGGCAGCACGGCGGTGCTGGGCTTGGCCCTGCTACTGTTTGGCGCGCAGCTCTGGCTTAGCCGCTACTGGCTGGCCAGCCATCGCTATGGCCCGGTCGAATGGGGTTTGCGTGCGCTCACGCTATGGCGCTGGCCGGCCTGGCGTCGGGCCGACGAGCAGCCCGCTGCATCCCCGCTGGCACCGCGCTAGTCGGGCTGTCGCTTGCGCCACAAGCGGACCAGGCTGCCCTGGCTCAGGCTGACCCCAAGCAGGATCGCGCCGCCGCCCAGCCAGTGGTAGGCATGGATGGTTTCGCCCAGCGTGGCGCTGGCGATCAGGGCGGTGAACAGCGGCAGCAGGTTCATGAAGATGGCAGTGCGTTCGGCACCCAGGCGCGCGATGCCGCGCATCCAGAAATAGGCAGCCAGTACCGAGGAAGCGATGCCGGCAAACAGCACCAGCGGCCAGCCAGCGGGCGGGATGGCCAGGCTGTCGGCGCTGGCGGCCAGCGGGCTGAGCAGTAGCACAGCCAGCACGACCTGCACATACAGATTGAGCCAGGCGCCAAATGGCGGCGCCCAGCGGCGCAGCAGGATGCCGTACAGCGCATAGGCGCTCGAGCCAACCAGCATCAGTGCGTCGCCTGGGTTGATGCCGCCGTCGAGCAGGCTGAGCGGATGGCCGGCACCGAGCAGATACAGCACGCCGGCCAGCGAGCACAGCACGCCCAGCATCGCGCTGCGGCTGACCGCCTGACGAAACACCAGGCTGTTCAGCAGCAGGCCGAGCAGCGGGATCAGCGCGCAGATCACCCCCATATTGGTGGCACTGGTGCGGTGGGCGGCGTAATAGGCTAGGCATTGGTAAAGCACCATGCCCAAGAGCGCCAGCACGGCAAAGCGCCGCCAGTGCGGGGCAATCGCATGGCGCTCGCGCCAGAACGCGCGCAGGCAGAAGGGGCTGAGCACCAGCAGCGCCACGAACCAGCGGTAGAAGGAGATAGCGGCCGGGTCGAGCACCTGGGCGGCGGCCTTGGAAACGACGGTGTTGGCGGCCCAGATCAGCACAGCCAGCAGGGGAAACAGGGCGGACATGCGCATTCCTCATCAAACGGCTGCCAGTGTAAGCATGGCGGGTTCGCTGCTTATAATGCAAAGCAGACAAAACTATGCCGCGAAGCCGTCAAGATGCCGCTCCCCTATCCCGCCAGTGACTTGTCCATGCCCGAACCGGCGCCGCTCAGCCTGCGCTATGACCATTTCGAGGCGCGCACCGATTTCGACACCCACCGTCACCCCTGGGGGCAGCTCAATCGCATCAGCCTGGGCCTGATCGAACTCGATATCGCCGGCCTGCGCCTGACCGCGCCGGCCGACTATCTGGTGTGGATTCCGGCCGATCTGCCTCATGCCGCCCATGTGCGCCAGGCCATGGACTACACCTCGATCTATCTGAGTGCGACCGCGGCGGCCCGACTGCCCGCGCAAGCCTGCCTGATTGCGCAGACGCCGCTGGTACGCGCGCTGCTGGATGACTTCTGCCAGCGCCGCCTGAGTGGCATGCAGGATGAATGGGATGTACGCCAGGCCGAGCTACTGATCGAACATCTGGCGCGCGCCGGCCACCAGGCCAACTTCCTGCCGGAAAGCCAGGACCGCCTGCTGGCGCCGATTCTGCATGCGTTGCGCCTGGCGCCTGACGAGGCCAGCACGCTCGCGCAGTGGGCCACGCGCGTGCACAGCACCGAGCGCACGCTGGCGCGCCGTTTCCAGGCCGAGCTGGGCATGAGCTTTGTGCAATGGCGCAATCGCGCGCGCTTTGTGCAGGCGCTGGCCTGGCTGAAGGAAGGCTGGCCGGTTCAGGAGATTGCCGCGCGGCTCGGCTATGGTACGCCGTCGGCGTTTATTGCCATGTTCCGCAAGCAGGCCGGTTTCTCGCCGGAGCGTTACCGGCGTCAGCTGCTGGCTAGCTGACCACGCTCAGGTGATTGTCCCAGTGGTGGGGATACTGCTCGGTATGCTGGAGTGCGAGGCCGGGCGCCAGTCGCCACAGCTCGCCGCCTTCGCCGCTGGCCAGCCATTCGCCATTCAGCGCCGCGGCGCCGAAGACGCGCGGCAGGGCCCGCTGGGCGGTGGGCCGACCTTCGCTATCCCACTCGGTCAGCAGATTGCCGGTCGGGCAGGGCATCAGGAAGCGGTTGTCCTGGGCCGCCAGGCTGGCCGCATAGCCGCGCATGCCCTGGCATAGCTCGGGCGAGCTGTCGGCATAGCGGAACTCGCCCTCGCGCAGAATGGCTAGCATGGGCGAGTTATTGCTGCCCTCGTTCTGCAGCGCCGCGCCCAGCGTGCCATCGCGGGTGACAGCCAGATGGCGGATGGACAGCTTGCTGTCCGGCAAACGGTATTCCTGCAGCAGACCGCCATCGCGCCCGTCGATCAGCACCAGCGACGGGTCCATGCGCTCAATATTGCGCTTGTAGCGACCGGTTTCCGGCAGGGTCAGGATGCCGCCATTGGCCACCGCCAGCGTGTTGCGGTCCAGCCAGAGGATTTCATGCGGCCCCACGCCGTGGCTGGGGTATTCTTCCAGGCGCTTGAAGCTGCGCGCATCGCGGATGGCCAGGCGGCCCGCGCCTGTGCGCTCATCGGTCTCGGCGGTGATCAGCTGCTTGCCGTCATGGCTGAATACTGCATGGCCAACCAGATTGCGCTCGTCCTCCAGTTCATAGCGTTGCAGCAGCTTGCCGCGCCGCCAGTCGATGCGCGCCAGGAAGTAGCCGGGCCGCCGTGTCACCACGATGGCCTCGCCATAGCGCTGTGGATCCGGAATCAGCACATGGCCGCGCGCGGGCAGGGCGGCGCCGGGCTGGGCCAGCGTGCCGGCGCACCAGGCTTCGTCCCCATCCCAGCCAGCGGACAGGATGACCGGCGCGCGCGCGCCTGCGCCAAGACGCTTAGCAGCCGACCAGGCCGGGCTGGCCAGCGGCAGGGTGGCCAGGCTCAGGCTGGCGGCGAGGAATTGGCGACGGTTGAGCGACATGGCGGGGGTTCGAATCTGGGTGGGAAAACGAGCACGCCATGTCTAGCTGGGCTGGACATGGCGCGTTGAGGCGAAGAAACGACGTGGCTTAATCGCCGTCGCTGTCCTTGAAGCCGATGGTCACGCCGACCGCATCGGCCACCTGCAATTCAACCAGGCCTTGCAGGCGCTTTAGCGAATCGAGCAGCGGCTTGAGCACGGCCGGGTTGCGGCTGGCGGCCGTCGCCACATCCTCAGGCAGCTTGGCCAGCGCGGCGCGGCTCAGCACCAGCTCCTCCTGCAGATGCTGGGCCAGCAGCGGCTTCTCGGCCCGCGCGAGACGCTCGACAAAGCTCGGGCTGCCGTCCTGTCCACGTGCCAGGAACAGGCTTTCCAAGCTGCCGAGGGTGGCGGCGAGGCTGGCCTTGGTGTGGTGGCTGCGCCAGGCGTCGAAGTCCTGGCGGGCCGGCTTCTTGGGCGCCTTGGCGCCGCCCAGACGGGCCACCTTCTTGTCGCGCAGATTCTGCAGGCTGCCGGCGATCAGATTGATGCCTTCCTCGAACGCCTGTCGGCCGGTTTCATGGTCGTGCTGCTCGCGCTGATAGGCCTGCCAGTCGGCCAGCAGACCCCGGCTTTCGGCAGCCACATCATTGGCCAGCGCCACGCTGTACTGGCAGCGCTGGCGGAAGTGCAGGCGGCCGAGCTGGGCCTTGGCGCGGTCTTCGCCCCAGAGCAGGAATTCCAGCGCCGGCAGGCCCTGGGCGGCGGCGCCCACGCTGTCGGCAATCGGCGCGTCCTTTTCCACCAGGCGGATCGCTTCTTCCACCTTGGGTGGGCGGGTCGGCCAGACATCGATCTGCCAGGCGGTACGCCGGGTCAGGACAGGGCCCATGGGCAGGGCTTCCACACTGCGCCAGGCGGCATGAGTGGCTTTCCAGGCCTGGCGCGCCTGTTCGATCTGCTCGGGGCGCAGGCGGCGGCATAGCTCGGTGACGGCGCTCTGCAGCTGGGCGCTGTGATCGGCCAGCGCCTGGATACGCGGCAGCTGCTGGGCCTGCCAGTTGGCCACCGTGGCGGCGGCATCCAGGCCGAGCGCGGCACTGGGTGCGGCCGGTGTGCTCACCGCAGGTGCTGCGGCAACGCTAGCGGTGGTGGTCGTGGGCGCTTGCGCTGCCGGGGTGGGACTGGGCTGGGCGGCTTGCTGGGCCGGCGTGGCGCAGGCGCCCAGCAGCAGGCTGGCGGTCAGGGTCAGGTAAAGCGGTTTCATAGTGTCGGTCCTTGCCAGGTGGGCCGCCCGGGGCGGCCACCCGAGGGCTGGCAGATAGAACGATGGCCGGCAAGCTGCTTGCCGGCCGCGATGCGGGCGCTGTGCCACGCGCGGGGCGGCTGCGTGGTACTAGGCATACCCCTCGCGGAGTACGCCCTGGCGCGACTCACAGTGACTGTAGAAAGGCGACAAGGTTCTCACGATCCTGCTTGTTCAGCTTGAGCACATGCTGCTTGGCACCTTCCGCCTCGCCACCGTGCCAGAGCACGGCCTCCATCAGATTGCGCGCGCGGCCATCATGCAGATAGCGGCTGTGCTTGTTCACAGCCGGAACGAGGCCCAGGCCCCACAGCGGCGGCGTCTTCCAGTCACGGCCGCTGGCCTGGAAGTCGGGGCGGCCATCGGCCAGGCCTTCGCCCATATCGTGCAGCAGCAGATCGGTATACGGGTAGATGGTCTGCTGGCTCAGCTGCGGCAAGGCCTTGAAGTTGCCGGTCGTGTACTTGGGTGTGTGGCAGGTCGCGCACTGGGCCTGGTAGAACACCGCGCGGCCGCGCTGCACCGCCGGGTCGTCCTGATTGCGCGCCGCCGGCACGGCCAGCGTGCGGCTGTAGAAGATCACCTTGTCGAGCAGGTCTTCGCTGATTTCCGGCTTGCCACCGCTGGGCGCCTTGCGGCAATCGGTCTGCGCCTGGGTGCATTCCTCATGCGGATTGCGCTTGGAGGTGATGCCGATATCACCGAGGAAGGCGCCCGCGCTCTGGTGCGCCACGCTGGCGGTATTGGCTTTCCAACCATAGCGGCCGATCAGCATCTTGCCCGCATAGGCATCCCAGACCCGGTTTGGGCGACCCTTGATCGCGCCGCCCGCCGCAGCCTGTGCCTTGGCATTGGCGAGGATGTCCTCAGGCTTGATCGCTTCCAAGAGGCCCAGGCCGATCATCTGCGGCGCAATGCGCGGCGACAGCATGGTGTCCGGGTGCATGGGGCCATAGCCAAGATCGACCAGTTCGTACTTGGGCTTGAGCAGCGTGTAGCGTTCGCCATCGGCAAACTGGCCGCTGATCTCGCTATAGCTGATCTTGACCTTGCCCTCGGGCTTCACATCACTGACCGCGTCATTATTGAACTGGCCGCCATACACCGGCTCGCCGCGTGGGCCGCCATGCGCATCCTGGCCCGGTATCGACAGGCGGATCAACAGCGCCATCGGCTGCTCGTCTTGCAGGCCGTTGGTGAAGGTCGGTGGCGCGCCGCGGCCATCCAGCGCATGGCAGGCGCCGCAGGAGCGAGCGATGAAGTGCGGACCCAGGCCATCACGCCCGGTGGTGGAGGCGGGCGCTTCCACCCAGTTCTTCTTGAAGAAGGAATTGCCGACCACGAAGTCGGTGCGCTGGCGGTCGGTCAGATTGGCCAGGGGGAGCGAGAAAGCATTTTGGCCATGGTCGAACACCGTGGTCTGGCCGCCGGGGCGCGCTTCGCTGGCGTCATAGGCGGGCACCAGGGCCACAGTGGTGGCCGTGGCGGCTGAGATCAGTAGCAGGGGAAGCAGGATTTTCATGCGCAACACTTGGAGGAGAGAGGGCCGAAAAAGCACCGGGGCACGACTGCACGCAGTCATGCCCCGAGTGTAGCGTGGCGGACTTAAGCGAAACTTAAGCGCGCTCAAGCCTTACACATTGGTATTCAGGTTCTTGATACCCAGGGCCTTGGCGGCATTCACGAGGTCGGTGGCCTGCTTCTTCAGCGCATCGACCACGGCGCGTACGCGCTTGCGACCTGGCGCGCTGTCCTTGCCGACGATTTCCTGGTCGAACGGGGCCTTGATCTCCTCGGCCAGCTTGACCGAGTTGGCGATGTCGGCGCTGGTCTTCTCGGCCAGCTTGGCATCCTTGACGGCTACCAGTTCGCGCAGCGAGGCACCCTTGAGCACACTGCCATCAGCGCGGGTGTAGCTGCCTTCCCATACGTTCTGGATGCCCTTCGCATTGGTCACCACATCGCGGTGGGTGTTGTCCGAGAAGCAGCTGTGCTCGTCTTCCTGCGACTTCGAGGCCAGTGCGACTTCGATGCGCTCGCCGGCCAGCTCGCCGCGCGACAGCACGCCGATGCCGGTCAGCATCTTCTGCACGGCTTCCTTGTCGGCCACGAAGCCGGCGCGATAGTTCTTGGCATTCGGTGCCCAGGCTTGGGCGAGGCCGGCCAGATCGTCCACCAGCAGGTCGGTGACGAGCTTCAGATAGGTACGACGGCGCTCGGCGTTCTGACCCTTGCCATCGATGAAGTCGCTGGCGGGGCGCGCGCCTGGGCCGGTCTTGCTCAGATCCTGACCCCACAGCACGAACTCGATCGCATGCCAGCCGGTGCTGATGTTCTCTTCGCCGCCTTTCTCATTCAGGCCGATCAAGGCTTCACGCGTCAGCTTGGCCTTGGGGTTGTTGATGATGCCGGCCTTGTTCTTGCCCTTCACGTAATCGACATAGGCCTCGTCCATTGGCCAGGCATTGATCTGGCCTTCCGGGCCGGTTTCGCCATCGATGGGGCCGCTGTAGAAGCGGAAGGCTTCCGTCTGACCGTACCACTCGCGCGCAGCCAGCCAGCTCTCGCGTGCCTTGGCCAGGGTTTCCTCGCTCGGGTTGGCATTCAGCGCATTCACCGCGGCCTGCAGGGTGCGGGCGGCACCCAGGGTGTCCACATAGTTGGCGTGCACCACGCTGGCATAGTGTTCGGCCACGGCTTGTGGGCTTACCTCGGCGCGGGCGGCCAGGCTGCCGGCCATCAATGCAGCGATCAGGGTCAGGCGAAAGGCGGTCATGCGATTTCCCATCTGTATGTTCGGATGGAGGAAATGCTAAAGCTAATGCGAATAATTATCAAATAAATGATTGCCAATATGGCCGAGCTGTCGCATCCGCTTTCAGTACAGCCAAGCCAGCACCCAGGCCAAGCCCAGGCAGGCTGCCGCCTGCAGCAGCGGGCGCAGCGTGGCGCGCCACCAGCCCGGCTGGTGGCCGCTTAGCACGAAATGCACCAGCAGCAGGCCCAGCACGGCCGGCAGCAGTTGCCCGTAACCGCTAATAGCCCAGCAGCCCCAGCCCACCGCCGCCACCGCGCCCAGATGGGCGAATGCACAGCGCCAGCCCTGGCGGCGCGCCTGGCTATACGGTGGTGCGCGCAGGCCGAGTGCATCGAGCTGCTCGGCGCTGATGCTATCGGGCGCGGCCGCCAGCTCGGACGCTTCCGCCTGGGCGTGGGCGAAATCGCGCCCGGCCGCCACCAGCAAGCTGGCCAGGCCCAACGCCGCCTCGCTGGGCGCCAGCTCGGACGCCTTGGCCGCATGTTGCGCGCGTAGCGCATCCACCACTTGGCGCGCCTGCCAGCTGGCGCGTGCGCCAAAATAGGCCGCGCCGAGCAGGGCCCACAGAATCAGCACCAGCTGACGGCTGGCATTCAGGCTGCCCAGGCCCAGCAGGCCGGCGATCAGGCACAGTGCCAGCAGCGCACCGAAGCGGGCGCGCTGCGCCAGCGGCGCCATGGCGTCAAAGCGATAGGGCAGCAGGCCGGGCATGGTCAGCCAGGGTAATAGCCAACCCGGCCCGAAGCTGCACAGCAGGCGGCCGAGCAGACGGCCACGCAGGCTGCAGGCGCCTTTGGGCAGGCGGGCCGCGATCTCCAGATGCCACCACTGGCGCGGCGTGCCGGACGCTGCATCGGCCAGTAGGAGATGCAGGTGACGGGCGTCGCTGGCAGGAATATTCAACATTTGCGGTCTAGCATGAAGGCTGCCACCTGGGGTGGCACAGATTGGGGCGGTGTGCATGCGCCGCTGCTGCATGCCCAAGCCGGGCAGACTCTTTCGCTGGGAAGCCGATGCGCAATATCTCGATCATGTATCGCCTGCGTCTCTTGGGGGCCATTGCGATGCTCATCATGCTGCTGGTGGGGCTGGCCGGCTTCTTCAGCGGTCGCGTCATTGTTGCCGCAGTGGCCGATAGCGACAAGATCGTCAGCCTGCTGCGCAATCAGACCGAGGCGGACATGATGCACGATGCGATCCGCTCGGACGTCTTGAATATGTTCCGCCTGATGTCGGCCGCCACGCCAGATGCGGCGGAGCTGAAAGCCGTGCGCGATGACCTGGACGAGCACCTGGGCAATTTCCAGCGCCTGATCGCCGCGAATGACGGCATGGCGCTGCCGCCGGCCGAGCGTGCCGCGCTGGAGGCGCTCAAGCCCGATCTGGCTGCCTATGCGCGCCAGGCACAAAGCGCGCTGGACAAGTTCGCCCAGCGCGCGGCCGATGCCGACCTGGCCTATACGGCTTTCGCGCAGAGCTTCGACACGCTGGAAGACAGCATGGGCAAGTTCAGCGAGCTGATCGAGCACTCTTCCCGTCAGCACAATCTGCAGCAGGCGCAGCTGATGCAGCGGGTGGAGCGCTTCAGCCTGATCTCGCTGCTGCTGGGCGCGCTGCTGCTGTTTGCCGCCGTATGGTGGATTGCCGGCACGATTACCAGTCCACTGCGCCACATCCGGGACTTTCTCGCCGGTCTGGGGGGGGATCTGGGCCAGCGCCTGCCCGATATGGGGCGCAATGAGGTAGGCGAGAAT
Organism: Chitinimonas taiwanensis DSM 18899; assembly: GCF_900119825.1. GTDB lineage: Bacteria > Pseudomonadota > Gammaproteobacteria > Burkholderiales > Chitinimonadaceae > Chitinimonas > Chitinimonas taiwanensis. Next base: position 50,946 of record NZ_FPKR01000006.1, on the reverse strand, counting down.
GCGCGCTCGATCAACGCCCTGCTCGATGAGCAGGCGCGCACCATTGAGCTGATCCAGCGCACGGTCGGCATCGTCGAACAGGTGTCTGGCCAGCTGAAGGCGCGTGCCGGTGATACCTGTGCCGAGGTCGAGCTGGCCAGCGAGCGCGCGGCGCGGGTAGGCGCGGCAGCCGAACAGTTATCGGTCGCCGTGCAGGATGTTGGCCGCAATATCCAGCACACGGCCGACCGTGCTGGCGAAGCGGCCCAGACCGCCGAGCACGCGCAGGCCAGCATCGCCAATACCCAGGCGGTCTGCACGCGGCTGAGCGAATCGAGCGCGCAGTCCTCGGCCATGATTGCCGAACTCAGCCATGCGGCGGCACGCATTGCCAGCATGGCCGGTGTGATCCGCGAGATTGCCGATCAGACCAATCTGCTTGCCCTGAATGCGGCCATCGAGGCGGCGCGGGCGGGTGAGAGCGGACGCGGCTTTGCCGTGGTGGCGGACGAGGTGCGCAAGCTGGCCGAGCGCACCAGCAACTCGACCATCGATATCGCCCAGATGACCGAGCAGATTGAACAGGCCACCCAGGGTGCGGCCCAGGCCATGCAGCGGGTCAGCGCTGGCGTGGCCCAGGGGGTGGCCGATCTGGATGGCGCGATGCGCAGCCAGGAAGCCATCGTGCGCGATACGCGCGATATGCGTGAACTGGCGCGCGAGATGGCTGATCAGACGCGTGGCGAAGCGGCTGCGGTCGAGGATGCCGCCCAGGGCATGGCCGAAATCGGTGAGCGGGTGGTGACCGCGGCGGCGGCTGTGCGCGAGATTGATGCCGGTGCCGACCAGCTGCGCCAGGTAGTGGCCGAGCTGCGCCGCCATGTCGAACATTTCCAGGTCGGTGCGTCCCGCTAGGGCGTAGCGATGAAGAGCGATCTACCGAGGAGCAAACACTGTGAGTCCATTGGCACGCCGTATCGCAACCCTTTCCCTGCTTGGCCTTCTGGGCGCCTGTGCCTCGACCCCCAAGCCGGTACCGCGTCCGGAGACCGCCTGGTTTCTGCTCGCCGACAACCAGCTGCTGCGCACCAACGCCGGCATACCCGGCACCGCGCTGCAGCGCCTGCAGGTGAGTGGCCTTGCGCAGGGCGAGCAACTGATCGGCATCGACTTCCGCTCCAGCAATGAGCGCCTGTACGCCTTGGGGCGCAGTGGCCGCCTGTACACGATCAGTCTGGAGGACGGGCTGGCCAGCCAGGTTGGCAGCGCCAGTGTGGCGCTCCGGCCTGAGGTCGAGTATGGCTTTGACTTCAACCCGGTGGCCGACCGGCTGCGGGTGGTGAATGCGGCTGGCGATAATCTGCGCCTGCACCCGGATACCGGCGCGCAGGTGGATGGCGATGCCACGCAAGCGGGTGTGCAGCCCGATGGCAGCCTGCAATTCTCCGCCAGTGATGTGGCTGCCGGCAAGGCCCCCGCGGTGCTTGCCGCGGCCTACACCTATAGCAAGGTCAGTAAAACGGCCACCACCAATTACGCCATCGATGCGGCCGGCAATCTGCTCACCCAGGGCAGCCGCGAAGGCACTAGCCCGGTGGTTGGGCCGAATCTGGGCCAGCTGTTCAGTGTGGGCAGCCTGGGCGTGCAGCCCATCGGCCCGGTCGGCTTCGACATCAGCTGGAAGGACAATGCGGCCTTTGCCAGCCTGCGCGCGCAGGGGCGGCCGAGTGCCGAGCTGTATCTGCTGGATCTGAACACGGGGCGGGCCAGCAGCCTGGGTGCGATTGCCGGTGCTCAGCCGGTGTTGGGCCTGGCGATTGCACCGAGCTGGTAGCGCGCCTCGGTAAGGGGGGCGTCGGTCGCGTAGCGGCTGGCGCCGCTCAGTCAGTATCGGCCAGCATGCGCCAAGCGCCGTCCACCAAGCCTTCGATAGGGTGGAAGCGCGTCTTGTAGGCCATCTTGCGGCACTCGGCGATCCAGTAACCGAGATAGACATAAGGCAGGCCGCGCGCGCGCGCCAGCTCCACCTGCCAGAGGATGTTGTAGGTGCCGTAACTGGCTTGGCTGTCGGCCGGGTCGAAGAAGGTGTACACCGAGGACAGGCCATCGCCGAGCTGGTCGATCAGGCTGACCATCTTCAGCTCGCCATCGAGGCGGAACTCGGCCAGGAAGCTGTCCACCTGGCTCTTCAGGATGAAATTCTCGTACTGCTCGCGGCTGTCCTCATCCATGCCGCCACCGCTATGCCGGTGCTGCTGGTACAGGCGGTAGAGCGCGTAGTGCTCATCGGAAAACAGCAGCGGCAGGATGCTGACGCTGAGCCCAGCATGGCGCTTGAGCGTGCGGCGCTGGGTGCGGTCGGGTTGGAACTCGGCAGCGCGCAGTCGCACCGGCACGCAGGCGCGGCATTGGTCGCACCAGGGGCGATAGGTGAACAGGCCGCTGCGCCGAAAGCCATTGCGTACCAACTGGGTGTAGATTGCGCTATCGATCAGCTCGGCCGGAATCGCCACCTGGGAGCGCGCCATGCGCCCATCCAGATAGCTGCAGGGATAGGGCGCCGTGGCATAGAACTGCAGCCGGATCAGGCGGCTGTCATTGGGGTGGCTCACTCAATCCTCCCACTTGCGCTCGGACGGGTAGTGCCAGGGACCGACGCTGCCCGGCATCTGATTCAGTCTAGTCAGTTCGCGCAAAAAGGTGGCGCGGTCTATCTCGCGCGCGCCAAAGCGGCTCAGATGCTCGGTATGCATCTGGCAGTCGATCAGGCCGAAGCCCTGCTCATCCAGCCAGCGCACCAGGTGGGCAAACGCCAGCTTGGACGCATCGGGGCGCTGGGCGAACATCGATTCGCCATAGAACATCTTGCCGATGGCCACGCCGTACAGGCCACCCACCAGCTCGCCGTCCATCCAGCATTCGGCCGAATGCGCCCAGCCCAGCTCATGCAGGCGGCAATACGCATCGATGATATCGGCCACGATCCAGGTGCCATCCTGGCCCGGCCGCGCCGCCGTGGCGCAGGCCTGCATCACGCGGCGGAAGGCAGTATCGAAGCGAATTTCATACGGCTTGTGGCGCAGGGTCTTGTTCAGCGAGCGTGGGATATGCAGCTCGCTCGGCAGCAGCGCCATGCGTGGATCGGGGCTCCACCAAAGGATGGGCTCGCCCGGCGCATACCAGGGGAAGATGCCCTGGCGGTAGGCGAGCAGCAGGCGCTCCGGGCTCAGATCGCCGCCGGCGGCCAACAGGCCGTTCGGTTCGCGCAGCGCCGATTCCAGTGGCGGAAAGGCGAGCGCGCGACTGAGCCAGGGGATCATTGCGCTTTCAGTTTGCCGGCCAGACGGGTCTGGCACTCGGCGCAGATCCCGTACAGGTACATGGCGTGGTCCTGGATCATGAAGTTGTGCTTCTTGGCGATGGTGTCCTGGCGCTTTTCGATCTCGGCGTCGTAGAACTCCTCGACCTTGCCGCACTTCACGCACACCAGGTGGTCGTGGTGGCCGCCCTGGTTCAGCTCGAACACCGCCTTGCCCGATTCGAAGTGATGGCGGACCAGGAGGCCAGCCTGCTCGAACTGGGTCAGCACGCGATAAACGGTGGCGAGGCCCACATCGTCCTGCTCATCGAGCAGCATGCGGTATACGTCTTCGGCCGTCAGATGGCGCTGGTCGCTGGTTTCAAACAGATTGAGGATTTTCAGCCTGGGGCCAGTGGCCTTCAGGCCGGCATCCTTGAGATCGCTCGCTTTGCTCATGATGGCGTCCGTGCAGATATGTTCTGGAATGGGGTTCGCGGCTATGATACGGCACTTCCGCACCTTGCCGCAGTCTATGCCCGTCCGTGGCATGCGAACCAAGCCTGCCGGCCCGCCATTTATCTTCACGGTCTTAATAGCATTCATGCGCACACTCTTGATCGCCGCTCTGCTGGCCGGCCTGTCTGCCTGCAGTTATCTCACCCCGTATAAGCTCGATGTGCCGCAAGGCAATGCCGTGACCGCCGATCAGGTGGAAAAGCTCAAGCTGGGCATGACCCGCGCCCAGGTGCGTTTTGTGATGGGCACGCCGCTGCTGACCGATGCCTTCCACCCGAACCGTTGGGATTATCTGTACTACGACAGCAAGGGCGGCAAGGTGGGCGAGAACAAGCGCTACTACGTGCTGTTTGAAGGCGACCGGGTGACCGGCATGGGTGGCGACACCCTGCCGGCCCGCACCGTCGTGGGCGGCAAGGCGCCCGTCAACCCGCGCGAGGCCACCAAATGAGCCAGCCACTACGTGTTGCCATTGCCGGCACCTCGGGCCGCATGGGCAAGGTGCTGATCGATACCGTACTCGGGCACCCCGACGCGATCTTGAGCGTGGCACTGGACCGCGCTGGTGCCGAATCGCTTGGTCAGGACGCCGGCCTGCCGCTGGGCAAGCAAAGCGGCGTGACGATTTGCAGCGACTACGCCAGCGCGCTGCGCGATGCCGATGTGCTGATCGACTTCACTCGCCCCGAGGGCACGCTGGCCCATCTGGCTGCTTGCCGCGCGCTGGGGGTGAATCTGATCGTCGGTACCACCGGTTTCGACGAGGCCGGCAAGGCCGCGCTGAAAGAGGCGGCCAAGGATATCGGCATCGTGTTTGCCGCCAATTTCAGCGTGGGTGTGAACCTGAGCTTCAAGCTGCTGGATATCGCCGCGCGGGTGCTCAATACCGGCTACGACATCGAAGTGGTCGAAGCCCACCACCGGCACAAGGTCGATGCGCCGTCCGGCACTGCGCTGCGCATGGGCGAGGTGTTGGCCGAGGCGCTGGGCCGCGATCTGAAGGACTGCGCGGTGTATGGCCGTGAAGGCGTGACCGGCGCGCGTGACCCGAGCACCATCGGCTTTGCCACCGTGCGTGGCGGCGATGTGGTCGGCGACCACACGGTGATGTTCATGGCCGATGGCGAGCGGGTCGAGATCACCCACAAGGCCAGCTCGCGCGCCACCTTTGCCCAGGGCGCGCTGCGTTCGGCGCTCTGGCTGCGCCAGCAGCCGGCCGGGCTATACGATATGCAGGATGTGTTGGGACTGCGCTGAAACGCGCGGCTGGCCCGCAACATTCAACAAGCAAAACGGGGAGCCGAGCGCTCCCCGTTTTGCTTGGCGCCGCCGGCAAGCGCCAGAATGCGTTTTTCACTGCTTGCGGGAGCCATCATGCATTTTCACACCACCGATCTGAGCGATGCGCACGGCGATGCCGTCCAGGTTGCCGAGCCCTTGTTCCGCCATTTTGGCCAGCACGCCCGTTTCGCCGGGCCTATCGCCACGCTCAAGGTATTCGAGGACAACAGCCTGGTGCGCAGCACGCTGGAAACCCCGGGCGAGGGCCGCGTGCTGGTCGTGGACGGTGGCGGCAGCCTGCGCTGCGCGTTGGTCGGCGGCCAGCTGGGTGAGCTGGCGGTGAATAACCACTGGGCCGGCATCGTGGTCTATGGTTGTGTCAGGGACGCGTTGGAGCTGAACGCCCAGGCAGTCGGCATCCGCGCCCTGAACACCCACCCGAAGAAGAGCGTGAAAAAGGGTGAGGGCAGCAGCGGGCTGGCCGTGCAGTTTGCCGGCGTGCGCTTCGAGCCAGGCCACTGGCTGTATGCGGACGAAGACGGCATCGTGGTGGCCGCGCAAGCCCTGCTCTGATTCCTCCATTTGCAGTCCGACCGGGAGTGCGCCATGCCTACCGTCTGCCAATACTTATTGCTGTCCTTGCTGGCCATGAGCTTGTGGGCTTGCGGGGGCGGCGGCGGAGGGGGCACGGCGGCACCGGTCGCCAGCCTCAGCATCAGTGATGTCAGCCCGCGCTCGGCCCCGCCTGGGGCGACCTTGATGGTAAGCGGCAGCGGCCTGAATGGCGTGACCCTGGCGCAGATCGGCGCGGTGGATGCGGCCTTCAGCAGGATTTCCGATACCAGCCTGAGCGTGGTGGTGCCTAATAGCGCCAGTACGGGAAGCCTGCGTCTGAGCGGCGCGGGCAGCAGCGTGGCCAGCAGCTTCCTGATCACGGTGGAGGCGCCGACGGTCAGCAGCCTCAGCCCCAGCGCGGTGGTGCCGGGGGGGCAGCTCACCCTGAACGGCAGCTTCCTCGATCAGGTGAGCAGTGTCAGCCTGGGCACGGTCAATCTGCCGATAGTGAGCCAGAGCGCCAGCCAGCTGGTGTTGACCGTGCCGGTGGAGGCGCTGAGTGGCGCGCCGCTGCTGCGTACCGCAGGCGGACTGAGCCGCAGCTCGGCCTTCAGCGTGACCGTACTGACCCCGCTGACGGTCAGCGCTTTCAGCGTGAACGAGGGCCTGGTAGGCAGCAGCCTGCTGCTGAGTGGCACCGGGCTCGACCGCATCAGCACCGTGCGTTTCGGTGCGACGGCGGCCACCATCGTCAGCCAGCGCAGCGACCAGCTGGCGCTGACGGTGCCCAATCTGACCCCGGGCAGTTATGCACTGACCCTGATCGCCGCAGACGGCCAGCTGCAGCCCAGCACCACCTTCCGCGTCGCGCCTGCTATCACCGTGACCAGCATGAGCCCCGGCTATGGCCTGGCCGGCACGACCGTCACGCTCCTGGGCAGCGGCCTGGATGAGGTCGATGGCATCACGGTGGGCGGCAGCGCACAGACCATCCTGGCCGGACGTAGCGATAGCCAGCTGCAGTTCAACCTCGCGGCGGGCAGCAGCAGCGGCGACACCCAGCTGCAGGCTAGCAGCCAAAGCGCGGTCAGCGCCGGCTGCTTTGGGGTTGGCGCCGCACCGCAGGGCTGTGTGAGCCGCATCGACTTCGTGCAGACCTATTCGCAGAGCGCTGGCGCCCAGTATCAGCGTCTGGTGGCCGGCAAGCCGGCCGTGGTACGTGCCTATGTGCTGGGCGCGCGCGGCGGCAGTCCCAGCCCGGGCGTGACCCTGGTGGTGCGCAATGGCAATACGGTGCTGGCCAGCCTGCCCATGAATGGTCCCAGCGTACTGCCCGACCGCGAGATGCCGTATTCGCTGGCGCAGACCTTCAGTGCCACCCTGATCGCCTCCCAGGTGATCAATGGTCTGAATGTCTCGGTCGAGCAATCGGGCGGCGGCCAGGGCCTGAGCGCAACCCCGCAGCTGGCCGGCACCAGCAATATGAAGCTGACCCTGGTGCCGATCCGCACCGGTAGCCAGCAGGGCAGCGCCCCGGCCACCAGCGATGTGCGCAGCGCGCTGCGGCGGACCTTACCCCTGGCCGATACGGCAATCGAGCTGAGCACGCGTGGTGTCTTCAGCACCAATGTGGTCAGCAGCGCGCCGGTCAGCAGCGAGGACTGGAGCGCGGTACTCGGTGCACTGGACGATCTGCGCGAGGTCGAGGCGCCGAATCGGCACTACTTCGGCTTCGTGGCCAATGCCAGCAATACCGAGACGGCCGGCCTGGCCTATGTGAACGGGCCGGGTTTCACGCGCAGCGATACCGGCATTGGTCTCGATACCAGCTATTTCGACTGGGAAAACACCTTTATCCACGAAATGGGCCATAACCTGAGTCGCGAACATGCGCCCTGTGGCAGCGTGGGAGCAGATTTCGACACGAACTACCCGTATGCGAATGGCGCGCTGGGCAGCGTACCGCTGTACAACATCGAGTCTGTCTACCAGGCGGGCTATCCGAACAGCGTGAGCGGCGCGCCGGGCAGCCTGATCGACCCGGCCGGCAAGAACGACATCATGAGTTATTGCAGCAATGCCGATTGGTTCTCCGATTACAACTACCACGGTGTGCAGAGCCATCTGCTCACCAATACCTACCCGAAGCTGATCAATCAGGCGGCCGATACCGAGCTGCTGGTGCTGCGTGGTGAGCTGGACGGCGACAACGTGCGCTTCCACACCCCAAGCGCAGCCTTTGGCCGGCCACGTTACGACGCGGGCGGCGCCTATACGCTGCGCCTGACCCTGGCCGATGGCAGCGTGCTGCTGCAGCCGGTGCGCAGCCAGCGCGTGGCGGATGGTCGCCCCGGTCTGCAGCATTTCAGCCTGCGTCTGCCGCACCCCGGCCCGCTGCGCAAGCTGGAGATGCTGCGCGGTGAGCAGCTGCTAAGCCAGCCGGCCAGCACGGCGGCCAAGCGCAGCGGCGCCGCGACGGCGACTGCGCGGGTTGACTGGCAGGAGAGCCAGGGCGTGCTCAGCCTGCGCTGGGATGCACAGGCTTTTCCGCGCCTGAGCGTACTCCATCTGGGCAGTGAGCGGCGCGTACTGGCCCTTGGGCTCAGTGGCGGCCAGGCCAGCCTGGCGCTGTATGAGCTGCCGGCAGGCGGGCGCTTCGAATTCGTCCTCGCCCATGCGCTGGATGCGCAGCGCCTGCAAGCGCCGCGCTGAACGCCTTGTCCGGTACAGCGGGCCGCCCGGCGGCCCGTTTTTCATCGGGCGCGCGGGCTGGCTTTGCTAAGATGATTCATTCCCTCAAGATCTGACGCCATGCTGCCGTCCCGTTCCCTTACCGCGCTGGTTGCCGATCCGTCCTCTACGGTACGGCTATCGCTGCGCGCCATCCTGCAGAGCTTCGATATCGCGCGTATCGATACCTCGAGCACCATCAGCGAAACCCGCCGCAAGCTGCTGGAGAACAAGTACGACGTCGTCTTGTGCGAATTCCATTTCGATGCCGAGGAAAGCGGCCAGGACCTACTGGAAGAGCTGCGCGAGAAGAAGGCGCTGCCACTGTTCACCATCTTCATCATGGTGACCGGTGAGGCGAGCTACCCGCGCGTGGTCGGGGTGGCCGAGGAAACGCCGGATGACTATATGCTCAAGCCGGTGCAGGCCGGCGCCTTGTCCGAGCGCATCGAAAAGGCCTTCAAGCGTCGCCAGGCGCTGATGGAGATCTACGAGGCGCTCAACAGCAAGAACTACAACCAGGCCCTGAAGGCGGCCCAGCAGATGATGCTGGTCAAATCGCCCTATCTGGCCGATATCGCCAAGCTGGCGGCGAATATCCTGATGCGGCTGGGGCGGCTGGAGGAATCGGCCACCATGTACAAACGCATTCTGGAAACCCGCAACCCGGCATGGGCCAAACTTGGGCTGGCCCGGGTGGCGCTGCGCCAGGGCGATAAGCCGACGGCCGAAGCGGCCATGTTGGACATCATCAACCAACATCTGCGCTATCTGCCGGTCTACAACCAGCTCAGCGAGCTGTATCTGTCGGAAGAGCGCTTTGCCGAGGCGCTGGAGATTACCGAGCAGGCGATCAAGATCACCCCGCATAGCCTGAAGCGCTTGCAGAAGGCCGGCCAGCTGGCTTTCAGCCTGGGCCTGGCCGACAAGGCTGGTGAATATCTGGGCCGCGCGGTGCGTCTGAATGGCAAGGCGGTCGATCTTGATTACCGCACCATCTTCCACCTAGCCCTGCTGCAGTTCGACCAAGGCCAGGCGCCGGATGCGGCCAGCCTGGTCAAGCAGCTGGGCGCCAAGCAGAAGAGCGACATCAGCGGCCAGGATGGCCTGCGCGGCGAATGGTATGGCGAGCTGGCCATGGCCACCGAATCGATCGCCAAGCGCGAGCCGCTGGCCGCCATCGATGTGCTGCGTCGCTTGGCCGGCCAGGTGGCCGCGCTCGACTTCAATTTCGAATTCGCGCTCGATTACCTGACCGTGGTCGACCGCCTGTATGCCGACGATATCGCCCCCACGCTGGCCGAATGGGTGAAGCCGCTGGCACTGCGCTTCGATACCGGCCGGCATGCCCAAGAGCTATTGATGCAGCGTCTGGCCGAGCGTCCGCGCCTCCTGCAGGTCTTGGCGGCTGCGGGCGAGCATATTGCCCAGGTGGCCAATGATGCTGCCCAGTTGGTGGTGGACGGGAATTTTCGTGCTGCTGCCGATAAGCTGATCGAGGAAGGTCAGCGCACCCACAATAACCGCCTGCTGGCCGCGGCGGCCAATGCGGCCGCGAAGAGCTACCAGTCCTTGCACGAGCCCCTGTTCAAGCAGCAGGCCGAGGCCTGCCTCGCCAGCATGGTGCCGCCCGACCCCTCGCTCGCGGCGCGCATCCAGGCCATGCTGGTGGCCGACGAGGCCGCCTGAGCCTTGCTCAGGCGTTCTGCCCAGCCACCCAGCCCGAGGACCAGGCCCATTGGAAGTTGTAGCCGCCCAACCAGCCGGTCACATCCACCACCTCGCCCACAAAGAACAAGCCGGGCACCTTGCGCGCCATCAGGGTCTTGCTCGATAGCGCATCGGTATCCACGCCACCGCGTGTCACTTCCGCCTTCTTGTAGCCCTGGCTGCCGCTGGGTACCACGCGCCAGTCGTGCAGACGCTCGGCCACGCTGGCCAGCTCGCGCGGCGTGTATTGCTTGATGGGCTTGATCGGCACGATGGCTTCGCAGAAGGCCTGGGCAAAACGCTTGGGCAGCCAGTCGCTGAGCACATTCGGCAGCAGCGCATCCGAGCGCTTGGCGTCCTCGAACAGGGCATGCGCATCGCGCCCCGGCAGCAGATCAAGCGCAATCTCGCGCCCCGGCTGCCAGTAGGACGAGATCTGCAGAATGGCCGGCCCAGATACGCCGCGATGGGTGAACAGCACGTTCTCGCGGAAATGTGGCCCCTCGCCGCCCCAGGCATCGCAGTCGAGCGAGACACCGGCCAGCTCGTTGAACAGATCCTTGGGCTCGAAGGTCAGCGGTACCAGCGCTGCGGCCAGTGGCGTGATCGGCAGCCCGAACTGCTTGGCGACTTCATAGCCGAAGCCGGTCGCGCCGATAGGGGGAATCGACAGGCCGCCAGTGGCGATGATCAGGCTTTCGCACTGCCAACTCTCCTGCGCGGTGTCGACGCGGAAGCCCGACTCGGTCTTGTGGATGGTCGCGATGGCCGTGCCCATGCGCCATTCGGTGCCGACCAGATCACACTCAGCCTTGAGCATATCGATGATGTCCTGTGCCGATTCGTCGCAGAACAGCTGGCCGAGCTTCTTCTCATGCCAGGGAATCTGGTAGCGATTGACCAGGTCGAGGAAGTCTTGCGCGCTGTACTGCGCGAGGGCCGACTTGCAGAAGTGTGGATTTCGCGACAGATAGCGTTCGGCCGTGGTCTGTGTGTTGGTGAAATTGCAACGCCCGCCGCCGGAAATTCGGATCTTCTCGGCCAAGCGCTCGCTATGGTCAATCAGCGTCACGCCGCGTCCACGCTGGCTTGCAGTGGCGGCGGCCATCATGCCAGCGGCCCCCGCACCGATAACAACTACGTCTGTATTTAGGTGTTTCACACTAGTGTAAAAACTCTCTGGTCGTTATAGTGGCGGCGAATGAATCCCCGCCAAGCCAGTCCCTATGCGGGTTCTGGCGGAATAGGCAGCTGCGCCCACTAGGCCGGCCAAGCGCTCGGTAGAGCTTCCGGGCAGGGTAAATCCAGATTCTATAAGTTCAACGACTCGGAGAGAGATACAAATGACACGCTTTGGCCTGGCCCGTAAGACTTTAACCGCGCTTGCCGTGAGTGCAGCCCTGTCGCCGCTGGCGTTCGCTGCCGGGAATTACAACAGCACCGTCTTCTTTGGCGACAGCCTGACCGATGTGGGCGCCTTTGGCGGCATCGCCGGCCTGCCGCAAGGCGCGCGCTGGACCATCGATAACGCCGACATCTACGCCTCCTTGCTGGCTGCCAAGTACGGCATCAAGCTGGGTGCTGCCAATGTCTCCAACAACACGCTGGCTGGCGGTGGCACCGGCTATGCGCAAGGCGGCGCACGCGCCACCGAAGTCGCCAATGCCGGGCCTGGTGCTGTGGAAATTCGTGACCTGCCGACGCAGATCACCGATTTCCTGGCTGCCAATGGTGGCAAAGCCGACCCGAATGCGCTGTACTCGATCTGGATTGGCGGAAACGATGTCCCTGCGGCCCTGGCGGCGGCAGCCGGTGCGGGCGGTACGGCGGCAGGTCAGGCCGTCATTTCCACGGCGGTGACTTCGACGGTAAACCAGGTTAAAGAGCTCCAAAAAGCTGGTGCCAAGCGCATCATCGTCAATAATCTGCCCAATTTCGGCACCACGCCGGCTGCGACCAGCTCGGCCATTGGCGCGGTGGTGCAGCAGACGCTGCCGGCTGTGGGTGCCAACCTGACCGCCTTCGCCTCAAGCGCACCGGTCACCACCCTGCTCGGCGGGGTGCCCACCACGGTGGCCAATAGCGTTGGCGGTGCACTGGGTAGCGGCATCTCCAGCAATGTCAGCGCCGGCCTTGCCGCCGCACTGACCCCTTCGTTGGGTGCTGCCGGGGCCGCCGCCTTCCAGACCGCCTTCAACAATAACTGGTCCGGCGCGCTGACGACCCAGCTAACCGGCAATCTGAATACCGCGCTGAACAACACCAGCAATCTGGATCTGGCCACCACGCTGGGCACCACGCTCAATACCACGGTCAGCAATCTGAACTCGGCTACCACTATTGGTACGGTCACCGCGCAGGCTGCCGGTGCAGCGCAGACCGTGGTCGCGCAAGGCGGTGCCACGCAGAGTGGTCTGGACGCCGCACGTGCCAGCATCGTGACGGCCATCAGCGGCCAGCTGGCTACGCTGCAGACCAATGTCAGCGGGGCCATGCAAGGGGCAATCAGCACCGGTCTGGGCAGCACCGTGCCGACCGCGGTAAGCAGCGCCATCGGCGCCACGGTCAACACGGCAGTGGCTACCACGCTGGGCCAGATGGTGGCGGCCAACCAGATCACCGCCGGCCAGGCCGCGGCCCTGAGTACGGCTATCACTGCACAGTTGCAGACTATCGTCGGTCAGGTGGCAGCTGGTCTGCCGGCCACCTTGCAGAACCAGATCGGACCGGCTGTGGCCGCGCAGCTGCAAGCCACACTGGCCACTGCCTTCTCGGCCGTTTCTGGCTCGGCTGCCACGGTGAACACCCAGCTGACCGATCAGCTATCGACCACCAATGCCAATGGCGCTTATCTGCGCGTGACCAGCGGTGCCAACACCTTCTCCGGTCTGTTCAACAGCGGTTTGAGCAGCGCGCTGGCGGGCCAGGATGTGGTGCTGATCGATATCCAGCGCCTGCTGTCGGAAATCGCTGCTGATCCGGCCAAGTATGGCTTTGACAATGTGACCGGCCAGGCTTGCGGTGCAACCAGCTCGCTGACCTGTACCAGCGCCCAGTCCTTGCCAGGCTTCCTGTTCGCGGATGATCGTCACCCGACGCCGGAAGCGCACAAGGTGGTCTACCAGTACATCGCCTCGGTGTTGGATGCGCCTTACTTTGCCGCCCAACTGGCCGATGTACAGAGCGCCGCGCCGCAATCGGCCCAGGCTGCCGTGGATGAGCGCGGTGTACGTGCGCGCTCGGTCAACGGTGCCGACGTCTTCCTGCGTATGCATCGCCTGCATAACGACTACCAGGGTGATGCAGAAACCCTGCAGAGCGGCGGCGCCAATACTGCGGTCACCCTGGGTGTCGATACCCAGCTGGGCGCGAATGCAGTCGTCGGTGCCGCAGTCAGCCAGGTGCGCAACCACACCGAGTTTGCTGCCGAAGTTGGTAGCTTCCGCGCCACCAGCCGCCTGCTCTCGCTGTTCGGTCGCTACGATATGAGCAATCTGTCGCTGGGCGCCGATGTGTTCTTTGGCTCGACCCGTTTCGACAGCATTGAGCGTCATATCCAGCTTGGTGCTGCCACCCGTACCGAACAAGCGGATACCAGCGGCACCACCGTGGGCCTGCGTGTACAGGGTAGTTACACGCTGGCACTGGGCAATGTGTCCTTGATTCCGACCGCCAATCTGTCCTTCAGCGAGAGCACGGTGGGCGGCTATGCCGAAGCCAATCAGTGCGGCAGTGCAGCCAAGCCGGCCGCCTGCAGCACCACCATGCGCTTCGACGAGCAACGCGTGGATTCGCTGTTGGCCGGTCTGGGTGCCAAGGCCGAGATCAATCTGGGCAAGCTGACGCCGTTTGCCTCGGTGATGGCTTACAAGGAAACCAAGGACGACGCACGCAATGTGGGCGCTGGCCTGGTTAGCCAGACCACCACCTTCAAGACCGAGGTGGCTGGGCCGGATTCCAGCTATGCCACCCTGGGTGTGGGTGCACGTGCTCAGGTGACCAAGGCACTGAATGGCTATGTCAGCTACAGCCACACCTACGGCCTGGACAACGAGAAGCGCAACTCGGTGGCCTTTGGCCTGCAGGGCAGCTTCTAAGCCAGCACGCTGGTGCTGCAAAAGAGAAACCCGGCCTAGGCCGGGTTTTTCTTTGCGTGCTCGCCGGTCAGGCAGCCTGAGCACAACGTAGTGCGCCCCGCCGCCCGACCGAGGCCGGCTAGCCGGCCATGCCGCTATGCCGCAGCAAGGCATCGATCTGCGGTGCGCGACCGCGGAAGGCCTTGAAGTTCTCCATAGCCGGGCGACTGCCGCCCACGGCCAGTACTTCACGGCGGAAGCGCTCGCCGGTCAGCTGGATCTGCTCTGGTGCTTCCTCGAAGGCCGCGTAGGCATCGGCGCTCAGTACCTCGGCCCATTTATAGCTGTAGTAGCCGGCCGCATAGCCACCCGCGAAGATATGCCCGAAGGCATGCGGGAAGCGGTTCCACTCTGGTGGGTGATTGACGGCAACCTCGGCGCGCACGCGGGCCAGCAGCTGCAGCGCACTTTCCTGGCTGGCATCGTAGCGGCTGTGCAGCTCCATATCGAACAGGCCGAATTCGAGCTGGCGCGCGGTGGCCATGCCACTCTGGAAGTTCTTCGCGGCCAGCATCTTGTCGAATAGTGCGCGCGGCAGCGGCTTGCCGGTTTCCGCGTGCGCGGTCATGCCGACCACGCGGTCCCACTCCCAGCAGAAGTTCTCCATGAACTGGCTGGGCAGTTCGACCGCATCCCATTCCACACCATTCAGGCCCGCTACGCCCAGGTCGCCGATTTCGGTCAGCAGCTGGTGCAGGCCGTGGCCCATCTCGTGGAACAGGGTGATCACCTCGTCGTGGCTGAAGGTGGCGGGCTTGCCCTCCACGCCGCGGCCGAAGTTGCAGGTCAGGTAAACGAGCGGGGTCTGGGTGCCGCCGGCCTTGTGGCGACGATTACGCGCATCGTCCATCCAAGCGCCACCGCGCTTGCCTTCACGCGCATACAGATCGAGGTAGAACTGCCCGACCAGCTCCCCGCTGGCATTGACCAGCCGGTAGAAGCGCACGTCCTCATGCCACAGCGGCGCCTTGTCGAGCTCGGCCTTCAGGCCGAACAGCGACTGGATCACGCTGAACAGGCCGGACAGCACGCGCGGTTCGGTGAAGTACTGTTTCACTTCCTGTTCGGAGAAGCTATAGCGCGCTTCCTTGAGCTTCTCGCTCACATAGGCAAGATCCCAGATCTGCAGCTCGCCCATGCCAAGTTCCTCGCGCGCAAATGCCTCCAGCTCGGCGCGGTCGCGTTGCGCATAGGGCTTGGCACGCTGGGTCAAGTCGCGCAGGAAGCTCAGCACTTCATCCGGGGTCTCGGCCATCTTGGTGGCGACCGAGTATTCGGCATAGTTCTGGAAGCCCAGCATCTGGGCCAGTTCGCGGCGCAGCACCAGGATGCGGTCGATAGCGGCCGAGTTGTCCAGCTCGCTCGGGCCCAGGTCGGATGCACGCGTGGCATAGGCGCGGTACAGGGTTTCGCGCAGCGCGCGATGATCGGCATAGCTCTGCACGGGCAGATAGCAGGGCATGTGCAGGGTCAGCTTGTAGCCGGGCTTGCCATCCTTCTCGGCCGCGGCGCGGCACATGGCGATCACATCGTCCGGCAGGCCGGCCAGTTCGGCTTCATCGTCCACATAGTGCGCATAGCCGTCAGTGGCATCCAGCAGGTTCTGCTCGAACTTGGCCGACAGGGTGGCGAGCTCTTCCTTGATAGCCGAGAAGCGCGGCTTGTCGGCTTCAGCCAGCTCGGCACCCCCCAGGCGGAAGTCGCGCAGTGCATTCTCCACAATGCGTTTGCGCGCCACACTGTAGCCCGCGTATTCAGCGCTGGCGGCCAACTGCTTGTACTGGGCGAACAGGGCCAGGTTCTGGCCGACTTCAGCGCCGAACTGACTGAGCTTGCTCAGATTGGCGTTATAGGCCTCGCGCAGTGCCGGCGTGTTGACGACCGCCTGCAGATGGCCGACCTGGCCCCAGGCGCGGCCGAGCTTTTCGGTGGCATCGTCGAGCGGCAGCACGAAGTTGTCCCAGCTCACTGGCTGGACGGTCTCGGCGGCCTTGACGGCGGCACGGGCTTCGGCGAGCAGCTGGTCGATGGCCGGGGTGATGTGCTCGGGCTGGATCTCGGCAAAGCGGGGCAGGGCGGAGAAATCGAGTAGCGGATTGTTCATCGTGCTAGGTCTCAGTGATGGAAGCGGGGCGACCTGATCCTGATGGGGGCAAAGGTGCCGAATGCAAGGCGGCTAGTGTAGCGCCGGTGGGGTGAAGGTGCCCGCCTCGGCTATACTCGGCCGGCCTAATTTCCGGAGTTCGTCATGTCTGTCCGCCCCTTCAAAGGTGTCTACCCGCAGGTCCCTGCCTCCGCCTATGTGGACGAATCCGCCGTGGTGGTGGGTGAGGTGGTGCTGGGCGAAAACGCCTCGATCTGGCCGGGCGCCATCGTGCGCGGCGACGTCAACCACATCCATATCGGCAAGGATTCGAATGTGCAGGACCTGGCCTGCCTGCATGTCAGCCACAAGCGCCCGGAAGATCCGCTCGGTGCGCCGCTGATCATCGGCGAGCGCGTCACCATTGGCCATCAGGTCACCCTGCATGGCTGCACCATTGGTGATGAATGCCTGATCGGCATCGGCACCATCGTGCTCGACCGCGCCGTGATTGAGCCGCGGGTGATGATAGGCGCGGGCTCCCTGGTGCCGCCGGGCAAGGTGCTGGAATCAGGCTATCTGTATGTGGGCCGGCCGGCCAAGGCAGTGCGCAAGCTGAGCGAGGAGGAGATCGCGCATTTCGCCTACTCGGCCCAGCACTATATCCGGCTGATGCGTGCACATCAGGACAGCCAGGCTGAATAAATATTCAGTGAACACTTGTACTCGGTAATGGCCGGCTGCACTACAATGCCGGCACTGAACCGTATCAATCGAGCGCTTGTCCTTATGTTGAATTTCCTGCCCTCGGCCCTGCGCGGCCTCTTGTCCTCGCTGCTGCTGCTGTTGAATGTGCTACTGCTTGGCGCGCTCATCCTCAGCCTCGCTGTGCTCAAGTTCCTGCTGCCTTTCAAGGCCGTGCGCGGGCCGCTCGATCGCATCATCAATGCTCTCGGGCAGATCTGGGTGGGCAATAACGGCCTGTGGATGGGGCTGGTGCAGCGCACGCAGTGGCAGGTGCAGGGTACCGAGCAGCTGTCGCCGCGTGGCTGGTATCTGGTGTCTTCCAATCACCAGAGCTGGGTCGACATCCTGGTGCTGCAGAAGGTCTTCCTCGGTCGTATTCCCTTTCTCAAATTCTTCCTCAAGCAGCAGCTGATCTTCGTGCCGGTGATTGGCCTCGTCTGGTGGGCGATGGACTTTCCCTTCATGAAGCGCCACTCGGAAGCCTTCCTGAAGAAGCACCCGAAAAAGCGCGGCGAGGACCAGGCGACCACCCGGCGCGCCTGTGAGAAGTTCTCGCTGGTGCCAACCTCGGTGATCAATTTCCTGGAGGGCACCCGCTTCACCCAGGCCAAGCATGACCAGCAGGGCTCACCCTTCCAGCATCTGCTCAAGCCCAAGGCCGGTGGCATTGCTCTCGCCATCAATGCCATGGGCGAAAAATTCCAGTCGCTGCTGGATGTGACCATCTTCTACCCGGACGGCCCGCCCAGTTTCTGGGACCTGCTGGCCGGCCGCGTGCGCCAGATCGTGGTGCGCGTGAACGAGCTGCCGATTCCGGCCGAGTTTGTGAACGGTGATTACAGCGGCGACGATGCGTTTCGCGCGCGTATGCAGGCCTGGGTGCAGAACCTGTGGCAGGCCAAGGATGCGCAGCTCGCGCAGCTGCGCCTCGAGTATCCGCACAGCTGAGGCGTGCCGTAGGCTGACAAAAAAGCCGCACTTGGAAGGTGCGGCTTTTTTCATGCCTTGCCTACTTACATCTGTTTGAATAGGTGGGCGTAGGCGCGGCTGACCGCCACGCTTTCCGGGCGCGACTTCAGGCTCAGGGTGACCTTGCCGGTGAAGTCGCGGCTTGCTTCGGCGATTTCGCGCACATTCACGAGGGTGGCGCGGTGTACCTGCCAGAACTGCTCGTTATCAAGCTGCTCGAGCAACTCCTTCAGTGAGGTGCGGATCAAGTACTCGCCCTCGCGGGTAACCACGGTCGTGTACTTGTCGGCAGCATGGAAGTAGCACACATCGTCCACCGCGATCAGCTTGACCTCGTTGCCCTGGCCAGCCCGTATCCAGCTTAGACGCTGTGTGCCGCCATTCAGGGTCACGCCACCGAGGGCCAGACGCAGCGATTCGAGCAGGGCGCCGTTATTGGCCGGCTTCTGGCTGGCCAGCTTGTCCTGCAGCTTGTGCACCGCACGCTGCAGGCGCTCGCTGCTATAGGGCTTGAGCAGATAGTCGATCGCATCGCGCTCGAAGGCTTCCACCGCGTACTGGTCGTAGGCGGTCACGAATACGCAGTGGCAGCCGTTCGCACTGCGTGCGACCTCCAGGCCGCTCAGGCCGGGCATCTTGATATCCAGGAAGGCCACGTCCGGCTCGTGCTCATGCAAGGCGGCAACGGCTTCCAGACCATTGCGCGCCACGGCGGCAATCTGCAGCTCGGGCCATAGGCTGGCCAGCTGCTGTTTCAGGTATTCGGCCAGCAGCGGCTCGTCATCAGCAATCAGGGCGGTGGGCTGCATTTATCGGGTCTCCAGCGGCAGGCTGATACGGGCGCGCGTGCCGCCGGTGGGCTGGGCATGCAGCGCCAGGCGTGCCTGGCCACCATACAGGGTGGCCAGCCGCGCCCGCACATTGGCCAGGCCAACGCCCTGTCCACTCACCTGGGCCGGCAAACCGAGGCCGTCGTCGCTGACTTCGGCAATCAGCTGGCCATCCTGCAAAGCCAGGCGGATGCGGACCGTACCGCCTTCCACCTTGGGCTCCAGGCCATGGCGTACGGCGTTCTCCACCAAGGGTTGCAGCAGCATGGGCGGTAGTGCTTGCTCAAGTAGGCTATCCGGACAATCGATGTCGAAGCTCAGGCGGTCGGCCATGCGGATTTGCAGGATACCCAGATAGGCGCGCAGCAAGTCCAGCTCCTGGCGCACGGTGGCCTGCGCATCGCGCGTGCGGGCCAGCGAGGCGCGCAGATAGTCGTTGAACAGGCCCAGCATCTGCTTGGCCATGGCGGGCGAAATATCGATCAGGCTTTGCACATTGGCCAGGGTATTGAACAGGAAGTGTGGCTCGATCTGAGCCTGCAACATGCGCAGCTGGGCCTGCATCAGCGCCTTATCCTGCTCGCCACGCTTGGCCT
This sequence comes from Chitinimonas taiwanensis DSM 18899, assembly GCF_900119825.1. Lineage (GTDB taxonomy): Bacteria > Pseudomonadota > Gammaproteobacteria > Burkholderiales > Chitinimonadaceae > Chitinimonas > Chitinimonas taiwanensis. The sequence goes on along the minus strand of NZ_FPKR01000006.1, from coordinate 31,513 downwards.
GCTCGGCATGGTAGGCAGCTTCCAGGCGGCCGGTCTTTTCCCGCCCCCACAGCACGCTGGCCACCACGGCGGCCGATAGCATCATCACGATTAGGCTGGCCAGCAGATAGCTCGGGTACTCGGTCACCATCCAGGCTACTTCGTCCAGGCGCACCAGCCAGTTGATTGCCAGGCCGAGCACGGCGCCCACGGTAATCGCCCCCATGAAGTAGAGCGGCTCGCGCGCGGGCGAGGGCTTGATGACGGTAAAGGTCAGCGTGATCGCTACGAATACCGACACCCCCACCGTGTGGGTGGTCAGCATCACGCGCCAGAGCGGCGAATCGCTGGTCAGCGAGAAGAACACCCCGGCCAAGGTGTTCACCAGCAGGGTAATCAGCAGATTGCGCCATAGCGCACGGCGGATCTGCCCGGCGGAAATCGGAGTAAGGGCAATGGTCGACATGGCCCGAGCTTAGGCGATTCGACTGGCCTGGTCACGTGCCAGCGGGGCGGGTTGCGGCGTACGCAGCGGTACAACCTTGCTTTGATTGGTGGCGGGCGCGGCAGCTTGGCGGCGCGCCAAGGTCATTGGACTAAACATTATCTCTCTCCCCTTAGCACCGGGATCACCGGTTGGCAGGATGAAAGGTAATGCGCGCGCGCCGCGCTGCAGAGCGACTTGCGACGAAATGCAGCAGCATCGGGCAGGGCGCGTCTAGCCCGGATGAACGACGGGGCGGCGTGGGCGGAAATGCCGGGTATCGGCGTAGAAAGCCGCATCCTGCTGCGGCCACCAGCCCGGTATGCCCAGTACCGGCAGCGGCGGCAGGCTGCGAGGGTCGAGTGCCTCCGCCTGGTCCAGACGTGCGGCAAGCTGCTGATCGAGATCGTGCAGCTGCGCCTCGAGTGGCAGCTGAAACCAGTCGGGCGCCACCTCGACCAGCATGACCTTGCCGACGATGCCGATAAAGGGCGCCAGGCCTTTCTCCTGCAGCGCATGGCCAAAGCTGAAGGCGGCAATCTGCTCGCCCCAGCTGGCGGCGCGCGTCTGGAACAGGGTGGTCCAGTCATGGTCGAACAGAGCCGCCTGCAGGCGGGCATCGGCACAGGCCAGCACCAGGCCGGATTCATCGAACAGCGTCGCTGCATCGCGGCTGCGGCCGCGCTGGCCCTGGCTTTCCCTGGCCATCTCGCGCAGGTGCAGCGCATTCAGCGCCGCCTTGCTCTGTGGCCAGACCAGCCAGCTCAAGGCATTGAAGGCATCGTGCCAGTTGGCCGGGCGGGTGGCCACCTCGCCACGTGTCGCGATGCGCAGCTCATAAGCCTGCGCATCCAGCAGGGCCGGGGCGATGAACTGCACGGGCAGGCCGGAGCGCGTGCGCGGGCGCAAGGTATCGGGCAATGCCTGCCAGCTGGCTGCATCGGGAAAGCTGTGCCAGCCGAGCTCCTGCAGGCAGGGACGCAGCGGCAGGAACCACGGTGAGGTAGAGAAGAGAGTGTGCGGCCAGGGCGGCATGGGATGGGCTTCGCTCGGACAGGCGCGCAGTGTACTGCGCCTGCCCGAGCCGCGCGAAGCGGGCTTAGAAGCCGGCCAGTACCAGCTTGCCTATGGTGCGCCCAGCCTCCAGCTGGGCGTGGGCGCGGCGCAGATTGGCCGCATTGATCGTACCGAGCACCTCGCCCAGCGTGGTGCGCAGTTGGCCAGCGTCGATCAGCGCGGCCACCTCGTTCAGCAGCGCGTGCTGGGCCTGCATATCTTCGGTCTGGAACATGCTGCGGGTGAACATCATCTCCCAGTGCAAGCTGGCGCTCTTGGCCTTGAGCAGCTCGATCGGGTGAGGCTGGCTGGCCTCTACGATGGTGACAATCTTCCCCTGCGGCGCCACCAGCTCGCTCATGGCAGCAAAGTAGCTATCGGTATCGCTAGTGCAGAAGATGTACGGGTAGGGACCGTGGGCCTTGGCGGCGGCTAGCAGCGCTGCACCGTGCTCAATCACGACATCGGCACCCAGCGCGCGGCACCAGTCGGCCGACTCGGGCCGCGAGGCGGTGGCCACCACGCGCAGGCCGGCCAGCTTGGCGAGCTGGATTGCGATCGAGCCCACGCCGCCCGCCCCCCCAATGATCAGCAGTGTCTTGCCAGCTGCGCTGCCGTCGCGATGAATCGCCAGGCGGTCGAACAGCGCTTCCCAGGCGGTAATGGCGGTCAGCGGCAGAGCAGCGGCCTGGGCGTCGTCTAGGCTAGCGGGCGCCCGGCCGACAATGCGTTCGTCTACCAGCTGGTACTCGGCATTGCAGCCGGGCCGGGTGATATCGCCGGCGTAATAGACGCGATCGCCAGGCTGGAATAGGCGGCAGTCGCTGCCGACTGCTTCGACGATGCCGACCGCATCCCAGCCCAGGATGCGTGGACTGCTTTCCACCTTGTCCTTTGGGGCGCGTACCTTGTAGTCGACCGGGTTGACGGCAATCGCGCTGATGCGCACTAGCAGATCGCGTCCTTGCGGGGCGGCCGGTTTGGGCAGCTCGATATCGAACAGGGCTTCCGGATGGTTGATCGGTAAATACTGGGTCAGGGCAACAGCACGCATGGCTTTCTCCGTTTGGGTGAGTGGCCGCAGTGTGTATTAAGTGTGTGTGGTGATAAATATAACTTAAGGAATAAGATTGTCCTCTATGAAGAACAATCCAATTTCCCCTGCCGATCTGGCCGCCATGGCCATCTTTGCTGCCGTGGTCGAGGCCGGTAGCCTGACTGCCGCAGCGGAGCGCCTGCAGCTGTCCAAGTCTGCGGTCAGCAAGAGCCTGGCCGAGCTGGAGGCGCGTCTGGCGGCGCGGCTCTTGCAGCGCACCACCCGGCGCCAGTCGCTGACCGAGGTTGGCCAAGCCTATTTCGAGCATTGCCGACGCGTGATGGCCGAGGCGGGCGAAGCGCAGCGGGCGGTGGATCGTCTGCATGCCGAGCCGGTCGGGGTGTTGCGCGTGTCGGCGCCGATCAGCTTTGGCAATCTGCACATCGCCCCGCATCTGCCGGCACTGCTGGCCCGTCACCCCGGCTTGCAGATCGAACTTGCGCTGAACGACCGTCTGGTCGACCTGGCCGAAGAGGGCTTCGATCTGGCGGTGCGCATTAGCGATCAGCCGGCCGAGTTGCTGGTGGCGCGTACCTTGGCACCCATCCACTGGGTAATCTGCGCCAGCCCCGCCTATCTGGCCGCGCATGGCCGGCCGCAGCATCCGGCGCAGTTGGCCGAGCACGCCTGCCTGACCTACCCGATGTTGACCCCGGGTGGCACCTGGCCGTGCTACGAGGCGGGGCGGCGTGTGGATATCGCTGTGCAAGGACCTTTGCGGGTGAACAGCAGCTATGCGCTGCAGGCAGCCTGCAGTGGCGGGCTCGGCCTGGCGCGCCTGCCCAGCTTCTGCTGCGGCGAGCAACTGGCCCAAGGCGAGCTGATTGCTGTGCTGGACGAATTCGCTGCCCCGCCGCAGACCGCTGCGGCGGTGTTTCTGCCCAATCGTTATCTGTCGCCCAAGGTGCGCGCCTGCGTCGACTTCCTGCGTGAGCGCTTCGGTGCCGGCCTGGCCGCGCCTTATTGGGACGACTGGCGCGCGCCAGCATAGAAAAAGCCGCCCGTGGGCGGCTTTGTCGGCAGCGCGTGCGGCTTACTTCAGCGCGGCAATCGCGGCGTCGTAGTTCGGCTCATCCTTGATTTCGCCAACCAGCTCGGCGTGGAGCACCTTGTTCGACTCGTCCAGTACCACCACGGCACGGGCGGTCACACCAGCCAGCGGACCAGCAGCGATTTCCACGCCGTAGTTGTGCAGGAACTCACGCCCACGCATGGTGGACAGGGTGACCACATTGGCGAGGCCTTCGGCACCGCAGAAGCGCTTCTGGGCGAAGGGCAGGTCGGCCGAGATGCACAGCACCACGGTATTGGCCAGCTTGTCGGCTTCGGCATTGAACTTGCGGGTCGACATCGCGCAGGTTGGGGTGTCGATGCTCGGGAAGATATTCAGCACCTTGCGCTTGCCGGCATAGCTCTCCAGCGTCACATCGGCCAGATCGGCGCCGACCAGCGAGAAAGCCGGGGCAATGCTGCCAGGGGCGGGGAAGTTGCCATTCACGGGAATCGGATTGCCGCCAAGGGTCACGGTAGACATGGAATGCTCCAGAAAAGGGTGGGGTTAAAACACCCATCCCGCCGAAGCGGGATGGGTGTCAGGGTTTGCTACGCCAGCCGTTTAGGGCCGGTCTTAGCCAGCCGCAGGCAACATCGCTTCGGCCAGCTTCTGATAATTCGGTTCCGCGTTCACTTCCTGCACAAGCTCGGAGTAGAGCACGTTATCGTCTTCATCCAGGCCGAACAGGGCGGTGGCCATCATGCCGGACAGCGGCACATCGGTGATCATCACCCCGTAGTCCTTGTGGAAATCGCGCCCGCGCAGCGTGGATAGCAGCTGCACCTTGCGCATGCCTTCACTATTGGCCACCCGGGCCAGCGCATACGGCGTATCCACCGAGACGACGAAGCATTTGCTGTTCGGGAAACCGTCCGCAATGCTCTCCAGCCGGCGGGCAATCTTCAGGCCGATCTCGGCATCCACGCTCGGCACCACGGCGATGATCTTGCGCTTGCCCATGAACTTGGACAGCGGTACATCGGCCAGATTGGTGTCGACCAGCATAAAGCTGTGAGCGGTATCGCCCACACGCGGAAAACGACCGCCCACGCCCAAGGGTTCGCCGTTAAGTAGCACTGTGGCCATGTCTTGTGTCCTCCGGTTGATGACTTACTCAGTATTGGCAGCCGGCGGACTGAAAGCAAGCCAGGTCGGCCCGGCTAATTAGCCTCGGGGTAGAACCAGTACAGCGAGTAACCGCTCGACTTCATTTCGCCCAGATCCAGCTGCAGGAACACGCGCAAATCAGCGCCTGCCGCCAGCGCAGCCGGCAGCGGCGTAGGTTTGCCATCGGCCTGCGGCGCAAGGTATTCGTCCGGGCCGAACACCTTGCGCGCTACGATGCGCTCGCTATCGTCGGTCAGGGTCAGTTCGAGCAGCGGCAGTGCCTGATCGAAGCGGGCCTGGTTACGCAGCGTGGCATTCAGCTGGATCAGGCTTTTCTGCTCGGGCACATAGATCAGCTCATTCCATTCGGTGCGCAGCAGCTCGGCACGCGCCGGCAGCTCCATGGTGCAGCCGGCCAGCTCGCATAGTCGCTCCAGACGTGGCTGCATGCCGGGCAGCTGGATGGCTAGCTCGGTGCGGTAGCGCAGCGTGAGCTGACCGAGCAGCAGCACGGCAGCCAGCAGGGCGGGCAGGCTCCAGAGCCAGCGCCACGGCGACGGTGCCTGCGGCACACGCAGCAGTTCCTCGTCTTCCTTGGTCAGGATGGGGCGGTAGGTGCCGGTGCCCTCCAGGGCGGCCGGCTCGAGCGCAGGTGGCGGTGCCTCTTCCAAAGTCGGTGCCAGGGTGGCGGCCAGCTGCGCTTCGCTCTGCGCGTTCAACTGCTGAGCCCAGTGTTCGAAGGCTTCGGGCGACAGGTCTTCCTGTACGCTGGGCGCGGTGATATGGATGACCTCCTCTTCCGGCTCGGCTAGCGGGGTAGAGGGGGCGGGGGAGACGGCCGGCGTGGGCTTCGGCAGAGGCTCATCGCCGAGCGGCGGGAAATTCAGGTCCAGTTCCAGCATGCCGCCCTGGTTCACGTGCGCATGCAGCTTGGGCGCTGGTGCTGGCGTCGGATGGGCGGCCAGTGCACTGGCTAGCTGCTGTAGGCTTTGACTGGCCAGGGAATGGTCGAGGTCAGCGTCTTCCACTTCGGCCGCCGCTTCCAGCTGGCTGGCCATGCTGTCCAGGCCATAGGCATCGTCTTCGCGCTCAGTTGCCCGTGGCATGGCACTGACCACGGCGGCGCTGTGCGCAGCTTGCGGCGGGCGACTTGGGGTGGCGGGGCTGGCGGGCTTGTCGGTTTCCGGTGCCGCATCGCCGACAAAGTGGCTGCGGGCATCGAAGACAAAAGCACAGCGGCCACAGCGCACCTTGCCATCGAAGGCGGTCAGGTGCGCGTCGGTAACGCGGAAACTGGTGCGGCAGTTGGGGCAGCGCGTGACATGGAACATGGCGGGGATTCTAACCGGCCGTCATAGCGGCGCAAGCGCTTACTTGCGTGTTCCGGCGATTCTGACCCAGCCTTCGCGTTCTGCCGACACCGCCAGGCTGAACATCGGGGCATAAATGCCGATGATGTCCTCGGCCTGCTCGGCCAGGATGCCCGACAGCACGAGGCGACCACCGCTGCGGCAGCGGCTGGCCAGGAGCGGCATCAGCATCTTGAGCGGATTGGTGAGGATGTTCGCCACCACGAGGTCATAGCTGCGCTCAGGCGCCGCATCGGGCAGGAAGAACTGCGCCGCCACATGATTCTGCTCGGCGTTCTGCGCGCTGGCGGTCATCGCCTGGGCATCGATATCCACGCCGTGCACTTCACCGGCACCCAGCAATTTGGCGGAAATGGCCAGAATGCCCGAGCCACAGCCGTAATCGAGCACGCTTTCACCAGCCCTCACCTCAGCATCCAGCCACTGCAGGCACAGCCAGGTGGTTGGGTGGCTGCCGGTGCCAAAGGCAAGGCCGGGGTCGAGCGCGATATTGATCGCATTCGGGGTGGCCGCATGCCAGGTCGGGGTGATCCACAGTCGCTCAGACACCTGGATAGGATCGAACTGCGATTGGGTCAGGCGCACCCAGTCCTGCTCTTCCACGCGGCTCACGCTATGTCGTGGCGGGGCAATGCCGACTACATTGGCGGCGGCCGTCACCATCAGCTCGGCATCGCTGTCTTCTTCCAGCAGCACCACCACCACGCTTTCGTCCCATAGCTGCTCGAGCGGCATGCCCGGCTCGCCGAAGATGGGCTTTTCCATCTCGGTGCCGGCGGCGGCGTCTTCGATGCTGACGCTGAGTGCGCCCAGATCGAATAGCGCGTCGGACAACGCTTCAGCATGGGTGGAGTTGGCGTGGATACGCAGTTCTTGCCAGGGCATGGCGGGCTCCGAATGAGAGATGGCGGCGGCCGATGAAAACACAGCGGCCGGGTTGCATGACAACCCGGCCGCTGCGCAGTTTACCACTTGCTGTGGGGCTTAGCTTTTCTCTGCCGCCAACAGGTGTTCCAGATAATGGATCGAGGTGGCGCCCTTGATAAAGCCCTTATCGGTGAACAGCTTCTGGTGCAGCGGGATATTGGTCTTGATCCCCTCCACCGCCATTTCCGACAGGGCAATGCGCATACGCGCCATGGCCTGTTCACGCGTGTCGCCAAACGCAATCACCTTACCGACCATCGAATCGTAATTCGGCGGCACGGTATAGCCCTGGTAGATATGCGAATCGACGCGGATGCCAGGGCCGCCCGGTGGGTGGTAGGTAATGATCTTGCCCGGGCTGGGGATGAACTTGAACGGATCTTCGGCATTGATCCGGCATTCCATCGCATGGCCCTTGAGGACGATGTCCTTCTGGGCAAAGCGCAGCTTTTCACCCGCGGCGATACGTAGCTGTTCCTGCACGATATCGATGCCGGTGATCTGTTCGGTAACCGGATGCTCGACCTGTACACGGGTGTTCATTTCAATGAAATAGAACTCGCCGTTCTCGAACAGGAACTCGAAGGTACCGGCGCCTCGGTAGCCGATGCGGCGGCAGGCTTCGGCACAGGCTTCGCCGACCTTCTTGCGCTGTTTGTCGGTGATGCCGGGCGCGGGTGCTTCTTCGATCACCTTCTGGTGACGGCGCTGCATCGAACAATCGCGCTCGCCCAGGTAAACGGCATTGCCATATTCGTCGGCCAGCACCTGGATTTCGATATGGCGCGGGTTCTCGAGGAATTTCTCCATATACACGGTCGGGTTGCCGAAGGCGGCGCCGGCTTCGCTACGGGTCATTTCCACCGACTTGATCAGTTCTTCCTCGCTGCGCACTACGCGCATGCCGCGACCGCCGCCGCCACCGGCTGCCTTGATGATGACCGGATAGCCGACCTTGCGGCCGATCTTGAGCATTTCTTCCGGATCATCGGGCATCGCGCCGTCCGAACCCGGCACGCAGGGCACGCCGGCCGCCTTCATGGCGTCCTTGGCCGACACCTTGTCGCCCATCAGACGGATCGACTCCGGGCGCGGGCCAATGAACACGAAGCCGCTCTGTTCAACGCGCTCGGCAAAGTCGGCGTTCTCACTCAGAAAGCCGTAGCCGGGGTGGATGGCCTGGGCATCGGTCACTTCCGCGGCAGCGATGATGGCGGGGATATTCAGATAGGACAGCGGGCTGGGCGCGGGGCCGATACAGACCGACTCATCGGCCAGCTTCACATACTTGGCTTCGCGGTCGACCTCGGAATGCACGACCACGGTTTTGATACCCATTTCGCGGCAGGCGCGCTGGATGCGCAGGGCAATTTCACCGCGATTGGCGATCAGGACTTTTTCAAACATGGATTCACTCCGTGAGGGGTGAGGAGTCAGGGGTGAGGGGAGGTGCTTGGCACCTCACAGCTCACCCCTCACGTCTCACAGAATTCAGCCAATCACAAACAGCGGTTCGCCGTATTCAACCGGCGAGCCGTTTTCGACCAGGATGGCCTTGATCACGCCCGAGGTTTCGGCTTCGATCTCGTTCAGCAGCTTCATCGCTTCGATGATGCACAGCGTGTCGCCGACATTGACCTGCTGGCCGACTTCGGCAAAAGCCTTGGCGCCCGGGCTGGATGCTCGGTAGAAGGTGCCCACCATGGGGGACTTGAGTACCGTGCCTTCCGGCAGGGCGTTGGCGGCCGGTGCGGCGGCTGCAGCTGGGGCGGCGCTGGCTGCAGGCGCAGCCGGGGCGGCGTAGTGCTGGGCCGGTGCCTGCGCATACATGATTTGTGCGTTCTGATTCACGCGGGTGATGCGTACTTTCTCTTCACCCTCGGTCACTTCGATTTCGGCGATGCCGGATTCTTCCACGAGGTCGATCAGCTTCTTGAGCTTGCGTAGATCCATGCCCGTTCCCTTTATATATGGTAGTGGTCGCGTCGTTCGGTGCGCAGTGTGCGTCAGGCCGATGCTTGGCGGTTCAGATGGTCGATAGCGTGCTCGAGCGCATAGCTGTAGCCAGCTGCGCCCAGGCCGCAGATCACGCCCACGGCGAGGTCCGAGAAATAGGAGTGATGCCTAAAGGACTCGCGGGCGTGGACGTTGGAGAGGTGGACTTCGACGAAGGGCAGCTTCACGGTAGCCAGGGCATCGCGCAGGGCAACGCTGGTGTGGGTGAAAGCGGCCGGATTGATGATGATGAAACCGGTGCCATCGTCAAAGGCTGCGTGCACACGCTCGATGAGCGCGGCCTCGCTATTGCTTTGGAAGGTATCGCAGACCCGACCCGCTGCGGCAGCGCGCTGTTGCAAGCGGCTGTTGATGCTGTCCAGCGTATCGGCGCCGTAGTATTGCGGTTCGCGTCGCCCGAGCATATTCAGATTCGGGCCATGCAGAACCAATACCTTGCCTTGCTGTCCAGCCAAATTGTGCAGGTTGGGCTGTGTCATGGCGGCGAGTTTGCCGCAGATGTCTGCAGATTGTCTATTGTTCGCCGAAAATTAGGTCAAGCATTTGCTTGAAATATTTTCGTCACTGTGGCGAATCTGCAAGCGCAGCGCGGCTTTCAGGCGCGGCTTGTCATTTTTCCAGCGCCAAGGGCGCGCGCCGGGGCGCTGCTATAATGCCCGCTTTTCCGCGCAGTTCACGCTTTTTCTCCGCCATGCAGCTTTCCGACTTCGATTATCACCTGCCCGAACATCTGATCGCGCAGTTTCCCCCCGCGGTGCGCGGGGGCAGCCGTTTGCTGCATTTGCCAGCCGGCGGCGGGCTGCACGACCGGCAATTCGCCGATCTGCCCAGCCTGCTGCGCCGCGGTGATCTTCTAGTGCTCAATGACACACGCGTGATCAAGGCGCGCCTGTTCGGCCAGAAGGACAGTGGCGGGCAGGTCGAGGTGATGATCGAGCGCGTGTTGAGCGAGTACGAGGCCTTGGCCATGGTGCGCGCCAGCAAGTCGCCCAAGCCCGATAGCTGGCTGCAGTTCGGCGAACATCGCGCCCAGATGCTCGCGCGCGAGGGCGAGTTTTTCCATCTGCGCTTTGCGGCGCCGGTGCTGGATGTGCTGGAGGCGGCCGGTCAGCTGCCTTTGCCGCCTTATATAGAACATCGGCCCGATGGCGAGGATGCCGAGCGCTACCAGACCGTGTTCGCGCGCGAACCTGGCGCAGTGGCCGCGCCGACTGCTGGCCTGCACTTTACCGAGGCCATGCTGGCCACCCTCGCCGAGCAGGGCATTGCCCATGCACGGCTGACCCTGCATGTGGGGGCGGGTACCTTTCAGCCAGTGCGGGTCGAGAACCTGGCCGAGCACCGCATGCACCACGAGCGTTACCGCATTCCGCCCGAGACCCTGGCGGCGATTGCCGCCACGCGTGCCGCCGGCGGCCGCATCGTGGCGGTAGGTACGACCAGCTTGCGCGCATTGGAAGCCGCCTGCCAGACCGGTGATTTCGCCGCGCCCGAGGGCGATACCGATATCTTTATCACTCCCGGCTACTCCTTCCGCGCCGTGGATGCGCTGATCACCAATTTCCACCTGCCCAAGTCCACCCTGCTGATGTTGGTGTCGGCACTGATGGGTTACGAGCGCATGCAGGCTGCCTATGCACATGCGGTGGCCGCTGAGTACCGCTTCTTTAGCTATGGCGATGCCATGCTGCTTGAGCGGCGCTGAGGTGACATCCATGCCGCGCCTGCCATAATTCGCGCATGTCCGAATCCAGTTCGGTGCGTCCGCGCATCGCCTTTCTGCCGCGCAATGAAAAAGGTCGTGACTTCGTGGTCGGCGATCTGCACGGCTGTCGGCGCGACCTGGAAGTGCTGCTGGTGGCGGCGGGTTTCGACCCGCGTCGCGGCGATAGACTGTTCGCCACCGGTGATCTGGTTGACCGCGGCCCGGATGCGATGGGTTGTCTGAACCTGCTGCGCCAGCCCTGGTTCTACTCGGTACTCGGCAATCACGAGCAGATGCTGCTGGATGCGATGGGCGGCGACGATGCCGCGATTGCGCTGTCGGTGGCCAATGGTGGCGAGTGGGCGCTTGGGCGCATCCTGAAGCGCGACCCAGCCTTGCAGGCGGCCGCCCAGGTCTTGGCCCGACTGCCGCATGTGCTGGTGGTGGGGCCGGGTACGCCCGAACGCTTCAATCTCGTGCACGCGGCCCTGCTGCAGGCGCCGGCCGGCAAGCAGCTGTATCGCGATGCCGACTTGGATGCGCGCCTGGCGAACGCGGACGATAAGGTGGTCGAGCGACTGATCTGGAACCGCACCTTGGCTGACGAAGCGGCCGAAGCGGCGCTGCGCCATCCGGTGCCCAGCTGGACCGAGGGCCTGTCGATCACCTACTGCGGGCATAATCCGGTGCCCTATCCCATCATCTTCAATTCGCATTGCCATATCGATACCGGTGCCGGTTACGAGGGCAATGTGGATGTCAATCGCCAGGACAGCGGCGCGCCGATGCGCCTGACCCTGGCCGAGCATCACGGCGGCGATCCGATTTTCTATACCCGCTGATCTTTCTGCTTCACCAACCATCGCGCTGGACTGTGTTTCCGGTGGCGTCAGGAGTATTGCCATGCCCGATAACGGCCTCAAATTCACCCTCAAGACCACCAGTGGCGGCGCACGGCGCGGCAGTGTGGAACTCAATCATGGCGTGGTGGAAACGCCGGTCTTCATGCCGGTCGGCACCTATGGCACGGTCAAGGCCATGGCACCGAACGAGCTGAACGAGATTGGCGCCCAGATCGTGCTCGGCAATACCTTCCACCTGTGGCTGCGTCCTGGTCTCGATGTGATTGCCGCTCACCAGGGCCTGCATCGCTTCATGGGCTGGGACAAGCCCATCCTCACCGATTCGGGTGGCTTTCAGGTGTTCAGCCTGGGTGCCTTGCGCAAGATCACCGAGGAGGGGGTGAAGTTCTCCTCGCCGGTGAATGGCGACAAGCTGTTCCTGACTCCGGAAATCTCCATGCAGATCCAGACCACGCTCAATTCCGACGTGGTGATGATTTTCGATGAGTGCACGCCTTACCCGGCCGATGAGAAGACCGCCGCCGCTTCGATGCGCATGTCGGCCCGCTGGGCGCGTCGCTCCAAGGATGAGTTTGAGCGCCTGAATAATCCGAATGCGCTATTCGGCATCGTGCAGGGCGGCATGCATGAGCGCCTGCGCGATGAGAGCCTGGCTGGTCTGCAGGAAATCGGCTTTCATGGTTACGCGATTGGTGGTCTCAGCGTGGGTGAGCCCAAGGATGAGTTCACCCGCATCCTCGCCTATACGGCGCCCAAGCTGCCCTCGGACAAGCCGCGCTATCTGATGGGCGTAGGCACGCCGGAGGATCTGGTGTTCGGCGTTAGTCAGGGCGTGGATATGTTTGACTGCGTAATGCCGACCCGCAATGCCCGCAACGGCTGGCTGTTCACCCGCTTTGGCGATGCGAAGATCAAGAATGCCCGCTTCAAGAACGACGCGCGGCCGCTGGATGAAAGCTGCGCCTGCTATGCCTGCCAGAACTTCAGCCGCGCCTATCTGCATCATCTGTTCCGCGCCGGCGAAATCCTCGGTGCGCGCCTGAATACCATCCACAACCTTTATTACTATCAGTGGTTGATGGCACAGATGCGCGCAGCCATCGAGGCTGATCGCTTCGCCGACTTCGTGACCACCTTCCATGCCGAGCGTGCACGCGGCGTGGATTAAACCATTCACAGGCAACCGTCCGTCTGCTGCGCCTATTGCACAGGCGGCGAACTTTCTGGACACGGCAGACTCGAAATGCGCTTGCGGCTTCGCGCTGGGCCGCTTGCAGATTGCCCAGCCCGGCACCATCTGCAAGCAGCGCCGGCCTGCTTGGTGGATTTTGCCCAAGCGCACGGCTAGAATGCCCCGCCTGATTTTTCAACGCTTAACCCTTACTGTTTACCGGGATTCAATCCAATGCTGATCACCCCTGCTTACGCCGCCGCTCCCGCTCAACCGGCTGGCTTCGAGCTGATGTCCTTCCTGCCGATGATCGTGATCTTCGTGCTGTTCTACTTCCTGCTGATCCGTCCGCAGCAAAAGCGCATGAAGGAACAGAAGGCCATGATCGATGCGATTACCAAGGGTGATGAAGTGATCACCAATGGTGGCGTACTAGGCAAGGTGGCCAAGGCTGGCGAGCAGTACCTGACCCTGGAAGTGGCCGATGGTGTGGAGCTGGTGGTGCAACGCGCCGCCGTGGCTGCCAAGCTGGAAAAAGGCACCATCAAGGCACAACGCTAAGTTCTGCGCGGGCAGCCCCAGGGCTGCCCGTTTCTTCTCCGGCCTTTGCGCCGCACAGTCTGCCCCCGCCCATGAATCGATATCCCGTCTGGAAATACCTGATCATTCTGATCGCCCTTGCGGTAGGTCTGATCTATTCCGTGCCCAATCTGTATGGTGAAAGCCCGGCGGTGCAAATCTCCGGCGCCCGTTCCAGCATCACGGTGGACAACACCGTGCAGGCCCGCGTCGAGCAATTGTTGACCGATGCCAAACTGCCACTGGCCGGCCTGATCCTGGAGGGCAATAGCCTCAAGGTGCGCTTCAAGGATGTCGACACCCAGCTCAAGGCCAAGACCTTGATCCAGGAGGGCATGGGCGACAACTATGTGGTGGCGCTCAACCTCTTGTCGAATACCCCGCATTGGCTGACCGCACTGGGTGCGCATCCGATGTTCTTGGGTCTCGATCTGCGTGGTGGTGTGCACTTCCTGCTCGAAATCGATATGAAGGCTGCGGTGGACAAGGCCTTTGAGCGTATCGCCGGTGATGTGCGCCGCGAACTGAAGGATAAGAAGATCCGCGCGGGCGCCATCAAGCGCAGCAGCACGGGCGTGGAAGTGCAGCTGCGCGATGAAGAGACGCTGCGCGCTGCACGCAAAGCCATCGAGAACGCGCTGCCTGTGGTGCAGATCGTGCAGACTTCGGAAACCGGCAACTACAGCCTGAAGCTGACGCTGACTGAGGCCGAGCTGTTCCGTATCAAGTCCGACGCGGTCAAACAGAATATCGCCACCCTGCACAACCGCGTGAATGAGCTCGGCACCACTGAGCCCATCATTCAACAACAGGGTGCCGACCGCATCGTGGTGCAACTGCCCGGCGTGCAGGACACCGCGCGCGCCAAGGACATCCTCGGCCGTACCGCCACGCTGGAAGTGCGCATGGTGGAAGATGACCAGGCTAAGCTCGCCGAGGCCCTTAATGGCAATGTGCCGGCCGGCTTCGAGCTGATGGAAGAGCTTGATCCGCGCGGCAATCGCCAGATTCTGGTGAAGAAGGATGTCGAACTGACCGGCGAGAACATCAATGACGCGCAAGCCGGCTTCGATGATCAGAACCAGCCGGCCGTGCACATCAATCTGGACGGCAGCGGCGCGAACATCTTCCGCCAGCTGACGGCTGAGAATATCGGCAAGCGCATGGCCATGATTCTGGTCGAGAAGGGCAAGGGTCAGGTGGTGACGGCGCCGGTGATTCGCGCCGAGATCGGTGGCGGTCGCGTGCAGATTTCCGGTGCCATGACTGCTGCCGATGCCAATGACACCGCGCTGCTGCTGCGGGCCGGTTCGCTGGCCGCGCCGATGGACATCGTGGAAGAGCGCACGATCGGACCTAGCCTGGGCAAGGAAAACATCGAGAAGGGCTTCAACTCCACGCTGTACGGCTTTGCCGCCATCGTGATCTTCATGGTGATCTACTACCGTGTGTTCGGCGTGACCGCCTCGATCGCGCTGGCCGCCAATGTGCTGTTCCTGATCGCGCTGCTATCGATGCTGCAGGCCACGCTGACCCTGCCTGGTATCGCGGCCATCGCGCTGACCCTGGGTATGGCCATCGACTCGAACGTGCTGATCAATGAGCGTATCCGCGAGGAAGTGCGCAATGGCGCACCGCCGCAGACCGCCATCAAGGCTGGCTATGAACACGCCTGGGCGACGATTCTCGACTCGAACATCACCACGCTGATCGCTGGCGTTGCCCTGCTGATCTTCGGTTCGGGCGCGGTGCGTGGCTTTGCCGTAGTGCACTGCCTCGGCATCCTGACCTCGATGTTCTCGGCCGTGGTGGTATCGCGTGGCCTCGTCAACCTGATCTACGGCTATCGCCGCAAGGTCGGCAAGCTTGCAGTCTGAGTAGGAAGAATCGCCATGCTGGAAATGTTCCATTTCAAGAAAGACATCCCGTTCATGAGCTACGGGAAGCTGACCACGGCGATTTCGCTGGTCACCTTCCTGCTGGCCGTGTTCTTCCTCGGCTACAAGGGCCTGAACCTGAGCATCGAATTCACCGGCGGCACGGTGCTGGAGGTGCGTTACAGCCAGCCCACCGAGCTGGCCAAGGTGCGCAGCCAGGTTGAGGCGCTGAACCTGAGCGGCAAGCACACCGAGATCGTGGTGCAGGCGTTGGGCACCACGCGCGATGTGATGATCCGTCTGCCCAATGTCAGCGGTATTAGCAGCGCCGCGCTGTCCACCAAGGTCATGGACGAGCTGCGCAAGACCGACCCACAGGTTGAGCAGCGCAAGGTCGAGTTCGTCGGCCCCTCGGTGGGCCAGGAGCTGGTCACCCACGGCCTGACTGCCTTGACCATCGTTTGTCTCGGCATCATCGCCTACTTGGCCATCCGCTTCGAATGGCGCTTTGCGGTGTCGGCCATCCTGGCCAACCTGCACGATGTGGTGATCATCCTCGGTGTGTTTGCCTTCTTCCAATGGGAATTTTCGCTGACCGTGCTGGCCGCCATCCTGGCCGTGCTCGGCTACTCGGTGAACGAGTCGGTGGTGGTGTTCGACCGTATCCGCGAAAACTTCCGCAAGGCCAGCCTGCGCGGCAAGAGCGTGCCCGAGGTAATCGACAATGCGATCACCGCCACCATGAGCCGCACCGTGATCACCCACGGCTCGACCGAAATGATGGTACTGGCCATGCTGTTTTTCGGCGGCGCCGCCCTGCACGGCTTTGCCATGGCGCTGACCATCGGCATCGTGTTCGGTATCTACTCCTCGGTACTGGTGGCGTCGCCGCTGCTGCTCGCCTTTGGGGTGACGCGGGAAAACATGATCAAGCCGGTTAAGGTCAAGGAAGAAGCGGTCGTCTGATTCCGCAATATCGGTCTGTTAGTCTGCCCAAGCTTGGTGTTGCTGCGGCCCTTGCCGCCTGCACCGACCTTGGGCAGTTTCTCATCCCGGCTGCGCCACTGCGCGCGCCCCGATTTCACTTATTCAGCACAAGAAGCTTGCGATGGACTTCAATCTGATCGACATCATCCTGCACCTCGACGTTTTCCTGGCCGAGATGGTGCGCCTGTACGGCCCGTGGATTTACGTGATCCTGTTCCTGGTCATCTTCTGCGAGACCGGTCTGGTGATCATGCCCTTCCTGCCGGGTGATTCGCTGCTGTTTGTGGCCGGTGCAGTGGCGGCGACCGGCGGCATGGACCCGTATGGCCTGGCGGCCTGCCTGATCGTGGCGGCCATCCTCGGCGATTCGACCAACTACGTGATCGGCAGGCGCGCGGGTGAGCGGCTGTTTGCCAATCCGGACTCCAAGCTGTTCCGGCGCGACTATCTGGACAGGACCAAGGACTTCTATGGACGGCATGGCGGCAAGACGGTGGCGCTGGCGCGCTTCCTGCCCATCGTGCGCACCTTTGCGCCCTTTGTGGCCGGCATGGCCCATATGCCCTATGGCAAGTTCCTGTTCTTCAGCGTGGCCGGCACGCTGGCCTGGGTGGGCTCGCTGGTCACCCTCGGCTATCAGTTCGGCAATGTGCCGTTTATTAAGAACAATCTGTCTGTGATGGTGGTGTTCGTGGTGGCGCTGTCCTTCCTGCCCATGATCATCAAGCTCCTGCTGAGCCGCCTGGCTGCGCGCCGCGCTGCCTGAGTCCGCTATGGAAAGTTTCTATACCGACAAAGCGCAGGTGCGCCGCTCATTTGAGAAGGCGGCCCAGACTTACGATGGCGCCGCTGTGCTGCAGCGCGAGGTGGCCGATCGCATGTTCGAGCGCCTCGAGCTGGTCAAGCTAGCCCCGGCGCTGATGCTGGATGCCGGCTGCGGTACCGGCTATGCCGGCCCGGGCCTGCGTGCGCGTTATAAGGATGCGCGCTTGGTGGAGCTCGATCTGGCGCTATCCATGCTGCAGGTAGCGGCCGGCAAGCTCGGCCTGCTTGAACGCGTGTTCCAGAAGCGCCCAATGCAGCTGTGCGCCGACCTCGAGGCCATGCCGCTGGCCAGCAATTCGCTCGACCTGGTCTGGTCCAGCCTGGCCATCCAGTGGCTGAACGAGCCCGATACCGTGTTCCGTGAATTCCACCGCGTGCTCAAGCCCGAGGGCCTGCTGATGTTCAGCACCTTCGGGCCGGATACGCTGATGGAGCTGCGCGGCGCGTTTGCCAGCGTGGATGGCAAACCGCATGTGAACCGCTTCATCGATATGCATGACCTGGGCGACGCGCTTTCGCACGCCGGCTTCTCGGCGCCTGTCATGGATATGGAAAAGATCGTGCTCACCTATGCCGATATGAAAGCGGTGATGCGCGATCTGAAAGCCATCGGTGCGCACAATGTGGCGGTGGGGCGTGAGCGCGGTCTGATGGGCAAGGCCGCCTTTCAGCGTGCCGAGGCTGCTTACGAAAAGCTGCGCCGTGAAGGCCGCCTGCCGGCTACCTATGAGGTGGTGTACGGCCACGCCTGGAAGCCGACCCCCAAGCCCGGCTTTGCCGATGGCCGCCAGGTCATCGAATTCCGTCCGCGTCCGCAGGCATGAGTGGCTATTTCATTACCGGCACCGATACCGAGGTCGGCAAGACTGTGGCTACCTGCGCCTTGCTGAGGGCGCTGGCGCGCAGCGGCCAGCGCGTGGTGGGCATGAAGCCGGTGGCATCGGGCTGCGTGCGCAATGCGCAGGGCGAGCTGGATAACGAGGATGTGCTCGCGCATGCCGCGGCCAGCAATGTGCATGCCGCCCGTGCGCTGACCAATCCCTATGCTTTCGAGCCGCCGATCTCGCCGCATCTGGCGGCGGCCGAGGCGGGCGTCCGGCTGGACCTCGATCTGCTGGCCACGCGCTACCACGCGCTGGCCGCCACGGCCGATATCGTGCTGGTGGAAGGGGCGGGCGGCTGGCTCGCACCGCTGGACGAGCAGCACAGCATGGCTGATCTGGCTGCCAGGCTGGGCTTGCCGGTGATCCTGGTGGTGGGGATGCGCCTGGGCTGCCTGAACCACGCACTCCTGACGGCGCGCGCCATCATGGCCAGCGGTCTGCCACTGGCCGGCTGGGTGGCGAACTGCGTCGATCCGGCCATGCGTGCACGTGAAGCCAACCTCGCGTATCTGGATTCCCACATTCCCGCGCCCCGTCTTGGGGTGATCCCGTATTTTTCTCTAGAGCAAAAACCCGAGTCGAATCAAGAGCAAATGCTCGGCTTTGTGGCGGAAATGCTTACCAAATAAGGACTTCTGCGATTTTTCTTCGTTGAGTACCCCATTTTCCTCTGCTAGCATGCATGCGACTTTTTGCCGCAGCTTTGACGCTGGTCAAGGCAGAGCGACAAAGCGAAACGACGCCGGAACACCGGCGCAGAGGGAAACGACGTCCGCGCCCGCGGGCGTGCCGTCATGGGGACAATATGAAGAACCGCGCATCCGGCCTGATCGCTTCACTGCTGCTCGCCGTCAGCCACCCAGCTTTTGCCGACTACAAGCTCAATCTGCAAACACCCGTCAATGACCTGGCCCGCGAGGTCTATGGTCTGCACACCTTCCTCCTGGTGATCTGCACGGTCATCTTCGTGGTGGTGTTCGGGGTGATGTTCTACTCCATCTTCAAGCACCGTAAGAGCCGCGGCCACAAGGCGGCCAACTTCCACGAAAGCACCACGGTCGAAATCATCTGGACCATCATCCCGGTGCTTATCCTGGTCGCCATGGCCTGGCCGGCCACCAAGGTGATCATTGCCCAGAAGGACACGCGTGGCGTGGACATGACCATCAAGGTCACCGGCTACCAGTGGAAGTGGGGCTACGACTACCTGGATGAGGGTTTTGCCTTCCATAGCCGCCTGAAGACCCCGCAGGAACAGTACGAGAACTTCGGCGGCGAGAAGCCGGTGCGCAATGCCGACTACCTGCTGGAAGTGGATAACCCGGTGGTGGTGCCGGTGGGCAAGCGCGTACGCGTGCTGCTGACCGCCAATGATGTGATTCACTCCTGGTGGGTGCCAGCCTTCAGCGTCAAGCAGGACGCCATCCCCGGCTTTATCCGCGATACCTGGTTCCAAGCCGACAAGGAAGGCGTCTACCGTGGTCAGTGCGTGGAACTGTGCGGCAAGGACCATGGCTTTATGCCCATCGTCGTGCATGTGGTCAGCCAGGAGAAATACGCTGCCTGGGTGGTCGAGCAGAAAAAGCTGGCTGCCGCGAGCCAGGACGATCCGAACAAGGTGTGGACGCAGGCTGATTCGGTTGCCCGTGGCCAGAAGGTCTACGAGGCAAATTGCGCGGTCTGCCACAAGCCGGACGGCAAGGGGCAGGGCGCCTTCCCGGCTCTGGATGGCTCCAAGGTGGTGACCGGTGACAAGGCTGGCCAGATCGACATCCTGCTGAACGGCAAGAACGCCATGCCGGCCTGGGGCAAGACCCTGTCGGATACCGAGATCGCGGCCGTGATGACCTACACGCGCAATAGCTGGGGCAATAAGACTGGCGAAGTGCTGCAGCCGGTCGATATCAAGACTGCCCGCAAGTGATGGCCGGATAAAGAGGACAAGAAAATGACCACCGCAACGCACGATCACGATCACGCTCACGATGATCATCACGATCATCACCCCACTGGCCTGGCGCGCTGGGTGACGGCAACCAATCACAAGGACATCGGTACCTTGTATATGTGGTTCGCCTTCATCATGTTCATCTCGGGGGGCGTGCTGGCCCTGTGCATCCGCCTCGAGCTGTTCAGCCCAGGCCTGCAGTTCTTCCGCCCTGAACTGTTCAACCAGTTCACCACCCTGCACGGCCTGATCATGGTGTTCGGCGCCATCATGCCGGCCTTCACGGGCCTGGCGAACTGGCAGATTCCGCTCATGATCGGCGCGCCCGATATGGCGTTTGCGCGCATGAACAACTGGTCATTCTGGCTCTTGCCACCGGCCGCGTTGCTGCTGATGATCAGCTTTGTGGTGCCTGGTGGTGCAGCTGCGGCGGGCTGGACGCTGTATGCGCCGCTGTCCACCCAGATGGGCATGGGCATGGACCTGACCATTTTCGCCATCCACATCATGGGTATCTCGTCCATCATGGGCGCGATCAATATCGTCACCACCATCCTGAACATGCGCGCACCCGGCATGACCATGATGAAGATGCCGATGTTCGTGTGGACCTCGCTGATCACCGCTTATCTGCTGATCGCCGTGATGCCAGTGCTGGCCGGTGCGGTGACCATGGTGCTGACCGACCGTCACTTCGGTACCAACTTCTTCAATGCCGCCGGTGGTGGTGACCCGGTGCTGTACCAGCATATCTTCTGGTTCTTTGGTCACCCCGAGGTGTACATCATGGCGCTGCCCGCCTTCGGCATCGTCAGTCAGGTGATCCCGACCTTCGCGCGCAAGCCGCTGTTCGGCTACCACTCGATGGTGTACGCGACCTCCTCGATCGCCATCCTCAGCTTCATGGTCTGGGCTCACCATATGTATTCGGTCGGCATGCCGGTTACCGCCCAGCTGTTCTTCATGTACGCAACCACGCTGATTGCCGTGCCCACCGGGGTGAAGGTGTTCAACTGGATCGCCACCATGTGGAAGGGAGAGATGAGCTTCGAGACCCCGATGCTGTTCGCCATCGGCTTTGTCTGCCTGTTCACGCTCGGCGGTCTATCCGGCGTGGTGCTGTCCATCGCCGCAGTCGATATCCAGCTGCACGACACCTATTACGTGGTGGCTCACTTCCACTATGTGCTGGTGGCCGGCGCGCTGTTCTCGCTGTTCGCCGCCGTCTACTACTGGCTGCCCAAGTGGACCGGCTATATGTACGACGAGAAGATGGGCAAGTTCCACTTCTGGTGGTCGATGATCTGGTTCAACGTGACCTTCTTCCCCATGCACTTCCTGGGTCTGGCCGGCATGCCGCGCCGTATTCCGGATTACGCGACCCAGTTCACCGAGTTCAACACGATTGCCTCGATTGGCGCGGCCATGTTCGGCTTCGGCCAGCTGATCCTGCTCTACAACGTGATCCGCACCATCCGCGGCGGCGTGGGTCCAGCCCCGCAAAAGCCATGGGAAGGCGCCCATACGCTGGAATGGGAAGTGCCGTCGCCGGCGCCTTTCCATACCTGGGAAACCCCGCCACCGGTGGCGCTGGTCGACAAGCTGTCGGCCGAGCAGAAGCTGCACTGAGGCCAGACCATGCAGAACAAGAACCTGCGCACCGGCCTGATCCTCGCCAGCATCGCGATTGCGATCGGGGTCGGCTTCATGGCCCGCTACTATCTGCTGGGGCACTGAGTTGACTCAGCAAGTGGATGCGGCCAGCGAGGTTCGTGCCGATAACCGCCGCCTGCTGGCCAAGCTCTTGGTGGTGGCGGTCGGCATGTTCGGCTTCGGCTTCGCGCTGGTGCCGTTCTACGAAAAGATCTGCCAGGTCACCGGTATCAATAATCTGTTCCGCCCGGATACGGTGGTGAACACGCAGGTCGACCAGCAACGCCTGGTTACCGTGCAGTTCGACGCCAATCTGCGCAGCGAGCTGCCCTGGCGCTTTGCGCCCGAGCAGCGCGTGATGCAGGTGCATCCGGGCCAGCTGGTGCAGGTGGTGTACGACATCGAGAACACCGGCAGCCGCCCCATCGTCGGCCAGGCCATCCCCAGTTACGGGCCGACCCGCGCCGCTGAGTTCTTTAGCAAGCTGGAATGTTTTTGCTTCGCGCAGCAGACCTTCCAGAGTGGTGAAAAGCGCCGCATGCCGGTGGTGTTCGTGATCGATCCGGCCCTGCCGGCCGATATCCACACCATCACCCTGTCGTACAGCTTTTTCGAGGTGGCCGGCACGGCCGCCGCGGCAAAACCGCAGTCCTGAGGCCGGCATGAGTGATAACGAGCGCAAGCCCAGTCTGAATCCCTTCAAGGCCATCGGTGCCGTGCTGGCGGCGTTTAGCGGCATACGGCGTGGCAAGGATTCGAAGGGCGATCTGCAGAAGCTGTCGCCGGTGCAGATCATCCTGGCTGCCCTGATCTGTGCCGCCGTGTTTATCGCCAGCCTCTTGTTGCTGGTGCGCAATATCGTGCCGGACTAGTTGCAGCCGGCAGAAGAAATAAGAGGGCCGGGCCAACCGGCACATAAACGAGAACCCATCTGGGAGCAGACACTATGGCAACGCATCAACCTGACTACTTTGTGCCGCAGCCGTCCAAATGGCCGCTGGTGGGCGCCTTTGCCCTGTTCTTCATCGGCCTGGGCGCCTCGCTGGCCGTGAATGCGGTCAGTGCCGGCTGGGGGGCGCTGGCCGTGGGCGTGGCCATCCTCATCTATATGCTGTTCGGCTGGTTCGGCGATGTGATCCGTGAATCGGAAGGTGGCGTGTATTCCAAGCGCGTGGATATCTCCTTCCGCTGGGGCATGGGCTGGTTCATCTTCTCGGAAGTGATGTTCTTCGCCGCTTTCTTCGGCACCCTGTTCTATGTGCGTACCATTTCGGTGCCCGAGCTGGGCAATATGGAGCACAAGCTGCTCTGGCCCGACTTCCGTGCCATGTGGCCGAACTCGGTGGCACCGAACGGCACCGAGCCCTATCAGGTGATGGGCGCCTTCGGCCTGCCGGCCTGGAACACCCTGATCCTGCTGACCTCGGGCGTGACACTGACCTGGGCACACTGGGGGTTGATGAAGAACAATCGCAGCCAGCTCAAGCTCGGCCTGCTGGTTACCGTGCTGCTGGGCGCGCTGTTCCTCGGTCTGCAGATGTATGAATACGCGCATGCCTGGGGTGATCTGGGCCTGACCCTGTCCTCGGGCGTGTACGGTGCCACCTTCTATATGATGACCGGCTTCCACGGCATGCATGTGTTCATCGGCGCGCTGATGCTGGCCGTCATGTATGCGCGCTCGCTGAAGGGCCACTTCACCGCCGAGCACCATTTCGCCTTCGAAGCGGCCGCCTGGTATTGGCACTTCGTGGACGTGGTGTGGCTGATCCTGTTCGTGTTCGTCTACTGGCTGTAAGCGCAGCGAATCGCTGCCAGAAACGGTGCGGTGTGTGTCACACCGCACCGGTTTGATTTCCCCCGGCCCAGGCTTCAGTAAACGCCGTGCGGGCGGATGTAGCCGAGCTTGGCGGCCAGCATCAGCAACAGAAACAGGCCCAGTGACAGCGCCACGCGCAGGGTCAGTGCCTTGACGGTTTTTTCCGAGCTGCCCTTGTGTTTGATCAGCGCAAACAGCGCGGAGCCCAGCGCGGCGAGGATGCCGATGATCAGCAGTACGATGATGATTTTCATGATGGTCGGTCAGTAATCAAGCCAAAGCTGAGTGTAGTCGCCCTTGTCTCATTCCCGCCATCGCTTCACCTGGCCCCTGCGCCGCCCCTCCTGGATCGTCCTGCTGGCTACTGCCCTGTTTGTGGCCCTGACCGTGCGCCTTGGCTACTGGCAGCTGGGGCGTGGCCAGCACAAGGCTGCCCAGGCTGCCCAGCTGGCCGAGCGCGAACGGCTGGCGGTACAGGACTGGCGCGGCGAGCTGGGCGAGCCCTACTGGCAGCGGCGCTTCCGCGTGCAGGGCGTGTGGCAGCCGCAGGGGCAAATCTATCTGGATAACCGCGTATACCAGCGCCAGGCCGGCTTTCATGTGCTCACGCCGCTACAACTGGCCGATGGGCGCTGGCTGCTGGTTAACCGTGGCTGGCTGCCCAAGCGGCCGGGCCAGCTGCCGCAGGCTGCGCCACCGACCGGGCCGGTGCAGTTGCTGGTACGCCTGCAGGCGCCGCAGCAGCACTATGTGGAGCTGAGCCGGCAGGCTGATGCCGGACCGGTCTGGCAGAACCTCGACTGGGCGCGTTATCAGCGCCAGTTCCCGCTCGCGCAGGTGGCGGCGCTTGCCCTGCAGCTGGACGGGCAGGATGCGCTCAAGCGCGACTGGCCGGCGCCTGACCTCGGGGTGGAAAAGCATTACAGCTACGCTGGCCAATGGTTTCTGTTCGCCGCGCTGGCCGTGGCACTGTTGATTATCTTGCACTGGAAACGTCGTCCCACATGACTGAAGCCCCTACCCAGAAAAAAGCGCGCCAGGGCCGCTGGACCCTGTTTGCCCTGATCGCCGTCACCATTGCCCCGGTGCTGGCTTCCTATCTGGCCTATTACGTCTGGAAGCCCAGTGGTGGCAAGACCTATGGCGAGCTGCTGGCCGTGCAGCCGGTGCCGGCCTTCAAGCTGGCCACGCTGGATGGCCAGCCGGCCAGTCTTGCCGAGCTGAAGGGCAAGTGGCTGCTGGTGATGAGCGATTCGGGCGCCTGCGCCCAGTCCTGCCTCGACACCCTGCATGCGCTGCGCCAGTTCCGCGTGGCGCAGGGCAAGGAAATGGACCGGGTCGAGCGCCTGTGGTTGCTGACCGATGCCACCCAGCCCAGCGCTGCCGCCCTGCAGCAGGCCGATGGCGCCAAGCTCTTGCGCGCGCAGGAGGCGATTCCCCTGCCGGCCAGTCAGGCCGATAGCTTCTACCTGATCGACCCGCTCGGTAACCAGGTCATGCGCTACCCGCGCTCGGCCGAGCCGGGCAAGGTGATCAAGGAGCTAACCCGCCTGCTGAAGAACAATGAAAACATCGGCTAAGCGCCGCCCTGCACCGCTAGCTGGCGTGGCCTAGCCCACGCCCGGATGGGCGGCCAAGGCCGCCGCAGTGTTGCAAATGCCCTGCGACTTGCACGGCTGGGCCGGCCGGATTCGGCAGGCCGGCTAAATCTGTGTAGTCTGCCGACGCCGCCTGGCTTCACGCTTCACCTCTCTTATTGCGCTCATGTACAAGAAACTCGTTCTGTTGGCCTTGCTGTGGACCTTCTGCCTGATCGTACTCGGCGCCTATGTACGCCTGTCCGATGCGGGCCTGGGTTGCCCCGACTGGCCGGGCTGCTATGGCCAGCTCTCGCCCCACCACGCGGCCGAGGAAATCAGCGCCGCCCATGCCGAACAGCCGCATGGGCCGGTCAGCCTGGCCAAGGCTTGGAAGGAGATGGTGCACCGCTATTTCGCCAGCGCGCTCGGCCTGCTGATTCTGGCGATTGCTGTGCTGGCAGTGCGTGACCGTGCGCGCCTACGCCAGTCCCCGCTGCTGCCCATCCTCACCTTTCTGGTGGTGTGCTTCCAGGGCGCGCTGGGCGCCTGGACGGTGACCATGCTGCTCAAGCCGGCCATTGTCACCTCGCATCTGATCGGCGGCATGACCCTCTTGGCCATGTTGGTCTGGCTGCATCTGCGCCAGCGCGATTGGCCGCGCGCCGAGCGTGGCGCACCGCAGTTTCGCGGCCTGGCCCTGCTGGGCCTCGTGATCGTGGCCGCCCAGATCATCCTTGGTGGTTGGGTCAGCACCAATTACGCCGCGCTGGCCTGCACCGACTTCCCCACCTGCCAGGGCAGTCTGCTGCCGCAGATGGACTTCCGCGACGCCTTCCATGTGCTGCGCGAACTGGGTCAAACGCCCGATGGTGAAATGCTCAGCATGGCGAATCTGACCGCCATCCACTGGCTGCACCGCCTGGGCGCGCTGCTGACTTTTGCCTACCTGGCCTGGCTGAGCTGGCGCTTGTATGCCCAGGGTGTTTTGCGTAGCCTTGCCCTCGCCATTGGCCTGGCGCTGCTGCTGCAGGTCTCGCTGGGCATTGCCAATGTGCTCGCGCATCTGCCGCTGACTGTGGCCGTGCTGCATAACGCAGGCGCTGCCCTGCTGCTGGTCTTGCTGGTTACCCTGAATTTCCGCCTGGCGCACCGCCGCTGAGATAGGAGCCCCGATGAGCACTGCTACGCTGCCCCATAAAGCCTCGCCGTCGCTGCGTGCCAGCCTGCGCGAATTCCTGGCGCTGACCAAGCCACGCGTGGTGGCGCTGATCGTGTTCTGCGCAGTGATCGGCATGTTCCTGGCCACCCCGGGTCTGCCGCCGCTGCTGCCGGTGCTGGCGGCCACGCTGGGCATCGCCCTGGTGGCGGGTGCCGCGGCGGCCGTCAACTGCCTGGTTGAACAGAAGATTGATGCGCTGATGGCGCGCACGCGCGCGCGCCCCTTGCCGCGCGGCCAGGTCACCAGTCGGCAGACGCTGATCTTCGCCAGCCTGGTTGGCGGCCTTGGTCTGTGGCTGCTGTATGCGCTGGTCAATCCGCTCACCATGTGGCTGACCCTGGCGACCTTTGTCGGCTACGCGATCATCTACACGCTGCTGCTCAAGCCCAATACCCCGCAGAACATCGTGATTGGCGGTGCCTCGGGCGCCATGCCGCCCATCCTGGGCTGGGCCGCCGTCACCGGCTCGGTCAGCCACGATGCGCTGATCCTGTTCCTGATCATCTTTGCCTGGACCCCGCCGCACTTCTGGGCGCTGGCCCTATACCGGCGCGAGGAATACGCGCGTGCCGGCCTGCCCATGCTGCCGGTCACCCATGGCGAGGCCTTCACCCGCCTGCATGTGCTGCTCTATACGCTGATCCTGACCGCGGTCACCCTGCTGCCGGTGGCTACCGGCATGGCCGGCTGGATCTATCTGGTCTCCGCCCTCGTGCTCGATCTGCTCTTCCTCGGCTACGCCTGGCAGATCTGGCGCAAGTATTCCGATGCGCTGGCGCGCAGCGCCTTCCGTTACTCGATCCTCTATCTCTCGCTGCTGTTTGCTGCGCTGCTGGTGGACCATTACCTGCGTTTCCCGCTGAGCTAAGCCGATGCGTAACCTGATCCTGCTGGCCATCTTGGGCATGCTGAGCCTGGCTGGCTGCGGCCAGCAGGCCAAGCCCGCTTTTCAGTCCACCGATGTAACCGGTGCGCCCATCGGCGGTGAATTCCGCCTGACCGGCCACGATGGCAAGCCGCGCAGCCTGGCCGACTTCAAGGGCAAGGTGGTGGTGCTGTTCTTTGGCTTTACCCACTGCCCGGACGTGTGCCCGACCACCATGTATGAGCTGTCCGAGGCGCTCAAGCAGCTGGGCGACAAGGCCAAGGACGTGCAGGTGCTGTTCGTGTCGGTCGACCCCGAGCGCGATACGCCGCAATTGCTGGGCAAATATGTGCCGGCCTTCAACCCCACCTTCCTGGGCCTGACCGGCAGCCCGGCCGAGATCCGCGCCGTGGCCGACAAGTACAAGATCGTCTACCAGAAGTCGGCCGTGGCCGGCAGCAGCAACCCGGCCAATTACACGGTGGACCATAGCGCCGGCAGCTATATCCTCGACAAGGACGGCCAGCTGCGCCTGTTCGTCAACTACGGGGCGGGCAGCAAGGTATTCGCGCACGATCTGGCCCTGCTGCTGTAGGCGTGGGCGGCGACGGACAAGCAAGCTCGGGTGTGAATCCATATAATGAGAATCTAAGACGGCACTGCCCGTCTGGCGCACGCATACCAACACAATAAATAGGCCGTAAACACCGTGGCGGAACAGGAACCAAACTCTGTGCAGGGCGAGAACGTCGCGCTGATCCCGGAAGGGACCGATGTGAGCGGCTTTCTGCTGCGCACGCCGATGGAAATCGGCTTCGTCTTGCGCTCGCTGGCGCAGAAGGGCGACCTGATCACCCTGCATTTCGACCACGGCCAGCATTCCTTCCTGACCGCCATCCTCGGCGTGGACGTCAAACAGCAGCAGTTCTGGTTCGATATCAGTGGCGTGGAAGCACTGAACCGCGCGCTGCAGCGTGCCGACCATATCGTGTTCGCCGCGGCGCCCGAGGGCGTGAAGGTGCAGTTCGTATTGGAAGGCGGCGTGTCGCTGCAGGATTACGACGACAAGCCGGCCTTTGTCTCGCGCTTTCCCGATGATCTGATCAAGCTGCAGCGGCGCGAGTACTTCCGCCTTGATACTCCGGTTGGCCGGCCGCTGATCTGCAAGCTGCCGCACAGCAATGGCAAGGTCTACGAGCTGCCGCTGCACGATATCTCGGTGGGTGGCGTGGGCCTATGGATGAGCGGCGTGGCCGATGTCGAGCAGCTGGATGTCTTTCATGGCTGCCGCATCGACCTGGGCACGTTCGGCATGATCGAGGTGAGCCTGGAAATCCGCAGCAAGCGCCAGGTCACCCGCCGCGACGGCACCGTGCAGACTATGCTCGGCACCCGCTTCGTGAACCTGCCGCGCCAGACCGAAAGCCTCTTGCAGCGCTATATCGCCCAGCTCGAACGCGAGCGCCATCAGCTGCTGCGTAACTGATCCAGCAAGGTATCGGGTGTCGGGTAGCGTAGCCGCAAGCCCAGTTCGCGCTTCAGGCGGGTATTGCTCAGCCGGCGCGATTCGCGCATGAAGGACCACAGCGCGGGCGATGCCTGCGCCTGCATCTGCGCATAGGGCAGGCGTGGCGGGCGCGCGAGGCCATGCGCATCGGCCACCTTGTCGAACCACTCCCCCATCTTCCATTCGCTATCGTCGCAGGCGTGGTACACGCGCCCCGGCTTGCCGCGGAACAGCGCCAGGCAGCAGGCCATGGCCAGATCGTCGGCATGGATATGGTTGCTATAGCCATCGCTGTCCGCCTCCAGCGCCGGGGTGGCCTTGCGCACTCGCTCCAGTGGCAGGCGATTGGCTGCATAAATGCCCGGCGCGCGCAGCACGCTTACGCTGCACTGGCTACGCCGGCCAAAAGCACGCAAATCGACCTCGGCCGCCACGCGCCGCTGCGCGCGATCCGATTCGGGCCGGCAGGGTCGGGTCTCGTCCAGATAGGCGCCCGCGCAGTCCCCATACACCCCGGTGGTACTGATGTAGACCAGGCTGCGTGGTAGAATCGCGCCTCGCGCGAGGGCGGCCAGCAGCCGGTGTGTGCGCGGGTCGCCGGCCTGGTCGGTGGCTGGCGGCGCCGAATGCAGCACCACATCGGCCAAGCCCGCCAGTCTTTGCAGGCTGGTCGGCTGGTCCAGGTCGGCCCGTACCGGCAGCACCCCCAGCGCACGTAACTGCGTGGCCCGCTCAGCGCTGCGACAGATTGCATAGACCCGGAAGCGCCGGGTCAGCCAGGGCAGGGCGCGCTCGACCACGTCGCCGCAGCCTACGATCAATAGTCTTCTTTGCATGGCGCCATTGTAATGGCCGACACGCAAGCCAACATCCAGGAATCTCATGGCCAGTCAGCTCACCATTGAACCGAGCAAGCAGCAGATCACCGTTGAAGACGGCGACACCATTCTGGATGCCGCCATGCGCGCTGGCTTCAATATGCCCTATGGCTGCCGCAACGGCGCCTGTGGCGCCTGTAAGGGTCAGGTGCTGTCGGGCGAGGTACGCCACCGCGACCATTCCACCTCGGCGCTCAACCAAACCGAACAAAGCCAGGGCCTGGCGCTGTTCTGCTGCGCCGAACCCGTGGGCGACGTCAGCATCGAATGCCGCGAAATTCTCGCCACCAAGGACATCCAGATCCGCACCCTGCCGTGCCGGGTCGAGCACATCGAGCGCGCCTCGCACGATGTGGCCGTCCTCTCGCTCAAGCTGCCCACCAAGGAACGCCTGCAGTTTTTGGCCGGCCAGTACATCGACATCCACACCAAGGACGGCAAGAAGCGCAGCTTCTCGCTGGCCAACCCACCGCATAACGACGACTACCTGCAGCTGCATGTGCGCCTGGTGCCGGGCGGCGAATTCTCCGAATACGTGCACAACTCGATGCGCGAGCGCGAAATTCTGCGCTTCACCGGCCCGCTGGGCTCCTTCTTCCTGCGCGAAGACTCCGACAAGCCCATTATCTTCCTGGCCAGCGGCACCGGCTTCGCCCCAATCAAGAGCATCGTCGAATACGCGATCAAGAAGGGCATCCAGCGCGAGATGATTCTCTACTGGGGCGCGCGCACGCTGGCCGACCTGTATATGCCCGAGCTGGCCAGCCAGTGGCAGATGGACCTGCCCAACTTCACCTTCATCCCGGTGCTGTCCGAACCGCTGACCGAAGACGCCTGGCAAGGCCGTACCGGCTTCGTGCACGAGGCCGTGCTGCACGACTTCGCCGACCTATCGGGCTTCCAGGTCTATGCCTGCGGCGCCCCGGTCATGGTGGAAGCCGCCCACGGCAGCTTCACCGGCCGCGGCCTGCCCGCCGACGAATTCTTCTCGGACGCATTTTTTCTTTCCAAAGATCTGGGCAAGAGCAAATAGATCGGTATAATCCGCCGCCTGTGCCGACTTAGCTCAGTTGGTAGAGCAGCTGCCTTGTAATCAGCAGGTCGCCAGTTCGATTCCGGCAGTCGGCACCAATACATAGTCTTGGCAAGTCCAAGAAAGTCTAAAAACCCGCATAGCTACTAGCTTTGCGGGTTTTTTCTTGTCCATGCACATCCCGGTTTGTGTGCCTCAATCCACGGTTTCTGTGTACCAAAATGTGTACCAAATTAGAATGGGTCCAAAATTTGGTACACACCTTGGTACACAAGCATGCCGTTATCCGATCTGGCGGTTCGCCAGGCTAAGCCCAAAGACAAGCCCTACCAGCTTTCCGATGGTGGGGCCTTATTCCTCGAAGTGACGATTGCCGGTGGTAAACGCTGGCTCTTTCGGTGTCGCTTCGAAGGCAAGCAGGTGAAGTTCACGCTAGGTGCCTATCCGGTCGTGTCGCTCGCCGAGGCCCGAGAAAAGGCCCTAGAGGCTCACCGGCAGCTCGAAGAGGGGAAGAACCCTTCGATAGCCAAGCGTGAGGCCAAAGCCGCTCAAGCCATCGATGCAACCAATTCGTTTGAGCTGGTTGCAAGGGAATGGCACACCAAGGAGCTGCCACGCTGGACGCCTAAGCACGCGGAGAAGGTGCTCAACTCGCTTGAGGCAGACGCCTTTCCTCGCTTGGGGCATTTGCCGGTCACTGAGATCAAGGCACCCATCGTTCTGGATGTGTTGCGTAAGATCGAGGCGCGTGGTGTGTCAGAGACTGCCGGCCGGGTGCTGCAACGAATAAGCGCCGTGATGCGCTATGCCATCCAGACCGGCCGGGCCAGCTACAACCCTGCTACCGACTTGCTGGGCGTGATTCGCGCCACCAAGGTGCAGCACAGGCCGGCATTGCAGCGTAACGAGTTGCCTGAGTTCTATCGGCGCCTGGAAGCTGAGCCACTACGCCGAGCCACCAAAATAGCTTTCAAACTGCTGGCGCTGACCTTTGTGCGCCCAGGTGAGCTGCGTGGAGCGCTTTGGGAGGA
>NZ_FPKR01000009.1 GCF_900119825.1 Chitinimonas taiwanensis DSM 18899 | reverse complement strand
ATTGTTGCGACAGAGGGTTAATGCCGGGCTCCCTTTTAAAATAGTGCCCTTGAGATCGAATGAGCCACCAGAGAGCGCAAGACACTTGGAAACACACTTGCCGCCCTGGTTAATTTCGCCGGGAGGGCAATCGACAGCGGTTTTAAGGCGGCGACAATAATCCTTATACGGGCTACTAAAATTTCCAAGCGCCCAGCCTTGAGATGTATCGCAAGAAGGACTGGCGTTGTAGTAAAAAACAATGACCTTGTTTTCATTAACAAGGGCTTGTGAACGTTTATTAAAGAGACTGCCTATCCAGGGCTGAAGTGTAGTGTTTTGGTATGCCGGGGGCTTTTGGCAAGGCTTTGTATCATCAGGGGATGGGCCGCCGCAATTGCCATAGACAAACCAATTTGGCTGATAAATATATTGGTAATTAGGGTCTTCTGCGGCAAGCGCAAAACCCAAAAACGCAAAGGCAAGAAATAAATAACGCATAGCCAATACCAAAATAAAAGGGGCCGAAGCCCCTTGTGTCACGCGCTGGCCACCTGCCAGAGGGCCGGCAGGACCATCAGGAGGAAGAAGTAGCCTTCCACCTATTAACGGCCACCGAAGGACAGCACCTTGGCGAATGCAGCCTTGGCCAAGTTCATGCCGAGCTTGGGCAGGAAAAGCGCGCCCATCAGGCCAACACCCCAGATCACCCAGGTATCAGCTTCAGCACCGGCATCAATTGTCGGCGGGGTAACTGCGGCCATAACTTGGCCGGTGGTAACGGTTGCGAAGGTGGCAGCAGCTGCCAGGGTTTTTACGAACTTACTCATTGCCTTGAGACCTTTCTTTCGAGAAGTCGAGCACTTGACGCATTACGGAGCCAATGAACCAAAGCAAGGCACATGCGGCTGCGTAAGTCCCCGCCTGCTCGACGGATAGCGGGGGTAAGCCTGAATAAGGTTGTTCGCCCGAGGCGTAGACGATGTAGCCGGTGCAAGGCTGCTCGTCTGTGAAGCGGGCGAAGCCATCGACGGTTTCGATCACGCATCTAGGCATGGTCGCCACCTGCCGCCATGTGCGGCGGCTGAGGCCGCCGCTCACGGCGGCAGCTGGCTGGATGAAAGGCAGACATTAGGCGGCCTGCCTGTCTGCCCAGAGGTCGAGCTGGTTGGTGTTGTCGACGACTAGGCGGAGCTTGTGTTGATGCGGCCAGTACCAGTCGGGAGCCCGGTCGATAGGCTTGATCTGGATGACGTTGATGGTGATCGGCTGGTAAGGCACAGACGGATCGTGCGGCTGCATGATGTCGATGCCGTAATCGCGCAACATCTTGGCGTGGCGCCAAAGCGTGGTACGCGACAGGAATGTTGAGGGAATGCCACCACGCAACCAGCTGTCAGCAGTGGCGCGCACTTTGGGCGGCAAGGTGGTTAAGTCGATAGATGCAACATCCGCTTTGGTGCGGCTCAGGATTTCGATCTCGTCGTGATAAAGGGCTTCGAGCTTGGACATGGTGATGTCTCCGAGGTAACGCAGGCCTGCATCGCGCAGCAGCAGGCGCTTGGCTTTAAGTTCGGCGCGCAGTACGCCGTTTTGGTGGCAGTACTGGTAAACGGGGTCTTCGAGGATTTCGGTTTTCTTGCGGCCGTGTGGGTGGGCCAGCATTTCGGGGGCTTTGAGGTAGAAATCCACCTTCTTGCGGGAGTTCTTGCCGCCGCCGAATGAGACGGTGGTAGGCCCTCCCCTGCCCTTTTTCACGTGCGACATGGACTGCGTGTTGAGCCAGTCGATTGCGGCCTGTGCAGCGGCCATCGAGCCGCATTCATGGTTTTGGGTGAGGTGGAGTTCGGAAACGACCGCGCCAGTCCAGGCGAAGAGAAGGCCGTGCTTCAGGTCGTGCTTGCTGGGATTGGGCGCCATGGCCATCTGGCCGGGCGTGAAAGGCGGCAAGCCGTGGAGCGCGCACAGGCGGTTGCAAAGGTCGATGGTGCGATCAAAGTCAAAGTTGAAGACATTGTCGGGGCGACCGTAGCGCCCGATATTGCCTTCAAGTGTGACCTTGTAGCCGTCGGAGTGAAGTACGACGAGGCTGTCAAAGCTGCCTTCGATATGGCGGCGGCTGGTGCTCTGCCACTCGCAATCAAGCTCGCCGGTTTCCTCGTCGCGGGTGTACTTGGTGACAAAGCCGGAATCGACGCGCGGGAAGGCCGGGCCGAATTCGCCGGAGTCGTTACGCACGCCGGGGTGCACCTGACTGATGCGGATGAAATCGACAAAGACGGTCATGACGCACCACCAGTTTTCCCATTTTGGGAAAAAAGACGGGGGGTCAGCGAGGGTGAAGCAGTCTCAAATTGAGAAAAAAGACGGGGGTTAGGTGACTGAAAACGGGGGGTCGAAATGGGGGCTTCTGTTTCAAAATGAAACAAAAGACGGGTGTTACCAGTCACCCGTCCAAAAACCGGCTCCCGGTTCTCGTGACTAGTCACGAAAACCGGTTGCGCGGATTGGCGGCGGCAGGTGCCGACGATGCGGAGCATGTCAGGCGGCCTGCAGCGCACGAATGCCGGACGAAGCCGACCAGTGCGACAAATCAATCGGGGCTTCAAGGTGCAGGCGACGATAGTCGCGCTCTCCGCTCAGCAGCTTTTCAGCGTCATTGGCGCAGGTCAGGCAGCCGCACAGGTCGCCACCGCAGGAGCAGGTAGCGTTTTCGTTGCTGGAGGGCTCAGAGATAGCCAAGCAGTCTTGGCAGAGCAGGTGCTTGGACATGTCACACCGCCTTTGCTGCTGCCGGAACCGCAGGGGTAGCCAGCGTGGCGTTAACGGCCTTCTTGCGGGTCTCCAGGGAGCCGCGGCGGCCTTTCACCATTTGTTCCTCGATCTGGACATCGAGGTCGCAGGGGTACGGGAAACCGTAGAACTTGGCGGCGAAGCTCGGCTCGACGTCGAAGGCAACAGCTTCCTTGCCGAAGGCGAGGCGCTGCATGTTGGCGTTCTGGTTGCCGCTCATATCCAGCTCAATCATCAGCTGGGCGAAGTCGTATTCCTTGCCAGTCTCTTTGGCCTTGCCCTTCATGTGGACGAAGCCGCGGCAGTGGAGGCGCATGGTAGTCATTGGTGTTTGCTCTCTGTGGTGTGGTCAAAAAAAGACCCGGGGCTTATGCCGGGTGAGTAGGAGGAAGCGTTTCAGGGGGAAAGAGCGGTAGACTTCGCAAAAACCGGTGTCAGATTTTCCTTTCGGAAGAAAAATCTGACGGAAAGTTACACGGCAGAAAATTCTTACGCAATGAAAATCTTACGGTGCGGACATGCAAACCCTGAATGACCTGCTCGAAGCGGCAGCGAAAAAGCTAGGAACAGACGAGAAGCCAATCAGCGAAAGTCGGCTTGGCGACGAGCTGGGGGCGTACAAGCAGAAGCTGTACGACTGGAAAAACGGACGAGGACAGCCGGACACCTATGCGGTGTGGCGCTTGGCTGAAATCCTGAAGATGAACCCGCTGGAGGTGTCGGCGATCATTGAGGCCGAGCGGGCAAAGAGCGACGAAAGGAGGTCATTCTGGGAGGACCAGGTGAAACGATTTCGGTCGTCGATTCAGGCGGTTCTTTTGGGGCTAGGACTGCTGATGGCTTACGGAACACTGCCCCACTCTGAGGCTAAAGCAGCTTTAATAACAAATGGTTATCAAACCGTTACCCCTAATAAGCAAATGTTTATTATGTCAAGTCGTGTACCTGGATAGAACCTTAAATCACCGAGGTGTCCGGCTTTGTAAACGCGCTTCTCCTACTCCTGAGTTGTTGTTCGCAGCAAAGCGAGCAATGAGTTTCCTGCGCCTGGGTTGCTTGGCCTGCTCATCTTCGCTATGCAGTGCGCTGTAGACGATCGTGCCCACCCTATGTGTCTTCCCCAGCGCTAAGTGCGCAGACTACCCGATGCAAATTTAGCGCACATGAAAAGCCACGACGGCCAAGGCCGTCGAGGCTTGCTTCACTTGCGCGTTGACTAAGCCAGCAATCAGCGCGACTACAGTGTTTCCAGGAAAGCAACCAAGGCGGCGCGATCTGTTGCTGGCAGCGCTTCAAACTTCCTGCGCGTGGCTTCCGCTTCGCCGCCGTGCCAAAGGATGGCTTCCATCAGCGTGCGGGCGCGGCCGTCGTGCAGGTAGCGTGCTTTATCGGCGCCGCCCTGGGTGAACTTCAGCGTGCCGACGCCCCATAGCGGCGGCGTGCGCCACATGGCGGGCATGGCCTTGTATTCCTGCACGGTGTCGGCCAGGTCCGGGCCCATATCGTGCAGCAGCATATCGGTGTACGGCCGTATGGTCTGGTTGCGCAGCTCCACAAAGGGATGGGTGTTGCCGGTCTTCAACTGTGCCGTATGGCAGCTGGTGCAGCCCGTGCTGTTGAAAACAGCTGCGCCGCGTGCCACGACTACTGGATCGACATCGTGCTCGACCGCGACCCGCATACCGGCCGGATAGCCGCTGCGAACGCTACGCTGCGCCGGCACGCCGAGCAGGGATAGATAGTGGGTCAGGCGCTGCAGCTCCGCTTCGCTCACGGCTGGCGCACCAGCACTGCTACGACAATCGGCTGCGCCACGCTGGCAGCTGTGCTTGGGGTAGCTGGTGGTGGTCACGCTCATATCGTTCATCAGCGCTTCGGCGGCCTGGTGGCGGATGCTGGCCTTGCCGGCCTTCCAGCCGAAACGTCCTACGCGCGGCTGGCCGGTATCCGGGTCGGTGACCAGGTTGAACACGCCACGGATGCCATCGCCATTCCTGTCGTCTGGGTCGGCCATGGCCACGATGGTCTGCTCGGGTAGCGCTTCCAAGAGGCCCATGCCGATTACCTGTGGCGCCTGGCGCACCGACATCAGCGCTGGCCGTGCGCCCTTGAATGCATACACCGGCTTGCGCAACTCTACCTGGGTGCCGTCCGGCAGCGTGCGTAGCTGAGTGTCGTACTGGATGATGCTCACGTCATAGTCATTGGCCTTGCCGCCATTGGCATGGTGTTGCACGTTCAAGCCGTAATCGGGGTGCGCAACGCGACGGCCTTCATTCATGGCGGTGCCGGTGGCAACCAGCATCATGTCCAGCGGTGAGCCAATCTCGGCTGCGCTGCTCCGCCCATTGTTCACATGGCAGGCAATGCAGCGTTCCTGGTTGAAGCGCGGCCCAAGCTGGCCGATATGGGCGCTGAATACCGGATTGGTGCGGTCGTGCTCGGAATGCGTGCCGTCCTTGAATGAGGTGTGGAACAGGCGACGGCCCTCCACAAAGCGTTGCAGGTTCTTGATGCCGATATTGTTGGCTGGCTGCTGGAATACCCGCATCGGCTCATCGGCATAGTTGTACGAGATGCTGGTGTCGCCACCCAGCAGGGTGTCATCAGGCAGCGGCTCGGAATCCAGATTTGGCGCAATCCCATACCAGGGACGCATGCCCTTCCCTACCACATAGAGCTGCTCCAGCGAGTAATAGCGGCTACCGCCGCCATCGATGATGGCCTTGCCACTCTTGGCCGGGTCGGTGGTGGCTTGCGAGTAGTAGCGATTGCCACTCTGCAGCGGCCAGCCAGCCTTCTTCGGGTCTTGGTTCATCTCCCAGCGTGCCAGACGCACGGCCGGTGCCAGCTCGATCTTATCGCCGATCTTGAGCGGGCTATGCGGATCGGTGCGCCAGTTCGAGGTGAACTCGATCATGCAGTCTTCTCGCGGCTGATCGGTGTGGCAGAAAGGCAGGCCCTTTTCGGTCGGATTATTGAAGCCGGTGTTCATCGACCAGCCGTAGTCGCGCACTTCCGGGTTCTGGATATTGCGGAACAAGCTGAAGGTGGTGCCATCGAAGCTGCCGCCATTGGCGCGCAGGAAGATCTGTATCTTGTTGCCGCCGGCCGGAATGGTGTCGCGGATTTCCAGGCCCAGGGTGCGGTTCTGGAAGTAAAAGGTCGGGAAAGTGAAATAAGCGCCCGGCCCACGGTCCGCCTCGAACCAGCCTTCGCCGCGCTCACGGGCGTGCCGGTCGGTAGTGCGAAAGCCTGCCAGCGTCACCAAGGTGCCGTCAGCCTCGCGGTACTGCAATTGCTCCAGGAATTTGGTGCCTTCGGGAAAGAGCGGCACATAGCCGTCTGCCGTGACCGTGCCCTTGCCGGGCACGCCCTCATTGGGCGTTGCGCCTATCGGTGTGCTGGTGCCTGGCGCATCCCCTCCTCCGCCGCCACAGGCGGAAAGCAGGCCAGCGCCCAGCAAGGCCAGCAGTGCGCTGCGACTTAGATATGCCGGTCTACTTCGGCCGGCCGTATGTAATGTGTGCATCGTCTTTCCCTCTGCCAGAGATTAGAAAGCCCCGCATCACTTCCCCTGATGAACTGCTTGATTTTATGCGGGCGGAATATACGCCAGCTCACTAGTAAAAACTCTAAAAGCAAATCAATTTTTGCTAATTTGTCGTTTTCCTACCCGTAGCCCGACCGTGGCGACTACAGAAAGGCCTATGTTCGCCAACTAGTCGAGCTGGAAACGGCGCGCGGCCTGCTCCAGGCGCGCCGCGCCGGCGCTCAGCCCGCTAGCTTGCCGCAAGGTGGCCTGCATCTGCTCGGCGGTGTCCTGCGCCAGGCTGTTGATTGCCTGTACATCCTGGCTGATCTGCCCGCTGGTTTGCGATTGCTCGCGCGTGGCCTGGGCAATGCTGTCCATGCGCTGCTGTACCTGCTCGGCCATGCGCTCGGCCTGCTGCATCAGCTGGGCAATCGTTTCGACTTGACCCAGCTCCTCCACCGCCAGCGATTCCGCCTGATCCATGGCCTGGTGGGCCTCATCCATGCTGGTGGCCAAGCCACTCAGAATCGTGCCGATTTCGCCGGTCGCGCCGGCGGTGCGCTCGGACAGCTTGCGCACCTCATCGGCCACCACGGCGAAGCCGCGCCCGCTCTCGCCCGCCCTGGCAGCCTCGATGGCGGCATTCAAGGCCAAGAGATTGGTCTGGCTGGCGATGTCCTTGATCAGTGCGCTGACGGCCGTCACCTTGCCCATGGCGCTACCCAGCGAAGTCAGCGTCGTACGGGCGCGCTGTACGCTGCCTTGCAATAGCTGCATATCGTGTAGCGCCTGGCCGCTGCGTTGTTCGGCCTGGCGTGTGAGCTGATTCGCGGCTTGCGCCGCCTGGTCCGCCGCCTGCGCAAAGCTGCCCACGGTATGCACCGACCCTGACAGCTGCGCGACCGCCGCGCCGATTTCACCCACCTCACGGCTTTGCTGGGTGGTGAACTGGCCGACCTGTTCGGCGCGCGTGCTCAGCTGGCCGGCTTCATGGCGGGTATGGGCCACTTCCTGCTGCACTTCGCGCAGCAGCTGGCTTAGCACCGTCACAAAGCCATTGAAGGCGCGCGCGAGCTGGCCCAATTCATCCTCGCCCTCGGGCAGACGATGACGCAGATCACCACCCTGCATGCGCAACGCCTCGGCCTCCATCTGCTTGAGGCGCCGCTTCAGGCGGCTGGCCAGCAAGAACTGGCCAGCAATCACCACCAGCGCGGCCAGCAGCAGCGGAATCAGCACGCCACGGAAAATCTGCTCGGTGGTCTGGACGATGCGGGCCTGCAACTGGGCGGCATGCTGGCGCTCGCGCCCCACCAGCGCATCCAGCGCGCTAATCATTGGTGCCAGCTGCAGTTGGTAGATCTGCTCGGGAATGCCCAAGGCATCCTGCGGGCTGCTCTCGGCGATGCGGGTCGCGCTGCTGAACTGGCGTATGTACTCAAGCCAGAATTGGTCGATCAGCCCCTTCACCTGCTTGGCCTCGGCATCGGACAGCAAGGGCTGCAGTGCTTGCGCCGCCGTACGCACGGCCTGGTCGGTGCTGGCCAGTTGCGCGGCGGTCTCGGCCAGGATGGGATCGGCGCGCGCCACCGAGAGGGCGCTGGCCTTGATCTCCAGCAGCAGATTCACACTGCGCTGCCCGGCCTCGTAGTGGCGGAAGTCCAGCCTGAGCGTACTCAGGCTCCAGC
The DNA here is from genome assembly GCF_900119825.1 of Chitinimonas taiwanensis DSM 18899. GTDB lineage: Bacteria > Pseudomonadota > Gammaproteobacteria > Burkholderiales > Chitinimonadaceae > Chitinimonas > Chitinimonas taiwanensis. Next base: position 203,762 of record NZ_FPKR01000009.1, on the reverse strand, counting down.
CGGTGAGCGCCAGAACTAAGCCGAGCGCCAGAGTGGTGAACAGATTCAGCAGCAACAACTGCCGGGATAAGGTGAGGCGCATGGCGATGTCGAGGGCTGATAAATTAGCCATCGATAATATGAATGCTCTGTGGCAGGGCGATGACAAGTGCCGACCGTTGATCGCCTCGGCATCGCCCTGCACTTTGCCTAACTGTGCGCCACACTCAGCGTGGGGCGCGGCGCAAACCCCGCCGCAGTTAGCGCCTCAGCCAGTTGCGCCTGTGTCAATTCGCTGACGATGGAGACCCGCCCCTGGGCGCGATCGACGTTGACCTGGGCGTCAGGATCGAGCTGATCGATGGCGCGCTGGATCTTGCCTACGCAACTGGCGCAGCCCATGCCCTCCACATTGAACTCATACATATCGCTACTCCTGTGTTTGCGGCCGGCTTGGCCGTCCACACAGGCTGGGGCTTGCTGCCGTGGCAAGGTCAAGCGTCGTGCGTATCGATGCTGTTGGGCAGATGTTCGTTGATCAGCTGTTCGAGCATCTGCGCGATGCTGAGCCGGGCTGCACGAGCCGCCTTGCGCAGGCGCGACAGGCTGATGGCATCCAGCTCACAGGAGAACGGCGTGGGAATCCGCGCTTGCAGGTCCTTTGATTGCAGACCGGCCAGCTTCTGCTGCGCACGGCTGCGTCGCTTGCGTTCGGCACTACTCATTGCCTGCTCGCCCAGGCTGGGGCGACCGCGGCGCGGTTTGGTGGGTGGGGTTGAGGTGGCGGGCTGCGACATGGTGGGCGTGGTCGATAATCGTTATGCGCAGTCTAGCCTTATTTTGTGACATGTCACATTAATTGCGACGTCCCTAGTCCAAACTCAGCGCTTGGGCGTATCAAGCCCATAGAACTTGAGCTTGCGGTACAGCTTCATGCGCGACCAGTTCAGCGTGCGCGCCACTTCCGATTTATTCCACTGGGTATCGATCAACAGGCTGCTCAGCTGACTTAGCTCATCCTGTGCTTGCGGTCGGCTGCTTGCCCAGCGCATCAGCTGTGGTGGCAGGTCGCTCAGGCCGATCTGTTGCCGCTCGCAATTGATGGCGGCGAGCTCAATGGCATTGCGCAGCTCGCGCACATTGCCGGGCCAGTGATAATCGAGCAGGGCTTGGCTCGCTTCTGCCCCCAGCTTGAGCGGCCGGCCGATGCGCTGGCAGCTCTCGCGCAGGAACTGCTCGGCCAGTAAGCCGATGTCCTCGGCACGTTCGCGCAGGCTCGGCAGTTCGATCGGGGCAACATTCAGGCGGTAATACAGATCGAGCCGAAAACGCCCCTGGCGGCATAGCTCGTCCAGAGGCTGATGGGTGGCGGCGATCAGGCGCACATTGCTGTGCTGTGCGCGTGTGCTGCCCAGGCGGAAGTACTCCTGATTCTCAATGACGCGCAGGATCTTGGCCTGTGCGCACAGCGGCATATCGCCGATTTCATCCAGAAACAATGTGCCGCCCTCGGCCGCGGCAAACTTGCCGGCCTGGCTGCTGTGGGCGCCGGTGAATGCACCGCGTTCGTAGCCAAACAGCTCCGATTCGACCAGTAGATCAGGCAGGGCTGCGCAATTGATGCTGATCATAGGCTGGCCACGGCGTGGGCTGGCGGCGTGTATGGCATTTGCCACGCATTCCTTGCCAGTGCCGGTTTCGCCGCTCAGCAGCACCGTGCTGTCATAGGCGGCAATGCGCTGTACGCGCTGGCGCAGCTGGCGCATGGCAATCGATTGCCCAAGCAGTGCGCTATTGCCGGCTGCTTCCGAGCCATGGCGCTGGCTGTGCTGGCGACACCAGCTGTCGAGCTCGCCCGGCCAGGCAATCACATCACCCAGGCCACGGCGCAGGGCCAGGGCGTAGTGGGCGGCTTCCGGTTCCGGGTGGATCAGCACCATGCCCCTGCCCTGCCCGGCCGTCTGCAGGCCCAGCTCATCGAACAGACGGCCCAGGCGCTCGGCGCTGGTGTGGCTGATCAATGCATCGCAGCCCAGGCTGTCGCGACCGAGCGCCTGTTCGCGCAGCTCGACCGCGCAGCTTTGCTTGCGCAGGCTGCGGGCAACACGGCCCGCCAGCGTCAGATCAGCCTGGGTGGCGGCCATCAAGGTGAATGAAGCGTTGTAGTGCGCAGCCATCGTGGCGGCCCTCACACGCGGCGGTTCTTGGACCGTTGCTTGTCTATCGTCCCCGCTGGGCCGGCAGCGCCTTGTTAGCGCCCTGTTCTGCCTGACCGCGGGCTTCCTCCTGCTCCGTGATGCATGCACCACGGCGAGACAAAGTGTCACATCGCCTGTTACAGCGCCGGCAGTACGCAAAGCCCCGCTGGCGAAAATATATAAGTTTTATGGCGTGTTTTGATGTTACACCCCGTCGTCTCAAATGCCATGACAATGCAATTAATTTTTGCGATTTGGTTTATTAACATGCTGATTTATTTGACATAGAACCTGTTGGTATCTTGCTTGCTAAGTAACGATCATGTCCGGGATGCATGGTCGTGAAAGCCATTGAGACGCCGCTAGCCCAATACGCCAACCAGTTCCGCATCGGTCACAACCAGAATGAGTTCGTGATCGAGTGCTGCCAGCAATATGCGGGCAGCCAGGAGGCGGCGCTGGTGTGCCGTCTGGTGCTCACCCCTACCTCGGCCGAGCAGTTGCGCGCGGTGCTGGACGACAGCCTGCAGCAGCATCTGCGTCTGATCAGCAAGCAAAAATCGGGGGGGCAGTAAGTCTATGTCGGGCTTTGCGGGCATCGCCGCAGTGGGAAAGAGCATTGAGCGTTTGCTCAATCTGGCCTTCAACGAGCGCCAACCGGTGAACGGGCACAACACCCGTGCAGTGCTGATCCGCACCGAAGACCTGATGCACAAGAACGTCCAGCAGGCGATAGGCACGTATGCGCTGTCCATCTATCTGTACCGCGTGGATTTCAACAAGGCCATGCGCGCGGCCTGGTCGGCGGTTGGCTCGGCCGACGGCAAGGGCCATCTGGCCCTGGACCTGCATTTCCTGCTGTCCGCCTGGGCCGATAACGCCGAGCACGAACACCTGATCCTCGGCCGTGCCATGCAGGCGATCGAATACACACCGGTACTGTCCGGCCCGCTGCTGTATGCGCCGGCCCTGGCGCCCGCGCTCGATGATGAGCCACAGCCTGGGGCCAGCGAAGCCGTGCAGCTGCTGCTGGAGGAAATCTCCACCGAGGCGCTGATGCGCACCTTTGATTCCCTGCCGGCCGATTACCGCCTGACCGTGCCCTATGTGGCGCGCGTGGTGCGTATCGATACCTTCGAGAGCCGTGCCACGCCGCCGGTAACCGATGCCGACATCGCCTTGCGGGTATCGGCATGAACGACATCCTGACCCTTGAACAGACCGTGCCGGTGATGAGCGTGCAGCACCGCCTGGCGCTGGGTCTGTCGTGCATCGATGCGTTGGCGCAAAGCCCCGCACATGGTGGCTTGCGGGTCGAGCTCGAGTCGATTGGCCCCTATCCGCTGCCCTACACGCTGGAACGCCATCGCGCCGACCGGCACGCCGCGCGCTATGCGGGCCAGATCAAGCGCGTGATGGCGCATGCGCTGGCCGAGGGCGTCGATACGCACTGGGTGCTGCGCGTATTTGGTGGCGCACTGGATGGCAAGCCCGCTTACCGGCCGGAAAGCGATGCGCGCCGCTATGTGCCGCGCCGCCTGGCCATTGAATTGAGCATGGATGGGCCGCTGCCGGCCGCCACGCCGCTGAATATCCGCACGCCCTGGCTATGGCCGGCGGCCGCCTATCCGCTGCCCGGCACGGTCAGCGCCGTGCGTGGCCGTGTGCTGCGTGGTGCCAGCCTGGCCAGTGGCCTGGCCGTGCCCTGGGCGCGGGTCATCGCCACCGTGCCGGCCGAGCAGGCTGATTTCACTTTGGCCAGCCGGGTTGGCCATGCCCATGCCGATGCGCAGGGCGAGTATGTGCTGGCACTGGATGCACGTGCGGTCAGTGGCGCAGCACTCAGCAACCCGGTGCGTGTGCGCCTGTGGGCGTTCGCGCCCGTGGCAGCCGTACCGGCTGACCCGCTCGACCCGCTGGCCGCCTTGCCCATCGAAGCCTGTGGCACGGCCAGCATCAACGATGTCTTGCGCGGCACCGCCGTGCCGGCGGCTTACACCGCCTCGGTATCCACAACTGCACAACTCAGGCTGGGCGAAGTGCTAAGCGGCAATGGCGCGGCGCTCCTGTTCACCTAGCAGCTCGCGATCGAACCGGAAATAAGGAGAAAGGCAATGCCAGAGTATCTTGCCCCTGGGGTCTACGTCGAAGAGGTCAGCTTCCGCTCGAAGTCGATCGAAGGCGTGCCCACCAGCACGACCGGCTTTGCCGGCTTTACCCGCTTTGGCCCGGTGCAGTATGCGGGCGGGCCCGCCAATGTGGGGCCGCGGCTGATCACATCCTTCACCGAGTTCGAGCGCGTGTATGGCGGCCTGGAGGAAATTGGCTTCCTGAACGGTGCACGCACCAACTACCTGGCCCATGCGGCGCGCGCCTTCTTTGCCAATGGTGGCAAGCGCCTGTATGTGTCGCGCGTATTCAAGGATGCGGTGGACGACCTGGCCAGCAGCCATGTGGCCAGCCTCAATGTGCCGCTCAGCACCGGCAGTGCCGACTGGCGCGCGCGCTGGCCGGGTGAGATGGGCAATGTGCTGGTCGATACCCGCGTGGTGCGCAGCAAGAACCTGGCCTTTCAGCATGCCGACGACCCAAACGACATCCTGAACCGCGATAGCTGGGGTGTGCAGGTGCAACGCGTGCGGCATGGCTCGGTGGTCGAAGTGCTGCCCAGTGCCGGGCCCTTCCCCAAGGACAACGACGCGCTGAACGAGGCCAATCTCTTCGTGGTGCAGATCGATAGCGATGGCCGGCAGACCTTCGCAGCCGTGGGCGGCGGTGTACCGGCGCCCTTCCCCTTCCTGCTCGGCGAGCGGGTGATCTTCCTGGTCGAGCTGCGCGTGCTGGTTTACGGCCCATCCGGTCGGCTCGACAGCTACGAGGAGCTCGGTGCCCATCCCGCCCAGCGGCGTGATATTGCCAAGGTGCTGGAAGCCGACGACCCGGAAGACGAGAACGCGATGGTCTACCTCGACTGGGCCTACGACCCGGCCGATCTGTTCGGTCCGGCACGGCTGATGGCCGGCTTGCGCAGCGTGCCGCAGAAGCGCCTCAGTGGTGGGCGCGATGGCAATCTGCCCGGCCCGGATGAGCTGGCTGGCAAGGAAGCCGACCCCGACCACGCCAATGTGCGTGCCACGGGCCTCGAGGCGCTGGCCGAGATCGAGGACATCGCCATCGTGGCCATGCCTGATGCGGGTGCCTATGAGGATGCCGATGTGCGCAAAGCGGCCGCCGACAAGCTGATCAGCCATGCCGAGCGCTGCCGTTACCGGATTGCGGTGGTCGATGGCCCAAAGGCCAGCTCGATCAGCGAAATCCGCGACTTCCGCGGTCAGTTCGACAGCAAGTACGCGGCGCTCTACCACCCGTGGATCGAAATCCTCGATCCGCTCTTCCCCATCGTGCCAGGCACGCCGCCGCGCAAGCTGCTGCTACCGCCTTCCGGCTTCGTCACCGGCATCTATGCGCGCAGCGATATCGAACGTGGCGTGCACAAGGCGCCGGCCAATGAGGTGGTGCGCGGCCTGACAGCCTTCGAGATCAATATCAACAAGGCGCGCCAGGATGTGCTGAACCCAGAGGGCGTGAACTGCCTGCGCTTCTTTGAAGGACGCGGCAGCCGGGTATGGGGCGCGCGCACCATGAGCTCGGACCCGGAATGGAAGTATGTGAATGTGCGCCGCCTGTTCATCTACATCGAGCATTCGATCGACAAAGCCACCCAGTGGGCGGTGTTCGAGCCGAATAACGAGCGGCTGTGGGCGAATATCCGCCGCACCATCGAAGACTTCCTCTTGGTGTTGTGGCGCGATGGCGCGCTGATCGGCGAAAAGCCCGAGCAAGCCTACTTCGTGCGCTGCGACCGCAGCACGATGACCCAGAACGACCTCGATAACGGCCGGATGATTTGCCTTGTGGGCCTTGCGCCAAGCCGGCCGGCCGAATTCGTGATCTTCCGCGTGGGCCAATGGACGGCCGACGCCAAGTCCTGAGCTGATTCAAGGAGCAGATGATGGCAACGCTACGCGACAACCCCTACGGCGCCTTCAATTTCCTGGTCTCGCTCGGCACGGGCGACGAGACCAGTGTGGTGGCCGGCTTTTCCGATGCCAGCGGCCTCGGGACCGAGATCAATTATTCCGAGTACCGCAATGGCAATGAGCAGTTCAACACCGTGCGCAAGGTGGCCAATACCTTCAAGCAGGAAGACGTGACGCTCAAGCGCGGCCTGGTCGGCTCGACCGATCTGTTCGAGTGGGTCAAGCAGGTGCGCGAAGGCGCCACCCTGCCGCGCCAGGTCACCATCACCGTGCTCGACGAGGCGCGCAAGCCGGTGCTGAGCTTTCGGCTGCGCAATGCCCAGCCGAAGAAATGGGTTGGCCCCACCCTGGCTGCCAAGGGCGGTGGCGAGGTGGCCATGGAGGAGTTGCACCTGACCCATGAGGGGATCAGCTACGAGTAAACCCGGTTGCCGGGCGGTCGACCCGGCACCTGCCTCGGAAGCCCACCATGCTGACTACACAACGCGCCCCGCTGGCCGCCCCCGGCGTCTATGCCCTGCCCGATGCGATTGCTGCCCGGCTCAACCCGCAGCATATGGATGTGTGCGCGTTTGTCGGCGTGGCACCGCGCGGGCCGGCCTATGTGCCGCTGGTCGACCATCAGCACCCGGCCGGCTGGCAGACCATGGCCGATCTGCAACGCCCACGCCTGCGCAGTGTGGCGGTGGCGGTACGCAGCTTCGATGAATATCGCCAGCTGTTCGGCGGCTTTGAAGGGCCAGGTCTGCTGCCCTATGCGGTGGCCATGTATTTCGAGCAAGGTGGACGCTTGGCCTGGATCTGCCGCATCGTGCCGCGCCAGAGCGGCCCGGCCGTGCCGGGTGAGCCACCCAATCTGGCCGGCCTTGCGCGGGGCGAGCTGCTGGGTGCCACCAGCACGGCGCTGCCGCTCTTGGCACGCAACCAGGGCAGCTGGGGCGACAGGCTGGCAGTCACCCTCGGTTTCGCCACCCAGGCAGTCGGCTTCAGTGCCGGCCCGATGCAGCAAATCATCGTCACGCGCGCGGGCGCCGTGCCCAGCGGCAGCCTGCTGCGCATCGTGGATAGCCTGGGCAACCGGCATCTACGCTTCTGCCGCGGCACCGTCGAGCAGCCCGATGCGTTGCTGCCGCGTTCGCGCTGGATGGTGCAGCTTGATGCACCGCTGCCCGCTGCGCCCGCGCGGCTTGAACTGATCAGCGCTTGGTTGGCGGTGGATGACGGCGACGGGCGCAGCGAGCGTTTCGAACAACTGGCGCTCAGCCCCAGCCACCCACGCTTTATCGCCAGCGTGCTGTGCGATGAGTCGCGCCTGCTCTGGCCAGCCAGCAGCTGGGCTGGTGCCGAGCTGTTGCCGGCCAGCCTGAATGTGGAAACCCTGCAGGGCCGCAGCCAGGGCTTTGGCGGGGGCGACGATGGCTATGCCGCACTCGGTTTCGACGACTTCTTCGACAGCAGCTGGTCGCCGGCCGAGGAAGGGCCGGGCGAAGGCATTTGCGCGCTGGCCGGCCTGAATGGCGTGAGCCAGCTGCTGGTGCCCGACCTCTATCTCCCCAGCCAGTGGGCGGGCGAGGAAAGTCTGCTAGAAACGCTGCAAAGCGAGGCTGGGCCGAGCTTTGCACGCTGCGTACATAGCCAGGCACAGCTGGCGAGCGTGAATGTGGCGCCGAATGCCCTGATCAACCTGCTGCTCGACCCGCGCAAGGCGGGCGACTTGCAGCAGGTGGCCGATTTGCAGGCACGCGTGGTCGAGTTCTGCGAAGCCACCCAGAACCTGATCGCCCTGATCGATGTGCCGCCCGGCCTGTCGCAGGGCCAGTTCGAACGTTGGCGCGCGCGCTTTGACAGCAGCTGGTGCGCGGCCTACCACCCGTGGCTGATCGCCTCGCGGCGTGCCTTCAGCTTGGATAGCCAGCGCACCGACAGCCTGCGGCCGATTCCGCCCAGTGCGGTGGCGGCCGGCATCGTGGCGCGGCGCGAGATCGCCTTTGGCATCCAGCATGGCCCGGCCAATGAGCTGGCGCGTGAAATCGTCAACCTGGCCGAGCCGCTCAGTGCCGAGCAAGTCGCGCAGCGCTTCCCACAAGGCGGCAACTGCTTTGTGCGCGACCCGGACGGCATACGCCTGAGCAGCGCGCGCACGCTGGCGCGCGATGTGCAGTGGCGCCAGCTATCGGTGCGCCGGCTGATGCTGATGCTGCGCCGCACCCTGCTGATCGAGACCCAGTGGGCGGTGTTCGAGCCGAATGGTCCCAAGCTGTGGCAGGACCTGCGTCACGCGATCGAGCATCTGCTGCGCCGCCTGTTCCGCGCCGGCGCCTTCGTTGGGAATAACGAGGGCGAGGCCTTCTTTGTGCGCATCCGTAACGAAGCGCCGCGCCTATTGAATGGCGAGCTGCTGGTCGAGATCGGCGTGGCACCGGCCGAACCGCTGGAATTCATCCTGCTGCGCCTGCGCCGTGATGGTGACGGCACGCTGACCCTGGAGGACTGAGCGATGGACAGCCTGCTGCTGAGCACCTTCAAGTTCGAAATCAGCCTGATCCAGTCGGCCCAGGTGGTGGCCGGCAGCCAGCGCCTGCACGATGGGCGCGACCGCAATACGCCGCCCAGCGGCCAGCAATTGCTTGGCAATGGCGCGTTCCAGGAATGCAGCGGGCTGGAAGTGGAAATGGACCTGCAGGACTACCAGGAGGGCGGGCGCAATAACGGCGTGATCCGCCGCGCCGGGCGGGCCAAGTTTCAGCCGCTGGTGCTCAAGCGCGGCATGTTCTACGAGGCGGGCGACGGCGAACAGCGTGCGAATGCTGAGCTCTGGCAATGGATGCAGGACGTGATCGACGGTGTGCGGCCGATACGGCGCTACGACGGCATCGTGTATGTGAAGAGTGCGGATAACCAGGTACGCGCCACCTGGGCGTTCGAACGTGGCCTGCCCGCCAAGATTCGCGGGCCGGAACTGAATGGCAAGACTGGCGAGCTGGCGATCGAGGAGCTGCATATCGCCCACGAAGGCCTGCGCCTCTTGATGCCCAATGGAGCGACTGCCTGATGGAACTCGCCAAGGCCAGCCTGTGTGAGATCAGCGCCGACGAAGCCTGTCGCCATGTGGGCGACCCGGTGGCGGTGCAGTTCAACCCGACCTCGCTACGGGTCTCGATCAGCAATCGTAGCGCGGGCGGCCAGCAGGCTGGAGCCCAGGCGCGCCAACGCCCCGGCACCGGCGAAATGCAGGTCAGCTTCGACCTGGTGTTCGATACCGCGGACCTCGGCAGCACTGAAAACCCGGTGCCGGTGACCGACAAGACTGTGCTGGTGGAGAAGTTCGTGCGCCCGCGCGGCAATACCGCCGCCCAGCAGACCCCGCCGCGGGTCGAATTCGCCTGGGGCAGCTTCCTGGTGCAGGGGGTCATGGAGAGCGCGAACATCGAGCTCGATCTGTTCTCGCACAATGGCACGCCCTTGCGCGCCAAGGTGGCGGTCAGCATCAAAGGCCAGGACCCGCGCTACCAGTACCAGCCCTCGCCCGCAGCCTCGGGCGCGCCGGCCAGCCAGAATGCGCCGGGCGCCGCCCTGCCGGCCGATACCCCACCGGGGACGCCGGGCACGCGTGGTAACCGGCCGGCGGCCGATGAATCGGGCACCGTGGCGCAGGCCATGCCGGGCGAGAGCCTGCAGCAGCTGGCGGCGCGCAATGGCCTGGACCCGGCGGCCTGGCGCGCGCTGGCGGCCAGCGTGGCCAATCCCCTCAATCTGCCGGCCGGTTTCGAAGTAGCTTTGCCAGCGGCACTCAGCCTTGGCGGCAGCGCTGGTGGCCAGGACGTGGCGGCCCAGGCCGCGCAACTGCCGCTGCTGGCCAGCCGCAGCAGCCCGCTGAACGATGCTACCGAACCAAGCAGTAAACCAGCCCAGCACAGTGCCGGCGCGGCCAGCCTGCGCGCAGGACTGGCGCTGAGTGCCCAGGGCGGTGCGCAAGGCGCCATGCGCCAGTTGCAGGGCCAACGCGAACAGGCCAGCCAGCAGACAAGCAAGCTGGGTTTTGGCATGGCACCTACATCCGCGCCAGCAGCGCAACCCTCGCCGCGCCCCTATGGCGCAGGTCTGCCCTTGCGCAGCCTGTATGGCGACGCCGATGACCGTCTGCCCGTCAGCAGCGACCCGACCCGTCCCGGCTGGGAGGCGCTGGCGCCCACGCCGGCTCAGACCAGCCGCGCGCTCGATCGCCTGCAGCCGCGCGACCCCTGCCGCTGCAACTGCGGCCCACGCAAAGCCTGAGGAGCAAGCCATGCCCGTCAATATCGATCAAGTCAGTGCCGAGGTGGAGGTGGCTGAGCCGCCAGCACCCGGTGGGGGCGCCACCCGCCCCTTGGGCAGCCAGGATGAAGCACAGCGCTGGCGGCTGGCCGAGCGCCGCATTGCACTCGACGAGGCCCGCACCCGGGCCGTGGACTTTGACGACTGAGGCAGACTGCCATGAGCGATTCGCGCGCCCCGTTGCTGTATGACTCGACCCCGGCCATCTCGGTGGGCGGCAGCGCACGTGGCGAGCTGAGCCGCGATGTGACCGAGCTGCTGATCGAGGAGGATGGTCAAGGCCTGCGCCGGCTCAGCATGCGCCTAAATGCAGTCGGCCCGCAGCGCCAGGGGCGCGATGAACAGCTGCTGTATCTGGATGGCGCGGTGCTGGACTTTGGCAGTGAGCTGAAGGTGGCACTCGGCGCCGGCGCGACCACGGTGTTCGAGGGCAAGGTCAGCGCGCTGGAACTGAGCATGACCCAAAGCGAAACGCCCGAGGTACGCGTGCTGGCCGAGGACAAACTGATGCTGCTGCGCATGCGCCACCGCTTCTGCACCTATGAGGACATGAGCGATGCCGACATCCTGCAGCAGATTGCCGGCCAGCATGGCCTGCAGGCCCAGGCCGATATCAGCGGGCCCAGCTATAAGACCGTGCAGCAGTGGAACCAGAGTGACCTCGCCTTTCTGCGCGAACGCGCGCGCCGCCTGCATGCCGACCTGTGGCTGAGCGGCAGCACCCTGCATATGGCGGCGCGGCCGCAGCGCAATGGCGGCCGCCTGACCCTGATCCAGGGCGCCGAACTGCTGGATGTGGAGATTCGCGCTGACCTCGCCCACCAGCGCAGCGAGGTCAAGCTCGGTGGTTTTGACGAGGTGGGCAAAGCGGCGATCGACGAATCCGCCGATGCCGGTGCGGTGGCCAGCGAGGCGAGCGGCGGCCGACATGGGCCGGGCATGCTGGCCAGCGCGCTGCAGGACTGTGCGAGCTACAGGGTGCGCGAGATGCCGTTTGCCACGGCCGAGGCCAGTGCGCTGGCCAAGGCCGAGCTGCAGCGCCGTGCGCGGCGCTTTGTCACCGCACGCGGTGTGACCAGTGGCAGTGCCACGATGACGGTGGGCAGCCAGCTCAAGCTCGAACGGGTGGGTCGTTTGTTCGAAGGCGATGGTTATTACGTGACGCGCGTTCAGCATCGTTTCGATCTCAAGCATGGCTTTCGTACCGAGTTCGAAGCCGAGCGCGCCTGGCTGGGGAGCGCGGCATGAGCATGCGCAACGACGGCGAAGGCGCCCGCTGGTTCGGCCTCTACCCAGCCTTGGTCACCGATCTGGTCGACCCGGACGGACGCGGCCGCATCGAGGTGAAATTCCCCAGCTTTGGCGAAGCGGGCCAGAGCGTGCGCGCCTGGGCCACCCTGCTCTCGCCCTATGCCGACAAGGACCAGGGCCTGCAGATCCTGCCCGAGGTGGATAGCCAGGTCGTGGTCGGCTTCGAGGCCGGCGACCCAACCCGGCCCTATATCGTGGGTGCCTGCTGGAATGGTCAAGCCAGCCTGCCCGAGACGGCCCAGGCGCCTAATAACAAGCGCCTGATCAAATCCCGCGCCGGCAGCCTGTTCGAGTTCGACGACAGCCAGGGCGCGGCCAAGGTCACGGTGTCGATGCAGAGCGGCCATGAGTTGGTGCTCGACGACGCGGCCCAGTCGGTCACCATCAAGCACAGCAATGGCTGCGAAATCGTTATGAATATCGCCGGCCAGGTCAGCATCACCGCCAATGCCACGGTGGAGATCACCGCCTCGGCCGTGAACGTGCATGCGCCCACCGTGATGTGCGACGGCATCGTGCAATGCACGACCCTGATCGCCACCTCGGTGGTTTCGTCCAGCTATACACCGGGTGCGGGGAATATATGGTGAGCGCCGCTCAAGCCCATCCCTGGAAGCTGGTCGGCCCCTGGTATCGCTGGGAGCGCGCTGCCCTGCCCAGTAGCGGCCGGCAGAGTGCGCCCGCGCTGCAGAAGTTTGCCGGTGGCGAGTTCATTGCCGACTTCCTGGCCCAGCCGCAACGCTCGCTCAAGTTCGACCCGCAGGTCGATGTGGTCTCGCATATCGGCCTCTTGCCGGCTGGGGTGGGTGCCGGCCAGCTCAAGGACAAGCTCAGTGCCTTGTTTCTGAGCCAGCTGAAGACCGAGAACGGCAAGACCCGCGAAGTGCCGATCAAGCCCACCGATGTGACGGCGGCGATCCTGAAGAATATCTACCGCAGCCGCCTGGTGCCCAGCACGCTGCGCAAGCTCTACCTGCCGCTGCACGACCGCCATTATCTGGTGGTGTGCGAGCTGCATTGCGATGTACCGGGCTTCCCCAGTGTGGCGCGCAATGAGGTATGCCAGGCCGGCTTCGTGGTGCGCCGCCGCCAGCGTGTGGTGCCGGCGCACAAGGCCAACCAGGCCGCCGCGCTGGCCCAGGCGGTGCGGGTTATCGAGGCTGAGCTGGCTGAACTGCAGGAACTGGCCCCGCTGCGCGACGATCTGGCCATGAAGCGCAAAGCCGCCATTGCCGCGCTCAAGCAGCTCGGGCAGTTCGAGGCGGTGCTGGCCAAGCTCGAACAGCAGCGTGCCGAGGCGGAAGCCACCATGCAGGCCTTCTTCCAGCAAGCCGGCATAGGCGTGCGCATCGAGGGCTGGTATCCGCGCTGCCAGGATGGGAAACCGAGCAAGACGCTCGGGCGCTGGCAGCTGGCCGAGGAAGCAGCGGCCGAGGGCGCGCTGGCCGGTGACGAGCATGTCTTCCCGCTCTTCCCGCTGGTGCCCGACCCGCGTGAGGCCGGCCACGACGCGGCCGGGCGCACCATTTACTACGGCGTGGTACCGGCCGATGCGCTGCAGTACGAACCCGATGGTCGCAAGCGCTTTGACGATGTAGCCACCTACCAGATCCAGTGCTTTGTGCGTCGCCACAAGCCGGGCCTCGCCAAGCATGTGGGCGAAGCCAAGTACTGTTGCTGCGAGCGGGTCTGGAGCGCGCCGACCGAGCCCTACCGGCTGGCCGCCAGCTTCGACAGCCTGGGCTGCGCGAATCGACCCATTACCATCAAGATGCCCGATCTGCGCGAGCTGGCCGCACAGGTGGCGGCGCGCCCGCGCGGCAAGCTATCGCCGGTGCGCATCATCCAGCCCCAGCAGCTCAAGCCCAAGGTGTCCGATACCTCGGTCAGCGGCGGCAGCCTGGAAGGTGCGGCGATCTGCTTCTTCTCGATTCCGCTGATCACCATCGTCGCGCTATTCGTACTGCATATCTTCCTGCCCATCGTGGTGCTGATCTTCCAGCTGTGGTTCCTGCTGCTGCTGCGCTTCTGCATTCCGCCGCGCATCCAGTTCGGCGGCGCGCTGGATGCCAAGCTGGCCGCCCAGCCACCGAGCATGGATTTCGATGCCGACTTCAGCGTGGCGATGAGCAATCTGCCCGCGGGCGATGTGGATTTTGACCTCAATGGCCAGGTGCTGGATGCGGCGGCGCTCAATGCGCGCCTGAAGACCCATCTGATCAAGCGCATGGCCGAGGACGGCCAGCTGCCCGAGGCCAAGATCGCGCTCGATGCGTTCTCCAATAACGCCTTGGTGCCACTAAACCAGAGCTACGAGGACGCCAAGAACCAGCCGCAGGATCCCGAACAGGCACCGGCCGGCAGCGATTTTGCCGCCGGGCTCGAATACGAGCCGCGCCGTGAACCTGAATGGGTACTGCAGGGAGGACGGGGATGAACAATAGCCTCGACAGGCTGGGCCGCGGCTGGGGCATGCCGCTCTCGCCCGATGGTCAGGGCCGCCTCGCCTGGGTGGCCGGGCCGGAGAAAGTACGCCAGGCCATCTTCATCATCCTCGATACCGAACCGGGCGAGCGGGTGATGCTGCCCGAGTTTGGCTGCGGCCTGCGGCGCTTTCTGATGGCGCCAAACAATGTTGGCACCCGTGCGCGCATCCAGCGCGAGGTTATGCAGGCCCTGCTGCGCTGGGAGCCACGCATCGCCGTCGCCAATGTGGATGTGCTGGCCGGCGAAGACCCGGCGCTGATCCTGGTCGAGATCCAGTACGCGCACACCCGCGATGGCCGGCGCGACTCGCTCGTCTATCCCTTCTACCTGGAGTAGCCGCCCATGCCGCTGATCGCACCCATCCTGGACGACCGCAGCTTCGAGCAGCTGCGCAGCGAATTGCTGGCGCGCATTCCGGTGTTCAACCCGGACTGGACCGATTACAACCGCAGCGATCCGGCCATCACCCTGCTCGAGCTGTTCGCCTATCTGGGCGAAGGCCTGCAGTTCCGCTTCAACCAGATTCCCGAAGCCAGCCGCATTGCCTATCTGAAGCTTTTGGATGTGCCGCTCTACCCGGCCCGACCGGCCCGCGCGCTCTTGCGCTGGGAGAGCCAGTATCCGGGCGGCGTGCAGCTATATGCGGGCGACCAGGTACGCGCCGGCAAGCTGCGCTACACGCTGGATGCCGATGCCCAGCTCTGGCCGCTGGACTGCGTGAGCATTGCGCGCCAGCGCGAAACCACCGCGCCCGAGCTGCTCGGCCCGGAATTGCAGGACACGCTGAAAGCCACCATCGACGCGGTCGCGCATGCCTATCCGCAGGCCGGCTCGGCGCTCGCCTACCGCTGTGTGCTGCTAGAAAGCGATGGCAGCAGCCCGCCGCTCGACTTCAGCGGCACGGTTGACCAGTCGGTGTGGATTGCCGTGCTGAAGGACCCGGCCGTGTCGCTGCAGCTGGCGGCTGGACAGCGTCTGAAACTCAATCTTGGCTATTCACCCGCCGCCAGCACACCCAGCCTCGATGCGCTGAGCCCCTGCCCCGGCGAGGCCAGTGCACGTGGGCCTGGCCTGGAGTGGCGTGCCAGCACGCCGCAACTGGTCAACGGCCAGCCACGCTATATCGCGCTGCGCCAGTCGGCCGACACCTCGCTCGGCTTCAGCAACGAGGGCGTGGTGCGCTTGGAGTTACCGGCCAATCTGGCCGAGCTGGGCCTGCCGCCCGCTCCGGACGGACTGGCTGGCACCGGGGATTTCCCGCCGCCGCTCGATGATGAGCGCGCCGAGCAGGTCTGGTTCTGGCTACGTGCCTGGCGCAGCGATGGCAGTGCGATTGGCCCAAGCCGGCTGATCTGCCTGAACGCGGTGGCTTGCAGCCAGACGGTGGCCGCCGGCAGCGAGTTGCTCGGCAGTGGTTCGGGCCAGCCCGGCCAGCAGTTTGCACTGAGCCAGCTGCCGGTGCTGCTCGACCCTGCCTGGCCCTGCCAGTTGCAGGTCGAGGAAGCCGGCGCCTGGACCGACTGGCAGCGCGTCGATAATTTCGATGCCAGCAGCGAGCGCGACCGCCATTACAGCGTGGATGCCGAAGCGGGCCTGGTGCGTTTTGGCGCGCGCTACCCGCAGATCGGCCAGCGCGTGCGCATGCGCGCCTATCGCCATGGCGGCGGCGCGGCCGGCAATGTGCCGGCCCAGGCCATCAATAAGCTGGGCGATCTGATCACCGGCCTCGAACCCACGCTGCCGCTCAAGCGCTTAGGGGCCGAGCAGGCCAAGTGCAGCAACCCGTTTCCCGCCAGCGGCGGCGTGGACAGCGAAAGTCTGGAAGCTGCACTGGCACGGATTCCGGGCGAGCTGCGCCGGCGCGACCGCGCGGTGACCCGCGATGACTTCGCCGAGCTGGCCCTGCTGACCCCGGGCGTGGAGCTCGGTCGGGCCGAATGCCTGCCGCTCTTCCATGCACCCGACCGCGTGGCGCCGCGCGCCGGCACCGTCAGCGTGGTGATCTGGCCGGCGCGCGACGCGCTGCACCCGAATGCGCCGCTGCCCGATGCGCTGCAGCTGAAGCGCGTCTGCCAGTGGCTGGATACGCGCCGCCTAGTCACCACCGAGCTATTCGTCATTCCGCCCAGCTACCGCCAGCTGGCCATCTCGCTCTCGCTCAAGGTGCGCGATGGCTATGGCCTGGATGCGGTGCGCGACTGGGTGGAGCTGTTGCTGCGCCGCTATCTGGCCCCGCTACCACCGTATGGGCCGGATGGGCGTGGCTGGCCGCTGGGCCGACGTGTGCTCGACCGTGAGCTGGCCGGCGTGGCCATGCAGGTCGAAGGGGTTGAATACGTGGCCGAACTGCGCCTGGCCGGGCGCAACGATGCCGGCAACTGGCAGGAAGCCAGCGTGGTCAGCATCGCCGCGTGGGAGGTGCCTGAAGTGGCAGCCATCGCTATCGTGGACGAGGGCAGCGCCCTGCCCGCCCCTGGCCAGCTGGTCGCACCACCCGCGCTGGGCATGGCCGTGCCGGTGCCGGTATTGCGCGAGGAATGCTGAGATGAACAGCCTGCGCGCCTCGCTAAGCCCTGCTGCCGAAGGCCTGCGCGAAATGCGTGGGCGCAGCCATTGGCTACGCTGCGGCTTTGTGCAGACTGCGCTGCAGGATGAAGTCGTCACGCTGGCGCCCGATGCGCTGGGTGCGCAAAGCCTCGATAGCGCGGCGTCGTTCAGCGGTGGCTTCGCTGGCCTGAGCTTTGATCGCCATTGCCGGGTCTTTCACCCGCTGGCGGACGGCCAGCTGGAATGGCTGGCCTGGGGTAAGCAGACCCAGCTTGGCATTCCCGCCGATATACCCAGCCCTTACCCGCTCAGCGGCGCGGAAAGCGAGAGCGGCGACTTCGGCAGCGCGGCACCGCTGCCCAAAGCAATCGTCGCCCTGGCCTGCGACGAGGCGGATTATCTGTATGCGGCCGATCCGCTTACCCCGGCCATCTGGCTGATCGACAGCTGGCAGGCCGAGATCGCCCGTCAGATCGCCACCAGCGGCAGGCCGCTCGATCTATGTGCGCAGCAGGGTCGCGTATATGCCCTGCTCGATACGCCGGCCTGGCTGTCGCTCAGCCCCTGCGATGCACCGCAGCTGCTGCCCTGGCCCCTGAGCCTGCCGGCGGCCGAGCGGCTGGATGTGGCCAGCGATGGACGCGCCTTCGTGCTGCTGCAGGCCGGCACCGCGAATGCCGAGCTGCGCTGCCTGCACGACCTCTCACTCAAGCTGCCTGTACCTTTCTGTACCGACTTCCTGATCGAAGCGCCCGAGGCCGAGCTTGGCATGCGCATGGTGTTTGCGCGCCGTCCGGGCGAGGACTTTCTGTGCCAGCGCCTCTTGGGTCGGCATTTCTCGCCGCTGCCCGGCCTGCATGCAGCCGGCTACGACGGACGCGGCATTGCCCGTGCGCCGGATGGTCGGATCGCCTACTGGACTGCGCGCGGTCTGCGCCATGCTGCACCGGCTCGTGCGCGCTATCACACCCAGGGGCGGGTATTCGGCTTTGCGCTCGATAGCGGCCTCGAACAGACCCGCTGGGGCTTGATACGCCTGCAGGCCTGCATCCCGCCCGGCACCAGCTTGCGCGTGCGCTGCTATAGCCGCGATGAGCTCGATGATCTACAGCCCTTGCTGCGCACGCCCCCAGCCGGCGAGGCGCTGCAGCCGATTGCCGAACCGGCACTGAGCCCGCTGCCCGAGCAGGCCATGCTCGATAGCGATGGCGGGCCAGGCCAGGCGCTCTATCTGGATAGCTCGGCCCGCCCGCTCAGCGCGCCACTGCCGGACGGCTTTGCCGATTACGAAGCGCCGGTCTGGTGCGCGCCAGGGCGCTATCTGTGGCTAGTGTTCGATCTGAGTGGCACGCGCAGCAAGACGCCGCGCCTGCGCCGCGCCCAAGTTGAGTACCCGGGCCATGGCCTGCTTGGCCAGCTGCCGCGCACGCTCTGGCGCGAACCGAGCGCGCAGGACTTCCTGCAACGTTATCTGGCGCCCATCGCCGCCATGCTGGGCGAATGGGGCGCTGTCAGCGAAGGGCGCCAGCGCCTGCTCGACCCACGCGTGGCACCGGCCGAGGCGCTGGATTGGCTGGCCAGCTTCGTGGGCTTGGCGCTCGACCCGGTCTGGCCCGAGGCGGCGCGCCGTCGTTTGATCGCCGAAGCGGCCGCGCTGTTCCGCCGCCGCGGCACGTTGTGGAGCTTGCAGCGCATGATTGAACTACTGATCGGTGCCCAGTCGGTGCTGATCGAAACCTACCGTCTGCGCGGTGGCGGCGTGGTTGGCAATGCCGAGGCGACCGCCTCGCGCTCGGTGCTGGGCAGCGGCTTCCGCGTGGGTGGCAGCATAGGCCGCGATGGTGAAACCGCCCTGCCGGCCGCGGCCGAGCAGCCCTTCGAAGGCTTTGCCCACCGCTTCAGTGTGACCGTGCTGGCCGATCTGGACGAGGAGGCACTGCGCGCAGTGCGCAAGCTGATCGAAACCCATAAACCCGCGCACACCCTGTTCGATGTGTGCACGGTGGCAGTGGGCACCCGGGTTGGCGTCGGCCTGCATCTGGGCCTGGCCTCGGTCATCGGCAAGAGCTCGGGTTTCGACCCGATGATTCTCGGCGACGCGGTGCTCGGCAAGGGCTATACCCTGGGCCGGCCCGAGCTGGATCGACGCGCGCCAGAGGCTGGTAGTTGGCAGGGAGACGGCCCATGAATACCGTGCAGATTACGCGCTGGCACAACCGCTATCGCAGTAGCACCCCGCTGCCGGCCGACAAGCTGGCGCGCTGGAATGCCGCCCTGGCGCAGATGGATGCCGAATTCGAACTGGGCATCGCGCCCGAGGAATACGTGCTGATCCGCCATCTGGCCTTGCGGCTACGCTGGGATGCCGAGCGCGGCGAGCTCGAGGCACGCAGCGACTGGCAAGCGGCCCTGCAGCGTGCCTTGCAGACTGCGCTGCGCGAAGGCGGCGACTCGGTGCTGCGCTACCCGAATCGGCGCACTGCGCTGGCCGATATGCTGTATCGCGCCGCCTGCAGCGATGGCAGCCGCAATTGGGCCTGGTGTCAGCTCGGCTGGTTGAGCAGTGCCGAGACCTCGCCCGCCCAGCAAAGACTGGCTGCCGTGCAGGCCCTGCTGGCCGAACCCGAGGCGATCTGGCCAGTACTGGCCCGCCTGATCGAGGCTGAGGACAGCAGCGGCGCGCTGAGCGCGCTGCTGCACAGCCTGCCCGCCGAGGCTTGGCTAACCCTGCTGGCCGCCTGCCCGCTGACCGAGGCCTATCTCCCCTTGCTGCCCCCGCTGGGCCGCCTGCCGGCACTGCTGCCGCCGCTGCCCGAGCAGCGCTTACTCTTGCGACTGCGAGCCTGCTGTCAGCGCAATCCTTGGTTGGCCCAGCGCCAACAGGCCGTGCTGGCCTTGCTGCATATCGCGGCGGCCTGGCCGCTCAGCCTGCCCAGGCATGCCGCTGGGCGGGATGCGCTATTGGCCGCGCGCGTGGCCAGCGCTTGGCTGGCCGTCCTGCCCGAGGCGCGATCGGGCGCGCCAGCCCGTGCCTCGGCGCGGGCCGCAAGTGGCTTGTCTTCCGGAGCCGGGGCAGAAGCCGGCAGCGCCCTTACGGCGCAAGCCTCCCACGATCTCGTCAGAACCATAGCGCCGGCGGAGTCAGTGCCCGCAGCCAGTACCGCGCCAGAAGCCATGTTGGACGATGCGCCCGCGGCCATCAGCGTCGATCTACCCAGTTTGCCGCCGCTGCCCGACGGCGCCGAATGGTGCGACAGCCAATGGGGTGGCCTGCTCTTGCTGCTGAATCTGCTGCCGGCCTGCGGCCTGCTCGAGCCGAGCAGCGCGCCCGGCGCGGCCGAGCCCGAGGATGTCGTCCTGCAGCGCCTTTGGCACCTGGCCACCGCGCTGCTTGGCGTGCCACCGGATGAGCCGGTGCTGCGCGTGTTCTGCGCGGGCTGGCGGCCGGAGACGGCCGAGCAGCCGCTGGATGTACAGACGCTCGACACTGCGCTGCAGCCGATCTGGACCCGCCTGCAAGCCTGGTTCGCCAGCGAGCTACCTACGATTGCGCTGCCTGCCCTCTGCCAGCGTCCTACGCGTTTGCGCATCGAAACGGCCTGGGTTGAGGCCTATTTTCCGCTTGATAGCGTGGACACCGCGGTGCGGCGCGCCGCGCTCGATATCAATCCCGGCTGGCTGCCCTGGCTCGGTTGCGTGCTGAGTTTTGTCTATGAATGACCGCGTCTCCAGCCAGCTGGCCAGCCAGCAAGGTCTACGCACCCGCACCCGCCTAGCCGCCGCGGCGGTGGCCCTACGCCTGGCCCAGACCGTGGCTGCGCGCGAAGGCCTGCTTGCCCAGCTTGATCCGGCGGCAGAAGCGGCCAGTGGCGGTCTGCCCGCCGCCTTGCAGTTCGTGCGCCGCCATGCGGCGGCACAGGGCTTGGCACTGTCCGAGATCACGCAATGGCGCGCGCAACTAGCCGAGCTGCAGCGCGCTGACCTGGAGCACCCACTTGCTCGCCTGCGTGCACTGGCCGCTAATGCCGATGAGGCTGCGTTGATCAGCGACCTGAGCCTCTTGGCCTGCCTGCCAGAGCTGCACGAGGGCTATGCCAGCCTGTTGCGCGAGCTGCACCCGAGCGGCCAGCCCTATGCCAGCGTGACCCTGGCCCTGAGCTGGCTGGAAGCGGAAAACCCGGCCGATGCCGGCCTGCGTGACCGGCTGGACAGCCTGTTGCATGACACGCCGCTGGCCAGCCTGGGCCTGCTGCGCCTGGAGGGTGACGGCCCCTGGCATGGCCGGCTGCTGCGCCCGGGCCCCGCGCTGTGCGAGGCCTTGCTCGGCAATCCGCCCCGCCTGGCCCAGGCCGAGCTGCTGCCCGGTTTTCGCGAAGTGCCGGGTCTGCAAGACTGGTTGGCCCAGCCCGATAGCCAGCGCGCGATTGCCGCCCTGGCGCGCGGCGAGGCCTGCGTGATTGCCCTGCTGGGCAGTAATGAGGCGATGCGCCACACGCGGGCGCGGGCGTTGCTGGGCGCGGCGCGCGTGGCAGCCCTGTATGGCCGCCTGCCCATTCAGGTGCCCGAACAGGCCGAGGCCCAACTGCGTGATCAGTGCTGCGCCGCGCTCGCTCATGCGGCCGTGCCCTGGCTGGCCCTGGGGGATGGCGAGGACAGCGCACCACCACCTGGCGGCAAGCGCCTGTACTGGCGCTTGCCGCTGCTGCTCGACGCACGTGCCGAGCAGGCGCTGCCCAGCTTCGCGCTGCCGCTGCTGACCCTGCGCGTGGAGGCGCTGCCGGCCACCGCGCGGCGCGCGATGTGGGCGAGCCTGCTGCCCAATCTGGCCAACCGCGCCGGCCTTTTGGCCGCCCGCTACCCCCTGGAACCGGATGAGGCGCGCGGCATTGCCGATGATCTGGCACTGCGCCAGCGCATCGAGGCACGCGCACTGGATTTGGATGATGTGGCCGACAGCCTGCGCGCACGCGTGGCCTGGCGTAATCGGCCCGGCGTGCAGCGCGTGCAGCCGCAAGCCGCCTGGCAAAGCCTGCTGCTACCTAGCCAAGGCCTGGCTCAACTGGAACAGGCGGTGCGCCGCGTGCACCAGCAGATTACCGTGCTGGACGACTGGGGCTTTGCCCAGGGCCGCGCCGGGCGGCGTGGGCTCAAGCTGCTGTTCCACGGCCCGCCCGGCACCGGCAAGACACTGGCGGCCGAAGCCATGGCCAAGGCGCTGGGCATCGACCTCTTGGTGGTCGATATCGCCAGCCTGGTCTCGAAATGGATAGGCGAGACCGAGAAGAACCTGGCGGCCGTGTTTGAAGTGGCCGAGCACGCGCGCGCACTGCTGCTGTTCGATGAGGCCGATGCGCTGTTCGGCCGGCGCAGCGAGGGCGGCGATGCGCATGACCGCTATGCGAACCTGGAAACCGCCTACCTCTTGCAACGCCTTGAGCGTTTCGAGGGCGTGGCGGTGCTGACCACCAATCTGCGCGCCAATCTGGATGCGGCGTTTACGCGCCGTTTTGACCATATCGTCGAGTTTCCCGAGCCCGACCTCGCCACCCGCTTGCAGCTATGGCGCCTGCATCTGCCCGCTGATGCGCCGCTGGCAGCCGATGTGGACCTGGCTGAGCTTGCTGACTGGTATGCCATCAGCGGTGCGCAGATACGCAATGCCACGCTGGCCGCGGCTTTTCTAGCCGCCGCCGACGCTGGGCAGATTGCCCAGCGGCATTTCCTGGCGGCGATTGCACGTGAATTCGAGAAGGCCGGGCGTGCCCATCCCGGCTTTCCCGCGGGGCGCCAGCATGGCTGAGCGCTCGCCCACCCAGGCCACCACGTTCCGCCCCGCCCTAGGCGCTGCGGCCCTGAACTGATAGCAATAGCAGGAGGAAGCATGCCCACCCCTACCACCCTGAATGGCTTCTGGAGCGAGGAAGTGGCGCGGCAGCAAGCCAGCCTGGCCGCGGCCCGCCTGCAGCAGATCCAGACCCAGACCGAGGAGCAGGCTGCGCTCGCGGCCTTTGCCGCCAGCGCCAGCGCGCTGCAGGCGGCCAAGGACAAGGTTGAAGCCTGCCGCAAGCAGCTGGCGGCCATTGCGCTGCCGGCCGATAGCGCGCCCGTGCTGGCCCAGATGCGCGCCGCGCTGATTGCCGCACGCCAGGCCGCGGCCAGCCATGTGCGCAATGCGGCGGCCCAGCGCCGCCTGGCCGAGCAGCGCCAGGCCCAGGCCGTGGGCGTGACAGCGGCCGAACAGGCGCTGGCCGCCGCCCAGCAGGAGAAGCAAGCGGCTGAAGCCGCCAGCGCCGTACGTCAGCCCTGGCTGGCTGGGGCACTGGGCGGCCTGAAAACCAATGCCCAGGCGGCGCTGACTGATCTGGAGACGGCCGCCCGCGCCAAGGTGGAGGCCGATCTGCCCAGCCATGCCAATGATGCCCGCAGCCTGCTCAAGCAGGCGCGCCTGCGTGCCGCGCTGGCCGCCACAGCCCAGACTGGGCAGGCCGAGCTGGCCGCCGGCGTACAGGACGCCAGCGCTGACTGGCAGGAAGCCAGCGGCCGCAAGGCCGACAAGCTGGCACGCCTGGCGGCCAGCTTTGCCTTGGCGGTGGCGGCGCTGGGTCGCTTTGCCCAGAGCCAGCCGAGCATCGATCAGGCGCGCGCCAGCCTGCAAGCACTGGCCAGTCTGGCCGGCTCGGCGCTGAGCGCCGCCCAACAGGCCGAGCTGTTCGACCCGGCCCAGCTGGCGGCACGCGAGGCGGCGCTGGAAAAACTGGCGGCCTGCGACGACAAGCGCCGCCTGCGCGATGCGGCGGAGAACGCCTACCAGGCCGGCTTGTTCAGTGCACGCTTTGCCGCGCCCGATAGCAGCGAGGCCGATCTGCAGGCCTTGCCACCGCTCAAGCCGCTGTTCGACGCGCGCAATACCGCCCAGGGCCAGCTCGATAGCGCTGAAACCGCGCTGGCCGCCGTGGCTGGCGTGCTGGAAAGCTGGTTCGCCGCCGTGCCCGAGCCGGTATGGGAGCGTCTGGAACAGCTCGATGCGGCGCTGGCCACGCTGAAGGCCATCAAGGACAGCAATATCACCGATCTGAAAGCGGCGGTCAGCAATGGGGAAAAAGCGCTGGCCGAGGCGCTGGATGCGGCCAGCCTGGAGCGGCGCCAGCTGGCCGTGCTGCACGACGCGCTGGCGCGCCGCGAGGCCGAAGCCCGAGCCGGCATGGATCTGCTGTCTGGCCGGCAAAGGGCTGCCCTACGCTTTATTGCACCTGTTTGATGCATGACTGAGACCCAAACCGGGTCTGGCTTAAGGAGAGCACGCGATGGGATCAGCCGAAATCACAGCCTCTGGTTGCGCCTGCGGCGGCAGCTGTGACAGCTGCGCTGGCAGCCTGCCCGATGCGCCCGACTGCGCCATCCACTACCACTTCGGCATGTTGCTGGGGGTGGAGGACTTTCGCGCTGAGCAGGGCTTTCACCTCGGTCATGCGCGCCGCCACCAGCGTGCCTTGCATGGCTATGGCGTGGTGTATGGCTACGCGGTCGAACACGATGCGGCCAAGCAGGAACTGAAGGTGCTGCCCGGCCTGGCAGTGGATAGGCGCGGGCGCGATCTGGCCCTGGATGCCGCCCAGTGCCTGAGTCTGCCGGCCTGGTGGGACAAGCATCGCGGCGACGATGCGTTTGCCGAGCTGCCCAATCTGGACGATGTCACGCTCGACCTGGAGGTGGTGCTTTGCTACGCCAGCTGCCTGTCGCGCCCGGTGCCCGCGATTGCCGACCCCTGCGCGGGCGACAATCAGCCCGGCATCGCCTATTCACGCATCTGCGAAGCACCGAGCCTGAGCCTGCGCCGTGCCCAGCCCGCGGCCGCCGCCAGCGCCCCGCCCTATCGGCTGTTGCGCGTGCTGCTGGGGCTGGCCGCGCCCGAGCCGGCCGATAGCTGGCTGAGCACCGCCCAGGCCGATATCGCTGCCCTGCCCCCGGACGAACGCGCGCCGGCCGAGGCTGCGCTGTGGCAGGCAGTGCTGGCGCGCGCCACGGCCCACACTGCCGACCCACTGGATGCCCTGGCCGATGATGACCCGGGTTGCCTGGTATTGGCCCGCTTGCATGGCCTGCATCTGTTTAAGGATGCGCAAGGCTGGCAAAGCAGCCTGGCGGCCGCGCCCGATATCGACCAGCGCCCTAGCCTGCTGCCCAGCCAACTGCTGCAAGCCGCCTTGCTGCGACCCGGCGTGGCTGCACCTGGCATCCCCCTGGGCGGACCAAGGTTGAAGCCGGGCGGGCTCAGCCGCAGCGGCACCAGTCTGCGTTTGGACTTCGACCAGGACCTGGCCGCCGCCAGCGTGAGCAGCAGCGTCTTCAGCGTGCAGGCCTTTGGCCCGGCAGGCTGGAGCCCGCTCGCCTATAGCGATCCACCCAGTTACAGCCCAGCCAGCCGGCGCGTGACGTTGAATCTGAGCGCCCCCGTGCCGGCCGATGCCAGCCTGATCCGCGTCACCGTGCGCGGCAGCGGCACCACACCGCTGCTGGGCGCCAATCTGCTGCCAGCCGGCGCCCCTAGCCCAGACCAGGATGGTCTGGATATTTCCAACCAGATTGCCGGGAGCTGACCATGCCCAACGACAAGGATACCCAGGCCCTCGCGGCCGCCGCTGGCGTGCAGGATGGCGTCGCCCGCATCGAACAAGGCACGCCGCTGACCCGGCTGCACTATTTCGATGGCAAGTTCCTGCGCGCCGATGCGCTGACCCTGGAGCAGGACTACCACCGCAAGCTCGTGCAGCTGAGCAATCTGGCCGGCGGCTGGGGCGTCGTGCATGGGCTGGGCATTAGCCTGGCCCAGGGCCAGCTGGCGCTCAGCCCCGGCCTCGCCATTACGCCCACCGGCAGCACCGTGCTGCTTAACCAGGGTTTCAGCGCCAGCCTGGCCGAGCTGATTGCTGCGGCCCAGCCCGCCCCCACGCATGGTCAGGATGACTTTGCCGACTGCGACTGCAGCGCGGGGCCGGGCGACGAGGGCAGCGCGGGCGAAACCTATTACGAGATCACCGTCGGGCCGCTGCAGGGCCTGTGCGGCAATGAGGAGGTGTATGGCAAGCTGTGCGAGGACGCCTGCGTGACCGATACCCAGCGCCCCTACTGGCGCGAGGGCCTGGTGCTGCGCCTGCGCCCATTCAGCCTGCCGCTGCCCACCAGCAGCAGCCAGCCCCTGGCGGCCATCCACGAGCGCAACCGGCTCGCCTCGGCCTATTTCAAGGCCGAACCCTGGCTGCGCGCCTCGCTGCTGTCGGCCAGCGGTCTGTCCGGCCCGCTCTGGTGCAATCCGGCCAGCCTGTACAACTGGGATGAAGTGCCGATTGGCCTGCTGGCGCGTCAGGGCGACAGCATCCGCTTCATCGATGCCTGGAGCGCGCGGCGCGAGCGCATGGACAGCCAGGCGCGCGGTTACTGGCAGGGGCGCATGCGCATGCGGCCATGGAATGTCTTCCTTGCCCAGATATTGCAGTTCCAGTGCCAGTTATCGGGCGTGTTCAAACCCGAGAGCGGCGACTTCGACCCCTTGGACGACGACTGTCGGCGCCTGCGCGAACTGCTGCTCGACACGCGCCGCCAGCTTGAACTAGCGCGCCAGCACTATGCCGAGGGCAACCAGCAGATACTGAGCATGCTGGGCGAGGAGTCGGTGAAGATCGACAGCGCGCTGAAGAAGCTCAAGCAAAGCGATAAGCAACTTGGCCACCTGGCCGAGCAGCTTGGCGATGGCAATGAGGCCGGCATGGCGCTGCCCAAGCAGCGCATGCTGCTCGGCGCGGGTTTCGTCGAGTTGCCGCCGGCCGGCTATCTGCCCGTGCAGCCTGGCAAGCAGCCGGTGAACGAGCAGCTGCAACGCATGTTCGGCGAAGGCGTGCTGCTGCACTTCTGTGCCGCGCGGCCCGATTTCATCCCGCACGAGGTGGAAGCCGCCCAGCATATGGAGCGCATCTCGCTCACCCGCGGGCTGGATAACCCGAACCAGAAGGAAGAGGTGGAGATCTTCGTGCCGAATGGCGAGGTGCTAGCCGCCCAGGGTCAGGCCGATGGCCTGTACTGGTTCGCCGATATCGACCTCAAGTTCATGGATGCCTTCAAGGTGGACAAGGCCGCGAGCGCGCTGAACGGCGAGCTGAAGGAAGCGGCCGGTGCCGCACCGATCTACAGCAAACGCATGCAGAGCATGGCCAGCCAGGCCGAGGCCGTGGATACCCAAACCGGCCTGAGCGGGCTGGCACGTAGCCGGTGCAAGGACAATGGCGGCGCCGAATTCACGCTGATCTGCCAGCAGAAAGTGCTGTTCAGCCGCAGCGTGGCCGCGCCCAAGGGCAGCACGGCTGGCGGCGCCGACGGCCAGATCGAGATGTGTGCCGGCCTGCCCGGCTTCTACCTGGGCCTCGATATCGATAGCGACCCGTTTGCGCGCCGCGAGGGCGAGATCGTCGGCGGTGATTTCGAGGCCAGGCTGGGCATGTCGCTGACCCTGGAGCAGCAGGAACGGGTATTCGGCTACACGCTGCAGGGGCCAGCGCGTCTGCGCATAGAAAGCGTGTTCCGTGCCGCGGCCGATGTGGATGCGGTGGCGGGCGAACTGAGCCTGTTCCCGCAGATGCTGGCCTTCAAGCAGGGCGAGGCCGACCCGGATGATGAACCCGACCAGCCGATCACGCTGGCCGTGCTGCTGTTCCGCCAGGGCGATGCTGGCCAGGGCCGGGTATGGATAGAGATCGATCTGCCGGCCGTGCAGCGCTTGGGTCTGCGCGGCGAGGCAAACTGGGGTGGCCAGCCCCGTCTGGCCGAAGTGGGTCTGCGCCGCCGTCTGGCCGCGCGTGAGCAGTACCAGGCCACGCATTACGCGAGTGGCTACACGGCTGGCCAGCAGCGCATGCTGGATGAGGATGGTGTATTCGCCCCCATCCTGACCCTGCGCGAGATGGCGGCACTGCCGGCAGCCGAGAGCCCGCTGCGCCTCGATGCGCTGAATGCGATTGCCACCCTGGCCGATTACACCGCCAACCCGGCCTTCCTGGCCCGCGCCAAGGCCAGGTTGTTTCCGAATGTGCAGGCCAGCGGCCCCTTGTTGGTGCGCGCCAGCGAGCCCTGGGTGATGTTCCGGCGCCGCCGCCACAGCAGCTGCGATAGCTGTTGCACCGCGGCACCGGCCAGCACGGTGGAAGCGTTCCAGACCTGGCATCTGCAGCTGGAGGACCTGGGCCAGCTGGCGGCACTGAGCGAGGCGATAGATCAGAACGATGTGGCGGCGCTGAAGGGCTACAAGTTCAAGCGCGTCAATATCCTGCACTACCTGGACGAATCGCAGACGCCGATCGAGCTGCAGCAAAGCGTGCGGGCCGACTGGAAGAAGGCCAAGCCGGCGCCGAATGTGCTGCTGGGCCGGGTATGGGAAAGCGCGCCGCGTACTGGCCAAGGCTGGCAGAACCACTACCGGCTGCGCCGCCTGGTCGGCTGGCTGGATGGTCTGCTGCAGCCACCGCAACGCGACACCATCCACGCCCTACCGCGCGCGCCCGGTCCGCTCGACGACAGCCAGTTTGATGGCGGCATGTTGTTGGTGACAGGTGGAAAAATACCGACTGAGCCCGTGGTCACCTTGCATCGCGTCATCCTCGTCCAGCAGGAGATCTATGCACGCGTACAGGCGCAGCTGAAGGCGAAGGACACGAAAGCCTGGGTTGAGTTGACCACGCCCATCTCACCCAAGCTCTTACGTGAGCTGACGGTGAAATTCATCGATGGCCAGTTGCCCGCGGCCGAAGCGGCAGCGCTGACTACTTTTGCTGCTGCGGCGGTGGGCATGGACGATGCCGTGCTGGTGCGCGATTCGGCCCTGCCGGCAGCTCAGATGCAGGCGGAACATGAGGCCATCATCAAGGCGCTGGATGCGGCTGGTGGCGGGGGCAACTTTGACCTCAATCTGGCCAATTTCGGCCAGCCCAGGGTCGCAACCCTGTTCCCGGTCGAGGGCCTTAACTAACCGAGCGCATCCACAGGCGCTGAGCGTGCAATATGAGGTAATGCCATGGGCAGCCAAGTCGCAAGCGAGGCCAAGAAGCCGGCCGGCAAGGCGGGGGGCGCCAGCCAGCCCGCTGCCGCCAAGGGAGGCAGTGACAAGGCCGCAGGGCCTGCCGGCAAGGCGGATGCCAAGTCGGCAGATCAGGCTGGCGCGAAGGCGGGCGGCGCCGGCGCCAAGGCAGCTGATGCCAAGGCCGGCGCGGCCAAGGGGGCGGAGGCCCAGCCTGGTGCGCAGGGCCCTGCAGCCAAGAGCGAGGGCGCGCAGCGCTTTGACCGTATGGCGGTACGCGCCAAGCTCAGTGTGAGCGAGCCGGGTGATGCGGTGGAGCGCGAGGCGGATGCCGTGGCCGACAAGGTGATGCGCATGAGCGAGCCAAGCAGCAAGCCAGCCGCCACCAGCAGCACGGCGCCGCAGCTGAACCGCGCCCCGGCCGCGCCCGACACCGCCGCCGGCGGCGCCAAACCGGCCAGCGCGCCGGCTGGCGGCGCAGCTGCCGCGGCGGGCGATAAAGCCGCCGCACCTGCTGCGGGCAAAACGCCTCAAGCCCCCAAGCCGACCAGCACCGGCGGCACCACGGGTGGCCGCGCCACCCAGGAGAATGCCGCGCCCGATATCCGCCGCGCGGCCGCCAGCGACAGCAAGGCCGATGCGCCCAGCGTGCCGGCCGACTTTGCCAGCAAGCTGGGCGAAGGCCAGGCGCTCGACCCGAATACGCGCAGCTTCTTCGAGCAGCGCCTCGGCCATGATCTGGCCGATGTGCGCATCCACCACGATGCGCAGGCCGATAGCGCCGCCAAGCAGATTCATGCGCGCGCCTTCACCTATGGCCGACATATCGCCTTCGCCGCCGGTCAGTTCCAGCCGGGCAGCCAGGAAGGCAAGCAGCTGCTCGCACACGAGCTGGCCCATGTGCTGCAACAGCGCCAGGACGTGGTGCCGCGCCAGATCATGCGCAAGCCAGCCGCCGCAGGCAGCGTGGATGTAAAAGGCGTGGCCATACCCGGCTTCAAGGCCCAGCACTACAGCGGCAAGGAATTCACCCGCCCGGCCGGCTACAACCGCAAGGAGGAAGGCTCCAAGCAGATATCCACCTGGCGCAAGGCCACCAAGGGCGCGCGTGACAATTTCGCCAAGGACCTGGGCCTGAACGAGGCCGGCATCTATGTGGCCGTGCCCAAGTCCAGCAAGCTCGACGCTGACAATAAGGAGGTGCTGGTCGGCCCGCCGAAGGAGATCGGCGAAATCGCGCGCAAGCCGCGCTGGGACGAGAGCGGCAAGGGTGA
The DNA here is from genome assembly GCF_900119825.1 of Chitinimonas taiwanensis DSM 18899. Lineage (GTDB taxonomy): Bacteria > Pseudomonadota > Gammaproteobacteria > Burkholderiales > Chitinimonadaceae > Chitinimonas > Chitinimonas taiwanensis. The sequence continues at coordinate 173,551 of NZ_FPKR01000009.1, read as the reverse complement.
ATCCTACGATGTCGACCATATCATCGAGCTGCAGATAGGCGGGCCCGACCAGGACGTCGAGTCGAATCTCGAGCTGCGCGATGCGTCGAGCAACCGCTCCTCAGGCTCCAGCATCGATGCCTCCATCACCGGCATCCTGAAAAAGATGAGCGATAAGGAAGGCGGCGACCCGGAGAAGATCAAGGCCAAATACGACCTCAAGTATTCCGACTTTGCCGCAGGTGCGGCCGGCGGCAAGAGCAGCTGCTGGAGCATCAAGCAGATCAACGACCAGGAGCCGGCCAAGAAGGGGCTGAATATCTACGACCCCGACCTGGCCGCACCCAGCGGCAGCGCCCTGCCCTGGCCGGCCGGCGTGGACAAAGAGCCCTTCTTCGGCGGGCCCGATCTGTTTGTGCTCTACCCGAGCAAATCGGGCGGCGCACCCAAGCAGATCAAGCTCGATGCGAGTGGCAAGCCCAAGGACAAGAGCATCCTGAATGCGGACTGGATCAAGGGCGTCAAGCTGTCGAGCTTCGATCTGAATTTGTCTGGTGGGGCGGAGAACGCTGGCAGCCTGAAGGCGCAGATTGATATCAGCCAGCTGCAGAACCCGAATGGCGGCAATGAGATCGACCTGACCATCAAGCGCCTGCCCGGCAATGGCGCCAGCCTCAAGCAGGCTGGCTATATCAATGTGATCGGCGCGGCAGGCAAGATCGCCAAGGCCTTCGCGCTGAAGGAAATGAGCCCGATCGATATCGTCGAGTTCGATATCCTGCCCAGCGGCCTGTTCATCCAAGGCGTGGTCAATCCCAGCCTTGGTCTTTTCCAGGGCACCACGCTGGACCTGATCGTGGAAGGCACCGATCTGCGCGTGCAGAAGACCTTCACCGGTGACGAGATCAAGCTGCCCGGTCCCTTCAGCATCACCAGCAGCAGCCTGACTGTGGCTCTCGGTACCAAGTCGGGTTTCAGCGCCACCGGCATCGTGTTCTTCCTGATCAAGGGCCTGGGCGAGGGCTCGCTCAAGGCCACCGGCAAGATGGCCAGCTTCGCCATCCGCGGTGATTTCGAGTTCGACAAGAAGCTGTTCGACGCCCAGGCCAAGCTCAGCCTCAGCTATGTGAAGGAAGGCGAAGCGGGCAAGTTCAGCGGCGAGGCCGATCTGAAGATCGGCAAGGACAAGATCAAGGGCATCAAGAGCGCCACGGTCAACGCCAAGGTCGAGAACGAGATCTTTACTGCGGTGGGCAAGGCCGAGACCGATATTCCCGGCATCAAGTCGCTGGGGCTCGCCATCGATCTGAAAGACCCTGAGCATTTCTCGGTGCAGGGCGATGGCGAGCTCGAGAAGCTGCCCGGCATACAGAGCGGCACGCTGACCATGAAGCTGGAGCGTAATGGCGAGAACTGGTCGATTTCCGGCGCAGGCGATATCTCGCCGGCCATTCCGGGCGTCAGCAGCAATATCAAAGGCACTTACAAGGACGGCATCGTCTTGCTCAAGGGCCAGGTCGGCTTCAAGTTCGGTGCGGGTGACCGGCTCAAGGGCGATATCACCATCGGGGTGACCAATGGCACGGTGGATGAGGCCGGCAATGTCTCGGGCGAAGGCGGCAAGAGTTTCAAGGCCTTTGGCAAGGGCGACCTGACGCTGAAGATCAGCGATGGCATCAGCGGCACGGTGACCCTGGTGCTGAAGGAGGATGGCTCGGTCGAAATCGGCGGCTCGGTCACCGTGGCCGACCGCGAGCTGTTTCCGCAGATTCCGGCCGGCGACAAGGCCAAACACAATCTGCTCACCATCAAGACCCCGGAAATTCCGCTCTGCGGCATCACCGTGGCCGGGGTCGGCGTGGCCATCGTCTTTTATGCCACCGGCTCGGTCGATGCCGAGGCCTCGGTCGGCCCAGGCAAGCTGAAGAACACCTCGCTGACCATTGCCCCATTCAACCCGGCCAATATCAGCATCGATACGCTCAAGCTATCCGGCAATGCCGACTTCGAAGTCCCGGCCAAGGCCGGCATCGCGCTGACTGCCACCGCCAATATCTCGGCCAAGGCTCTGGTGGCCGAGCTGGGCGGCGCGATCGGCATTACCGCCGAGGCCGGCATCCCGGCCGACCCGCCGCTGGTGAAGGCCAATGCCAAGTTCAGCTGGAGCCAGGCCGAGGGCTTCGACCTGGAAAGCTCGGCTGCGCTGAATTTCCAGCCACAGCTAAAGTTCTCGCTCAGCGGCGAAGTGTTCGCCAAGCTCAATGTGGTGGTCGACACCATCACGGTATGGAGCCGCAAATGGGAGCTGGGTAGCGCCTCCTTCAAGCTGCCGCTGTCGGTCACCGCCTCGGCCAAGCTCGGCTACAACAGCAAGACCGGCCTGCGCTTCGATCCGGCCAAGGACATCTCCATCCCCAAGCCCGAGCTGTCCAGCGACGACTTCCTCAAGCTGCTGAACAATGAACCGGCCACCGAAACGATACAGAACGAGCCGAAGGGCGATGGCCGTACGGTTCCGCCAGCCGAGGTCAGTGCGCCAGGCGCCACGCCCGACAGTGCCACGGATGGCAGCGCCAGTCGGCAAGTCATGCGCTCGGAAGCAGCGGCCAGCGGAACTGCTGATCTACCTACAGGTGTGGGTGAAAGCGATTTGGCGGCACTCGGTGATGGCCAGCCACTGGACCCGGATACGCGCAACTTCTTTGAGACACGCATGGATCAACCGCTGGATCAGGTACGCATCTATCTGAGCCCAGCGGCCAATCGTCTGGCGCAGAGGCTGGATGCGCGGGCCTTCACCGTCGGTCACCGGGTGGTCTTCGCTGCCGATGCCTACCAGCCGCAAGATCCGGCCGGCCAGCGCTTGCTTGCACATGAGCTTGCGCATGTGGTCCAGCAAGATCACGGCGTGGCACGCCAGATCATGCGTAACCCACCAGGCCACGGTAGTACTGGGACTTCGAGCGCCGGCGGCACAGCAGGCACGGCTGAGCCGCCTCCAACCGTGGAACAGGCGCAACGCCGCCTGACGCGCCTTGAATTGCCGGCGGGCAAACAGCGCCATATGCATCTGTATCGCCGCTGGAAGGACGAGGGGAAACTCAAGAATGGGCCCAATTATGATCGCGATAGTCACCCTTCGGCCCAGGTCAGTAAGTGGAATACCGCGGTTGGTAATCTTGATAGCTTGCAGACGGAATTCGACCGGCTGGGATTTAGTGGCCGCACCGGTACGACCCAGCGCACCTTGACGTTTAGCGGTGGTCATCAGGAAACGAAGTCGCAGACTGACTGGATCGACTTCTTCAAAGTGCCCAAATGGAACCGCCAGGGCGAATGGCAGACGCATCGACTGGAGGTGGATCATATCGTTGAGCTGCAGTGCGCGGGCTGGCATACCGACCCCTCCGGCGATACCGCGGAAAACTACGAGCTCTTGAACAAAAGTGTGAATGGGGATTCCGGTCGCACCATGTATCGCAGCATGGTGAACAACAAGCTTGATCTGATGCAGGCCGAGTGGCGCGCGGCGCGCGCGGCGGGTTCCAGTACCGGGGGCATGCCCACTTACGCACAGGCTCGCGAGCAACTGCGTACCGATGGCATCGTGTTCACCGATGTGACGGGTGGCGGTGGGCGCGGCGATGCGGGCACCACCTTCTTTACCGTGGACGATATCCGTAGCGGCGAACAGCTACGGGTGATCAATGCCGCGCCACCCCCGGCTGGCGCGGCCGGCTCGGCCACCAGCTTCGTGCTGGTGGCTGGTATAGGCGGAACCCAGATTGCCAGCTTCAGCAAAACTGCCAGCCAGACCAGTATCAATGTCAATGGCGTCGCCAAGCGGCGCTTGGCCGGTGTGTCTATCGATACCATTACCCTGAATGCCGACTACAGCTCAGCTGCCGCCAATCAGCAGATTGGCCAGCTCAGTGGCAATTGGGTCTTGCCGGCGGGCTTCACGCCGCAGAATGCCCCCTGTACCTTCAATCTCAATTCCGCCAGCCAGTACTCGGCCTATGTGGTGCCCACCGCCACGTTGGCGGTGGAAAATGCGGCGCTTTCACCCGTCCAGTTCAATGATATTTCGGTTGATGGCAACAGCATTGCCGCGCAGGGACAGCTCACGCCCAGCATTCCTTTGCTTGGCACTACGCCGATTGAGGTGATCTGGGCCAATGGCGAGATGGAGTTCGGTAAGACCTTTACGGCCAGCGATCTGAATTTCAGTTTGCCCGGCATGACCATCGATGAAGCAAGCTTGGGGGTGTTTTTCAGCCGCAGTGGTTTTCGTGCGGAAGGCGGGCTGGACTTCACCCTGAACCAACTCGGGCGCGGTTCGCTCAGCGCCGGTGTGGATAGTCGCGGCCGCTTTTCAGCGGAAGGCAGCATTCAGGTGGATAGCACCGTGTTTGACCAGGCCAATCTGCGGCTGTGGTACCGGGAAGGCCAGTTCGGGGGTAGTGGCACGCTGGCCATCACGCAACCCGGTCGTATACGCGGGGTCAATGGCGCAAGCGTCAATGTCACGGTAGAAGGCAGCCATATCAATGCCCGCGGTGATCTGCAGCCGGCCATCCCGGGAGTACAGAACGCCGCACTGACCGCCGACTACCAGGCCGAACGAGGGCTGACCGTGGCAGGTGATCTGGTTTTGCAGGACTTGCCAGGCATACGTCAGGGAAATGTTCATGCTCAGCTGGCACAAGATGCCGGGCGCTGGAAAATGTCGGCCAGCGGTACGGCAATTCCCAATTTGCCTGGGGTGGACTCAGAAATCACGGTCAGCTATGAGGACGGCGCCTTCGACGGTCAGATCAGTGTCGACTACGCGCGCGGTATTTTCTCTGGCAATGTCAGTGTGGGTCTCACCAACCGGGCGGTATCCAGCGATGGCGAGCTAGAGGGCGGCGCAGCGGAAGGAGATGCCGCTACAGCCACCGACACGCTGAAGATCTACGGTGCAGGCTCGGTCACGGCTCGGCTCACCGAGTGGTTGCAAGGCGGCGTGGGTGTCAAGGTGCGACCGAGTGGCGATATGCTGATCAGTGGTCATATCGGTTTGCCGGAACCTTTGACCGTGTTTGACCAGTATCCCTCCCCCGAAAGGGCGAGGCGCGAGCTATTCCGTATGCCGACGGTGTCAGTGCCGCTGATTGGCTTGGCAGTGGGCGGCAACACCGTTGGGCTGGCGCTCACGATCAATGGCCGGGTCAATGGCTACGCCCATATTGGTCCCGGCAGGCTGACCCAGACCGAAATCCGTATCGAGGATTACAACCCTGCCGAGCCGGACAGCCTGCATATCACCGGGGATGCCCAATTCAATCTACCTGGCGTGGCTGGCGTGGAGGCCTCACTCGATGCAGGGGTCTCGCTCGGCGCAGCCATTATTCGGGCTACCGCCGGGATCAATGTGGCGGCAGCAGCAGAGGTGCGCGCTGACATTAGCCCCGCGGTAAACCTGGACTGGACCCCCGCTGCCGGTCTGCATTTGCATGCCGACCTGTCTGCCTCGCTGAGCCCGCAACTGCGCTTCGGCCTAAACGGCTATGCCGAGGTGGTGGCCGATGCCTTTGTGACCAGCTTCACGCTATGGCGCAAGGACTGGAATCTGGCCGAGCGCAGCGTGGGCAGCAGCCTGGCGCTGGGACTGAATGTGCCAGTCGACTACTACAGCGATGGGCGTGGCGTGGTGTTCGACCCCGAACAGGTCAGCTTCCAGGTGCCCGAGCTGAATGCCGACACCTTTGCACAACTATTGAACGAGGGCGGCAGCGAGCGCAGCGAACGCGCGCCGGCTGACGAAGCTGGGGAGCGGCGCGCAGCTTGATACGCCTTGGTCGGGCGACCAAGCCGCTTACGGTCAGTAGGCGCCGGGGCGTACATCGACCGGCGCGGTGGGCAGGATGGCATGCTGGGCATGGCGCGCCACGATGTCCTGAATCACTCCACGCCGCTGTAGACGCTGAATGGCGTGGCTGAGCGCAGGCAGATGCTGGCTGATCGGCTTGCCGCGCGCTGCGGCGATATGGATCGCATCGACCGAGAATGGCGTGCTCAGCACCTCCCAGCGGCCGATATCCCCCCAGCGCAGATTCAGCTGCTGGGTGTAGTCCTTGCTGGTCTGCTGGGTCGAGGCCGACAGCAGCAGATCAACCCGGCCTTGCGCGAGCATGCCCAGGCGCGCACGCAAGGTGCCCGCCTCCTCTTCCACCTTGAACAGCTTGTCGCGCTGAGCCATGAACTCGCCGCCATATTGCGAGCCGCGCGTGATCGAGACCGTCTTGCCTCGCAGGTCCTGAATGCTACGGTAAGCAAAGCGCTGCCCCTCGGGCACGATGATCCAGACCGGGGTGTTGAACATGGGCGCCGAGAAGGCAAACACCCGCGCGCGCTCGGGTGTACGCACCACGCCCCAGAGTAGGCCCTCGCCGCGCTCAGCCAGCTTTTGTGCGCGCCGCCACGGGTAGTAGGCAGTCTGGATATCCAGCCCACTCTCCTTGGCCAGCGCGGCAATCAGCTGGCTGGTGCGCCCGCTATCCGCGAATTGCTCGCCCTGCCTGCTCACCCGTTCCGGCAACAGGATGGTGAGCGTTGGGCCATGTGAGGCCAGGACCGGCCAGCTGAATGCAAGTAATAGCAGGTAGAGACTGAGCAGGCGCCCAGCCAGACCCAGCGCTTGGCTGGCGCGGCGATCACGCATGATAGATCTCCACCTGCAGGCCGGACGCGCTGATCTGGCCGCGGTACATGCCTTCGGTATTGAAGCCGAAGTAGACCTGGCCCTGGGCGTCGAGACTGATCACGCCGCCCTCCCCGCCACGCTGGCGCAGGCAGCTGTCCAATGTCTGCTCCACTGCGCTGGGCAAATCTTGCTGCTGGTACTTGATGCGGGCGGCGATATCGTAGGCCAGCACGCCGCGCATGAAGAATTCACCGGTACCGGTGCCGGAGACGGCCACCACGCCGTTTTCGGCATAGCAGCCGGCGCCGATGATGGGGGTATCGCCAACCCGGCCGAACTGCTTATTGGTGAGCCCGCCGGTAGAGGTGGCGGCAGCCAGATTGCCGGCCGCGTCGAGCGCCACGGCGCCCACCGTGCCGTATTTATGATCATTGAGCGCTATCTCGAACACCGCGCCCGCGGCGCCCGGTGCACTATGGTCGAGCAGCACCGCGCTCTGCGCGCGCGCCTGCTGTAGTTGCTGCCAGCGCCGTTCAGTATGGAAATAGGCGGGCGCTTCAAACGCCAAACCCTGCGCCAGGGCAAATTGCTCGGCGCCCTCGCCGATCAACAGCACATGGCGGCTCTGTTCCATCACCCGCCGCGCGGCCAGCACCGGGTTGCGGATATGGCGCACGCCGGCCACTGCACCGGCCAGGCCGCTGCGCCCATCCATGACCGAGGCATCCAGCTCGATCAGCCCATTGTGGGTAAAGACCGCGCCGCGCCCGGCATTGAACAGCGGGCAGTCTTCCAGCACCTGGACGGCCGCCACCACCGCATCCAGGCTGCTGGCGCCTTGCTGCAGCAATGCATAGCCGGCTGTCAGTGCCTCGGTCAGCGCAGCACGGTATTCGGCCTCCTGCGCGGGGCCGAGTAAGGCGCGGGTAATGGTGCCGGCACCGCCATGGATGGCGAGGCAGGGTGAGGTGATGCGCGTGGGTCCGGCCATCAGTCGCAGCCACCTATCGACATGCAGTCTTCCTCGCTCTGCTGCTGCAAGCGGCTTGTGCTGCACTGGCTGCCGGCCGCATCGCACTGCAAGGCATAGCGGCTGGTAGTGCGGCGCACCGGGCCGCCGACCTCGCACTGCCGCGGCGAGTCGATGGCCTCCTCTTCCACCAGCGTGTAGTGCAACGCCGGCTCGCCGGCCGTCTCATCCACGTCCAGATAGAGGCTGTGTTCGGGTAACGCGATCTGCCAAATCGGCTGCCCACTAGCAAGATGCATGAGCTGCATGCTGCCTACGGGGGAGCGCCCCATGCAGCTATCGCGGCTAGGAATGGCGAGGCGCAGCTGCGGATGGCCAGGCATCGGGTAGGTCGGCCCGGCGCTGTAGCGCGCTTCGGCCGCCGGCTGCTGTTTACTGAAGAACAAGCTGTGCCAGCTATCGATGCCGTCATCGATCCCATCGCTATGGTCGCGGTCCACTACCTGGATATCGAGCTGGAAATACTGTGGCAGCTCTTGCAGCGTGATCTGGCTATAGCCGGCGGGCGGCAAGGCGCCATCGCCGAGGGCGCTGTCGGGCGGGCTGACACGGTAGCGGCGCTGCTGCGCCGTGTTGTAGCGCGCAATCTGGCGGGCCAGCCGTGGGGGGGTGAAGTCGGCGGGCTTGAGCTGGCTAAAAAATGCGCGCGCGGCCGGCGGTAAGGCGGATCGCGCCTCGAAGGGCAAGTCGGCCGCAGCGGCAGGCCATGCCAGGCCGCTTATCAGGCAGCCGCACATCAGGGCGTGATAGCCACGCATTTCCCTCTCCTGCTTGGTCTTGATCTTGTGGATTGTTCCGGTCCGTAGCGCCGAGCCCAAGCACTGGTGCAGCGCCAGCAGTCTGGCCGGCCAGATCATACCGAGGCCGCCCTGGCTTGGGCTAGGCATGCTGCGCAGCGGCCTTGCGCGGTGAACGATCGTTCTCCATAATGTGAGAACGATCGTTCACCGGAGAGCATCATGCAGGCAGCCCTGACCGAGGTACTCAAGCACCCCGCCATCTGGCGTGGTGACGGCTTTTCGCATGCGCTGCCCGAGGTGATCGATTGCCAGCATGCCGAGCTTGCGCCCATTCTGCCCGGCGGCGGCTGGCCCAAGGCCGCCGTGACCGAGCTGCTGGCCAGCCGCGCGGGCTGTGGCGAGCTCAAGCTGCTGCTCCCGGCCCTGGCTGCGCTGACCCAGGCTGGCAAGCAGGTGGTGCTGATCGCCCCTCCACATATCCCTTATGCCCCGGCCTGGCAGGCAGCGGGCGTGGACCTGCGCAAGCTGACCTGGGTGGTGCCGGACACCGAATTCGATGCGCTGTGGGCCTGTGAGCAATCGCTGCGCGAACCGGCCTGCGGCGCAGTGATCAGCTGGTTCAAGCAGCCGCTGAGCGACCGCAATGCGCGCCGCCTGCAATTGGCCGCGGAAAAAGGCGGCGGCAGCGGCTTCGTGCTGCGCGAGGCCCAGCACGACGGCCAGAGTTCGCCCTTTGTATTGCGCCTGGGCGTGGAATCGGTAGCCGGCGGGGTAGCGGTACGCGTGCTCAAACGCCGTGGCGCGCCCCATCTGCGCCCGGTCTTCCTGCCCCATGCCACCCCGGCCCGCCGACCTGTTTACGGAAGAAACCATCATGTTGTGGCTGGCACTGCATCTGCCCCAGCTGCCGCTCAACGCGCTGCATCTGCACCCTACGCCTACGCCGGCTGAGCCCTGGGCGGTCATCGACCGCCAGGGCCGGCAGGAGAAAGTCCTGCTCGCCAATGCGGCGGCGCAGACGCTGGGGGTGAGAAGCGGCCTGCGCCGTTCGGCTGCCCAGGCGCTGGCAGCCCAGCTGCAACTGGCTCGCCGCCAGCCCGAGCAGGAGGCCGCCCTACTGGCCAATCTGGCCACTTGGGCACTGCAGTTCACCCCCACGGTCTGCCTAGACCCGCCGGCCGGCCTCTTGCTGGAAATCGAAGGTTGCCTGCAATACTTCCAGGGCCTGGAACGCCTGCGCAGCCTGATCAGTGCAGGCTTGGCAGAAATGGACCTGCCGGTTCGCCTGGGCCTGGCACCGACGCCGCTGGCCGCCAGCTGGTTTGCGCTGACGGCGGATGAGGCTGCGCCGCCCTGCTTCGATGACTGGCAGCATCGCTTGCAACAACTGCCCCTGGCCGCCCTGCCCTGGCCCACCGCCTGGCAGGACAGCCTGCGCGAGCTGGGTTTGCGCCGTCTGGGCGAGCTACTGCAGCTACCCCATGCCGAGCTGGCGCTGCGCTTTGGCAGCGACTTCACCCAGATGCTGGCCCAGGCCTGCGGCCAGCAGCCCGATCCACGCCGCCCCTTTATACCGCCCGAGCACTTTGCGCGCCGCCTGGAGCTGAACTGGCATATCGAGCAGGTGGAAGCGCTGGGCTTTATTGCGCGCAGGCTGCTGCAGGAGCTGGCGGCTTTTCTACTGGGCCGAGGCCTGGGTGTGCAGCAGCTGCGCTGGCAGCTCGGCCATGAAGGCGGGCAGCGCAGCGAACTGCTGGTCGGTTTGGGCCAGCCTACCCGCGCAGCGGAGGCGATGCTGGCGATTACGCGCGAAAGGCTGACGCGCTTTACGCTGCCGGCCGCCGTGCACAGCGTGGCGCTGCTTGCCGATAGCCTGCATCGGCTGGATGGCGAGGCGCTTGGTCTGTTTGGCCAGGGCCAAGCCCAGGCGGATTTCCAGCTGCTGCGTGCCCGCCTGGCCGCCCGCCTAGGGGAGGACGCGGTGCGCGAGCTGCACTGCGTCGCTGACCACAGACCCGAGCATGCGTGGAGCAGCCGCCCGCCCGCTACCAGCGCACCTAGCCTGCGCAGCGAACGACCGGGCTGGCTGCTGCCGATGCCACTGGCGCTGGAGACCCGCGCCGAGCGGCCCTGGTATGGCGAGCCGCTGACCCTGCTCGGGCGGGCCGAGCGCATCGAATCCGGCTGGTGGGATGGGGCAAGCGTGGCGCGTGATTACTGGCAGGCCGAGGGGCCGTCCGGGCGGCGTTACTGGCTCTACCAGCAGCGCCTGGATGGTGCGTGGTTCCTGCATGGTCTGTTTGCCTGAGCGCCGCGGCCCATGCTGCCCGAATACGCCGAGCTGCACTGCCTATCCAATTTCAGCTTCCAGCGCGGCGCCTCCAGTGCGCCCGAGCTGGTGGAACGCGCGCGCACGCTTGGCTACCGTGCGCTGGCAATCACCGATGAATGCTCGCTGGCCGGCGTGGTGCGTGCGCACGAGGCAGTCAAGGCGGCACAGGCGGAAGTCAGCCAGGACCCGAGCCAGCCAGCACCGCCTGCGCTGATCATCGGCAGCGAGTTCACCTTGCAGGACGGCTTGCGCCTGGTGCTGCTGGCGCCTGACCGGGAGGCGTATGGCGATCTGTCCGAGCTGATCACCGTGGGGCGGCGCCGTGCCGATAAGGGCAGCTACCAGCTCGACCGCGCCGATGTGGCACGCCTGTCGTCGCGTGTCCTAGCGCTATGGCTGCCACCGCGCGCAGCGCAGCTGGCCGATGCGCACTGGTTTGCCCACACCTTTCCCGAGCGGGCCTGGCTGGCGGTCGAGCTGTTTCAGCAAGCCGATGACCGCCAAGTCCTGAGCGAATTGCAGGCGCTGGCTGAAGCGGCCGGCTTGCGCTGTGTGGCGGCGGGCGATGTGCACTACCACCTGCGCTCGCGCCGCATGCTGCAGGACATGCTCAGCGCAACGCGCCTGGGCAAACCGGTGGCCGACTGCGGGTTGGCGCTGTTCCCGAATGGCGAGCGTCATCTGCGCCAGCGCCTCGCGCTCGCGCGGCTCTATCCCGCCGAACTGCTGGCCGAAACCCTGCACATCGCCGCGCGCTGCCAGTTTTCCCTCGACAGCCTGCGCTATGAATACCCGCTGGAACTGGTGCCCGCGGGCCAGACGCCGGACAGCCACTTGGCCAAGCTGGTCGAGGCCGGCCTGCGCCGGCGCTATCCGCAAGGCACACCCGACAAGGTGGCCGCGCAGATCGAGAAGGAGCTAGGTCTGATTGCCGAACTTGCTTACGCGGCCTTCTTCCTGACCGTGGAAGACACGGTACGTTTTGCGCGCAGCCAGGGCATTCTGTGCCAAGGGCGTGGCTCAGCGGCCAATTCGGCCGTCTGTTATGCGCTGGGGATTACCGAGGTCAATCCGGACGAGGGTAATCTGCTGTTCGAACGTTTCCTGTCCAAGGAGCGCAATGAGCCGCCCGATATCGATGTGGACTTCGAGCATGAGCGGCGCGAAGAAGTCATCCAGTATCTGTATGCGAAGTACGGGCGCGACCGTGCCGCGCTGGCGGCCACGGTGATCTGCTATCGCACCAAGAGCGCCTTGCGCGATGCGGGCCGGGCGCTGGGCTTCGATGAGGAACAGCTGGACCGGTTGAGCGGCACGCTGGCCTGGTGGGACAAGCGCAGCGATCTGCCCGCCCGGCTGCGTGAAGCCGGCTTCGACCCGGAGGCCCGGCCCGTGCGTCTGCTGCTGCATCTGGTCGAGCAGCTGCGCGGCTTTCCACGCCATCTGTCCCAGCATGTGGGTGGTTTCGTGTTCTCACGCGGGCCGCTGGCGCGGCTGGTGCCGATAGAAAACGCCAGCATGCCGGCGCGCACGGTCATCCAGTGGGACAAGGACGATCTGGAAAGCCTGGGCCTCTTGAAAGTGGATGTACTGGCACTGGGCATGCTGAGCGCGCTGCGCCGCACGCTGGCGCTGGTGTCGGACCTGCGTGGCCGGACCATAACGCTGGCCGATATCCCGCGCGAGGACCCGGCCACTTACGCGATGATCTGCCGCGCCGATACGGTGGGTGTGTTTCAGATCGAATCGCGCGCGCAGATGTCCATGTTGCCGCGACTGCAGCCGCGCACCTTCTATGACCTTGTGGTGGAGGTGGCCATTGTGCGACCGGGACCGATTCAGGGTGATATGGTCCATCCCTACTTGGCTAACCGGCGTGCCGGCACTTGCGATCTAGCTGATATTGGCGAGGGTGAAGGCATTGAGCAGGTGCGCGCAGTGCTTGCACGCACGCATGGGGTGCCGATCTTTCAAGAACAGGTTATGCAGCTGGCCATCCATGCCGCTGGCTATGCGCCGGGCGAGGCCGACCAGCTGCGTCGTTCCATGGCGGCTTGGCAACGTAGCGGCAAGTTACAGCCACATAGAGAGAAATTGCTCAATGGCATGATTCAGCGCGGCTATAGCCCGGCATTTGCCGCGCGTATCTGGAAGCAGATCGAGGGTTTCTCGGACTATGGCTTCCCCGAATCGCACTCGGCCAGTTTCGCCCTGCTCGCCTATGCCTCGGCCTGGCTCAAATGCCATGAACCGGCCGCCTTTGTATGCGCATTGATCAATAGTTATCCGATGGGTTTTTACGCACCCAATCAGCTGATCCAGGATGCGCGTCGCCATGGCGTGCTGTTTCACCCGGTGGATGTGCAGCACAGCGCCTGGGACTGCACGCTGGAAGCGAGCGGACAGGTGCAGCCCGCGGTGCGCCTGGGGCTAAGCCTGGTACGCGGGCTGAGCAAGACCTTGGGCGAACGGATTGCGCAGGCACGCCCCCACGGGGGCTATGCCAGCGCGCAAGCCTTGCAACGCGCAGCGCGGCTGGATAGTCGTAGCCTGCAGCTGCTGGCCGATGCTGATGCGCTGGCGGGCTTTGGCGGCAACCGCCGCCAGGCACGCTGGCAGGCCGCCGGTCTCAGTACGGTACAAGATCTGGCCGACGCGCTGCCCGAGGCCGACAGCCTGCCCGCGCTACCGCTGGCCCGGCCGGGTGAGGAGCTGCACAGCGATTACCAGCGCCTGGGCCTGAGCCTGCGCGGCCACCCGCTGGCCCTACTGCGCCGAAGGCTGGCCAAGGAGCGCCTGCTGAGCGCGGCCGAAATCCGCCAATGTCAGGATCGCCAACCGGCGCGTGCCTGCGGTCTGGTCATCGGCCGGCAGCGCCCAGGCACGGCCAGCGGGGTGGTGTTCCTAACCCTGGAGGATGAGACCGGCAATGTGAATGTGATCGTCTGGCGCGATCTGGTTGAGCGCCAGCGCAAGGAGCTGCTCGGCGCGCGACTTTTGGCGGTGTATGGCGTGGTGCAGCGCGAGGGCGAAGTGGTGCACCTGTTGGCCAAGCGCCTGGCGGATAAATCCGAGCTGCTGGGCGATCTACCCGTCGTGAGTCGCGACTTTCATTGAATGCCGCAAAGCCGAGTGGGCGTCTATTCCGCCAGAGGGCGTATTTCCAACCCCGGCACTTCGGACGTGGCTGGCGGCGTGCTGTCGAGCGGCGCATTGGGCGTGACCGCCGGCGCTACCGGTGCGACGACGGCGGGTTCGACGACTGCCGGGGCAGCCGGGCTGGCCGGCTTATCGGCCGTGGCAGCATCAATCGCCCAACTGCCGGCCTTCACCGCGCCTTTACCGGCGGCGACCGCCACATCGGCCGTTACGCTGACCGCGGTGGTGGCCACACTGGCTGCTGCGCCGGCAACGGTAATCACGGCGCAGCCGTGCAGGAGGGGGAGGCCGAGCAGCAGGGCCAGGGTGGCAAAGCGTGTCATACGGTTTACTTTCGGTATCAGGCCAGCGTCAGCACGAGCTTGCCCAGGTTATGGTTGCCTTCCAGCCAGGCATGCGCGGCGCGCACCTCGGCCAGTGGAAAAGTGCGGTCCAGGGTCAGCTTCAGCTGGCCTTTTGCCAAGGCTGGCACGATCGTATCGCGTAAGGCAGTGCTGAGCCTGGCCTTGACCGCCTCGGGCTGCGCGCGCAGCGTCGAGCCGCGTAGGCTCAGGCGCTTGACCAGCAGGCGGCCCAGATCAAGCGGTGCGTTGGCGCCCCCCATCAGGCCGATCACGATCAGGCGGCCATCGCTGCGCAGGCTGTGCAGATTGGCGTCCAGATAGCGCGCCCCCACGCAGTCGAGGATCAGGTCCACGCCGCCCTGGGCCTTGAGCTCGCAGGCAAAATCCTGCCTATGGTATTCAATTGCCCGCTGCGCGCCCAGGCCACGGCAGAACGCCGCCTTGGCCGCGCTACCCACCGTGCAGGCTACCTGGGCGCCGTGCAAGCGCGCGAGCTGAATGGCCGCGGCCCCTACGCCGCTGGCGCCGGCATGGATGAGCACCTGCTCATTCGCCTTGAGTTGGCCTAGTTCGATTAGATTGAACCAGGCAGTCATCCAGGCCTCGGGCAGGCTGGCCGCCTCGGCATGGCTGAGATTGTCCGGCTTGCGTAGCGCGCAGCTGGCATCCAGCATCGCGTATTCGGCATAGCCACCGCCGCCGACCAGGCCGAACACCGCCTCACCCGGGGCAAAGCCGCTAACGCCCGCACCTACCTCCACCACTTCGCCCGACACCTCCAGGCCCAGCAGGGGCGAGGCGCCAGCCGGCGCCGGATAGCGCCCTTCCCTTTGCACGATGTCGGCGCGGTTGATGCCGACCGCATGCACACGCAGTAGCAACTGTCCTGGTCCAGGCTGCGGGCGCGCGGTTTCGCCCAGATAGAGCGTGCTGGCGTCGCCGGCCTGGGTCTGCAGGACGGCCAGCATCAGTGTGCCGAAGTCAGCTTGAGGCCGACGATGCCGCCGACCACCAGCAGCACGCAAAGCAGGCGCGGCCAGTCGCTCGATTCATTGAACAGCACAATCCCGGCCACCACGCCGCCCACCGCGCCAATGCCGGTCCAGATCGCATAGGCGGTGCCCATAGGCAGCACTTTCATGGCCTTGGCCAGGCAGGCGAAGCTGGCCGTCATGGTCAGCAGGGTCAGCGCGCTCCAGCCGGGCTTGCTGAAACCTTCGCTGTACTTCATCCCGATGACCCACACCACTTCAAGCAAGCCTGCAACCAGCAGATAGATCCAATGCATAGGGCTTCCTAAGTCAGAGCGACCGACATGGCCGCGTCCTTGGTCTTGCCTGCCTCGTGCGGCAGGGCCAGATAGTCGGTCGACTGCATCTCGGTCAGGCGGCTGGCGGTGCGGAAGAATTCATGCGCAAACGCGCCCTCGGTATAGATGCCCTCCGCCGGTGTGGCGGCCGAGATGATCAGCTTGACCCGGTAGTCGTAGAACACATCCACCAGCCAGGTCAGCCGGCGCGCGGCCGACGATTCCTTGGCCGTCAGCCTCGGCACGTCGGACAGGATGACCGTATGGTACTGGCGTGCCAGCCACAGATAATCGGTCTGCGAACGTGGACCATCGCATAGCTCGGCAAAGCTGAACCAGACCACGCCCGGTGCATGACGGCGAGCGGTTACCGTGCGCGACTCAATCACCATGGCCGGCGGCAGGTCATCGGCAGTGGCCAGCTTGTCGAACACCGCATTGAGTTCGGCATCGGTGTCGGCGGCTATCGGGCTGATATAGGTGCGGGCCTGGGTCAGCGTGCGCATGCGGTAATCATTGCCGCCATCCACATTCACCACCTCCACATGCTGCTTGAGCAAGGCGATGGTGGGCAGAAAGTTCTGCCGCTGCAGACCGTTCGGGTACAGGTCGTCAGGCGCGTAATTGCTGGTGGCGACCAGCACGAGGCCATGCTCGAACAGATGGGTGAACAGGCGGCCAAGGATCATCGCATCGGCGATATCCGAGACATGGAACTCATCGAAGCACAGCAAGCGCGTGTGCTCGGCAATCTGGTCGGCCACCTTGGCCAGCGGGTCGACCTCGTTCTTCAGCGCGCGCAGACCGTCATGCACCTCCTGCATGAAGTGATGGAAATGCAGGCGACGCTTGCGCTTATACGGCACACAGGCAAAGAAGCCATCCATGAGGAAGCTCTTGCCACGCCCTACCCCGCCCCAGAAGTACAGGCCGCGCGGCACATCGGGCATGGGCAGCAGGCTGCGCCCGAATAGGCGGTCACGCTTGCGCTTGAAAGTCAGCAGCTCGTTGTATAGGCGTTGCAGATGCTCGATCGCCTCGGCCTGGGCTGGATCGCGCTGGAAACCGGGCTGGGTCGCGGCGATTTCGTACCACTCTTGTGGCGGCGTGCCAGGCTGGATATGGGCGGTAAAGACGTGTTGAGACATGTCAAGAATCGTGAAGAGGTGTTGCGGGATTATACCGATGCATAAGCACAGGTCGCGGCGTAACAAGACTGGAGCAATTACACGGTATATATTTCAGAGCACCGCAATAAGACGAATTCACAAGCGGTGTATCCAAGCACGCAAATCAGGAGAAATAAATTATGGCCAGAATCGCACTCGTCACCGGCGGCATGGGAGGAATTGGTACCGCCATTTGCCAGAAGCTCGCCGACAGCGGGCATACCGTGGTGACAACCTATAGCAGGCCCGGCAAGGAAGTGGCCTGGTTGGCCGATCAGAAGGAACAGGGTTATCTGTTCCACGCCTATCAATGCGATGTGGCGGATTTCGAGTCCTGCCAAGCCATGGCCGCCAAGGTCGTGGCTGAAGTAGGCCCGGTGGATGTGCTGGTGAACAATGCCGGCATCACCAAGGACACCACCTTCCGCAAGATGAGCAAGGTGGACTGGGACGTGGTACTGCGCACCGATCTCGACTCGGTATTCAATATCAGCAAGCCCTTCGTGGACGGCATGGCCGACCGTGGCTTTGGCCGCGTCATCAATGTGTCCAGCATCAATGGCCAAAAAGGCCAGTTCGGCCAGACCAACTACTCAGCCGCCAAGGCCGGCATGCATGGTTTTACCAAGGCCCTGGCGCAGGAAGTGGCGCGTAAGGGTGTGACGGTAAATACGGTCAGCCCCGGTTATATCGCCACCGAAATGGTGATGGCGGTGAAGGAAGAAATCCGTCAGAGCATCATCGCCGGCATTCCGGTCAACCGTCTGGGCAAGCCGGAGGAGATCGCCGACCTGATCGCCTTCCTGGCCAGCGATCATGCGGGCTTTATCACCGGCTCTAACATCGCCATCAACGGCGGCCAACATATGTTCTAAGTGCCGCGCAGCTTGCCGAAAGGTAAGCTGCCAAGAGAAACGGCGATGCCTAGGCATCGCCGTTCTGTTTTCCGTGCTGGCAGGCTGTGGCCCCGGTGAATCGGGGCCGGGCTGCTTAGAACTTGGTACCGACGCCGAGGCCGATCACCAGCGGATTGATCTTCAAGGTGCCCAGATCGGCGCCGCCTGCGGTGCTGACATCGGTCTTGATGTAGATCTTCTTAAGGTCCAGGTTCACAAACCAGTCCTTATTGATCGCGTAATCGGCGCCGATCTGCAGGCTGCCGCCAAAGCTGTTCTTGTCCACCTGCAGACCGGGCAGGTCCACATTGTAGAAGCGCGTGTAGTTGACGCCGACACCTGCATAGGGGCGGAAGGTTGCTTCCGGGGTGAAGTGGTATTGCAGCGTCAGCGTCGGCGGCAGGTGATTGACCTTGCCAAGGCTGGTGCCACCGGCGCTCACCTCATGGCGGGCCGTACCCAGGATCAGCTCGGCACCCAGGTTGTTGGTCAACATATAGGTGAAATCGAGCTCAGGAACGACCTGCTTGTCCACGTCCACATCCAGCGTGGCCAGCGCGCCGGTGGTGGATACGCTGGGCGCAACCTGGATCAGGCGGCCGCGTACCAGCCAATCCCCTTCGGCGGCAAAAGCCTGGCTGGCGAAAAGCAGGCTGGTCAGGATGGCGAGGGTCTTGCCTTGCATGATGCAGTTCTCCGTAAACTTGCCGCACCGATTGGTGGGCTCGCAAACAGATTACGGCGACTGCTGCAGTGCAATATTGCGCTGGATCAGAAAACTGCCGGATTGCCGCGTGCACTGCGGAAAACCGAGAGCGCGATGCCGAACTGGCCCGCCCAGTAAGTCAGAATGACCGCCAGATTGGCGCCCGGCCACGGGGTATAGAAACGGTTGAAGGCCAGGATCGTGTCGGAGATGCCAAACAGCAAGGCGCCCAGGCAGGCCGCCCACTGCCAGCGCGCGGCGGGCTGGTCGAGCAAAGCCAAGGCGCGCCAGAGCATGGCGCCGATCACACTCACGTAAACCGCTACCGGAATCGCCAGTTTGCCGAGATGCGGATACAGCAAGGTATAGGCGCCGCCTACCCAGATCAGCACCGGCAGCGCACGCAGCCAGGCCTTGCGCGCTGCCGCGCCCGCAAAGGCCAGCACATAGCATAGTTGCGCACACAGAAAGGCCAAGAGGCCCCAGATAAAGAAGTCGGGTGAGACTTCCAGCAAGAGATCGCCCGCCAGCGAGAACACCAAGCCCACACGGATCAGCTTGGCGTAGCGGCTGTCCTGGCCGTGCAGCCAGACAATCATGCAGGCGACCGGAATTGCCTTGCTGATGAATTCCACCGCGCCCTGCCCGGCCAGCTGGGCCCATAAATGCACGATAAGACCAGCGAGGCCAAGTATGACCAGTAAGCGATGGCTAAGATTTTTTTGCAGATGCATGTGCTTGTCTCCCGTTTTTTACTTTGTTTTCGCGCTGCGCCGAACATGAAAAGCTATTTGCAATCAAGGCATTAAATAATTTCAAATTGCTGCCTGCCCCTGCCTGGCGGTATCCTGCCGTTTTGCTCAGCCCGTGCTAGCTATCATGACCATCGTCATCAAGACTCAAGAAGATATCGAAAAAATGCGCATTGCAGGCCGTTTGGCCAGCGAAGTGCTCGATTACATCACCCCTTTCGTCAAACCCGGCGTGACCACCGCCGAGCTGGACCGGCTGTGCCATGAGTACATGGTCAATGTGCAAGGCACAATCCCGGCCCCGCTCAATTACTGCCCGCCCGGCTATACGCCTTACCCCAAGGCGATCTGCACCTCGGTCAACCAGGTGATCTGCCACGGCATCCCGAACGACAAGGCGCTGAAGAACGGCGATGTGGTCAATCTGGATATCACCGTGATCAAGGATGGCTACCACGGTGATACCAGCCGCATGTTCGAGGTCGGTACCGTGGCCTCGCATGCCTCCCGCCTTGCGCAAGTCACTTACGAATGCATGTGGCTGGGCATCGATATGGTCAAGCCTGGCGCGCGCCTCGGCGATATCGGCGCGGTGATCCAGCGCCACGCCGAGAAGAACGGCTACTCGGTGGTGCGCGAATTCTGCGGCCATGGCATCGGCAAGAAATTCCACGAAGAGCCGCAGGTGCTGCACTACGGCAAGCCTGGCACCGGCGTGGAGCTGAAGGCCGGCATGATCTTCACCATCGAGCCGATGATCAACGCCGGCAAGAAGGAAATCCGCGCCATGCCGGACGGCTGGACCATCGTGACGAAGGATAGATCGCTGTCTGCCCAGTGGGAGCACACGGTACTGGTGACCGAGACGGGTTACGAAATCCTGACCCAGTCGGCCGGTACACCGGCACGCCCGGCCCTGCCGCAACCGGCCGCCGTCGCCGCCTGACACACCGCGACTCAGCAGTCAGCCACCACAAGACGCCGCCTTGCCGGCGTCTTGTTGTTTCCACAGCCACAGGACGCCAGCCATGTTGCATCACCTCGACCTGCACGATGCCTTGCAGGCCGCCGAACTCCTGGCTCTGCAGCGCCTTGCCTACAGTCAGGAAGCCGAGCTGATTGGCTATGCGCAGCTGCCCCCGTTGCGGGAAAGCCTGCCCGAGCTGATGGACTGCGGTGAGCGGGTGCTGGTCTGGCGCGAAGCGGGCGTGCTGCTCGCCGCGCTTGGCTATCTGCACGATGCTCAGGGCCTGGACATCTGCCGCCTGATGGTCGCGCCCACCGCGCAGCGCCGCGGCCTTGGTCGTCGCCTGCTGGCCGAATTGGCCAAGCAGCAGCGACCGATGCGGGTGATGACGGCGGCCGCCAATCTGCCCGCCATCGCGCTCTATCAGCGGGCCGGCTTTGTGCTCAGGCGGGAAATCGTCTTGCCGGATGGGCTGAAACTTGTTGCTCTGCAACATCCGTGAGCAGCAGGCTTTGCGCGGCTGCGCAAAGCAGTGAGAATGACAGTCTGCTTACGCGAGACTGCCGCCATGAATGCCCCCTTCCCGATCGCCGACCTGCGCCGCCAGCTACAGGCGGCCCGTGCTGCCGTGCATCACGATTACCACGACCCGGAACATGCCCTGCCCCTGCTTGAGCAGGAAGCGCGGCTGGTGGATGACTTTCTGGCCCAGCGCTGGCAGGAACTGGATATGGAAGCCGGCGCCGCCCTGGTGGCAGTGGGCGGCTATGGGCGCGGCCAGCTGTTTCCCTGCTCGGATATCGACCTATTGCTGCTGCTACCGGAAGGCGCGGCGCAAACCACCTTGGACAAGGTGGAAAGCTTTATCGGTCTGTTATGGGACCTTGGCCTGGAAGTCGGCCATAGCGTGCGCACCTTGGCCGAATGTCTGGAGGAAGCCGGGCGCGATATCACCGTGCAGACCACCCTGCTGGAAACTCGTCTGCTGGCTGGCAGCGAGCTTGCCTATGCCGAACTGGTCGAGGCGGTGTTCAAGCAGCTTGATCCGCGCAGCTTCTTTGAGGCCAAGTTGCTGGAACAGCAGCAGCGCCATGACCGCTATCAGGGCTCGGTCAATAAGCTGGAACCGAATGTAAAGGAAGCACCGGGTGGCCTGCGCGATCTGCACCTGGTGCTCTGGCTGGCACGCGCCTGCCATCTGGGCCAGGACTGGAACAGCCTGCACAAGGCTGGCCTATTGACCGGTCAGGAGATGCGCAAGCTCAAGCGCGCCGAGCAGATGCTGTGCTCGTTCCGCATTGCCCTGCATCTGAGCGCTGGACGCCGCGAGGATCGCATCCTGTTCGACTTCCAGAACACGCTGGCCAAGCGCTTTGGCTACGAGGATACCGAGGCCAATCGCGCCAGCGAACAGCTGATGGCCGTCTACTATCTGTCGGCCCGCATCGTCGCGCAGCTGCAGCCACTGCTGATCCAAGCCTTCCGCAAGCAGCTGTACGGCGACACCCAGCTTGAGCCGCGCGTGCTGAACGAGCGCTTTGTGGCGCGCGGCGCGCTGCTGCAGATCGCCCATCCCGAGGTGTACGAGCAGCAACCGTCGGCGATTCTGGAAACCTTCCTGCTCTTGCAACAGCACCCCGAGCTGACCGCCATTGGTGCCAGCACCCTGCGCGCGATGTGGCATGCGCGTCCGCATATCAATGCCGCCTTCCGGCGCGATCCGGTCAACAAGGCGCTCTTCATGCAGATCGTGCGCCAGCCTTTCGGCACCACGCGGGTCATGCGGCGCATGAACCAGTACGGCGTGCTCGGCCGCTATATCCCGGCCTTCGGCAAGATTGTCGGGCGCATGCAGCACGACCTGTTCCATGTCTACACGGTGGACGAACATATCCTGATGGTGCTGCGCAATCTGCGCCGCTTTGCCACCCCGGCTTTCAACCATGAATACCCGGTCTGCTCCCAGCTGATCGAAGCCTTCGAGCGCCCCGAGGTGCTCTATCTGGGCGCCCTGTTTCACGATATCGGCAAGGGCCGTGGCGGCGATCACTCCCAGCTCGGTAAGGTCGATGCGCGCGAGTTCTGTGAGGGCCACGGCCTGGATGAGGCCGATACCGAGATGGTGGCCTGGCTGGTCGAGCAGCATCTGACCATGTCCAGTGTGGCGCAGAAGCAGGATGTATACGACCCGGACACAGTGGCGAGCTTTGCCCAGCTGGTGGGGGATGAACGCCATCTGATCGCGCTCTATCTGCTGACGGTGGCCGATATCCGCGGCACCAGCCCCAAGGTGTGGAATGCTTGGAAGTCCAAGCTGCTGGAAGACCTGTTCCGCGCCACTCGCCGCTATCTGAATGGCGGGGCGCAGAACACCAGCGATGCGCTGGACGAACGCCGCGAGGAGGCGCTGCGCCTGATGCGCTTGCACGGCCTACGCGACGACGCGCACCAGCCCCTGTGGAAGACGCTCGATGCGGTTTACTTCCTGCGCCACGATGCATCTGAGATTGCCTGGCATGGCCGCATTCTGTGGGGACGTTTCGACAAGGACGAGGTGGTGGTGCGTGCGCGGCCGAGCGAGAGCGAGGAAGGCCTGCAGGTGCTCGTCTACTGCCCCGACCAGCCCGAGCTGTTCGCACGCATCTGCGCGTTTTTCGAGCGCGCCGGCTACAGCATCTTCGACGCGAAGATCTACACGACGCTGAAGGGCTATGCGCTCGACAGCTTCTATGTGGATATTGCCGATGGGCGCGAGGCCGAGTACCGCGATCTGATCGGCTATATCGAGTTCGAGCTGGCTCAGCTACTCAAGCAGGCCGGTCCATTGCCCGCGCCGCTCAGCGGCCGCCTCAGCCGCGCGCTCAAGCATTTTCCCCTGCCACCGCAGCTGCTGATACGCGAGGATGACAAGCAGAAGCTGCACATCCTGTCGCTGGTGGCGGGCGACCGGCCGGGTCTGCTGTCGCGCATCGCGCGCGTGCTATCTGCCCACGGGGTGGAAATCCATTCCGCCAAGATCATGACCCTGGGCGAGCGCGCCGAAGACACCTTTACGATTTCCGGTCCGGCCCTGGCCGACCCGAAATCCATGGTGCGGCTGGAAGCCGATCTGCTGGAAACCATGCGCATCTAGGCGGCAGCGCAGCCGGCGCGCGCGGCTGCCGGCTCAGGGAAGCCAATCAGCGCGCGCGGCCTCAAGCGCTGGCCGGTTCGCCATGCACGCCGGCCTGCACCTTGGCATGGGTGCGCTGCGCATACTTCAACCATTTGCGCTGCTTCCAGCGCCGGTACATGAGCATGCCGCGCAGCCACTCATCGGCAGCCATGGCGATCCACACCCCGACCAGTCCAAGGCCAAAGAAGGTGCCGAGCAGCCAGCTGCCGAAGGCGAGCACGCCCCACATCGAGAATGCGCCGATCAGCACCGGGTAGCGCGCGTCACCGGTCGCGCGCAACGAGTTGATCACCACGATATTGAACACCCGCCCCGGCTCCAGAATCAGGCCAATGCGCATCAGCAAGGCGCCAGTGGCGATGATGGCCGGGTCAGAGGTGAAGATGCCTAGCAGCAGCGGCGCAAACAGCGCCACCAGCGCGGCCACGATCAGCGCGATGCCAAAACCGACCCGCAGGCTGCGTAGCAGCTGGCGATACGCTTCATCGAACTGACCGGCGCCGACCAGATGGCCGATGACAATCTCGGTCGCCAAGCCGATCGCCACGCTGCATAGCACCACCACCCACACCAGCTGCATCGCATAGGACTGGGTAGCCAGTGCTTGATCGCCCATACGCGCGGTAAACGCGGTCACGGTCATGAAGGCCAGATACCAGCTGATCTGTTCGCCAGCCGCAGGTAAACCAATATGCAAGATGCGCGCGAGCCGCTCGCGTGAGACATCGAAGAAATCACGCGCGCGTACGCTCAGATGAATCCGGTATTCGAGCAAGGCCCACATGACGAGGCAAGCCACCAGACGGCTGAACACGGTGGACAGCGCCACGCCAACTACTCCCATCTTGGGTGCACCGAACAGGCCGAACAGCAGCACGGCATTGCCGATGATATTGAGGATGTTCTGGCCGATCGCTACCAGCATCGGGTCACGCGTATGGCCGTGTGCGCGCAGCACGGCCGAGATGGCCAGATTCATCGCCTCGAGAAATAGCGTGCCGCCCATCAGGGCCAGGAAGGGCAAGGCGTATTCGCGCAGCGCGGGTGAGAGCTGCATCAGCTTCAACAACGGCTCAGCAGCAAAGTAGACAAACAGGCTGGCCAGGAGCCCAAGCCAGGTATTGACCCCGATGGCCGTGGCAGCGATCCGATCCGCCCCTGCCCTATCGCCGCCACCCAGATGATGGGTGACCACCACGCTGGTGCCGATGCCGACAAAGCCGAATAGGATCACGAACAGCACGACGATCTGGTTGGCCGTGCCGAGCGCCGCTACTGCGTCGTCCGAGATATGGCTGACCATAAAGGTATCGACCATGCCGGTGGTCAGGTGCAGCAGCTGTTCGATGAAGATGGGCCAGGCCAGCGCCAGGAGGCTGGGCTTGACGGCCGAGGTGGTGGTACGGGACATGGTGCGGGCTCGGATGTTTCAGAGCTGAAACCGTTTTCAGCCCTGCGCCATTTTGCCGTGAAATGCCCAAGTAGCGGGCAGCTGCCCGACTACAAAGCAAGATATATAAACGCCGATGGCCACCTTTGCGGGTGGCCATCGGCGTTCAACAGCGTGGGAATCAGTTGCCGAATAGCTTGCTGATATCGCGCGCTTCCCAATGCGGGAAGTGCTTGCGCACCAACTGGTTCAGTTCCAGCTCAAACGCGCGCAGGCGAGCCAGCTCGTCCTGTGCGAGCGGGTTTGCCTCCGCCACGGCCGCCGCGGCAATCATGCCGGCACCGGCGGTAGCATTGGACAGGCGGTCGATCAGGATAAAGCTGCCGGTGCCGCGGCATTCGCGGTAGGCATCGAACACCACGGGCGCGTTCACACTGATGCGGCACAGGCCGATCTCATTCAGCGCCAGCTGCTCAGCCTCGGATACCGCCAGGCTGTTGACATCCACGCGCTGCAGAATGCGCTCGACGCGGCCGAATACCTGCTTGCCGGCCAGTTTGAACGCGTATTCCTTACCCAGCAGCAAGGGCTGCTCATTCATCCACACGATGTGCGCGTCGAAGGCGGTCGATACATTCGGCCGGGTTTCGCTGGCCTTGACCAGCATATCGCCGCGCGAGACATCGATCTCATCTTCCAGGGTCAGCGTGATCGCCTGGCCTACTTGGGCAGACGCTTGCTCCCCCTCATAGCTGACCACGGCCTTCACGCGACTTTGCTTGCCCGACGGCAAGGCCACCACGCTGTCCCCCGGCTGGATGGTGCCGGCGGCAATCGTGCCGCAGAAGCCACGGAAGTCGAGATTGGGCCGGTTCACATACTGGACCGGCAGGCGGAAGGCATCGAGGTGTACATCGTGATCGACCTCGACCGACTCAAGCAGGCTCATCAGGGTCGGACCTTGGTACCACGGTGCCTTGGCGGATGGATTGACCACATTGTCGCCACGCAGGGCCGAGATCGGCACAAAGCGGATGTCGGGAATGGCCAGCTGCTCGGCAAAGGCCAGGTATTCGGCCTGGATGCGCTCGTATACGGTCTGATCGAAGTCGACCAAGTCCATCTTGTTCACCGCCACGATCACATGCTTGATGCCCAACAGGCTGACGATAAAGCTGTGGCGGCGGGTCTGAGTCTGCACGCCGCGGCGCGCGTCGATCAGGATGATGGCCAGATTGCTGGTGGACGCACCGGTCGCCATATTGCGCGTGTACTGCTCGTGGCCCGGGCAGTCGGCAATGATGAACTTGCGTTTGTCGGTGCTGAAGTAGCGATAGGCGACATCAATGGTAATCCCCTGCTCACGCTCGGCCTGCAAGCCATCCACCAGCAAGGCCAGGTCAATCTCATCCTCGGTGGTGTTGTACTTCTGCGAGTCGCGCTGAATGGCGGCCAGCTGGTCTTCGAAGATCAGCTTGGAGTCATGCAGCAGGCGGCCGATCAGCGTGGACTTGCCATCATCGACATTGCCGCAGGTAATGAAGCGCAGCATGTCCTTGTTCTCATGCTGCTTGAGGTAGGCCAGGATGTCGCTGGCGATCAGATCGGATTGGTGAGACATAGCGAAGGGCCTGTAACAAGTCACGCTCTCGCGTCAGCGAGGCTCCCTCGCGGCGGCGAGGGCGGGGGGAGTGGAGTCAATCAAGAATAGGCCACTTGCTTGACCCCGGTCGCTTAGCGCCCGGCTTGGCCGGGCGGGGCTCAGAACTCAGCCCTGACAATGCAATTTACGCGTCATCAGAAGTAGCCTTCCATCTTTTTCTTTTCCATCGAACCACTGGAATCATGGTCAATGACACGCCCCTGCCGTTCGCTGGTGGTGGTCAGCAGCATTTCCTGGATCACCTCCGGCAGCGTGGCGGCCGTCGATTCCACCGCACCGGTCAGTGGATAGCAGCCGAGGGTACGGAAACGTACCGAGCGGGTCTGAATGCTGGCCTTCTGCTCCGGCGTCAGATATTCAAGAATCCGGTCGTCATCAATCATCACCAGCGTGCCATTCAGATTGACCACCGGGCGCTCGGCCGAGAAGTACAGCGGCACGATCTCAATGTTTTCCAGAAAGATGTACTGCCAGATATCGAGCTCGGTCCAATTCGAGAGCGGGAAGACGCGGATGCTCTCGCCCTTGTCGATCTTGGCGTTGTAGACATTCCATAGCTCGGGGCGCTGGTTCTTCGGATCCCAGCGATGGTGCTTGTCGCGGAAGGAATAGACGCGCTCCTTGGCGCGGCTCTTCTCCTCATCGCGCCGTGCACCACCAAACGCGGCATCAAAGCCGTATTTGTTCAGCGCCTGCTTGAGACCCTCGGTCTTCATCACATCGGTGTGCTTGGCACTGCCGGCGGTGAACGGATTGATGCCCGCCTTCACGCCCTCTTCGTTCACATAGGTGATCAGGTTCCAGCCTTCGGCCTTCTGCTTTTCGCGCAGCTTGTACATCTCCTGGAACTTCCAGGTGGTGTCCACATGCATGAGTGGGAACGGTGGCTTGCCTGGCGCGAAGGCCTTCTTGGCCAAGTGCAGCATCACGGCCGAATCCTTGCCGATCGAATACAGCATGACCGGGTTGTCGAACTCGGCCGCCACTTCGCGGATGATGTGGATCGATTCGGCTTCCAGCTGCTTGAGGTGCGTCAGCCTTTGGGGGGAAATCGTGCTCATGGTGAAGACATCGCTTGATCGTTGTGGAGCGGCCACGGCCGCCAATCTCAGGCAGACGTTTTACCAGAAGGCCGCAGCGAGCAGAAAAACCGAATTGGCATATGGTTATCAAGTCGGCGCGTAGGCGGCGCTCGGGCTAAAATCCGCCCTCACCTCTCAAGTCTGCTTCCCATGCTCAGTTATCGCCACGCCTTCCATGCCGGCAACCATGCCGATGTGCTCAAACACTATGTGCTTGCAAGCATGCTGGCTTACTTGAACCAGAAGGACAAAGCCTACTGGTATATCGACACCCATGCCGGTGCCGGCTGCTATCAGCTCGACAGCCAGTACGCCGCAAAGAACGCCGAGTACGCGACCGGCATCGCCCGCCTGCTGGGCCGGCAGGATTTGCCGCCCGGTCTCGCCGAGTATGTGCAATTGGTGCGCGAGCTGAATCCGGATGGGCAGCTCAAGCTGTACCCAGGCTCACCCTGGGTCGCCCTTCAAATGCTACGCCCGGCTGACAAGCTGCGTCTGTTCGAGCTGCACCCGACCGATTTCCCGCTGCTGGAAGAAAATATGCGCGAAGCGGGCCGTCAGGCCCTGGCCCAGAAGGGCGATGGCTTTGCCGGTCTGAAGGCCATGCTGCCGCCGCCGCCGCGCCGCGCGCTGACCCTGATCGACCCGCCCTATGAGGATAAGAAGGACTACCAACGCGTGGTGGTGGCGCTGGAGGATGCGCTCAAGCGCTTCCCTACGGGGGTATACGCACTGTGGTACCCCTTGCTGCAGCGTAGTGAACCACGCCAGATGATCAGTCAGCTCAAGCAACTGCCGGTGAAGAGCTGGCTGCATGTGACCCTGAGCGTGCATCAACCGCGCGAGGATGGCTTCGGCATGCACGGCAGCGGGCTGTTTATCCTCAACCCGCCCTGGATGCTGCATGACGAGCTGAAGGCCAATCTACCCTATCTGCGCGATGTGCTTGGCCTCGATCAGGGCGCCAGCTACGTACTCGAACAGCAAGCCGGTTAAGTACTAGTCGCCAAGCTGGCAAGCAAAAAAGCCAGCGGAGTAATCCGCTGGCTTGAAAAACTGCTGCACAGTATCCGGGGGCTTAACTACGCAGCAGTGACAGGACTTGATTCGGCAGGGCATTCGCTTGCGAGAGCATCGCGGTGCCAGCCTGTTGAAGAATTTGCGCGCGGGTCAGGTTCGCGGTTTCGGCCGCGAAGTCGGCATCGCGAATCCGCGAACGGGAGGCCGACAGGTTTTCCGAGGTGACCTGCAAATTGGTGATCGTGGCCATGAAGCGGTTCTGCAGGGCACCGAAGGCGGCGCGCTGACCACTGATGGTGGCCAAGGCACTATCCACGATGCGCAGCGCTTGGGTAGCACCATCCACGGTGCTGATATCCAGCGTGCTGACCGAGGCGAGCGTCGAACCGATGCTGGTACCCGAATTCAGGAACAAGCCCGAGGTGCCGCCCAAGGTATTGCCCGAGGAAGTCAGCGTGCCGCTCTGCAGACCGAAGCTGCTGGTGCCGATCGAGTAGCTCTTGTCCGAGTCCAGGGTGACCTGGCCACCAATCTTCAGCACGCTGCCGGATGTCTGGGTCGCCCCACCTGCCGCGCCACCCGAGCCGTTCGCCGTGATGGTGAAAGCCTGGCCAAGCGGCGTGCCGCCGAGACCACCGGTAGACAGCGAGATGGTGCCGCACACGGCGCCATTCTGCGTGGTCGAGACCGATTGCAGCATGATGTCGCTGCCGTCGTCATTGGTCAGGATCAGGCCGTCGGCGGTATCGTTCAGACGCGCGGTGATGCCGGTCTGCGAGGAGCGGTCATTGAATGCCTGTACCGCTTCCTGCAGACCGGATGCCGTGCGGCCGTCCTTGACTTGGAAGGTCACATTGACCGGACCGGTATTCGCGCCGGTCACATTGATCGAGTAGGACAGGCCGGTGGTGGCGGCGAACTGGATATTTGCCTGGTTACGTGCCGTGGCACGCACGCCGGTATTGGATGCATTGATTTCAGCAGCCAAATCGCGGGCGCTGGATGCCGAAGTCAGTGTGCTGATCGTTGCGCCACCATTGCCGCCGTTGATGACCAGGCTGCCCGATGCACCACCCGAGCCGGCAATCACCGTGCCGCCGCTGCTCAGCTGACCGCCGAAGGCAGTACCGGTAAAGCTACCGGTAACCGCGTAGGTAGCAAACTGGGTGGTGTTACGCACCTGGAAACTGCCGTAGTTATTGGTGCGGAAGTTGGCGGTGGTCGCGGTAATCGTCTGGTTGGCATTCGCGCCAACTTGGTAAATGGCCGCGCCATAGCTGCCATCGAACAACTTGAGGCCGTTGAAGTCGGTGGCTACTGCGAAACGATCGAGTTCGGCGGTCAGCTGGCTGACTTCGGAATTCAGTGCGGCGCGATCCTGCGGCGAGTTGGTCGCGTTGGCCGACTGAACCGCCAGCTCGCGAATCCGCTGCATGATATCGCCCATCTGCGACAGTGCGCCCTCGCCGACTTGAGCCAGCGATACACCGTCGTTGGCATTGCGGCGCGCCTGGTCCGAGCCACGGATCTGCGAAGACATGCGCTCCGAGATGGCCAGACCGGCAGCGTCATCGCGTGCCGAGTTGATGCGCAAGCCCGAAGACAGGCGCTGCAGGGAAGTTTCGAGACTGCCCTTCGAGGTATCCAGATTCCGCTGCGCATTCAGCGACGGAATATTGGTGTTGATGACTTGCATGATTGCTCTCCTATGCCGATTGCCCTGGGTAGCAGGACGCGGTTAGTGCTGATAACCGAATGGAAACTGTGGCTTTTGCCGTTTTAAATTTCCCCACGATTGCTACCCATGCCCCCGGGCAACAAACCGACTTATGAAAGACACGCCAGGCATTGCTGCCCTGGGTGCGGGAGGTGTTGGCGTCGCTAATGCGCATCCATACCCCACCCCGCTTTCATGTCCCGTCCAAGCCCTCGCCTGCCCTTTATCCGGCATGGTCGACAAACTACCTGTAATTGATTTGGTCTCGGCTTGGTCATCTCTGACCCCCTTGACGGTTTGGACGCGGGAGTTAATGCAAGGGGTGTGCCAGCACGAAATTCAAACTTAAATAATTGATTTTTAATGATTTATTTTTTACCTGAAGTGAATTTTCTGTTTTGCTAGCGAGGACTGGCCGTGGTGGGCGGCAAGAAATCGCCGCCCAAAAACAAAACCGGCAAATGTCGTACAGACATTTGCCGGTTGTTTAGTGCGGGCGGCGCTTCTTGCCGCATCGGGTAGTTAGTGTTTAAGTAGCTTATACAAGGCCGAAGAGTCGCTTTCCGCCCACTCGCCATGCGCCAGCGTCTGCATCTTTTCCCCCACCAGCTCGGTACAAGGCAAGGTCAGGTCATGCGCAGCCATGCCTTGCGCGACGATGCGCATATCCTTGGCATGCAGGGTGGCTTTGAAGCCGGGGCGATAGTCATCTTCCAGCATGCGCCGACCATGAATATCAAGAATCCGGCTACCCGCAAAGCCGCCCAGTAGCGCCTCGCGCACCTTGCCGGCATCCACACCATGCGCCTGGGCAAAGGTCAGCGCCTCGGCCACCGCCTCGATCGTGACGCCGACCACGATCTGGTTGCAGGCTTTGGCGACCTGCCCGGCACCGTGGCTGCCGACATGGACGATATTCTTGCCCATCAAGGCGAAGAAGGGCTTGATCGCTTCAAACACCGCCGGCTTACCACCCACCATGATGGACAGGTTGCCCTGTATCGCGCCTACCTCGCCGCCGGATACCGGAGCATCCAGCATGTCCACCCCCTTGGCGGCCAGCAGTTCGGCAAAGCGCCGAGTCGCTTCAGCCGATGCGGTGCTCATATCGATCACGATCAGACCAGGCCGCGCACCGGCCAGAATACCCTGCTCAGCAAACAGCACCGCCTCGACGTCCGGGGTGTCGGCCACGATGGTAAACACTGCTTGCGTGGCCGCCGCCACCTGAGCCGGGCTGGCATGCACGGTAAAGCGTGGGTCGGTCTCGATCGCCTGCAACGTTTCTGGCCGGCGCGCCCAGACATGCAACTGGTGGCCGGCCTGGGCCAGATTGCGCGCCATGGGCAGACCCATGATGCCGAGTCCGATAAATCCGATATCTGCCATTGTTCACCTTGCGAGTCGAGAATGTGAGAGGCACGCCAGCCAAGCCGGCGCGGGGTGGGATTGTCTCAGTTCTGGCCCTGGCTTGGCGATGCTTCGCCCAGCTCGGCCAGATCGAACTGCGGTGGCGTTGCCTCGATACCGCGCTCGAGGAAATGAATGAAGGCGAGCAGTTCGGCCACGGCGCGATAGAGTTCGGGGGGTATATGCTGGTCGAGATCAACCTGCATCAGCAAGGCCACCAGTTCGGGTGACTCATGTACATAGACACCCGCATCGCGGGCTTTCTCGATAATGGTTTCGGCCATCAAGCCGCGCCCTTTGGCCACCACCCGCGGGGCATTCACCCCATCGCGATAGGCTAGCGCCACCGCCTGGGGGGCGGGTGGACTGCGACGGTACTTGGCCACCTCAGTTGTCCTCGGCCACGATCACGACCTGGTTGGCCTGCAAGGCAAGGCCGGCGGCTTCAAGCTGCAACTGCAGACGGCCCTGCTCGGCGCGAATGCGCTCGGCGGTCTGGGCCTGTACCACCTGGAAACCGACTTCGAGACGACTGCGGTCATACAGAGTCAGCAGTACATCCACACTACCCAGCTTGGGTAGATTCATTTGCACACGGGTACGCCAGACCCGTGCCTGCTCACCCTCTTCGCTGTACCGGTTGGCGCCGTCCTCTTCCACTTCCCAGCGCATCTCCTGCCCTGGCCAGACTTGGCCCTGCCAAGCCAACTGGCGCTGGTCGAGCAGTTGCAACTGCTGCTGCACCATCTGCCGCGCACTGGCCGGCATGGGCTCCAAATCCTGCGACAATGCCTCAAGTGAAGCCGCTGTCGCCTGGCGGGTGGCATCCTCACTACGCTGTTCCATCTCGGGACGCCCTGCCAGCAAGCCGGAAAGCCGGGCTTCTATGCCCTGACGCAATTGGCTCGCGCCATCAGCGCCCCCCCTATCGGCGGGTTTGCCGGCTTGTTCCGCGCTGGTCTGGGTCAGTAGCTTGGCCAAAGGCTCTTTCAAGAGCTGCTCGAGAGAGCGCTCCCCTTTTACCCATTCGGCCAAGTGCGACTCATAGAACAAGCCGCCCGCGCTGATTGCCTGCTTGAGGGTTTCGGTCAGCTTGCGGGTATCCAGCACCTGCTCGGCCGAAGAAAGCAAGGTGGCGGAGGCTTGGGTGGCATTCGCCTTGGCGGGCTGATCAGGCTGGCCGGCAAGTTCGGCCAGCAAATCACCCAGAAAACGTGCCGTGCCACTCAGCGCGACATTGCTGGAGCGATCAGGCGATGGGGGATTCGGCGTGGCCTGGGGGGCGGACAGCAGCTGCCGGGGTAGCAGAAAGGTCAGTCGCGGCGAGTTGGCGATGACCTGCATGTCAAAGGCCGCGCTCTCCTCGGTATTTCGCGGCAGATTCAGGTCGAGCAACTGATCCTTGACCAGCACTGCGTAGCGCCCATTCGGCAATAAGCCAGTGACCTGAGCACGTACCTGCTCACCGATGGTGAACAGGCGCTGCACCTCCTGCACGGCATTGACCACCTGGATCAGTGGCGTTTCGGCAGTCTTGACCTGGGCCTGCAGGGGGGGGACGAGGGCATTGGCGGGAATCATGGCCGCCTATCGCCTCAAGGGCGCTGCGAAGCGCGATAGAGCGCAACGATCAGTTCGGCCTCACCACGCGAGATGCCGCAGCCGGCGGCTACGGCAGAAGAATCCATACCCTGCTTAGCAAGGCGGATGGCTTGGGCATACGCGGTCTCGGCCGGTTCGGCCGCTTCCGGCTGTGGTTGGCTCGCATCGCTCAGTCCTGCCAGTTCGCGCCGCAGCGCCGTCAGCTGATCTTCAAACAGATCCATGCGGGTGAGCAGCTGGGCATTGGTCGCCGCCGCCATGCGCAACTGGCGCCATAGCGCCACGGTCAGCCCCAGGCAGCCCAGGGAAAGGAGCAAGCCAAGCCACCATTGCCAGCCAATCTGCCACCAGGCATTCATGATGCGCGTCTCCCATTGCGGCAACTCATGCGCCGTAGGCTCGATGCAGGCGCTGGGCGTTGGCGCGAGTCGAATCGATTTCATCCAGAATCGTCGCCACCTCGGCACGCCATGCCGCGATGCGAGTCATCGTTTCCTTGTTCGCTGCCTCCACCTGCTGGAGCAGATCGACCAGTACTTCGCGCTGCTCAGCCGGCATCTGCTGCAGATTGGGTGCGGCGGCCTCTATCGCCTGTTGCGCCGCCTGTTGACGCGGCAATGCTTCAAGCAAGGCGTCCCACTCCTCCTGTCGGGCCAGGGTCTGCAACTCCTGCGTGCTCAGCAGCAGGTCGCGATAAGCCATCAAAAGCGTCAAAGTATCAGACACGGCCGTAACTCAGAGGTTGCCGACCCGATTGCGGCTGAGCTTCGCTGGTCGTTGCCGGGCTGGCTTCCGTACTTGACTTCTCGATCGACTCCCAAGACTCCTTCAGCTGCGATAGCAAGGTCTGCACTTCCTCAACAGCCGCCACATCATTCTCGAAGTTGGCCTGCAGCAAGCGACGGCTCATATAGTCGTAAAGTGCATCCAGATTGGCCGCAATCTCAGTGTTCTTGTCGGCATCAAGGCTGGTACGCAAGCCCTCTTCAATAATGGCAATTGCCTTGGAGATTGCAACGCCCTTCGGACCGATTTCTCGGTTTTGCATATGCAGCCTAGCCATGAACAATGCCTTAATGGCACCTTCGTAGAGCATGCAGATCAGCTTGTGTGGCGAGGCGTGCTCGACATCCAGCTCAACGCTGCTTTGCCCATAGGCGTTCAAGGCATTCTTGATGTTGGCGGCCATATGCCTCCATCCTTGCTATCTGATCAGTTGCCGGTGGAAGCCGACAGTGCTGATAACTGCTGGGTGAGAAAGGAGCTAGTGTTCTGCAGACGCGAGATGGTTACATCCAGCGCAGTGAACTGCGCACGATAGCGCTTTTCCAGTTCCGTCATGCGGGTGCTCAGTTTGTCGAGCTGGTTGGTCAGGTCATCCAGCGACTTGTTCAGCGAGTTCTGGCGCGTGGTCAGGGCGCCAGTGGTGGTCTGCATGGACGAGATCGCGTCGCCGATCTGCACAGCGAATCCACGGCTGAACGATACCGTGCCTCGCTCGCCGGCATTACCGCCAGTAATCTGGACTCTGAGGCCAGTCGCGGCGCCGGTACCGGTCAAAAACTGCCCGTCACCCGTTGCCGGCACATTACCGATGCTGCCGGCGACATTCAGACCGGCCGTACCGGCATCCGCAGTGGATAAGCCCAGCGCAGTCTGCAGATCACCGCTGATGGTGCTGACGGCCACCGTGGAGTTGGCGCCAAACTTGTTTGAAGTCAGGTTGAACTTGCCGGTGCCGGAGTCGAATGAGACCGTAACACCAATGCCAGCGCCCTTGAATACGGAGTTACCGTTGATCTTGGACTGGATTTCCAGGGCCAGATCATTAGCCGTTGCGTAATTGGCTGCATTCAGCGTGATCGTGCCCGACGACACGCCATCAATCGTCAGCGCCAGAGTGTTGGTGGTCGAAGTCAGATCGATATTGGTGGTCGCCGCAGCGGCAGCACCGGCCACCAGCTTGCCCTGAGTGGCCACTTGGGTGATGTTGATCGCGTATTTGCCGGCCTTGGTGCTCGAGCCACCGCTGAAATAAGACACTTGGCTGTCACTGGCCACGCCATAGCTACCAAACAGCGCAGCGACCGAGGCCGCATCCTTGCTGACGGCACTATTGAACTTGCTGCTGTCGTACAGCATGTTGCCGGACTTGTCGAAGCTGATGCCGACATCGGACAGGCGGGTGAAGGTGCCCGCAGGGGCGGAACCATTGATCAGCGTGCGCAGTTGGCTTTCGATGGTGCGGATGACCGACTCGCCCTGCAGTGCCCCCACCGACTTGGTGGCCGCATCAAAATACGACGTGTCCTTGATAGTCTTACGCAGCTCGTTGTAGGTCTTGACGAAGGATTCCAGGCCTTTGCCAGCGGCGCTTGCATCGCGCGTCACCGAGATGGTGACTGGCGAGGTGGTAGTCTTCAGCAGATTAAAGGTCATGCCCGCCACCACACTGGTCGCGGTATTGGATTCGGACGTGACGGCGATGCCGTCCACGGTAAATTTCGCGTTTGCGGCGGCCTGGACCTGAGACATATTCTGCCCGTACGGCGCAGCCGGATTGGTCGCCTTTGGGCGGGTAACGTCATAGGCGAGCTGGGATAGACCGGTCAAATCGGTACTACCGGAAATATCGTCGCTGACCGTGATGCGCATCGAATTCGACTCGCCCGACTCGGTCGAGGACAGCACCAAGCGGAAACCGCCACCGTCATTGATGATGGAGGCGCTGACCGGGCCACCGGCGGCATTGATCGCATCACGCACACCGCTCAGCGTGTTGTGCTGGCTGTCGATGGTAATTGTCAGCGAATCCTTGCCGGTGTTATTGCTGAACTTGATGTCGGTATCGTCGTAGTAGCCATTGGCGTCCGGCGTGGCGGCCGAACCATCCAGCTTGGTGATCTTGCCAAAGTCGATGATCAGCTTGCCGGTGCCGATCACATCGTTGGCTGAGCTGAAAACATTGGTCTTCAAACGCTGGTTCTGTGCCAGCTGAGAAACAGACAGCGTATGGTTGCCCAGTTGGGCAGCCGACGAGGCGCTGGCGGTGATGCTGGCGGAATCCGTCGAATTGGCCAGCGGCTTCACATACTGACTGCTGCCTTCCAGTGCACGTGCTGCGGATTGGAAGGCCGACAAAGCGGCGCTGACGGTACCCAAGGCCGATACCTTGTTGGTGATCGCTGTGCCCTGAGACTGGATCTTCTTCGTGATCGGGTCGCGCTCGGCAGAAACCAGCTTGGAGATCAGGCCTTCAATATCCAGTCCGGACCCGAGTCCGGTCGATGTAATCGCCATTATCTTACCCTCCTGCCCAGGCAGACACGTCCGACCCGTCTCACGTCAAAGCTTAGGCCTTGTCGCTGAACAGCAAACCCTTGAGCTTGTCGAAAGCCTGAGCGATTTCAATGACTTCTTGGGACGGAATCTGCCGGATCACTTCCTTGGAATTCACATCCACGATTCGAACAATATTGCGGCTCGTATCGTCATCGATGCTGAACTGGATGCTGCGGTTGAACACCGCAATCGTCTCATTCAACTTCTTGACTGACTCTTGCACGCTACGCTGGTTTTCGCTGGCCTTTTCCGCCGCCGTGACGGTTGACGCTTCGGCGGTGGCCTGCGGCTTCACGTTGACCTGTGCTTCTACCGCGCCAGCTGGGGCTTTGGCTTGGCCATCACCCTGCCCCTGCCCGACCAAAGTCGGCATCGGCGATACATTGGCAGCCTGTATTCGCATGATCGCTCTCCTAGGCAAACGCCCCGGCACGCCTGCTGGCACTGCCGGGGCTTAACTCACGCTGAGTGATTCAGTTTAGAGGTTAACCACGCAGCAGGGTCAGAACTTGGTTCGGCAGCGCGTTGGCCTGGGCCAGCATCGCAGTACCTGCCTGTTGCAAGATCTGTGCCTTGGTCAGGCTGGCCGTTTCCGAAGCGAAGTCGGCATCCTGGATACGCGAGCGGGAAGCCGAGATGTTTTCCGACGCGGTTTGCAGGTTGGCGATCGTGGCTTGGAAGCGGTTCTGCAGGGCACCGAACTTGGCGCGCTGACCGTTCACCGCAGCCAGGGCGCTATCGACGATGCGCATGGCCTGGTTCGCACCTTCCACGGTGGACACATCCAGCGTGTTCACGGCGGTCAGGTTGGAACCGATAGCGTTACCACCCGACAGCAGGGCTACGCCCGACTGCGCGCCCAGCGTTGAGCCAGAGGTGGAGAATGCACCCGACACGGCACTGGTACCAGAGATGGCCGACAGCGAGTAACCCTTGTCGGAGTCGAGGCTGATCGTGCCGCCGATACGCATCACTTCGCCGCTGACCGCGGAACCACCAGCTGCGCCGCCAGAACCGTTGTTGGCATTGATGAAGGCTGCCGAAGCGAGCGGGATGTTACCGCCGCCAGTCACCAGGGCCACCGTACCGCCCGAGGTGTTGGTCACGGTCTGCAGCACGATGTCTTCACCTGCGTCGTTAGACAGGATGATACCGTTCTGGGTGTCGTTCAGACGAGCCGTCACACCGGTTTGCGAGGAACGGTCGTTGAAGGCTTGCACGGCTTCGGCCAGACCAGCAGCAGTGCGGGTGTTACCCACAGTGAAGCTGACGTTGACGATAGAGTTGTTCGAGCCGGACAGGTTCAGCGAGTAGGACTGACGGCCGGAAGCGGTCACGTTCGCGTCGGTGTAGTTGGCGAACTGGATATTGGCCGCGGTGCGGGCGGTGGCACGTACGCCAGTATTGGCGGCGTTAATCGCAGCAGCCACTTCAGCAGCGGTCGAACCGGAGGTCAGCGAACCGATGGTGGCGCCGCCGTTACCGCCGTTCACGATCAGGTTACCCGAGGTGTTGGCAGCGTTCGAATTGATCACGGCGCCGCTGGCTGCAGCCAGGTTGGTGCTGGTCAGCACGCCCGAACCCAGACCGGTCACACCAACCATGGACAGGCCTGGAACGTTGCGAATCTGGTAACTACCGAAAGCGTTGGTGCGGAAGTTAGCGGTCGTCGTCGTCAACACTTCATTGGCATTGGCGCCAATTTGGTAGGCCGCCGTACCGAAGGAGCCGTCAAACAGCTTCTTGCCGTTGAAATCGGTGGTCACAGCGAAACGGTCCAGCTCTGCAGAGAGCTGAGCGACTTCGGCGTTCAAGGAAGCGCGGTCGGTCGCCGTGTTGGTGCCGTTGGCGGACTGAACAGCCAGTTCGCGGATACGTTGCAGCAGGTCACCCATCTGACCGAGGGCACCTTCACCCACTTGCGCCAGCGACACGCCGTCGTTGGCATTGCGGCGGGCTTGGTCCATGCCGCGGATCTGGGCGGACATGCGGGACGCAATGGACAGGCCTGCGGCGTCGTCCTTGGCGGAGTTGATGCGCAAGCCGGTCGAAAGGCGTTGCAGCGAAGTGCTCAATGCGTCAGAAGTTTTGCTGAGGTTTCTTTGGGCGTTGAGCGACGGGATGTTGGTATTGATGACTTGCATGATCTCGTCTCCTACTAAGGGGGGGCTGAGGTTGAATTAACCAGGCGGTCAACGCCTTGCTCCCTTTATCGACGAGTTCTGATAGAACTTTAGTGCGGACCGGCAAAAATTTCAGTGCACTGCAATTTTTGCCGGTCGGTCAGACATTTACTGCCGCTTAAAACTCGAACCAGGCCGACATCCACTCCGGCAGATGGTCATGCAGCAGCCAGTGGTCAATCACATGCTGGCGCAAAGCATCGCCACGGCGAGCGGTCTCGTCCAGATCATTGATGTGCTCACGGATCGCCTTCACCCAAGCCTCGGTGCGATTGTCGACCAGGGTGATCGGGTAATCGCCCTGATACGGCGTGTAGTTGGTGGCGATCATCGGGTAGCCGAGGATGCCGTACTCCAGCACACGCAGATTGCTCTTGCACTCATTGAAGGCATTGAGCTCCAGCGGCGCAATCGCCAAGTCCAGATTCAGGCTGGCCAGGTGGGCTGGGTAGTCCTTGAACGGCACACCGGCCTGGATATCGGCGATGTACTGCCGGATCGGCTCCGGCGCCATGCCAAAGAACACCCAGTCGACCTCATCGGCCAGCTGGCGCACCACCTCATAGATGATTTCCAGATCGCCACCGTGGCTGACCCCGCCCGCCCAACCGACACGCGGCTTCTTGCCGGTGCGGCGCTTCGGTTTGAGCTCGCCCCAGATATCGAAATCGATGGTGTTCGGCACCACGCGGATATCGTGATGCATATCCGAGAAGGCTTCCTTCAGCGGCACCGTGGTGACCAGGAAGCGATCACAGAACTCCAGCGCACGGCGCATCTTGTCGCCCAGGCCGCGTGGCAGATCGGCACGATGCAGGCTCTTCTTCGGCACCTCGGTCATCAGGTCATCGGCTTCGAAGACCAGACGGATATTGCGCTGCTGCTTGTACTCGCGCAGGAAGGGCAGCTGGTGATCCATCATCTGGCGCTGCAGCACGATGGTGTCGGGCTCCATGCGGCCGATCTCGGTCATCAGATAATGATCGAAGGATTTCCAGCCCTCAATCAGGCCGGCCTTCACCGCCGCGGTATGCGGCTGAATTACCCGGTAGTTGCCACAGCCCCATTCATCGCCGGGGATAGACAGGAGACGTGGCAGCGGCTTCCAGGGCAGCGCGCGCTTGGTCAGCTGCGGACGAGACTCAAGCTCGAACACACCGCCGTGCAGAATCAGATTGCTGTTGTAGGCCGGGTCGAAGGACAGCTGTTTGAGCCAGCGCTGATACAGCAAGGCCTGGTTGGCATCCTCGCGCGCCTTGTGCTCCTCGGTCGGCACGATCTGGGTATCCAGCATGCTGCCGCCACGGCTGTGCACGAGGTTCGCATACGGGGTCCACAGCACGCGGTAGCCGGCAGCCAGCGTACGCAAGCAGAGATCGTGATCGGCCTGGTAGAGGTCGAACGCCTCGTCCATGCCGCCCACCTGCTGGAACACCGAGCGACGGACCAGCAGACAGCTGCCCGATACGGCCGAATAGTTCTGCACGGTCTGCAGGCGGCCGTAGTAGCCGGCCTCGTCGAAGCGCAGACCCAGGAAGGGGCTTTCCGCCACGCCCATCAGCCCCAGAATGCGGCCGGCATCGTCGATGGTGCCGTCCGGACGCAGCAGGCGCGGCCCGACGATGCCGACTTCGGCGCGCTGCGCCTCGGCCATCATCTCGCTCAGCCAGCTCGCATGGATAGGCGTCGCATCATTATCGAGGAAGAGCAGGTATTCGCCGCTCGCCTCGGCCGCAGCCTGATTGCGCAGCTTGGCTAGATTGCCAGTATCGGTGACACGGTAGACGCGCAACCGGTCATCGCCCATATCGTCAAGGCCGGTCAGATAGTTGAGTACCAGCGGGTCTTCGCTGCCGGTGTCTAGGATCAACAGCTCGTAATCGGGCCAGTCGGTCTGGTTGAACAGGCCTTCCAGCGTGCGCTGCAGCTCGGGCAGATGCTCGCAGGTCAGCATGATGACGGACACGCGCGGCTGGCGCGCATGCCGGTAGCGAACCCGATAGGTGCCGGGCAGATTGCCCGACCGAACCTCAGCCTCCACCTTACGACGACGCAGCGAGTCGGTCAGCGCTACTTGGCCAGCGGCAATGCTCTCGCTGGTCGGCAGGGTATCCAGGCTGCGCTTGTCGGCACGGTGGTAGAGCACATCGGGCACATGACCGATGACCTTGTTGCCGCACTCGTCCACCACGCGCAAGAGCAGATCGAAATTGCTGGCGCCCAGCGCCTCGGGCGAGAAGCCGCCCAGGCTGGCAAAGGTATCGCGACGGATCAGGAAGAAATCGCCGATATAGGGCAAAGACTGGAAGTAGTCAGGGCAGAAGTCGGGCTTAAAGTAAGGTGCGCTGTACTGCCCGCTCTCCTCGCGCCGATCCTCGTCGGTGTAGATCACACGCCAATCCGGATTGCTGTAGGCCGCTTCCATCATGTACAGCAGCGCATGCGGGGCCAGCTCGTCGCCCGACTGGATCACGCTGACCCAATCGGCATCGCTATCGGCCAGCACGGCATTGATGGCGGCATTCGGATGACCATCGACCGAACGCCATTGCATGCGTTCGTTGTCAACGAAGCCATCCGGCCGATCACCCGGCGCCAGGATGGTAAAGCGCACGCGGTAATACAGCTGATTGGCCAGCGACTGGATGGTGGTGGCGATATGCGGCAAGGCTTCGGCGCTGGCCACCACCACCGCATGCACGAGCGGCTGATGGCCCCACTGGGCGATACGGGTCTCGTAATGACCGAGCTCGACCGGCGTCAGCAGGTGCGAGCGTAGGAATTGCTGATAGCTATCGCCAGGCAGCACGGCCGGCAGGGCCACCGGGTTGTAATCGCTGAGCGCCTCGGCGCCAAGCTCGGCCACCGAGTAGAACTGTAGCGAGCACAGCTCGCCCAGCTCTTCCAGCGTCACGCCCTTCATCACCATCTTGCCGCAGTCGATATCGCAAGGCACCTTGGGGGCGAACAGGTCGTAGAGCGACTTCAGGCGTGGGTCGATACCGTTCACCGAGCGGACGATGTGATAACCGGTCTCGTGGAAGAAGCGCTTGATTTCCTTGAAGGTAAAGAAGCGGATATGGGTGATGTCGAGCAGCCCCCAGGCGTCATAGCGCCAGTAGCCGCGCGCCAGATCTTCCATCAGGCCGATATTGCGGGTGTTCGGGATACTGGTCACCACCTGGCCGCGCGGCGACAGTAGTGGCTTGAGCTTCATCAGCACATCCCAGGGGTTGTACATATGCTCAAGCACGTCGGCGATGATCACCGCGTCCAGCGTGCCAGGCTCGATGCCTTCGGCCACCAGGTCGAAGTCCTCGAACTTGCCGCATAGCACCTTATCCAACCGCGTGGCGGCCTTGGCTGCCGCTGCCTGGTTGATCTCGATACCCCAGGCCTGGGCATCCGGATACTTTTCCTTGAACGCAAGGCCAGTGCCACCAGCCGAGCAACCGATATCCAGCAGCAGCTTGGGCTGGTTGGTGAACATATTGACGAGGTCGGGGCGACGGCCGTCGTGGTAGCCGGTGGCGTCGATATGCTCGACGTCCAGCAATTCCTGCCAGATATAGCGCTGCTGGGCCTTGCTCTTCAGCAGCTGGCGCATCAGCTCGGCCACACGCAGATGAGCCTGGCCGTCCACGCCGGTGTTGTAGCGCGGCGCGGCCTCGCGGGCCTTGGCGCCCAGATGTTCGCGGGTGGCGGGATTGGTAATCAGGTGGGCCAGAATCGGCGCGAGTTCCTCGGGCGCGATTTCCACGACGCCGCTGTCCACATCAAAGCTTGGCCCAAGGCGCAGACCGAACCAGTTCATCAGGTTGACGACTGGCTTGGCGGCAATCATCGCCTCGACCTGGATGTTGGAATCAGTGCCGATCACTACATCGGCGGCCACCACCCAGTGTTCGGCCGCCGCCACGCTGTAGCGGTAGGCCGATTTGGGCAGACCAAGCTCTGCAGCCATCTGGTCGAGCATGGCTTCGGCATTGAGCTGAGAACCAGCGCGATCCTTGATGATGAACTCGGCATCCACGCCGGCTTCGTGTAGATCGCGCACCGCCAGCATGAACTGCTGCAGGCAGTGCTCGAAGGCGCTGGGGTCGCCCAGCGCGGTCAGATTGGCGGCCCAGGTGGTGGCGAACATCACCCAGGGCTTGGCGGCGTCGAGCTGGTGCATCTCGGCCAGCTGGGCGCGGTAGGACTCACGCTGAGTCAGATGATGCGGATAGGCATCCCAGGCCGGGTTACCGGTCACGAAGCAACGAGCGGGCTCCACGCCCAGGTCGAGATAGCTCTCCAGGCCGCGCTGGCCATACACGGCCAGCGAATCGGCAAACAACGCGCCGTGCACGGTGTAAGGCTTGCACAGTGCTACCCCGTGCATGACCTGCAGGCTGGGGATTTCCGCGCGCTTGGCCCAGATCACCGCGGTCTTGGCATTCGCGGTCACGTCTTCGCTCACCACCAAGAGGCGTACGTCAAACTGCTCGTGCGCCAGTTGTAGGCCCTCGATCAGCTGCACCATGCCGGGCACTTCGGCGTCGGCACGCGCCTTCAGCAGCGGCTGGAAGCGCGCCTCGTCGAGCTCGAGCTGCACGCAGCCATCTTCCCAGCCGGTGGTGGTGAAGTAATGGGCGAGCTTGGTCAGGCCAATATTCACGCCATCATGCACACGCTGCTCGGCCGGACCGTCGAGCAGGCTTTCCAGCTCGATCAACTGGCTGCCGTGCTGCGCGAGGCGAAAGCCAAGGCCTTCATCGAACTGCGCACGTGGGGTGATTACCACCATGCCCGGTTCCTGGGCACAGAATGCCTCGATGGCATTGTGATAGCGTGGCCAAAGCAGGGAAACGATTGCGCCTTGCTTGATGGTCATTATTGTTCTCCCTGCTGAAACACATCGAGGTAGGTGGTAAGGATGTCGCGTACCAGGTGGTACTCCATGCCGGGGCCAAAGGGCACACCCGCATGTTCGAACTTGGCGCCAAAGCCGCCATTGCGGCGCCAGTCGCCGGCCACGCGCAGGCTGAACTGGTCGATATCGCTCTGCAGATGCCAGTCCGAGAACAGCTGGACAAACTCGTCAGGCAGATAGCGATCAAGCGGCAAGGCCGGGAAGTGGCGCAGCGCCACATTCAGCAGCTCGTACATCAGATAGGTATTGCGCGGATGGATCAGGTGCTGCTTGAGCGCCTGCAGGCTGGTGGCATCCAGGGCCGGCAATGCGGCCAGGCTATCGCCTGCACGCCAAGCTGCGTTCAGCCGTCTCTGCTCGGCCAGCCAACGCGCATTACCCTCGGGGTCGGCCACCTTGTCGAGCACCACCATGAAGCGACCGGTACTCGTACACGGCAGCTTCCACACCACCTCGGTTTCCAGCCATAGCGCGAAGTCGAACAGCTTCTGGTCGGCCGTCATCCAGCCCAGGAGGCGGTTCCACCAGTGCTTGGTTTCCAGATCGGCCAGCCAGTGGTTACGGGTGCTGACCACAAAGCCGCCCACCGGCACGATGGCCTGCACGCGATAGCCATGCTCATCGGCCCAGGCCACGAGGTCGGCCGAGCGCGCATGCGACATATAGCTGCCCACCGCCGATTCATTGGCCTGCAGGATCTGCTGGGTCTTCTCACCCGGGCCATGCACGGCTTCC
Source organism: Chitinimonas taiwanensis DSM 18899 (assembly GCF_900119825.1). Lineage (GTDB taxonomy): Bacteria > Pseudomonadota > Gammaproteobacteria > Burkholderiales > Chitinimonadaceae > Chitinimonas > Chitinimonas taiwanensis. The sequence continues at coordinate 129,246 of NZ_FPKR01000009.1, read as the reverse complement.
AGATGGTCGAGCGAATGGATGTCGAACAGGATGCGCCCGCCCGGCTTAAGCACGCGATCCCACTCCAAGAGGATGTTCTGCCAGTGCGGGAAGTGCACCACCACATTCAGCGACAGCAGGAAGTCAAAGCTGCTGTCCGGCAGCGGCAAATTGGCCACATCGCCCGGCAGCAGGGTCATCGGCGTATCGCCAGCCAGGCGGCGCGTCTCGTCCAGCATGGCTTGCGAGCTATCGATGCCAGTCACGTCCAGACCGCGCTGGGCGAGCGGAATCGAGCCACGCCCGGTGCCGCAGCCCACGTCCAGCACCTTGGGGCCGGTCGCATAGCGGCTGATGAAGCGCATCTCGAGATGATGCTTGAGCTGGTTGGTGCCGCTGTTCTCGAACATCCGCTTGGAATACCAGGCCACCATATTGGGGTCCTTCCAGGCGTCGGTCTTCCAGTCGATCAAGGCTTGTTGGTTCTCGCTCATGTCGCCATCCCTGTCATTCAATTCGTTGAGTTTTCTTGCCGCGCCCATTCGGACGCGAGGACTGCAAATTCGATTACGTCGACAAAACGGCCATCTTTCCAGGCTGCCTCGCGGCGCCGGCCTTCCTCACGCATGGCCAGCCTGGCCGCCAGCGCGATCATGCCGGCGTTGTCGGCAAAGGTGCCGCAGTAGATGCGGTGCAGGCCCAGCGCACTAAAGCCATGCGCCACGATCAGCCGCGCCGCCTCGCTGGCCACGCCCTGCCCCCACACCGCCTTATCGCCCAGCAAGATGGCGAACTCGGCCGAACGGTGGCGCGGGTGGATCTGGTTCAGCGCGATGTTGCCCACGTGACGCCCGTCGGCCGCCAGCTCGATGGCCAGGGTCAGCGCATCGCTGCGCTCATTGGCGCTGCGGATGAAATCGCGCGCGGTATCGCGGCCATAGGGGAAGACATGGTGGCTATTGCCCGCGCACACCTCGGCATCGTTCAGCCAACCCACATAGGGGCCATCGGCATCCGCCTCGGTCAGCGCGCGCAAGCGCACCTTTTCGCCGGCCAGGAAGGCGGGCGCGCTCATCGCGCCTCCCGCAAGGCATCCAGATTGCCAAGCACCTTCACCCAGGCATCGGCAATGCTGTCCACATCGGCCTCACTGAGGCTGGCGTGGATATAGTCGGCATAGATCAGCGACTCGAAGTGCATCTGCTCGCAGGTCGGGCAGATACCCCGTGCGTAGTTCAGGCTGCCCGCATAGGCTGGCAGGTTGAAGGGGAAGCCATCTCGGCCAATGGCGATGCGCTGCTGGTACATGGGCTGCAGATAGAGCGGCTTCACATAGCCTTCTGCCGCCGGAATCCCCTCGGCGCGCAGCGCCTGGACCAGCTTGGCGCGCGGTACGCCGGTCGCCTTGGCGTCGTATTTGATTGCGTACACATACCAGCCATGTTCGGCATCGGCGCGCACCTTGGGCGGCGTAATGCCGGGCAGACCGGCAAGGCGCACAGTCAGACGAGCGGCATGGCTTTGCCGGGTGGCCAGCAGGGCCGGCAATTTTTTCAGCTGCTCGCCGGCAATTGCGGCCTCAATCTCGGTCATCCGGTAGTTGTAGCCAACCAGGTTGACCAGATCAGTCTCGCCCTTGGCCTCGGCCACCGCTTCGGCATGGTTGCGGATCAGGCGCAGCTTTTCCGCCAGGCGTGCGTCATTGCTCACGGCAATGCCGCCTTCGCCGCTGTGAATGGTCTTGTGATAGTTGAGGCTGAACACGCCGATATCGGCCAGCGTGCCGCTGTAGCGGCCGTGGTAGCGCGCACCGGGGCCTTGGGCGTTGTCTTCGATAACCTTGAGACCATGCTGGCGTGCCAAGGCCATGATGGGTGCAAAATCGGCAGGCTGGCCGAAGATGTCGACCACGATGATGGCGCGCGTGCGCGGCGTGATGCAGCGGGCAATCGTCTCGGCGGTTAGGCAGAAGGTATCGGGGTCGATATCGGCAAACACCGGCACCGCGCCATAAACCAGCGCAGCAGCGGCCGAGGCCGACATGGTGTAGGGCGACACGATCACCTCGTCGCCCGGGCCGATATCGAGCGCGCCGACGGCCGCGTACAGGCAAGACGTGGCCGAGTTCATCGACACCGCATGCGCCACGTCGAAGTGGGCTTCCCAGGCGCGCTCCAGCTGCTGCACACGCTGGCCGCCGTAGAAGTCGGGCGTCCAGGCCCCAAGGAATTGCGATAGCACGCCGCTATCCATGACGGCGTTCACGGCAGCCCGTTCCTCGGGCCCCAGGGTGTTGTAGGCGGGCAGCGGCGTCGTACGCACCGGCTGGCCGCCTAGCAGGGCGAGTTGCTCAGTCATGCTGATTCCTGTCTGTTTTCTTGTGCCGTGATCTGGTAAGCCATCTGCTCAATGATGCGTTGCGCGGCCTGGCCATCGGGCTTGGGCGGGCGCGGCAGGCTTTCCGTCAGTGCCCGCTTTAGCATGGCGGGCAAGGCTTCTGCGGCTGCACAGCGCCAACTCCACCCTGCCCGGTTGCTCGGCAGCGGGTCATCTTCTGGCGCTAGCCCCGCTTGGTAGCTAAGCACCCGGCACCCCAGTTGGCAGGCCTCGAACAACATCATCGAGTGAATACCGATCACGATATCGGCACATATAAGCAATTCATGAGCCAGCACGCTATCCGGCACCAAACGGCTATCCGGCCAGACCTGCCCGAGTTCGGCGAAATCGGCGCGGCTTTCACGCGGGTGCGGTTTCACACGCAGCGCAATCGGCTCGCCCAACTGCGCCAGCACCTGCTCAAGCGCGAGGCAAGCCTGCTGCTCGTCAATGGCGGCGGGCTGCCCCAGGCGCTGCGCGATCATGCGCAGGGGTTGCGATACCCATAGCGCCAGCTGCTGCCCTTCCCGCACCCCACAGGCTTCGCGCAGCGCACGGCGACGCGCGGGCGATAGCGGCATGATGCTGGCCAGCCTATCGAGCGCCGGCTGCCCAGTGATATGCAGACTAGCCGCATCGAAACCCGCGGCAATCATCTCCTCGCGCGCCAGCGCATCGGGCACGGCCAGCGCATCGGGCAAGGTGGTCTGGCCGGCTTTTTGAAAGCGCGCCAGGTAGTTGCTCCAGAAATCGAGCACCGCAAGGCTGGGGATACCCTTGGCGCGGGCCGCAGCCAGCCAGTCCAGCTCGTACATCTGGGCATTGACCGAGGTCGCACAGATCAATCCACCTATGCTGTCCACCTGCAGCTGTTCCGCCGGGCGTACCGGCCAGCCGCGCGCGGTCCAGTTATCGAGGCTTTCGGCATAGGCATACAGATGACACGGCCATTGCAGCGCATCGAGCAGCTCTACCACCGGCACCAGCGCGGCACCGCCGCCGGGGTCGCCGGCCACGATGGCGAGGCGCGGTTTGCTGCTCATGGCAGGGCCTCGGCTTGGCCAGATTGCAGCGAGCGGCAAGCGGCTTCGGCCGCCTGCAGGGCCGCCAAGCCATCCTCGCCGCTGCAGCGCGGCACACGCACAGCGAGCACCGCGTCGCGCAGGTCCTGCACCGCATGCAGCAGCAGGTCGCGCATGCCCGATTCATCCACCTCGGCCAGCTGCGGCAGCCGGTAGCCCGCGTAGTAAGGACTGTCGGCCACGCGCTGCCAGATCACTCGGTGGCCGCTTTCCAACAGTTGCACGCGGCCATGCTCGGCCACGATGTCCATTTCAAACAGGCTGTAGTCGAGGTGGTTGCTGGCTTGCAGATGCGCGACCAGGCCCGAAGCCAGCACGATGCGCAGGTCGGGGCTGGGGTCGCCCTCGAAGGCGGCAGCGCGGCTGGGCCAGGCTTGTACGCTGGCTAAAGGGCCAAAGAAGTGGCGCAGCAAATCCAGCCAGTGGCTGCCGTTATGGCGCACGCCCTTGCCGTAGAAGCCGGTGACCGTCTGCACACGCCCCAGCTCGCCCGAGTCCAGCGCCGCGCGTACGCGCGCATGGGCCGGGCAGAAGCGGCGCGAGTAATTGACCGCCAGCGCGATGCCGCGCGCCTGGGCAGCCGCCACCACCGCCCTGCCCTCGTCCAGCGACAAGGCGAGCGGCTTTTCCAGCAGCACGCCGCGCACCCCAGGCGTGGCCATGGCCTTCAGGGCCAAATCGGCGTGGAAGCGGTCGGGTGCGGCAATGCTGATCAGGTCCAGCCCGCCCGCCGCCAGCATGGCGTCGGCGCTGGCATAGCAGCGCTCGGCCGGTATGCCGTAGCGCTCAGCAGCCTTGGCTAGCTTGGCCGGGTCGGCATCGGCCAGCGCATGCAGGCTCACGCCTTCGGCCGCGCGGTAGGCGGCCGCGTGGGTGTAGATGCCGATGCGCGCCGCATCGTCGTCGAATTCGCAGCCGATGCGGCCGCAGCCGATCAGCCCCGCGCGCATCATCCGAGCAAATCCCAGTTCAGCGGCGTGCCGCGCTTGATGGCCCGGCCGGCGCGCTTGCCCAGCAGGGTGTCGAGGAACTTGGGCGCGAGGCCGAGGCCCGGCCGAATCGCGCGCACATTCTCGGCGGTAAAGGTCTCGCCAGCCGCCATGTCCTTCACCACGTACAGCGAGCGGCGGAACACCAGCGATTTGGTCTCGGCCTGGGTGGCGCCGTACTGCACCTGGCCCATGGCCTGCCAGGCACGCTCGGTTTCGGTCACCAGCATGGCCAGCTCTTCGGGCTCGAGCGAGAAAGTCGAATCCACGCCGCCATCGGCGCGGCGTAGCGTGAAATGCTTCTCGACCACGGTGGCGCCAAGCGCCACGGCCGCCACGGCCGCGCCCACGCCCATGGTGTGGTCGCTCAGGCCTACCTGGGTGCCGAACAACTCACGCAGGTGCGGAATGGTGCGCAGATGGGTATTGGCCGGGGTGGACGGATAGGTGCTCGTGCACTTGAGCAGTACCAGATCGCGGCAGCCAGCCTCGCGCGCTGCGCGCACGCTTTCGTCCAGCTCGGCCACGCTGGCCATGCCGGTGGAGATGATCATCGGCTTGCCGGTGGCCGCCACCTTGCGGATCAGCGGCACATCGGTGTTTTCGAAGCTGGCGATCTTGTAGGCCGGCGCACCCAGCGATTCAAGAAAGTCCACGGCGCTTTCATCAAACGGCGTGGAGAAAGCCAGCATGCCGTGCTCGGCCGCGCGGTCAAAAATCGGCTTATGCCATTCCCAAGGCGTGTAGGCCTCCTGGTAGAGCTTGTACAGCGAGGTGCCGGCCCACAGGCTGTTCGGGTCGCCGATATGGAACTCGCCCTCGTCGAGGTCCAGCGTCATGGTGTCGGGCGTGTAGGTTTGCAGCTTGAGCGCATGCGCGCCAGCCTTGGCCGCGGCATCCACAATCGCCAGTGCACGGTCGAGCGACTGGTTGTGGTTGCCGCTCATCTCGGCAATCACAAAGGGAGGGGCATCGGCGCCGATGCGGCGCTGGCCAATCATGAAGCTGTGCATTCTGCTTTCCTTTTGCTGCTTGATACGCTCAGGCGGGTAAAACCCGCGCAAACCCGCTGCCATGCTCAGCATACCCGGCCTGGCGGAACAGTTTCAGCGAAGCCGTGTTGCCGGGCAAGACCGTTGCGTCGATGAAGCGCAGCGCCGGCCATTGCCGGGCAATGGCCGCGTCGCCCGCCGCCAGTAGTGCGCCCCCCCAGCCCATGCCTTCGCGCCCGGCAAACAGGTAAATGGAGACTTCGGCGCGCTCGGGCAAGTGCGGCTGGCGGTCGTAGCGCAGCACGCCTACCGGCCCGTCGGCGCTTTCGGCAATCCACAGCTGCCGGTCCGGGTTGGTGAGCGTGCGCGTCAGCCACGCGATATGCGCATCCCAACTGATCGGCTCGGGGCTCGTCGACCAGCGCCGCACGCTATCGGCATTGCGGCCCTCGAACAGGCGCTGCGCATCGTCCAGCGTGGCCGCGCGCAGCTGCAGGCAGGCGTGCAACATGGCCGCCGCCACGCGCCGGGCGCCCTGCCCGTCCACCAGCGCGCGCGAACGCTCGGCGTATTGCTGGCGGCGCGGCGCGTCGTTCAGTAAATCGACCAGCGCGGCGCGTACTTGTTCAGCATCCACCATGCGGTCGCGGCCCAAGTAGTAGTGCACACCGGCCGCATGCAGCGCGCGCGCATTCGGCTCCTGGTTATCGGCCACCGCAATGCACAGCGTAGGCAGGCCCAGCGCCGCGCGCTCCCAGCTGGTACTGCCGCCCGCGCCCAGAAACACATCGGCCCTGCGCATCAGGCTGGCAAAGTCGGCCACATGGCGGTGCAAGGTCCAGCCGGTTTTGCCCACTGCTTGCGCCTGCAACGCATCCCAAGCCGGGTTGGCGCCGCCCGCCACGATATCGGCCTGGACAGGCAAGCCCGCCAGCGCCGCCATGGCCTTGAAGGTTTCGCCGCCCGCGTCCACGCCACCGAAGTTCACCAGCACGTGCTCCGCCTGCGCGCGTATCGCGATCGGCGCGGCGCTGAACTCGGGGCGCAACAGTGCATAGCGCGGGCCAAGCAGGCGCTGGCAATTGGCCGGCAACAGGCTGGCATAGGCCTCGGGCGTGGCGGTCAGGTTCTGGTCGAGCAACAGGTCGGCGTCGTGCGGGCGGTTGGCCAGGTCGTCGATGACGGCAATGCGCGCAGCCAGCGTGCGTGCGCCGCGCTGCCATTGCGCATCCAGCCCATAGTGGTCGACCAGCAGCCAATCGAACTGCGCCGCTTCGCCCAGTACGGCGTGCAGCGCGGCCAAGTCGGCCTGCCAGGCTATTGCCGCCTCGGCGCGCTGGGTAGTTTCGCCCGGGTAGTGGGCGGGCAGGCTGTGGCAGGCAAAGCCGGCCGCGCGCACCTTGTCCTGCACATGGCCGGGCAGCTCACGGCAGGCAAAACTGACTTGCGCGCCATGCGCTTGCAGCTGTTGGGCCAGGGTCAGGCAGCGCAGCACATGGCCGGAACCGATGCTCAGCGCGGCATCGGCGCGTATCAGTACCTTCACGCCTTACCATCTCCGCCAATTTCACCGCCGGCCAGCAGCGCGCCATACAGGTATTCGGCGCGCCGCCAGTCTTCCGGTGTGTCGATGTCCTGCACCAGATAGCGAGGCAGAACCACCGGCAGGCTGGCCGGGGAAAAGATCACCTCGCCGCGCAACCAGGCTTCGGCGCGGCCCCAGTAGAACTGGCCGGCATCGTGGAAGGCCTCTTCCAGGTCTTGCGAGCGGGTGTTGCGGTACTGCGGGTAGAGCGCATCCACGCAGCCCTCCTCGTTCAGGCGAATCGCGCGCTGCACCGGGAAGGGGAAGCTGGTCACCGAAAATGCATAGGCCTTGTCGGCGCGCCGGCTCAGCAGCTCAAAGCCCTCGCGCAGATAGCGCGGCTGCACAAACGGTGCGGTGGCGTAGATGCAGCAGGCCATGCTCACCGGCTCACCCGCGGCTTGCAGGGTCTGGATGGCATGCTGAATTACGGCAATCGTGGTCGTGTGGTCATCGGCCAGCTCGGCGGGCCGCACAAACGGCACCTCGGCACCCAGCTCGCGTGCCAGCGCCATGATCTCGGCGTCGTCGGTACTGACCACCACGCGGTCGAACAGGCCGCTGGCCTGCGCCGCGGCAATCGAATAAGCGAGCATGGGCTTGCCATGGAAGGGCTTCACATTCTTGCGTGGAATGCGCTTGCTGCCGCCGCGGGCGGGGATGATGGCGATGTTAGTCATGGTCGCACTGCTTTCTTTCGCTTGGGCTTCATGCAATCAAGCTCCGTGTGTATCCGCTGAAACCGCGCTGGGGCTTGCTAGCCCTGTAGCACCGCGCCTTTTGCCAGTAATAGTTCACGCAAGACCGCGCGATGGCAACGCGCTTCGTCCTCGCAATAACACCCTACCGAAAAGTTGGTCTGGTGCGACAAAGCCGCCAGCAAAGCCAGATCATGCGCCGCAGCCGGCTCAGCCATTTCGGCCTTATAACGCTTCACAAACGCCGCCCAGTCTGCCGGGCTTTCGGCGGCTTGGCCCAGCTTCATGGTTTCGGCACTCGGCGCAAGATTGGGAAACCAGAGGTCGTACCAGTTTTGCGATGCGAATTCGGTTTTGGGTACGCCGCGTGGTGGGCGGCGGACTGTGCCGAGGCGCAGGCCTTCACCCTGAACGCGGGCAGTACCAAGTTGAACTATCTGAATGGGCATTCCCACACCAAAAATACTTTATGAATAAATGACTCAGTCATTAGCTATACTAGCCGATGGCTTTGGTACACCATTGGCAACAATGACTGTGGGCGCGCGCTTTCCTGAACTCATTACGAGCTCTCTAAAAGCTTGCCAACGTCCATCGCTGATCCCATCATTTTGGATAACGAGATATATGCCCTTATAAGCGGATTCAGCCTTTTGATATATAGGCAATTGCTTTTCAAAACCATGCGCCAGCTGTAAGTTACTCGTTAGCTTTATCTCAACAAGCACTTTCCCACTAAATCCTGAACTGATTTTAAAATCAACCGGCCCTCTGCCGCCGTCACTCTCTGGGGATAAATCGAGATCGTTTGCCTCACAATATGCAGCAGCAACACCAAAAAATAAGAGCTGCGCCGCTGATTCGTGCTTTCTTTGACCATTTTTATCATACAAGAGCTTACACAACTGATTGTCTTCAATTAGTTTCTTAAAGTGTAAACATATTTTCTCAACAACTGCGTATACGTCATCTGACGTGGGCTTGATTGGAAGGCTAAGCTTTAAATTCAACTGACGAGGTAGCTTTTTCGACGCCCGATACCAAACTGTCTCCCCTGCACGATCATCATTGAAATCGTAAAAATTTGCACCCTCCTGCTCGTAAGCAGCAATTACTTGCTTCAGCAACTCTGGATGATCGATGAATGCATGCTTAACTCGATCCTTTCGCTCAGCAGGCGTCAAGGATCGAATTGATCCAACGATAATTTTATTTAACTCTTCCCTGACAGCCTCGTTATGCTGAGTTATCCAATCTATATCGGCAAATGTCTCAGCAACAGGGAGATCCCTGAGGATTTGCTTCGGGATTAAAATTATAGGTTTTTTTGTATTTGGATTAAGCGGCAAATCATCAGGCTGAAGACCCTTGGAATAATGCGTCATCTCCATTGGAATGCCAAGATCGCTGCACACTCGCTGAGTAAACAACACCAAATCAGCCATAATTATTTTAGCAATCATGTCGCTAATCAAATCAGGGCCAACCCCCTCCTCAAATGCGCCAACAAGCTCGAAGATTGCAGCATCTTCATTCCCTGCCCTGACGATCTGCGTAATGGTTGAGAGAAGGCGCTTTCTTTTTAGTGGACCAGTCCCCTTGCCAGCGACTCCTTTACTTGAATATCCAATACACAAGCCTTGCACCTCTGGAAATTGAAGTAATTTATCCGCTCTCCGCCAAAAAACATCATCCTCCCTACTTATATTTCGCACCAGTCTTATTACATTTGCAAAATGCTCCGAAACTTTCTCGCGACTCTCAGCAAGCTCAGGAACGGTAGTGTGCCGCAATAAGCTTGGGTCAATAAAAAGGCGCGTATCTACACCTAGAATTGGGTCAAGCGCCCCAGATTCCTCGAATAGTTTTGGGTCAACTCCGTGGAAGTCACCAAGACTTGTTACCATTTTCCACCTGACAATTTATTGAGGAAATTGCATTGCAAAAACGCAATAAAAATTAACCACCCAATACCTTGCGAGCAGCCAAAACAATTACCTCCAATTGCTGATTGGACAAACCCGAAAACATCGGCAAACTCACCGCCTCGCGGTAATACGCTTCCGCATTCGGAAAATCGCCATCCTTGAAACCCAGCGCGCGGTAATACGGCTGGGTATGCACCGGGATGTAATGCAGGTTCACGCCGATGCCGGCGGTGCGCAGGCCTTCGAACACTTCGCGATGTGTCTTGCCGATCTGGTCGAGCTTCAGGCGCACCACATACAGATGCCAGGCCGATTCGGCGCCTGCCTGGCGCGTGGGGAGCTGCAGCGGCAGGTCGGCCAGTAGCTGGTCGTAACGCGCAGCCAGTTCGCGGCGGCGGGCCACGAAGGCGTCGAGCTTGTGCAGCTGCGACAGGCCCAGGGCAGCCTGGATGTCGGTGATTCGGTAGTTGTAGCCGAGCTCGGTCTGCTGGTAGTACCAGGGGCCGTGGCTGGGTTCGCTCATCTGCGCCGGGTTGCGAGTAATGCCGTGGCTGCGCAGGCTGCGCAGGCGTTCGGCCAGCTCGGCGCGGTTGGTCAGCACCATGCCGCCTTCGCCGGTGGTGATGATCTTCACCGGGTGGAAGCTGAAGATGGTCATGTCGGCATAGTCGCCGCAGCCCACCGGGCGGCCCAGGTAGCTGGCGCCCACGGCATGGCTGGCGTCTTCGATGACGATGAAGCCGTAGCGCTGCGCAAGCAGCTTGATGCGCGCCATATCGCAACTCTGGCCGCTGAAGGCCACCGGCACCACTACCTTGGGCAGGCGCCCGGCCTGCTCGGCGGTGATCAGCTTGGCTTCCAGTGCGTCGGCACACAGGTTCCAGGTGTGCGGGTCGATATCGACGAAATCGACATTTGCGCCGCAGTAGCGTGCGCAGTTGGCGCTGGCGACAAAGGTATTCGGCGTGGTCCACAGCCAGTCGCCCGGCCCAAGGTCCACCGCGAGGCAAGCAATATGCAGGGCGGCGGTGGCATTGCACACGGCCACTGCATGCTGGGCCTCATGGCGTGCGGCCATAGCGGCTTCGAAGCGCTCGATGCTCGGCCCCTGGGTCAGCCAGTCGGATTGGAGGACTTCGACAACGGCGTCGATATCGGCCTGATCGATGCTCTGGCGACCGTAGGGAATCATGCGGCTTTCCTGCTTGCGAAGCGGGCCGGCGGGGTGCCGGCCCAGCGGGTTAGGACGGGCGTTGGCATTACCGGGCTGGAATCAGGGCGTGGCCTTGTCCAGCGCGGCCAGCTCTTCAATCGTCAGGTAATGCGGGTTGCTGTCGGACACGTATTCGAAGCCCTCGGCCACCCGCTGGCCCTGCGCACCGAGCGCATTGGTCTGGTAGTTACTCTGCACGATGAAGTTGATGGCCGGCGCGATCACATAGTGGTCGGCGAACTCGAAGGTGTGCTGGGCGTCGTCGCGCGAGATCATCATCTCGTGCAGCTTTTCACCGGGGCGGATGCCGACGATGCGATGCGGCAAGCTCGGCGCAATCGCGCTGGCCATATCGGTAATTCTTGCCGACGGAATCTTGGGCACGAAGATTTCGCCGCCCTGCATGCGCTGGAAGTTGTTCAGCACGAAGGCTACACCGTCGTTGAGCGTGATCCAGAAGCGGGTCATGCGCGCATCGGTAATCGGCAACGAGTCTGCCCCTTCGGCGATCAGCTTGCGAAAGAAGGGCAGCACCGAGCCGCGCGAGCCGACCACATTACCGTAGCGCACCACGGAAAAACGCGTCTTGTGTCCGCCGGCAATGTTATTGGCCGCCACGAACAGCTTGTCGCTTAAGAGCTTGGTGGCACCGTACAGATTGATCGGGCTGGAGGCCTTATCGGTGGACAGCGCGATGACCTTCTCCACGCCGCATTCGATGGCGGCGTTGATCACGTTCTCGGCCCCGCCCACATTGGTACGGATGCATTCGGTGGGGTTGTATTCGGCGGCCGGCACCTGCTTGAGCGCAGCGGCGTGCACCACATAGTCGATGCCGCGCATGGCCTGGCGGATGCGGTCGGCATCGCGTACATCGCCGAGGAAGTAACGCATCTGCGGCGCGTTCAGCTCCTGCTGCATCTCGAACTGCTTGAGCTCATCGCGCGAGAACACCACCACGCGGCGCGGCTGGTGTTCTTTCAATAGCGTGGCAATGAATTTGCGCCCGAAGGAACCCGTGCCACCGGTGACCAGAATGGCCTTGTCCTTGAAAAAATCCTGATTAGCCATGGCCGCTCGCTAGATAGAGGTGAAGAAACAAAACTGACCGATTTACTGAAAGTCCACTGTCTCGCGTCAGCGAGGCTCCCTCCACGAACCGTGCAACGTGGACTTCCGTCGCGGCGGCGAGGGCGGGGGGAGTGGGATCAATCAGCAATAAGCCGTTGATTTGCGCTTGTCGATTAGCGCCCGGCTTAGCCGGGCGGTGAGCTGTTTTCAAATGCTTTGGCAACACGTGCTAAGCAAATAACCTGCCAATCACTCGTCCGGCAGATCGGCCATGCCCAGCGCATCGATAAAGCCAAAGGTGCGCAGATCGCGGATGCGCATCGGGTAGAGCATGCCGAACAGATGATCACATTCGTGCTGGGCCACGCGCGCATGAAAGCCGCTGACCGTGCGGTCTATCGCCCTGCCCTGTTCGTCCTGGCCCTGGTAGCGCAGCTGGGTGTAGCGCGGCACCACGCCGCGCATGCCCGGCACGCTCAGGCAGCCTTCCCAGTCGTCGGCCATCTCATCGCTCAGCGGCGTAAGCACCGGGTTGCACAGGATGGTGTAAGGCACTTCCTCGGCATCCGGGTAACGCGGGCTCTTGAAGCCGCCGAAGATGGTGATCTGCTTGGATACGCCAATCTGCGGCGCGGCAATGCCGGCACCATTCATGGCCACCATGGTGTCCTTCAGGTCCGCGATCAGCGCGGCGAGTTCGGGCGAGCCAAACTCCTCGGCCCGAATCGGGTCGGCCGTGCGCAGCAGCAGCGGGTCGCCCATTTTTACGATGCTACGAACCGCCATCTCAGTCTCCGTCCACTTTCACCAAGGCTTCCAGCATGCGGTGCACATGCTCGATCGCATCCTGGAACACGGTTTCCGCCGCGGCGAGGTCGACGTGGTGCTTGCTGTCGCCACGCCCGGCCGCCCAGTTCGACACCACGGCAATCGCGGCATAACTGAGGCCCGCCTCGCGCGCCAGCGCGGCTTCCGGCATGCCGGTCATGCCCACCATATCGCCGCCATCGCCGGCAATGCGGTTGATCTCGGCCGCGGTTTCCAGGCGCGGGCCCTGGGTGGCCGCATACACGCCATGTTCACGCAGCTGCTGGTGGCTGGTCTTGGCCGCCTTGATCAGGCGCCTGCGAAGCTTGGGGCAATACGGTTCGGTGAAATCGATATGGGTCACCGGCTTGTCGCCGCCTTCGAAGAAGGTGTGCCGGCGGCCCGAGGTGTAGTCGATGATCTGATCGGGCAGGACCAGGGTGCCGGGCGACAGGTCTTCGCGTATGCCGCCCACGGTGCATACCGACACCACGCGCGAGACCTTCTGCTCGGCCAGCGCCCAGATATTGGCGCGGTAGTTGATCTCGTGCGGTGGAATCGTGTGGCCGTAGCCGTGCCGGGCAATAAAGACCACGTGGTGGTCGTTGATCTCGCCGAAGGTCAGCGCGCCGGACGGTTCGCCGTAAGGGGTGCGTATCACCTGGCGGTGGGTGATCTTGAGGTTCTTCAACCGGGTGAGCCCGGTTCCGCCGATGATGGCCAGCATGCGCCTTGTCTCTCTATGGGTTTGTTCTGCACCCATTGTAGGCGCGAAACCGGGCTGAAAGGCAAGCGGGGCGCGGCTTCGCGCCCGGTTTCACTCGCTGTGCAGCGGCAGCGTGTAGTAGCGGTAGACCTGATCGAGCTGCCAGCCCTGCCGCGTGTACACGGCCTGGGCGCGCTGATTATCGTGCGCGGTGGACAGCATCAGATAGGCGGCACCGCTATCCAGCCCCAGCTGGCGGGCGGTCTGCAGCAGCGCATCGGCCACGCCGGTACCGCGCGCCTCGGGCGCCACATACAGATCGTTGAGCACCCAGATCGGCGCCAGCGCCAGCGAGCAGAAGCTGGGGTAAAGCAGCATGAAGCCAACCGGCTTGCCGGCCAGCTCGGCGATGAACACCTTGGCCTGCTCGCTCTGCAAGCGCATATGCAGGTAGATGCGCGCGGCGCCAAGGTCGCTGGCATAGCCGTAGAACTGCCTATAAGCATCGAACAGCTTGCTGGGCGCTTCCAGCGCGTCGCCGGGCAGCAGTGGGCGGATCTGCATCACGACACCTGTGTGCGGCAGAAGTCGCGCAGATAGGCGTTGAAGTCCGCGCCGACCTCGGGGTGCTGGCAGGCATAGGCGAGCGTGGCCTGCAGATAGCCGAGCTTGGAGCCGCAGTCGTAACGGGTGCCCTCGAAAGGCAGCGCCAGTACGCGTTCTTCTTCCAGCAAGGCGGCAATCGCGTCGGTCAGCTGAATCTCGCCGCCCTTGCCGGGCTGGGCATTGATCAGGTGGCGGAAAATACGCGGGCTGAGGATGTAACGCCCGACCACGGCCAGCGTGGACGGGGCATCTTCGGGCTTGGGTTTCTCGACAATGCCGCTGAGCTTGAGCAGGCCTTCGTCATTGGGCTTGGCCACCACGATGCCGTAGGAACCGGTATCGGCGCGCGGCACTTCCTGCACCCCGATCACCGAGCTTTGCGTCTGCGCATACAGCTCCACCATCTGCTGCATGACTGGCTTCTGCGCCGCGATCAGGTCGTCGGCCAGGATCACGGCAAACGGCTCATCGCCAATCAGCGGACGCGCGCACAGCACGGCGTGGCCAAGGCCCAGCGCCTCGGGCTGGCGCACATAGGCGCAGCTCACGTGCTTGGGCAGGATATTGCGCACCAGCTCAAGCAGTTCTTGCTTGCCCTTGGCTTCCAGCTCGGTTTCCAGCTCATAGGCCTTGTCGAAATGGTCTTCGATCGCGCGCTTATTGCGCCCGGTTACGAAGATCATATCGGTAATGCCGGCGGCGACCGCCTCCTCCACCGCGTACTGAATCAGTGGCTTATCGACCACATTGAGCATTTCCTTCGGGCTGGCCTTGGTGGCCGGCAGGAAACGGGTGCCGAGGCCGGCGACGGGGAATACGGCCTTGCAGACCTTTTGCATAGTGCTGTCCTGTTAGCGCCAACAAAGCGGCGGGGAAATCGGGTGCGGACTCAGTCGTCCGCGCGGGCTGCGCCATCCTGGCCCACCAGGGCCAGCAAACCAGCCTCGTCCAGGATGGTGATGCCCAGCTCCTGCGCCTTGTCGAGCTTGGAGCCGGCGGCTTCGCCGGCCACCAGATAATCGGTTTTCTTCGACACCGAGCCGGCGGCCTTGCCGCCGGCCGCCTCGATCAGCGCCTTGGCTTCATCGCGGCTCAGCGTGGGCAGGGTACCGGTCACCACCAGGGTCTTGCCCAGTAAGGGACCGGCGGGCACTGCCTCGCTCGGTTCGAACTCGGGCCATTGCACGCCAGCCGCGCGTAGTTGTTCGATCACCTCGATATTGTGCGCTTCCAGAAGGAAGTCACGAATCGACTGGGCGACCACCGGCCCCACATCGGGCACCGATTGCAGCGCAGCCAACGCGGCGGCCTCATCCTCGCGGCAGGCGGCTTCCAGCAGGCTGTCGAGCTTGCCGAAGTGGCGCGCCAGATCCTTGGCCGTGGTCTCGCCCACATTGCGTATGCCCAGCGCGTAGATAAAGCGTGCCAGCGTGGTGTGACGGCTTTGGTCTATGCCGGCGAGCAGATTGGCAGCCGATTTCTCGGCCATGCGCTCGAGCGCGGCGAGCTTGAGGATGCCAAGCTTGTAGAAGTCGGCCGGTGTGCGCACTAGGCCGGTATCCACCAGCTGTTCGACCAGCTTGTCACCCAGGCCCTCGATATCCATCGCGCGCCGCCCGGCAAAATGCAGCAGCGCCTGCTTGCGCTGGGCGGTGCACACCAGGCCACCGGTGCAGCGATAGGCCGCTTCGCCCTCTTCGCGCACCACATGCGAGCCACACACCGGGCAGCTGCTAGGCATCTCGAAGGCCGCGTAGCGCGCCACGCTACGCGTCTCGACCAGGTCGATCGCTTCTTCGACCATGGGCCGGCGTTCGAGCACCACGTCGACGATCTCGGGAATCACGTCACCGGCGCGGCGCACAATCACCGTATCGCCCTGGCGTACATCGAGCTGCCGGATGCGGTCGATATTGTGCAAGGTGGCATTGGTGACGGTGACCCCACCCACAAAGACGGGCGCGAGGCGCGCCACCGGTGTGATGGCGCCAGTACGGCCGACCTGCACATCGATGGCTTCCACCGTGGTCAGCATCTCCTGCGCCGGATATTTGTGCGCGACTGCCCAGCGTGGCTCACGGCTGACAAAACCGAGCTGTGCCTGTAAGGCGCGCTGGTTGACCTTGTAGACCACGCCGTCGATATCGAAGGGCAGGCTGTCGCGCTTGGCGGCAATCGCAGCATGGAAGGCAATCAGGCCCGCCGCGCCCTGCACCGTGGCGCGGTCGGCGCAGACGGGCAGGCCCAGCTTGGCCAGCGCATCGAGCAGCGCGCTATGGCTGGGCGGGATATCCCAGCCGTCCACCTCGCCCAGGCCATAGGCAAAAAAGCTGAGCGGACGTTTGGCGGCAATCTTGGAATCGAGCTGGCGCACCGCGCCGGCCGCGGCATTGCGCGGGTTGACGAAGGTCTTTTCCCCGGCCGCCAGCTGGCGCGCGTTCAGCGCATCAAAGTCGTCACGGCGCATATACACCTCGCCGCGCACTTCCAGCACCGGCGCCGTGCAGCCTGCCAGGCAGAGCGGAATCTGGCCGATGGTGCGGATATTCTGGGTGACTTCCTCGCCAGTCTCGCCATCGCCACGGGTAGCGGCACGTACCAAGAGGCCCGCCTCGTAGCGCAGGCTGATGGCCAGGCCATCGAACTTGAGTTCGGCCGCGTATTCGACCGCTGGCGCGGCCTCATCCAGGCCCAGATCGCGGCGCACCTTGGCATCGAAGTTCTCCGCCCCGCCCGCGCCCGAGTCGGTCTCGGTGCGGATGGACAGCATGGGCACGCTGTGGCGCACCGGCGCGAACGCATCGAGCGCGCGCCCACCGACCCGCTGGGTAGGCGAATCAGGCGTCAGTAGTTCGGGGTGGGCTTTTTCCAGCGCCTGCAGTTCCTGAAACAGGCGGTCGTACTCGGCATCGGGCACGCTCGGGGCGTCGAGTACATAGTACTCATGTCCATAGCGGTTCAGCAGCGCACGCAGTTCGCGCGCGCGGGATTCATTGGGCAACATCATCAGGCAAACAGGCGCAGGGCGGCGACGCTGCCAGCGGCAATGCCGCGCTCGTCCATGCGGTCATAGATATCGACCAGCTGCTTTTGAATGGCAGCGAGGTCGGCGGGTTTGAGCGAGCGATTGTCGTCATCGACCAGATCACCGCCCAGGGTCAGGGCCATTTGCTGGGCAAGGTCGGCCATGCGGTCGAAGGCTTGCTCGCCACCGGCCACGCGCGGCACGTCCAGCAACAGGGTCACTGACGGTGTGTCTTCCAGCGCGTCAAACGGCCGATGGTGGCGGTCGGCCAGCGTGAACAGCGTCTTGCCCGAATCGGAGCGCGCGTGAAAGGCGCCATCGCTTTCCAGCACCAGCCCGGCGGCCTCGGCCATGCTGCGCAGGCGGCCCACCGGGAAGGGGCTGCGGCTGGACATCACATTCAGGCCAATCTGCATGTCCACATCGGCGCAGAAGGCATCGAGCTGCTGGGCCACGCGCAGCTTGTCCTCGCGACGCGGAAAGGTTGCCACGCCGCCCGCGCGCTCAGCCATCGCCGTCACCTGCTCGCAGAACAGCACCATCTGCGCCTCGCTGAGCGGGCCTTGGCGGTCCACCAGCTGCAGACCGATGCGTAATTCGCTATAGCTGCCGCCAGCACGCACCAGTTCCCACTCGTCCGAGGTGGACAGGCCAAGCATCTTGACCCGCTTGCCGACCTCGATCGGGCTGATGGCCGCGAAGTCTATCGTGTCGCCCGGATGCAACTCGGCAATGTAATCGAGGGCCGGATCAAGCACCGACACCGCCAGTGCCAGTGAATCGCTAAGCTCCACCATCTCCGGCTCGCCGGTAGCGGGCTCGCCCAGCACCGGGGCCGCGGCAGCGGCAGGGGTCAGCGAAGGCTCGAGGCGCGCGCTGACTTCGCCCTGACGCACCATATTCTTGGGCGTATCGAGCAGCACATCGGGGTGACTGCGCGCAAACGCGGCCGCAGCACGCTTCTTGAAGCGCCATTCCTGCCAGGCATTGAAACCCCACACGCCAAACACGAGCGCGAGACCGAGGCCGAGGGTGATCCAGTGGAATTCAGTCATATTGGATATCTGATCGGGTGGCAGCCGAAGAATGAGGCCGCAGCGGGAATATGGGGCGCGAGCTTAGCGGAACGACCGCAGCACGCCAAGCCGCGCCGGCTATATCAGTGCTTGCTGACAACCCGGCGCAAGCACGCGTACGACTGGTGCGTGGCAGCGCAGGAACAGCGCCATGGGGCGAGTAGACATCGCTCAGGCTGCGGCGCCCTCGCGCATCTGCAGCGCCTGCTCGATATCCACCGCCACCACGCGCGACACACCCTGCTCCTGCATGGTGATGCCAATCAGCTGATCGGCCATCTCCATGGTCAGCTTGTTGTGACTGATATACAGGAACTGGGTGCGGTCGGCCATGCGCTTGACCATCTCGCAGAAGCGGCTGGTATTGGCGTCATCGAGCGGCGCATCCACTTCGTCGAGCAGACAGAACGGCGCGGGATTCAGGCGGAACAGCGAGAACACCAGGCTCAGCGCGGTCAGCGCCTTCTCGCCGCCCGACAATAGATGGATGGTGGAGTTCTTCTTGCCCGGCGGCTGGGCCATGATCTGGATGCCGGCGTCGAGGATTTCGTCGCCGGTCAGGATCAGCTCAGCATGGCCGCCGCCAAACAGCGAGGGGAACAGCTCCTGCAGGCTGCCATTGACCGCGTCGAAGGTGTTCTGCAGCAGGGTGCGGGTTTCGCGGTCGATGCGGCGGATGGCCGATTCCAGCGTTTCCATCGCCTCGGTCAGGTCGGCTGCCTGCGCATCCAGATAGGATTTGCGCTCACGCGCGGCATTCAGCTCATCCAAGGCCGCCAGGTTCACATTGCCCAGCGCATTGATGGCCTGGCCGAGCCGGCCGATTTCGCTGACCAAGCTATTGACCTTCAGACCGTTGCCGATCAAGGGCAGCAGCGCGGCCACATCGGCCTGGGCATCGAGCAATTCCTGCTCGAAGCGCTCAAGCGCCAGGCGCGCCTCCTGCTCCTTCAGGCGCAGCTCACCCACCTTGTCGCGCAGCGGGTCGAAGCCCGCCTCGATCTGCTGCTTCTCCAGCTCCTTCTCGCGCAGCGCATTGGTGGTGGCATTGGCGGCGTCGCGGGTGGCGGCCAGCGCGCGCTCCTTCTCGGCGCGCAGATTCACCGCTTCCTGAAAGCCGATATCGAACTCGCCCTCGTCGATGCCTTCGAGGTCGAAGCTCGCTTCCTCTAGGCGCAGGCGCGCCTCTTCGAGCTGATTGGCCAGCTCCTGATTACGCCGCAACAGCTCGGCCAGACGTGCCTCGGCCGACTGGCGCGCGAAGGCGGTTTCCTGTGCCAGGCGTTCTACCTGACGCAGCTTGCTGCGCTGGATATCCAGGGCGGTTTCCGCCTCGGCACGGGCGAGTTTGCTGGCCTGCACCAGCGCTTCCAGCGCCGGCAATTCGTGCAGCGCGGTTTCCGCCTCGCCGCGCACGGCTTCCTGCTCAATCACCAGCTCGGCCGCTTCCTCGGCCAGCTCGGCCTGTTCGCGGGCCAGCACCTCGGCGCGCGCCTTGGCCTGCTCGGCCGCCTGGTTCAGGCGTGCCACTTCCACCTGGCGCTCACCACGCAGCTGGCGCAGTGCATCAAGCTTCTGGCGCGCGTGCTTGAGTTCATTGTGCAATTCAACCAGCTGCTGCTCGCTGGCATGCAAGGCCTGGCTGGCAGCCTCCAGCGCCGGGACGATCTGCGCCAGGCGCTCGCCCAGCTCCTGCAAGTCCTTCTCGCGCTGCAACACGCCCGATAGCGCATTGTCTGGGGCATGGAAGTGCAGCGCATGGCGGCTGGCCGCATGGCCGGAACGCGCCACCACCAGCGCGCCCGGTGCCAGCGTGGCCTGACTGGCCTTTAGCTCGGCATCCTGTTCCACGCAGCTTACGCCGGCCAACCAGTCCTGCAGCGCCGCCTGCACGGCCGGGTGGCTGCTGCGCACCTTGTGCAGCAAGGCCTGCGCAGGCAGCGCAGGCAGCGCGGCGCTGGCGGCCGGCGACAGCACGCTCAAACGGGCCGGGGCAATGCCGCCAGCGGCCAGCTGGCCGATCAGCGCATTCATGCGCTCGCGCAGCACGGCCTCCACGGCGGTTTCCCAGCCCGCTTCGATCTGCAGCTCGCGGAACAGGCGCGGTGCGTCGTGCAGGCCCTGCTCGCGCAGCCAGGTATCGAGCGCCTTATCGGCACTTGCCTGCGCCTGCAGCTTGCTCAATGCCTCTTGGCGCGCACCCAGCTCGGCGCGTTCGGCGCGCAACCGTTCCACTTCCTGGCGCTGGCTGGCCCGTCGGCCTTCGGCCTCATGCAGCTCGCCTTCCATGGCCATCAGCCTGCCCTGCGCATCCTCCAGCGACAGACTCAGTTCTTCGAGCTCCAGGCGCTTATCGGCCAGCAGGTCGGCATCGGGCACCACCAGATTGCGCGCCTCGCTGGCCAGCTTGTCACGCCGTTGCTGCAGCTGGGCCAAGCTGCGCTCGAGGTGTTGCAACTGCTGCTCGGCCAGCTGGCGGGTCTGGCGTGCATGGGAGAAATTCAGCTGCGCCTCGCTCAGCGCGGCATCCTGCGCCTTGTACTGCGCCTCCAGGCGCGGCAGCGCATCCTGTTCATTGACGAGGTCGAGCTGGGCGTCTTCCTGCGCCAGTACCGCCTCATCGCGTCGGAGCTGCCACTCGTCCTGCTCGGCCGCCAGATTCTGTTGATTGCGTCCCAGCTCGTCGAGGCGCTGGCGTGCCTGATTCTGCTGCTGGGTCAGGCGCTGACGGGTTTCGCGCAGATGCAGCAGCTTTTGCTCCATGCGCGCGACGGTGGCGCTCGCATCAGCCAATGCGGTCTGCGCGGCGCTGACCTTGTCGCTGGCCTCGTAATGCTGCTCGCGCAGCAGTTCGATGCTGGCCTCGGTATCGCGCAGACGGCTGGTCTGCGATTCCAGCCCGGTTTGCGCGGCGGCGATCTCGGCGCGGAAATTCGCTTCATCGCGCTCGGCATCCAGCTTGCGTTGCAAGGCCAGTAGATTCTGCCGCTCGGTCAGGCGGGCCTTCAGCTCATGGAATTGCGCGGCCACACCGGCCTGGGTTTCCAGCTTCTCCAGCTGGCCAGCCAGCTCCGTGCGGATATCGTCCACTCGCTCAAGGTTTTCGCGCGTGTCAGCAATGCGGCTCTCGGTTTCCTTGCGGCGCTCCTTGTACTTGGACACGCCGGCCGCTTCTTCGAGAAAGGCGCGCAATTCCTCGGGACGTGCCTCGATGATGCGCGAGATCATGCCCTGCTCGATCACCGCATAACCCTTGGTACCGACCCCGGTACCAAGGAACAGGTCGGCGATATCGCGCCGCCTGCATTGTAGATTATTGATGTAGTAGGACGACTCGCCCTGGCGCGTCAGCACCCGCTTGATGCTGATTTCGGCGTATTGCGACCAGGCACCGGCCGCGCGGCCCTCAGCATTGTCGAACACCAGCTCCACCGAGGCGCGGCTGACCGATTTGCGACTGGTCGAACCGTTGAAGATCACGTCCTGCATCGATTCGCCGCGCAGCTGCTTGGCGCTCGATTCCCCAAGCACCCAGCGCACCGCATCGATCACATTCGACTTGCCGCAGCCGTTCGGCCCCACCACGGCCACCAGCTGGCCCGGTACCGGAATCGCGGTCGGGTCGCAAAAGCTTTTGAAGCCGGCAAGTTTGACGTGGGTAAGGCGCACGAGGCAGTCCTGCAAAAGGTAGGCGGCGGATTGTAAACGATGCCAGCGAGGCTGCTAGGATCTGGGCAATTCAAGCTAGGAAGCCACCATGCCCGTATTGCGCCATCTTTGTCTGCTCTTGCTCATTGCTCTACTGGCCGCCTGCGGTCAGCAAGCCACGCTGCCGCGCCTGACCGATGGCGCGACCATCCTCGCCTTTGGTGATTCGATCACTTATGGCACGGGCGCCACACCGGAGGAAAGCTACCCGGCCCAGCTCGCTAAGCTCAGCGGGCGTGTGGTCATCAATGCCGGCGTGCCTGGCAATACCAGTGCTGATGGCCTTGCACGCCTGGCCGACACGCTGGACGAGCAGGAGAGCAAACCGGCGCTGCTGATTCTGGGTCTGGGCGGCAATGATTTCCTGCGCCGCCTGCCCGAAGCCGAGACGGTGGCCAATCTGCGCGCAATGCTGGATGAAGCCAAACGACGCCAATTGCCGGTCTTATTGCTGGCCACACCCAAGCCAGGATTCGGTCTCAAGGTGCCTGATTTTTATCAGGAATTGGCCAAGGAATATGCAATTCCCCTTGAGGATGAAGCCTTGGCCGATATTCTCGCCGACAATCAAAGCAAGAGCGATTTGATTCACCCGAATGCGGCTGGCTACCAGCAGCTGGCGGCCGCCGTGGCCGAGGCTTTAAGGGATGCGGGCGCATTGAAATAGCCGGGCGATAATATAAACATGCTCGCTTTATTACTTCGTCATGCGATAGCGCTGCATGTATATGTCATTATTTTCGTGATTTGACAGTTTCTAATTAAAATTGTGGCAAGGCGCGCTATTCATGCGGTTTTATTCGCATCAATAGGCATGAAACAGCGTCAATATCGTCTAAGTTGAATTGGTCACTTTTGTCGGCCCTGCCTGTTGCGCCGACTAGAACGACAAGAAAGTCACCAATGCCCAAGCACCCTGCCCGATTTGTCTGTCCACCCACTCGCATCGCACTCTATTTGGCCCTCGCCGGCCTGCCCGCCTTAGCCAGCGCGGTCGCGCTAGGCGAGATGAAACTGACTTCCCATCTTGGCGAGGCATTCGCCGCCAGCGTACGCATCAATGCCCTGCCCGGCGAAGTGATTGCGCGCGAATGTCTAAGCGCCAGCCTGCGCGATGGTGGCGATGACGGTACGCCACGCCGTGTGCTGCTCGATTTCCAGTCCGATAAGCAAGGCGGCCTGCTCAGGCTGCAGGGGCTGGACAGCCTGTTCGAGCCGGTCGCCACGCTTAGCCTGCGCGTGCAGTGCGCAGATGGCGCCCAGATGCGTCGTGAATACACGCTCTTGCTCGATCCGCCCGCCGACCTGGCTCCTACCGTACCGCCCCCCGCGCCCGCCTTGCCGCTGGCCATGCGCAGCAACCCGCCCCCCACCCCGCTCACACAAGTCAGCTCAAGCGCCCCGGCGCGAATAGGCAGCCTGGCCAGTCTGAATGGCGAATGGCTGACCCGCGCGGGCGAGACTTATCGCTCGATTGCGCGGCAGATTTTCCCCGGCCAGCGCGAACAGCAGGATGCGCTGATCGCCGAGCTGCGCCGCCTGAATGCGCACCTGCCGCCACGCGGCAAGAAGCCCCTGGCCGAAGGTGTACGCCTGCGCCTGCCCAAAGATCTCCAGGCGCCCAAGGCGGCGCAGCCCAGCAAGCCACGCCAGGAACAACTCGTCGCCGCCACACCGGTCAGGCAGGACAAGCTATCGCTCAGCGAGGTACAGGACAGTGAGGCAAGCCCGCCGCCGCCCGAGGAGCTGGCTGCTTATCAGCAGCGCGAACAGACCTTGCAAAACCAGCTCAGCCAGCAAACCGCCCAACTGGAGGATGCACAGGCCCGCATTGCCAAGCTGGAAGCGCAAGGCCGGCAGATGCTGGCTGCCCTGAACCAGCGCAATGCCGACATCGCCAAGGCCGAGCAGCAAGCCCAGCGTCAGCAGTGGCTGGGCGTAGGTGGCCTGATCGCCCTGGTACTGGCAGTGGCAGCAGCATTGGCCGCCCTGCTGCTACGCAGGCGCAAACCGGCGCCGCAGCCGTTCACGCCGGCGCTGGCTGCCGATAGCCAAGCCGCGCCAGAGGCCGAGCTGCCCGATTTCTCGCCGGCCATTCAACGCACCGCCAGCCCGGCAGCCGAGCCACCCCCGTTTAGCGATGAGCCGGTAGGTCGCCGCTACCACGACGATCTGCAGGACAGCGATATGGATGTGGTGATGCTCAGCCATGTCGCCAGCGAAGCGGCCGTGCTGGCCGCCCACGGCCATTACGACAAGGCGGTGGCGCTGCTGCAGGATGAGCTCGAGCTGCACCCCACCCATCTGGTGAACTGGATGCAGCTGCTCGAGCTTCACTACACGCACCAGGATGCCGAGCGCTTCGTGCCGCTGGCGCGCGCCTTCCGCGAGCAGTTCGCCAGCACCGCGATGTGGGAAAAGGTGGCGCGTCTGGGCGCCCAGCTGCTGCCCGACGAGCCGCTGTTCGGCATGCATGCCAAGGCCGAGGAGGATGCGGCCGATGAGCTGACCCGCATGCTGGATGGACTATCGGCCAGCGCACCGGGCGAAGCCACGCCTCCAGCGACCGAGCTGGCCGCAGCGGCATCAGCAACGATTGAGCTGGAGCCGCTGGTGTTCGAACTTGGTACACCAGCGCAGGGCGCGGATACGCCGCCGCTGGCACTGGACCTGATCGAGGTGCCGCCGATCGAGCCGGTGTCCGCGTTGCCGGCCGGCTTGAAGGTGCCGGAAAGCGGGCGTGGCAAGCTGGAGGAAGCGAGCCAGCTGATTGCGGATGGTGAGTCGGAAGCCGGCGCGGCCATCCTTGAACATCTGATGCTCAAGGGCAGCCAGGAAGAGCGCATGGCTGCCGCGGAACTGCTGGTACGCCTGACCGCACCGCGCCAGGGCTGAACAGGCCGCCGCGCGCATAAAAAACGCCCCGCATCGCGGGGCGTTTTTCATCGATTCCAGCTTAGTTCTCGCCATGCAGGCGCTTGTGCTTGATCGAGCTCCACATCGCCCAGGCGATCAGTGCTAGGCCAATACCGCCGGTGATCACTTCCGGAATATGGATGGACACGCCGAGGAACATGATGGAGGCCAGCGCGCCGATGGCCCAGAACGCGCCATGCTCAAGATAACGGTATTCAGCCAGCGTGCCGCGGTCAACCAGCATCAGCGTAAAGGAACGCACGAACATGGCACCCACGCCCAAGCCGAGCGCGATGATGAACAGATTGTGCGACAGGGCAAACGCGCCGATCACGCCATCGAAGCTGAACGAGGCATCGAGGATTTCCAGATACATGAAACCGGCAAAGCCCTGCTTAGCCGTGCTGCTGGCCGCATCCTCGGCGCCCAAGATGGCACCGGCGCCATCAGCCAGGATGTAGGTGATGATGCCCCACAGACCCGCCACGATGAAATCGCCTTGCTCCGCCAAGGGCACAGTACGCGCGGTCAGCAGGATGACCAGCAGCGTGATGCCGATCTCCACCGACTGCAGCTTGCCCAGCTTGGTCAGGCGCGACTCGATGGGCTTGAACCAGTGGGTGTCCTTTTCCTGGTCGACGAAGAACTTGAGGAAGACCAGCATCAGGAAGGCGCCACCGAAGGCGGCGATCTGCGCATGGGCGCTGCTCAGCACCTCGGCATAGCGATGCTCATCAAAGATGGCCAGGCGCAGCACTTCAATCGGGCCAAGGCTCGCGACCACGCCGACGATCAGCAAGGGGAACACAAGGCGCATCAGGAAGACGGCGATCAGCATGCCCCAGATCAGGAAACGCCGGCGCCAGACCGGGTCCATATGCTCGAGCACCTTGGCATTGACCACCGCATTGTCAAAGGACAGCGAGGTTTCCAGGGCGGCCAATACCAGCACGATCCAGGCGGCCGGCCAACCACCCAGTAGATATCCAAGCACCAGCGCGATCAGGGTGAAGACGATGGAGCCGGTGTAATACTTCTTGATCATGAACGATCACTCCGCAGGAAGGCTGCAATCAGAAAAAAAGCGCGCGACTTTAGCACGAGCTTGGGCGGACTATCCGGTAAAATCAGCCTCCTTTGCAGCCTACACCGTGATACCGCCATGAGCACCATGCAAGTCATCCTCGCCAATCCCCGCGGCTTCTGCGCCGGTGTGGACCGGGCGATCGCCATTGTTGAACGCGCGCTCGAACAGTTCGGTGCCCCGATCTATGTGCGCCATGAAGTGGTACACAATAAGTTCGTGGTCGAAGATCTCAAGCGCAAAGGCGCGATCTTCATCGAGGATCTGGCCGATGTGCCGGCCGGCTCCACCCTGATCTTCTCCGCCCATGGCGTGCCACAGTCGGTGCGTCAGGAGGCCGAGCAGCGCGGCTTCAAGGTCTTCGACGCGACTTGCCCCCTGGTGACCAAGGTGCATATGGAAGTGAAGAAGCTGCGCGAAACCGGCTTCGAGATCGTCATGATCGGCCACAAGGGCCACCCCGAGGTCGAAGGCACCATGGGCCAGTCACAGGGCGGCATGTATCTGGTCGAAGACGCGGCCGATGTGGCCAAGCTGCAGGTGAGCGACCCAAGCAAGCTCGCCTACGTGACCCAGACCACGCTGAGCGTGGACGACGCCGCCGTGGTGGTGAATGCGCTCAAGCAGCATTTCCCGCTTATCGTCGGGCCGAAGAAGGACGATATCTGCTACGCGACCCAGAATCGCCAGGATGCGGTCAAGCAGCTGATCACCGAGACCGATGTGGTGGTGGTGGTCGGTTCGGTCAATAGCTCCAACTCAAACCGCCTGCGCGAGGTGGCCACCAATGCCGGCCTCGATGCCTATCTGGTCGACAATGCCAGCGAGCTGAAGGCCGAATGGTTCGCGGGCAAAGGCCGAGTGGGCGTCACCGCCGGCGCCTCGGCGCCCGAGGTGCTGGTCAAGGAAGTGATTGCCCGCATTGGCGAGTTCGGCGGCCAGGATGTACGCGAGATGGATGGCACCATCGAAGGCATCGTGTTCTCGCTGCCCAAGGGCTTGAACACGGTGAGCGCGGCCTAAGCCACACCGTGGCCAGCATGAAAACACCCCGCCAAGGCGGGGTGTTTTGTTTTGGGCCGGCTGGGCTTACTTGCGCTTGAGCGCAGCAAAAGCTGCCGCCATCGCGCCACCAGCTTCCGGCGCCGGCTTGTTGTCCTGCTGGCGCGGGCGACCGCTGCCCTGGCGCTCCTGGCTGGTACGCGGCGCGCTGCCAGCTGCCGGTGGCTGGTCGTCCATGCGCATGGTCAGGGCAATGCGCTTGCGCGCCACATCGACCTCCAGCACCTTGACCTTGACCACATCGCCGGCCTTCACCACCTCGCGTGGGTCCTTGACGAATTTGTTCGCCAAGGCCGACACATGCACGAGGCCATCCTGGTGTACGCCGATATCCACGAAGGCGCCAAAGGCGGCCACATTGCTGACCACGCCCTCCAGCACCATGCCGGGGCGCAGGTCCTTGATGTCCTCGACCCCGTCCTGGAAGGTGGCGGTCTTGAACTCGGGGCGTGGATCGCGGCCGGGCTTGTCGAGCTCGGCAAGAATGTCTTTCACCGTCGGCAGGCCGAAGCGCTCATCGGTGAACTCCGCCGGGTTCAGCTGCTTGAGAAAGGCCGAATCACCGAGCACCTGACGCATCTCGCGCCGGCTCTTGGCCAGAATCTTCTCCACCACCGGGTAGGCCTCCGGGTGCACCGAGGAGGCATCGAGCGGGTTGTCACCATTCATCACGCGCAAGAAGCCGGCTGCCTGCTCGAAGGTCTTGTCACCGAGGCGCGCCACCTTCAAGAGATCGGCACGGCGACGGAACGCGCCATGCGCATCGCGGTGCGCCACGATATTGCTGGCCAAGGTCGGCGTGAGGCCCGACACGCGCGCCAGCAAGGCGCTGGACGCCATATTCACATCCACACCCACCGCGTTCACGCAGTCTTCCACCACCGCATCAAGCGAGCGGGCCAGCTCGCCCTGGTTGAGGTCGTGCTGATACTGGCCCACGCCAATCGCCTTCGGATCGATCTTGACCAGTTCGGCCAGCGGGTCCTGGAGACGGCGGGCAATCGACACCGCACCGCGCAGGCTCACGTCCAGATCGGGGAACTCCTTGGCCGCCAGCTCGGAGGCCGAGTAGACCGAGGCGCCGGCTTCCGACACCACGATCTTCTGCATGCGTGCCTCGGGCAACAGCTTGATCAGCTCCTGGGCCAGCTTGTCGGTTTCGCGGCTGGCCGTGCCATTACCGATGGCGATCAGCTCAACCTTGTGCGCTGTGCACAGGCGCGCCAGCGTGCGCAGGCTGCCATCCCAGTCATTACGCGGCACATGCGGGTAGATAGTCTCGGTGGCGACCAATTTGCCAGTGTTGTCGACCACTGCGACTTTCACGCCGGTACGCAGACCGGGGTCCAGACCCAGGGTGGCGCGCGGGCCGGCCGGGGCGGCCAGCAGCAGG
Organism: Chitinimonas taiwanensis DSM 18899; assembly: GCF_900119825.1. Taxonomy (GTDB): domain Bacteria; phylum Pseudomonadota; class Gammaproteobacteria; order Burkholderiales; family Chitinimonadaceae; genus Chitinimonas; species Chitinimonas taiwanensis. Next base: position 100,947 of record NZ_FPKR01000009.1, on the reverse strand, counting down.
TCCTTCAGGTTGCTGGCGAATACCTTGATCGCCTCGACCTCGGCCGCCTCGCGCAGCCGATTGGTCAGCTCCACTTCCAGCGAGAGGAAAATCTTGGCGCGCCAGGCCAGGCGCACGCCATCGAGCAACCAGCGGTCGGCCGCCCTACCCTGGTCGCGCACATTGAAGCGCAGCGCCACGCGCGCTTCGCCGGCGCTCTGGCGGCCAGGCTGTAAGTCGGCATCTTCCGGCAGCTGCAGCGTGAAGTTCAGGATGCCTTCGTTACGGCCGCGCAGAATCGCCAGCGCGCGGTGCGAGGGGGTTTTGGCCAAGGGCTCGCGATGATCGAAATAGTCGGCGAACTTGGCCCCCTCCTCGCGCTTGGCTTCATCGGCGAGGCTGACCACCAGCTCGGCACGGCTCCACAACAGCTCACGCAGCTCGCCCAAGAGGCCCGCGTCTTCCGCGTACTGCTCGATCAGGATGTGGCGCGCGCCATCAAGGGCGGCCTTCACATCGGCTACCGCCTTCTCTTCCGACACATAGGCGGCCGCCTCGGCTTCCGGGTTCAGGGTCGGGTTGGCCAGCAGCGCCTCGGCCAGCGGTGCCAGGCCTGCCTCGCGGGCAATCTGGGCGCGAGTGCGGCGCTTTTGCTTATAGGGTAGGTACAGGTCTTCCAGGCGCTGCTTATTGTCGGCACCCAGCAATTCGGCGTGCAGCTCGGGGCTTAGCTTGCCCTGTTCCTGCACCGAGGCAATCACCGCACTGCGCCGCTCTTCCAGTTCGCGCAGATAGCGCAGGCGCTCTTCCAGTGTGCGCAGCTGGGTGTCATCGAGGCCGCCGGTCACTTCCTTACGGTAGCGGGCAATAAAGGGCACGGTAGCGCCCTCGTCCAGCAGGGTCACGGTGGCGGCCACCTGGTTGGGGCGGCAGTTCAGTTCCTGGGCAAGGCGGATTTCAATCGTGGGTAGCATGGTCTAGTTCTGCGCGGCGGCCAGGCCGCCTTGGGTGGCAAAAAGCTGTTGGTGGAAGAGATGGACAAGCAGATCGGTTTGGCTGATCAGGCCGTACAGCTGGCCGGCGTCATCAAGCACGATGCACAGATGCGCTTCGCTGGCGCTCATCCGCGCGAGCAGCTCGGCCACCGGCAGGCGATGGGCAATCTGCAGCGGGCTGCGCTGCATCAGCTGGCTGACCGGTTTGGCGTGCCAGTGTTCGAGTGCCGCTTGGGCCAGCTCAAGCGCGGGCGCATCCTGCAGCATTTCACCCGGCGCGAACAGTCCGATCACCCGTCCAGCCGCATCCAGCACCGGCGCACTGCCGACATCGCGCTGATGCAGTAAGCGCCAGGCATCGCTGGCCGGCAGGTCGTGGGCCAGACTCAGCACATCGCGCGAGGCGATATCGGCGCACAGCAGGGGGCCGGCCATACGCCGTGCGGCATGGCGCTCGGCAGCCAGATACAGCTGTTCGAGCTCGGCTGGCGTCAAATCCACCAGCACATCCTGTTCGGCCAATGCGCGCGCCATATCCACCTCGCGCACTGGGCCGCGTGCCTGCGAGGCCGGGTCGCGCGCGCCGTGCTTGCTGTTCAGGTGCTTGCGCAAGGGGTAGTGGCGGCCGGACAGTAGATTATTGAGCAGCAGCCCCATCAGCAGCACCGCGAAGGCGCCGCTGAGCACCGGATGCAGCAGATAGGTAAAGCCGAGCTCATGGATGGCTGCGCCGCCGATCACCGCAGTCAGCGCCGTAGCGCCACCGGGTGGGTGGGCACAACGGCAGGCCAACATGGCGATGATGGCCAGGCCTACCGCCAGCGCGGCAGCCAGATGCGCTTCGGGGATCAGGCGCTGGCATAGCACACCAACCAGGGCCGAAATCAGATGCCCGCCGATCAGCGGCCAGGGCTGGCCGAGCGGACTGGTAGGCAGGCCGAACACGATGACCGCCGAGGCCCCCATCGAGGCGGCAATCAATAGGCCGGCCGTGCCTGGCATCAACGTGGCGGCAAACAGGCTGACCAGCAAAATAGCCAGTGCACCGCCAATACCGGCGCGCAACCGTTCCGGCCAGCTGACCGTGGCAGGATCGGGCAGCCAGTCGCGCCAGCGGGAAGAGGAATCGGACATGGAAGGCAGGCAAGACGGCGGGGCGGCCAAGGCCGCCCCGGGAGAGAACTACAGGCTTACTTGTCGAGCAGGATGCGCAGGGTGCGGCGCAGCGGCTCGGCCGCGCCCCACAAGAGCTGGTCGCCGCAGACGAAGGCGCTCACGTATTCCGGGCCCATGTTGAGCTTGCGCACGCGGCCAACGGCAATATCGAGCTTGCCGGTCACGAAGGTCGGGGTCAGTTCCTTGACCGTGGTAGCGCGATCATTGGGCACAAAGTGGGTCCACGGTGTGCTGCCCGCGATCAGCTGTTCAATCTCGGCCAGCGGCAGATCCTTGTTCAGCTTGATGGTCAGCGCGAGGCTATGGCAGCGCATGGCGCCGATGCGCACGCACAGGCCATCCACCGGCACCTTGGTTTCATTGCCAAGAATCTTGTTCACCTCGGCCTGGCCCTTCCATTCTTCCTTGGACTGGCCATTGTCGAGCTGCTTGTCGATCCACGGGATCAGGCTGCCAGCCAGCGGTGCACCGAAGTGCTCGGTCGGCAGCTTGTCGTCGCGCATGGTGTCGGCCACGCGGCGGTCGATTTCCAGAATGGCGGAAGCCGGATCAGCCAAGAGGTGGGCTACCGAGCCATGCAGCGCGCCCATCTGGGTTAGAAGTTCGCGCATATGCTGCGCACCGCCGCCCGAGGCAGCCTGGTAAGTCATTGAGGACACCCAGTCGACGAGGCCAGCCTTGAACAGACCACCCACACCCATCAAGAGAATGGAATTGGTGCAGTTACCGCCGATGAAGTCCTTGCCACCCTTGGCGACCGCGCCCTTGATCTGGTCGAGGTTGACCGGGTCGAGCACGATGACGGCGTTGTCTTCCATGCGTAGCGTGGAGGCCGCGTCGATCCAGTAGCCAGTCCAGCCAGCCGCACGCAGCTGCGGGTGGATCTCGGTCGTGTAGTCGCCACCCTGGCAGGTGATCACCACATCCATGGCCTTCAGGGCTTCGATGGACTTGGCGTCCTGCAGCGGTGCGGCGCCACGGCCAACGTCCGGGCCATGGCCGCCGACATTCGAGGTGGTGAAGAAAACCGGATCAATATGGGCGAAGTCGTTCTCTTCGCGCATGCGCTGCATGAGCACGGAACCAACCATGCCACGCCAACCGACCAAACCAACTTTCAACATGATGTTCTTCCTGGGGAATTAAGTAATTTGCTGCGGAAGAAGGCCAGGGCTCAGGCGCGCCATCAGGATCACATCCTGGTAACTGCCATCGCGGAACGCGAAACCGCGTTGCACGCCTTCTTCGACAAAACCGAATTTCTGGTACAGACGATACGCCGGCGCGTTCTTGGCGAACACACCCAACTCGATACGCAAGACCGCCAACCAGCGATCGGCCGCATCGATCAGCGTCTGCATGAACAGGCTACCGATGCCCTGCCCCTGCGCGGGCTGCGCGACCGCGATCAGCAGCGTGCGCGCATGACGGCGGCGCGGGCTTTTAGCGGCGGCCATCAAGCCGGCAAAGCCGAGTAGCTCACCGTCGCGCTCGGCGACCAAGAGCAACTCGTCCATGCTCACACTCTCTACCCAGCTACGCCATTGCGCAGCGGTGGAGTGCGGCAGGCGCAGCAGATTGCCGAATACCGACTCGTCGGCCGCGATGCGGGCCAAACCCTCGGCGTCGGCCGGCACGGCTGCGCGGATCAGCACACCGTCGGCCATTACAGCGCCGCGACCACCGCGTCGCCCATGCCCGAGCAGCTGACCTTCTCGGTGCCCGGCTCGTAGATATCCGCGGTGCGATAGCCCTTTTTAAGGACAGCCTGCACGGCGCCTTCGATGCGCTTGGCTACATCCTCACGAGCAAAGGTGTAACGCATCATCATGGCCAGCGAAAGGATGGTCGCCAGCGGGTTGGCCAGGTTCTTGCCGGCGATATCCGGGGCCGAACCGTGGCAGGGCTCGTACAGGCCCTTGTTATTGGCATCGAGCGAGGCCGAGGGCAGCATGCCGATCGAACCGGTCAGCATCGAGGCTTCGTCGCTGAGGATGTCGCCGAAGATATTGCCGGTGACGATCACGTCGAATTGCTTGGGATTGCGCACCAGCTGCATGGCGGCATTGTCCACATACATATGGCTGAGCTCGACTTCCGGGTATTGCTTGGCCACGTCGATGACGATTTCCTTCCAGAACTCGGTGCATTCGAGCACATTGGCCTTGTCGACCGAGCACAGCTTCTTATTGCGCTTCATGGCGATATCGAAGGCCACCTTGGCGATGCGGCGGATTTCCGACTCGCTGTAGCGCATGGTGTTGAAGCCTTCACGCTCGCCGTCGGCATTCACATGGATGCCGCGCGGCTGGCCGAAGTAGATGTCACCGGTCAGCTCGCGCACGATCATGATGTCGAGGCCAGCCACCACTTCGGGCTTCAGGGTCGAAGCACCAGCGAGTTCCGGGTAGAGCATGGCCGGGCGCAGATTGCCGAACAGGCCGAGGTCCTTGCGGATGGCCAACAGGCCGCGCTCAGGGCGCTTGTCGCGCGGCAGCGTGTCGTATTGCGGGCCGCCCACGGCGCCCAAGAGGATCGCATCGGCAGCGCGCACCGCATCACGGGTCGCATCCGGATAGGGCTCGCCATACTGGTCGTAGGCCGCGCCACCCAGCGGCACGGTCACGGTTTCCACCGGCAGGCCATCGGCCTTCAGTTTGTCCAGCACGCGCACTGCCTGCGCAACGATTTCCGGGCCGATGCCGTCACCGGGGAGGATGGCGATTTTCATGGTTTTTCCTGGGGAGTGGGGCCTTGCGCCAAGAGCGCACTGGCCACGGTGTAACAATCGTCAATATGCTTGCGGCCCAGCCGGGCCACGATCTGATAACTGAGGCCGGCGGCCACTGCCTGGCCAGCCAGTGGCACGAAGCGCAGCACAGCCTTACCCAACCAGCGCGCGCCCATCTTCTTGATCACCAGCATGGCCAGCTGCTTGGTGACCAGCTTGCCGATCAGCTCACTACCGAGCCTACCGGCCGCCAGCAGCACATAGCTGCGCGTATTCGGGTCGAGCCGGGCGATATCGGCCTGCGACAGGCCAAAGCGTGCATTGATGGTTTCCAGCATCTCGGAGAACACCGCCACATCGGCCAGCATGTCCATGCCGGGCAGCGGCACCACCGCCACGCCGGCCGAGATGCTGGCGCGCTTACGCACCAGCTGCAGGCAGTCGCTGCGTATCTGTTCCAGCTCGGCCAGGCTCTGCGCTTGCGCCATCGTTCAGGCAAACAGCCAGGGTTGCTGGGCGCGGCGCGCGGCTTCGAAGGCGCGGATCTTGTCGGCGTGGTTCAGGGTCAGGCCGATCTCGTCCAGGCCATTAAGCAGGCAGTGCTTGCGGTGGCCGGTGATCTCGAAACCGAACTGGCTGCCGCCCGGCGTGCGGACGGTTTGCGCGGCCAGATCGATCTGCAGGCGGTAGCCTTCGCTGGCGGCGGTTTCCTGGAACAGCTGCTCGACCGCCTCGGCCGGCAGCACGATGGGCAGCACGCCGTTCTTGTAGCAGTTGTTGAAGAAGATATCGGCGAACGAAGGCGCGATCACCACGCGGAAGCCATAGTCTTCCAGCGCCCAGGGCGCATGTTCGCGCGAGCTGCCACAGCCGAAGTTCTCACGCGCCAGCAGCACCTGTGCGCCGGCATAGCGTGGGAAGTTGAGCACGAAGTCGGGGTTCACCGGCCGCGCGCTATTGTCCATGCCCGGCTCGCCATGGTCCAGATAGCGCCATTCATCGAACAGATTGGGACCGAAGCCCGAACGCTTAATCGACTTCAGGAACTGCTTGGGGATAATGGCGTCGGTATCGACATTGGCGCGGTCGAGCGGGCAAACCAGGCCATTCAAAGTGGTAAATGCTTGCATGCTTGTCTCTCTATCGGCCTAGGCCTTAGCTGGCGGCCTTGTCGGCAGCGCGCTCAATCGCTTCGCCGCCCTTCTTGATGTCTTGTCCCAGGCCCTGCATGGTGTTGCAGGCACTCAGCTGCACGCCCATCAGCAGGGTCAGCGCAATCAGGCTCAGTCGTTTCATCGCAGCGCTCCTTGAAAGGGTTTCAGCTGGGAAGCCCGGCTCAGGCAAAAGTTCGCACATCGACAAAGTGACCGGCGATGGCGGCAGCCGCCGCCATTTCCGGGCTGACCAGATGGGTACGCCCGCCCTGCCCTTGCCGGCCTTCGAAATTGCGGTTCGAGGTCGAGGCACAGCGCTCGCCCGGCTCCAGCCGGTCGGCATTCATGGCCAGGCACATCGAGCAACCGGGCTCGCGCCATTCGAAACCCGCCTCGATGAAGATCTTGTCCAGGCCCTCGGCCTCGGCCTGCACCTTGACGAGGCCCGAGCCCGGCACCACCAGCACCGCCTTCACATTGGCGGCCTTCTTGTGACCCCGGGCCACGGCCGCCGCGGCACGCAGGTCTTCAATGCGGCTATTGGTACAGGAGCCGATAAACACCTTATCGACCGGAATTTCATTGATCGGGGTATTGGCTACCAAACCCATATAGCTGAGCGCGCGCTCCATGCCGGTCTTGCGGGTCGGGTCGGATTCCTGCGCCGGATCGGGCACGCGGTCATTGATGGTGACCACCATCTCGGGCGAGGTACCCCAGGTCACTTGCGGCGCGATGCCGGCCGCATCGAGCTCGACCACGGCATCGAACTGGGCGCCCGCATCGGACACCAGGCTGCGCCAGTAGGCCACCGCCTTGTCCCAGTCCGCCCCTTTGGGTGCAAACGGGCGGCCTTGCAGATAATCAATCGTGTTCTGGTCCACGGCCACCATGCCGGCGCGCGCACCGGCTTCGATGGCCATATTGCACAGGGTCATGCGCCCTTCCATGGACAGGCCACGGATGGCCGAGCCGGCGAATTCGATCGCGTAGCCGGTGCCACCTGCGGTGCCGATCTTGCCGATGATGGCCAGCGCCACATCCTTGGCGGTAATGCCGCGGCCGAGCTGGCCTTCAACCTTGACCAGCATGGATTTGGATTTCTTCGCCACCAGGGTCTGGGTGGCCAATACGTGTTCGACTTCCGAGGTACCGATACCATGCGCGAGGCAAGCGAACGCACCGTGGGTGGAGGTATGGCTATCGCCGCATACCACGGTCATGCCGGGCAGCGTGGCGCCCTGCTCGGGGCCGACCACGTGCACGATGCCCTGGCCTTTGTCCTTGAAGGGGAAATAAGCAAGCGCACCGACTTCGCGGATATTCGCATCCAGCGTCTCGACCTGCTGGCGCGAGATCGGGTCCTTGATGCCTTCGTCCCAATGATCGGTCGGGGTATTGTGGTCGGCGGTCGCCACGATGGACGAGATACGCCAGGGCTTGCGGCCGGCCAGCTTCAGGCCTTCAAACGCCTGTGGGCTGGTCACTTCATGCACGAGGTGACGGTCGATATACAGCAGCGCGGTGCCGTCTGCTTCTTCGTGCACCACATGGCTCTGCCAGAGCTTGTCGTAGAGGGTCTGCGCCATCGTCATTCCACAGGCTGTTGCGTTCGGGGGATGACGACCATATCACGCGCTTGTGCGTAGCAGCAACCGGCGCCGGGGAATAAGCAAATGGCCGCGCGAGCCTGTATCAGCGCGACTCGCGGCCGCTCAGTTGCGGCCAGGCCATGCGCAGGTAATAGCCCATCGACCAGAGCGTGAGCAGCGCGGCCACAAACAGGCATAGCGAGCCGATCTGCTGCAGATCGATGCCAGGAATCAGGTTCTCGTGGAGCAGCAGCATGGTGATGGCAGTCATCTGCGCGGCCGTCTTCACCTTGCCGACAAAGGACACCGCCACGCTCTTGCTATTGCCCAGCTGGGCCATCCATTCGCGCAGCGCCGAGATGGTGATCTCGCGCCCGATGATGATGGCCGCGAGCCAAGCATCGGCGCGCCCGAGCTGTACCAGCAGGATCAGCGCCGCCGCCACCATCAGCTTGTCGGCCACCGGGTCGAGGAAGGCGCCAAAGGCGGACAGCTGGTTCCATTTGCGTGCCAGATAGCCATCGAACCAATCGGTGATGCCGGCCAGCATAAATAGCAGCGCACCGGCGATATTCTTGTGGGCCGGGGTCATCCAGCTATCCGGAAAGTAGTACACGCCCAGGATCAGCGGAATCATCAGGATTCGCGCCCAGGTCAGCAGATTGGGAAGATTAAGGGGCATGTCGCCAGTCGGAGGGAGGTGGACCGCTGCAGCCCTACGCGGGCTGCACAAGGGAAAACGCCGTCAGTGTAATGCTTGATAGATTTTTTCGGCCAGCGCCCGATTGATGCCGTCCACCTGGCACAGCTCATCCACGCTGGCGGCCTTCACGCCCTGCAGACCGCCAAAGCGGGTCAGCAGCTTCTGGCGTCGTTTGGCACCGATACCTTCGATCTCCTCCAGGCTGGAGGACACCCTGGCCTTGCCGCGCCGCGCGCGATGGCCGGTGATGGCAAAACGGTGCGCCTCGTCGCGTATGGTCTGGATCAGGTGCAGGGCGGCCGAATCGCGCGGCAATTGTAGCGTTTGCTGGCGCGAGGGAACAACGAGCTGCTCAAGGCCGGGCTTGCGGGTTTCCCCCTTGGCCACACCGACCAGCAGCGCATCCTGCAGACCGACTTCCTCAATCACCTCGACCGCCACGCCAATCTGCCCCTTGCCACCGTCGATCAGGATCACATCAGGCGCCACACCGTCGCCCTGGGCGATCTTGCCGTAGCGACGCGTCAGCACCTGGCGCATGGCAGCGTAATCATCGCCCGGAGTAATGCCGGTGATGTTGTAGTGGCGGTATTCCTTGGGCTGCATGCCAAGTCGGTCATAGACCACGCAGGAGGCCACGGTGGCCTCGCCCATGGTGTGACTGATATCGAAGCATTCGATGCGCTGGGCGGTATCGGGCAGGCCGAGCGCCTCCTGCAATGCCTCGATGCGCCCAAGCTGGGTCGATTCCAGCGACAAGCGCTGGGCGATGGCCAGGCGGGCGTTCTTCAAGGCCATCTCCAGCCACACGCGCCGCTCGGCAATCGGATTGGACACGATGGCGATCTTGCGCCCGGCCTGAGCGCTGAGCAGCTCGACCAAGGTGGCATTGTCGCTACTGCTATTGCAAACGATGACGGGCGGAATGGTGCGGTCCAGATAGTGCTGGGCCAGAAAGGCCTCCAGCGCGGTCTGCGCGTCATAGTCCTCGCCATGGGCAGGGAACAGCGATTTGTCGCCCACATGGCGGCCGCCACGAATCATCACCAGATTCACGCACACCAGGCCGTTCTCGACCGCGCAAGCGACGATATCGGCATCGGTCTCGCTGGCATTGCTGGAAACGAATTGTTTTTCCTGCACCTTGGCCAGGGCCTGAATCTGATCGCGATAGGCGGCTGCCTCCTCGAACTGCCAGGCGCCGGCTGCGGCGCGCATTTTCTCATCCAGATCGGCCAGCAGGTCGTGCGCCTTGCCTTGCAGGAACTGCACGGCGTTATGCACGTCGGCGCGGTACTGCTCCGTACTGATCTCCTCGGTGCACGGGCCGCTGCAGCGCTTGATCTGGTAGAGCAGGCAAGGTCGCGCACGGTGTTCGAACACCGAGTCCTCGCAGGTGCGCAGCTTGAACACCTTCTGCAGCAGCTGAATGCTTTCGCGTACCGCGTAACCGTTTGGAAACGGGCCGAAGTACTGGTTCTGCTTGTCCAGCGCGCCACGGTAGTAGGCGAGGCGCGGATAGGCGTGGCCGCTAAGCACCAGATAGGGATAGCTCTTGTCGTCGCGGAACAGGATGTTGTAGCGCGGCGCCAGCGCCTTGATCAGATTGTTTTCCAGGATCAGCGCCTCGGCTTCCGAGCGCACCACCGTGGTCTGGATATCGGCCACCTGGCTCAGCATCAGCCGTATACGCGGCGACTGGTCGTTCTTCTGGAAATAGCTCGACACCCGCCGCTTCAGATCGATGGCCTTACCCACATACAGCACATCGCCCTTGGCGGACAGATAGCGGTAGACACCGGGTAGATTGGGCAGGCTGGCGAGGATGGGCTTGGGATCGAAGGTCGACATGGCGCCATTTTAGCGGCAAGACCGCCTACGTTCGCGCCGGCATTTGTTGTGGAGGCGAGCAGGACTTTCAGAACTGAAGTTCTACTACCGTATACGCCAGCCACTCTGAGCCCAACGCCACACAGCCCCCCAAAAAAGGCCTGCTGCGGCTCAATCCAGCACAGGGGGACGCAAAACTGAGTGCAGATTCATCTCGCCATCCGCGTTGCATTACTACATTTATCGCATCAAATCAGCGACTTCATTGTGCCAAGCATTGAAATGCACAGCAAAACAGAGCGGCGCTCACCCTATCGCCAGGTATTGGCGTACGGTGTTAGCGAATAACAGTCATTTTCATTTGAACCTGGGCGGTTTTTCGACCACGCGCATTGCAGCGCAATATGGGGGTGTTGGCCAAGTAGTGAGCCATAACGTCCGTGGCAACGCACAGAGCAGCCGCCGCAACGCAACATTTTATGTTGTTGAATTCCTTCAGTTTCGTCCTTTTACTACGCACACAAAAATGATTAACGCCGCATGGCGTGCGAGTGAAGACAAGCCAGTCCCTTCCGAGCAGCTGGACCTAGCCACGCTAGCGCCCAGCCTGCCTGCACCGCTTTTGCGCGCCAACAGTGTGGAGTGCGCAATGACCGTTCCTTTTGGCCTCGCTAGCCGGCCATGCAGCCTCAGGCTGCCCGACCGCCCTGCCCCGCCTTGCCTCCTCAAGCTGCGCCCACTTAGACAAGCTTGAACGCTTTCCCGGCCCGGTTTGCGCCAGAAGCGCACCGCGTGTTGCCCCCTGTGCGCCCTGCCGCCCAGGCGCTGCACACCTCAGGCCATCTCATTACGTGGTCTGCGCCCTCACCCGTGGCGCTGGCGGCGTAGCCGCAGGGAGTGAAGCGGGCAAAGCACGCCACATAGGCGTACTGCCCGGCAATGCAAAACCACAAGAATGGAGATTGACCTCAATGCCTACCCCCCGTATGCGCCCACTCGCCCTGTCAGTGGCGCTGCTGTTTGCCAGCGGCCTGCCGCTGGCCAGCCAGGCAGCTATCCCGGCTGCCCATGTCTATCACAACCATATGCCTAACTTCTGGCCCTTCTATGGCGTAGATGTGGCGGCCACCTATAACGCCACGCCCGTGGGCGCACCGATTCGCTACACCTACGACGGCCAGGTCATCAATCTGAAGAACAATCCACCGGCCGGCTACACCTACTTCCTGCCCAGCTCGGCCGGTGGCGGCATCATGCCGCACGACGATCTGGTCACTTATTACAGCCACCACGCCAAGACCGGCGCCTACATGAGCTGGCCGATGCAGGTGGCCAATGAGCTGCAGGGCTGGTCGGGCGGCAAGGGCCAAGTCCATGTGACCATGTCAGGCGCAGTGGTCAACAATGTGCAAAGCCTGAACGAGCTGCAGAATGTCTCGGGCTACAACAACCCAAACTGGGGCCAGGGCTGGGCGAATACCTTTGCCAATCTAAAGACCAGCAATAACTTCCGCACCCTGGACACGATTGCCTTCACCGGCCACCACACCATGGGCCCGCTGGTGGGCAGCGACTATTTCCTGAAAGACCTGATCTACCAGCGTGCCACGCTGGCCCAGCCCTATTTCCTGGGCAGCAACTTCGTCAAGTCCAAGGGCTTCTTCCCCACCGAGCTCGGTTTTTCCGATCGGCTGATTCCCACCCTGGCCAAACTGGGCGTCGAATGGTCGGTGCTGGGCAATAACCACTATTCGCGTACGCTGAAGGACTACCCGTTCACCAGCTATGACGCGACCGGCGACACCCTGACCTCGCCGCCCAATCGCGCCGATCTGCGCAATACCTCCAGCATCGGCAGCTGGGTGTCAGAAAACATGGCACACGAGCAGCAGGTGGTGGTGAACAAATTCCCGTTTGCCAGCACCCCGCATTGGGTGCGCTATGTCGATCCGGCCAGCGGCACGGCCAACAAGATCGCCGGCATCCCGGTCAGCCAGAATGGCTCCTGGGAGGAAGGCTGGGAAGGCTCAATCACCGTGGATGAGGTGGTGCCTTACCAGGCGCTTGAGCCACGCCAGTTCTTCGTGATCGCCCACGATGGCGACAACTCGTCTGGCCGCGCCGGTTCGCTCGACACCTGGCAGGCTGGTTACAACACCACCTGCAGCGGCAATGGCTACTGCCTGGGCATAGACGAATACCTGAAGGCCTTCCCGATTCCGGCCAATGATGTGGCCCATGTGCAGGATGGCTCCTGGATCGATACGCGTGACTCCTCGTCCGACCCGACCTGGTATCACTGGCGCCTGCCCTTCCTGATCTGGAAAGGCCAGTTCGCCGCCTTCAATGCCGCCACCGGCATGAATCTGGCACCAAAGACCAATCTGAAAGGCCAGCAGGAAGGCGCGACCGTGTCGCTCGAATATGGCTGGCATTATCTGGAGCGCAATTTCGCCCTGCTGCAGGCCGCGCAGAACTATGCAAAGACCGCCGAGCAGATCTGGCTGGATGCCAACCCCAATCACTGGTCGCCAAGCACCAGCCTGGACAATCAGATCACCTATCCAGGCAATCAGCTCAATCCCTGGATGTTGTCCTACCCGGTGAAGGGCAATGCGGCGAACAACTACGCGGGCGGTGCCAACCCGGCCGAGCTGGCCTGGTACTTCCTCTTGCCGGCCATGGATTCCGGCTTTGGCTATTACGACGAGAACAGGGATGACAGCGTGAAGCCCACGCTGGCCTTCAATAACTCGCTGGCCTTCTCCAAGCCCTATGTGAGCGAACGCCTGGCCCAAGACCGCACCGGCCCCTCGGTCTGGTGGCCGCAGCGCTACCCGTACAACCCGGGCTCGGTGAATGGCTCGAAGGCCGAGGGCTGGACGGTTCAGCACTTCAGCCGTGACTTCGCCATCTACACCTATGCCTTCGATGCCTCGGGCATTGCCAGCGCCAAGGTCAAGGTACGTGTGCATGCGAGCAACAATATCGACGCGAGCGACGATACCTACAAGCTGTACGACCCGGCCGCTCACGTCGGCAAGCCCGGCCTATCGGTCACGCCCAGCAAGGTCGGCGCCTGGCAGGAATATCCGATGCAGCTGCGCGATCTACGCCCGGATATGAATGGCGTGGCCTGGAATCCGGTCACCCGTGACACTCTGGCTAAGGTGCCCGCGCAGGAGATCGGCAATCTCTACTACAGCTATCTGTCCAACTACCGCAATCAGCTGCTCGACTATTACATCGAGATGACCGATAGCAAGGGCAATGTCACACGCTCGGAAATCCAGCAGGTCTTCGTCGGCGCCGGCACCTACAGCGCCAGCAGCACAGGCTCGGGCTATCTGGAGGATATGAATGGCACGGTGCAGGGCGTGTATCCCTTCCTGCGCATCGATACCGAGGCACCGAGCCGCCCCGGTGCGCCGGTAGCCGGCACGGTCACCGACAGCTCGATTGCACTGAGCTGGAGTGCGGCCAGCGACAATATCGGCGTCAGCAGCTACCGTGTCTTCCGCCATGGCAGCCAGATTGCCACCGTGAGCAGCCCAAGCTATATCGACAGCGGCCTGAGCGCCTCGACCAGCTATATCTACACCGTAGTCGCCAATGATGCGGCGGGCAATAGCTCGGCGCTCAGCCCGGCCCTCACGGTGAGTACCCAGGCACCCGATACCCTTGCGCCTACCGCTCCCGGCCAGCCGGTGGCCGGTGCCGTCAGCGCAGGTTCGGTGAGCCTGAGCTGGACGGCCGCCAGCGACAACTATGGTGTGGCCCAGTATGCGGTGCTGCGCAATGGTGTACAGATCGGCCTCGTCAATGCGCTCAACTACACCGATAACACTGTGCAGCCATCCAGCAGCTACAGCTATACCGTGGTGGCCATCGATGCAGCCGGCAATCGCTCGCCAGCCTCGAACCCGATCAGCGTCAGCACCCCGCAGGGCAATCTGGCCAGCGTGTATTACAAGCCGGCCAGCGCCTGGAGCAGCGTGAAAATCCACTTCCAGCCCACGGGCGGCAGCTGGACCACCGCGCCGGGTGTGGACATGAGCGCCGCCTGCTCAGGCTGGTTCCTGTACAGCGCCAATCTGGGCGCAGCCAGCGGCCTGAATGCCACCTTCAATAATGGCGCGGGCAGCTGGGACAATAACGCTGGCGCCAACTATGCGCTGGGCAGCGGCATCTCGGCCGTCACTGGCGGTAGCATCAGCACTAGCAGCCCCTGCGTGGTCGATTCGCTCGCCCCGACCCAACCAGGCACGCCCGTGGCCAGCAGCGTCAGCGCCAGCAGCGTCAGCCTCAGCTGGGCAGCCTCAAGCGACACAGTCGGCGTCAGCGGCTACAAGATCCTGCGCAACGGTGTGCAGATCGGCACCAGCGCCACAGCCAGCTACACCGATAGCAGCGTGGCGGCCAGCAGCGCTTACAGCTACACGGTGCAAGCCTATGACGCAGCGGGCAACCAGTCGACGGTGAGCGGCGCACTATCCGTCAACACGCCGGCCGGCAATGCGGCCAAGGTTTACTACAAGCTACCCTCGGGTTGGAGCAGCGCCTACATCCACTACCAACCCACGGGCGGCAGCTGGACCACGGTGCCGGGTCTGGCCATGACCGCCGCCTGCACAGGCTGGCGCAGCGCCACCCTGAATCTGGGTAGCGCCAGCGGGCTGGTGGCCGCCTTCAATAATGGCAGCGGCAGCTGGGCCAATAATGGCGGCAATAACTACAGCCTGGGCAGCGGGGTATCGCAGGTCAATGGCAGCGCCATCACGGTAGGGGGCGACCCTTGCGGGCCGGATACCCAGGCACCCAGCGCACCCAGCGACCTGATCAGCAGCAATGCCAGCGCCACCGCCGTCAGCCTGCTCTGGGTGGCGGCCAGCGACAATGTCGGCGTGAGCGGCTACCGGGTGTATCGGAACGGGGTGGAGATCGGCCAGGCATCAGGTGCCTTCTACAGCGATAGCACGGTGGCGGCCTCGAGCAGCTACAGCTACACGGTCAAAGCCTTCGATGCAGCCGGCAATCTATCGCCGGCCAGCAATAGCCTGAGCGTGACAACGCCAGCGCCAGGCTGCCAGGTCGCCTTCAGCATCGCCAATGCGGCCACGGTAACTGGGCAGACGCTGTATGTGGTCGGCAACCAGGCAGCACTAGGCAGCTGGACGCCCGCCGCAGGCTTTGCCTTGGCCATCCAGGGCAGCGGCGCCAATGTACCGTGGACCGGCACGCTAGCCCTGCCGGCCGGTAGCACCGTGCAGTACAAGTATGTGAAGTGGAATGGCTCGAGCGCGGTCTGGGAGGGCAATCAGGCGACCAATTCGGGCAATCGCGAACTGAGTACGCCCACCAACTGCAACGGCCTGATCAGCCGCAGCGACGGCAACTTCAAGTTCTAAGCAGTTTGTTCCGCATGAACGGCAGTCAGGCTCCGGCCTGGCTGCCGTTTTTTATGGAACGTGCCTTGGCCACGCCCAAGCCTTGCCGGCCAAGCCAATAGCCGGATGCCGGGAAATCAGGGATTGCTGGTCGTTGTGACAGGCGCGCTGGGCGCGGGTGTCGGGCTGGCAGCTACAGCAGCGGCGGCCGTTGCCGGACTGCCGCTGGGTGGTGCGGCCGCAGGAGCGGGTGCCGAAGTGGATGCAGGAGCGGGCACTGGCGCTGCCACGGGTGGCTTGGCGGCGGGCGGGGCAATCGTGGCGGGCTTCGGGTCGAGAATCTGGAAGAACACCTCGTCCTGGCGCACCATGCCCAGCTCATTGCGCGCGCGCTCCTCAATCGCATCGGTGCCGGTCTTCAGATCGCGTACTTCCGCCTCCAGCGCTGCATTGCGCGTGCTCAGCTTCTGGTTCTGCAATTGCTGCTCGCTCAGCTGGCTTTCGATCTGCCATACCTTGAGCCAGCTGCCCTTGCCTATCCAGAGAGGCCATTGGAGCAGTACGACACAGGCAGCGAGAATAAGGGCAAGAAGACGCATGGGCGCGATTGTAGGCGGGATCAGGGTAGGCCGGCAAAACAACAGGGGCGAAATGCTCGCCCCTGTTGATTTGTTACATAACCGCCAGCTTACTTCTTCAGCTGGTAGAAGGCCGAGCGGCCCGGGTAGTAAGCGGCATCACCGAGTTCTTCTTCGATACGCAGCAGCTGGTTGTACTTGGCCATGCGGTCCGAACGGCTGAGCGAACCGGTCTTGATCTGCATGCAGTTGGTGGCCACGGCGAGATCGGCAATCGTGCTGTCTTCAGTTTCGCCCGAGCGGTGCGACATCACCGAGGTGTAACGGTTGCGCTTGGCCAGATCCACAGCTTGCAGGGTCTCGGACAGCGAACCGATCTGGTTGACCTTGATCAGGATCGAGTTGCAGATGCCCTTCTCGATGCCTTCGGCGAGGATCTTGCTGTTGGTGACGAACAGATCATCACCGACCAGCTGCACGCGCTCGCCGAGGCGGTCGGTCAGCAGCTTCCAGCCGTTCCAGTCACGCTCGCCCATGCCGTCTTCAATCGACACGATCGGGTAGTTGTCGGCCAGACTAGCCAGATAATCGACTTGCTGGGCGCTGCTCAGCGAGCGCTTGTCGCTCTTCTTGTACACATAGTTGCCGGTTTCCTTGTCGTAGAACTCGGAAGCCGCGCAGTCGAGCGCAATGCAGATGTCCTTGCCCCACACATAGCCAGCCTTCTCGACCGCAGCACGGATCATGTCCAGCGCTTCTTCAGCATTCTTCACATCGGGCGCGAAACCGCCTTCGTCACCAACCTGGGTGGGCAGATGCTTGTCGTGCAGAATCTTCTTCAGGGTGTGGAACACTTCCGCACCGTAGCGCAGCGCTTCGCGGAAGGTCGGCGCGCCGACCGGCACAATCATCAGTTCCTGGAAGTCCAGGCTGTTATTGGCGTGCTCACCACCGTTGATTACATTCATCATCGGCACCGGCAGGGCCATCGGGCCCGAACCACCGATATAGCGGTACAGCGGCAGACCGGCTTCTTCGGCGGCGGCCTTGGCCACGGCCATCGACACGGCCAGGATGGCATTGGCGCCCAGGCGCCCCTTGTCCTCGGTACCGTCCAGTTCAATCATGGTGCGATCAATGAAGGCCTGCTCGGAGGCGTCCAGACCGATGATGGCTTCGCAGATTTCGGTATTGATGTGCTCGACGGCCTTCAGCACGCCCTTGCCCAGGTAACGGCTCTTGTCGCCATCACGCAGTTCCAGCGCTTCGCGCTCGCCGGTCGAGGCGCCGCTCGGTACAGCAGCACGGCCCATCACGCCACTTTCCAGCAGCACGTCAGCTTCAACAGTCGGATTGCCACGCGAGTCGAGGATCTCGCGGGCGATGACTTCTACGATTGCGCTCATCGGTATATTTCCTTGATGCGATGTGGGAGATTCGGTTCGGTGGATGTTGACCGAGCCCGCGCTTCGTAGGCAAGCACGGCCAACATTCAAGCGGCTGCTTTACAGCGTGTTCTCGTGCAGCGGCTGGTGCTTGACCAGCTCATCGATGGCCTTCAGCACGCTCAGCAATTCCTTCATGCGCGGCAGCGGCCAGGCGTTCGGACCATCGGACATCGCGCAAGCGGGATTGGGGTGGGTTTCCATGAACAGGCCGGAGATGCCGACCGCCACCGCCGCCCGCGCCAGCACCGGCACGAACTCGCGCTGACCGCCCGACTTGTCGCCCTGCCCGCCAGGCAGCTGCACCGAGTGGGTGGCATCGAACACGACCGGGCAGCCGGTGTCGCGCATGATGGCCAGCGAACGCATATCGGAGACCAGATTGTTGTAGCCAAAACTCGCACCACGCTCGCAGGCCATGAAGTTATCTTCCGGCAGGCCTGCATCGCGTGCAGCTTCGCGCGCCTTATCCATCACATTCTTCATATCGCCCGGCGCCAAGAACTGGCCCTTTTTGATATTGACCGGTTTGCCCGATTGGGCGCAGGCGCGGATGAAGTCAGTCTGACGGCACAGGAAAGCCGGGGTCTGCAGCACATCGACCACGTCGGATACCGGCTTGATCTGGTCGATCTCATGGATGTCGGTCAGCACCGGTACGCCGATCTGTTCGCGAACCTTGGCCAGGATGCGCAGGCCTTCGTCCATGCCGGTACCACGGAAGGACTTGCCGCTCGAGCGGTTGGCCTTGTCAAAGCTGGACTTGAAGATGAAGGGAATGCCGAGTTCGCTGGTGATTTCCTTGAGCTGGCCGGCGACATCGATGGAGAACTGTTCGCCTTCGATCACGCAGGGACCGGCGATCAGGAAGAAAGGCTTGTCGAGACCGATTTCAAAACCGCAGAGTTGCATGGTGTTACTCCGTGAGGAGTGAGGTGGAGGTGTGAGGGGCAGCCGCGCCGCTCACCTCACACCTCACACCTCACGGTTAGATCAGCAGCTCAGGCCTTCGCGACCGTGGTCGCGTGCATAGGCAATGGCCGCTTCCACATAGGCCTTGAACATCGGATGGCCATCGCGCGGGGTCGAGGTGAATTCCGGATGGAATTGGCAGCCGAAGAACCAGCGATGCTCGGGCAGCTCGATGGTTTCGCACAGATGGTTGGGGTCGGTGGAACGACCGCTGACCTTCAGGCCAGCCGCTTCAAGTCGCGGCAAATAGTAATTGTTCACTTCATAGCGATGACGATGGCGCTCGGTGATGCGGGTGGCGCCATACACCTTGGACGCCAGCGAACCGGCTTCCAGATCGCATTCCTGGCTACCCAGGCGCATGGTACCGCCCAGATTCGAGTTCTCGTCGCGCTGTTCGATCTTGCCGTCATGGTTGACCCACTCGTCGATCAAGGCCACCACCGGGAACGGCGTTTCCAGCGTGAACTCGGTCGAGTTCGCGTCACTCATGCCAGCCTTGTGGCGCGCATACTCGATCAGCGCCAGCTGCATACCGAGGCAGATGCCGAGATAAGGCACATTGTTTTCGCGTGCGTATTGAACCGCGCGAATCTTGCCTTCCACACCGCGCTTACCAAAGCCGCCCGGCACCAGAATCGCGTCCATATTCTTGATCTGGTCGAGATTGCCGCCCTCGAGCTCTTCCGAATCCACATAGTGGATCTTCACTTCGCTCTGGGTGTGAATGCCGGCATGGCGCAGCGCTTCGATCAGCGACTTGTAGCTCTCAGTCAAATCGACATACTTGCCGACCATCGCGATATTGACGGTCTGCTTGGGGTTCTCGATCGCGTTGACGATATTGTCCCAGACGGTCAGATCCGCCTTGGGCAGGTCGAGCTGCAGCTGCTTGCAGATGATGTCGTCGATATGCTGTTCGCTCAGCACGCGCGGGATCTTATAGATGCTGTCCATGTCCGGGCAGGACACGACGGCCTTTTCGGCCACATTGGTGAACAGCGCGATCTTGCGGCGCTCATCATCCGGCACCATGCGGTCTGCACGGCAGATCAGCACATCGGGCTGAATGCCGATTTCGCGCAGTTCCTTGACCGAGTGCTGGGTCGGCTTGGTCTTGATCTCGCCGGCAGCGGCGATATAGGGCACGTAGCTGAGGTGCACGAAGCAGGTGTTCTCGCGCCCCAGCTGTACGCCCATCTGGCGGATGGCTTCCAGAAAGGGCAGCGATTCGATATCGCCCACCGTGCCGCCCACTTCGATCACGGCCAGCTCGGCATCGGCCGCACCGAGGCCCACGAAGTGCTTGATCTCATCGGTGATATGGGGAATGACCTGCACGGTCTTGCCCAGATAGTCGCCGCGGCGTTCCTTCTTGATCACCGACTCATAGATCTGGCCGGTGGTGAAGTTATTGGCCTTGCGCATCTTGGCCTGGATGAAGCGCTCGTAGTGACCAAGGTCGAGGTCGGTCTCGGCGCCGTCTTCCGTCACGAACACCTCGCCGTGCTGCAAGGGGGACATGGTGCCCGGATCCACATTGATGTAAGGATCGAGCTTCATCATGGTGACCTTGAGACCGCGCGATTCAAGGATGGCTGCAAGTGACGCGGCGGCGATGCCTTTCCCCAGAGAGGAGACAACGCCGCCGGTAACGAAGATGAACTTGGTCATGGCTGAAAACGCACAGTGGTAATTCCGTATTCTACTCCGACACCCCCTGCTGCCTCAATCTTGACAAAGCCAATCAGGCAAAGAAAAAAGCACCCGCAGGTGCCTTTTTCTTCATGCGCCGAAGATCAGCCCAGTTCCTTGGCCAGGTAAAGCCAAGTTTCCACCACGGTATCCGGGTTGAGCGAGACGGTTTCGATACCCTGCTCGACCAGCCACTTGGCGAAGTCCGGATGATCGGACGGCCCCTGACCGCAGATGCCGATGTACTTGCCCTGCGCACGGCAAGCCTTGATCGCCATCGACAACAAGGCCTTGACTGCCTCATTGCGCTCATCGAACAGATTGGCAATCGGGCCGCCCGAATCGCGATCCAGCGCCAAGGTCAGCTGGGTCATATCATTCGAGCCGATCGAAAAGCCATCGAAGTGCTCGAGGAACTGCTCGGCCAGAATCGCATTGGACGGGATTTCGCACATCATGATCAGACGCAGATCGTCGCGACCACGCTCCAGGCCCTGCTCCTTGAGCAGCTCCACCACCTTGCGCGCTTCATCCAGGGTGCGAACGAAGGGGATCATCACCTCGACGTTCTTCAGCCCCATCTCGTTGCGCACCTTCTTGATCGCGCGCGTTTCGAGCTCAAAGCAATCGCGGAACGATTCGCTGATATAACGCGACGCGCCGCGGAAGCCGATCATCGGGTTTTCTTCATGCGGCTCGTAGTTCTGGCCGCCGATCAGGTTCGAGTACTCGTTCGACTTGAAGTCGGACATGCGCACAATGACCTTCTTCGGATAGAAGGCGGCTGCCAGCGTGGCAATGCCTTCCACCAGCTTTTCCACATAGAAGTCGACCGCCGAGGCATAACCACCGATGCGCTCATCCACTTGTTGCTTGAGATCCCAAGGCAGGTTCGGATAGGCGAGCAGTGCCTTCGGATGGATGCCGATCATGCGGTTGATGATGAACTCGAGACGCGCCAGACCCACGCCTTCATTCGGTAAGTGACTGAAGTCGAAAGCCAGTTCCGGATTACCGACATTCATCATCAGCTTGACCGGGCTCTTGGGCATCGAATCGAGCTTCAGGTCGATGATTTCGATGGCCAGCTGGCCTTCATAGATATTGCCAGTATCACCCTCGGCGCAGGACACGGTCACATAATCGCCGTCCTTGAGCGCACGGGTCGCATCGCCGCAACCCACCACGGCCGGAATGCCCAATTCGCGCGCGATGATGGCCGCGTGGCAGGTACGGCCACCACGGTTGGTCACGATGGCGCTGGCGCGCTTCATCACCGGCTCCCAATCCGGGTCGGTCATATCGGTGACCAGCACATCGCCCGGCTTGACCGAATCCATCTCGGACGCATCCTTGATCAGGCGCACCACGCCCTGGCCGATCTTCTGGCCAATGGCGCGACCGGAAGCAAGAACGGTGGACTTGCTGTTCAGGCGGTAGCGACGCAGCGTGTCGGCACGCTCGTCCTGCGACTTCACGGTTTCAGGACGGGCCTGCAGGATGTAGAGCTTGCCATCCACGCCATCGCGACCCCATTCGATATCCATCGGGCGCTGGTAGTGCTTTTCGATGATCAGCGCATAGCGAGCCAGCTCTTCGACTTCCGCATCGCTGATCGAGAAGGTATTGCGCTCCACATCCAAGACATCGACGGTGCGCACCGACTTGCCGGCACGGGCTTCAGCGGTGAATTCCATCTTGATCAGCTTGGAGCCACGGTTGCGGCGCAGAATGGCCGGCTTACCAGCCGCCACATTCGGCTTGAACACATAGAACTCGTCCGGGTTCACGGCGCCCTGCACCACGGTCTCGCCCAATCCATAGCTGGAGGTGACGAACACCACATCATCAAAGCCCGACTCGGTATCGATGGTGAACATCACGCCGGCGGCGCCCTTGTCCGAGCGCACCATGCGCTGGATACCGGCAGACAGCGCGACGTCAGCGTGCGCAAAGCCCTTGTGCACACGGTAGGAAATCGCGCGGTCGTTATAGAGCGAGGCGAACACTTCCTTGATCGCGTGAATCACATTGTCCACGCCGACGATATTCAGGAAGGTCTCCTGCTGACCGGCAAAGGAAGCATCGGGCAGGTCTTCGGCCGTGGCGGAAGAGCGCACGGCCACCGAGATGGTGGTGCCGGAATCAGCTTCCATCTTGGCGAAGGCGGCGCGGATATCCGCATCGAGCTGGGCCGGGAAAGGCTGGTCGATCACCCACTGGCGGATCTCCTT
Source organism: Chitinimonas taiwanensis DSM 18899 (assembly GCF_900119825.1). Classification (GTDB taxonomy): domain Bacteria; phylum Pseudomonadota; class Gammaproteobacteria; order Burkholderiales; family Chitinimonadaceae; genus Chitinimonas; species Chitinimonas taiwanensis. The sequence goes on along the minus strand of NZ_FPKR01000009.1, from coordinate 78,476 downwards.
GCCCACCCGCACGAGTTCGGTGACGTTTTCCACGTCCAGGGCCGTCAGCGCCGCATCGATGCGGGCAGAGAGGCCATCGTGCGCCAGGAAGGTCCGGTAGGCGTCGGCTGTAGTCGCGAAACCACCAGGTACACGTACGCCCGAGGCGGCCAACTGGCTGATCATCTCGCCGAGCGAGGCATTCTTGCCGCCTACGCGCTCTACGTCGGTCATGCGCAGTTCGTCAAACCAGATGACGTTGTTCTCTGCCATTTTTGTGCTTCCTTGCAGGGGATTTGGGAGTCGAGTACGCGATTCTAGCCTGTTGCCCGGCCCCTTGCAGCCGGGAAAACACCCTATGACCGCGCTGTTTTTGCGCAATGCAACACAAAGGCACTTGTTGCGTAGGCGAAAAATGTAGTTTGCTGCGCCTAGCTACAAGTCAATGCGCCCAAACCGAGCAAAAGCTCGCATGTTGCGTTTGCACAACCGGCTCGCAGGCGGTGCGCGCCCTGTGGCAACATGGTCCGAAAACCCCGCTCCCCGAAAGCCCGATATGCCGAATCATCGCACTGTTTTCTTTATCTCCGACCGCACCGGCATCACCGCCGAGATGCTCGGCCATAGCCTGATTACCCAGTTCGAAGGCATAGACTTTAAGCGCGTCACCCTGCCCTTCGTGGATACCGCCGACAAGGCACATCAGGTGGCCGACCGGATTCGGCATACCGCTGCCAGCGAGGGCGTGCGCCCGCTGGTGTTCTCAACCTTCGTGAAGACTGAGATCCGCGACATCATCCATATCCCGGAAGCCCATGTGGTCGACTTCTTCGAGGCCTTTATCGAGCCGTTGGAGAATGAGCTGCAGCAGGAGTCCTCGCACACGGTGGGTAAGAGCCACAGCATCGAGAACTTTCACGAGTACAACACGCGCATCGAGGCGGTCAATTACGCCATGGCGCACGATGATGGCATCAAGCCAGCCGATATGGATTCGGCCGATATCGTCCTGGTAGGTGTATCTCGCTCGGGCAAAACACCGACCTGCTTGTATCTGGCCCTGCAATACGGCATCAAGGCCGCCAACTACCCGCTCACGCCGGATGATTTCGGCCAGCCTGGCCTGCCGCGCGCCCTACTGCCCTTCAAGCACAAGCTGTTCGGGCTGACCATCAGTCCGGATCGCCTCGCCCAGATCCGTTCCGAGCGTAAGCCCGATAGCCGCTACGCCTCGGTGGACAACTGCCGCTTCGAGGTAGCCGAGGCCGAAGCGCTGTACCGCAATGCCGGCATTCCGCATCTGAATACCACCAGCAAATCGATCGAGGAACTTGCCTCGACCATTCTGCACAAAGCCAATCTGAGTCGGAAAATCTACTAGGTCTCGATGTTGAATGGCTTTTCCCTGTCCGAGTATCTATCGGACCGCACGCTGATGGCCGATGGCCTCGCTTCCCTTGGCCTGCTGGCAGTACTGATTCTGGTGCGCTACAGCCTAGGGAAGCTGATCAGCCACAATCCCAACTTCAGTCTCGAACAGCGCCGCCGTTGGCAGGTCAGCCTGCGCAATGGGCTAATCGTGGTGTTTATACTGGGCCTAACCGTGGTCTGGGCCAGCGAGCTGCATGCGCTGCTCGTGTCGCTAGCGGCGTTCGCCGTGGCACTGGTGGTGGCCGGCAAGGAGCTGATCCTGTGCGTTTCCGGCGCCATGCTGCGTAGTGGCGGGCGTCTGTACGAGGTCGGTGACCGTGTCGAGATCGGCCAACATCGCGGCAGCGTGGTTGATATGAATATGTTCTCGACCACGCTGATCGAGGACGACCCGGAAAGCCATCAACGCACCGGGCGTGCGATTGCCATCCCCAATAGCCTGCTATGGAACCATGCGGTGGTGCGCGACAGCCTGCTGGGCGATTTCGTCATGCACCAGTTCACCGTGCCGATTGCCCCGGGTCAGGACTGGCAGCAAGCCGAGCAGAAGCTGCTCAAGCTCGCGCGCGACGCCTGCGCGAATTGCCGCCCGGCCATGCTGGCCTCGGTGCAGCAAATGGCGGAAAAACACGCGCTGGAGACCCCGCAACCGGAACCGCTGGTTACGCTGCAGTTCAAGGAAGCGGACAAACTCGCCCTGATCGTGCATGTGCCAACCGAGTCCAAGCAGCGCCACGCGGTCGAACAGCGCATTCTGCGCGCCTACCTGAACCCAGCCAGCGTCTAAAGCGGCTGCTTGCCCGCGCGCCAGATCGACCAGATCAGCCACAGGCTGTTCAGGAAGGCGATCAGAAAGCCGATGAAGCCGAAAGCTGGCAGATCAAACAGACGCGGCCCGGCGGGCACCGTCATCACGATGCTGGAGCCGATGATCAGACAACCTGTGACGATGCCTAGTGTCAGCCGGCTGGCCGCCCGATCGATCTGCAGGCCGAAATGGTCGAGGCGCTTCAGATCGAGGTCGATCTTGACCTTGCCGCGTCGCGCCGCCTTGACGAGGCGCGAGACATCGCGCGGCAAACCGCCTACCAGCGAGAGCAGCTCCCAGGCATTGCGGCGCCCCTTCTTCAATAGCGCCTTGGGCGCATAGCGCGCCAGCAAGACCTGGCGCACGAAGGGCGTCAGGTGCGGCACCATCTGGAATTCCGGGTCGAGCTGACGTCCCAGGCCCTCCAGCGTGATCAGCGCCTTGAACAGCAGGGTCAGATCAGCCGGCAGCGTGATCGCATGTTCACGCATGATAGCGATCACATCATTGAGCAGCTGACCGAAGCGAATGTCCTTCAGCGTCAGGTTCTCATAATTGAACATGAACTCGGCCAGATCGGCGGCCAGTTTCTCCTCGTCCACTGCGACTTCGCCAGTCCAATCGAGCAAGACATTCAGGATGCCGCGCTCATCGCGCGCGGCCAGCGCGGCCAGCAAGTCGACGATCTCGTCCCGGCGCGGTGCCGGCAGGCGCCCCACCATGCCGAAGTCGATAAAGGCGATGCGGTTATCCGGCAGATAGATGACATTGCCCGGATGCGGATCGGCGTGGAAATAGCCGTCAATCAAGATCATCTTCAGCACCGCATCGGCGCCGCGCTGGGCCAGGATGCGCCTATCCAGCCCCGCGGGCTCAAGCAGATCGAGCTCATTGCCGGGCACGCCGTCGATAAAGGACTGCACATTGACGATCTCGTTCGTGTATTCCCAGTACACGCTGGGAATGACGATATGCGGATCGCTAGCAAAGTTCTCCACGAAACGGCGGTGGTGCTGCGCTTCCTGGGCCAGATCCAGCTCACGACGCAGTGACTTGGCGAACTGCTCGACGATGCGCACCGGCTGGTACTGACGGCTATCGGGGAACTCGAACTCAACCAGGCTGGCCAGGTGATGCAGCACGCGAAGATCGGCCTCAATCTTGCCAACGATATGCGGGCGGCGAATCTTCAGGATCACATTCTGGCCGTCCGGCAGCTTGGCGCGATGCACCTGGGCAATCGAGGCCGAGCCGATCGGATGCGGATCGAGTTCACTGAAACGTTCCGCCGGCGCCTGCCCCCAGACACGGGTCAGCTCGGCTTCCAGCTCAGCAAAATCTGTGGCCGGCACACTCGACTGCAGCTTTTCGAATTCCGCGATCCATTCGGGCGGAAACACATCGACCCGGGTGGCCATCACCTGACCCAGCTTGATAAAGGTCGGCCCCAGTTGCTCGAGCGCCATGCGGGCGCGTACCGGTGGATCGAGCACCGGCGGCGCATCTTCGCTGGGCATTTCCAGCGATTCCCCCGCCCGCTCGAAAGTGCGTTGCACATTCAGGCGGCGAACCAAATCGCCAAATCCATGTCTGGCGAAGACCCCGATGATTTCGCGGATGCGCGGCAAGTCGCGCATCAGGCTGATTGTCTCTTTGAGCATGGTCTCAATTCTAGCTGACGCACTGGCGAACACCGCGCGCAGCGCAGCTGACTCGCCATCTCAGCAATACGATGCACCGAGTTTGGCCGGATCGCGCCATTCTTTACAGCAACCCTGATCACCTTTTACAGTGCCGGGATGACATTGAAATATCGCCATCTACTTCTTATTCCGCTGGCTTGCCTGGCCCTGGCCAAGCCCGCAGATGAAACCAGCCCCGCTGCCACGAGCCATGAGCCAAGCGACGCCCTGAGTGAGTTTGAAGGCGACGCCGGTACGCGTTTTTCCCAGGACATCATGCTGCAGGCGCTTGGGCTGATCGGTGTGACCTACCGCTGGGGCGGGAATTCACCCGAAAGCGGCCTCGATTGCAGCGGCTTTATCAAGTACGTATTCCAGCAGGCGCTCAATATCGCCCTGCCCCATAACGCCTTGGCCATCAGCCGCTTGGGCGAGGATATTGAGAAAGAGGCGCTCAAGCCGGGTGATCTGGTGTTCTTCAATACCCTGGGGCGCAAGTTCTCGCACGTTGGCATCTATCTTGGCGATGATCGCTTTATCCATTCGCCGCGCGCAGGTAGCAAGGTACAGATCGTCCGCATCACGGATGCCTATTGGGCCAAGCGCTATAACGGTGGGCGGCGCGTTACGCAGGAGAGTGTGGCCGAACGTGGCCCACAGCTCGAGCAATTGCTGCAGCAGGCGCGCGAGGTCAGCAAGAAGAAGAGCAGCCGCAAACCCGCCAAGAAGAAAAGCTCGCGCAAGAAGCGAAGCTAAGAAGGAAAAATAAAACCGGCACCAGGGCCGGTTTTATTTTGTCTTGCTTTGCATTCAGTCGGTGTAGAACACCAGTATGCCGTTGCTGGTTAGCCCGATATTGAAATGCTGGTCCAGTTTGCCGGCCTGATCAGGCTGCTCGGTATTGCGCACGATCTCGTGCAGCAATTCCAACTCCTTGAACTCCTCCACCAGCTCGCCATCGCCATTGAGCAAAACTTCGATGCGTTCGCGATCGGGATGGCTGCCGACCACCTTGATCCGACTGCCCTCGCCCCACCACTGCAGCTGCACAGGTGGCGGCACCGGCACGGCCTGGCGTTCAAATAAATCAGCCAGCACTTTGCCGTAAGCCGCGAGGTTCGCTGCAGCCTTGGCCCGAATCGCATCGAGATTGACACCGGCTTTGTCCGGTGCAATGCCGAAGATACGCGCCAGACCCTGATCGAGGCGGCTGTCCTTCACTGCGTCCATATTTGCTTCGCTCCAGAAATAAAAAAATGCCGGCGCAGCCTCGCGTCGACCTGTTCATCATTCTGTACTGTTATAGCCTGGCTGAGAACGACTTCTAATTGAAATTTTCGATGGGCTTTGTAAATAAATCCGACAGCCCACTCAGGCCCGCGCCAGCCGGCTAAGCTCATAAAGCAAATCCAGTGCATCGCGCGGCGTCAGGCTGTCCGGATCGATAGCCAAAAGCTTGTCCTGCAGCGGGTTCGTCTCCGGCTCGGGTAGCTCCAGCACCGGTGCGGCAAACAGATCGCCCTGCCCGGCCTGGCTGGCACGCTGGTTCTCCAGCTCAGTCAGGTAACGTTTGGCCTGCCTTATTGTCTCGCGCGGCACACCGGCAAGCTGCGCCACCTGCAGCCCATAGCTCTGGCTGGCCGGGCCCTCCTCCACGCTATGCAGGAAGACGATCTTGTCCTTATGCTCAACGGCATCGAGATGGACGTTCGCCACCTGCTGGTATTCGATAGCCAACCGGGTCAGCTCGAAGTAATGGGTGGCAAACAGCGTGTAGCTGCGATTCTTTTCGATCAGTGCGCGCGCAATCGCCCAGGCTAAGGCCAGACCGTCGAAGGTCGAGGTACCGCGCCCCACCTCGTCCATCAGCACCAGCGCGTGCTCGCCGGCATTGTTGAGGATATTGGCCGTCTCAGTCATTTCCACCATAAACGTCGAGCGACCACCGGCCAGGTCATCACTAGCGCCGATACGGGTAAAGATGCGATCCAGCCGACCGATGGTGGCCGCCTTGGCCGGCACGAAACTGCCAATCTGGGCGAGCAGCACGATCAGCGCGGCCTGGCGCATATAGGTCGACTTACCGCCCATATTCGGGCCAGTGATCAGCAGCAACTTGCGGCTGGCATCGAAATGCAGATCGTTGGCGATAAAAGCCTCACCCGCGCCATCGCGAAGCTGCTGCTCGACCACCGGATGGCGACCGGCCTCGATGCTGAGCACGGTTTCATCGCGGAAACTTGGCGCCACCCAATCGAGCACGCGGGCGCGTTCGGCCAGGCAGGCCAATACATCGAGACCAGCCACCGCCTGGGCCAAGAGCTGCAGGGTCGGCACTGCGGGGGCCAGCGCATCAAGCAGGCCTTCATAAAGCGCCTTCTCCAAAGCCAGCGAGCGCTCCTGCGCCGACAAGGCCTTGTCTTCGAATGCCTTCAGCTCCGGCGTGATATAGCGCTCGGCATTCTTCAGGGTCTGGCGGCGTCGATAGTCATCGGGGATCTTGTCGCCGTGCGAGTTGGTGATTTCGATATAGAAGCCATGCACACGGTTGTACTCGACCCGCAGATTGGGGATACCGGTACGCTCGCGCTCGCGCGCCTCCAGCGCCAGCAAGAAGTCACCATGATTGGTCTGAATCGCGCGTAGCTCATCCAGCTCCGCATGAAAACCGCTACGGATCACGCCGCCATCACGGATCACCACCGAAGGCTCGTCCATCACCGCACGCGCGAGTAGATCGACCACTTCCCGTGGCGGCTGCAACTGCTGAGCCAGTTCGTCCAGCAGGGCATTGGCAGGCAGCTGCGGCAGCAAGGCCGGCAGTGCGCTCAGGCTATCGCGCAGGCTGGATAGATCACGCGGCCGGGCCGAGCGCAAGGCCACCCGGGCGGCAATCCGTTCGATATCGTGAATCTCGCCCAGCTGCGCGCGCAGACCCTCCAGATCATGCACCTCGACCAGGGCTGCGACCGCATCGCGGCGGCGCACCACCTTATGCTGATTACGCAGCGGATGATGGAGCCAGTGGCGCATCAAGCGGCTGCCCATGGCGGTCGCGCAGCTATCGAGCAAGGAGAACAATGTGGGCGCGGGTTCGCCACGAATGGTCTCGGTCAGTTCCAGATTGCGGCGTGTGGCTGCATCCAGCGCCAGATACTGACCTGCCTGCTCGACCGAGAGTGTATTCACATGCGGCAAGGCACCGCACTGGGTCTGGCGCGCATATTCGAGCAAGGCGCCGGCCACCCCAACCGCCACACCCGGCTCATCCACGCCAAAGCCACTCAGGTCCTGGGTCTGGAACTGGCGGGTCAGATTGCGCAACGCGGTTTCAATATCGAATTGCCAGCTGGCGATACGCTTGACGGCATAACCGGCCGCAGCCGGTAGATCCAGATTCAAGTCCTCGGGCAACAGAACCTCGGCGGGTTTGAGTCGCTCAAGCTCGCTGGCTAGTGCTTCCGGCACGGTCTCAAGCAGGCGGAAGTCCCCGGAGGCGAGCGATATCCAAGCCAGCCCAAGGCGACCTTTGATGGCATTTACCGCCAGCAGGAGGTTTTCGCGCTTATCGTCCAGCAAGGCTGCATCGGTGAGCGTGCCGGGCGTGACAATGCGCACCACGCGGCGCTCGACCGGCCCCTTGCTGGTGGCCGGGTCGCCAAACTGCTCGGCAATGGCAACCGACTCCCCCAGCTTAACCAGCTTGGCCAGATAGCCTTCCGCCGCGTGGTAGGGGATACCGGCCATCTTGATCGGCATGCCTGCCGTCTGTCCGCGACTGGTCAGGGTGATATCGAGCAGTCGGGCAGCCTTGACCGCATCATCAAAGAACAGCTCATAAAAGTCGCCCATCCGGTAAAACAGCAGCTTATCGGCATGCTGGGACTTCAGCGCCAGGTACTGTTGCATCATCGGAGTATGGGCGGGTGTATTCATGGCGCGGTCGATAGAGAGAATGAAAAGCCCGGCGGATCAGGCCGGGCTGGCGATTATAAGAGTTCGCGCGGTTATCCGTAGCAAATGTCCGGCACGGCCTGCTGCAGGGCTAAGCCTGGGTACGGCTGCTGGTGCGCTGTTTGGCAACACGGCCTCAAGCAAGCACCGATCTCTGAGCTTGGCGAACAAGTACGGCCTAGCACGGGTCTGCATGCCAGAAAGCGTAGCAAGACATCCACCGGTCTACCGAGCCGACTTCTCCAGATCGCGCTGGGTCAGATAGAGGCGCAAGTCGAATTCCAGCTGGGCATAGCCAGGCTGCATATGCTCGCACAGCTGATAGAAGGCTTTGCTGTGCTCGCGCTCCTTCAAGTGGGCCAGCTCATGCACAACGATCATGCGCAAGAACGCTGGCGCTGTTTCCTTGAACAAGGACGCAATACGGATTTCCTTCTTCGCCTTCAGCTTGCCACCTTGTACGCGCGAGATCGCGGTATTCAGGCCCAGCGCCTGGTGGATCAGATCGAGCTTGCTGTCATACAGCACCTTGTCCAGCGGCGGTGCCGTGCGCAGATATTCCTGTCGCAGCGCCTGAGCGTACGCATACAGCGCCCTATCGGTCTGCACTTCATGCTGCCCTGCGTAACGTTTGGCCAGATGCTCGCCCAGTTGATCGCGCGCAATCAGCTCGCGCACCTGGGCTTGCAGCGCAGGCGAATAGGCACGCAGGTATTTGAGCTCTATCACAGTCATTACGGGAAAAAGAAGCGGCGCGCATTGTAGCGTCTGTTGCGGCCTATTAAGTACCGCCCAGAAGGAGCGCGCATCTCGATATCCTGGATTGCCCGAGTAAGCCAAAGCGCTGAAAACGCCAACGGCGCCTAGCGGCGCCGTTGCGAAAGCATAAGCAGAAAAGCCAGCAGTTCAGAACACCTTACGGCGACGCAAGGCCACCACACCCAACAAACCTAGGCCAGCCAAGGCCAGCGAACCCGGCTCTGGCACCTTGATCGTCGGCGGCACATCGCTAGTGACCGAGGCAATCTTGATGTAGTCGTAACCGCTACCGGTAACGGCGCCGCCATTTGGGTTGGCCAGCGGGTTGTAGGCCCCTACCAGCCAGTAGGACGACACCACCTTGTCCGCATTGATCGCCTTGGTAGCGGTATCGCCGACATCCGAATAATTACCGATGGAGGCCCAGCCGGTCAGCTGATCGTAGCGTTTGCCAACCAGAGTCGGAATATCGTTGCCGGTATAAGCCATGACCGTGATATCCGAGTCATTGCTGAACCAGCCCAACTTCACGCCGGTCAACATTACCTCGGCCGTGAAGGACAGCAAGATCATGTCGTAACGCTGCTGGTTATCGACTGAGTGCTCGGGGTTGTTCGCCTCATTCACATCGCAATAAGAGCCACTGGTGCAAGCATCGGCATTGCGCACCCCTACACCACCGCTGTACCAGTTCACCGTGGCGGCCTGTATGGTTTGCAGCGCGCCATTGTTCGCGGCATTGGTCGAATTATTGGTACCGCCAGTGTTGGCATAAGCCGATACCGTCATGCCCGGCGTAGAGCCCAATGTCCAGGTGGTTGCGGCCATGGCCGGCAGAGCGAACATCGCCAATGCACTGAATAACTTGAGCTGGATTCTCACGATCAAACCCTCGGTGAAACGTTTCATTGCTCTTTTGCTAGCAAAATACAAGCCAGAAAAATTCCCTTTAACTTACATGCACTTACAAATCATCAATACTTGCACGCGCATAGTGTGTAAAGAAAATCGACATTTCTTACAAGCCTAGTTCCTTGGCCAAGGCCGCATAAGCAGCGGGTTCGGATTGCACACCACCACTATCTAGCGCCGCTCGCAGTTCCTCGCGCGCTTCGGCCTTTCGGCCACTCTGGGACAGTGCATAGGCCAGGTGGTAGCGCACATCTGGGCTCTCTGGATTACGCAAGCGGGCCTCGCGCAGATAGCGCAAGCCAGCCTCCAGCTGCCCCTGCTGCACGAGTACCCAACCCAGGGTATCGGCATAGGCCGGGTCGTTAGGGGCCAGCTTCAGCGCCTGCTCTGCATAAGTGCGCGCGGCCGGGTCCTTCAACTTGAGCAGCAAATTGCTGTAATTGTTCAGTGCAACCGCATCGTTGGGCGTCAATGCAAGCGCCCGCGCATAGTTCTGTTTGGCAGCCTGTAGCTGCCCGGCACGGAATTGCATTTCTGCCAGGGTTTTCAGGGCAAGGATATCGTCCGGACGCTTGCTCACCCAGTTGCTCAGCAGTTCGGCAGCCTTGCCAGGCTGCCCCATGGCCAGGTGAGCCTGAGCCAGTTTATGCAGATTGGCAGTATTGGCGGCACGCTGCAAAGCCTTGCTGTAGTGGGTGACGGCAAGTGGGTACTGCTCGCGCAACATGGCCAGATCCCCTGCAGCCAGGGCAGTCAACACATGGTTGGGGTGGGCCACACTGAGAAGCTTTAGCGCCTCATCCGGACGACCTTTTGCGCCGCGCCGCAGCTCAATCTCGACCAGCAGTGCAAGGGCAGCGGGGTCACCCGGCCGCCCCTGCAGGGCCTTCTGAGCGCTGTAGTAGGCAGCGTCGGTTGAATTGCTTTGCAAGTACAGGCGCGCAATCTGCAACTGCATATCGGCATTGAACTCCGCCAGCCGGGTTGCCTCCTGCAGCACGCTGCGCGCATTGGGCAGATCGGCAAGAGCAAGATGCACGCGCGCCAGCGTCAGCAGCACTGGCAGCTGATCGGGATAACTGGTGCGCAAACTCTTCGCGCTACCCAAGGCGGCCTGCAACTGGCGCTGGGCGAGCTGGATCTCGATCAGTGCCATGCCGGGACGGGTGTCATTGCGCTGCAACGCATTGGCACGCTGTAGCTGGCGGATAGCTTCTGCGGGCCGGCCGGCCTGGAATTCCAACAAGCCCAGTTCGAACAAGGCATCGGGATGATCACGCCGCTTGGCCAGAAAGCTGTTCAGGCGCTGGCGCGCCTCGGCAAAGCGCGCCTCGCTGACTTCCAGCTTGGCGAGATTCAAAACGGCCGAGGGGAAGGCAGGATCCTTGGCAAGAATGGCCTGAAATGCGCTACGTGCGCCTGCCTTATCGGCACTGGCGGCCTTGAGCGAGCCCAGAAAGTTCAGCACGGTCAAATTGTCGGGCACGTACTTGACCAGACTTTCCGCCGTTGCCAGTGCAGCCTTGATCTCGCCGCGGCGCATCTGCAAGGTAGCCAGCGCCATGCCAGCCTGCGCATCGGCCGGGTTGGCCGCCAAGGCACGCTGCAGGCTGGCACGCCCCAGCTCGCTCTGCCCTTGCCCCAGCAGGCTGAAGGCCAGCGCGCGCGTCAACTCACCGGAGTTCACCCGTGTAGCGGCCTGCTCGAGTAGCTCGGTCGCCTGCTGATAGTGCTTCATGGCCATATGCACCGAGCCCAGCAGATACAGCACCTGCGGGTCATTGGGGAGATCGCGTTTCAAATCACCCAGCAAGGTCAGCGCACGGCTGAAGTCGCGCTTCTGCGCATAGATCCCGGCCAGGAGCTTGCGCGCCTCGGTATTGTGGCTATTGCGCGTGAGTATGCTGCTTAGGTACTCGCGCGCCTTCTCCAGATTGCCCTGTGCATGGTGCGCGAGCGCCCCCACCATCAGGAGCTGCTCACGGCGCGCCAGCCAGGCTGGGCGCAGTGCGTCGATCAGCTTGACCACCTCGCTGATTGCCTGATTCGCCTCTGCCATATCGCCTTGCTGGCTAGCCAGCAAGGCGCGCAGATAGGCCGCACGCGGCTCTTCTGGCGCATCCTTGCGTAGCTGCGCCAATTCCTGACGGGCTTCGGCATCACGGCGCATATCAACTAGCAAAGCAGCTTTGGCCACTCGTGCATCGACATATTTGGGTTGCAGGCTCAGTGCGCGCTCATAGGCCTTGAGCGCGCCAGGCAAGTCCAGCGCCAGATGCAAGACCGAGGCGTGCATATTCCAGGCCTGCGGATTGTTCGGCGCCAGCTCGATAGCCTGCGCGGCAAGGCGGCGCGCCGACTCAAGCTGGCCGCTGCTGAGCTGCAAAGGGACTTCCGCAATCAAGGGCAAGGGTGAGCGCGGATCGAGCGCACGTGCCATTTCGAAGGACTGGCGCGCCTGCAGAGACTTGCCCAACTCGGCATAAGCCGTGCCACGCAAAGACAGTAATTCCACCTGCACGCGAGCTGGCAGGCCGGCTGCCGGCACCTTGGCCAATACCTGCTCGGGTTTGCCCAGCGCCAGATAGACCTGGGCCAACATCGCCATCATCTCGCTGGGGCTAACGCCCTGCTGCAGCGCCGCCTCTAGCGCAGCCTCTGCTCCGTTCAAGTCGCCATGCTGCAGCAAGGCCTTACCCAGTAGCAGATGGGCGGGCAACATCTTGGCATCTTGCTGCAGGCTGTTCTTGAGCTGAATGATCGCGCCGGGCAGATCGCCCCGCTCATAACGGCTCAGCGCGTCTTCATAAAAGCGCCCCGCCTTGCTGATATCGGCCTGCGCAGGCAGCCAGCACATCGACAACACTAAAGCACCTTGGCAGCCCAGCTGCGTAATGCGCCAAGGCTTGATGACTTTCCGCATGAATCGGTCCCGGTTTCCCATCTACAGCTCCAACCTTACCTAAGCTGGCGTTCACTCTGCTCGTTCACCAAGCGTTTTGCCGCCAAGCAGGGTCAAATGACAACGGCCGCTACAGGAGCGGCCGCTACCAGCACGCCGCGCACGAAGCGGGCCAGCCAAACATCAAGGCAGATTGATGGTGATATGCGCCGCCTGAGGCGGTGCCTGCAAGAGGCTATCGAAAGGCTTCATCTCACCGTTCAGCTTGTGGCCCAGCAGTGCCTGCAAGCCAAGAAAAGCCGCCAAACCAATCGCTGCCATGCCAATCAGGATGTAGGTGAGCGGCATATCACCCTTCAGCAGATGATTGACCTTATCCGGAATCGCCCAGAACGGCGCAAAGCCGTTGCGCTTGCCGCGCAGGAAGGCGATTTCATCGCCCAGGCGCGCAGTCAGCAGCGCCAGCTTCTCCGGCGCTTCCAACATGTACTTGCCCTGGAAGCCGAGCAGCAGGCAGTAATGGAACACTTCCAGCGCCTGCAACGATGCTGCGCCATTGCCACGCAGCTGATCGAGCTTGACGAAGAAGTTCTCACCCGCCAGCTGGTCACCAAAGAAGGCCAGCTGCAGCGGGCTGCGTCCCCACTCATCACGGATATCGAAAGCGGAGCCGAGTACCGTTTCATCCAGCAGCGCGCAGAACGCGTACTTGGCCGAGAACACATCATCGGCACTGGCGCTCATGCGCCGCGCATTCAGTTCAAACGCATCCAGCAGCTCACGGATCTGACCGCGCAGGTGCTCTGCACTCTTGGGTACATAGCTGCGTTTGAGCAGAAAAACCAGGTAGAAACCATCGTAAAGCAGTTCCAGCATGGACTTACCACCGCTGGCCGACGGCGTCGTACGCGCGCCCTGCGGGCCGATGGCGCCACTGGCAAACAAGGAGGGAGTTGCAGCCGTATTCATTGGGTTACCGCCAGTAGTTCAAGTTTGATATCCGGGAAACCGGTCGGGATATAAATCTGCAGCGACTGGGCCTGCAGCATGCGCTCGTAGAGCGAACCGCGCGGCTCCAGCTCAAAATAGTAGGAGCCAGGGCGCACCGGAATGGCACTCGGCACTAGCGGGGTATGCACGAGCCGCACGCCCGGCATGGCCGACAGCACCAGCTTCTCCACATCATCGGGCGCGCCGATCTTGAATCGCATCGGTGCATTGTCGATCAGCTCGGCCGCGGGCACGGCACTGGAGACCGCCAGATAGAAGCGCGTCTGCGCATCAATCTTGTCCGAATCGAGCCGGCCAGCCCAGAACGAGGGTTTGACCTCGCTGAGCGCGATGCTGAACACCCGGGTGGAAATCACGGTTTCCAGCAAGGCACGGATCATCTCATCCAGCTTGTGAAACGCACTACCAACCTCCTGGTGCGAGTAGACCGGCAGATCGCTCAGGCTGTAAGCCTTGGTGAAGGTCATCAGCCCCCCCGCCAAGGTCAGCAGCTGATGAAACAGGCGCTCCGGATGCAGCAACGGGTGCTGGTGCAGATGCAACAGACTCGCATAGGCCGTAGACGCCGTATGCAATAGCCAGAAAGAGGCTACATCACCGGAACGGAATTCGATGACGTTCTTGCCTGGTTCGCGATGATGCCCATAGAGCGCACTGACCTTGGCCTGCAGGATGTCCAGCAAACGCCGCAACATGGCCTGCAGCGTGCTCGAAGCGGCAATATTCAACACTGGCGGGATGTAGCTGCTGTCCAGCTCGAAACCACCGGTCTGGCTACGCTTCACACGCGCCAGCGGCAGGGTGACCCAACCATCCAGCGACTGCATGCTGGTCAGCAAACGGACCTGACAGCGCAGCACCGAGACCGGCGCGGGCGTGGCATTGGTGAACAGATCCCATGCTTCGGTTTCATCAATCGCGAAGCGTGTCGCACGCCGATCGGCACCGCCCTCAGGCTGCACATTCTGGGCACCTGGCCGCATAGGCGGCAATCCGGCATAAACCATGAAGTTATCGGGCAGATCCGGCATGGCGGAAAGCTGCAGGGCTTCTGGCAGCGGATCACATGCGGGACTGGCAAAGGGCTCGCGGTCAGGAAAGACCAAGTTGATCTCTTGCGCGATCAAGACGCCGGCAGCCAGCGCCTCCAGGTCAAACTTGACCGAACGCACCCCCCAGGCATAGGGGTGCAGCAACTGGCTGACCTCATTCAGACGGGCATCATGGTAGGCATCTTGCTGCTGGAAATGCTGCGGGCGAAGGAACAAACCTTCGCCCCAGAGAACACGCGGGACATTCGACATCGTCAATTATTCACAGTAAGTGCCCACACCCCAATTTCACTGGGTAAATCGAGGCGGGCTAAGCATTTGATCAAGTTTGAAACTCGAGCCAAGTGAGCGCAAACCGCACTTAGCCACAACTGGCACTGCCAGCACGCGACAGCACCTTCAATAATTCCTTATCCGACAGACCATCGGTCACCGTAAAGCTGCAGCGGTGCACGCCTAGCACCATGGGGCGATCGCTCAAGGCCGCCACCGGAATTGCTGCGCGCCAACGGGCTGGCTGCGGACTCTGAAATAGCATCACCACACCGATGTGCGAAGCTTCAGCGGGGAGTACCTCGTCGAGCCGGTATTGTTGCCCCGGCATCAGGATCTGCTCCTTGCCCGCCAAGACATCCTCTTTCAGCCCCTCCGGCACCACCGCTGCACCATTCAAAGCCTCGCGCGACAGGGATAGAAAGCTCTCCGCGGCCTTCAGCTTGTAAAAGCGCACGACAAGTGCATTCCCACGCCCTGCATTGTCACTATTCACACTCTCACCGGCAGAGAGGGTGAGTTGGACTTTTTTCCCCTTGGCCGCGGCCTCTTTCTCCACCACCCCAACGAGCTCGAGCGCCGATTTCCCTACGTTGCCGACCGCTTCCACCAAGGGTGACGCGCATCCTTGCAGCAATACGGCGGCAATGATGGCAGACAAAGCACCAAGTTTCATCCCCATAAACCTTCCTCACCAAAGCAATATATTAGCAACAGTTAACATGTGAATTATTTGGCAGAGATTTCGTTGCATTAAACACCCTGGAGAGCTTAGCATTGCGAAATTACTTTGTCATAAGTTGTTTATTGGAGGCTAATATAAATGAGCACCAAACGAGTCTTATCCCCCAAATGGATGAAAAGCGGACTGATTTGTGCAGTTATAGTAAGCGGGCTGACGGCATGTGGCACTAGCCGCCCGCCAATTACTTCCGATGCATTGATGCAGCAGGCGAATGAGGCCATGAGCTCTGGCGCACAGGACAAAGCCGCCGACTTGCTGGTGCAAGCCAGCAAGTTGAATCCGACCAGTGATGCGATCTGGGTCAAGCTCGCGCAAGCCCAGTTCGAGCGTCAGGACTACCCAAAGGCGATCGATGCGGCAACCGAGGCCCTGGCTCGTTCGCCGAACAGCGCCGAAGCACGCAGCATTATCTTCGTTTCGAGCATGCGCCTTGCGGTGAGCAGCCTGAGCGAGATCCGCGCCGATACGCCGCTGAGCGAAGGTAATAAGACCGAGGCCGAGGTGCTGGTCAAGGAACTGCGCGACACGCTGGGCGAAGCAATCTTGATCCCCGGCGCCAAGCCACTGCCCAAGCCCGCTCAGCGCGTACGCCCTCGCCCGGTTGCCAAGGCAGCGGAAGCACCTGCCACCGCACCTGTAGCAGTCCCAAAGCCCCAGCCAGCACAGAGCACGGCAGCTAGCGATCCATTCGGCGCATTGCGTTGAAATGACTATTCAATCCTTATAGAGAATCGACTCATGGCAAAACGTGAAAGCATTCAAAAGAAACTACAACGCGTACGTCCGCCACGCGTTCAGCTCACCTATGACGTTGAAATTGGCGATGCCATTCAGCAAAAGGAATTGCCCTTTGTGATGGGTGTGGTCGGCGATTTTGCTGGCGATTCCGAAATTGCACAGCCAAAACTCAAAGACAAGAAGTTTGTGAATATTGACGGCGATAATTTTGACGAAGTGATGTCGGCAATTGAGCCGCGCGCCAAATTCCGCGTTAGTAATAAATTAACCGATAAAGGTGGTGAATTTGCCGTTGATTTGGCCTTCCGCTCCATGGAAGATTTCCGCCCAGAAGAAATCGTTAAACAAATTGATCCACTGAATCAATTGGTAGAAGCACGTACACGCCTGGCCGATCTGCGTAACAAGATTGCTGGTAGCGAAAAGCTGGAAGACCTGCTGAACGATGTGCTGCGCAATACCGAGAAACTGGAAAAACTGGGCCAGGAAACCGGCCGCGAGGAGGAATAAATGAGCGAATTGCTGGAACAAGCACGCGCTGGCGCGGTAGAGACCACCCAGGAAAACAGTCTGCTCGATCAAATCGTGCAGGAAAGCCGCGTTGCCAAGTCGGATTCCGAACATGCCCGCGCCAAGGACTTGATCTCGGAACTGGTCAAGGAAGTCATGCAGGGCACCGTGGTGATGTCCGACAATCTGTCGGCCACCTTGGATGCGCGTATCGCCGAGATCGACGAACTGATTTCCGCTCAGCTCAGCGCCGTCATGCACGCACCGGCCTTCCAGAAAATGGAAAGCTCCTGGCGCGGCCTTCAGTATCTGTGCCGTGAGACTAGCACCGGCCCGATGCTGAAAATCAAGATGCTGAATACCACCAAGAAGGAATTGGTGAAGGACTTCCAGACGGCGATCGATTTCGATCAGAGCGCTTTGTTCAAGAAAGTCTACGAAGAAGAATTTGGCACCTTCGGTGGCGCACCGTTTGCCGCCCTGGTCGGTGATTTCGAGATTTCGCGCCAACCGACCGATATGTACTTCATCGAGCAGATGTCGCACGTTGCCGCAGCGGCGCATGCGCCCTTCCTATCGGCGGCCTCGCCTGAGCTGTTCGGCCTTGAGTCGTTCACTGAACTGGGCAAGCCACGCGATCTGGCCAAGGTGTTCGACACCCTCGAATACATGAAGTGGCGTTCCTTCCGCGAGTCGGAAGATTCGCGCTATGTAGGTCTCGCCCTGCCTCATTTCCTCGGTCGTCTGCCTTATGACCCGAAGGATGGCACAACGGTCGAAGGCTTTAACTTCGTTGAAGACGTCGACGGTACCGACCACAGCAAATATCTGTGGGTGAATGCCGCCTATGCCTTCGCTGCGCGCCTGACGTCTGCCTTCGAAAACTACGGCTGGTGCGCAGCCATTCGTGGTGTGGAAGGTGGTGGCCTGGTGGAGGGTCTGCCGACCCATACCTTCAAGACCGATGACGGTGAAGTTGCGCTCAAGTGCCCAACGGAAATTGCCATTACCGACCGGCGCGAGAAAGAACTGAGTGACCTGGGCTTCATCCCCATGGTCCATTGCAAGAATACCGACTATGCCGCCTTCTTCGGCGCGCAGTCGACGCAAAAAGCCAAGAAGTACGATAGCGATGCGGCCAATGCCAATGCGGTGCTGTCCTCTCAGCTGCAATACATCATGGCGGTCTCGCGCGTTGCGCACTATCTGAAGGCCATGATGCGCGACAAGATCGGCAGCTTCGCCTCTGCAGGCAATGTGCAGGACTTCCTCAATAAGTGGATCTCGCAATACGTGTTGCTGGATGACGGTGCATCGCAGGAAGCCAAGGCGCAATTCCCGCTGCGTGAAGCATCGGTTGAAGTGGCCGAAGTACCGGGCCGCCCTGGCGTCTACAAGGCTGTTGCCTTCCTGCGCCCGCATTTCCAACTGGACGAACTTTCAATCTCTCTGCGACTGGTAGCTGAACTGCCGCAGTCGGCCAACCGCTAAGCGGTCTGGTCGAGGGGAGGAGGAATGATGCACTCCATAACAAAGTCATCGGGCCATCAAGTGGGCAGCCTAGCTGCCCGCTTATGTGGACCCGACACCGACCTACACCCGAGCCTTGCGGTAGTTTCATCGCCGCCAGGGCGAAAGTGTCCCGCTCGCGTATCGATCACGCGACTCGATCACTAAGGCGCTATCCCCTCAAGAACCTTGGTCTGGCTTGTGCAATTGGGCAAGCCAGCGGGCGGTGTATTGCCATAAATCTTTAATCTAAGTGCTGCGGCACGATCAGGAGCTAGGGAAACATGAAGGACATTTACGTCAAATTCAACGGCAAGTTCAAAATCGATGGCGAGTCCAACGACAGCGAACACCAAAAGTGGCTGGAAGTTGAGAGCTGGGCACACCAGATCAAGCAGCCGAAGTCGGCCACTGCTTCGAGCGCCGGCGGTCACACTGCCGAGCGTTGCGAACACGGCGATATGCAGTTCCAGAAGTTCCTGGACCTGACCAGCCCGAAACTGTGGGAAGCCTGCTCGGCCGGCCACACTTTCGACGAAGTGGTGATCGACTTCATGCGTGCCGACGGTGCCAAGCGCGTCAAGTACCTGGAAATCAAGCTGAAGCACGTGATCGTTTCCAGCGTTTCGCCTGATGTGTCGGGCGAAGGCGTGCCGAGCGAGCGTTTCTCGCTCAAGTACGCTGCCATCCAGTGGACCTATGTTGCTCAAGCCATCGCCGGTGGCCAGAAGGGTAACAGCACCGGTGCCTGGAGCTTGGCGAAGAACACCAACCAGTACACCGCTTAAGTCGTATCTGTTTGAAGGGCGGCGCCTGCGCCGCCCTTTGTTTGCTGGCCTGATTCGCCCCGCGTGGCGGATTTGGAGAAGAAATGCTGGATCGCAATCTGTCGCGTGGCTTTGCCCCGACCCTGTTCGAAAAATTGTTCGATGACCAGCCCAAGGTGCAAAGCGAGACCAATCCGCTGCGCCGGCTCAGCATCGAGCAACTCAAGGAATCGGTCGCCAACGACCTGGAAGCCTTGCTGAACAGCCGCCGCGGTCCGGAGGGCGCGCTGGCGGAATACCCGCTCGCCAATCACTCGATCCTGAGCTTTGGCATTCTCGATTTCGTCGGTATGAGTCTGGCCAACCCGGCCGACTGCTACCGCATCTGCCGCACCCTGGAAGAAACCATTCTGTGCCATGAGCCTCGCCTGAAGAATGTGCGCGTGCATCTCGAAGCCGATCAAGGCTCGACCAATTCGCTGCTGTTCTCGATCAGTGCGCTGCTCGTGGTTTACCCGGCCCAGGAGCCGGTCAGCTTTGATGCCATGTTGCAACCCACCATCCAGCAGTACTCGGTCAATCAGACCCGACGCCTGAAAGCCAGCTGAGCACCATGGAAGAATTGCTGCCCTATTACGAACGCGAGCTGGCCGTACTCAAGCGCCATGCCCGCGAGTTCGCCGAGCAATACCCGAAGATCGCCGGCCGCCTGCTGATGTCGGGCGAGGCGGTCGAGGACCCGCATGTCGAGCGACTGATACAGTCCTTCGCCCTGCTCGCCTCGCGCGTGCACAAAAAGCTGGACGATGAATACCCGCAGCTGACCAATGCGCTGTTCCAGACCCTGTATCCGCAATATCTGCGCCCCTATCCAGCTTGTTCGATTGCTCGCCTGGGTGGCGCAGTCGCCCAGCTGAGTGCGCCGGTCACCATCCCACGCGGCACCCAACTGCAATCGCGGCCGGTCAAGGGCGTGGCCTGTAAGTTCCAGACCAGCTTTGATGTTCGCCTGCTGCCCTTGTCCATCGAAGATGTCGCCTACGCGACCGACTGGGTGCCGCCAACCGGCACCCAGATTCCGCAGAACACCAGCGCGGTCTTGAGTCTTAGCTTGGCTGGCCTGTCGGACCAGCTGCCGCTCAACCAGGCGCTCACCCAAGCAGTACGCGTGTTCCTCGATGCCGAGCCCTCAGTCGTCGCCCTATTGCGTGAGGCCTTGCTGCAACGCTGCATCGGTGTAGCCATCGATACCGGCTATGGACCCTGGCAGCTGACTCAGCAGGCCCTGGTCAGCGCGGTCGGTTTTGCCGCTGACGAGGCACTGGTGGAGGACGATGCACGTAGCCACTCGGCCTATCGCCTGTTGACCGAGTATTTCGTCTTCCCGGAAAAATTCAATTTTATCGATCTGAATTTGGCCGGCATTCTGAGCAAGCTGCCTGCCGCCACGCGCAAGCTCAAACTGCATTTCCTGCTCACCACCGAGCGCGATGACCGACGCTTCGATCGCCTGCTCGACAGCCTGGGAGTGGCGAACTTCCAGCTGTTCTGTACCCCAGTGGTCAATCTGTTCAAGCAGCATGCCGAGCCAATACGGCTCAGCCACAAGCAGGTGCATTACAGCGTGCTGCCCGATGCGCGCCGCCCACAGGCCTATGAGGTCTACGCGGTCGAGCGAGTGGCCCAGGTACGCGAAAACGCCGACGGCGCCGTGGTACACGCGTTTCAGCCCTTCTACTCGCTCAAACACGGCGCGCCGACTGCCGATGGCCGTTACTGGCAGCTGATCCGCGATGAGAACCTGATCGAGCGTAGCCCAGGCTTCGAATATCAGATCACCATCGTCGATCCGGATTTCAACCCGGCGGCCGAAGACGTGGAAACGCTGAGCATCGACCTGCTCTGCACCAACCGCGATCTGCCCTCGCAGCTGCCGATTGCCCAGGCGGGCGGCGACTTGTTTGCTGAGGGCGTGTCGGCCCTGAAGACCATCCAGCTGCTGCGCAAACCCACCGCCCCGGCCCGCTTCAAGCACAGCGGCGATGGCGCCTGGCGCCTGGTGTCCCAGCTCACCCTCAACCATTGGTCGGTGGCGGAGGATGGCGGCGATGGCCTGCGCGAGTTACTGACCCTGTACGACCTGGTGCGTTCGGGCCAGAACCGGCGTGCCATCGACGGGATTGCACAAGTAAGCAGCAAAGCCTGCTCGGCCCGCATGGCCGGCAACCCCTTCCCCACCTTCATCCGTGGCGTGGAAATCCGTATCGGCGTGCATGCCGACCATTTCGTCGGTAGCGGCATCTGGCTGTTTGCCGAGCTGCTGTCACATGTTTTTGGTCTGGCCGTGAATCTCAATAGCTTTACCAAGGTGGTGCTCGAAGACGCAACCACCGGAGAGGTACTCAGGGAATGCTCGCCGCGCAACGGCCTCCGTCCTATCGTCTGATCGACAAGCTGCTCGCCCAGCCACACCAGTACCAGTTCTTTCAGGCGGTACGGGTCTTGTCACGCCAGTTGCACATGCAGGAAGGGCTGAGCCAGGAACGCATCGTCGGTGAACGCATCCGTTTTGGCAGTTCGCTCAGCCTTGCTTTCCCCCCCAGTGAGATCGAATCGCTGAGCGGCCCGAAGGCCGACACGGACAAGACCAGCCCCTATCGGCTGGTGCCGGCCTTCATCGGCATGACTGGTCCGAATGGCGCCATGCCGCGCTTCTATACCGAGCAGCTGGCCGAGCGTCAGCAGCTGCATCGCGATACCAGTGCACAGGCCTTCATGGATGTGTTCAACAACCGCATGGTGGCGCTGTTCTACAAGGCTTGGCAGAAGTATCGCCTGCCGCTGCGCCACGAAAGCGGTCAGCGCTTCCTGCCCGAGCTACTCAGTCTGGCCGGCAAACAGCTTGGCCTCGATACACTGAGCCATGACGAAGACGAGCAGGCGATCGAGCCCTATGCCGCCTATGCCGGCCAGCTGCGTAACCAGACCGTGTCGGCCGATAACCTTGGCCGGGTGCTGGCCGACTACTTCAAGGCCCAGGTCGAGGTCGAGCAGTTCATCGGGCAGTGGTTCGATATCCCGCCCGAGCAGCAGACCCGCCTGGGCGGCAGCGTGGCCGTGCTGGGTGAAAGCGCCTGCTGTGGTGCCCGGCTGTGGGAGCGGCAAAGTCGGCTGCGCCTGCGCTTCGGTCCGCTGCGCCTGAAGGCCTATCGCGCCCTGCTGCCGGATGGCAAGGCCTCGAAGTCGCTGCGGGAATTACTGCAGTACTGGTGTGGCATCAGTGTGGAGTTCGAGGTGCAACTGGTCTTGCACCGCGACGATGTACGTCCGGCCAAGCTGGATGGTTTCAGCGGCCAGCTGGGGCGCGATATGGTGATGTGTAGCCGTAGCGTGGACCGGCATGTGGACGAGGCGCGTTATGTCTTGAACTAAGGCGCCCCGCCCTACCCTGTTTGACAAAGCTTATTCATAACTCTTATTCAGAAAATTCAAGGAAATCTCATGGCTAGCAATCTCAAGGCGCTGATCGCCAAGCTCACCCCCACCGCCCGCCTGGCTGCCGAACGCGCCGCCAATCTGTGCATGACGCGTGGTCATTACGAAGTTGATCTCGAACACCTGTTCCTGGCTCTGCTCGAACAGACCGGCTCGGACTTCGTGCAGCTGTGCCAGCGCTTTGATATCAGCCCCACCCAGCTCGAGCGTGATCTGAACCGCGAGCTGGAGAGCTTCAAGACCGGCAATACCCGCACACCGGTGTTCTCCATCCACCTGCCCACCCTGCTCGAACATGCCTGGCTGCTGGCCTCGATCGAGGGCGGCACCTCGCTGATCCGTACCGGCCATATTCTGCTGGCCCTGCTGACCGCCCCGGACCTGGTGCAGCTGGCCAAGCGCGGCTCACCGCTGTTCGGCCGCTTCCCGCTCGATACACTCAAGCACAAGCTGGCCGAGCTGACCGTGAAGTCGCAGGAAGCCGGCGAAGCCATCCAGAACCCGCCCGCCAGCGAAGAAGCCGTGCCCGGTGACACCGCTGCCAGCGCCGTGGCCAAGACGCCCGCGCTCGACCAGTTCACCAGCAACCTGACCCAGCGCGCCCGCGACGGCAAGATCGACCCGGTGATCGGCCGCGAAAGCGAGATCCGTCAGGCCATCGACATCCTGACTCGTCGCCGCCAGAACAACCCCATCCTCACCGGTGAAGCCGGCGTAGGTAAGACCGCGGTGGTGGAAGGCCTGGCGCAGAAGATCGCCGCGGGCGATGTACCGCCGCCGCTGCAGAACGTCGCCCTGCATGTGCTGGACCTGGGACTGCTGCAAGCCGGCGCCAGCGTGAAGGGCGAATTCGAGAACCGCCTGAAGAATGTGATCGACGAGGTGAAGAAGAGCCCGCACCCGATCATCCTGTTCATCGATGAAGCGCACACCATGATCGGCGCCGGCGGCCAGGCCGGCCAGAACGATGCAGCCAACCTGCTCAAGCCAGCGCTGGCGCGCGGCGAGCTGCGCACGATTGCAGCCACCACCTGGGCTGAATACAAGAAGTACTTCGAGAAGGACGCCGCGCTTGCCCGCCGCTTCCAAGTCGTCAAAGTCGACGAGCCTAGCCTCGACGTGGCTGCCAGCATGCTGCGCGGCATGGCCGAGCTGATGGAAAAGCATTTCAATATCCGCGTGCTGGATGAAGCGGTCGTCGATGCAGTACGCCTGTCGGCCCGCTACATCACCGGCCGCCAGCTGCCCGACAAGGCGGTCAGCGTGCTCGACACCGCCTGCGCCCGCGTGGCGCTGGCGCAAAGCGCCAAACCGGAAGCGATTGAGCTGGCCGAGAAGCAGCTCGAGCGCACCGATGTGGAAATTGCGGCCCTGCAGCGTGAAGTGGCCTCCGGTGGCAGCCATGCCGCCAAGCTGAAGGAGCTGAACGAGGCGCGTGCCGCCTTGGCTGCCGATATCGAGGGCCAGAGCGCACGCTGGCAGCAGGAGCTAGGCTTGGCCCGCCAGATTGGCGAGCTGCGCCAGGCGCTTGAGCAAAAGCATGCGGCCGACCCGGCTGCCGAGCTGAAGACCGAACGCGCCGAGTTGGACAAGCTGAAGGCCGAGTTGAAAGCCCTGCAGGGCGAGTCTGGGCTCGTGCCGACCTGCGTGGATGGCAGCGTGGTGGCCGACATCATTTCCGCCTGGACCGGCATTCCGGTCGGCAGCATGGTCAAGAACGAGATCAAGGCGATACTTGGTCTGGCCGACACCCTCAAGCAACGCGTGATTGGCCAGGACCACGCCATGGGCGCGGTAGCCCAACGCGTGCGTACCGCGCGCGCCAATCTGGAAGACCCGAACAAGCCCAAGGGCGTGTTCCTGTTCGTCGGCCCTTCCGGCGTGGGCAAGACCGAAACCGCGCTGGCCCTGGCCGATGCGCTGTATGGCGGCGAGCGCAATCTGATCACCATCAATATGAGCGAATACCAGGAAGCGCATACCGTGTCCTCGCTCAAGGGCTCGCCCCCCGGCTATGTCGGCTACGGCGAAGGTGGCGTGCTGACCGAGGCGGTGCGTCGCAAGCCGTATAGCGTGGTGCTGCTCGACGAGGTCGAGAAGGCGCACCCGGACGTGATGGAGATGTTCTTCCAGGTATTCGACAAGGGCGTGATGGAAGACGGCGAAGGTCGCGAGATCGACTTCAAGAACACCCTGATCATCCTGACCTCGAATGTCGGCTCGTCCACCATCATGCAGGCCTGTCTGAACAAGCCGGCCGAAGAGCTGCCGGAAGCCGACGCGCTGGCCGAGATGATCCGCCCGCAGCTGTTCAAGGAATTCAAGCCCGCCCTATTGGGGCGCATGAAGGTGGTGCCCTTCTATCCGATCTCGGACGACGTGCTGGAAGCCATCATCCGCCTCAAGCTCGACCGCGTGGCCAAGCGCGTGGCCGCCAACCACAAGGCCGCCTTCGTCTACGACGACAGCCTGGTGGATGCCGTGTTCCAGCGCTGCACCGAAGTCGATAGCGGTGCACGCAATGTGGATCACATCCTCAACGGCACCATCCTGCCCGAGATCGCCGGTTCGGTGCTCGAGCGCATGGCCGAAGGCGAAGCGATCCAGAAGATCAAGGTCGGCGCGACCAAGACCGGCAAGCTCACCTACAAGGTCAGCTGAACACAGGCATAGCAAGGCGCTGGCCCAGGGCGGCCAGCGCGAGGGAGAGGAAATACCATGCAAGACAAAGACAGCCTGCTGCAGGCATTGGGCGGCCCGGGTGGTTGTGGCGAAGACCTGAGCTTCTCCACCGAGTTCGACCGCATCCGCGAAGCGCGACGCGAGGACGACGCCAACCTGGCCCAGGGCGAATGGATTGCCGACGTCAAACAGGCCGACTGGGATGCGGCTAGCGACCTGTGCATGCAACTGCTGGCCGAACGCAGCAAGGATTTGCGCGTGGCCGGCTGGTATGCCGAGGCAGAAGCCAAGCTGAACGGCTTTGCTGGCCTGGCCCATGGCTGCGAGGTCATGCAGGGCCTGATCGAGCTGTATTGGGAGAACATCTACCCGGAAGCCGAGGATGGCGACCAGGAGCTGCGCATTGGCACGCTGACCTGGTTCGTGACCCGCTCCAATGAGCTGATCCGCCAGACCCCGCTGACCCAGAGCAGCAAGGGCAGTTTCAGCCTGGCCGACCAGGAGGCCGCACGTGCCTTTGAAGCGGCGATGGAGAAAAACCCCGATCTGCGCGACAACATCCCGGAGGGCAAGCCAACCGTGGCGCGGGTCAATGAGGCGCAGCGCAGCACGCCAAAAGACTTCTACCGCCAGCTGCAGGACGAGCTGCAGGCAGCACGCGATGCCTGGGAAGCACTGGCCAGTGCCATCGACGCCAAGCTGGGCGTGGATGGCCCGTCATTCCGCGAAGTGTTCGACAGCTTCGACGCGGTCAACAATCTGGTGCAGCGCGTGGCGCGCGAGCAAGGCGCGGTGAGCGCCGGCAACGCCGTGGCAGGCGCTGACGCGGGCATGGCGATTGCGGTCCCCGGTGCCGCGGTGGCCTTTGCGGCCCCCATGGTGGCCGGCGCCATCCAGCACCGTAGCCAGGCCCTGCAGCTGCTGCGCCAGGTGGCCGATTTCTTCCAGCAGACCGAGCCGCACAGTCCGGTCACCTATCTGGCCCGCAAGGCCGCCGACTGGGGTGATATGCCGCTGCACGAGTGGCTGGCCGCCGTGATCAAGGATGGCGGCGCCCTGGCCCAGGTGAACGAGATGCTGGGCGTACGCGCCGAGCAAGACAGCAACGAATAACACAGGCCTGGCGTGGCCCTAGGTCTACTCGGCATACCGAGCAGACCCAAGACCGCGCCCTTGCAGCCCTAGACACTTGTCACTGGACACCATGTCACTACTCTCTACCTTCGCCAGCAACGCAGTTTCCCAGCTCAGCGCAGCCGCCACCGGTGCCGTATCGGCCGCCGTGGCCCAGCTGCTCGGTAATCTGGGCCTGCAACAGCATGCGCGGCTGATTCGCCTGGAAGGCACGCCGCTGCCAGTACTGGTGGAACGCTTCGAAGGCCGCGAAGGCCTGGACCAGCTGTTCCGCTTCGATGTCGATGTGATCGCCGAGCTGGCTGGCATCGATGCCAGCGAATGGCTAGGCAGGGAATTCCAGCTCAGCCTGATCGACGCTGCGGGCCAGACCGTGCCGCGCCATGGCCGCGTGGCTGCGCTGCAAGATTTGGGTAGCGACGGCGGCTTCAGCCGCTATCGCCTGACCCTACTGCCCTGGGCCGCTTGGCTGGATAGCCGGCAAGACTGCTGGGTATTCCAGGACAAGACCGTGCTGGAGATCGCCAGCGAGCTGCTGGCCGATTACCCGGAAGCCAACTGGCGCCACAGCGTGAGCCGCACGCTGCGCAAACGCAGCCTGTGCATCCAGTACCAGGAGAGCGACTGGGCCTTTCTGAGCCGCCTGTTGGCCGAGGAAGGCCTGAACATGGTGTTCGAGCACCGCGAAGGTGAAACCGACGGCACGCTGTCGCGCTGCCAGCTGCATGTGTTCGACCAGGATGCCGAACTGAAGGACGCTGGCAACCTGCGTTTCGGCCAGATCAGCGCCAGCTTCAGCGATGACAGGCTAACCGCCTTCGAGCACCAGCTGAGCGTGCAGCCGCGTAGCGTGCAACGCAGCAGCTGGGACTACCGCCAGCTGCATGCACCGGCCGGCACGGCCGAGTCGCGCCAGGCCGATGGCGAAGTGGGCTTGCTGGAAGACTATGATGGCAGCGCCGCCTACCGCTTCGATAACGCCGAGCACGCCGCACGGCATGCCGAGCTGCGCCAGCTGGCCCATGATGGCCGCGCCGAACGTTTCAGCGCCGAGGGCGCCGTGCGCGCGCTACGCCCCGCGCAGCGCTTCACCCTGCTCGATCATGCCGACTACAGCGGCCGCGCCTTCGTGGTACGTCAAATCCACCACCAGGGCGCCAATAATCTGGAAGCGAATGTAGCCGACTGGCTGCAGTCCGCCGTGGTGGAAGCCGGCAGCTATCGCCATCAGCTCGAATGCCAGGCCATCGAACGCCCGCTGGTGCCGGATGCCCTACCCAAACCGAGCGCCCAGCCCCAGCATGCGCTGGTGGTCGGCATCGAGGGCGAGCCGTTGCGCAGCGACCGCAACCACCGCATCAAGATCCAGTTTGCCTGGCAGCGCGGCCAGGCGCCGAATGGCGGGGGTCTGGCCCATGCCGCTGGCGACAATGCGCCAGGCAGCGAAGCGGGCTTCACCTGGGTGCGCGTGGCCGAATGGCTGGCCGGCCCGAACTGGGGCACGCAATTCACCCCGCGCGTGGGCGACGAAGTGCTGATCGACTTCATGGAAGGTGATGTAGACCGCCCGATGGTGGTGGGCAGCCTGTACAACGACCAGGCGATACCGCCCTATGCAGCCGGCCACGATGGCCCGGCCAACCACGCTGGTCATCTGAGCGGCTTCCATAGCCAGACCCTGGACGGTGCCGACTACAGCCGCTGGGTGATGGATGACACCCCCGGTCAGCTGCGCAGCCAGCTCAAGACCAGCCGCCAGGAGACCGAGCTCAACCTCGGCCACCTGGTCACTCAACCCGCCTTTGGCGCCTACCGCGGCCGCTATCGCGGCGAAGGCTTCGAGCTACGCAGCGATGGTTGGGGCAGCTTGCGCGGTGAAGCCGGCCTGCTGTTCAGCAGCCATGCCCAGCCCCAGGCCAGCGATAGCCAGCTGATCACGCAAGCCACTCAGTCGCAGGCCAAGGCCGCCGAGCAACTGGCCCAACAGCTGGGCGACAGCGCCCTCACCCACCAGGCCCTCGCCAATCACGGCCAGGAGAACATCGCCAAGCTGCATGCTCGCCTCAGCGAACATACCGGTGCCGTGAACGGCCAAGCCGCGCAGAAGCCCGACAGCGGCGGCGATGGCCGCCAGCTGAAGGACCCGGTGGAAACCCTGCAGGACAGCCCGGCCGTGCTGGAAAGCCCGAGCGCGCTGGCCGCCGCCACCGAAGGCAGCAATGTGCTGTACGCCGGCAGCGATCTGCAAGCCAGCAGCCACGCCGATGCGCAGCTGACCGGCCAGCAGACGATGACCGTGCAATCGGGCAATCGCCTGAGCCTATTCACCCACCACGGCGGCATGAAGCTGATCGCCGCCGAGGGCGAACTGAACATCGCCGCCCACACCGACCTCCTGCACCTGGCCAGCGAACAGGCCCTGACCATCACCAGCACCGAGGACAGCATCCACATCGTGGCCAAGGACAGCGTGAAGCTGTTCGGCGGCGGCGCCGAGATCGAGCTGAAAGGCGGCGATATCACCTTCAAGGCGAGCGGCACGTTTGAGGTGAAGGGGAATTCGGGGGCGATGGGTGGCGCGAATGTGGCGAGGACGCCGGCGAAGCTGCCTGATACACGATTCAAATGGTTTGATGAGCAGTTCAGGGCGGTGGACAAGGTTTCGGGAGAAGCGATCTGCGGCCTGCCCTACCTCATCTACCTGCCTGATGGCAGCTATACATCCGGCACGACGGATAGCGACGGCAAAACAGAACGTATCGCCACGACCGACCCGGCCAAGCTACGGATCGTATGGGGTGTGCAAGAACTGGAAGTCGGACAAGTCGGCAGCGGTGTAGTGGAGGAGTGTTGAGATGGCAAGAGAACAAAGCAACACGGCAACGACGAATGCCCAAAAGGGCAGTTGCGTGGATTGCCCGGTGAGTGTGACCAGGCGGGTGTCATATCGATTTGAAACCGGACTTTGGGATCCTCACATCCCTTCTGAGAGGACGCTCAATATTCCTTATGCGTTGGCGATTGATGGCAAGGCCGACAAGGCTTTTTCCAAAAAGGCGGCTGTGCTCAAAGCTTATGTGGCCAAAGACGACATCTTTGTCGAGCCCGGACAGACCGTGGCGCTATATCTGAACAGCGATGCTGCGCCAGCCAATCGCAAACATCCTGTATTCGCGGTTACTCCCAAAGAGCATGATATTGAGGTGGTTATCAAAGAAAGGCGCGGCCAACTCGGTTCAGATGACACACCAAAATTGAAAGGAACCAAAGAAATCACGGATGCGCGCGGCAACAAACGCAAGGTAGACGTTTACGAGGCCACGTTAACCGGCGATATCTGGTTCAAGGTGTCATATAAATACACGCTCGATGACGCAAAAAGACTCATGCCACCCGAAACTGTGGCCGAAATCAGGGCAGCAGTGCTGAGTATTTTTGATGGCTCTCTGAAAGGTGAGCTAACAGTGAATGCACCGAATGATCAAGGCGTGATGCAAAAGACGATCCTGACCTTTCAGAATGCTGATAATCCGGTACAGAACATTGCCAATTTCGATATGTATCGAGATGGGCTACCACGCGTACACCCTCATGCATGGCTGGCATTAATTGATGCAGCACTTAAAAGCGGCATCAAAAAAGTGATCACAACGTCTGGTTGGCGCCCGATGTATGGCAGCATTTCACATCGCACGGGATTGAGTCTGGATGTTGGCTATCTGGATAATGTCCTTCTCAACCGCCAGGAGCTGAGAGGTGGGCGGCAGGACGTGAAATGGGTGAGTGACGCTGAAAAGCAGCTTTTCAAAGAAAAGGAGCTGGCGGATAAGGCGGTGAAAGCTGCTGAAGATAAGCGCGACTCGCTCATTAAAGAGCAGAATAATCTTAATCGACTTAAAAAATCCAATCCCGGTAAGGTTGATCCTTTGCGTGAGCGGGCGCTTGAGAATGAGTTGACTGATTCAATAAAAAATCTAGAGGCCGCAAATCAAGCCAAAGTCACGGCAGATAATGCATGGAATAAAGAACGCGATTTGCACGAGCCTACAATAGTCAAGTCGTTTCGTACCAGTTTATCGCAATGTAAATGCGTTAGCCAGGTTTTTGATCCTTGGTTCATGGATGACAATACGCGAGACCAAGTACCCTCGAAGCCAAATCTGCAGATATCCAGCAATGAAAAATTGCACTCCCACCATCTGCATATCACCGTCTACGACCCAAGCCTGCCCACAAAATGAAAATGCAGACCAGATTAATTTTTAATAGCTTCTTAGCATTGTTATGCGTTATTACTTTTGCTAAAGAAGATGGTTCCCGCGTGTGGATAGAACGACCGTGGGAATATAGATTTATTTTGCTGATTGGTGATCCAGCATCATTTTCGGCCAAGAGCGAGCTCGGCAAGAGAATTCTTGCGACAGTCGATCCATCCGAACCGCAAATTATTCAATCTATTCTTCCTGATGCCACCATTATCCGTACCGATTCACCTAATGCACTGCTGGAAATGGATAAGGCCGTGGCTTTTCAGTTGATCCGGTTCAATGAACAAGGCGAAGTCATCTCCCCCTATCACTGGACCCAGAAGCTAAGCGGAAAGATAAACCGCATCCGCTCACTTATTCTGGCGCCGGGCAATGCCCCGGCAGACCTACAGTTTCATTTGGGGTATTGGTATACCGGTATCAGCAGCGAGGAGTCGGCTTATATTCCAGCCATCTGTTCAATGGGAGATATGGAGCGCCGCTATAAACCTGGCTTCAAGGCGGCTTACACGCATGGCAACTTTGGCTGCCGCGAATGGGGCTATTACTTACAAAACGATCAGTTCCCATACATCGATGTCACCTCGTATCAATGGGAAGACGATTACGACAAGCCGACTAACAAGAAGGGGGAATACCCTCAAATGTTGGTTGCGCGCATTCTCCCCGTTATCGGTTGGGGGCGGTTTGACGTTCCGTCGAAGCCAGTAATCGGTAAACAGATCGACACTTGGGTCTGCCTGCACGAATGCCCCGACAGCGAAGCCCCTGGCATCATCCCCGATATCAAGGCCTGGGCAGCCAAACGCGGCTGGCCGGTTCCCCTGCCGCCCGAGAAGATGCCGCTTTTCCCCGACCGCGAATATCAACGCGGGGAGTTTATTGATTAATCCAGTGCGCCTGCACATCCCTACCATGGGTAGGCGCCGTGAATAAAGTCGGATTCGAATATCACTCGCCGCACTGTTGATCCGATAAACATTCAAATCGAGATATGCATGTTAATTGGACAGAAGAATAAAACTATCAAAGGCTGTGTTGCCTTACTGTTTTTTGGCCTTGCTGCCACCAGTGCATGGGCAATACCGCCGAGCAGCTTTAATGCTTATATGGAGAAGCTGATGTTCCCGAGTGAATCAGAGGAACGGGTTTCTTTTTCTACGCGCTTATGCACCCAGACCCCTTGGCCAGCACTGACTGCCGCAGCAGCAGAATCGGGTGTGCACCAGCCTGATGATTTCATCGTCGCTCTGCAGGATCTGTACTGCCGCGAAACATTCCCCGACCAATTACTGCGTCATCGCTTTTTAGCCATGAGGCGAGACTTAAGCGGGCCAGGCTCTTCCAACGCGCAACGTCGTACCCAAGCCCCAGCCATGGGCCTCGGCCTTCCATCACCACAAGCACTCTGGATTCGCGTTGAAGCGCGAGGGAAGCGGGTTGCTGTCGGCGTCGACAGAGAGGGTGGCGGTGACGATTTCACCCTGATTTTTCGTCACCAGCGCTGGCAATTCAAAGAGATCAACCGTGGTGAATCATGCTGAACGATGCAATACAACAAGGCAGGCTTGCCACGTAGCTCACAACGCCATAGCGTAAGTTTCCACACGCAGGTGTGGTTCTTCTATATGCCAACCACGCCAATAAAAACTATTGAGCACGGCGTTTCTACCTAGGTACGCCGTCGTCTCACCTTGGCGGCCGAACTAGTTAGAACTCCCATGGGTTTCTTTTCCCGATTATTCCGCAGCAACGCCCCCGCCGTCAGCCCGACCACGCCCAGTACGGTTTCACCACACAGCGCGGCTGCCAGTAGTCCAAACACCGAGCTCTCCGCAGCCCAGGCCGCGCTGGCCTTGGATGACTTCAGTGCGGCGCTCGCTCATGCCGAGGCGGTGCTGGATGCCGAGGACAAGGCCTTGCGTAACGAAGCGCTGCAGATTGCGCTGACTGCCGCGCGCGAACTGGGCCAGTGGCAGCGCGTGTATGACTACAGCCAGAAGGGCTTTGAGCAGGCGCCGACCGCGTTTCATGCCTTGCAGCTCGCACTGGCGGCCATTCAGCTGCAGGACCTGCGTCGCGGTGAGGCCTGGATGGAGAAGGCGGTGGAGATCAATCTGCGCCGCAAGGACATCTCGCCCATGCTGCTGCGCGTACGTTTTGTGGAGGCCTTGTGCCAGAAGCAGCTGTTCAGCCAGGCCCTGCCCCATTTGGACTGGATGAAGTCGCTCTACTTGCCTTTTCATCACACTGACCCTGCCACGCTGGGCCTGCGCGGCTGGCCGAGCTTTGCCGACTTCCTGGCGCAAAGCTGGCCGGTGGTATCGGCCGCGCTCGTGCCCAGCCAGGTGCAGGTCTGGTACGCTAGCATGCTGCCCTATGTGGATGCCGCCGGTCAGACCGCAGTGCGGGAGTGGATGGCTGCGCATGGGGTTTCCATCGTCTGATCGGTCGCGTATGCGATTTGCTGGGTGCTCAAGCAAGCGTAGTTGCCGTTTTGCACGACGCGCTACCTTTGCTATCCAGCTGGCCCATGCCGCTGGCGACAATGCGCCAGGCAGCGAAGCGGGCTTCACCTGGGTGCGCGTGGCCGAATGGCTGGCCGGCCCGAACTGGGGCACGCAATTCACCCCGCGCGTGGGCGACGAAGTGCTGATCGATTTCATGGAAGGCGATGTGGACCGCCCGATGGTGGTGGGCAGCCTGTACAACGACCAGGCGATACCGCCCTATGCGGCCGGTCACGATGGCCCGGCCAACCACGCCGGTCATCTAAGCGGCTTTCATAGCCAGACCCCGATGTACTGTACTTGAGGCAAAAGCAAGTGAAAGCATTGGCGTTGCATATGGAAATGGTAAGAAGCGAGTTAAACGAGGTGGTATTCCAGAGTTGAAAGGCTTAAGTCCGAGCATGGAACTACTTCATTACCTACTTAGCGACTCATCCGATAATGGCGGAACTCAGACCCCACTAATGCAAATGTCTGTTGGATGGGTAGATGACAGAGCCAAAAAAGAAGGGCTTCACTCGGACGTAGTTAAAAACCTAGCCGAAAGGAACTCAAAAAAGTACGAGCGGAGCGTTGTTTTAGTTACATTTGAGTCCTCTGGTGCGCTAGACCATGCTAAAGCCTTGACAGATATCCATCAGGGAAAATTGGGCAAGGATATTCAGCCCCATACAGAGCACGGTATAACTCACGAATGAAATGCAACAGAAATTGACATAGTTGACAATACCCGCCAACGTGCGCACCAGTCAAAGAAGTCATCGACACCCGCACCACAAGCAACACGCTCGCGCCAGGCAAAAAATAAATAACCCAAGGGTAAATTGATTTATGACCGAAGCCAATTTTAGGAATCAACGCAGACAAAAATTTCTGACTGAGAAGTACTTTCAGCTGAATTACGCATTCTGCAAGGATGAAATAGCACAAAATACTGCCACTATCAATTCTAAGCAATTTCTGCCATCTGAAATTCCTTACTCAGGCATACCGGGAAGCTCCTTTAAGAATCAATTAAAGCTCATACGTTTAACATTTACCTCCGGCGCAAGTATTGACTCACTACATCAACTCTATACTGATGCAGTTAATTTTTTTGAAATTTGGCATCAGACCTATCGAGAATACATTGCCGAGCTAGCCCGCACGGGCGAAGAAGAATTGCGTGATGACGGTTCTCCCTGCTATTTTGAAGATCTATTTCATTTCCAACTAGTCTTAGAGATCATCAGCCTAGGCGTTCTTTTAGGCGAATCAGATAAAGTAAGACAAATAGTCACTTGGCTTAGTCGCTATCGCCACACAGATATGATGTTTGAATCAATCGTTGAGCAGTATGTAACAGACCCAAGTAAGACTGAGACATTCTTTCATGAAGCACCTTACGGCCTCCTGCTAGACGCTATATATACCGCACAAACATCCGAAGAAGCTAGGGCATATGTCCAATCATATCTTGACAGTTGGTATAAGTCCTTTGAGGGGGTGCCTTGGCATAATGGCCATCTAGTTCAAACAGAAGAGTATTCGAACTATGAGGGCTATTGGGCCTTTGAAGCCGCCGCAGTCTGCGTGCTATATGGCATTGATGACACATCATTCAGAGACCACTTGGTTTACCCGAAAGATTTAGCAGACTGGGCTAGAGCCAATCATGTTCTGGACAGAGTTAACGCAGTAAATCCTAGCGATATAAGACTGCGTTGCGAAGCCGGCCAGCCCTGCCCGCAAGCCGGCTACTGGTTCACCCCCGCCAAGGTCGACTCACGCCGCACTTTCAAGCAAGGCGATATCATGCCCGCAGTTGATAGCGCTTACGGTGCCACGATTTGGCAGTGGGGTGCTGACCAGCAGAACTAAAATACGGGAATACTGAATTCAGTATGCGGTAATTGCAGCAGCGATTACCGCGTTTTATTTCCCGATTTATCATCATTTTATTTATTCGCAGATTTCCATGGGTTTCTTTTCCCGATTATTTCGCAGCAACACTCCCGCCGTCAGTTCGACCGCGCTCAGTACGGTTTTACAAGACAGCGCAACCGTTAGCACGCCAAACACCGAGCTCTCCGCAGCCCAGGCCGCGCTGGCCGTGGATGACTTCAGCGCGGCGCTCGCCCATGCCGAGGCGGTGCTGGATGCCGAGGACAAGGCCTTGCGTAGTGAGGCGCTGCAGATTGCGCTGACTGCCGCGCGTGAGCTGGGCCAGTGGCAGCGCGTGTATGACTACAGCCAGAAGGGCTTTGAGCAGGCGCCGACCGCGTTTCATGCCTTGCAGCTCGCGCTGGCGGCCATTCAGCTGCAGGACCTGCGCCGCGGAGAGGCCTGGATGGAGAAGGCGGTGGAGATCAATCTGCGCCGCAAGGACATCTCGCCCATGCTGCTGCGCGTACGTTTTGTGGAGGCCTTGTGCCAGAAGCAGCTGTTCAGCCAGGCCCTGCCCCATTTGGACTGGATGAAGTCGCTCTACCTGCCCTTTCATCACACCGACCCCGCCACGCTGGGCCTGCGCGGCTGGCCCAGCTTTGCCGACTTCCTGGCGCAAAGCTGGCCGGTGGTATCGGCTGCGCTCGTACCCAGCCAAGCCCAGGTCTGGTACGCGAGCATGCTGCCCTACCTGGATGCCGCCGGTCAGACCGCAGTGCGGGAGTGGCTGGCAACGCATACGGAGACCATTGTCCGATAGTCAGGTCTTGAACTTGCCAAGTGAACAAGCCGTCCCCTTTCAACCCTACCCGTTTCGCAAGGCCTGAGCGCACCGGCACCAGCTACACCGCAAGCCCTCGTTGCCGCACCACCTGTGGTGGTCACCGAGGTTGCAGCCATTCAACTGGGTTACCTCGTGAAGCCGAACAAGAGTGCGGCGGAAAAGATGTACGCCACCGATCCAGAAAGCCAAAAAATTAAAGGTCTCCGTATGCCCGAGATTGACTGAATCGTGCTGGCCACCTCCCAAATTGGTGAGAGTAACTTCGGCTAAGATGGCATTGAAAATGGGCCGACTGATCAGGTGAAAGCGGTTAACTGGCCGAGTATGCTCAAGCCGATGTTGAAGAGCGTAGCAGGATTTAGTGAGGTGGAATCGACGGGGCTGACCTTGCTTGGTTTGCCAATTTAAAAGTCACCCTTGGGTCAATTGCATGACTGGGCATCCGATTCCGACTTGGAAGACTTGCTGGAAATTGAGCGCAAATACCAGCAGGGACAGGAAATATTGCTCATGGTGGACATGAGTCTGATAGGTGGTGACGCGGGATACAATATACAAGATCTATTCCGTGAATCTCAC
Source organism: Chitinimonas taiwanensis DSM 18899 (assembly GCF_900119825.1). GTDB lineage: Bacteria > Pseudomonadota > Gammaproteobacteria > Burkholderiales > Chitinimonadaceae > Chitinimonas > Chitinimonas taiwanensis. The sequence goes on along the minus strand of NZ_FPKR01000009.1, from coordinate 42,066 downwards.
TGGGTGACCTACGAAGGGCTCTGCGTATGGTGAACCAGCATGGAAACCCAACCCAAATTTTAAGTGAGGTTGAAACAGTTTTCTTTGATGTTCAAACTTGGGGATCAGACCCGAAGTCCGGGAATTACTTTACTGTGCCCGACGAGATAGAAGTCATCAATCATTACGTAGACACACTTAGGACAAGTGGCGTCAAAATCTCCTCATGGAAAAGTAACCACTATGGCTACCTCAGCGCGTATTAAGCTGCAATTCATTCTTGCACTTATTGCTCTGTATTCGACACCCAGCTGGGCTGACTGTTCAGACAAGTTTTCTGGAGCGCTATCAATTCTTGACTGGAAGGATGATGTGCCAACCTTTGCCATCTTATCAAAATATGAAAAGGGCTCGAACTTCAAAAGAAAGTACGGAAGCGATTCTTCTGAATTCATCGCAAAAAAGCTGCTCACCCCATCAGGCCGGCCCTACTTACAATTGAAGTTCAACGAATATAGATCACTCTCTCATAGATATGATTACAAGCTCACTCTTGATAACAAGATTGAGTTCAATATATATAAAATAGAGCCCACAAACCAAGGCACATGGGGATGCCAAATGGATTCCGCCAAAGTTAACAACTGCGAAGCCAATGCGGGGCATGCGATCTCTTTCGAAAAGAAATGTGAAATTCTCCTGAAAAACCAATCTCACACCTCAATTATTAATCGCATTAACAATCACTAATTAACAGATGAATTTTCCACTAGCAAGTAAGGCCAGCCTACTACTTACCTTACTCTTTTTTTATTCAAGCCACTCATATGCTGCCTGTCCAAAGAAATTTAGTGGGGAGCTATTGATAGCTGGATGGGATGAGGAAGAACCCAAGGAAATTACACTTGAGCGCCATAAGGAAAACAGTGACCTCAAAAAGCCAGAAGAAGTTCTCTCCTCGAACTTCCAAGCAAAGAAGTCAACAAATGAAGCAGGCAGATCATTTTTAAATATCAGCTTTAAAGATCACATATTTTTACCCTTGGGTTTTGATTACAGACTAAGACTGAACAATAAAGTGGAGTTTCTTATTACAGAAATCACTCCAACAGGTGTGGGCGCATGGGGGTGCCCGCTAGAATCATTCAAAGTAAACAATTGCCCGACCACTTTTGATCGAGCAATCACTCTTGATTCTGCCTGCGGCAAGAAAATAGAAAATTAAAAAATTTAATAACCATCTTAGCCTGAGCACAATTACCCAGTGAGCGTGATTTTCAGAATCTCCTACTGAGTGCCGCCGAGAAGATGTATTCTATCGACCCGGCAGATAGTGATTTCGAGAACCTAAAAATGCCCGAGGTTGACTGGATAGTACTGGCAAGTTCAAGAAGTGGAGAAAGCAGCTTTGGCTATGATGGTTTGGAGAATGGTTCTCTAGATCAGTTAAAGACTGTCAATTGGCCCAGTATGTTGAAACCCATGTTGAAAAGTGTGGCGGGGGTCAGTGAGGTGTAGTCGGAGGGTCTGACTTTGCTTGGTTTACCGATTAAGAAATCCCCTTTGGGTCAGTTGCACGACTAGGCATCCGACTCTGATTTGGAAGACTAGCTGGAAATTGAAAGAAAATACCAGCAGGGACAGGAAATATGGCTCATGGTGGATCGAGATCTGATTGGCAGAGAAGCTGGCTATAAGACCAAAGATCTATTTCTTGACTCGCAGTGGGTAACCTACGAATGAGGGTTGCGTATGGTTGATCAGTTCGGCAATCCCGCTCAGGGAAAAAGTGAGGTTGAAACTGTCTTTGTTGATGTTCACACTTGGGGAGCAGACCCCAAAACTAGCTACTCATTCCCTATGCCATACGAAACTAGAGATCTCAATGATTCCGTAAAGAACTTCAGATAAAGGGGAATTAAAATCACCTCATGGAAAAACAACTACTATGGCTATCTCAGCACATATTAAACTGCATCTACTTATCGCACTGGCAGCCCTTTACCCATCACTAACCTGGGCTGCTTGCTCCGATAAATTTACTAGATCTCTGATGGTCCTTGACTGGGAGGATGAAGTTCCAAACTCTGCCATCCTATCGACATACAAGAAGGGCTCTAATTTTGAAGACCCCGCCGAGTCATCTTCTTCCGACTATTTCGGAGAAAAATTAAAGACCTCCTCCGGACGGAGTTACCTTAGAGTTGTATTCAAAGATCAGAGCGTGCTTTCTCACAAGTATGACTACAGATTAATTATTGACAATAAAATTGACTTTAAAATTTATGAGATCACACCTTCAGCGCGACGAGTTTCGTCTTGCTCTTTAAAGTCAGCCAAAGTCAACGACTGTGAAGCCGACGCATATCACTGGATTACTTTTGAAAAAAAGTGTGGCAAATTACTAGAGAACTAAAATTTAGGACCAAGCCTTTCCAAGGCCGGCTATTATTCTTCGCCCTTTATATTGAAAATATCAGATATAGTTAATTCATGGAAGAGCAATTATTATGGTTATCTCAGCGTGCATTAAGCTTAACCTTGTGGCCTTACTCGCCTGTGCATACCCCCTGCCAACCTGGGCTGGTTGCTCTGACATATTTAGCGGGTATTTTTTTGTTCTTGATTGGGAAGGGGATGAACCAAAGTCAGCCAGCTTATCAAGATATGAGAAGGGCTCCGGATTCCTCTCACCAAACGAGACCTACTCACTCGACTATACCGGCGAGAAAGTAACCAGCTCCTACGGAAGAACCGCCCTTAAAGTTGTCTTTAAAGACCATGAAATACTCTCCCACAATTATGACTACAGATTGATAATAAACAGAAAAATTGAGTATAAAATTTATGGAATAACACCTACAAACAAAGGAACCTGGGGCTGCCCTTTGGCGTCAGCAAAAGTGAATAGCTGTAAAGCCATTGCAAATAGTGGCATTCAATTTGAAAGCAAGTGCGGAAATCTTTTAAACGATTAACTATCGCAGCTTCAGGGCATAAAAACGAGCCAGTCGCATTTAAAACCTTCCGCACTGAGCTATCGCGCCGTAAGTGCATCAAGCAGTTATTTGATCCTTGGTATATGGACATCAATACGCGCGACAATCAATCCGCTACTGATAATCTAAAGAACGATAGCAATTCCCAGTTACATGCCAATCATCTACACCTGATGGTATTCGACCCAATCCTGGCCACAACATGAATGCCATGAATTCAATATTTCGCCCACTGGCAGTCATCCTATTTTGTATGACTGCAAATGCTCAAGAAGATGGATCACGCGTCTGGATAGAGTGCCCTTGGGATTTTCGTTACATCCTCAAAATTGACGAACCCAGCCGCTTTGAAATTCGGAGAGAGCTAGGAAAACAGGAACTCGCAAGAACACCGCTCGACTTCGGGCGCAGCCATCTGCTTGAAACCATCATCCCCCCAGTACAGGTATTTGATATACCGAATGAATACTGGGAAGCGAACAACAAGGTCGCCACCTTGCTGATGACTTTTGATGAGCAGGGCCGACTCGCCTCTCCCTACGAGTGGCCGTTTACGTTGAGCGGTAAACTCAATCGCCTGCGTTATCTGATACTGGCGCCCGGCAATGCCGCGAATGATCTGCAGTTCGATATTGGCGAATGGTATACCGGACGTAGCAGCGACGAAGTGGCTTACATTCCAGCCATCTGCTCAATGACAGATATGGGAGAACGCTACCGCAAGGGCTTCAAGGCCGACACCATCGATGGCAACTTCGGCTGCCGCGAGTGGGGCTACTACCTGCAAAGTGATCAATTCCCATACATCGTTATCACCTCGTATCAATGGGAAAACGATTACGAGAAGCCCAAAAATAAAAAAGGTAAATATCCGCAAATGCTGGCAACTTACATCCGTCCGGTGATCGGCTGGGGGCGTTTTGATACGCCGCCCAAACCTTTCATTGGTCAGCACGGCAAGAACTGGGTTTGCCTGCATGAATGCCCGGATGGCGAAGCACCCGGCATCATCCCAGACATCAAAGCCTGGACTGCCAAGCGTGGCTGGCCTTTACCCAAACCACCCAAGAAACAGCCCATGTTCCCTGATCGTGCGTATCAACGCGGGGAGTTTATTGATTAATCTAATGCCACACAAGAAACAAACCAAACTAGAGATAGCATATTGACTGAAGCTGACTTCCGCATTAAACGCAGGCAGCAATTCCTGACAGAGAAGTATTTCAGGCTCAATCAGGCAATGGAAGTTGCCAATATCGATAGTAAAAAATCGGCCATACAGGAGGGCCACATCCCTTCTAGCGATACGGCCTATACTGCGGTAAGAGGCGGAGCATTTAAAAGTGCATTGAAGCTAGTACGTCTGCACTATACAGCCGGTCAGAACATAGAGTCGCTTCATTCCCTATACAGTGAGGCTATGAATTGGTTCGAGGCATGGCATAAGTCTGAGCACGAATTCGCCATCGCGTTAGCCCAAGAGACGGGTCAAGATTTACAGTTGGATGCTACACCTTGTGAATTCGAGGATCTCTATCATTTCCAGCTAGCGCTGGATGTTGTAAGTATTGGCATTTTACTTGGCGAAGCAGATAAAGTGCGTAGTGCTGCAAAATTGATGAGCAGCAGTAGGCACACAGATATGCTTTTTGAGTCTCTAATTGAGCGCTATGTACCTGATACTAGTCAGACGGAAGAATTCTTCCATGAAGTACCCTATGGTCCACTCGTGGATGTAATTTATACAGCACAAACTGCAGTTGAAGCCAGTGCGTACATGCTAGAGTATTTGAATGGCTGGTACTCTGCCTTTAAGGAAACACCTTGGTACAATGGCCATCTGGAGCAAACAGACGAATACTCCAACTATGAAGGCTATTGGGCTTTTGAGGCGGCCGCAGTCTGCGTGCTATATGGCATTGATGACACATCATTCAGAGACCACTTGGTTTACCCGAAAGATTTAGCAGACTGGGCTAGAGCCAATCATGTTCTGGACAGAGTTAACGCAGTAAATCCTAGCGACATAAGACTGCGTTGCGAAGCCGGCCAGCCCTGCCCCCAAGCCGGCTACTGGTTCACCCCTGCCAAGGCCGACTCACGCCGCGCTTTCAAGCAAGGCGATATCATGCCCGCAGTCGATAGCGCTTACGGCGCCACGATTTGGCAGTGGGATGCTGACCAGCAGAAATAAAATACGGGAATAGCAAATTCATTACGCGGTAATTGCAGCAGCGATTACCGCGTTTTATTTCCCGATTTATCATCACTTTATTTATTTGCAGATTTCCATGGGTTTCTTTTCCCGATTATTCCGCAGCAACACCCCCGCCGCCAGTTCAATCGCGCCCAGTACGGTTTCACAAGACAGCGCAATCGTCAGCACACCAAATACCGAGCTCTCCGCTGCCCAGGCCGCGCTGGCCTTGGATGACTTCAGTGCGGCGCTCGCCCATGCCGAGGCGGTGCTGGATGCCGAGGACAAGGCCTTGCGTAGCGATGCGCTGCAGATTGCGCTGACCGCCGCGCGTGAGCTTGGCCAGTGGCAGCGCGTGTATGACTACAGCCAGAAGGGCTTTGAGCAGGCGCCGACCGTGTTTCATGCCTTACAGCTCGCGCTGGCGGCCATTCAGCTGCAGGATCTGCGCCGCGGTGAGGCCTGGATGGAGAAGGCGGTGGAGATCAATCTGCGCCGTAAGGACATCTCGCCCATGCTGCTGCGCGTGCGCTTCGTGGACGCCTTGTGCCAGCAGCAGCTGTTCAGCCAGGCCCTGCCCCATTTGGACTGGATGAAGTCGCTCTACCTGCCCTTTCATCACACCGACCCCGCCACGCTGGGCCTGCGCGGCTGGCCGAGCTTTGCCGACTTCCTGGCGCAAAGCTGGCCGGTGGTATCGGCCGCGCTCGTACCCAGCCAAGTCCAGGTCTGGTACGCAAGCATGCTGCCCTATGTGGATGCGGCCGGGCAAAGTGCGATCCGCGAACTGCTTGTAGCGCGCTGCAGCGGTATTGCCGTTTAAGCGCAGGCTGATCTGCGCAAGAATCCAGGCTTGACAGTAGGCGGGCTAAGACTTGGCCTGTTGCGGCGCGAGGGCGGCCAGACGGGCCAGCGCGTTTTTCACTGCCTTGGCCGTGGTAGCCGGCTGCTCGAAGGGGAAAAGATGCCCGCCCTCGATCTGCTGGATTTCAATGCCGAAATGCCGCTGCATATGGTTCAGATCGGCACGGCGCACATACTCGGAACTGCGTCCGCCGATGAAGATGGTGGGCACGCGCAGCTGGCCGCGAAAGCGCGGGAAGATATGCGGCAGGCCGCAGTAGATATCGTGTTCGACCGCCGGGTCGAATTTCAAGCTAACGCCCTGCGCGCTCGGCTCGGTGCCAGCAAGCACATAGTCGCGCAAGCAGTCGGGGTCAAAGCTGGCGAACATGCCGCGCCCCTGGAAGTGCCGGTAAGCATCCTCCACCGATGGCCACTCACGGCGGCGGCGCAACGTGCCGCGGCCGGGGGTGATGCGATCGATGAAGCCCAGCCGTTTGCCCAGCCACAACATGCTGGATACGCGCCGGCTGAAGATAGGTGAATCGAGCAGGATCACGCCGCGGAACAGCTCGGGGCGGCGCAGCGCGCACATGAAGGACAGAAAACCGCCCAGCGAATGGCCGAGCCCGATTACCGGCTGGCTGTAACGCGCTTCGATATAGGTGAGCGATTCTTCCACCAGCGCCGGCCAGCAATCGCTGACCAGGAAATGCGGGTTATGCCCGAGCATTTCGATGAAGCCGAGGTCGTAATCGGCCTCGAAATACTGGAGGAACTTGCGATAGCTGCCGGCCGGAAAGCTGTTGGCGTGCGAGAAATGCAGGGCGGGCTTTTCGTGCTGACTGAGTTCGCGCATGAACATAAACTATCAATCGCTTGCTTGATTAAGCGCAAATCTTAACCGAACTTCTCCCTGTGTGGTTTTGCGCTGGTCTGAAAAAGCTAGTTGGCGCCAGGCAGTTGGCCCGGCTCGCGACGCTGCAGCAGCGACTGCAAAACATAGGCGGGCTGCGGGCGACCTAGCAGATAGCCCTGGGCCAGCTCGCAACCGGCATCGCGCAGATAGGCGAGCTGCTCGGGCGTCTCCACGCCCTCGGCCACCACTTTCAGGCGCATCTTGCGGGCAATCGCGATGATGGTTTCGGTAATCGCCTGGTCGTCCTCGTCGTTAGGCAGGCCCTGCACGAAGCCGCGGTCGATCTTCAGGCTGTCGAGCGGGTACTGCTTGAGGCTGACCAACGATGAGTGACCGGTGCCGAAGTCGTCGATGGACAGCACCACGCCCCGCTCGCGCAGGCGCTGCAGCAGGACGGCCGCCTCCTGCGGGTTCTGCATGATGGTGCTCTCGGTGATCTCCAGCTCGAGCATGGCGGCGGGCAGCTGGCTATCGAGCAAGGCTGCGTCCACGGTATCCAGCAGGTCGCCGCTGGCGAACTGGCGCGCGGACAGATTGACCGCGATATGTTGCAGGCCAAGGCCGGCATCCAGCCAGGCCCGCCCCTGCCGGCAGGCTTCTTCCAGCACCCAGCTGCCTATCGCAACAATCAGGCCGTTCTGCTCGGCCAGCGGGATGAACTTGGCCGGACTAAGCAGGCCCAGCTCGGGATGGCGCCAGCGGATCAGGGCCTCGACCCCGACGATCTCGCCGCTCTGGGTGGCCACCTGGGGCTGGTAGTGAAGTTCGAATTCGCCGCGATCCAGCGCATGACGCAGGCTGTTCTCCAGCAACAGGTGCTCGAAGGCCTGGGCATTCATCGCCTTGTCGAAGAACTGATAGGTACTGCGGCCACGCTCCTTGGCCTGGTACATGGCGATATCCGCATTCTTCAGCAGCGTCTGCGCATCGGCGCCATCGCCCGGATACAGCGCCACACCCACGCTGGCGGTGACGAACATCTCGTGGCCATCGATAACAAAGGGCTGGGCCATGGCACGCACCACTCTTTGCGCGACCTCGACCGCCACTTCCGGCCCGGCGATCCCGTCCAGCACCACGGTGAACTCGTCACCGCCCAGCCGGCCGATCAGATCACGGTTCTTCAGCTGATAGCGCAGGCGCTCAGTGGCGGCCACCAGCAGGCGGTCGCCCGCACCGTGGCCTAGCGTGTCGTTGATCGCCTTGAAACGGTCCAGATCCAGGAATAGCACGGCCAGCTGCTCGCGCTGGATACGCGCCTGTTCGACCTCGTGGCGCAGGCTGCTCAGCAAACCGTGCCGATTCAGCAAGCCGGTCAGGCCATCATGGTTGGCCAGGTAGTGCAGGCGGTTCTCAGTTTCCTTGCGGCTGGTGTAATCGGTAAACACGCCGACGAAATTGGAGATCTGCCCGGCTTCGTCGCGCACGGCGGATATCGACATCCAGACCGGATACCACTCGCCATTCTTGCGCCGGTCGCGCATCTCGCCCTGCCAGTAACCATCGCGGAACAGGTGCTCACGCATGTCCTGGTTGAAGGCCGCGCGCGAGCCCTGCCCCATCAGCATGCGCGAATGCTTACCCAGCGCATCGGCAGGCTCATAGCCGGTAATGCGGGTGAAAGCCGGGTTCACCGCCACAATGCAATTATCGGCATCGGTAATCAGAATGCCCTCGGAGGCCGATTCAAACACCCGCTCGGCCAAGCGCCCCTGACGCTCCGACTCCACACGCTGGCTGACATCCAGCGCGGTGCCGATCACCGCTGGCTGGCCCTCGTAGTCGAAATGGCGACCATGCGCCTCCAGCCACAGCGCATGGCCGGCGCAGTGTTCAAGACGGAAGGTGTAGCGCAGGCTGTCCGGCTCGCCGGCGGTGTCCAGACTGCTCAGCGCACTCAGCGTGCGCTGCGGTAGCGCATCCAGGCTGGCATAGCCAAGCATCTCCAGCAGCTTGGGGTTGGCATACACAAGCCGGCCGGCCTGGATCACGAAGATGCCGACCAGCGATAGCTCGACAAAGGCGCGGAACTTGCGCTCCGACTCTTGCAAGGCGCGCTCGGCTGCCTTGGCCTGGGATAGATCACTGAGTATGGCCACATAGTGGGTGACCGCCTGCTCGGCATTGCGCAGGGCACTGATGGACAGCATGGTGCTATGGCGCAGGCCCTGCCGGCTCTGCAGGCAGTATTCGCCCTGCCAGCGCCCGGCCTGCTCGGCCGCTTGAATGATCTGTGCCAGCCCGGCAGAGGCCGCGTCCGCCTCCAGACTCAGCGCAAGCTGGCCGAGCAAGGCCTCGCGCGGCTGGCCGGCCAGGGCCTGCATGGCCGGGTTGAGCGCCACGATGCGCCCGTCGGCCGTGGTCACCAGCATGGCCTCGCCGCTGGCCTCGAAAGCGCGTGCATAGAGCGCCAGCTCCTGCTGCGCCTCGGCTCGCTCGCTCACGTCTATCATCACCCCGACCACCAGCGCACGCCCCTGCATCTGGGTGACCCGGCTATGTACCTCGCAATGGCCAAGCGTGCCGTCGGCGCGCAGAAAGCGGAAGCCGTAGCGCAGGCTGCGCAGCTCGCCGCTCAGGCGGCGGCGCACATTCTCACGCACCAGGTTCAAATCGGCCGGGTAGATGATCTGGCTGAGCGGCAGATCGCTGAGCGCCTCGCGCGCGATGCCTAGCATATCGGCCATGGCCTGGTTGCCGTAGATGATGCGGTCCGCATCAAGTAGATAGACACCAACCAGCGATTGCTCGACAAAACCGGCCAGATGATCGAGCGCGCCGGCTTCCGCTTGGGCCGAACTGCCCTTGGCCACACCCCACACCGCCAAACCCAGGCCCAGCGCCAGGCCACCCAGCAACCACCAGGGCAGCCAGGGCGCGGCCAGTACGGCAGCCGTGGCCAGCAAGCCTAGGTAGGCCGCCGGCAGAGGTCGGTTCATCTTCTCCATCGCGCTCTTGTGTCGGATCCGGCAGTCATGGCCGCCAGACCTCGGTTTTATGTCTCGGGCTGGGATTGTATGTGAAATAGGCAGCCGGACCAGCCGATCTTTCTGCTCAGGCCGGCTATCATGCGGACAGGCAACATAGGAGCTGCGCGCTTGGCCCATTCCGCCCCATCCGAAGCCGAAACCGACCAAGGCGCAAGCCTGACGCGCTGGCTGCCGCCCAGCCTGATCTATGTGCTGATCGCGCTGGCCTGGATTGCCTTTTCCGACCAACTGCTGCGCTGGGCGATTCCCTCGCCGGCCATGCAGTCCTGGCTGCAGACCTTCAAGGGCTTTCTCTTCGTGCTCGCGACTGGCGCCACGCTGCACTGGCTGATCCGGCGCGTACAGCGCCGCAATCAGCAGGACAGCCAGCGCATTGCCGCGCTGAGCAGCTTCTACCAGGCGCTGTCCACCGTCTCGGCCGCGGCCATGCGCGCCGAAAACCAGGCCCAGCTGTTCGAGAGCAGCTGCCGCGCGCTGCTCGACCATGCTGCGGTGCGAGTGGCGGCCGTGGTGCTGCTCGATGCCAAGCAGCACAGCTTGACTCCGGCCTGTGCGCTGGGGCCGGCCGCCGCACTGTACGAGCAGGCGCTCTCGGCCGATCCGAGCTCGCCGGATGCCGCCACGGTGTCGCTGCGTGCCGTGCTGGCGCGCAGCGCCTGCTTTTGCGATGACCTGCACAATGAGCCCGGCTTCGAGGCGTTTCGTAGCCGCTATGCTGCGCATGGCCTGCAGGCATTTGCTGCGCTGCCGCTGTACTGCCATGGCGTACTCATCGGCACGTTGACCCTGGGCTGTAGCCAACCCCAATTCTTCGATGCCGAGCGGCGTCAGCTGCTGCTGCAGCTGGCCGAGACGGTGTCCTTTGGCCTTGGGCATCTGCAGCGGCTCAAGCGCCTGCGTCTGATGGACAGGCTAATCGAGCGCGCCAACGATGGTGTGATCGTTACCGATGCCGCCGCACGCATCGTCGCAGTCAACCCGCGCTTTTGCGAGATCACTGGCTTCAGCGAGGCCGAAGCGCTCGGCCAGACCCCGTCCCTAATCGCCTCGGGCCGGCACGGGCGCGACTTCTACCAAAGCATGTGGCAACGCCTGCATCAGTCCGGCCACTGGCGCGGCGAAATCTGGAATAAGCGCAAGAGCGGCGAGCTTTATCCGGAATGGCTGACCATCTCGGCGGTACGCGGCGAGCGCGGCGAGATCGAGAACTATCTGGCGGTGTTCAGCGACCTGAGCGAGCGTCTGGAGGCCGAGCAACGCATCCGCGAGCTGACCTCGATCGACCTGCTGACCGGCCTGCTGAATGCCGAGGTATTCCGCGCCCGCCTGGTCGGCCTGCTGCAGGAGGTGCGAGCCCACAAGGGGCGCGCCGCCGTGGCCGTGCTGAATTTGAACCGCCTGCGGGTGATCAACCAGGTGTATGGGCGGGAAAAGGGCGATGTACTGCTCAGCCAGATCGGCCAGCGCCTGCAAAGCCTGAACCTGAAGGGCGCGCTGATCGGCCGCCTGGGCGGCGACGAGTTCGGTATCGCCGTGCCCGGCATGCACACGCTGGAAGACGTGCTACGGGCCGCGCGCAGCGTATCGGCCTGTTTCAACGCCTTGTTCCTGCTCGACAATGACACGCTGATGATCCGTCCCAGCATCGGCGTGGTGTGTTTCCCCGAGCATGGCGAGGATGCGATCAGCGTGCTCAGCCATGCCACGGCCGCTATGCAGCGCTGCAAGCGCGAGGGCACCGATACGCTGCGCCTTTATACGCCCGATCTGTCGCAGGACGTCAGCGCACCCTTCGAGCTCGAACAGGACCTGCGCCGCGCGATCGATAATGGCGAGCTGTGGCTGGCTTTCCAGCCGCAGATCGATATGCGCAGCGAACGGGTGATCGGCATGGAAACCCTGCTGCGTTGGACTCACCCCACCCTGGGGCCGGTATCGCCCGCCAAGTTCATTCCGGTGGCCGAGGAGTCCGGTCTGATCCTGCCGATAGGCGAATGGGTGCTGGCCGAAGCCTGCCGGCAGGCCGCGCGCTGGAACCAGGGGCGGGCCAGGCCACTACGGGTGGCGGTCAACGTCTCGGCCGTGCAGTTTCAGCGCCAGAACTGGCCCCGCCTGGTGGAAAAGACCCTGCACCAAACCGGCCTCGCCGCGGAATGCCTGGAGCTGGAAGTGACCGAGAGCGTGGTCATGCAGCATATCGATGCGGTGGCCATGCGCCTGCGCGCCCTGAAGGCGCTGGGCGTGCAGCTGGCCATCGACGACTTTGGCACCGGTTACTCCTCGCTTGCCTATCTGAAGCGCCTGCCCATAGACCGGCTGAAGATAGACCAGAGCTTCGTGCGTGGCCTGCCCAGCGATAGCGGCGATATGGCCATCTGCCGCGCCATCGTTGGCCTGGCCAGCAGTCTGGGCTTTTCCTTGATCGCCGAAGGCGTGGAAACCGCCGAGCAGGCCACTTGCCTGTTCGATATGGGCTGCTGCGAGGCGCAGGGGTGGCGCTATGCGCGCGCCATGCCCGGCGATGAATTCCTGACCTGGCTACAGGCACGCCCCTAGCTACTACTCATTACTCCCCAAGGAACACCCCATGTACCGCATGCCACAGCGAGGCTGGACCCGCCTTGCGCTTGCTTTCAGCTGCAGCCTTCCCATGCTCTGCCAGGCCAAACCGCTCAGCGCCGCTGAACAGGCCTTTGTGGGTGAATACAAGCAGTCTTCGGTCGACACGCTGGCGCAACTGCTGCTCACGGACGACCACACCTTCTGCTACAGCTTTATGGGCGGCGCACGGGATCGTCTGCTCGCTGGCCATTGGCAAGCTGTGCCAGGCCAGGCAAGCCGCATACGGCTAACCGAGCAGCGCGCCAGCCAACCGCTGTTTCCGGTCTTGCTCAGCGCCACGCCGGGCGAAGCGGGCAAGGTGCAGTTCGATTTTCACGGCTACTCATTGTCGGAAGCCAATCGTCCTGGCTTTGCCATCGGTACCGATGAGAACCTCCCTGGCGCGCTGCGCCCGCTCTTTGTGGAAGACAAGTCGAGCTGGTCGGAGAGTTACCTGACCCCGGCCCTGGCGAAGGCACAGGCACGCTACTTCTACCTCGGCCAACTTGAACTCACGCCATCGGGTCAGCCCGGCCTGCTCAAGGTCAGCCAATACCCACTGAAGCCGGGTCAGCAACTGCGTGTGGGCTTCGACGCCGCGCAGGCCGAGGCGCTGCTGGATGCAGAAGCGGAACTCAAGCGCGACACGCTGTATATCCAAGGTGGGCGCTTCGGTCATCGGCAGCCTGCGAAGGCGGAGCTGGTTGCGCAAGCACGCGAGTCCTGCATCCAGCCCATACTGGCCAACAAGCCAGCGCCAGATTCGGAACCCGACAGCGGCACTGCGGGCCAGATGCTCAAGCCGCTGCGGCAATTCACCCTGCCCGCCTCAGCCTTGCAAGGGGCAGTCTGGTTTCCCGAGCAAGCCGAGTAGCCATAACAGGACCGCGGCCGACCAGTCGAAAGGACCTGACGTTTTCGCCTGAGTAAGCCCTGGGTGATCAAGGCACATCAACAGGCGTCGTGTCAGGCCTCATGCCCAGAGAATGTCGCCGCGCGGGCTACACAAAGGCAATGCGGACAAGCCACAGGGCTATAATCGCCCGCTTCTGCCGTCAACCGTCGTCCGCGCCATGCCGTTGCTGCCCTTCCCTACGCTCCCACCCGCCGGTCAACGCACCCGCCTGGCATTGCCTGCTGGCTCCGGCGATGCCAGCCTGCTGGCCGATCTGTGCAGCAAGGTACGCCCGCTGGTGGTGCTGAGCGCCGATGCGCAGACCGCGGCGCGCCTGAAGGATGAGATTGCCTGGTTCGCGCCCAATAAAAGCGTGGTGCTGCTGCCCGACTGGGAAACCCTGCCCTACGACAGCTTCTCGCCCCACCATGATCTGATCTCGGAGCGATTGGCCACGCTATGGCAGATACGCCAGCATGCGGCCGATGTGGTGATCGTGCCGGCGCAGACCGCGCTGATGCCGCTGCCGCCGGTTGAGTACCTGACCGCCTACACCTTCATGCTGCGCGCCAAGAGCAAGCTGGATGTAGAGAAGCTGCGCGCCGACTTGACCTTCGCCGGCTACAACCATGTGACCCAGGTCTATGGGCCGGGCGAGTTCTCGATCCGCGGCGGACTGATCGACCTATTCCCGATGGGCTCGCCGCTGCCCTACCGGCTCGATCTGTTCGATGACGAGATCGAGACCATCCGCACCTTCGATGTGGATACCCAGCGCTCGATCTACCCGGTACCCGAGATCCGCCTGTTGCCCGCCCGCGAGTTTCCGCTCGATGACGGCGGGCGTGCCAAGTTCCGCTCGCGCTTTCGCGAGGTGTTCGAAGGCGACCCGAGCAAGTCGCGCGTCTACAAGGACATCTCCAACGGCCTGATCCCGCCTGGGGTCGAGTACTACCTGCCGCTGTTCTTCGACCACACCGCCACCCTGTTCGACTATCTGGGGCCCGACGCGCTGCTGGTCCAGCATGGCGAGCTGATGGAGGCCTGCGAGCGCTTCTGGGCCGATACCCAGAGCCGCTACAAGATGCTGGCCGGCGACAAGGACCGGCCGCTGCTGCCGCCCAATGAGCTGTTCACCGCCACCGACCGCTTCTTTGCGCTGATGAAGCCCTACCGGCGCCTGGAGCTGCAGCTGGGCGGCCCGGCCGTGGAAGACGCGACCGACACTGCCTGGCGCGAAGCCAGCCAGGCCCTGCCCGATCTGCGCGTGGACCGGCGCGCCGAGAACCCGATCGCCAAGCTGAAAGCCTTTGTTGACGGCTTCGAAGGCCGCGTGCTGCTGCTGGCCGAATCGCTGGGCCGGCGCGAGACGCTGAGCCAGTACTTCAATGAATACGGGCTCGCCCCCAAGCTGATCGAAGCCTGGGGCGATTTCTTCGGCAAGCACGACCGGCTGCTGCTTGGCGTGTCGCCACTGGCGGCCGGTTTCATCGCTAAGCAGACCGCGCTGATCACCGAGGCGGATCTGTACGGCCAGAGCAGTACGCTGAGCCGGCGCAAGGCGCAGAAACGCAGCAATACCGAAGGCATGCTGCGCGACCTGTCCGAGCTGAAGATCGGCGACCCGGTCGTGCACGAGCAGCACGGCATCGGCCGCTACAAGGGCCTCGTCAGCATGGACCTAGGCGAGGGCAGCACCGAAATGCTGCACCTGGAATATGCGGGCGGCGACACCCTGTATGTGCCGGTCTCGCAGCTGCATGTGATCAGCCGCTATGCGGGCGGTGCCGAGGACAGCGCACCGCTGCATAAGCTCGGCTCGGGCAGCTGGGAAAAAGCCAAACGCCGCGCAGCCGAGCAGGTGCGCGATACCGCGGCCGAGTTGCTCAATCTGTATGCACGTCGCGCCGCGCGCGAAGGCTATGCCTTCGGCTTCAAGCAGCATGATTACGAGGCCTTCGCGGCCGGCTTCGGCTTCGAGGAGACCGCCGACCAGGCTGGCGCCATCGAGGCAGTGATTGCCGATATGACCAGCGGCAAGCCGATGGATCGGCTGATCTGTGGCGATGTCGGCTTTGGCAAGACCGAGGTCGCGCTGCGCGCAGCCTATGTGGCGGTGGCCGACGGCAAGCAGGTGGCGGTGCTGGTACCCACCACGCTGCTGGCCGAGCAGCACTACCAGAACTTCGCCGACCGTTTTGCCGACCTGCCGGTGCGGGTGGCTGAACTCAGTCGTTTCCGCTCCAAGAAGGAGGTGGACGCAGCAGTGGCCGGCATGGAAAGCGGCAGCATCGATATCGTGATCGGCACCCACAAGCTGGTGCAGGACGGGGTGAAGTTCAAGAACCTCGGCCTCGTCATCATCGACGAGGAACACCGCTTTGGCGTGCGCCACAAGGAACAGCTGAAGGCGCTGCGCAGCGAGGTGGATGTGCTGACGCTGACCGCCACGCCGATTCCGCGCACCCTGGCCATGTCGCTGGAAGGCCTGCGCGACTTCTCGGTGATCGCCACCGCGCCGAACCGCCGCCTGGCGATCAAGACCTTTGCCGCCAACTGGAGCGACGGGGTGATCCGCGAGGCGGTGCTGCGCGAACTCAAGCGCGGCGGCCAGGTGTTCTTCCTGCATAACGAGGTCGATACGATTCTCAATATGCAGGAGAAACTATCTGCCCTCTTGCCCGAGGCGCGCATCGGCATCGCCCACGGCCAGATGCGCGAGCGCGATCTCGAGCAGGTGATGCGCGACTTCAACCAGCAGCGTTTCAACCTGCTGCTGTGCACCACCATCATCGAGACCGGCATCGACATCCCGAATGCCAACACCATCATCATGAACCGGGCAGACAAGTTCGGCCTGGCCCAGCTGCACCAGCTGCGCGGCCGCGTAGGTCGCTCCCACCACCAGGCCTATGCCTATCTGCTGGTGCCGGACATGAAGACACTGACACCCTCGGCGCAGAAGCGTCTCGAGGCGATTCAGCAGATGGAGGAACTGGGCTCCGGCTTTTATCTCGCCATGCACGATCTGGAAATCCGCGGTGCGGGCGAGGTGCTGGGCGAGGGCCAGAGCGGCGAGATGCAGGAAATCGGCTTCTCGCTCTATTCGGCCATGCTCAATGAGGCGGTGAAGGCACTGAAGAAGGGCGTGGAGCCCGATCTGAACGCGCCACTCGGCGTGGCCACCGAAATCAATCTGCACAGCCCGGCCCTGTTGCCCGAGGACTACTGCCCCGATGTGCATGAACGCCTGGTCATCTACAAGCGCCTGGCCAACTGCGATAGCAATGATGAGCTCGACGATATGCAGCAGGAGCTGATCGACCGCTTCGGCCTCTTGCCCACGCCGGCCAAGATCCTGCTCGACTGCCATCGCCTGCGCCTTCTGGCCAAGCCCATGGGCGTGCTCAAGCTCGATGCCTCGGAAGTGGCGATCTCGGTGCAGTTCGGCGCACAGAACAGCATCGATCCACTCAAGGTGATGAAGCTGATTCAGAGCAAGCGCAATTACAAGCTGGCCGGCCCCGACAAGCTGCGCGTGGAAAGCGCCCTGCCCGACCCGGCCATACGTGCGGTGCGGGTGAAGGAACTCTTGCACGAGCTGATGTAAACCCGGCGTGAGCCAGATGCCCTCGTCGCCCCCAACCCTGCGCTGCGCAAGCGCAGCCATTCGAAAGACCACCATGGCCAAACACCGTAGCCTGCGCCTGCAGAAAAAACTGCATGTCGGCCCCTTCCAGCAATTTGGCTTTGCATTGAGCGTGAGCCTGCAAGCCGGCACGAATGCCGCAGCCGCGGAGGCGCTGCTCGAAGACTTCCTGCGTGAATGTGTGGATGCACAGCAGCTAGTATTTGGCGGCGGGCTGGACAGTGGCTGGATCGATTATGACGGCCATGCCTCGGCCACCGAGGCGCATCGCGGCCAGGTCGCGGCTTGGTTACGCGCGCGACCGGAATGCGCAGCCGTCGAAGTCGGCCCGCTGACCGATGCCTGGTACGGGCCTTTCGACGCGCTGTAAGTGGGTGCCTGCCGCCCTGCGCTGCTGAGCAAAGCGCAACAGCCGGCCAGGCCGCTTTCGAATCAAAACAAGCACTTCCATGCAGCGCGGCTGAGCGACACGAAATCGTCATGCCGGCCTGCTTGTATGACACCCTGATTTTCACCACAATCAAATCAAACCGGAGGACGTAATGACTGCAGTCCCTGCGCTTTCCCTGCCGATGACCGGCGAGCAGACCTTCGACACCCACGCATTGGCCGGCACGGCCTACGTGCTTTACTTCTACCCCAAGGACAATACCCCCGGCTGTACCGTGGAGGGCAGCGACTTCCGCGACCAGCATGCGGCTTTTGCCGCCGCTGGGGTCAAGGTGTTCGGTGCAAGCCGCGATAGCCTGAAGTCACACGAGAACTTCAAGGCCAAGATGAGCTTCCCCTTCGAGCTGGTGTCCGACCCGGACGAAACACTGTGCGAAGCGTTTGGCGTGATGAAGATGAAGAATATGTATGGCAAGCAGGTACGGGGCGTGGAGCGCTCCACCTTTGTCATCGACGCCAAGGGGCAGATCGTGCGCGAGTGGCGCGGGGTCAAGGTGCCCGGCCATGTCAGTGAAGTGCTGGCCTTTGTGCAGGCCATGAAATAAGCGAAACGCCCGTCCCTGCGACGGGCGTTTTGCATTGTGGGCCGGTGTGTAGGGCCGGCCCGGTTGCGATGTCGGCTCCGCGCCGACCTATCACCTAGCCCGAGGAAGAAGATGGCCGCCGCCCGTAAAGCCAAAAGCAGCAAACTCTTTGTGCTGGATACCAATGTGCTCATGCACGACCCGACCAGCCTGTTCCGTTTTGAAGAGCACGATATCTGTCTGCCCATGGTCACGTTGGAGGAGCTGGACGGGCACAAGAAGGGTATGAGCGAAGTGGCGCGCAATGCGCGCCAGGCCAGTCGCTTCCTTGACGATATCGTCAGCGGCAAAGAGGCACAGATCGTGGACGGCGTGTCGCTGGCCGGCCCCTCCAAGGGCATGGCCACCGGCAGCCTGTTCCTGCAGACCCAAGCCACCAAGATCGAGCTGCCGGCCGACCTGCCGGTGGGCAAGGCCGATAACCAGATCCTGACCGTGGTCATGCAGCTGGCTCAGCAGCACCCGAAGCGCGAGGTGGTCCTGGTGTCCAAGGACATCAATATGCGCATCAAGGCGCGCGCGCTGGGCTTGGCCGCCGAGGACTACTTCAACGACCAGGTGCTGGAAGACACCGATCTGCTCTACACCGGCGTGCGCGAGATCGAGCAGGACTTCTGGGAGAAGAATGGCAAGGACATGAAGAGCTGGCAGGAAGGTGGTCGCGCGCTGTACCAGCTCAAGGGGCCCGACTGCAGCAGCCTGCTGCTCAACCAGATGATCTGGCAGGACGGCAGCGACAAGCCCTTTCTGGCCATGGTCAAGGCGGTAGAGGGCAAGACTGCCGTCCTCGAGTCGATCAAGGACTACAGCCATCCGAAGAACGCGATCTGGGGCATTACCGCACGCAACCGCGAGCAGAACTTCGCCATCAATCTATTGATGAACCCGGACATCGACTTCGTTACCCTGCTGGGCCAGGCCGGCACCGGCAAGACCCTGCTCACGCTGGCCTCGGCGCTGATGATGACCTTGGAGGAAAAGCGCTACACCGAGATCATCATGACGCGCGTGACCGTGCCGGTGGGTGAGGACATCGGTTTTCTGCCAGGTACCGAGGAAGAAAAGATGATGCCGTGGATGGGCGCGCTGGAGGACAACCTCGATGTGCTGAACCAGACCGATGGCGAATCGGGCGAATGGGGTCGCGCCGCCACACGCGACCTGATCCGCTCACGCATCAAGGTCAAATCGCTGAACTTCATGCGCGGGCGCACCTTCCTGAACAAATTCCTCATCATCGATGAGGCGCAGAACCTGACGCCCAAGCAGATGAAGACGCTGATCACGCGTGCCGGCCCCGGCACCAAGGTAGTCTGCCTCGGCAATATCGCCCAGATCGACACACCCTATTTGACCGAGGGCAGCTCGGGCCTCACCTATGTGGTCGACCGCTTCAAGGGCTGGAGTCACTCCGGCCATATCACCCTGCAACGCGGCGAGCGCTCGCGCCTGGCCGACCACGCAGCCGAAGTGTTGTAAGTCTGCCAGCCTTGGCCCGGCCAGATCCGCACTGGCCGGGCTTTTCATTGCAGCAAGCAGCGGATGCGCGGCTACACTAGAGCCAGCCCGAGCCAGCACTGTTCAACCAGAAAAGCGCCATGACCGTTATCGCCGTGTTCAATCAAAAAGGGGGGGTGGGCAAGACCACCACCACCGCCAATCTGGCTGCGGCCATGGCACGCAACGGCATGGCCCCCCTGGCCATCGACCTTGATCCGCAAGCGCATCTGACCACGCTGTCCGGCCTCAAGCCGCGCGTCGAGCGCACCGTCTACAGCTTCTTCCATAGCCAGACCCCGCTGTCCGAGCTGGTCACCGAGCTGCCCAATCAGGTCAATCTGATCCCGGCGCATATGGAGCTGGCCAAGGTGGACATGTTGCTCAGCCAGAACCGCCGCGATCTGCGTCGCCTGAAGAAAGCCATGCAGGACGAGATGCTGGCGGCGGGCGGCACGCCGGTGCTGATCGACTGCTGTCCGATGCTGGGCGTGCTGTCGCTATCGGCCCTGATGGCCGCCGACGTGGTGCTGGTGCCGGTCACCGCCGAATACCTGGCCATGAATGGCGCCCAGCAATTGGACCAGACCCTGAACGGGCTGACCGCCATGGGCCTGCACCGGCCGCGCAAGGTGTTCATCAACCGCTATCAGCGCGGGCATATCACCTCCGAGCATGTGGCGGCCGAACTGGCACATCGCTATGGGCGCGACTTCTGCCGCACCCGCGTATTCGAGAGCCAGAGCGTGATGGAAGGCAGCGGCAAGAATCAGGACGTGTTCAGCTATGCGCCTGATTCGGAGAGTGCCGAGGACTTCAGCTATCTGCTCGATGAGCTGATCGAAAGCCAGTTCATCCGGACCGGCCATTGATGATGCTACGCCTGGGCCTGCTGCTCGGTCTTGCCACGCTCGCGCAGGCGGCAGATATCGATGCGCTATGGAATTACGACCGGCCCGACCAATCCGAACAGCGCTTCCGCGTCGAGCTGATTCGCGCCGAGCAGGCGAGCGACGCGGCCAGCGCGACGGAAGTCCTGACCCAGCTTGCCCGCGCCCAAGGTCTGCAGAACCGCATGCCCGATGCCCATGCCACGCTGGACCGCGTGCGCAGCGAGCTGCCCGCCAGCGCGCCTTATCTGTGCGTGCGCTATGTGCTGGAACGCGGCCGGCTGTGGAATAGTGCCGGCGAGCGCAAACGTGCCTGGCGCTGGTTCCGCGCCGCGCATCTGCTCGCGGTGCGCCAGCAGCTCGACTATCTGGCCATCGATGCCCTGCATATGCTGGCGATTGCCGAGGGTGGCAAGGCGGCGCTGGAGTGGAACCGCAAAGCGCTGGCCGCGGCCGAGCGCAGCAACGACCCGCGCGCGCAGCGCTGGCTGGGTTCGCTCTACAACAATCTGGGCTGGGTGTATTACGACCAGAAGGACTACCCACAGTCGCTCGCCTATCTGCAAAAAGCCCAGGCCTGGCATGAGGCACGCCAGACCGGCCGCCCGCTGCTGATTGCACGCTGGAGCGTGGCCAAGCTGCAGCGCGTGATGGGGCAGCCGGAAGCCGCGCTGCGCACCCAGCTGGCGCTTGAGCAAGCCTGGCAGGGGCTGGGCGAGGAAGATGGCTATGTGTACGAGGAAGTCGCCGAGAACCTGCTGGCGCTCGGGCGCGGCGAGGACGCGCGACCCTATTTCGGGCGCGCCTTCAATCTGCTCGCGCGCGACCCCTGGGTGCTGAAGAATGAGGGCGACAAGCTGCGCCGCCTGCGCCAGCTCAGCCAGTAGCCGGCTGCCTGGGCCGGGGCATGAAAAAGGCGAACCGCGGTTCGCCTTTTTGTTTGACGGTGAGCCCGTGTGTAGCGCTTATTCGCCGTCCGACCAGCCGCCATGCGCGGCATTCTCGAAGCGCGACCAGTGGCCAAGGAAGGTCAGCCGCACCGTGCCGGTCGGGCCGTTACGGTGTTTGGACACGATCACCTCGGCCAAGCCCTTGTCGGGCGAATCCGGGTTGTAGTACTCGTCGCGGTACAGGAACATGATCAAGTCGGCGTCCTGCTCGATGGCGCCTGATTCACGCAAGTCAGACATCATCGGACGCTTGTTGGGGCGCTGTTCGACCGAGCGGCTGAGCTGGGACAGCGCAATCACCGGCACCTTGAGTTCCTTGGCCAAGCCCTTGAGCGAACGCGAGATTTCACCCACTTCGGTGGCGCGGTTCTGATCCTTGCCCGAGCCCGACATCAGCTGGATATAGTCGATGACGATCAGGCCAAGCTGGCCGTCGAACTGACGTGCCAGGCGGCGTGCGCGCGCACGCAGCTCCAGCGCGGTCAGGCCGGGGGTTTCATCGATGAAGATATTCGCTTCCGAGAGCTTGCCGGCGGCGTAGGTGAGCTTCTGCCAATCATCATCCTCGAAGCGGCCGGTCTTGATCTTGTGCTGGTCGAGCCGGCCCACCGAGCCGATCATCCGCATCGCCAGCTGGGCGCCGCCCATTTCCATCGAGAAGATGGCCACCGGCTTGCCGGCATCGATGGCCACGTTCTCCGCGATATTCACCGAGAAGGCGGTCTTACCCATGGACGGGCGGCCAGCCACAATGATCAGGTCGCCCGGCTGCAGGCCGGAGGTCTTGCTGTCGAGGTCGGTAAAGCCGGTCGGCGTACCGGTCACCGCATCGGGGTTCTCGCGGCTGTACAGCTCATCGATACGGGTGACCACTTCCTTGAGCAGCTCGGGCATGGCCAGAAAGCCCTGCTTGCCGCGCGCCGACTGCTCGGCGATCTCGAACACCTTGCCCTCGGCCTCATCCAGAATCGCCGCCGCATCACGCCCGCTCGGATTGAAGGCGGAATCGGCAATCTCGGTGCCGATGGTGGCCAGCTGGCGCATGATCGAGCGCTCACGCACGATCTCGCCATAGCGCTTCATATTCGCCGCGCTCGGCACGTTCTGGGCCAGGGAGGCCAGATAGCTGAGCCCGCCCACGTATTCGAGCTGGTTATTGTTCTCCAGCGATTCGGCCACCGTCACCGCATCGGCCGGCCGGCCCGATTCGATCAGGCGGGTGATATGGCGAAAGATGACCCGGTGATCGTCACGATAGAAATCGCTTTCGGTCAGCACGTCAGCGATGCGATCCCAGGAACGATTTTCGATCAGCAGGCCGCCCAGCACCGACTGCTCGGCCTCGACCGAGTGCGGTGGCGTACGAATCGATGCCAGCTGGGCATCGGGTTCACGTTCTTCCGGGATAAAATCGAAGCTATCGTCTTGATCGAATTGCATAGGTTCCAACAGGGGCTTAGCATGCGCGGCCGAGCGGCGGCGCGAGGAAGATCGCATTCTATCAGCCGCGCTGCCCGGCAGCCCCACTCATCTCCGCAGAGCATCATGCACCAGGTCCGTAAATCCGTACTCGTCCCCCACCCCGCCGCGCTGATGTTCGATCTGGTCGACAAGGTCGAAGATTACCCGCGCTTTCTGCCCTGGTGCGGCGATACCAAGCTGCATCTGCGCGATGCGGAATGGACGGTGGCGACCATCGGCATCGACTACCTGGGCCTGCGCTCAGCCTTCACCACCGAGAACCGCAAGGATGGCATGGTGATCAGCATGGAGCTGAAGGACGGCCCCTTCCGCAGCCTGAGCGGCGCCTGGCGCTTTCATGCGCTGCTTGAGGACGCCTGCAAGGTGGAATTCGAGCTCGACTACGAATTCTCCAGCGGCACGCTGGAAAAGCTGGTGGGGCCGGTATTCAGCAAGATCGCCGGCACCTTCGTGGATGCCTTTGTCAAAGAAGCCGACCGCCGGCATGGCTGAGGAAACACAGATGCAAATCGAAGTCGCTTACGCCGAAGCGGAGTTCCAATACCTGATCAGCCTTAGCTTGCCCGAAGGCAGCAGCGCGCAAGATGCGATCCGCGCCTCGGGCCTGCTGGAGCAATTGCCCGGCCTGGACTTGCAGATCAACAAGATCGGCATCTTTGGTCGTCCCTGCACGCTGGATACCGTACTACGCGAGCAGGACCGGGTGGAAATCTACCGCCCGCTACAGGCCGACCCTAAGGTAGTACGCCGCGAACGCACGGCTGCCGGAAAAACCATGAAGAAAGGCGGCGGCACCTCGCGCTACCGCGTGGCACGCTCGGCCCAATCCGATAGCTAGTTTCAGCCCAAGCGGGCCTTGGGCAGACACATCGTCGACGATGAGCCCACCCGCTTTCTCCTAGATCAAGCCTTCCCCGCCGCCATCTTCTGGTAGGCCGCCAGCGCATCGGCAATGCCCTTGCTGCTGCCCGCATCGCCACTGCCAAACTCAGCCTGCAAGCTGGTTTTGTTGGTCTTCAGGTAGTCAATCACCCGACCTAGATTGGCCAGGCGGTTCTGGATGAAGTTGTTGTCGGCATTCAAGAGCGTGGCTGCCTCGGCAAAGTGCGCGCTGAAAGCGTCGATGGTAGCGACCGCGCCGCTGCGGTTATCGGCCAGCGCGGCATCGAGTGCGGCGGGGTCGAGGCGCGCGCGGCCGCTGCCGGGGTCGATGCTCACACCCAAGGCATTCATGCCGCGAAAGCCGTCTGCAGCGCCAGTAAAGGAATTCTGGATGCTCTGCTCAAGCTCGTAGCGCGACATGCGCGCGGCGTTGGAGTCGGCCAGCGCGCCGCCTGCACGGGTTTCTTCCTGGTACTCATCGCGCCAGGCGTTGTACTCGGCGACAAACTCTTCCAGCTCGGCGCGGATCTGCGCATTGCTGCTGCTCACATCCAGCTCGGCCAGCTCCATGCCCTCGGCGCGCATCTCGGTCACATCGGCGCCCATCTCGGTCAGCGCGGCAAACTCTGCCTGGTAGTTGAGTTCGCGCTGATTGATCACGCTCATCATCCGGTAACCCGACTCCGGGTCAAACAAGCCGAGATTGCGCCCATCCGCACTCAGCCCCTGCCCGCCCGCGCTGTCCTGGCCGGCAAACAGCGGGTTCGTGTCGCCCTGTTCGGCGCCGAATATCCCTGCCGCGCCCGATTGGCCGTCCGCGCTGGCGCTGAGCAAGGTATTCAGGGTTTGCGTCTGGAATTGCGCGAGCTGTACCGCGAAGGCATTGCTCTTGGGCTTATCGGCCGATTCGTGGCCAAGATTCAGCTGCTGGAACTGAAAGCCGCTGGCTGGGGTTTGCTTGATGCTCATGATGGCCTCCGGTGCGGGGAGAAACGGGAAGTGCCTGATTCAAAGCAAGAAACAGGCCCTGGCGCATGAAAAGGTCACCATTGTCCCAAGGCAAGGCTGGGCGCGGCACAGTAGCGTGAGAACACCGGGCGGCAGCGCTGGTTTACGGCGCGCTTGCCGGCAAATGCGGCAGGGTTTGCCAGCGGCAAGCTGCGTGATGCCACTACGCCGCCGGGACGCGCAGCCGCTCAGTCGTTGGCCAGCACCGATTCGCTCGGCAACACGGCCGGTGCGCCCGGCTCGTCGAAGCGCACATGCTCGATCTCTACAAAGCGCTTGCTGATCTTCTCGCTGGAAATCTGCACCTGCTGCGCGTCTTCGTGCGCCTGGCGGATATGGGTGGCCAGGTTCTTCATGCGGGTATCGAAGCGGCGGAAGTCTTCCGACAGGCGCGACAGCGCCGCCTTGATGATATGCACCTGCTGGCGCGTCTCCACATCCTTGATCACCGCGCGTGCGGTATTGAGCACCGCCATCATGGTGGTGGGCGAGACGATCCACACCCGCTTGCCCATCGCGTACTGCACGAGCTCAGGGTTATAGGCGTGAATCTCGGCAAACACCGCCTCGGCCGGGATGAACATCACCGCCCCATCGGCGGTTTCGCCGCTAATGATGTATTTGTCGGCAATCGCGTCGATATGCTTTTTCACGTCGAGGCGGAACTGGCGCTGCGCGGCGGCACGCTCGGGCTCGGTCACCGTGGTACCGAACATGCGGTGGTAGTTTTCGAGCGGGAACTTCGAGTCGACCGCCACCATGCCGGTCGGCTCGGGCAGCTTGAGCAGGCAGTCGGCGCGCGTGCCGTTCGATAGCGTGGCCTGCAGCTGATAGCTGCTGGTGGGCAGCACATTGCTGACCAGGTGTTCAAGCTGCACTTCACCAAAGGCGCCGCGCGAGCGCTTGTCACCGAGCAGTTCCTGCAGGCTGACCACATTGGTGGTCAGGCCGTCGATCTTCTTCTGCGCCTCGTCGATGGTGGCCAGGCGCGCCATCACGCTGGCGAAGGTCTCGTTGGTCTTCTTGAAGCCCTCGTCCAGACGCTCGGTCACCTTGCCGGAAATCTGCTCGAGGCGGCCGTCCACGGTCATGGTCAGCTGGGCAATCGTCTGGGTCAGCTGCTCAGTGGTGCGGCGCAGGGTATTGAGCAGCAGTTCCTGCTGGGCGCGGCCCTGCTCGCCCACCAGCTTGCTCACCGTCTCCAGCACCTCGGTGCGCAGCTTGTCCTGCTTTTGCTGCACGGTCTGCGAAATATCGGCCAGCTGCTTGGCAATCGCCTCGCGGCTGTCGGCCAGGGCCTGGGCCTGGGTCAGCTGCATCGATTGCAGCGCATTGGTCTGGGCAATCTGCGCGGCCTGCAGCGCCTCGGTCTGCGAAGCACGCAGGGTATCCAGCCCCACCCGCGTGTCCTTGAGCTCGGTGCCCACCGCCTCGCGCAGCCGGTCAAAAGACTGGCCCACGCTATCGCGCAGGCGCTCGCCCGACTCGGTCACGCTGCTGCGCAGGCGCTCGCTTTGCTCGGCGAAACCATGGCTCAGCGCCTCGGACTGCCGGCTCAAGCCGGCATGCAGATCTTGCAGCATGGCGCGGTGCTTCTCTTCCAACTGGGCGGTCAGCAAATCCAGCGTGGTGCGCTGCGCCTGGGCCAGCTGCCCAAGGCGTACCACCACCAGGCCGCCGGCCAGCAAAACAACCAAGGCAACGATGCCAAACAAGACTTCAAGCATGGGGTTATTCCAAAAGCATGTTTATTCAGCCGCGATGATACGCCGAAGCCAGCCGTTTCAGCGTAGCGCTTCACATCAACCGGTGCTTGCCTGCCGTCCAACACGCATGCAAGCTGGGCCCAATTTCCAAGCAAGGTCTACACCATGCATCTACTGATACACCCAGGCTGGCAGGATTCCGGCCCCAGCCACTGGCAAACCCATTGGCAGGCCACACTGCCCCATGCCCAACGGGTTAGCCAAGCCGATTGGCTGCAGCCTGAGCTGGATGACTGGGTCGCCAGCCTGGATACACAGATAGACGCTGCAGCGGGCCCGGTGCTGCTGGCCTGCCATAGCCTGGGCTGCCTGAACCTCGTGCACTGGGCGCAGCGCTATCCGCACAAGGCCGCCAAGGTGGCCGCAGCTCTGCTAGTTGCCCCGGCCGATGTGGAACGGCCCGATGCGCCGCTGGCGATTCGTGGCTTTGCGCCGATTCCGCGCCAGCTGCTGCCCTTCCCTTGCACGGTGGTCGCCAGCGATAACGACCCCTTCAGCCAGCTGGCCAGCAGCCGTGCGCTAGCGCAGGCCTGGGGTGCGGAACTGGTGGTGCTCAAGGGTGCCGGGCATATCAATAGCGATGCGGGCTTTGGGCCCTGGCCCGAAGGCCAGGCGCTGCTGGACAATCTGCGAGCCCGTGTGGCTTGCTGAAAGCCGCATGCAGCTTGCGTTTCCGGCAAGACGGTTCCACACTGGAAAGCCCAGCGTCATAAGTAGCCCACCGATGTTGCGCAGTGCATTCCTCCTCTCGCTGCTCTTGGCTCTGCCCACTTGGGCCGAAGAGAAAGTCCAGAGCCTTGAAGCGATCAGCTCGGCCGCCAGCGATTTCCTGGCCGAGCAATTGGCCAGCTATGGCGACCGCGCCAGCTTTCAGCTCGGCCGGCTGGACAAGCGCCTCAAGCTCGCACCCTGCCAGAAACTGGACGTGCTGCTGGTGCAGGGTAATCGCCTGGTCGGCAATACCAGCTTGCGCGTGCAGTGCGGCAAGGGTGCCAAGTGGTCGGTCAATCTGCCGGTGGCGATTTCCATCCAGGCCGATTACTGGGCCAGTGCACGCGCCCTGCCCGCCGGGCACGAGCTGAGCGAAGCCGATATCGAGAAACGTAGCGGCGACTTGGCCCAGCTGCCGGCTACCGTGATTACCGACCACACCCAGGCCATAGGCCGCACGTTGATTGGCGGCACGCCAGCCGCCGCGCCGCTGCGCAGCGATCAGCTACGTGCGCCGTTTGCGGTACGCGTGAACAATGTGGTCAAGGTGATCGCCAGCGGCAATGGCTTTGAGGTGGTCAGTGAAGGCCGCGCGCTGGGCAATGCAGCCGAGGGCCAGCAGGTCAGCGTGAAGATGGTGTCCGGCGCCACGGTGCAAGGCGTGGTGCGCGCCGATGGCACGGTGGACGTGCGTTACTGAGCCCAACAGCCCGGCGCGCTTTGGCGCATTGCAGCAAGTCGCCTAGACCCCCACGCCCCCCGCAAGTAGAATCGCCGGTCTTCCCACGCCGGTTTCACAATTCAATTCATGCAGGTATTTCGCGGCGCCCCCTTTCGTCCCGCTGGCCCCTGTGCACTGACCATCGGTAATTTCGATGGCCTGCACCGCGGGCACCGCGCCATGCTCGACCGCCTGGTCGGCGAGGCCAAGCGGCTTGGCCTGCCGGCCGCGGTACTCACCTTCGAGCCGCATCCGCGCGAGCTGTTCACACCCGATGCGGCGCCGGCACGTTTGTCCAGCCTGCGGGAAAAACTGGAACTGCTGCGCGATGCCGGCATAGACCGCGTCTACCTTGCCCATTTCAACCGCCCGTTCGCCAGCCTCAGCGCCGAGGATTTCGCCGGCCAGATCGTCGCGCAGCAGATCTGCGCGCGCTATGTGCTGGTGGGCGACGACTTCCGCTTTGGCAAGGCGCGTAGCGGCGACAATGCACGTCTGGCCGAGCTTGGCCACCAGTTCGGCTTCCTGGCCGAAGCCATGCCCGAGATCAGCGTGGATGGCCGGCGCGCCTCCAGCACCGCGGTGCGCGAAGCGCTGGCGCGCGGCGATATGGACAGCGCCAACCAGCTCTTGGGTCGCCCCTACAGCATCAGCGGCCGGGTCAAGCATGGCCGCAAACTGGGGCGCGAGATCGGCTTCCCGACCGCCAATATCCAGGTCAAACACAACCGCCCGCCGCTGACCGGCATCTTCGTGGTGGAAGTGCACGGCCTGGGCGCCCCCATTCTCGGCGCGGCCAGCCTAGGCCTGCAGCCAACGGTCGACCAATCGGGCCGCATGTCGCTGGAAGTGCATCTGCTGGATTTTACGGGCGATATCTACGGCCAGCATCTGCGCGTGGATTTTTTGCACAAGCTGCGTGACGAAGTGAAGTACGCAGGCCTTGAGCCCCTGGTCGCACAGATCAAGCTCGATGTGGAAAACACCCGCGCCTACTACCGCGAGCGCCATCACAGCGAACGAATTAGTGACCCTCGTCCGTGAGCGGGCGAGGGTTCTGCAAGCTGCCCAATACCCCCACCGCCAAGGGCGCGCCCTCTGCGTGCTTTGCGGTTCAAAAATTAGCCGGAATACACAGCCATCATGTCTGAAGACAATAAATACCCCGTCAATCTGCTCGATACGCCCTTCCCCATGCGCGGCGATCTGGCCAAGCGCGAGCCGGGCTTTCTGCAGCGCTGGCAGGACCAGAAGCTGTACGAGCGCGTGCGCGCCCACAGCGCTGGTCGGCCCAAATTCATCCTGCACGATGGCCCGCCCTATGCGAACGGCGACATCCACATCGGTCACGCGGTCAACAAGGTACTCAAGGACCTGATCGTCAAGACCAAGACCCTGGCCGGTTTCGATGCGCCCTATGTGCCGGGCTGGGACTGCCACGGCCTGCCCATCGAGCACCAGATCGAAAAGATCGTGAAAAGCGACAAGGCTGCGGTGGCCGCCAATCCGGCCATCCACGCCAAGATCGTCGCCTTCCGCAAGGAAAATGGCCTCGACGAGAAGGCCACCCATCTGCCGGCCGACTTTGTGCGCACGCTGTGCCGCGAGTACGCCGAGATGCAGATCGAGCGTCAGAAGAAGGACTTCATCCGCCTGGGCATCACCGGCGACTGGGGCAACCCCTACAAGACCATGGCTTTCGAGACCGAGGCCAATATCATTCGCACCCTGGGCGAAGTCCATCGCCACGGCTATCTGGTCAAGGGCCAGAAGCCGGTGCACTGGTGCGTGGATTGCGGCTCCTCGCTCGCCGAGGCCGAAGTCGAGTACGAGGACAAGAACAGCCCGGCCATTGATGTGGCCTTCCAGGTTTTGGACATGGCTGCGCTGGCCAAGGCCTTTGGCCTGCCGGCCGAACGCCTGGCCGGTGTGCCGGCCTATGCGGTGATCTGGACCACCACGCCGTGGACGCTGCCAGCCAACCGCGCCGTCTGCGTGCACCCGGAACTCACCTACGACCTGATCGAGACCCCCAAGGGTCTGCTGATCCTGGTGCGCGAGCTGGCCGAGAGCGCGATCAAGCGCTTCGGTTTCGAATCGGTGGAAGTGGTCGCCCAGGCGCATGGCAGCAAGCTCGAACATCTGCAGCTCGCCCACCCCTTCTACGACCGTGTCTCGCCCATCATCCTTGGCAACCATGTGACCACCGAGGCCGGTACCGGCCTCGTGCATACCGCGCCCGCGCACGGCCTGGATGACTGGCTGGTCGGCCGCCACTACGGTCTGGACGAAGACAATCCGGTCGGCAATGACGGTCGCTACAAGGCGGGCGTCGCGCTATTCGAAGGCAAGACGGTGTGGGAAGCCAACCCGCTGGTGATCGAGAAGCTGGCCGAGCAGGACCTGCTGCTGGCCAATGTGCGCCTCAATCACAGCTACCCGCACTGCTGGCGTCACAAGACGCCGATCATCTTCCGCGCCACCGCGCAGTGGTTCATCAGCATGGAAAAGCCCGGTCACGCCGGCCAGGCCCTGCGTGCCGTCGCGCAGAAGGCCGTGGACGACACCGAGTTCTTCCCGGACTGGGGCCGCCCGCGCCTTGAGGCCATGATCAACAACCGCCCCGACTGGTGTGTATCGCGCCAGCGCAACTGGGGCACGCCGATGACCTTCTTCGTCCACAAGGTCACGGGTGAGCTGCATCCGCGTTCGCTCGAGCTACTGGAACAGGTCGCCCAGCGCGTGGAGAAGTCCGGCATCAATGCCTGGTTCTCGCTCGATGCGGCCGAACTGCTCGGTGACGAGGCCAAGGATTACGACAAGCTGAACGATACGCTCGATGTGTGGTTCGACTCGGGCTCGACCCATTTCGCCGTGCTCAAGCAGCGCAGCGAACTGGCCTGGCCGGCTGATCTGTATCTGGAAGGTTCGGACCAGCATCGCGGCTGGTTCCAGTCCTCGCTACTGACCGGCTGCGCCACCCAGGGCCGCGCACCTTACAAGCAATTGCTGACCCACGGCTTCACCGTGGACGGCAAGGGCGAGAAGATGTCCAAGTCCAAGGGCAATGTGGTCGCGCCGCAGAAGGTCATCGACCAGTACGGCGCTGACATGCTGCGCCTGTGGGTGGCCAGCACCGATTACTCGGGCGAAATGAGCATCTCGGACGAGATCCTCAAGCGCGTGGCCGATAGCTACCGCCGCGTGCGCAATACCCTGCGCTTCCTGCTGGCCAACCTCAGCGATTTCGATGCTGCCCGCGATCTGGTCGCCCCCGACCAGCTGCTGACCATCGACCGCTATGCGCTGGTACTGGCCCAGCAGGTGCAGGACGAAGTGACCGCCGACTACGCGCGTTACAGCTTCCACACCGCCATGCAGCGCATCCACCACTATTGCGCCGATGACCTGGGTGGTTTCTACCTCGACATCCTCAAGGACCGCCTGTACACGACGGCGGCCAATAGCCCGGCTCGCCGCTCGGCCCAGACCGCGCTTTATCACATCACCCGTAGCCTGGCCCTGTTGCTGGCACCGGTACTGAGCTTCACCGCCGACGAGGTATGGCGCACGCTGAACGGCGCCGCGGATCCCAATGGCGAAGACAACACCCTGCTGCATACCTGGTATGCGATTCCGCAGGCTGGTGACGCCGCCAAGCTGGCAGAGGACTGGGCCAAGGTGCGCGAGCTGGTGGCCAACGCCAAGAAGGAAATGGAAGTGCTGCGCGAAGCCGGCAGCATCGGCTCCAGCCTGCAGGCCGAGTTGACCATCACGGCCGATACCACGCTCTACCCGCTGTTGGCGGCGCTCGGCGACGACCTGAAGTTCGTGCTGATTGTCTCCAAGCTCAGCCTCGCCCAAGGCGCGGAAAACAAGGTGGCAGTAGCCGCTTCCAGCGCCGCAAAGTGCGAGCGTTGCTGGCACTACCGCGCCGATGTGGGCAGCCATGCCGAGCACAGCACGCTGTGTGGCCGCTGCGTGAGCAATCTGTTCGGTTCGGGCGAGGTGCGCGCGCATGCTTAAGCACGGCATGGCCCGTTGGCTGGGCCTGGCGGCCATCATCGTGGTGCTGGACCAGATCACCAAGCAGGCAGTCGAGCGCAGCCTGAATTTTGGCGACAGCATTCCGATTACCGGCTTTTTCAATCTGGTACTCACCTACAACCCCGGCGCGGCCTTCAGCTTCCTGGCCGATGCCGGCGGCTGGCAAAAGCACTTCTTCACTGGCCTTGCGCTGGTGGTGTCGGCGGTCATCATCCACATCCTGCGCAAGCAGCACGGCGAGACCCGCTATGCCCTGGCGCTGACGCTGATTTTGGGCGGCGCCATTGGCAATGTGATCGACCGGGTCATCTACGGCCATGTGATCGACTTCATCCAGCTCTACTACGGCCGCTTCTACTGGCCTGCCTTCAATGTGGCCGATTCGGCCATCTGCGTGGGCGCGGCACTCATGGTGCTGGACAGCTTCCTGGCCAAGCCCAAGCAGGCTTGAGTACAGCCGATGCAGATGCAAAAAGGGGCCACTGGCCCCTTTTTGCATACTGGCGTGCGGCAGCCTAGCCGCGCATAAAGCGCAGCACGCTATCCACCACCGCTGCGTCCTTCAGGATGCGCCGATGACCGAGGCCCTCGGTCAGCTGCAGTTGGGCACCCACCCAAGCGCTGGCGATGCCGATGCCCGCCTGGGCCGCCACCTCCTTGTCGCCACGGTCATGCACGATCAGCGCCGGCTGCTGCAACTCGGCAGCGCGGTGGATGGCATTCAACTCGTCCCACTGCAGGCCGAAGCGGGTTTCCATGCGTGTGCGTAAGCGTGCCTGCAGCTCGCAGGACAGACCCAGCATGCCCGATACCTGACGCGCCCATACCGCCACATCAGCGCTCGGCGCGATCAAGGCCACCCGTCCCACCGGCAGGCCTTCGCTGGCCAGCGCGTAAATGGACGCCGCGCCGCCCAGCGAATGGGCGATCAGGCCATCGACCGCGCCCTCATTGCGCACCAGACGGGTCAGCGCCTGCGCGAAATGAATCAGCGAGGCGCGCTTTCCGGCGCTAGCGCCATGGCCGGGCGCATCAATCGCGATTACCTGGTAGCCCGCATCCAGCAAGCCGGGCAGAAAGGCCTGGAACTGGGTGGCACGGCCGCCCCAGCCATGCTGCACCACGATCTTGCCGCGGCGTGCCTCGCCCCAGCGGTAGCTGCGCATCGGCTTGCCATCCCACTCGGGCACCGGCATGCCAGCCGTGTGCAGGGTGCCTTGCTCGGCCCGCGCCAGCCATTCGCGCTCGGCCAGTGGCCAATCGTGGCGCGGCGGGGTGAAGAACAACTTTTCCGTCCAGGCCAGCGCCAGCTCGGGCGATAGCCGCGCGGTGGTGGCAAGACCGGCGCGCAGGGAATTCAGGGCGATATAATTACGAACGTTCGTGCTATTAAATGGCAAGCTGGCGGTGGTCATGGTCAGGCTCCTAAGGCGACAAGGGCGGAACTAGGCGTTGTGCCGTGGCGGTGCAACGATCAGGCGCTCCAGCCCACGTCGGGCCGAGGCAAGGAAATGCGCGTCATTGAGCAGGCGCACATGGTGATGGGTAGACAAAATCAGGCCAAACAATTCAAAGGCGAACTGCTCGCAATCGGTATCGGCAGGCAGATCGCCGCTGTCGATGGCGAACTGCACGGTGCGCCCCAGGCCCAGCAACCAACCACGCTGCTGCTCGGCCAGGAAGTCGCGCACGGGGCCGGGTACATCGTCAAACTCGCTGGCCGCGGCAATCATCAGGCAGCCGCCCGGTTGGCGCTGGGCAGCGGCCCAGCTCAGCCAGCGCTCGAACAAGGCACGCAGGCGTTCCACGCCGCGTGGCGCCTGGAAGGCGACTTTGGACACCTGCTCATCAAAGCGCAGCTGCGCTGCTTTCAGGGTGGCCAGCTGCAGCTCTTCCTTGGCGCCAAAGTGCGCGAACAGGCCGCTCTTGCTCATGCCCACCCGCTCGGCTAAACCACCGATGGTCAGCGCGCCCAGCCCCACCTCGCGTGCCAGCGCAATCGCGGCATCGAGAATGGCATCACGGGTGGCTTCACCCTTGCTGGCGGTACGGGACATGGTCGGTGGTTATCCGGTTTGAAAGACGACAGCGAGAATTTAGCACGACCGTTCGTTTTAATGCATGGCCGTTCGTCGCTGCAGGGCAAGCGATCCCACCTCCCCTGCCAATCGATGCCCTACTCCTTCGTGCAAACCTCGCTGCAGCGTCCTCTTCTGGCGTCCCTGGCCTTCTGCTACCGTACGCCGCTCAACCCTACCAACACTCGCAGCGAGCCAGCCCAGCCTGTCTCCCCCTTGCTACCGTGATTGCCGCCCGATATTTGCTTCTGCTGCTCGCCACACTCGCCGCGCTGGCCTGCCGGGCGGATAACACCTGGGTATGGGCTTGGGACCGCCCGGAAGACCTGCGCTGGCTGCCGCCCGGCGTCGGCGTGGCGTGGTTTGCCGCCCAGTTCGATGCCCAAGACGCCCGCTTTCAGGTCCGTCCACGGCGAGCCGTGCTCAAGCTCAGGCCAGATACCCGCTTGCTGCCGGTACTGCATATCGAAGCCTTCCATCCACGTCGCCCTGCCGCGTTGGGGCCGGAGGCCGTGACCTTATGGGCCAACGCACTGGCGCGCCATGCCGCCTTGCTAGACAAGCCCGAGGCACCGCTGCGCCGCCTGCAGATTGATTTTGAAGCGCGCAAAGGCCAGCAGGACTTTTACCTGGCCGTGCTGCGGGCGCTGCGTGCCAAGCTCCCCGCCAGAACCTGGCTCTCGGTCACCGCCCTGGCATCCTGGTGCGGGGATGAGGCCTGGCTACGCAGCCTGCCGGTGGACGAAGTGGTGCCCATGTACTTTCGCATGGGCCCTGCCGAGCGCGGCCTATGGCAGCAACGGATGCTGACGCCAAACGAGTTGCCCGAGCGCTGCCGCCAAGCAGCTGGGCTGGCCACCGACGAGTGGCATGGCCAAGCCGCATCACTTGGCCACCAGCCGCTGGCTGCCTTTGCGGATAGACAACTTTACTTGTTCGCACCGCGTCGCTGGCAGCCAGAAACACTCAGTAGCCTGCCCGGTTGGTCAAACCATCACACAAAAACACCGTAACCGAAGCGAGGAAAACCATGCCGATTCGCCGATACCACCTATGCCGCCGTCCGGCCTGGCTTGCCGCCAGCCTCTTGCTGGCCCTGAGTGCAGCCACCCAGGCATCCGGTGGCTATAGCGATGAGCAGCGGGTCGGCACCTCCCGCCTGCAGCCCGAACCTGCCGCGATGCCGCGCTTTCTGAATGGGCAGCTAGGCGTGCTCTGGCCCAGCTATGAGCGATCCTATTTGATGCTGGCCTATCGCCAGACACTGGGCCTGAAACCGGCCCATGAGGAGGCCCTGGCGGCGCTGCTTAAGCCGACAAGCCAAGACGCACCGAGCACAACGGGCAGCGATGCCAAGCCTTACGGTGCGCAAAACTGGATTGAAACGCGCCGACAGTTTGGCCTGCGCGACACGCCCTACCCGATCGAAAGCGGGATACGCGAGCAAATCAGCTACGTCTACAGCGAGAACTGCCAGCCCGGCGCCTTTGAACTGGCGGCGCGCACCCTGGCGCAGCGCCAGCGCGACCACGGTCAGGCCGACGACTGGGTCAAGCTGTGGGCACAGGGCCAGGATGCCGTCTTTTCCACCTGCGACAAGCGCAACACCGCGCTGAGCTTGCCCACCCTGCCCGCCAACGCGCCGCGCTGGCTGCAACAAGACCAAGCCTACCAAGCCGCAGCCATGCTGCTCTACCAAGACAAGCTGGCAGAAGCCAGCCAGGCCTTCGACAGCTTGGCGGCCGATACGGCATCGCCCTGGCATGAATGGGCAGGCTATCTGAGTGTGCGCAGCTGGTGGCGCGAAACCTTCACCGAACCCGCCGCCTACGCCACGCTGCGCGAAACAGCTCCCAGCTGGGCAGAACACCCCATGGCGCAGCGGCTACGCCACACCGTGCGCAACGCCAAGGACGAAGAAGTGCGCGAGGCCGCGCAAGAGCTGTACGACATTCTGGCCACGCGCTACGCCCCCAAGGCCGCACACCTTGCGCTATGGCAGCAGATGAATGAGCCGGAACCCGTACCCGACCTGGACGGCTGGATCAGCAGCGCACGCTGGCTATGGGCCGTGATGGGTGAAGCGGACTATGCCGACGACTGGTTATTCCAAACCCGCAAAGCCGCTACGGCCGGCATCCGCTCGACCAGCAGTGACGCCGCCCAAAAGCTGATTGCCGGCTGGCAGCGCACGCAATCGCCGATTTGGCTGGCCAGCGCACTGATGGCACTAAGCGGCAAGTCTAGCAGCGACCTCAGCCAGGCCGATCTTGACACTCTGATAGACGCATCACGCCAGTACCAGCCCGAGCACCCGCTCTACCTGCACTTTGCCTGGCAACGCGCACGGCTGGCTTTGGCGCGCGAGGATTACCCCGGCGCGCGTAAGGAATTGGCCCAGGTCGCACCACAGCTCAAGCGCGAGAGCCTCGGCACGCGGCAAGCCTTCGATCAGTTATCCATGCTGGCCGCCGCCGACTTGCCCACACTGGCTCGCTACCTGGTGCGCACATCGCTCGGAAAAGAGATCATCGACAGCGACTTTGCCCAGTTTGTGGCCGAAGAGCCCACCCCACTCATCGAACAGGCAAGCCGCAGCTGGCTGCTGGCAAACCTGAATGGTGAGGACTTGCTCAGCCTGGCCAAGATCAAAACCCTGCCGGACGCAATACGCTTGCAACTGGCTGGCGAGGCATGGCGGATGGGCGCCTTACTCGACCAGCCCAAGCTCGAAAAATCGGCTTACGAGACCTGGTCATCCCTTTCCAGTCAGAAGATTGCACCCGCCGCACAACGCTTCCACCTGGCGCGCAGCATGCTGCTGAAAGCATTGCCACGCCTGAATCAAAACGAAAGCGGCGTCGCCGCAACCGGATACCACAGCTGGACACCCAGCGAGCAACCCGCCGACTACCGCTGGGAAACCCGCCCGGCGTTCCAGAACACTGCACAACGCGCCGCCCAGCAGACCGACCTCAACACGCTGCGCGAACGCAATGAAACCGAGTGGCTGGGCCGGCAAATACTGCCCTGGCTCAGCACACAACCGAAATCGGCCGAGGGCCCGGCCCTACTGGAAAAACTAGTATGGGAATCACGCCGCGGCATGCGCCACACTCCCACCTCGCGCGCAGCCTTTCAACTACTGCACAAGCAATACCCCAACAGCCCAGAGGCACAGCGCACGCGTTACTACTACTAAGGCGAATGGCGATACCGCTTGGTGGGGCAGCACGTAAAGGATAGCTCCACCTAAAAACAGAGGCAGTCAAACTGGCCTAGGCCGAAGCTACCGCTAGCGCTAATCGGTAGAACTTTGAATCCACTGCCATAAGGGGAAATGACTCAGGCAGAGACGACTTGTCCACCTCGATAAAGCCGTTCTTCTCATAGAACTTGTGCGCCGCTAAAAACTTGGCGGTTGTGCCCAAATAGATGTTTTGCAGCCCCTGCCGCGCACTCCAGGCTAGCAACTCACGCAAGAGATGCTTGGCCACGCCGAACGCTGGGCCGCGATATGGCGCGGCGACGAACATCTTGCGCAGCGCTGCGTCCCTATTGCCTATGTCCAGCAGGGCAATGGTGCCCACAGTCTGGCCATTCAGCTCGGCAATCCAGAAATTGCCTGAGCCCTTCTGGTAAAACCCACCGATATCCCGCAGGTCGGGCTGATCATCAAGGGTGATCGGAATACCGAATTCAGCTTGCTGGATGGGTAGGATGACCGCCGCAACAGAGGAGGCATCAGCTGGTTCATATGGACGAATGTGCATGATGGATAGGGATGTGCCACTTAATATTGGAAATCAGCTGCGGCCATAAGACCGCAGGCATGGAGAGAAACCAAAGCGTAGTTTTGGGCTGCCCGAAGTAATCCACATGCGCAGCATGTGGATTACTTCGCTGACGGCCTGCTCATGCTGGAGGCAAGACAGAGGCAATAAATGTGGCCTTCGCATCCCGGCATGCCTCATGACTCAAGTCTGCTGCGTTTCGTTTGATGTCGTTGTATTGATCAACGAGAGAAGGATTGGCACGCAGTGCGTCGCGAAACTGCATAAAGAACTCGAAGCGCGAACCCTCTGCAACCACTTGCAGCGCCAAATCAATGTTCGTACTTGGCATCAACAACATGCAGAGTTCGGGTGTTCGCAGCGTGTCGGCTTTGACAACGTAGCCCGCCTGTTCCAAAGCAGCGACGGCATCGCGGTGGGTATGCGCGGGGACGACAACACAAACATCGACGTCACCCTTCGATATCGCGCCCGGGATGGCCGATGAGCCAACGTGCTCGACACGACAGCCAGGAATCAGTTGCGACAGTTCTTGCGCGACCTTTTCCACCACTTCCACAGCAACGGATTGGTATTCGCTCGGATCAAATAGGTGCATGCTGGCTTAGGGATTGAGATAAGAGGCGGCGTCGTACTTCCAGAGCGACGCCCGCTCGATCAAAGGGTTGGAAGACTCGCTGATTAAGCAAGCAGTCCGCCATCGACCACAAGGCTGTGCCCTACAACATAGGACGACGAGGCAGAACTTAGCCAAACAATGGCATTTGCAATTTCCTCTGCCTTGGCAAGGCGCCCGATCGGGATGGCCGGTGAAAGTGCCTCGATCTGTTCAAGCCGTTCTTCTGGACTCAGCTTGGCCATCCGCCGCTCGCGTCTGGGGGTGTCCGTCGCGCCGGGACAGACTGCATTGATGCGAATCCCGTGCGCAATGTATTCCTTGGCCGCAGAGCGTGTCAGTCCGATCACCGCATGCTTGGCCGCGCTGTACACGGCGGCCGTTGGGGTGCCGCTCAGGCCATTGATGGAGGAAACATTGACGATGGTGCCCCCTCCGCTCTTGAGCATCGCCGCTATTTCGTACTGCATGCAGTGAAAGACACCCAGGAAGTCCGTTGAGACGATGCCTGCGGCCTCATCGTGAGGCATTTCATGTGCGACCGACGGTTGTGCGTCGG
This sequence comes from Chitinimonas taiwanensis DSM 18899, assembly GCF_900119825.1. Lineage (GTDB taxonomy): Bacteria > Pseudomonadota > Gammaproteobacteria > Burkholderiales > Chitinimonadaceae > Chitinimonas > Chitinimonas taiwanensis. The sequence continues at coordinate 2,959 of NZ_FPKR01000009.1, read as the reverse complement.
AGGCGGCGCTATTCACCGCACAATCCAGTCGTCCAAAGTGCGTAACAACGCCTGATATCAGCTCCGCAACGGCAGCGGGATGGCTGACATCAACGGGGAAAAAGATCGCATTCCCGCCCAGCGCCTTGAGTTCGCGTTCAGCCGCTAGCCCCTGCTGTACGTTTCTGGCCGCAATGGCCACGCTTGCGCCAAGCTTCACGAGTTCTTTTGCGGTGGCGAAGCCAATGCCGGTGGTGCCACCGCAAATCAGCGCAACTTTGCCAACAAAGCTTTGCATATGTGCCTGCTAAGGTTTGACATGAAAGGCCCAAGCCGGCTTACCGTGGCGGGCCTCTTAATGGAAGGGCTTAGGCACTGCCACGCACAGCAGCGTCGCCTTGCTTGCACTGGGCGCGCGCAAACCGCCACCTTTGAATCTTCAACCTGCCCACTAGCGCTTACTCACGCATTGCTTCAGCTTAGTGCGCGCTGCCAAGCCACCGGTCCAATCGATATCAGCAACCGCACGCCCGTCCATTTCAACAATGAAATGCTCAACATCCAGCATCGTGTTCAGCGCCGCATCAATGTTTGGCACGGTCAGGCCGATTGCACCGGCCTGAATATTCGGCACCGAGAAATTCAACGCATTCACCGACTGTGCTGGATATTTCGATTGTTTAAGCGTCACTGCTACCGTTTGCGTGGTCGATGGCCGAGGAATATCCGCGCTCCAAAAGATCAACATACCACCCTGATAGGCTTTTCCGGGGCCGACAATACTGACCGTGCCATCCTTTTTTCGCCAAGTAGCAACGCAGTTATCTCCGGGTGCCGAGTCTTTCTTAGATTGAAAAATTTGCCATTCACCCTGCATATAGCGCAGGTAAGCCGGATTCGCTTCCAGCTGCTTTATCTCTTTAGCCAAGTACTCCTTCTCTTTTGCTTCGTGTTCCAACATCTTCTTTTGGATTTCTAACGTTCTGACGCGCTGCCTTTCGTTCTCGATGGCGGTGCGGATAGCCTCCTCACTAGGCGGGCTGTTAGGGTCGGTAAAAATATTGCAACCAACACATCGATAACCCGCATACCCGCCTCCAGCGACCCCACCCCCACCGCTACCAGCCTGCCTACCGGTTTGCACACACAGAGGCACAGCAGCAATCCCATGCGAGCCGCCGCCAACGCCGATTTGCTGTTCGCCAGGCCCAGGGCCAGCCGGGCACGGATAGCTCGCCAATGCCGGTTGCGCGATCAAAACAAGCGCCGCAAATGCAAAAAATAGATACGGTTTCATGGTGGATTTAATACTCCCGTCATTATGTGGGCTGGTGCAGACGCTGAATTAAAGGGAGGTAGAACCCACGCCTGTGTTACCTGCCGCCGCAGTTGCGCAGGCGTGGCGAGGGAAGCGTTCATTCTTCGGCACCAGATGGCACCAAATCCACGAGGCGATCTCGTGATGTGTTCCGGAAACAGGAAAGTAGTTGGACATGGTTTCGCCTCACCAAGGAGATGACATGATAGACAGCGCTCAGGTGGTTTTATTGCGGGAGGCTTTGACTGCCTTGTAAAACTGGAAGGTGCATGCACCAAGCGGGACAAACGTAAAGACAGCAACGAAGATGGCAATGTAGTGCCAACCGTCCCCATATTGCGTGGGCCAGATGAGTGCAACGGTGCCGGCGAGACCCAAAAGGTAAAAGGCAAAGGCTTGCCATTGAAGCACGGTGCCGAACTTCCGGACGGCAGCAAAGCGCTTGAGGAAGGTGCCAAGCATATTCAGAAGCAGCGCGGCCCAGCACAGGCCTGCAATCACTAGAAATACTTGTACTTTTTCCATCACGAATGTCTTTTGATGTGCGATTCAGGATTGAGACGACTAACGCTAAAATACGCGGCGTCGCGTAGCGACGTCCGGCGACGAAGGCATGAACTTGATTGACGTGTTATGCGGCTTTTGCACACTAATTCTTCTTTTCAACGTCTTTTGCCCAGAAGGTAATTGAGCCATGCGCGGCCTCAAAGTCTCCAACATATACATTTAGTGAATCTAGCCCGTGCTTTGAAACGTCTTCGATGTACATGCCGCCTGTTGCGTAAGGAAAGCCTTTTTCGATTTGCAAATCTCTAGGCCCCCAAAATCTCAATTTACATTCTTCGCCGCCCTTTTTTAGGTGAAGGTCAATATAGGACTTAGAGTTATCTTCGTCGTCAAAGCCATAGGCGAAATATTCAATATCGTATAAATGTGGTGATTCAACCACGGTGGAATATATTTTTTCCATGTTTTACGCTGGGGTAATGTAGGCAAAATGCGCACCTCAACTTATGGGTCTTTGCGGTGAGGCTCACTATGGGCGAGCCGGTATGAAATAGATTCGCATGCCATAACCCTCGCCGCTAGCATACGGTTCAACGGTGGTCTCTACATTCCAGTTCCTTGTGGAATAACTCCCACTCCTGGCGCCTAAGATTAGCTTCTTGAGCAATACGGATGATTCGCCTGTTAAGGCTCTTGACAGTGCTTGCGCTACTCGATTGAGTTCGGCGTGTGCGCTAGTGTGTTCGGCTGGATTTAAAACTTGAAGCGACAACCAGATTTGCTTTCTTTTGTATGCGTGACCGAATCTGGTGAAAAAGGTAAGATGATTTTTGAAACCAGAGGTGCCGATCTCGGCGCCGACTATTTTTTCCTCGCCAACGCAGCTACCTGTTTCAACCACATACTGCGCTGCATGGCCAGCCTCTTCAAGGATATTGCAGTACTTGACTGGGTCCAGGTTGTTCGGCAATTGCTTTGCGCACAAATTGGGGCTGGCTAGGACCAGGAACGATGCAGCGGATATCAGCCCGATGGATGTAGAGGTGAACGACATAGAAGCCTAACGAATAAAAGGGACTTCCCCGTCCCGGATGAGCGGCGAAGCCGCAACGGCACCGCAGTGCCACGATGGCGTTTCCACCCGTCATCGCCAAC
>NZ_FPKR01000013.1:1060-161862 GCF_900119825.1 Chitinimonas taiwanensis DSM 18899 | reverse complement strand
CGCCGTCATAGCCATCTTGGCGGCGTCAGTCCCGAGGCCTTTGAACTAGCCGCGGCGTGAGGCTGGAGGTTGTCTACCGTTTCCGGGACAGTCCAATAGAGACCCCGCCACATATTAGTCTTAGAGTATCCTAAGACGTTCAAAAAAGCCGCATCGCTAAACACGATGCGGCTTTTTTGTTTTTGCCCGCATCCAAGCAGATGCCGGCCGGCTCTGCACCAACCACTAGGGCGGGCGAGGGGCAGGGCTTAGCAGCTGAATGGGTAGCGCAGCTGCGGGCTGGTCTGTCCATCGCGCGATAGCGATAGCCAGGTCGCGCCCTGCTTGACGCGCCAGAAGCCGCAGCCCAGGTCCGTGAAGCCGGTGTAGTACTCGGCGGATGCTGGCCTGCCGTCGGCGAAGTAGAGGCGGTAGCGGGTCTCCTGCTCGCTCGACACGCGCAGCACCATCAGTCCGGTATTCGCTTCCGCTGCTTCCAGCTGCCCCGGGGTGGTGCTGATCCAGCGCAAGGCACCTTCCGCCAGGATCGCATAGGCATGCACGGACTGCATATCAGCGTCGCTGAACACATAGCGCCGTTCGCCGAACTGCGCCAGTTGGCATTGACCATGGCGCAGCGGCAGCAGATGCGGCATCAGTGGCTGCAGCTGCCAGTTCAGCAGCTGGCAGCCTGCTTCGCCCTGCTTGTGCAGCAATAGCACCGCGCGTTGCCCAGCCGGGTGGCCCGGTCGATACGGAAACCAGTTGGGGATGGGGGTCAGTGAGACTATCCGGTCCATCAGCAGCTTGCCGCCGGGTAGCGCATACAGGCGGCGCTGCTCGCCGCTATCGCTCAGCAGATAAGACGCGGCTTGCGGGTCGTCGAGCACGCTCAGGCCGCCCACCCCCAACCATTCGGGTTGCACTACTTCCTTCAGCTTGCGCAGATCGATCAGCCCATGGCCGTTGGCACTGACGACAGGCATGAGCTGTGCAGGCAGATAGTGCCGATTGGCTTCCAGCGTCGAGCTGCTATAGGAGGACAGGTAGTCGCGCGGTGATACCGCCAGCAAGCTTCCGCGCTGGAAGAGCGCCAGGCGGTAATGATCACCGCTCTTCAGACGCAGCAGGGTGCGGCCGGTGCCGCCCAGGACCTTGGCCTCCATCCATTCGGGGTGGACAGTCTCGAAGCGTGGCAGCGCATAGGGTTGCCCATTGCGCTGGAGCAATTGCTGGCAGCCTTCCGCTGTCGCGACAAAGCCGATTGCGCGTCCGCCCAGATGCAGCGGTTCGATCGACGCATAGTGCGCCGCAGGCCGCTGCTTGAGCGCAAAGCGCAGGGTGCCATCCGGCTGCGGCAGGACGCGCACCGAGCGATACCAGATAGTGTCGCGCTCCAGCTCGCCTTTGTAGCCTGTGGGCGTGTAGCCGTTGTACGGCGCATCGGGCAAGTCTGCATCTGGCGTGGGCAGGCAGGCGGACCAGGCCGGCCAGGCGAGGCAACAGACTATTGTGATCAGTGCGCGGCGAGTCAGTGCCAAGCTGCGTAGAGGGTGTGCAACATCCATCAAGTACCTATTTCCTTTGCGACTCGGTTTTCTGCTGCTTGGCGATGCGCTGCTCCGCCTGCTCGAATACACGGACAGCGCCATGTATGAGATCAAACGCGGGGAAGAATGATTACCGCATTCATGCTTCAGCTTCGGGCATGGTGTATGCCAGCCTGCCTAGGATTCAATCTTCGCTCAGATAGCCGCGTTCCAGCTGTAGCTGCGGGTTGTCGAAGATGGCCATTGCGGTCTGCATGCGCAGAAAGCCCAGTTGGCGGTAGAAGTCTTCGCGGCCTGGCACGGCATAGAGGATGACTTTTCTGTGTCCTTGCGTGGCAGCCAGCAGCTGGCGGACGACCTGCTTGCCCAGGCCGCGGCCCTGGTGGCTGGGCAGGACGGCGATATCGCACAGATAGGCGCAATCGCCACCATCGGCCAGCGCCCGGCCGGCAGCCAGCAGCTGCCCGGCCTCATAGGCAAAGCAGCGGAACATGCTGTTGGAGAAGACCTTCTGCAGATGGGCGGCGCTCTTGTCCCCTAGCGGGGCGGCCTGGTACAGCGCCGACAGTGCTTCCCAGTCCACGCCATCCAGATCGTATTGCCAGCTCAGCGCCATGCTGCGCCTCCTTGTGATTGGTCAGAAGTAGGGCATGTGGGGCAGCCGGGCTTCAGCTTGGCGTGTCGGCGTGGTGACACACGGCTTCGATATTGTGGCCGTCCGGGTCGAGCACGAAGGCCCCGTAATAGTGGGCGTGGTAATGCGGGCGCGGACCGGGCGCGCCGTTGTCGCGTCCGCCGGCGGCTAACGCAGCCTGGTAGAAGGCATCGACCTCGGCGCGGCTGTCCACCCGGAAGGCGATATGGATGGGCGGGCGATTCGGCGTGCCGCTGCTGATCCAGAAATCGGGCTTGGGCGCCACGCCAAAGCCGGCCACATCGCTGTGGCCGGTCACCGCGGCGGGGATTTCCGCCAATAGGCTGTAGCCTATCGGGGCCAGCGCATGAATATAAAACGTCTTGCTGTGGGCAAAGTCACTGACAACCAGGCCGGTGTGATCGATCATTCGTTCCTCCTAATATTGATGGTATGAATCTGCTCCGCATGATTGCTGAGCCCAGGGGCTGACTGCAAGCCTGGGACGGCGTGGCGGAGCGCTTTGCGGTAGAGCGTGGAGTGTTGTGATGAGATGGGTGCCTGATGTGGGCACGGCCTTGCTGTTTGGGGGCTTGAGCCACGCGATGATGGCGGCGCTGCTGGCGGTGTTCTGGTGGCGTAGCCGCAGCGACAAGGGTTTTGGCTGGTGGGTGGCGAATGAGCTGCAGCTGGCGCTGGCCACCTTGCTCCTGCTGCTGGTGGCTTGGCTGCCGGCTGGCTTGATTATGTGCGTGTCGAATGCCCTGTTGCTGGCCAGTGCGCCGGCCATGGAAACCGGCTTGCGGATTGCGCTTGGCCGCGCGCATCGGTCGGCGCTGGTCTGTCGCTGGCTGGTGGCGGCGCTGGTGTTTGGCCTGTGGCTGGCCAGCTGGCTGATGGGGGCCGGCTATACCAGCCGGGCCTTGATCTTCTCGCTCGGCCTGTTGGTGCAGCTGGGCTTGTTTGCCAGCTTTCTGCTCGGTGTACGTGCCGCGGCCTGGCGCCTGCCGGTGCGCCTCTTGCTGGCCAGCGTGCTGATCGTGGCCCTGGCCGATGGCGTGCGCATCATCCAGCTGCTGAACGAGTGGGGCAGCGCCAAGGCCAATCTGGCCAGCGCATTGCCGCTGCTGACCCTGTCTGGCCTGTTTGCCGCCTTTCTGCGTCTGTGCGCGATGCTGGTGCTTGTGCATGGCCGGGTCGAGCAGGGCCTGCGCCAGGCACAGGCCGAGCTGGAGCGGCGCGCCAATGTGGATGCGCAGAGCGGGTTGGCCTCGCGCGCCCACTTCGATATCGCCGCGCCGCAGCTGCTGGCCAATGCGGCGCGCCAGGGGCTGCCGCTCAGTCTCTTGCTCTGTGACCTCGATCACTTCAAACAGGTGAACGACCGCTTTGGCCACCAGGCGGGCGATGCCGTGTTGCGCGAATTCGGCGCGGCCCTGCGACAGGTGGTGCGCGAGGGCGATCTGCCTGGTCGGCTGGGTGGGGATGAGTTTGCCGTGCTGCTGTATGACTGCGATCTGCTGCGCGCCGAACAGGTGGCCGAGCGCCTGCGCCAGATCACCACGGGCCTGCAGCTGCCCGATGCCAGCCGCCTGAGTCTGAGCATCGGCCTGTGCCTGATCACGCCGCCCATGTCCTTTGCGCAGGCCTACCGCTGTGCCGACCAGGCGCTGTACGCGGCCAAGGCGGCCGGGCGCAACTGTGTACAGCGCAGCATGGCCGCCGAGGTATCCCTGTCATGAAGATGCACCACGCCGCCACCCAGGCCGAGCAGCAGCTGATGCAGCTACTGAGCCAGCTGCTGGCGGCGCGGCACGCCTGCCTAGCCCAGCCGCAAGATGCGCAGGCCCTGCATGCCTTGCGCGTGGCCATGCGTGCGCTGCGCAGCATGTTGCGACCCTGGCTGCGCAGTGATTCGCCCGAGCGCCTGGGGCTGGCGCTGGCCTGCTGGCAGCAGTTGATACGGGCGAGCAACCCGCTGCGCGAGGCCGATGTGCAGGCCGAACTACTGCGCAGCCTGCTGCCGCCCGATCACGCGGGTCTGGCACCGGCGCTGCAGTGGCTGAACGCGATCGAGCTGGCCCGGCAACGCCAGGCCTGGCTCGCCCAACTCGGGCAGCCCAGGGCTGAGGCGGCATTGTGGCTGGTGCGTAATGGCGCGCGAGCCTTGCTGCACGGGCAAGGCGCGGATTTCGAGCCTCGCCTGCGCCGTCAGCAGGCGCGTCTGGCTGCGCGCATCCTGGCGCGCTTGCAACATCCACGCCGCACGCTGGCCGAGGCCCGCGATTGGCATGCGCTGCGCCTCGATTGCAAGCGCCTGCGCTATCTGCTGGAAAGCTATCCGCAGCTACCCGATGCGCTACGTCTGGCGCGCTTGGCCGGGGCCACACAAGGCGCGCTCGGACAGTTGAATGATCTGGACGGCCTGATGGCACGCCTGGATGCGCAGCCCGGTGGCCTGGGCGCGTTGGCCGATCATCTGCTGCCCGCTCGCGAAGCGAGCCGTAGCGCGGCGCTGCATCCCTTGCGTGCTTTGCGCCAGGCCTTAGCCGCGCGCTAAGGATGGCGATACGGCACGCGCAGGGCGCTTGCCCGCACGTATCATGCGGGCTGGCCAAATGCAGGAGGATGCGACCATGAATGCCGAGCTTGCCGAACGTTTTCTGCGCGAAGGGGTGCGCGATGTGGAGTGCCTGTTCCCCGATGTGTCGGGCTATCCGCGCGGCAAGCTGATGCCGGCGGCCAGCTTTGCCAAGGGCAATGAACTGCGCATCGCCCAGGCGATTCCCATGCAGTGCGTGACGGGCGAGTATTCCTACGACCCGATCTTCCCCGACGAAGACCCGGATGTGCGCCTGCTGCCCGATCTGCGCACGCTCAAGCGCGTGCCCTGGAGCAGCGTGCCGCGCTATCTGGCCGTGCACGACTGCGTGGAGCTAAGCGGCGAGCTGTGCGCATTCGCGCCGCGTTCGGTGCTCAAGCTGGTGCTGGCCCGCTATGCCGAGCTGGGCTTGAGCGCGGTGGTGGCGCCCGAGATCGAGTTCTACCTGACCGCCGCCAATCTCGACCCGGCTCAGCCCTTGCAGCCACCCAAGGGGCGCGGCGGGCGTGCCGAGGTCGGTCAGTCGGCCTTCAGCCTGAATATGCTCAATGAGTTGGCGCCGTTCTGGGACGAGTTCCATGCCGCCCTCGATGCGCTGGGCATAGGCGGTGATACCTGGATACATGAGGTGGGCACCACCCAGTACGAGATCAACCTCATGCATGGCGACCCGCTGGCGGTGGCCGACCAGGCCTTCCTGTTCAAGTATGCGGCCAAGGAGATTGCGCTCAAGCATGGCCTGAACGCGGTGTTCATGGCCAAGCCGATGGCGGGCGAGGCGGGCAGCTCCATGCATCTGCACCAGAGCGTGGTGGATGCCGATGGGCAGAACATCTTCACCCTGGCCGATGGCAGCGCCAGCGAGCGCTTTCTCCACTATATCGGCGGCCTGCAGGCTTATACGCGCGAGCTGATGCTGATCTACGCACCGACCGTGAATGCCTATCGCCGTTATGTGAGCGGTAGTCAGGCGCCGATCAATCTGGAATGGGGTTACGACAACCGCACCGCCGGCCTGCGCGTGCCGAACAGCAGCCCGGCCGCGCGGCGGGTGGAAAACCGCATTGCCGGTGCCGATGCCAACCCCTATCTGGCGATTGCCGCCACGCTGGCGGCGGGCCTGGCTGGCATGCAGGAAAAACTGAGCCCTAGCGCGCCGATTACCGGCAATGGCTACGACCATGCACATGGCCTGGCACGCACCTTTGTCGAGGCCCATGCGCAGATGGCGCAGAGCAGCTCGGCCGCACGTCTCATGGGCGCGGATTTCGTGCGCGCCTATCTATCGGTCAAGGGTTTGGAGTACGACAGCTATCTGCGCGAGATCAGCGCCTGGGAGCGCCGCTACCTGCTGCCGCAGGTCTAGGGTCTGGCCGCTCAGGCCGATTTGCTAGCCTTGCGTAAAGCCGGGGCGCTCACACGCACGCGGCCTTCCCAGCCACAGCGCAATGAGTGACAGCGATAGCGGTGCACCAGCACGAAGCGGCTGATCAGTCGGTCGAGCAGATTGCGCGGGATGCGGAAGGTATCGCCCTGGCAGCGCGGGCAGGGCAGTGGGGCGGGGGCTGGCGTATACGGCATGGTGCTGGCTTTCGAAGCGGGGCGCTTATCCCTTGTACACGTTTTGTATTGCAGCTGTGCTGGAAAGATGCGGCGCGGGCCGCGCCATGAAAACATTCAGGGCGGCGCCGATCTACAGACCGGCGCCGCCCTGAGGGGTTCCCGCCTGGCTTAGTACGGCCAGACCGGGTTGGCGGCCAGCATATCGACCTTCTTCACCGTGGCGTGGTCGTTGCTGCTGCTATTGGCGTAGAACAGCGCGGCCTCGGCCGGGTAGCCGTAGCTGGTGACCTGGGCGGCAGCGGTCGCCGAGTAGCGCACGCCCCACAGGTCGAAGGTGGCGCGCTGATCGCGCTGGGTCAGGAAGGACAGGGTGATCAGCAGATTGTCATTCCCATCCACCGAGGGGCGGCTTGCGTACTGGCTGTAGCCGAGCTTGTCCTTGTTGGCGGCCCAATCGAGCTTGGCGAACTGGCGCTGATGCAGATAGAGCAGGGTGATGATGTCCCAGCCCTTGGCAATATCGGCATTGCGCTCGGCCCAGTAGTGGACCCACTGCATATAGAAGGCCATGCGCTCGCCGTTCTGCACCGCATAGGCATCCGAGCCCCAGATGCGCTGGTAGGCGCCTTCGATCGGGTCGGCCTCGGCTCGTGCTGCCTTGATCATGTCGAAAGCCGAGCGATAGTTGATGCGGCCGCGGTCGCGGTCGTCTTCCAGCTCGCGCAGCACGCGCCAGTTCTTGTGCAGCGGGAACAGATTGTTCGACACCTCACCGCTGCGTCCACCATACACATTGAGCATGCCTTGCTGCAGATTGTGGCCGAGCTCATGGCTCTCGCCCCAGCCGCGCGGGTTCAGGCCCCAGCTCTGGTCATAGGGGTTGCCCGAGCAACCGGCGCCGCATTCGGCATAGGCATCCACATTGATATGCTGAGTGCCCGGTACGCGGTGCACAGTCTCGCTGCTGCAGTCCCAGCCGCGCGTATTGCATAGGCTCTGCACCGCGGCGGGCAGGGTCTTGCCGCTCAGTGCGAAGCCGGCCAGCTGGTAGGCATCTTCAAAGAACAGCGTGCGCATCTCGGCCAGATAGCGGTCCATATCATTGCCGTAGTCGTCCTTGAGCACGGTCTTGATCTTGTCCACGCGGCTATGCACTTCCACACCGGGCATCTTGATCTCGGCCCAGTCGAACTGACCGGCATTGATCTGGGCCACGAAGCTGGCCTTGTCACCGCCCTGGCTCAGGTCGAGGAAGGGCTGGCGAGCCACGCCACGTAGGCGCAGCTGCACCTGCTGGCCAAGGGTGGCGCCGCTGAAGCTCAGCTGCAGATTGCCGCCATACGGGCTGCTTAGCTGCAGTGGGCTGCCCTGGCTTAGGCTGATGCTGGGGCTGGCCAGGTAGCGCGGGCGGTTGAAGCCGTCATTCGCCCACAGCCGGGTCGAGCCAGTGCGCTGGGTATTCAGGCGCAGCGCCAGCGTGGCAGTGCCGGCATTCAGCACTTCCACCTGCAGGGTCTGGCCGGGCAGGGCAAAGCGGCCAATCGCGGTGAAGCCGCTTTCCGACGGCAGGGTCACCGTCACCGTTTCATCGGTCTGCGAAGGCGTGATGCCCTGTACGGTCTTGCCCATATAGGTGCCGAGGTCGCCCTGGGCCGTGCCCTTGGCGCGTACATAGGCAACCCATGCATCGGCGATCAATGCGCGCTGGAAGGCGGCCGGCTGCTTGGTCTTGTCGAGCGGGTAGGTGATGTCCTTGCGCGTGGTATCGGCCCACAGTGTGAGCAGGCGCAGCAAGGTGGTGTTCGGGGTGCTGAACAGATTGCGCCCGGCGCGGTTGAAGCTATTGATCTGCTCGCGCACCTGCTCGGCCGGCGTGATCACCTCGGCCTGCAGATCGCTGACATTGTCGCAGCTAACCTTGCCCACCGAGTTCGTGCACTTGCTCCAGTCGTAATCGCTGCGGAAGTTACTGCTGGCCAGGCGGGTCAGCAGCGGGGTCACCGCGCCGAACTGGTTCAGGCTGGCCTGGTTGCTGGTACTGCTGCGGTTGGCGGCCACCTTGTCGGCCGCGAAGTAATTGCCTGCATAGGGGCCGAGCGCCAGGCCCATGCCGCTCAGCATCTGCTGGCCCGAGGCGCTATCGCCCCAGCCATTGGTGTGCAGATAAAGCACCGGCTTACCGGCGCTCAGATAGTTGCGCACCTTGGCTTCCAGGCCGCTGTCGGCGTTCACGCCGCCACCAACAATAATCAGATCGGCCTGTTGGCCGCAGCTGTTCTCGGCAATCGGGTCGCAGGCGAGGCTCTTGGCGGTGATCTTCGCTGCAGTCAGGCCGTTCAGGCCATTCGTGGCGTTCAGACCCGCCCAGGCCACATTGATGCTGGCCGGCAGGGTGGCGCCCGGCTGGCCGACCACCAGCCAGCTGACCAGGCGCTGGAAGGCGGGCATATGCGCCTCATTGGCCTTCTGGCGGAACTGGTCGAGCACATTGATGCCGTAGCCGGCGCTACGCCCACCCTGGGCAATGCTCAGGCTGGCCAGCGTCCGTCCGGCATCGCCGACGATCAGCGGCTGGGCCAGCTCGCTATTGGCCGGCAGCACGAACTGGCTGTGCTGGGTAGGCTGGTATTCGCTGCTCACGCCCTGGTAGAGCGCCGCGCTCAGCCCGGCCTGGCGGTTGACCAGGCCCTGGGTGAAGTCGCGTGCGCGGATGGCAATCGCATTGGCGTCGCTCAGCGCGCTGGCATCGCCGCTTTGCAGTGCCTGATCGATGGCATTGCTGACTGGCGGCGTAACTGTGCCGCCGCCGTTGTCGGGTTTGCTGCCGTCTTCGCCGCCACCGCCGCCGCAGGCGGCCAGCAGGGCGAGGAGCAGGGTAGAGACCAGCAAGCGTGGTCGGTAGAGTGCGTGCATTGTGTATCCCGTCTGAAAGGGCAGTTGCGGCGTACCGCCTGCCTGGCTGACCTTGAGAAGGTCGCCGGTATTTTTCTGTGCCTGGGTGCTGCTGGTGCGGGGCTGGCTGAAACCGCCATGAAGGCAGACTGGCCGACCGCGTATTGTTTTGGCGGCAGCGATATGCAATTTGCATGCCGAGCTGATCGGGCGCGGCGCCGCGCCGGCTGGCTGGGCGCCGCGCTGATGCGCGGCACGCGCGATGTGCGGCTGATGTGACCAAAAATGGCATTAGTAACGCGACACCGGCAGTTCGGGCGCTGGACGTATGGAACGCAGCGCAGGGCTGGCGGGTCTGCAATAGTGAGTAGCGCGCTGCGGCTTGAGGCTGGCGCGGATAGTTGCGGCCAGGTCCGGCGGACTAGTGATAGATTATTCTGGTTATATAAAGATAATTTCAAATAACTAAACGAGATTAAATGCCCTGCCTTACCATGCGGGCCATTCGAGGCTGTTGGACACAATCCGACGCCGTCTCATCTCCCCAACGAGGCAAACCATGTCTGTGGACCCCCTGCTTGGCCTGATCGGCCAAACCCCGCTCGTCAAGCTCAGCCAGCTCGATACCGGGCCGTGCGAGCTCTACCTGAAGCTGGAAAGCCAGAACCCGGCCGGTTCGATCAAGGATCGCATCGCGTTGACCATGATCGAGGCGGCCGAGCGCGATGGCCGGCTGGCGCCCGGCGGCACCATCATCGAGGCCACCGCCGGTAATACCGGCCTTGGCCTCGCGCTGGTAGCGGTGCGCAAGGGCTATCAGCTCAAGCTGGTGGTGCCGGACAAGATGAGCCTGGAGAAGATCGCCCATCTGAAGGCACTCGGCGCCGAGGTCATCATCACCCGCTCGGATGTGCTCAAGGGCCATCCGCTCTACTACCAGGATTACGCACGCCGCCTGGCCCAGGAAACACCGGGCGCCTTCTATATCGACCAGTTCAATAACCCGGCCAACCCGGCCGCGCACGAGCACGGCACTGGGCCGGAAATCTGGCAGCAGATGGCGCATGCGCTCGATGCGGTGGTGGTCGGCGTCGGTTCCAGCGGCACGCTGACCGGCCTGACCCGCTTCTTCAAACGCGCCGCGCCGCAGGTGGAATTCGTGCTGGCCGACCCGCTCGGTTCAGTACTGGCCGACTATGTGGAAACCGGCAGCTATGGCGAGGCCGGCAGCTGGCGCGTGGAAGGCATCGGTGAGGACTTCGTGCCACCGCAGGCCGATTTCAGCGCAGTCGGACGAGCCTACCGCATCGATGATGAGGAAAGCATCGCCACCGCGCGCCTGCTGCTGGAAAAGGAAGGCATCCTGGCCGGATCGAGCAGCGGCACCCTGGTGGCCGCCGCGCTGCGCTACTGTCGCGCCCAGACCAGCCCGAAGCGTGTGGTGACTTTCGTCTGCGACAGCGGCAATAAATATCTGTCCAAGCAGTACAACGAAGGCTGGCTGATTGACCAGGGCCTCAAGCATTACCCGCAGCAGGGCGATCTCAGCGATCTGATCACTCGCCGCCATGATCTGGGCGCCACCGTGTTCTGCCGCCCGGACGAGACCCTGGCCGATGTGTATGCGCGCATGCGCCGCCATGATGTCTCGCAGCTGCCGGTGCTGCTGGACGGTAGCGAGGTGGTGGGCCTGATCGATGAGTGGGATCTCTTGCTGGCCGTGCACGACGAGCCGGAGAACTTCCGCCTGCCGGTGCGCAAGGCGATGAGCACCGAGCTGGAAGTCCTCTCTCCGGGCGACAGCACCGAAAAGCTGCTACGCATCTTCAATGAGGGCTTGGTGGCCATCGTGGTCGAGCACGGCCGATTCCTTGGCCTGATCACCCAATCCGACCTGATTAACCACTGGCGCCAGCGCCTACGTTAGGAACACCGATGAGCCAACTTCATCTCGACACCTTGGGCGTCCATGCCGGCTATCAGCCCGATGCAACCGGCGCGGTCATGCCGCCCATCTATACCAGCTCGACCTATGCGCAGGATGCGCCGGGCCAGCACCGCGGCTATGAATATGCGCGCAGCGGCAACCCGACGCGTGCGGCATTTGAGAAGGCGCTGGCTGAACTGGAAGGCGGCGTAGCCGGTTTCGCGTTTGCCTCGGGCCTGGCCGCCATGTCCACGGTGCTGGAACTGCTCGACGCCGGCAGCGAGATCGTCGCGCTGGACGATCTGTACGGCGGTGCCTGGCGCCTGTTCGAGAAAGTACGCAATCGCAGTGCTGGCCTTAAGACCCGCTATGTGGCACCCGATGATATTGCTGCGCTGCGTGCGGCCATTACTCCGGCCACCCAATTGGTGTGGTTGGAAATCCCCACCAATCCGCTGCTGAAAGTAGCCGACCTAGCCGCCGTGGTCGAGGCCGCCCATGCGGTGGGCGCACTGGTGGTGGTGGATGCGACCTTCTCCACGCCTTATCTGCTGCGCCCACTGGATTACGGCGCCGATATCGTCATCCATTCGGTGACCAAATTCCTCAACGGTCACTCCGATGTGATCGGTGGTGCGGCCATCGTGCGCACCCCTGAACTGGCCGAGCGGCTCGGCTATCTGCAGAACGCGGTGGGTGGCGTGCTCGACCCGTTCTCCAGCTTCCTGGCTCTGCGTGGCCTGCGCACCCTGGCGCTGCGCATGCAACGTCATAGCAGCAATGCGCTGGGTATTGCCCAGTGGCTGGAGGGTCAGGCCGCCGTCGAGAAAGTGGCCTACCCGCTGCTGCCCAGCCACCCGCAATACGCATTAGCCCAGCGCCAGTTCAAGCGGGGGGTCGGAGGTGTGGTCAGCGTCTGGCTGAAGGCGGACGAGGCGGGCGTGCGGCGCTTCATCGCCGCGCTGCAACTGTTCACCCTGGCTGAAAGCCTGGGCGGGGTGGAAAGCCTGCTCAATCTACCCTGGGCGATGACCCATGCCTCGATACCGGAAGCCGACCGCTTGCGGCGCGGGGTAAGTCCCAACTTGTTGCGCCTCTCGGTTGGCGTTGAACATATCGATGATCTGATCGCCGACCTGCAGGCCGGCTTCGCTGCAATCTGAACTCCCCCCAATGCTTGCCAACAAGAGAGAACAACCATGCAAAAACGCACTTTCCTGACTGCCATCCTTGCCCTTGCCATCGGTACCAGTGTCTCCGCTGCCGACCTGCTCGATACCGTGAAGGCACGCGGTACGCTGAAGATTGCCGTGGAAGGCACTTATCCGCCGTTCAACTTCAAGAATGCCAAGGGCGAGCTCGATGGCTTCGAGGTCGAGATCGGCAAACTGCTGGCGCAGAAGCTCAAGCTCAAGCCCGAGTTCGTCACCAGCGAATGGAGCGGCATCCTGGCCGGCCTGCAGGCAGGCAAGTTCGACATCATCCTCAACCAGGTGGCCGCCACCGATAAGCGCCGCGAAATCTTCGACTTTAGCCAGCCCTATACGCTATCGAGTGCTCAGCTGATCGTGCGCAAGAACGAGACGCGCAACTTCAAGGGCCTGACTGATCTGAAAGGCAAGAAGCTCGGCGTGGGGCAGGGCAGCAATTACGCCGATATCGCCAAGGCGGTGGATGGCGTGGAGGTGAAGACCTACCCTGGCGCGCCTGAATACCTGCAGGACCTGGCTCTGGGTCGCGTCGACGCCGCGCTCAATGACAGCCTGCTGATTCCCTATCTGATCAAGCAGACCAAATTGCCACTCAAGGGCGGCGCACCGGTGGGCAGCGTGGAAGGCAGCGCGATTCCCTATCTGAAGGGCAACCCGGCCTTCGGTGCCGCGCTGGACAAGGCGCTGGCCGAGATCAAGGCCGATGGCAGCTTTGCCAAGGTGTCGAAGAAGTATTTTGAACGCGATGTGAGCAAGCCGCTGCAAGCCGGCTAAGCCCTGCCCGGCACAGCGCGCGGCATGCCGCCAGCGCGCTGTGCCAGAATGCCATCACTCCTTGCCGTCTGGCATGCGACCGCCACGGTGCGCCCACAGTGCTGCACTGCTCCGGTCGCCTTTTTGCTTTGTCATGAGGCGCTATGTCCGATCTGTTCCAACTCCTGCGCGATGCCGCCCCCATGCTGCTGCAGGGCACGGCCTGGACCCTGGTATTCGCGCTGGCATCCATGCTGGGCGGCCTGTCTGTGGCCACCGTGGTCGCCAGCCTGCGCCTGCTCGGCCCGCGCTGGCTGGCCCGCCTGCTTGATCTATATGTGAGCGCGTTCCGCGGTACGCCGCTGCTGGTGCAGGTCTTCGTCATCTACTACGGCCTGCCCAGCGTGGGCCTGCAGTTCGAACCGCTGCCCGCCGGGGTGCTGGCGCTTAGCCTGAATGCCGGCGCCTATTTGGCCGAAAGCCTGCGCGGCGCGATTGCCGGCGTGCCCGAGGGTCAATGGGCGGCGGCGGCCAGCCTGGGCATGAGCCGCGTGCAAACCCTGCGCCATATCGTCGCCCCCCAGGCGCTGCGCCTGGCCGTGCCAAGCCTGGGCAATACCCTGATCAGCCTGATCAAGGACACTTCGCTGGTCTCGGTCATCGCCGTCACCGAGCTGATGCTGGCCACCAAGGAACTGATCTCTACCACCTTCCAACCGCTACCACTCTACCTCGCCGCCGCCGCTATCTACTGGCTGCTGAGCGTGCTGCTGGAACGCGCCCAGCAAAGACTTGAACGCAGCCTGGCGTTGCCGAAGTAAGCTCGACCAGATGCAAAACAAAAAGCCCCAGTCGTCTGACTGGGGCTTTTGATTCGTGGCGGAAAGGGGGGGATTTGAGCCCCCTAGACCGTTGCGAGGTCACAACAAAGATTTACCCTAAACGATCCAGAAACAAACACCGGCATAGACCGGCTGATAAGCGATGCTGATCGGATACGCAAGAGTAAGCACTCAGGAGCAGGAAACACATCTACAGATCGACGCACTGAAAGCAGCGGGGTGCGACGTGATAATCGAAGAAAAGAGATCGGGCGGCTCAATGAGTCGCCCGATGCTTTTTAAGGTGTTCCGAACGATGCGGCGGGGAGATACGGTGGTCGTGTACAAGATCGACCGAATCGCCAGAAGCCTGAAAGACCTACTGGTGATCCTGGAGCGGATGGAAAGCCGAGGGGTTGAGTTCCGGTCACTGACCGAAGTCATCGATACCACCAGTCCGGCCGGACGAATGATCCTGCAGATCATTGGTGCGTTTGCTGAGTTCGAACGGGAGCTGATACGCGAGAGGACGATAAACGGACTGAAGGCTGCAGCAGAGCGAGGGGCGATCCTGGGCAGGCCCAGAGGAATGACCACGGAAGACGAAAGGGAGTGCGTTAGGCAGTTCAGGACGGGCCAGTACACGAAAACAGCGCTGGCAAAGCAATACGGTGTTCACATCAGCAGTGTGAAAAGGGCGCTAGCCAGAGCATCAGCTGAGGAGCAGCCAGACTTGTTCAATGCAGAGCTTAGTCATTCATGAGAACCCATAACCCGGAGGGCGTTAGCCCATCCGGGTGGTATGGAAAGTTAGGTTCCGCCCGCTAAAGACAACGCGGTCGCCTTACTTCCCTTTTTTGTGTTGATGAGGCTTAAGAAGAGGCGTATTTCCTTGTGTGAGTTTGTTGTCGCGCCTACGCTGATCAGGCAAGCCTGTTGACTTGGCAATTGGTTTCGGACCGGGTTTGATTGACATTATTTATTGCTCCAATTTAAGCACTGCGATGGATGGAGCTTTGCCTTGATTTCGCGCTCAGGCTGCAATACGCTAGCAGATCTGTGTTGATTGCAATTTCGCGGCTAGGCTCCGGGATTGCCGAAGGCCGTAACCTGTTAGAGCAGGTTGCGGCCTTTGCTTTTTAGCTATCGGCATAAACAATCCTAATGACAATCAGAGATGGAGGCAACAGCTGATTTCGTCATCCCACTGGTAGACAAATCACTACATCTAGTAAAAAACGCCGCTGGCGGCACTGCATGTAGTAATGCCTTGTTGGTGTATCAGTGCGTCTGGAGAGATTGCCGTAATAGCTAGATAATAGTTTTTATTAATTAGATAAAGCTAACTTACTAGCACCCCCAGGTTAAGAACCGGGTTCCCGCGCGACCGCGCGGCCGGGGCGCCCCGGCCCGGTTTTGGACAGGGCAGCTAGTGGGTTGAGGGCGCTGGGGTCTGCAGTGAAGCGAGGGGGCTGGCTGCAGCGCGTTTGCGGTCACGGTAGGCGCGTTGCTTGGCGGCGTTGTCCTGGTAGTGGCGAGGGCGGCCTCGCTGGGCCGGTTCGCCGTACAGATCTAAAGTGCGCTTGTCTTCTTTCTGCTTTGCCATGGCGTTTCCTTTTCGTAACGCGTTACGTAATTCAGCCCTTGCGGGTGGCTACCGGGCCGTTTGCCTGGACTGGGCCGGAAGGCTGGGCACTGTCATCGAAGTAGCCATCACGAACGATGGCACGGCATAGGTCTTGGGTCATGCCGACGATGCGGGTGGCTTGCTGGGTGTAGCAGGTGCAGGTGCCGTTCTTGCCACTACCGACGATACAGGCCGCAGGCTTGGGTGCCTGTGTCGGCGTTGTGAGAGCGTCATAGACGGGCGCTGTATGGGGCAGCCCATCGATACGGGGGGCGCGCTCGGCGAAGTAGTCGAGCTTGGGTTCCTGCCTGGCTGAAACAGTCTGGGCGTAGGGAGTGGATTCAGGGCTGCCGGGCTCGATCTGCTGCGCCTGAGCCTGCTTTTCAGTTTCAGCAGCTTCCAGGCCATCCACAGCGCCGGCCGGGTCCATGTGCGTGAGGAAATAGCCAACACCAAGCGCGCAGAGGATGAAGGCGAACAGCACAACCCCGGCCTGAAACTTGACCAGCTTAGGCACCTCGAGCTTGACCGTGTGTTCAGCGGACGAGGTGTAGAGCTTGTAACAGTCTTTAGGGTAAGCCCAGGTGCTCACCTGGGCAGTACGGCGTACAGACTTGCTGCTAGGGTCCACGCACTTGGGCCAGTAGAAGACGGAAGCGGCTTGAGCGCCAGCTAGGCGCTCAACGTGGGTATGCGTGCCAATCAAGAACCGAATGCTGCTATCAAGCTGGCCAGGGTCCTGAGTAACGAAATAGGCGATGTGGCCACGGTGACCAAGGGTGGCAAATGCGCTGTAGTACTCAGGCCGAGCAGCGCCGTTAGGCAGCCTGGGGAACAGTTCCCACGCTTCATCGAACACGACGATAGAGCCAACCGGCAAGAGGTGCCATTGCTTGTGATCGAGAAGGCAGGCTGTGCCTTCGATGCACAGATCGGGGAAGCCACGGACATAGATGGTCTGATCTGGCTTGAGCTTCTTCGCCATCTCCCGAATTTTCTGAACCATCATCAGCGACTTGCCATTACGTGGCAGGCCCGAAATCAGGTGGATAACCGCGCTTGAGGTAATGGCGTCGCTCATTTGCTGAGGACTCCAAAGGACTTGCGCGCAACCTTGACGCCAGCAATGCCGGCCACGGTCGCAAGGTGCATTTTGATCATGGCCGTGACGCCCAGGAAGGTGAGTATGTTCATGACGTCAGGCGGCACCAGCTGCAGCTGCGTGGTCACGTAGGCCTCGCCCTTGGTCAGCATGACATCTAGGCCTTGGTAAGAAATCACGCCAACGCCGAGGGCGATCAAAGCACGGCCGACCATTGAGCCAACAGCAGCAGTAAGAGAGGTGGCGACGAATGCGCCCAGGGGAGCAAGCAGCATGGGTTAATCCTTCACGCCGAAGTTGAAGATCAGCCAGAGGCAGGACAGCGAACTGAGAAAGAGCATGAGCGCGCGAATCGCGCCGCCATGCGTGCAGATGAGGCTTGTGGGAATCGTGACTGTCCCGAAACTCAGGCCGGCGATTGATTCAATGGCAAAGCTGGTATCCGTGACGGCGCAGCCGGAACCCACGCCGGACACGTCCGGCATGGTGATCTGACCTAGGTCTATGCCCTCCTCCCGGCCAGCGATGGCGGAACCCTCGACGCCATCTTTACTGACGATCTCAGCCCACTTGCCGGGCATCTCGTTTTCATCCGTCGGGTTTTCTGCGCAGCCCTGGCGGTGCAGCTCTTTGGCTATGGCGCACTGGACGGCATCACCATTGCAGACAAACCCAGATTGGCAGTTACCGGCAAACGAGCCGGCTACACACTTGGAGTCATTAGGGAATTGCTTGCAGTAGTCAGATTGGGCCTGATTGGTGTTGCCGTCGCTTGCCTTGCATGCCGGGTCGTTTGGCTGCTTGGCGCACTGCTCGGCTTTCTTACAAGCGTCGGTATTCTGGATGGCGGAATTATTGGCGCATTCCTCAGCTTGCTTGGTTGCACATTCCTGGTCGCCTGGATGGGTTGCGCAGTATTCCTTGCTGCCCTTTTGGCAACTGGCGTGATCGCTATTCGCCTTGCAGAAATCGGCATTGCCAGGGCGGCAGCTGGCGCTAGTTGGATTCAAAGTGCAGAAGCGTTCAGAGCCGGGAATGCACGCATACATTTGCGGATTGGCTTTGCAAAATTCAGCGCCACCCTCACCGCAGGTTTTTTCGTATTTGTTTTCTTGCAGCTTGCAAAAGTCGGTCGTGTTTTCCTCAGGCTTTTTGCCAGACACACACGTGCCCTTGCCCTCGACGTAGGCAAATTCGGTATTAGCGGGGCAGTCCTGAGGGCCTTTTGGCGCGGTTGTTTCCGGGGGGATTTCCGTCGGCGGGGATGTATTGGGCGTAGAGCAGGCGGAACCAGTCCAGGAACCACGGCCAGCCGTATACACGTAGTCGCCAGTGCCACCGTTGATAATGGTTTCAGTCCGGCCGCCTGTTACATCATATGAACAGGTGGCGTCGCCATTGTTGCGACAGAGGGTTAATGCCGGGCTCCCTTTTAAAATAGTGCCTTTGAGGTCGAATGAGCCGCCAGAGAGCGCGAGGCACTTGGAAACACACTTGCCGCCCTGGTTAATTTCGCCGGGAGGGCAATCGACAGCAGTTTTAAGGCGGCGACAATAATCTTTATACGGGCTACTAAAATTTCCAAGCGCCCAGCCTTGAGATGTATCGCAAGAAGGACTGGCGTTGTAATAAAAAACAATAACCTTATTTTCATTAACAAGGGCTTGTGAACGTTTATTAAAGAGACTGCCTATCCAGGGCTGAAGTGTAGTGTTTTGGTATGCCGGGGGCTTTTGGCAAGGCTTTGTATCATCAGGAGATGGGCCGCCGCAATTGCCATAGACAAACCAATTTGGCTGATAAATATATTGATAATTAGGGTCTTCTGCTGAAAACGCAGGAAGGCCGAAAATGAATATAAGGAAGATGATTAATAGGCGCATATGACACCAAATAAAGAAGGGGGCAAACGCCCCCTTTTTGTTACGCGGCGCAGACCTGCCAGAGGCCCGGCAGGACCATCAGCAGCAGGAAGTAGCCATCAAGGCCGGCACCCATTAGCGACCCATAAAGCCCATGACCTTGACGAAGGCAGCGCGAGCCAGCGGGAGGGCCAGCTTGGCGGCGAACGCGGCAGCCATGAGGCCGATAGCCCAGGTAACCCACTTGGTAACGTCCGCGCCGACGTCAACGGTAGGAGGGTCGCCAGCAGCGGCTTGAGCAAGGCCGATCATGGCGAAGAAGGCGAAAATGGCGAGCTTGATTGCGTTAGTCATCGGTAGACCTTTCAGAGGAAGAGAGATACTGGAGCACTTGCTTCATTGCGTTGCCGGCTATCCAAACGACTACACAGCCAGCCACGAATAAACCCGCCTGCTCCGCTGATAGCGGGGGTAAGAAGCCGCTGGGCTGTTCACCAGCGGCGTAAACGAGAGAGCCCGTGCAAGGCTGTTCCGCGCTGAACTTGGCGAAACCGTCAGGGGTTTCGATCAGGCAGCGCGGCATGCTTAGGCGGCCTTAGCAGCGGCTTGGCCGGCCGTGAGCTGATCGCTCGGGCGGGTGCGGTTGAGCACCTGGAAGCCCACGACCTTTTCGCGCTGCTCGCGGCCGTTGGAGACCTTTTGGATTTCCAGCTCAGCCTGAAAGGGCAGCTCGATCGAGCCGAGGCGCAGAATGTCGTAGAGGTCAGACTTGCCGACCTTGTAGACCTGCGTGACGGTGCCGCGCGATTTCTCGCCGGTCAGGTCCAACTGGACGTAAACCTTCGTGCTGTCGAATTCGATGGTCTTGCCATCGTCGTCTTTGAAATCGCCCTTGCTGGACGTGACAGCCACGATGGTGGCCGTGTACTTGGCGGTCATGGTCATTGCAGATACTCCGGATAGTAGAAACGCGGCTTCACGGCTTTATCTGAGCGCCGCAGCTTCAGAGCCTTCAGGAACAGGTAACAGCCATCGGTGCCATAGCGGGCAGCGGTATCGAGGAATTCGCCGCGCTTGTTGAAGCTGACGATCAGGCCCCATTCCTCTTTGTCCAGGTGCCAGATCACTTGGGACTCTTCGCCCGGTGCGTCCTGCTGATCCTCGGCGGCGATATCGGCGTCATCGAGGTCATCCAGTCCGAGGTAGTCCTTGAGGCCGGGGCTGTAGTAGAGCTGGCGCTTGCCCTTGAACTCGTAGGCGTATTCGACGAAGAGAGCGCCCGCTTGGGCGTCGCCGTTCATGGAGTCGTGCAGGAGGGCGAAAGGGGTGCGGCCTTTGCGGCGGGCCAGCTTAGCGTGCTGCCGGGTCATTTCGCGGGACACATCCCACGTGCCGCCGTCTGCGGCCTTTTCCGTGTCGCCGAACTTGCTCACGTACTCGGCCGCGTGGTCTGCGCCGCCGACCTTGAAGCCGTGCTGATTGATCTGGCCGAGGCCGGCCTTGCGTACCGCCTTGGCCCAGTAGTCGCGCAAGGTTTCCAGGGCGGCGAGTACCGCCTCCTGATCGCCATCGGCGAACACCAGGACGTGAGCGTGGGGATGCCAGCCGTTTTCACCGTGGGTCACTTCCAGGGCGCGGACCGAACCCTTGAACTGGATGACCTCGCGGACCGTGCGCCACTGGCGCGAGGCCGTGAAGGTGCGCAGGGCGGTGCTGAGCGCGCTCAGGGTGTCGCGCAGGGGCATGTCCACGGTGTGGGGGATGGTTTGGGTCAGCATGTAAACCCGGCCGCCCTTGAGGCGGTGAGCGTCGATACCGTTCTGCAGCTCTTCGCGGCGGCGCTCCGCGATCTTGTTCGCGCACACCGGGCAGTGCCAGACGCTGCCGCAGGTAGTAACGCCGCGGTAAGCCACCGAGCCGCTTTGACGCTTCACCACGGTCACTTCGCCGCCCACGTTCGAGGCCGAGAAGCTGCGCTGCAGGTGGCACTGCGCCACGGACTCCCCGGGGATCAGGCGCTGTGCATGGCGTTGCATGCGGAAGCGACGGCCTCGGGATGACAGCAGACCTCCCTTTTGGGCATCTGCTGTGTCAGCAGTTTTCCCATTCATACCAAGGTTATTGCGCTCGTCCGGTTTTGCGTCCTCCAGGAGCAGCCGCACGTACTCAGACGGGCGCGCCGCGTCGGCGACGAGTCGCGCTGCGCGCGCCTCGCCCGCCGTCGCGGCGGCCTCGCGCTGTTGCTTCGTGGCGAGTGCAAAGAGGGAGGGCGCACGGCCGGACTGGCCGTAAGTGCAGAGCGTGGGCATCAGTGCAGGACCCGCGCTTGAGCCGAAATGACTCGGGACTGTGGGTCGACCATCACCCAGGGCAGACTGGCCATGCGTGTGACCCAGAAGCCACGGCGCGGGGGGTAGATGCCGATAGAAACAGGCTTCGATGTGGTGACGTAGAACATCTTGAGCGTCCAAGGGATTGCACGCTCTGGACACTAGCGCAATCCCTTGAACTACGTCAATGGATATGAACGTGTATGCTGTTCGACGTCAAACCCCTCATACGCTTGGAAAGCACATGAAATCGACACTCGAATACCTGGATGAATGGAAAGAGGCGCAGGGAATCACCAGCGACTACGCAGCAGCGGCAAAGCTAGGCGTAACGCGCTCGGCGATTAGCAACTGGCGAAAAGGCAGGGCGGGGATGGATGACTACACGGCAGCCCAAGTGGCGGCCGGGCTAGGGATTGAAGCTATTGAAGTGATCTCTGCGGCAAACGCCGAGAGAGAGCACGACGAACTCAAAAAAGAGTTCTGGATAAATTTGTACCGCACGGTGGCACAGTCGATGGCTGCGGTGACCACCGGGAAAACAGTGCTGGCAGCAGCAATGAAAAAGGCCCCAGTCCTGAAGACTGAGGCCCCTAGTTCGTGGCGGAAAGGGGGGGATTCGAACCCCCGATAGGCTATTAACCTATACACGCTTTCCAGGCGTGCGACTTAAACCACTCATCCACCTTTCCGCGAAGCCGCGCATTATGCCAAAAGGCATTGGGCGGCGCAATTGCTGGTGTGGACTATTTTGGTGGGGTCAGGCCGCTGACCTTGGCGTGCAGGCCGCATTCCTTGTTTTCCGGATTTTCCCACCACCAACGACCGGCACGGACGTCTTCGCCGACGGCGATGGCGCGCGTGCAGGGCGCACAGCCTATGCTCGGGTAGTGCTGGTCGTGCAGGGCGTTGTAGGGCACGTTCAGTGCCTTGATATAGGCCCAGACCTCCTTTTCACTCCATGCCAGCAATGGGTTGAACTTCTGCAGGCCGTTGCCGGCATCCCATTCCTGTTCCTGCATGTCGGTGCGGGTGGTCGATTGCTCGCGGCGCAGGCCGGTGACCCAGGCGGTTTTGCCGGCCAGGGCGCGGGCCAGCGGTTCGAGCTTGCGGATGCGGCAGCAGGCTTTGCGCGCGTCGATCGAGCCATAGAAGGCATTGATGCCCTGGCTGTTCACATACTGCTCGACCGATTCGGCCCGCGGGAAGAACACAGTGACCGGCTTGCTCGGGTAGGTCTCGGCCGTCTGCTGCATCAGCGCATAGGTTTCGGCCGGCAGGCGGCCGGTGTCGAGGCTGAAGATATCGATGCCGATCTGCTCGCGCGCGATCAGGTCGGTCAGCACCATGTCTTCGGCGCCCAGGGAATTGGCAAACACAGCCGGGCTGAATTCGCTGGCGATGCGCTGCAGCAAGGTAATGGTGTGGGTGAGCTTGTCCTGCAGGGCAGGGCTGAGTGCGGCGTAGGGCGTGGTCATGGTTCGGGCTCCATGAAGGTCGATCGGGCCGCCTCTGCGGGCAGCTGCGGTGCTTTTATCTGTATATGTGCGGCTTACCAGACCAGCTTGGCGCCGACCAGCATCAACATGCTGGCGAGGGCCGGGCGCAACGCGCCATCCGGTACTTTGCCGGCCATATGGCTGCCTAGCCAAATGCCAGGCAAGGAGCCGGCCAGCAGATTGAGCAGCAGATGCCAGTCGATATGGCCAAGGCCGGCGTGGCCAAGGCCGGCCACCAGGGTCAGCGGTACGGCATGGGCGATCTCGGTGCCGACCAGGCGCGCGGTGGGAATCAAGGGGTAGAGCAGAAACAGCGCCACCGTGCCGATGGCGCCGGCACCAATCGAGGTCAGCGTCACCAGCACGCCGAGGAGCACGCCGGTAGCCAAGGTGTTCCAGTCGCGCAGGCCACCACTCGGGTGGGCCTTCAGCGCGGCCTGGTCGCCGCGCGTCCATTTCAGCAAACGGGCTTTGAACAGGATGGCCAGCGCAGTCAGGATCAGCGCAATGCCGAGTGCATGGCGGATCAGCTCGTTCATAGTGCCGGTATCCGGGCGCCAGATATGCAGGCCGGCCAGGGTGAGCAGGGCGGCGGGCACGCTGCCGGCCGAGAGCCAGCGCACGATGCGCGAGTCCACATTGCCTGCGCGTTGGTGCACCAGCACGCCACCACCCTTGGTGATGGCGGCGTAGAGCAGATCGGTGCCGACCGCCGTGGCCGGGTTGATGCCAAACCAGAGCAGGATGGGCGTCATCAGCGAGCCACCACCGATACCAGTGAGGCCGACAATAAAACCCACGGCCAGGCCGGCCACGATGTAGGCGAAATCCATGCAAAGGTCTTTGGGGAAGGTTGGCCATCTTAGCGGTGCAGCCAAATAAGCAATAAAGACTGTTGTGTTAAGATTTTATAAAGCTCGGTTATTTCAAATACGCGCTACCGGTTCGGACTTGCGGGTTCGGCGGGCGGCCTCCAGTACTCAGGGTGGGACATGAAGCTGCAACAACTGCGTTACCTCGTGGAAGTGGCCAAACAAGGCCTCAATGTATCGGACGCCGCCGAGGCGCTGCATACCTCGCAGCCAGGCATCTCCAAGCAGATCCGCCTGCTGGAAGATGAGCTGGGCGTGCAGGTCTTCGTGCGCAACGGCAAGCGCGTCGTCGATGTGACGGCGCCGGGCAAGGAGATCCTGCGCATCTCCGAGCGCATCCTGCGCGAGGCAAAGAATCTCAAGCGGGTGGCGGAAGAATTCGTCAACGAGGAGGAGGGCAGCCTGGTCATTGCCACCACGCACACCCAAGCGCGTTATGCGCTGCCGGCCACCATTCAGAACTTCATGCAGCGCTACCCGAGCGTGAAGCTGTCGATCAAGCAGGGCAGCCCCACGCAGATCTGCGAGTTCGTGCTGGATGGCAGCGCCGATATCGCCATCGCCACCGAAGGTATCGACCAGTTCCCCGAGCTGGTCAGCCTCGATTGCTACCAGTGGAACCGCAGCATCATCGTGCCGGACAATCACCCGCTGCTTGAGCTGCGCCGCAATGTCACCCTGGCCGATGTGGCGGCCTACCCGATCATTACCTACGACTTCGCTTTTGCCGGCCGATCCAAGATCAACCGGGCCTTCGAGGCCGAGAAACTCAATCCGAATGTGGTGCTGACCGCCATCGATACCGACGTGATCAAGACCTATGTCGGCCTCGGGCTTGGTATCGGCATCATCGCCAGCATGGCTTTCGATGCCCGTCGCGACCAGGGCCTGTTCGCCATCGATGCCTCGCATCTGTTCCAGCCATCCACCACCCATATCGGCGTGCGCCGCGATGCCTATCTGCGCGGCTATACCTTCGCCTTTATCGAGGGCTTTGCCCCACACCTGAAGCGGCCGGTGGTTGAGCGGGCCTTGAACAACCGCGGCGAAGATTAAGCGTGCAATCCGCGCTTTCTGGATATAACATTCCGATAAGAATGTTTATTTGAACTGGAGTGCACAATGAAAACCGCCCTGTTCCTGGCGCTCTGCCTGCCGCTGGCTGCCTGCTCCATCCATGTCGATCATGATGAGCAGAGTGGCGACATCAAGAAGGTCAATATCTCCATCGGTCATTCGCGCACCGAGGGCAATGGCCTGAACCAGTCCGAAGCGCGCCCGCTGGCGCTCGACGCGGTGCGTGCCGTGTCCACCACCGGCGGACTGGATGTGGATATCCGCATCGGCAGCCCGGCCAGCCTGAAGGTCGAGGGCGACAGCAATCTGCTCAAGCTGGTGGAGACCGAGCTGAACGGCGACAAGCTGATCATCCGTCAGGTGCGCGGTTACGACAGCGATAACGAGTTGCGCGTGCACCTTGTGCTGCCGCAGCTGGCCCGACTGGAGAACACCGGTTCGGGCGAGGTGAGCGTGGCGGGGCTGGCGGCCGGTGATCTGGCGGTGCGCATGACCGGCTCGGGCGAGACGCGCCTGGCGGGCAAGCTGGCGCAGCTGGATGCCGAGCTGATCGGCTCGGGCGATCTGGTCGCCACCGAGCTGATGCCCAGCTCGGTCAAGGTGGCCGTGCTGGGCTCCGGTGATGCGCAGCTCGGCAAGCAGCTGCTCAGCCATCTGGATGCCGACGTGAAGGGCTCGGGTTCGATCAGCGCCAGCGGCACAGCCGGCACGCTGCGTGCCGCGGTGCTCGGTTCGGGCGATGTGCAGCTGAGGGATTTGCAGGCCAACGATGCCACGGTAGAGCTGCTCGGTTCGGGTGATGTGGCGGTGTATGCGGTGCAGTCGGTCAGCGCCACGGCCAAGGGTTCGGGCGATATCGTCGTGTATGGCAAGCCGGCCAAACAGAGCCTGAGCGGCGAGAACGCCCGGCTAGCGCCTTAGTGTCCCGTACGACAGGCGTACGCCACAAAAAAGCCCACGCACTGCGTGGGCTTTTTTTCGTGTTCAGCAGGCCTAGAGCTGCTTGGCGCTCCAGCGTGCCAGGAAGTCGGCCACCTGCTCGGCCGGCAGCGGCTTGGCCACCAGATAGCCCTGCATCTCGTCGCAACCCAGACCACTCAGGAAATCCAGCTGGGCCGAGGTTTCCACCCCTTCGGCGATCACTTTCAGGCGCAGATTCTTGGCCAGGCTGATCACGGCGCCGGCGATGGCGGCATCGTCCGGGTCATCGAGGATGTCGATAACGAAGGAGCGGTCGACCTTGAGCTTGTCGATCGGGAAGCGCTTCAGATAGGACAGCGAGGAGTAGCCGGTGCCAAAGTCGTCCACCGCGAGCTTCACGCCCATGCGCTTGAGCGTACCGAGCATGACGATGGCCTCGTTCACATCCTCCATCAGCGTGCTCTCGGTCACTTCCAGCTCCAGCCACTGCGCAGCCAAATCGGCGCCTTGCAGTGCGGCGGCGGTGACCTGCTCGAGGTCTTCGCTGAACTGGCGTGCCGAGACATTGACCGCCACCGGAGCGAACAGCAGGCCGGCGTCCTGCCAGGCCTTGTTCTGCCGGCAGGCTTCCTGCATGGCCCAGGCGCCCAGTGGCACGATCAGGCCGGTTTCCTCGGCGGCCGGAATAAAGCGGTTGGGGGGCACGAGGCCCAGTTCCGGGTGCTGCCAGCGCACCAGTGCCTCCATGCCGATGACCGCGCGGGTGCGGATATCGATCTGCGGCTGGTAGTGCAGCACGAATTCCTGCTTCTGCAGGCCAAGGCGCAGATGGTTTTCCAGCAGCAGGAATTCGGCACTGCGCTGGTTCATGTCCTGGGTGTAGAAGCGGAAGGTATTGCGGCCGGCTTTCTTGGCGGCCTGCATGGCGGTTTCCGCATGCTGGATCAGCACCTCGCGGTCCTCGCCATCGTCCGGATAGACGCTGATGCCGAGGCTGGCGGTGGCCGATAGCGTGTGCGCACCCATGCTATGGGTGGGTTCCAGGCTGTCGAGCAGGCGGCGTGCCTGGGCCGCGGCCTGGTCGGGGTTGCCGATCTTGGGCAGCAGGATGACGAACTGGTCCGAGCCGTAGCGGCTGATGGTCATCTCGCCCTCGGCTGCCTGTTTGAGCCGACCGGCTACCGCCCGCAGGAGCTGGTCGCCCTGGCTGTGACCGAGCGTGTCATTGATGGCCTTGAAACGGTCCAGATCGAGAAAGAGTAGCGCCATCTGGCCGGCGCGCAGCTCGGCGCGCGACATGGCCTGGGCGATGCGGTCGGCCAGCAGCGCACGGTTGGGCAGGCCGGTCAGCACATCGTAGTAAACCAGCCTTTCCAGCTGCTGCTCAAAGCGCTGGCGCTCGGTCAAGTCGGTCAGGATGGCCAGATAGTGCTCGACCTCGCCCTGGGCATCGCGCACGCGCACCATGGTCTGCCAGGTTGGCACCAGGCGGCCATCGCGGCGCCGGTAGGTCACTTCCCCCTGCCAGCTGTTGTTGTACTCGAGCGCATGCCAGATATCGGGGTAGGGATTGTGCAGATTGGCGCCGGAGGAGACGAATAGCTCGGGCTGGTTATGCAGCGCCTCGGCCGCATCAAAGCCGAGCAGGCTGCTGAAGGCAGGGTTGACCAGCTTGATGCGCATATCCGCGCCGAGCACCATCAGGCCCTCGGTGGTGTGCTCGAACATCATCATCGCCAGGCGCGCGCGCTCTTCCGCCTGCTTCTGGGCGGTGATATCGCGGGCATTGAATATGGCGCCGATGATCTGGCCGCCCTCGTCGGCGACGGATTCGATACGCACATCGAAGCAGCACTCGCCCATGCCGCGTGTGGTACGCCAGATCTGGTAATGGGTTTCCTCGCCGCCCAGGGCCTTGAACAAGGCATTGCCCACGCCGGCGTCATAGCGGCTGGGGTCGAAGATGGCGCTGGCGTGATAGCCGAGCGTGTTCTCCACCGTGGTGGCCGCGTAGCGGCAGGCGGCCTCGTTGACGAAGCGGCAGACCAGCTCGCGATCGAAGACCAGGATGGGATCGCCGGCATGGCGAAACAGGGCATCGAGCAGGGAGCGGGAACTGTATTCCTCGGACATGGCGGGGCTACTGGCGATGATCGTGCAGGAACTCTAAACCAATCGGCCACTGAACGTCATGTTACTGACAGCAGCTGACAGCAGCAGCGGCGTAGAATGCGGGCCTTACCCCGAGGCCGCCATGATCGTCACTTTCCCCGATAGTCCGTTCCGCCTGCATCAACCGTTTCCGCCCGCTGGCGACCAGCCAACGGCGATTGCTCAGTTGGTGGAGGGCATTGACGATGGTTTGCGCTTTCAGACGCTATTGGGTGTGACCGGATCGGGCAAGACCTACACCATGGCGAATGTGATCGCGCGTACCGGCCGGCCCGCCATCGTGCTGGCGCCGAACAAGACCCTGGCCGCGCAGCTGTATGCCGAGTTCCGCGAGTTTTTCCCGGAAAACGCGGTCGAGTATTTTGTTTCCTACTACGACTACTACCAGCCCGAGGCCTATGTGCCGAGCCGCGATCTGTTCATCGAGAAGGATTCACAGATCAATGAACATATCGAGCAGATGCGTCTGTCGGCCACCAAGGCGCTGATGGAGCGCCCCGATGTGGTGATCGTGGCCACCGTGTCGGCCATCTACGGTATCGGCGACCCGTCCGACTACCACCAGATGATCCTGCATGTGCGCGAAGGCGAGAAAATGCCGCAGGCCGATCTGGTCAAGCGCCTGGTGCAGATGCAGTACGAGCGCAATGAGATCGATTTCTCGCGCGGCCATTTCCGGGTGCGCGGCGATGTGATCGATGTGTTCCCGGCCGAAAACGCCGACCTCGCCGTGCGCATCAGCATGTTCGATGACGAGATCGAAACCATCCAGCTATTCGACCCGCTGACCGGCCATGTGCGCCAGCGGGTCGGGCGCTTCACCGTCTTCCCGTCCAGCCACTATGTGACGCCACGCGCCACCGTGCTGCGCGCGATTGAAACCATCAAGGACGAGCTGCGCGACCGGCTGGCCTTCTTCCATGCCGAGCACAAGCTGGTGGAAGCGCAGCGCCTCGACCAGCGCACCAAATTCGACCTCGAGATGCTGCAGGAAATGGGCTTTTGCAAGGGCATCGAGAACTACTCACGCCACTTCAGCGGCAAGCCGGCCGGCTCACCGCCGCCGACGCTGATCGACTACATGCCCAAGGGCAGCCTGATGTTCCTTGACGAGAGCCATGTGATGATCGGCCAGGTCGGCGCCATGTATAAGGGCGACCGTGCGCGCAAGGAGAACCTGGTCGATTATGGTTTCCGCCTGCCCTCGGCGCTCGATAACCGCCCGCTCAAGTTTGAGGAGTTCGAGGCCATGATGCCGCAGACGGTATTCGTCTCGGCCACGCCGGCCGCCTACGAGGCCGAGCACCAGGGCCAGGTGGTCGAGCAGCTGGTGCGTCCGACCGGCCTCGTTGACCCCATCATCGAAGTACGCCCTGTGGCGACCCAGGTGGATGACCTGATGAGCGAGGCACGTAAGCGGGTGGAAATTGGTGAGCGCGTGCTGGTGACCACGCTGACCAAGAAGATGGCCGAGCAGCTGACCGACTACCTGCTCGAACACGGCATCAAGGTGCGCTATCTGCATTCGGATATCGACACGGTCGAGCGGGTCGAGATTTTGCGCGATCTGCGCCTGGGTGAATTCGATGTACTGGTCGGCATCAACCTCTTGC
Organism: Chitinimonas taiwanensis DSM 18899; assembly: GCF_900119825.1. Lineage (GTDB taxonomy): Bacteria > Pseudomonadota > Gammaproteobacteria > Burkholderiales > Chitinimonadaceae > Chitinimonas > Chitinimonas taiwanensis. The sequence continues at coordinate 132,855 of NZ_FPKR01000013.1, read as the reverse complement.
GCGAGGGTCTGGATATTCCCGAGGTATCGCTGGTGGCGATTCTGGATGCGGACAAGGAAGGTTTCCTGCGCAGCGAGCGCAGCCTGATCCAGACCATAGGCCGCGCCGCCCGTAATCTGAACGGCAAGGCCATCCTGTATGGCGATCGGATCACCGAATCGATGAAGAAGGCGATCGGCGAAACCGAACGCCGCCGCGCCAAGCAGATCGCCTTCAACGAGGCGAACGGCATCACCCCGCGCGGGGTGGTCAAGCGCATCAAGGACATCATCGACGGCGTGTACGACAGCGAAACCGCCAATGCGGAACGCCAGGCGCGTCGCGATGCGATGCTGCTGGAGGAAATGGACGAGAAGGCGCTGTCCAAGCAGCTGAAGACCATCGAGAAGGCAATGATGGAAGCGGCCAAGAACCTCGAGTTCGAAAAGGCCGCCGAGCTGCGTGACCAGCTGCACAAGCTACGCGAACGGGTGTTTGGCGCGGCCTAGCGTTTTGTTAGCGAAATTTCATGGAAGGGCGTGTGGCGCAGCCATGCAATGCAGCAAGGTTTGCTGCGAATACTCGACCCTTTAACGATAGTTTTCTTAGTTACATATAGGAGCGTTTGTGCGCGAGAGCCTTAAATTTGCGCTGCTGATCGCCGCTCTGGCTGCGTATCAAAGTGCAATGGCGGAAGATACGGTGTCCATCATCGAGCGACACGGATTTCATTACAGCAAGGAGTCAGAGATCCCGTGGTCGAGGCTGGGGAAAGATCTGGAAGGCTACGCCTGGAAAGCCGTCGGTGATCAGGAGTATTTGGTGGAGGAGCGTACTGCCTTCCCGGTCAAGCAGCTGGATGCTTTTATGCTGAAGGATCTGCAGCGCTACGGTCGTCGAGACGTTGAGCTGCAGGTGGAGCTAGTGCTAGGACAGAAAAGCACTTATCGGTTTCGCGATAGGCAGGTAGTGATATTCGACGATCTGATTGGTCTGGATAGGCCAAACATCAAGAAATTCCGCGCAACGCTCCCGCTCTTAAGCGTGTCTGGCGCGATGTATGAGGTGGAGTGCAAGTATAAATTCCTCGATCAGGGCGGGACATACGCGCTGGTGATCAAGGGGCGCGGCCGCAATGAAAGCTGGACGTCCTCGTTGGAGCCCCGTTGCGATCTCCGCAAATAGCTCGCCTAGGTCTATTAACCTAGCCGGCGGGTGCTGGCGTGGTGCCCGGCCCCGTATTGCGCGCCGGTCGGGCCACGAAGACCCAGTCATGGTAGTGCTGCCGGCCTTTGAAGTCGGTGTTTTCCGGTGCGAACAGATCAAGCTTGATCGGCGTAGCGCTTGAGCGGCTGGCAATGGCCATGATGCCGCCATCGCTATGACGGATCAGCAGCCAATCTGGGCTGGCGTTGATCGGGTCGAGATAGCGCTGGCGCAGATGGCGGCGCGGCTTGAGCTGGCGCGCATCCAGCAGCAGCTCATCCAGGCTGGGCGGGTAGCGACGCATGCCCTCGGGCATGGCCTCGTAATAGCTGAGGATGGCGCGCCGATAGGCATTCCCCACCCAGAGCAGCTCCTCTTCCGCCGTGCGTCGCTGGGCAATGCTGCCCAGGGTCAGCGTGGCGGTGGCACTCAGACCGAGTATGCCGATAAAGATCAGCAGGGCCAGATAGCTGAAACCGGCGTGCTTGCGTATCGAGGGGTGCCTTAAGTCAGCCAATGATCTCGCGATAGCGAGGCTCCCCCCAAGCTCGTGCAACTTGGACTTCCGTCGCGGCGGCGCTTGTACCCGGGAGATTTGGCCGGGTAAGGGCGGGGGGTGTGGAATGAAACAGCGAGGAATCATTGAGTGATCACTGTCGATTAGCACCCGGCTGAGCGTGGCTGTCGCCCGCAAGGGCCTACAGCCACGGCCTCCCCCTTGCGGGGATCGCCGGGTGGTGAGCTGATCATCGAGAAATCGAATAAACCGGCGCATCCCTAGAAGGCCGTGTAGGCCTGTCCCTCGCTCGTACTGCCCGGCGCTGTGCTGTGCAGATCGTAGATGCCGCTGCCCTGCTCGGTGTCGGCCTGGCTGAAGGTCCAGCTGCTGGCGCTTTCCAGTATCGGGTCGAGCGGCAGGCTGCGCAGATAACGTTTTTCCACCAGCTCATCCAGGCTGGCCGGGTAGCGGCCGGTATCGGCATAGAACTTGTCGATCGCGCTGCGGGTGATCTGCAGGTTTTCGCGCAGCACGCTTTCCTTGGCGCGCTCCAGGCTGTGGAAGTAGCGCGGCACAGCCAGCGTCAGCAGCAGTGACACGATGGCCAGTACGACCAGCAGCTCGATCAGGGTGAAGCCGCGCGTCGCCGACCTACCAGTTGCGGTATGCGATGCCATTGAGGCCCACCCCCGTCGCCAGCGAATACACATCGTAGACATCCTCACCGCTGCGCGGCGCATCGGCGGGGCTTGCATAGCTGCGCAGGCCCCAGCAGCGTTCGGGCTCGGCTTGCTGGCAGAAGGGGTCGCTGGGGATGCGGCGCAGGAAGTAACGCCGGCGGCCTTCCGGGTCGAGCTGGTCGTTCACGCCGTCCACCAGGGTGGCGAGGTCGGGCGGATAGCCGTTGCCATCCTGGCGGCGCTCGATATGCCCTGCCTCGTAAGCGGCCTTGTAGGCATCGATGCCGTCGCGGATTTCACGCAGCGCGCGCTTGAGTTCGGTCTCGCGCATGCGCTGCACACCAAGCTGGGCCGAGGGCACCACCACGCTGGCCAGCACGGCCAGGATGGCCAGGGTGACCATCAGCTCGATCAGGGTGAAGCCGCGTGCTGCCGCCCGCATCTCAGGGTTCCAGCTTGAAGCTGAAGCCGGGCAGGGCCGGGGCCAGGCTGCGCCCGTCGAGCGCCTGCGGGCTGGCGCTGAGCAGGCTGAGCTGGGTCTGGCCTGCGCGCACATCGAGTACACGGGCGGTAATCGTGGCTAGCATGCCCTGGCCCTTGGCGCCAGTGCTGCTGGACAGCAGGTTGTGGATGGCGATCTGGCCGTTTTCGACCTGGGCATTGAACACCGTCTGGCCCTGCGCTTTCAGGAAGTCACCTTCCTCGACGCGCACAATCTCCAGCACGCGCGGATCGTAGCCGACTACCACGGGCAGGCCGTTGATCGCCTGCTCGGCCTGATAGCTGAGCTGCAGCTCGATGGTGCGTCCCTGACGCGCACTGTCCGGACCATGCCAGCGCAGCAGGCCTTCGCTGATGGCGGGCGCGCTGTCGGCCGGTTTGGCTTCGACAGGCTTGGGTGCAGTGGCGCTGGCAGCGGGCGCAGGCAGCGCTGTGCGCGGTGCGCTGATCTCCACCCGCGTGCGGCGGAAGCTCGCATCAGTGCCCGACTCGAATTCCAGCATCTCGGCCGTGGGGCGGCGGATATTGCGGATCAGCCGCGGGGTGATGGACAGCACGATCTCGGTCTTGGCATTGTCATTGCCCTGGCTGCCGAACAGGCGGCCCAGCAGCGGGATATCGCCGAGCAGCGGCACCTGGTTGGCGGTGCGCCGGTCTTCGCTATTGATCAGCCCGGCCAGCACCTGGTTTTCCCCATCGCGCAGGCGCAGCACTGAGGACGCATTGCGCGTGCCGATCTCATAGGCGCGCGTACCGGCCGATTCCACCGTCTTGAGGATATTGCTCACTTCGAGCGAGGTCTTGATCGACACCTCATCGTCCGGGTAGATGGTCGGCTCCACCTCGAGCTTGAGGCCGACATCGATATAGGACACCGAGGCGGCCGAGATGCCGGTGGTAATGGTGGAGCTGACCACCGGCACCTTGCTGCCGATCAGGATCTTGGCCTTTTCGCGGTTATGGGTGCGGATGCGCGGGTTGGCGAGCAGATTGGCGTCACTGTCCTGGTTCTTGGCATTGATCACCACGCTGCCGATATCGGCGCTGATGCTATTGCTGTTCAGATTGCGCAGCTGGTTCAGGGTCAGCTTGCCGCCATTGGCTGCCTGCAAGGGCGAGAGGCTTAGCTGATCCGGCCATTGCACACCCAGCTCCATCAAGCGGGTGCGTTTCACTTCCAGCACTTCCACTTCCAGCATCACCTCGGGTTCGGGCAAGTCATGCAGTGCCACTAGCTTTTCGGCCTGGCGTATTACCTCGGGGCTGTCGCGCAGCATGATCATATTGAGCTTCTCATCCACCACGATGTCCTTGGCGCGGATGATGGTCTTCATGGTGCTGGCCACCGCCTTGGCTTCGGCATGGGCGAGGTAGAAGGTGCGCACCAGCACCGGCTGGTAATCGCGCCGCTTGGCCACCGTGTCCGGGTAGATCAGCACGGTGTTGTCGTCCAGCACGCGCTGCTCGAGCTGATTGGTCAGCAGGAGCAGGCTGATGGCCGATTCGATGCTGGCGTTCTTTAGGAAGATCGAGGTGCGCTGATCGGTGCGTACCTCCTTATCGAACAGGATATTCAGCCCCGAAGTGCGCGCGATGAGGTCGAACACCGTCTTCAGCGTGGCGTCCTTGTACTGCAGGGTGATCGGCTTGCGGTACACGCTGGCCAGGCCACTATCGTGGCTGCGCTTGGCCTGGCTCGCTTCGATTTGCGCCAGCAGCTCAGCCGCACGCGCATTACCCGGCTGCTCGGCCAGGATGCTGCGCAGGCGGCTTTGCGCGCTGTCTGCATCCTGCTTTTGCCAGGCCGCCTCGGCTTCCGCTAATAGGCTGGCGCGGCGCCGCTCGCTCTGGATGTTCTGCAGACCGGCGCGCGCGCGCGGATGCTGGTTATCGAGACTCAGGACTTCCAGATAGCCACGCTCGGCCAGCGCCAGGTCGCCGCGTGTGAAAGCCTGTTCGGCGGCGATCAGCTGATTGCCCACGCTGCGCTCGCGCGCATTCAGATAGGCCATGCGGTACTCGGCCGAGCCGGGTTCCAGATTGCTGGCTTCCTTGAGCTTGTCTAGCCCCGCCGCCAGCTGGCCTTGCTCCAAGAGCTGATTGCCGCTGCGAAACGCGTTCTGCGCGGCACAGCCGGCCAGACCCAGGGTAATCAACAGCACAAGCAGGCCGCGGCGCGGCGGGAGGGGCAGGGTGTAGCGGCTCATTCTTGGCCTTGTCCGATGGCGAGAAGCTGCCGCTGTTGTAGCGGCAGATAGGTGAATTGCAGCTCGCTGGCGCCGATGGCGTCCACGCGGTACTGATTGAGCAGGGTGTCGCCCAGCTGGGCGATCACGGTCTGGCCATTCGCTTCCAGAAACACGCTCCAGGCCTGGCCGTCGTACTGCTTGCCGACGAACTGGAAGGGCAGCTGCGGCGCCTGGGGCGGTGGCGGTGGCAGCGGCGCGCTGACTGCTGCAGCCGGCGGCGTGGGCGGGGTCGGCACGGCAAATGGGTTGCGCGGCTTGGCGCTGGCCTGCATCAGGGCGGCGCGCGGCTGCAGGGCCAGTACGGCCTCCTGGGCCGGCGCGGCTGGGCTGCGTGGACTCGCGTTGATGGTGGCGGGCGCCGGCAGGCGCTTATCAGCAGCGACTCTGCCGGCTGGGCTGGGCTGGGCCGGGGCGTCGCCCGCGAACACCAGCCAGAGGGCGGCCAGCAGACCCAGGCCCAGGGCGAGATGGCGTGGGCTCATGGCTGTGCCTCCTGGCCAGGGCGCGACCACAGGCTGAGCTTGAGCGTGGCCGCCAGCTGGGCGGCCTCGGCGTTGTCGCGCTCGAAGCTCAGATCGTCGAGCGAGAGATTGGGCATGCCGCGCAGCAGCGCTTCGGCCAGCGCGCGAATGTCTGGGTAGCTGCCGGTCAGCGGCAGGGTGATCTGCAGGCGCTCGAGTCCACCGTCCTGCTGTGGGCTCAGTCGGTAATCGGCCTCGGCGATATCCCAGCCTTCCTCGGCCGCCAGCGCAAACAGGCGCGCCAGGCTTTGCGCGCGCCCGCCGCCCTGGTCGAGCACCGCATGCAGCGCGGCCAGCCGGCTCGCATCATCGCTGGGCGGCGCAGCGACAGGCGCGGCCTGCAGCGCCTGGGTGCTGCGCTGCAAGCTGGCGGCGAGCCGCGCTTCCTGCTGCTGGGCCAAGGGCAGGGCCAGCCAGGCCAGTGCGGCCAACAGCCACAGCGCCAGGGCCGCCAGCCAGGGCCAGGCCGCGCCGCGCAGGGCCAGCTGGGTGCGTAGCTGCGCGCGTTGCAGCAGCATGCGCCAGGACAGATGCTGGCCGCTCATGGCTGCACCTCGCGCGGGATGGCCAGGAATTCGAACTGCACGCGCCCGCCCGGCGCCTGCTCATCGCTGCGATGCTGGCGCAGCTGCACATCGCGGAAGAAGCCGCTGGCGCGCAGCGCATCCAGATAGGCGAGCATGCTGCGCAAGTCGCTGGCCTCGGCGCTGACCGCCAGCATGCGCGTCTGCGCATTGGGCAGGATGGTCAGCAGTGCCACCTCAGGCCGTGCGGCCTGCTCGAAGGCAGCGAACCAGGCGGCCCAGGGCAGGTTGAGCTGGCGTATCGCCTGGTTGGCGGCCTGTACCTGCTTGGCTGGCAGGCGCTGCACGGCTTGCACGCGCTGGCCGCCAGCCAGGAAGGCCTGCTGAACCTGGGCCTGCAGGCTGTGTTCGAGCACGGCGCTGCGCTGCTGGCTTTCCCACAGCCGCTGGCCGGCTACACCGATAGCCAGCAAGGCCAGCACGGCCGGCAGCCAGAAGCGCACGGTGTACAGCGCCTGCCAGGGCGTGGGCTGCGGGGCGAAGTCGATGCGGATCGCCTTCATGCGCTGGCTCCCAAGGCCAGTTGCAGCGCCTGGGCCGGTGCGGCTCCCTGGCCCAGGCGCTGGCTGCGCCAGTCGCCAAAGCGTTCGCCACGCGGCAGCCAGCCCGCTTCGCCCAGCCATAACCAGCTGGACGGCAGGCTGTCGCCTGCCACGGCCAGACGGCGCGCTTCGCCTTGCAGGCGTTCGAGCAGCGCAGCGGGGCTCGGCACGGCGTCAAAGCTGATCAGGCGCAGGCTGTGCCATTGGCCGGCCAGGCGCAGGCCGTAGAGCAGATCTAGGCCATGTGCGACACCCAGCCAGCCATCGTCCGGAATCTGTCCCGCCACCCGGTTCAGCGCGCTGAGCGCGGCGGGCGCGATGCCATCAAGCCGCCAGCCCTGCTGCTGGGCCAGCGCTTGCACGCTGTGGCATAGCACCTCGGGCAGCGCGCAGGCGATGAAGGGCTGGGCTAGCTGCCAGTCGGCGCGCAGGCGCCAGCCTGCCGGCGCGCTGCCGAACAGCTGGCTGAAGCGTGCCTCGGCCACCGCTTGCAGCACGGCCAAGCTGGCCACATTGGCTGGTGGCTGTACCAGCCAGTAGCGCAGCAGGCTATCGGCCACGCAGACCTGCAGGCGCGGCGCTAACCAGGTTTTGCGCGCGGGTTGCGCGAGCGCCGCCTGCAGCGCGGCAAAGCCGGCCGCATCGGGGGGCTGCTCGAGCACGATGCGCGTCGACTCGCCCAAGAGGGCGATGCGCTGCGCGCCCAAGCCCAGCGTCAGGCGCTCAGCCTTTAAGCGTGACACGGCGTATCTCCTCCAGCGTGGTCTGACCGCGCGCGGCCTGGCGCAGTGCGGCTTCAAACAGGGTTTCGGTGCCATTGCGGCGCGCCACTTCCTTGATCTGGCGGATCGGCGCCTTGTCCACGATTAGCTCGCGCAGCTCGTCGGTCAGGGTCAGGAACTCGGCAATCGCGCGGCGGCCCTTGTAGCCGGTGCCGCGGCAGTCGCCACAGCCTTGGCCCGCGCGCAGCCGGTAGCCGCTGATCTGTGCTGCCGTCAGGCCGAGCGGCTTCAATTGTTCGGGTGTGGCCGCGACATCCACGCTGCAATGCGGGCAGTTCAGGCGTATCAGGCGCTGCGCCCAGATGCCGTTCAGGGCCGAGACAAAGGCATAGGGGTCGATGCCCATATGGCTGAAGCGGCCGAACACATCGAACACATTGTTCGCATGCACGGTGGTCAGCACCAGGTGGCCGGTCAGTGCCGACTGCACGGCAATCTCGGCGGTATCGGTGTCGCGGATCTCGCCGACCATGATCTTGTCCGGGTCATGGCGCAGGATGGAACGCAGGCCGCGGGCGAAGCTCAGGCCCTTCTTCTCATTGACCGGAATCTGCAGGATACCGGGCAGCTGATATTCGACCGGGTCTTCGATAGTGATGATCTTGTCGCGGCCATGGTTGATCTCGGCAATCGCGCCGTACAGCGTGGTGGTCTTGCCCGAGCCGGTCGGGCCGGTCACCAGCACCATGCCATACGGCTCGCCCACCAGCTGGCGCAGGATGCCGAGCGACTCGGGCTCGAAGCCGAGCGCATCCAGGGTCAGCGCGCCGTGTTCGGCCAGCATGGCCTGCTTGTCGAGGATACGGATCACCGCGTCCTCGCCATGGATGCTGGGCATGATGGACACGCGCAGATCGATCTCGCGCCCGGCCGCTTCCACGCGGAAGCTGCCGTCCTGTGGCACGCGCCGCTCGGCGATATCGAGCTCGGCCAGCACCTTCAGGCGCGACACCACCTGCTCGGCCAGCTGGCGGCCATTGACCTGGGTCATCGCGTCCAGCACGCCGTCGATACGGTATTTGACTGCGAGGCCGGCCGGGGTCGATTCGAGGTGGATATCGCTGGCCGCGAGCTTGAGCGCGTCGTACAGCGTGGAATTGACCAGCTTGACCGCCGGGCTGCTGCCATCGTGGGTGGACTGGAAACTCAGCTTCTCGGTCTGCTTGTCCGGCCCCTGGCCATTGCCTGCGGCGAGGCCAAGCTGGTCGAGCGCGCGTAGCGATTCCTCCTGGCGGCTTAGCCAGGCATGGATATCGGCCGGCAGGGCCAGGCGGTAGCGCAGCGGCTGGCCGGCCTGGCTTTCCAGCCAGATGGGCAGATCGGCATCGAAGGGATCGCCGATCACGGCCAGCAGGCCATCGGCATCGCGCAGCAAGGCGCAGCCACGCTGCTGGGCGCGCGCCAGCGGCAGCAGCTCGAAGGCCGGCTGCAGGGCCAGCATGGCGGCGGTTTCGATCTGGGCCAGCTTGAGCCAGTCGGCCAGCGCGGCCAAGGTGGCGCGCGCATCGCTGCCGAGCAGCTGGCTCAGCGCATCCAAGAGCGGCGTACCGAGCCGCGCGGCTTGCGCGCGCGCCTGCTGCAGCTGCGCCTCATTAAGGCTGGGGGGCGGGGAAAGGGGCGCGTTCACAGGCTGCCTGCCAGGTCGAAGATGGGCATGTACAGCAGCAGCACGATGACGCCGATCAATAGGCCAATCGCCGTCATCAGCAGCGGCTCGAAGGTCTTGCTGAACCGTTCCAGCCAGCGTGCGCTGTCGCTTTCGTAGAAATTGGCCGAGCGGGTCAGCATGGCGCCCAGCTGGCCCGAGCGCTCGCCCACCCGCAGCATGCGCAGCGAGATCGGCGTGGTCAGGCCATGGCGCTCGAAGGCATCCGACACCATATCGCCGGCGCGGATGCTGGCAGCCGCGGCCTGCAGCTGCAGGCGGGTGGCCGGCGCGGCAATACCGTGCACCATCTGCAGCGCGCTGCTGATGGTGATGCCGCCTTCCAGCAACATGCCCAGGGTCAGGTAGAGGCGCGACAGCTCGAGAATATGCAGGCGCTCGCCCACGCTGGGCACGCGCAGCAGCAGGCTGCGCCAGGCACCGCTCTGCCACAGGCGGCGCAGCTGCCAGCCGCCCAGGCCCAGCACGGCCACGAGGCCCAGGCCAAACAGCGCGCTGTGATTGGCCACCAGCTGGCCCCAGTCGAGCAGCAGCTGCGAGAGCATGGGCATGGGTCGGCCGCTGCCCTGGTAGACGGCGGCAAAACGCGGCACCACGAAGCCGAGCAGAAAGAGCGCCACCGCGCCCCCCACGGTGACCAGGATGCCCGGATAGATGGTGGCGCTGATCAGGCGGCTGCGCACCTCATCAAGGCGGATCTGGTAATCGAGATAGCGCTTGAGCGCCTGCGGCAGCTCGCTAGTGCCCTCGGCTGCCTGCACGATGCCGATATACAGCGGTGGGAAGACGGCGGCCTGTTGGGCCAGCGCCTGGGAAAAACGCTCGCCCTCGCGCAGGCGCTGCCATAGCCCATTCAGCACGGCGGCGGCCTGCGGCTGCGCCTCCTTGTCCAGCAGCGCTTCGATGCTTTCCACCAAGCTCAGCCCGGCTTCCAAGAGGGCCAGCAATTCCTGGCTGAACAGCAGCAGGGAAAAGCCGCCGCGCTGACCGAGGCGCAACGGTGCGCGCGCCGGAGCCAGGGTCAGGATGGTCAGGCTGCGCGCCTCGGCCTGGCGACGTGCGTCGGCCTCGTCGCTGGCTTCCAGCGTCAGGCTGTGCAAGAGATTGTCGGCCGACAGGGCTTGCAGATGGAACTGCATGGCGCGGGCTCAGCGATTGGCGATATCGGCGTCGTCGCCTTCGCCACCCGGTGCGCCGTCCTTGCCGTAGGACAGCAGGTCGTACTCGGTGGGGCTGAGCGCGCGGTAGAGATAGGGGCGGCCCCAGGGGTCGGCGGGCAGATTCTTCGGCATATAGGGGCCATTCCACTTGGCGAGCTCGGCTGGGCGGGTGACCAGCGCGGCCAGACCCTGTTCCGAACTCGGGTAGCTGCCCACATCCACGCGGTAGGCATCCAGCGCCTTGGCAAAGGCTTCGACCTGGGCGCGCGCCACGGTCTGTTCGGATTTGCCGATCTGCGAGAAGTAACGCGGACCGACATAGGCGGCCAAGAGGCCAATGATGGCGACCACCACCAAAAGTTCGAGCAGGGTGAAGCCGGTATGCCGTGCAAGTTTCATAAGAATCTGATCAATCCATGTGATGAAAGCGCAAACCAGCCCGCCGGTATGCCGGTCAGGCAGGCGGCAATGTAAGCACATAGCGGGAAGATTAGCAGCTTGTTTTTTTAATTTAAGAGAAGACGAATAATCTAATTCAATTCTTTAAATCCAAAGTCTTGCATTGACGGGATTTAACTTCTAAATCGGCAGCGGCGCGCAATTGGCGAATGTTGTTTTATTGGCGCAATAAAGCTGTGCTTGTCGATTGCGCTTGCTGGCCAATAGGGCGATTACGTTACGCTCTCGCGGCTGTTAGATGTCGTACAGGGAGCAGAGTGTTTCTTGTGGAGGCCCATTAAAGACAAGGTATCCCTTTGTCCATGTCATGGCCTCGGAGTGCAATCCACCGCTGAGCATGCTCAGAAACCAAGGAGCGTTATGAATAAATTATTTAAGAATGCGCTAATAGCAATTGGCGCGACCCTTGCCATTCCTGCGGCTTCCGCCGCGGTCATCGATTTTGACTCGCTGAGCCCCGATATTTATGCGGCCGGTGATTTCTTCTCGGATGGCAATTACAAATTCACCGTCGGCGCCGGCCCGAATGACACCGGCTTTGCCGGCGCCATTGGTTCGAATGTGGCCGATGCCTGTTTTCTGATCGATTGCCCGGTGGGGAATGACAGCCAGTACTACCTGGGCTTGAACGATGGCAGCCTGAATATCGCCAGCGATGTGGGCATGGGTTTCACGCTCGGCAAGTTCGAAGCCAGCTTCGTGGCGCCGGTGGTGGCCAATATTCCGTTCTCGGTGGCACGTCTGCTGATCTCGGCCCAGGACTATCTGGGTAATACCTACAACACCAGCGTCGAACTGCCCGGCCAGAACGCCAACGGCTTCTGGGAATTCAGCGGCTTCGCCTTCGATGCACCTGGCCTGATCCTCAAGCAGATTGCCTTCACCGCCTGCCTGACCGATGTGAACGGCGCCTGCGTGCCGCTCGGTGAGAATCAGGCCCAGTTCGGTCTGGACAATCTGAATGTGAGCACCGTGCCCGAGCCGGCCAGCGCCTTGCTGATCGCCCTCGGTCTTGCCGGCATGGGCATCGCCTACCGCCGCAAGCAAGCTGCCTGATCGTCGTCGCCAACTCTGACTGGAACCCTATCCATGACACAACGTCCCGCAAAATGGGCTGTGCTCGCGCTCGTATCCAGCCTTGCTGCCACCGCAGCGGCCGAGGATGCACGCCGCCCCTATCTTGTCCAGCTGATGGACAAGCCGGTTGCCTCCTACGCCGGTGGTATCGCCGGCCTGGCCGCCACCCAACCGGCACCCGGCCAACGCCTGAATCTGCAGGCTGCCGATGTGCAGGCCTATATCAACTACCTCGACACCAAGCAGAACGACGTGCTGGCCGCCGTGGCCGGTGCGCAGAAGGTGTATGACTACAAGCTGGTGTTCAACGGCTTCTCGGCCCTCTTGACCGATGAGCAGGTGCGCAAGCTGAAGAAGACCGCCGGCATCATGGCGATCACCCCCGATCTGCCGCGCGAACTGCTGACCAATTACACCGCCAGCTTCCTCGGCCTCGACAAGCCGGGCACCGGCCTGTGGAACCTGTTGGGCGGCCCGACCGCCTCGGGCGAGGATGTGATCGTCGGCGTGATCGACAGCGGCGTCTGGCCGGAAAACCCCGCCTTTGCCGACCGCGTCGATGCCCAGGGTGTACCGACCTTCGACAATGCCGCCACGCTGGCCTATGGCCCGCCGCCGGCTGGCTGGACTGGCGACTGCATCACCAGCAGCAGCTTCCCGGCCTGTAATAACAAGCTGATCGGCGCGCAGTACTTCCGCGACCAGTACGACTCGCTGATCGCTGCTGGCCTCTATACCCCGCACTGGAGCGACTATGTGTCGCCGCGCGACAATGGTGGCCACGGTACCCATACCGCCAGCACCGCCGCCGGTAACCACAATGTGCCGACCTCGGTGGGTGGTGTGGACCTGGGCAAGACCTCGGGCATGGCACCGCGTGCGCGCGTGGCCGTCTACAAGGTGTGCTGGAGCTATAACGACCCAGCCATCCCCGGTGCGCCAAAGAACTCCTGCTTCACCGGCGACAGCGTGAAGGCGATCGAGAAGGCCGTGGCCGATGGCGTACACGTGCTCAACTACTCGATCAGCGGCAGCCAGACCAGCGTGCTCGACCCGGTTGAACAAGCCTTCCTCGGCGCAGCCGATGCTGGCGTGTTCGTGGCGGCTTCGGCCGGCAATAGCGGTCCGGCCAACCAGGTTGCCCATATCAGCCCATGGCTGACCACGGTGGCCGCTTCCACCCACGACCGCTTCTACGAAGGTTCGACCACGCTCGGCAATGGCCTCAGCTATACCGGTGCCTCGCTGAACCAGACCCCGGTACCGGCTGCAGACCTGATCCTGGCCTCCGCAGTAGGCATGGCTGGTGCGAATGCCCAGCATGTGCGCGAGTGCTGGAACACCGGCGTGCTGGACCCGGCCAAGGTGGCCGGCAAGGTGGTGGTGTGTGACCGCGGCACCGTGGCACGCGTGGACAAGAGCGCTGCCGTGCTGGCTGCCGGTGGCGTGGGCATGATCCTGGCCAATACTGGCAACCAGTCCCTGAACGCCGACCTGCACACGCTGCCCACCCTGCATGTGGACAATGTGAAGGGCGCGGCTATCAAGGCCTATGCGGCTGGTGCTGGCGCGACGGCCGCGATTGCCAAGGGCGAAGTGAAGCCGGGCGTGATTGCTGCGCCGCTGATGGCCGACTTCTCCTCGCGTGGCCCGAACAAGGGCGACCTGAGCACACTGAAGCCGGACCTGACCGCACCGGGCGTGGACATTCTGGCTGGCTATGTGCCCGACCAGACCCAGGCCGAACACGACGCGATCAACGACGGCACCGTGGTGCCGCCCGCCGCTTGGGAATTCCTGCAAGGCACCTCCATGTCCAGCCCGCATGTGGCTGGCCTGGCCGCGCTGCTGCGCAATAAGTACCCGAGCTGGTCGCCGGCCGCGATCAAGTCGGCGCTGATGACCACCGGTTTCAGCACGCTGAACGATGGTCAGCCCGGCATGGCCAATGGCCGTCTGCCCTGGGCCCAGGGTGCGGGTCATGTGAACCCGAACTCGGCGGCCAATCCGGGTCTGGTGTACGACGCCAACACACTCGACTACATCCGTTATATGTGCGGCGCCAATATTGGTCTGCCGGCTTCCACCTGTAGCGCCTTTGGTTCGATTGCGCCGTACAACCTGAACCTGCCTTCGCTGACCGCCGCGAATGTGCTGGGCTCGCTGACCTTCAACCGTACCGTGACCAATGTGGCCGACACCCCGTCGACCTACACGGCCACCGCCACGCTGCCGGGCTTCGACGTCACCGTCACCCCGTCCTCGCTGACCCTGAACCCGGGCGAAAGCAAGAGCTTCAGCGTGAAGCTGGTGCGCAGCACGGCACCGCAGAGCGTGTGGCAGTACGGCTCGCTGGTCTGGAACGATGGCGTACACACCGTGCGCAGCCCGCTCACGGCCCGCAGCAGCATGCTGGCTGCACCGTCCTTCGTCAGCAGCGAAGCCACCACCGGCAGCAAGATCTTCAGCGTGGGCACCGGCTTCAGCGGCAGCATGACCGCCGTGAAGGGCGGCCTGAAGGAAGCCACCCGCCTGAGCGACACCGTGCTGAAGGCAGAAACCGATGGCTTGGCCGAGTGCATTGCCGGTAACGACCCAACGGGTGGTGTGAAGGTGCATCCGTTTGTCGTGGCCGCCAACAACCTGGTCACCCGTTTCGATCTGTACAACGCCGATACCGAACACGGTGCGGCCGATGACCTTGACCTGATCGTGGTCAATGCCGCCGGTGCTCTGGTCGGTAACAGCGGCTCGGCCAGCTCGGACGAATCGGTGCAGGCGCTGAACCTGCCGGCCGGTACCTATAAGGCCTGTGTGGTCGGCTACGCCCCGGTCGGTGGTAGCGCCAGCTACACGCTGTCGGCTTGGGCGGTGAGCAGCAGCGATACCGGTGGCGAGTTCAAGGCCCTGCTGCCCAGCAAGGCCTATGTCGGCGGTACCGCCTCGGTGGGTATGAGCTGGAAGAACCTGGCTGCCGGCAAGCGTTATCTGGCCGCTGTGCGCTACAGCGCTGAAAACGCCACCCAAGGCAGCACCGTGCTGATGGTGCAGACCAATGACCCGCTGCCTAGCGCAGCTGGCGTGGAACGCACCCAGCCGAACGACCGCGGTATCTAAGCGGTACGTACCGGGGCGGTGCCGTAAGGCCTGCCCCTGGCAAATAAAAAGCCATGCATCGCAAGATGCATGGCTTTTTTCTGGCTGTAACCCGCCTTGGGCGGACTGCTGCGCCGGGTTCAGTACACCGATTCCTGTGCGCCACCGGCCTTACGCAATACGCAGCGCTGCGCCTCGCAACGCGCGCCCGGGTCGCTGACCAGGCTGCAGATGGAGGCCATGCCGCTGGCGCTGACTGCGGCACGCGCCTGGCGCTGGTGCTGCTCGGATAGTGCAGTAATGCGTGCCGCATCGCCTTCGCGCTGCGACCAGGGCAGATAGGCGGCCGGCCCGCCGCAGGCCCGCGCGCCCACCGCCACCGTGCGGCAGTCGCTGTCCTGCTGGCAGCGCGCGCCGCCAATTGCGGCTTCCAGCTGCGCATAGGTGGTCGCGGCAGGCGGTGTTTTGCCAGCGCAGGCGGGCAGGGCCAGTGCGCTGCATAGCAGCAGGGTGGTGCGCAGAAACAAGGGGCGGGCAGCAAACAGCATGTGATGACTCCAGGGCAGGCGTGGATCGGCTCTGCCCGCATGATCAACCCGCGCCCGGCCACGGGCAAGCCGCAGCGACAATCCGCTACCGCGCGCAGCGCCTTTTCCCCTTATAGCCCTGTCATATCAGCGTTTGCTGCTGGTTCTGGCGCGACTTATCCACACCGGGCGGGTGGGGCCAGCTGGCGGCAAAAGGGGGGTGGCCGACCGGTGCGCGGGGCAGTTTTGGCGCGCCATGCTGTGTCAGAACCAACAACCACGGGGATGACGAAATCAGCTATTGCCAGCCCCGTGTCTCGTCACTAGACTTAGTGGTCGAAGCAGTCATAAAACACTACATATTGTGTTTTCCACATTTTCTGCACAGATTATGCACACCCCGCTGTGGGTATTCCGCAGTGTGTTTTTGAGTGTGTGCGTTCAGGGGTTTTGGGGTCCGCCGCTCGCGGGCAGTTCACACCCACCACCTGAACCTGCCGCCCCGGTCCCTTTCGGGCGGTTCATTGCATAACCGGTCCTGGCGCGCACGATGCGCCACGGCCCATTAGATAAACGTAAAGGGGAATTCCTGACATGTACGCCACTACCGATACCGCCAGTACCACGCGCGCGGCTTACCCGCAAGCCAACGACAGCGTGGGCTCCACCGCTGCCCAGTCGGGCGCCGAGTACAAGACCATCCGCCGTAACGGTGCCGTTGTCCCGTTCGAGCCGATGAAGATCTCGGTCGCCATCACCAAGGCCTTCCTGGCCGTGCATGGTGGTGCAGCGGCACAGTCGGCCTCGGTACGTGAAACCGTGCAGCGCGTCACCGATCTGGTGGTCAATGCGCTGATGCGTCGCAAGCCGGAAGGCGGCGCCATCCATATCGAAGACATCCAGGACCAGGTTGAACTGGCTCTGATGCGCTCGGGCGAGCACGATGTGGCGCGCTCCTATGTGCTGTACCGCGAACGTCGCCATCAGGAACGTCTGGCCAAGGGCGAAGCCGAGCACGCACCGGCCAGCGCCATCAATGTGAACGACGAAGGCGTGGTGAAGCCGCTGGACGTGGCCCGCCTGCGCGCCCTGGTGCAATCGGCCTGTTCGGGCTTTGAAGCGGTGACCGATGCCGAGCACATCGTCGGCGAAACCCTGAAGAATCTGTACGACGGCGTGCCGGCCGAGGAAGTGCGCAAGTCCGCCATCCTGTCCGCCCGCCAGCTGATCGAAAAAGAGCCGTCCTACTCCAAGGTCACCGCTCGCCTCCTGATGCACAGCCTGCGCCGCGAAGTGCTGGGTGAGGAAGTGATGCACGAGGAAATGGCCACCCGTTACGCCGAATACTTTCCCAAGTTCATCAAGCAGGGCATTGAAGCCGAGCTGCTCGACCCGGAACTGGCGCAGTTCGACCTAGCGCGCCTGGGCGCCGCCATGAAGCACGATCGCGACTACCAGTTCGACTACCTGGGTCTGCAAACCCTGTTCGATCGCTACTTCCTGCATATCCACGGCCATCGCATCGAGCTGCCGCAGGCCTTCTTCATGCGCGTGGCCATGGGCCTGGCGCTGCGTGAAATCGACCGCGAAGCACGCGCCATCGAGTTCTACAACGTGCTGTCGACCTTCGACTTCATGTCCTCGACCCCGACCCTGTTCAACTCGGGCACCCTGCGCTCGCAGCTGTCGTCCTGCTACCTGACCACCATCGCCGATGACCTCGATGGCATCTACGAAGGTCTGAAGGAAAACGCCCTGCTGAGCAAGTTCGCCGGCGGCCTGGGTAATGACTGGACCCCGGTGCGTGCGCTGGGCAGCCATATCAAGGGCACCAATGGCAAATCGCAAGGCATCGTCCCCTTCCTGAAGGTGGTGAACGACACCGCCGTGGCGGTGAACCAGGGCGGCAAGCGCAAGGGCGCCGTGTGTGCCTATCTGGAAACCTGGCACGCCGACATCGAGGAATTCCTCGAACTGCGTAAGAACACCGGTGATGACCGCCGTCGTACCCACGACATGAACACTGCCAACTGGATTCCCGACCTGTTCATGCAGCGCGTGATGGAAGGCGGCGACTGGAGCCTGTTCAGCCCGAGCGAAACCCCGGACCTGCACGACCTGTACGGCAAGGCCTTTGCCGAGGCTTACACCAAGTACGAAGCCAAGGCCGAGCGCGGCGAAATGCGCGTGTACAAGAAGATTCCGGCCCTGCAGCTGTGGCGCAAGATGCTGACCATGCTGTTTGAAACCGGCCACCCCTGGTTCACCTTCAAGGACCCGTGCAATATCCGCAGCCCGCAGCAGCACGTGGGCGTGGTGCACAGCTCCAATCTGTGTACCGAAATCACCCTGAACACCAACGACAACGAAATCGCCGTGTGTAATCTGGGTTCGGTCAACCTGGTCAACCATATGGTGCTGGGCGCCGATGGTCAGTACACGCTGGACGCCGACAAGATTCGTCGCACCACCAAGACTGCCATGCGCATGCTGGATAACGTGGTCGACATCAACTTCTACCCGGTGAAGAAGGCGCGCAATTCCAACCTGCGTCACCGTCCGGTCGGCATGGGCATCATGGGCTTCCAAGACTGCCTGCACCTGTTGCGCACCCCGTACGCCTCGGACGCCGCGGTGGAATTCGCCGACCGTTCGATGGAAGTGGTGGCCTACCACGCCTACTACGCCAGCACCGAGCTGGCCGAAGAGCGCGGCAAGTACCCAAGCTACGCTGGCAGCCTGTGGTCCAAGGGCATCCTGCCGCAGGACAGCATCGACCTCTTGATGGAAGCCCGCGGCGGCTACCTGGAAATGGATCGCAGCAGCCAGCTGGACTGGAGCGAGCTGCGTGCGCGCATCGCCACCTACGGCATGCGCAACAGCAACTGCCTGGCCATCGCCCCGACCGCGACCATCGCCAACATCGTCGGTGTGTCCGCCTCCATCGAGCCGAACTACCAGAACATCTTCGTGAAATCGAACCTGTCGGGCGAATTCACCGTCATCAATGAACACCTGGTGCACGACCTGAAGGAACGTGGCCTGTGGGATGACGTGATGATTGGCGACATCAAGTACTTCGATGGCTCGCTGACCCGCATCGACCGCGTGCCGCAAGACCTGAAGGCCATCTACGCCACCGCCTTCGAAGTGGAAGCAAACTGGCTGGTCGAATGCGCCTCGCGTCGCCAGAAGTGGATCGACCAGGCGCAGAGCCTGAACATCTATATGGCCGGTGCATCGGGCAAGAAGATGGACGATCTGTACAAGCTGGCCTGGGTACGCGGTCTGAAGACCACCTACTACCTGCGCACCCTGTCCGCCTCCAGCGCCGAGAAGTCGACCGGCCGTGGTGGCGAGCTGAACTCGGTGCCGGTGGGTGGTGGCCAGATCGCCGCCGCCCCGGCAGCCGCGCCGGTGGCCAGCTATGCCGCAGGGGAGGGCGCCGCTGAGTCGGCCAAGTTTTGCAGCATCGACAACCCCGAGTGCGAAGCTTGCCAGTGACGCAGTCACGGGCAAGCTGAGCGCGAGGGAAAGCGGCGCAGCCACAACCCCGGACGGATTCGCCCTAGGCGAAGCTGTCGCCCGCGAAGCGGGCAGTGCGAAGCTTGCTAGTGACGTAGTGGCAGGCTCGGCGAAAGCCGAGCTGACGCTGGGCGAGGTGCTGGCAGCCGCTCGCGCCGCCCAGCAGATGCCCACACCGCCAGGCCGGCTCAAGGCTTGGCGGGCCGCCTGGCCCAAGTGGTAATGCAGTAAGCAGGAATGGGCTCCTCGGAGCCCTTCCTACTAAGCAAGTCCGGTGGGCTTGCTTAGTAGGAAGTATTAAGCGGCTACGCCGCGAATGTTTTCAGCGGGAGTGCGTCCCGCAGCCGCCTTACTTTCTTTGCTTCGCCAAAGAAAGTAAGCAAAGAAAGGCGACCCGACGGTGTCGCCCGGCTGCGCCGGGTTCCCTGCGCTGCTCGACTGTCGTGGCCGTGGCCGAACTCGCCCGGCTTGCAGCCGGACTCAGACAGGCGGCCACGGACTGCCCCACGCCAGTCTGCGCTGCTCGGCGACACCGACGGGAGCTGGGCACTCCGTAGATAAATTTGTGATCGATCAAGGTGAAAGATCGGTCGAAGCATGAAACTGCAACACTTATTCAGATAGAGATCGGGAGAAAACGACATGCTGTCTTGGGACGATACCCCCGCACAACCCGCCGCCAAGCCGGCCGCGCCACAGGCCCCGGCTCAGCCGCAATACAGCTTCGAAGCCGCGCCGGCTGCTGCCGACTACAACACGGCCAGCGTGCAGGCCCCCAGCACCGGCCGCATCAGCGCCGTGGACAAGCGCATCATCAATGGCGGCACCGATGTGAACCAGCTGGTGCCGTTCAAGTACAAATGGGCCTGGGAGAAATACCTGGCCACCTGCGCCAACCACTGGATGCCGCAGGAAATCAATATGCAGCGCGATATCGAGCTGTGGAAGAACCCGAACGGCCTGTCCGAAGACGAGCGCCGTCTGGTCAAGCGCAACCTCGGTTTCTTCGTCACGGCCGACTCGCTGGCCGCCAACAACATCGTGCTGGGCACCTACCGCCACATCACCGCGCCGGAATGCCGCCAGTTCCTGCTGCGCCAGGCCTTCGAAGAAGCGATCCACACCCACGCCTACCAGTACATCGTGGAAAGCCTGGGTCTGGATGAAGCCGAAATCTTCAACGCCTATCACGAGATCAAGTCGATCCGCGACAAGGACGATTTCCTCATCCCCTTCATCGACGCGCTGACCAACCCGAACTTCAAGACCGGCACCCCGGCTGCGGACCAGCAGCTCTTGAAGAGCCTGATCGTGTTCGCCTGCATCATGGAAGGCATGTTCTTCTATGTGGGCTTCGTGCAGATTCTGGCCCTGGGCCGCCAGAACAAGATGACCGGCGCCGCCGAGCAGTACCAGTACATCCTGCGCGACGAGTCGATGCACTGTAACTTCGGCATCGACCTGATCAACACCATCAAGATGGAAAACCCCCATCTGTGGACCGAGGCATTCAAGGCTGAGCTGACCGGCCTGTTCCAGAAGGCCGTGGACCTGGAATACGCCTACGCCGAAGACACCATGCCGCGCGGCGTGCTGGGCCTGAACGCCTCGATGTTCAAGGACTACCTGCGTTTCATCTGTAACCGCCGCATGCAGCAGATCGGTTTGGAGCCGATGTTCCCGGGCGCGACCAACCCCTTCCCGTGGATGAGCGAGATGATCGACTTGAAGAAGGAGAAGAACTTCTTCGAGACGCGGGTGATTGAGTATCAGAGCGGTGGGGCTTTGAGCTGGGATTAACTTTTCTGAACATTCCAATCCGCACTAGTTGCGGATTTTTTTTGGAAGATCCGATGAAGCCGCAAATTGAATTTCGACATGTGCTTGGTGAACTGTCTGTTAATAGGAATGACCCTTGTGAGGTATTGCGTGAGCTGATATCAAATTCCTACGATGCTTCCGCTAAGCAGATATTTTATGCCCCGATAAAGTCCGAAGATGGATTTATCTTCTTTGATGATGGGCATGGGTTAGATACGCAAAAGAAAGTCAATGGCATCACTCCTTACGAGGCATTTTTTTCAATTGGAAAATCGACAAAGAAAAAAGGGGATGCAATTGGGTATAAATGCCAAGGCTCTAAGCTGTGCTTTGCTTGTGGAAGAATTCTTGTGGCATCAAAATCTTCTGGCAAAGATTCCGGTTGGAGTTATAAGATAATTGATAATCCAAGGAAAAATCTAGATACGGGATTTGATATTACGCCAAAAATCAATTCTGATTTGAGTTCCATATTGACGGAATTTGTTAACTCGCCATCCGCGGAAAATCAGCAGGCGATCGATAGCTTGCTGAAGTTGGTTGCTAATAGTGATAGCAAGACCGGTACGCTTATCTATATTGAAAAGCTGGATGTGGAGAATTTTGGCCGTCATTTCACTTTCAGTAAGAAGATTGAAGAATCTTATGTTTATAATTATGTGAGATTCTATACTAGACATGGTGATACCAAGTGGATTGATAAGGCTCAAGGTTTTTCAGCTAATCATATATCTCAAATATCGGCAAAAATTGAGCCGGCAAAGTTCACCTTCTATGGTGCGAGGAAGGCTGTGGATATTCCATATGGATTTCCATACCTAGAAACCAAATCTGCCGATTCGGATATAAAATCACCATCCGCTGTGGCTCGTCTGCGTGACGGCCGATTTTTTACCCGGGCGGCTAAAAGTTTCAACATATCTGGTGGGAGTTATTCGGTAATGCTTGCGATTGATGGAAATCGTCGAGCACATGAGGAATATCCAAATCTTGATAGAAAAGGCAAGGCGAAATCTGGTATTAGACTTAGTGAGCAGCGAGGACTGTTCATTTCAGTCAACGGGATAAAAATCTGTAGATATCCTGATCTTTTGAGTTCTTTGGATGAGTATCACGTCTTGGCTGAAGGTGAGAGTCCAATGCATTACACTCTCATAGTTGATGGGGAGTTTGATCTCGTAACTAATCGAAATTCTCTTAGTAAGAAGGCATTTGATACGCTGTCAGACCCCGATTTTTTGCGTGAAATAAAGAAATTTCTTGACAATGTCAAGAAGGGTGATGCGGTGTTTTCGGAGCTTCTTTCTCGATTGAGAAGAGAGAGTACAGAGAATAAACTCAATGAGCAGATGGAGATATTGGACTCATCTATCTCTTTGCTAAAGAGCAGGGAGCGATTCCGGGTGGATGCACCTAGTGGAGAGTCTCGTCTCTTTTTGTCCCCGATGCCAGGTGAGGAATATTGGGTGGGGGTGCTATATGCCACGCTTGGGCAATGGGTGAGTGCGGAAAATCCACAGGTTGACTATTGGAAGAAGGTGATTACCTTCTCAACTCAAGGGATTGATAGTCTTGGTTTGAAGCAAGAGAGTTCCCCTTCTCCTTTGGCTAAAGAGAACATTGCAACCATTGAGTATAAGTATCAATTTTCTAATACAGGGCCTTTTAATCACGCATTGGCAATTGTTGACTATATAATTGCGTGGGAGGTCGACGTGGATGTGAATTCTTTAGCAAAGGATACGTACACCTGTTTTGGAAGTATTCGGCCTATTCCAAATGTAAATTTCGAATGGGAGATATTTAATATAGAAAGCGATGAGGGTGGAGTGTATAAGAACACAGTTAAGGTGATATGCTTGCGGGATCTGATTAAAGAGACATTCGGTATTAACTATGTAAAACCATGAACTGTCTTATTGCGCCTTTGTGGCTCGTAGGGCAATGGGATGGACTCCTCCCTCCTGAAACGGCATCCAAGCTCGGTAGGTTGGGCTGAATGAAATGAAGCCCAACACTGATGGCCGTATCACCTGAATCAAAACACCGATGCCGCGAACACGTGCCATCGGTGTTGTCTTTTCTGCGCCAGCGGCGCGAGTAATTTTGAGCGGGGCGCCGTCCCGCGGCCGGGGTACTTTCTTTTGCTTCGCCAAAAGAAAGTACCCAAAGAAAAGGCGACCCGACGAAACCGCCCCGCTGCGCGGGGTGCCCTGCGCGCCTCCGGCCGCCACGGCCGGGCCCGAACTCGCCCGCTGCGCGGGCTCAAACAGACGGTCCCGGACTGCCCCGTGCCGGCCTACGGTGCTCGGCGGTTTCGACGGGACTGGGGCGCATTGTGGTTGGCGGCGGTGATGGTTTTGCCTGAGCTCCCTCACCCCAACCCCTCTCCCGTGGGGGAGAGGGGCTAATACGGCAGTGCGCAGCACGAAATTCGCAGCGTTAGCCGCGACAACACACCAAGCTGGTGGCGGTAATTTGAATAGCAGTTGGAGTGAATATGATCAGAGCTTCTTTACTACTTCTTACGTTATCGATTGCGTTGGCCGCACAGGCCGTTGGAAACACGCGACTGCGCGAACTGTCGGCTGCCGACTGCGAGATGGCGTTGGGCGTCGTGGATGCATGTAGTGAGCTCAAACCAGACTGTTTCGATGCAGATCCATCCCTCTTGAACTCAACGTCACGCAGCCATTGGGTTCATGTCTCAGAAAAGCGAGGTTTCAATGAGGCCGGATTTCAGAAGATGTGCAATATGAGTTGCCAAGGCAAATTGGCGGGTCTCGAACCAGACCAAGTGGAAGCCTTGGTATGCAAGACATCTCGCAAGCGCTAATTCACCCTACTACTGCCGTACCCCGCACTCGTACGGCCGTACCCCGTACTCGTAGGGCGCCATGAAGCCGAAGGCTGAATCGCGCCATATGTCTTGGTTCGGGTGCTGCGGTGTGAGCATCATTCGGCGCGATTCGCTGCGCTCATGGCGCCCTACGGTTTTGCGATGCGCACGCCATCGCTGCTGGTACTACGGAGCACCCAATGCCCTCGGTACTCGCCGAGCAGCACAGAAGCGCGCGGGGCTTTCCGGGGCAAGCTGTTTGAGCCCGCGTAGCGGGTGAGTTCTTGCCCCGGCCGCGGGCTTCGCGCAGCGCAGGGGACCGGCCGAAGGCCGGCGAGACCGCGGGCGCGCCTTTCTTTGCTGACTTTCTCTTGTGCCCCAACGGGGTATTGGCAAGACAAAGAAAGTAAGGCGGCTGCGGTGCGCCAAGTTCTTAGTGAGCGCAGCGAGCTTAGAACTGGCCATGCAGAGCAAGCACCCCCGCCCCGAACCGCACGCAGCGCGGGCCTCGCGGCGTCAGCCGCTAAACCGACAAACCCGGTGGGCAAAGTTGCCCACCCTACTTGGCTATCCACGCTGTGGCTGGCAGAGGTGTTTGCTCCTCCTGCGCTCCCTCACCCCAATCCCTCTCCCAGGAGGAGAGGGGCTTAACATCCCCGCTAGTCGAATGCATGCCCGCAGCGTTTGATTCGCTTGGGTTTTACCCGCATCATCGCCGCCTTCGGCCAGGGCACCCCCTGGCCGCCTGGAATTCGAGCAGCGCCAAGTAGCGCTTAAGCCCGGTGTGCTAGCACATCGCGGCATCCATCATCTTTAGCGCTATTGGGAGTGCTCTCATG
Organism: Chitinimonas taiwanensis DSM 18899; assembly: GCF_900119825.1. Lineage (GTDB taxonomy): Bacteria > Pseudomonadota > Gammaproteobacteria > Burkholderiales > Chitinimonadaceae > Chitinimonas > Chitinimonas taiwanensis. The sequence goes on along the minus strand of NZ_FPKR01000013.1, from coordinate 108,303 downwards.
GAAATTAAGGTCAACTTTCTCGACAAGCTTCGCCTCGAAGCCAAGTTCGATGATTTCACCGTGGTGGCCGACCAGCCGATACGCTACAAGGGCGATGGCTCGGCGCCTGGCCCGTTTGATTACTTCCTCGCCTCCTCGGCCTTGTGCGCGGCTTACTTCGTGAAGCTGTACTGCAGTACGCGCAATATCCCCACCGAGAATATCCGCCTGTCGCAGAACAATATTGTCGACCCGGAAAACCGCTATCAGCAGATCTTCAAGATTCAGGTGGAATTGCCGGCCGATATCTCGGCCAAGGACCGTGAAGGCATTCTGCGTTCCATCGACCGCTGCACGGTGAAGAAGGTGGTGCAGGCCGGGCCGGAGTTTGTGATTGAAGAGGTGGAGAACCTGGATGCCGATGCCCAGGCGCTGCTGACCCTGAGCCCATCCCAGGATGCGGCCACCTATATCGTGGGCAAGGACCTGCCGCTGGAGCAGACCATTGCCAATATGTCCAAGCTGCTGGCTGAGCTGGGCATCAAGATCGAAATCGCTTCCTGGCGCAATATCGTGCCGAATGTGTGGTCGCTGCATATTCGCGATGCGCATTCGCCCATGTGCTTCACCAATGGCAAGGGGGCCAGCAAGGAAAGCGCGCTCGCCTCGGCGCTGGGTGAATATATCGAGCGCATCAGCAATAACCATTTTTACGCGGGTTCGTTCTGGGGCGAGGAGATCGCCAATGCGGACTTCGTGCATTACCCGAATGAGCGCTGGTTCAAGCCCGGCCCCAAGGATGCACTGCCCAAGGAAATCCTGGATGAATACTGCCTGGCCATTTACAACCCTGATGGCGAACTGCGTGGCTCGCACCTGTATGACACCAATTCGGGCAATACCGCGCGTGGTATCTGTTCCCTGCCTTTCGTGCGTCAGTCCGATGGCGAGGTCGTGTATTTCCCGTCCAATCTGGTCGAGAACCTGTATGCCAGCAATGGCATGAGCGCCGGCAATACCCTGGCCGAGGCGCAGGTGCAGTGCCTGTCGGAAATCTTTGAACGCGCGGTGAAGCGCGAGATTCTGGAAGGCGAAATCGCCCTGCCCGATGTGCCGGCAGAAGTGCTGGCCAAATACCCGGGCGTGGTGGCCGGCATACGCGGCCTGGAAGAGCAGGGCTTTCCGGTGCTGGTGAAGGATGCCTCGCTGGGCGGCGCCTACCCGGTGATGTGCGTAACGCTGATGAACCCGCGCACCGGCGGCGTGTTTGCCTCGTTTGGCGCGCACCCGAGCTTTGAAGTGGCGCTGGAGCGCAGCCTGACCGAGTTGCTGCAGGGCCGCAGCTTTGAGGGCCTGAATGATCTGCCGCCGCCCACCTTTGCCAGCGAGGCGGTCACCGAGCCGAATAACTTCGTCGAGCACTTCATCGATTCGAGCGGCATCGTGTCCTGGCGCTTCTTCAGCGCCCGCGCCGATTACGACTTCGTGGAATGGGACTTCACCAGCCAGGGCGAACACGCCAATGCCGAGGAGGCCGCCACCCTGTTCGGCATCCTGGCCGAGCTGGGCAAAGAGGTGTACGTGGCCGAATACAACCAGCTGGGCGCGGCGGCCTGCCGGATTCTGGTGCCCGGTTATTCCGAGGTCTATCCGGTCGAGGACCTGGTCTGGGACAACACCAATAAGGCGCTGCTGTTCCGCGCCGACATCCTGAATCTGCACCGCCTGGACGACAAGGCCCTGAAAGCGCTGCTCAAGCGTCTGAACAATAACGAGCTGGATGAATACGGCGATATCGCCACCCTGATCGGCATCGAGTTCGACGAGAACACGCCCTGGGGCCAGCTGACCGTGCTGGAACTGAAGCTGCTTGTGCATCTGGCTTTGAAGCAGTTCGAGGATGCGCACGATCTGGTCGGCGCCTTCCTGCAATACAACGACAACACGCTGGAGCGCGGCCTGTTCTACCAGGCCTTGAATGCGGTGCTGTCGGTGGTGCTCGATGATGAGCTGGCGCTGGCCGATTACGAGCACAACTTCCGGCGCATGTTTGGCGATGCGCGCATGGATGCGGTGCTCGGCTCGGTGGATGGCAGCGTGCGCTTCTACGGCCTGACGCCCACCAGCCTGCAGCTGGAAGGGCTGGACCGCCACCAACGCCTGCTCGACAGCTACAAGAAGCTGCACGCCGCCCGCGCAAAGTTTGCGGCGCGCGCCAGCTAGCGCGGCCCCGGCCGGGCAGGGCGGCTGCGTGGTGGTAGGCGGCTACCTGCGGCTGCTCGGCACCGATGAGCGCCACCAGTGAGCTAGCTGAGCCGGCCGGCATGCACGCTGAGGCTGGCTGACCACAGCGCCGTTGCGCCGCTGCCATCCGCCGGCCTGCCAAGGTGGTGGGGGCGGGCGGCTTTGGGCAGACTGACGCTTTTTTTTACGTCTAAGCCCATGCAGACCAAAACCCATTACCAGTTGCTGGGCATCAGCCCCACGGCCGACGAGGCCGAGATCCGCCGCGCCTACGATGTGCGCATGCAGCAGCTGGCCGGCTCGGGCAGCGTGCAGCTGGAGGCGGTGCGCAAGGCCCATGCCGTGCTAGCCGACCCAATACGCCGCGCGGTCTACGACGCCAGCCTGCGCAATCAGGACCAGGGCATGACCCCGCCACCCGAGCCAGTGGCCCGCCGCGAAGGTGCTGGCCAGCGCTGGCTGCTGGTGCTGGCCGGCGTCGCCCTGCTGGGTGCCGGCCTGTTCTGGCTCAGCCAACGCCCCAAATCCGCCCCCAAGCCTGCACTACCCGCCGCCACTGAGCCCGCCATCGTGGTGGATGGCGTCGCCGCCACGCCCGATGAGATCGCCGAAGCGAATGCCTCGATTGAGACAAGGCGCAATGGCCTGGCACAGCAAAAATGGTCTGAACGTACCCGTTTGGAAAATCGTAAGTCACAGCTTGGTACAGAGCTGGCGGTGATGATGATGGACGGTCAGCGCCTGCCGCCCGATGCCGACCAAGCCAGCATTGACTATGTGGAGCGTAAGCGCGCCGCGCTGGAACATGAGATCGCGTGGTTGAAGGCACGCCTGGAGGAGATAGACCATGTCGAACTTCCCATGGCCGCCAAAGGTGAGCTGGCACCGGCAAAGGAATACACCCCGCCGAGCGAATGAGTGCGGTACGGCCTTCGCTATGGCGATAGGGCTAGTGCTGCCCAACGAGCGTGCTTGCCGCACCGACGATAGCAGGTGCGGCACGCTCTGCGCTTTCTTGGCAAGACTGTATGAGGTAGCGGCTGGATGGCGCGGTGTGACGCTCGCCTCAGGATGCCCGCAAACGTTCCGGATGGCTGTATACGGTCAGCCTTTGCTCGCGCGCGAAGCCGATCAGGCATAGGCCGGTCTCTTCGGCCAGCTGCACGGCCAGGGCGGTGGGGGCGGAGATGGCGGCCAGGATGGCGAAGCCGGCGCTGGCCGCCTTGTGCACCATTTCGTAGGAGGCACGCGAGCTGATCACCAGCAGGCCATGCGGCTCGGGCTGGCGTGCGCAGGCGCCGATCAGCTTGTCGAGCGCGTTGTGGCGGCCCACGTCCTCGCGCAGCAACAGCTGGCCATACTGCCAGCGCCCGGCTGCGTGCACGGCGCCGGTGGCCGCATTCAGTGCCTGCTGCGCGGCCAGTGCCTGCATGGCCGCATGCACCTGCGCGGCCGTACTGTATTGCTCGGTATGCAACGCGGGCAGGGCGCGAATGGCGCTGGCCAGGCTATCGTGGCCGCACAGGCCACAGCCGCTATTGCCGGTCAGGCTACGGCGACGGTTTTTCAGGGCGGCGAAGCGGGCGGCGCTGATCTGCATCTCCAGCACAATGCCCTCGGCCTGCGGCTGGATTTCCAGATCAAGCAACTCGCCCGGCCGGGTGAGGATGCCCTCGCTGAGCGAAAAGCCGAGCGCGAAGTCCTCGAGGTCCTGCGGGCTGGCCATCATCACCGCCTGGCTGATGCCGTTGTAGCTGAAGGCAATGGCGGTCTCTTCGGCCAGCAGCTCGCGGCGTGGCGTGGTCTGGCCGGCGGCGATGCGTAGCGCATGCACCGCCAGGCTGCCAGGCGGCGGGGTCAGCGGGTCTGACATAGCGCGCGTCCCTTCTCGCTTAGCCACAGCGTGCGGCGCTTGCCGTCCTGGCGCGTGGCGATCAGGTCCAGACCGCCTTGCTCGGCCGGGCCGGCCAGCAAGGCTAGCGCGCGATTGAGCTGGCTCATACCGAGGCCCAGCTGCTTGGCCAGCCGGTGGTCGGACTGGCCCTCGGCCTCGGCCACCGCCACCACGATATTCAGCAGTGCTTGTTCATCCACTAGGCGGCGTCCTGTTCTTGGCTCAGGATCAGCGTGACCGGCACCGATTTGGAAGCCGGCGTACGTGCGCGGTCGGCCATGCTGCTCAGTGGCACCAGATTATTGGTTTCCGGGTAATAGCTGGCGAGATTGCCGGCCGGAATATCGTACTCGACCAGCAGGAAGCGGCGGGCCACGCGCTCGTGGCCGTCATGCCAGACCGAGCGCATATCGACCCACTGACCGGCCTTGAAGCCCAGTGCGCTGAGATCGGCGGGGTTGATGAAGCACACGCGGCGGTGGCCGAACACGCCGCGATAGCGGTCGTCGAGGCCATAGATAGTGGTGTTGTACTGGTCGTGGCTGCGCACGGTCATCAGATTAAACACGGTCTGGGTCGGGTGCTGCGCGCGCAGGGTGGCGATGGGCAGGTCCTGCGGCACGGCATGGGCCAGGAAACGCGCCTTGCCGGTGGCGGTCTGCCAGTTGCGTTCGCGCGCCGAGTTACCGAGGTAAAAGCCGCCCGGCACATGCACGCGTGCATTGAAATCCTCGAAGCCATCGATCACCTCGGCGATCTTGGCGCGGATGCGGTCATAGTCTTCGATCAGCCAGGCCCAGGGCGTTTTGCTGTGCGGCAGGGTGGCCTGGGCCAGACGCGCCACGATGGCGGGTTCCGACAGCAGCTGGGCGGACGCCGGCGCATTCATGCCGGCCGAGATATGCACCATGCTCATCGAGTCTTCCACCGTCACCCCCTGTGGGCCGCTGGCCTGGATATCGATTTCGGTGCGCCCAAGGCAAGGCAGGATCAACGCGTCCTGGCCATGCACAAGATGCGAGCGGTTGAGCTTGGTGGTGATATGCACGGTCAGCGCGCACTGCCGCAGTGCTTCCTGGGTGCGGTCGGCATCCGGCGTGGCCACCGCGAAATTGCCGCCCAGCGCGATGAATACCTTGGCTTCGCCGGCCAGCATGGCTTCAATCGCGCTGACCACATCATGGCCGTGCGCTGCTGGCGGGGTGAAGTCGAACGCTTTGCCAAGCTTGTTTAGAAAGGCCGGGCTGGGGCGTTCGTAAATGCCCATGGTGCGGTCGCCCTGCACATTCGAGTGACCGCGTACCGGACAGGCACCGGCGCCGGGCTTGCCGATATTGCCCTTCAGCAAGAGCAGATTGACGATGGCCTGGATGGTGGCCACCGAATGCTTGTGCTGGGTGATGCCCATGCCCCAGGTGCAGATGCTGGCGCTGCTTTGGCGATAGATATCGGCCGCGGCGCGAATCTGCGCTTCAGTCAGGCCCGATTCGGCTTCGATGGTGGCCCAGCTTTCCGCCGCCACATCGGCGCGAAAGGCGTCAAAGCCATCGGTATGCGCGGCGATGAAGTCGGCGTCGATATCGCCCGCTTCCAGCACCGCCTTGGCCATGCCCTTGGCCACGGCCAAGTCGCCGCCGATGCGCACTTGGTAATAGCTGCTGGCAATCGCGCTGCCCTGGCTGGACAGCATATCGGCGGGGCTTTGTGGGTCGGCAAAGCGTTCGAGGCCGCGTTCGCGCAGCGGGTTGAATACCACGATGCGGCAACCGCGCTTGGCGGCTTCGCGCAGGGTGCCCAGCATGCGCGGGTGATTGGTGCCGGGGTTCTGGCCGAAGATGAAGATCGCCTCGGCGGCGTCGAAGTCGTCCAGCGTGACCGTGCCCTTACCAATGCCGATCTGCTCCTTCATCGCCGTGCCCGAGGGTTCGTGGCACATATTCGAGCAGTCGGGCAGGTTATTGGTGCCGTATTCGCGGATGAACAGCTGGTAGAGGAAGGCGGCCTCGTTCGAGGTGCGCCCCGAGGTATAGAACAGCGCCTGGTTCGGGTCGGGTAGGGCTTGCAGATGACGGGCCATCAGGGCGAATGCGTCATCCCAGCTGGTGGGGACGTAGCGGTCCTGCGCGGCGTCGTAGCGCATCGGTTCGGTCAGCCGGCCCTGGCCTTCCAGCCAGTAGTCATCATGCGCGGCCAGCTGGGCCACGGTATGGCTCTCGAACAGCGCGCGGTCGGCGCGTCGCTCGGTGGCTTCCGCCGCCACGGCCTTGGCGCCGTTTTCGCAGAACTCAAAGGTGGAGTGGTGGTTCTTGTCCGGCCAGGCACAGCCCGGGCAGTCGAAGCCATCGGGCTGGTTGGCGCGCAACAGCGTGCTGACCCCGCGGCCGACGATGCCCTGCGCGTGGATATGCTTGAACACGCTGCGCAGCGCACCCCAGCCGCCGGCTGGCTTGCTGTATAACTTGATCGCCTGTTTGCTCATGGGCCTTGCTCCTTGCTCGGGCTGACACCAGCGGCCTGTGGCCAGGCCGCTGGTGTCAGCCGCCTGGGCTTGCGCGCAGGCGGGGTGGCCGGAACGGGCAGGCTACACCCGTTTCGGCCGCAGACTCAGGCAAACAGTGCCAGGGTCTTCTTGATGGTCTGGTAGACGCCCCAGGCCAGTGGCAGGGAAACATAGGCCCACAGGATCAGGCCCTTGGTCTTGGCATTCATGGCTTAGGCTTCCTTGGTGACGAAACGGGTATCGACCGGCTTGACCAGGATGTTGGCGATCAGGCCGACAATCAGCAAGGCGGCCATCACGTACATGGTGGTGTTGTAGGCCTGCGCCTTGGCCACACCCTGGGCAATCTGGTACTCGCGCATATAGTTGACGATGATCGGACCGAGCACGCCAGCGACCGCCCAGGCGGTGAGCAGGCGGCCATGGATGGCACCGACGAAGCGGGTGCCGAACATATCGGACAGATAGGCCGGGATGGTGGCAAAGCCGCCGCCATACATGGACAGAATCAACGCATACAGGCCAACGAAGAGCAGCACATTGCCCGCCGCGCCGGCTGAAGGGATCAGCGCGTACAGCACGGCGCCCAAGAGGAAGAACACCACATAGGTGAGCTTGCGGCCGATCAGGTCGGACACGCTGGACCAGAAGAAACGCCCACCCATATTGAACAGCGACAGAAGGCCGACGAAGCCGGCAGCCGCTGCGGCGGTGACCGTGTCCTTGAACACTTCCTGGATCATCAGCGAGGCCTGGCCGAGCACGCCGATGCCGGCGGTTACATTCATGCACAGCACGACCCATAGCAGCCAGAACTGCGGCGCGCTATGTGCCTGATCCACATGCACGAAGGCATCGCCCGACAGCTTGTCCGCGCTGGCCTTCTCCACATAGCCTTCGGGCTTCCAGCCCGGCGCGGGCAGGCGCACGGTAAAGGCGCCGACCAGCATCGAGATGGTGTAGATCACCCCCATCACCACGAAGGTTTCGGTGATGCCGGCCGTAGCGTCGGTCTTGAAGTGTTCCATCAGCATGACGGCCAGCGGCGCACCTATCATCGCGCCGCCACCAAAGCCCATGATGGCCATGCCGGTGGCCATGCCGCGCCGATCCGGAAACCACTTGATCAGCGTGGACACCGGCGACACATAGCCAAGACCGAGGCCGATGCCACCGACCACGCCGTAACCGAGATACAGCAACCATAGCTGCTTGAGGTGGATGCCCAGCGCCGAGATCAGGAAGCCGCCGCCAAAGCACAGCGCCGAGGTGAACATGGTGGCGCGCGGGCCGACCCGCTCGAGCCATTTGCCGCCAAACGCGGCCGACAGACCGAGGAAGACGATGGCCAGCGAGAAGATCCAACCGAGGGCCGGAATGCTCCAGCCATAAGCCTGGTTGAGCGGCGAATTGAACACCGAGAAGGCGTAGGCCTGGCCTATGCACAGGTGTATGGCCAGCGCCGCGGGCGGAATCAGCCAGCGGTTGAAGTTGGCATCGGCGATGCTGTGACTCTTGTCCAGCGATGCAAGCAAGCTCATCGTTTTCCCCATTGGATTTATTTGGCCGCCCAGCCGGGCAGGGCGGTGCTGAGTACAGCCAGCGCGGGCAGGCTAAGGCATAAATGGGAATGATTGCCAGTACTGTCAGGTATTTGTAAGCCACTCTGAAAGCCTTGCTGGCAGCGGCTTGATGCTAATGTCCTGATTTCTAAACGCTCTTTTCAGCGCGCTGGCATCAATATATTAGTGATGCTTTATGTATGCGCGTCGGCAAGACACTGGCTGACAAGGGCCTGGGCGGCCTGGCCGTGTGCGGTGCTCCGACCATCCCCTGCCCGCCACAGCGCTGCGGGCCAGTGATAGGATGCGCGCCCCATGCGCATCCACGACCTGCACCACGCCCTGGCCGAACTCGGCGCCAAGCCCTGCCATATCGGCCGCATCAGCCGCGCCTGGCTGCGCGGCCTGCCGCTTGATACCGGCACCAAGTACCGCCGGACCGAGGACTATCTGCCCCTGCCGGTGCGCGACGGCCTGCCGGCCATCCAGCGCCAGATCGATGGTCTGGTGCGACTGAAGTCCGAGCACCCGGCGGCCGATGGCTCGGCGCGCCTCCTGGTCGAGCTGGCCGATGGGCAGATGGTGGAAAGCGTGCTTTTGCCGCGCGATGGGCTATGTGTGTCCACCCAGGTCGGTTGCGCGGTCGGCTGCGTGTTCTGCCAGACCGGCAAGAGCGGGCTGCTGCGCCAGGTCGGCAGCGCCGAAATCGTCGCCCAGGTGGCGCTGGCACGGCGTTTCCGGCCGGTGAAGAAGGTGGTGTTCATGGGCATGGGCGAGCCTGCCCATAATCTCGACAATGTGCTGGAGGCGATTGACCTCCTGGGCCGCGAAGGCAATATCGGCCACAAGAACCTGGTGTTCTCCACCGTGGGTGATCTGCGCGTGTTCGAGCGCCTGCCGCAGCAGGTGGTGAAACCGGCGCTGGCCTTGTCGCTGCACACCAGCAAGGCCGAGCTGCGCGCCCAGCTTCTGCCGCGCGCGCCGCGCATCGATCCCGAAGCGCTGATGGCGCTGGGCGAGGACTATGCGCGCAGCACCGGCTACCCGATCCAGTACCAGTGGACGCTGTTGCGCGGCATCAATGACGGGCAGGATGAGATGGACGCCATCCTGCGCCTGTTCAAGGGCAAGTTCGCGGTGCTGAACCTGATTCCCTACAACAGCCTCGAGTCGGACGAATTCCAGCGCCCGGACGCCGAGCGCATCCAGTACATGACCCGCTATCTGCATAGCCGCGGCGTGCTGACCAAGGTGCGCAACTCGGCCGGCCAGGATATCGATGGCGGCTGCGGCCAGCTGCGTGCCCGCGCCGTGCAGCTGGTGGACACCAGCCGCCTGCGCCGCGCCAGCCGCAAGACTGCGGTGGCCGACCCAAGCAGCGCGGACTGAGCCGCGGGTCTCGCGCCAGCGCCGCGCCCGCCAAGCCGCTTAATGCTTGGCTAGCGCCTTCTTGCGCCGCCAGGCCAGCTTGTGCGCTGGCTTGGGGCGTAGCGTATAGATATGTTCGCGCAGATGGGCGGCCGCCTCGGGCAGGCTCAGCTGCATGGCTTCCAGCGTCGGCCAGGCAATCGGTGCGCCGATGCTGATCTGGATCTTCCCGCCCTGTTTGGCGAACACCTCGCGCGCGAGCAGCAGCATGGCCAGCGGCTTGTAGAGCATCGACCAGGCATAGAACCCCAAGGAATTCCGCCCGCTGATATGCACTGGCAGGATGGGCGCGCCGGCACGCTTGGCCACGCGCAGAAAGCCGGTACGCCACAAGCCATCGCGTATGCCCTTGGGGCTGGCGCGCGATACCTCGCCACTGGGGAAGATGATGACCGCCTCGCCGCGTGCCAGCGCGGCATCGATACCATCGACATTGCTGCGGTTATTACGCCCGCTCAGATTGTCCACCGGCAGCAGGATGTCGCGCGCCGGGCGGAACTGCAGCAGGATGTCGCTGACCACCATGCGCACATCGGGGCGTACCCGGCTGACCAGCTGGATCAGCGCCGCGCCATCCAGCGCACCGAGCGGATGGTTAGCCACCACCACCAGCGGCCCGCTGGCCGGAATCTGCTCGGCCCCCGTCGCGCTATAGCCGAGTTCCAGATAGTCGAGCAGCGCATCGTTGAACCCCAGCCCCAGCCGCCCGGTGCTGTACTGCATCAGCGCATTGATGCGCTTCTCGCGCAGCAGGCCGGACAAGGTCAGCACGATGGCTTTACGCAGCAGCCAGGGCTTGCGGCTGAAGCCGGGGAAACGGGTATGCAGCAGGGCCTGCACCGAAATCGTGTCGCTCATAGCAATGGTCTCCGTGCCTTGTATGTGCCAAGGAAGACCACACTAGCCCCGTCGTAAGACAAACATATTGCAGCCCGCACGCATCGGCAGGAAAAGAAAAGGCCCCGCATGCGGGGCCTTGGCTTGACACTTATCCCGGCTTACTTGGGCATGATCACGCTGTCGATCACATGGATCACACCGTTATCGGCCTTGATATCGGTCTTCATCACCTTGGCGCTATCCACCATCACGCCACCGTCGGTCTTCACGGTCAGGGCGCTGCCTTGCACCGTCTTCACGCTACCCGCCTTCACATCCTTGGCCATCACCGCGCCGGGCACGACATGGTAGGTCAGTACTGCGCTCAGCTTGGCCTTGTCCTTGAGCAGTGCATCGAGCTGGGCCTTGGGAATCTTGGCGAAGGCTTCATCGGTAGGGGCAAATACCGTGAACGGGCCTTTGCCCTTCAGGGTGTCCACCAGCCCTGCGGCTTTCACCGCGGTGACCAGGGTGTTGAAGGAGCCCGCCGACACGGCGGTATCGACGATGTCCGCGGCAAAGGCCGGGGCAGACAGGGACAGACTCAGTAGCAGGGCAGAAACGTGCTTTTTCATCGTGGTCTCCAAAACAGAGGTGAGTGAGCTATCGCAGTCGCGATACGACAAAGAGCGCGCCTAGTGCTTAAAGTTCACTATTTGTTGTGAACAAATTGAGAAAATTTCTGTTTTGTAGCACCTGGCGAGTGAGTAGCCAGTTCGCTTGATGACCGTGGCGATAGTGGAAAACCCGCGTGCTTTGTCGGCCCGGCTTGGTTAGCATCGCGACTTTCGTAAGTTTTGCGTAAGTTAAAGGCAATCCCGGATGCGTACTCCCCATGCCCGCCCCCTGGCCGTACTGACCTCGCTGTTCTTCATGTGGGGTTTGATCACCTCGCTGAACGACATCCTGGTGCCCCACCTGAAAGCCATGTTCTCGCTCAGCTATGTGCAGGCCATGCTGGTGCAGTTCTGCTTCTTTACCGCTTATTTCTTCGTGTCGCTGCCGGCGGGCTGGTTGATGCAGAAGATCGGCTACCAGCGTGGCCTGATCATTGGCCTGTGCACGGTGGGTGTCGGTTGCCTGCTGTTCTACCCGGCGGCCAGCTTGCGCGCTTATCCCTTCTTCCTTGGCGCGCTATTCGTGCTGGCGGCCGGTATCACGCTGCTGCAGGTGGCGGCCAATCCCTATGTCACGCTGCTGGGCAAGCCGGAAACTGCCTCCAGCCGTCTGAACCTGACCCAGGCCTTCAACTCGCTGGGCGCCACGCTTGGCCCGCTGGTCGGGGCGGTAACCATCCTGGGTGCGGCCGACCATGCGGCGGCCGCCGTCAGCGATGCGAGCAGCGTGCAAGGCCCTTACTTGGTGCTGGCCGCACTCTTGTTCGTGCTGGCGGGCGCGGTGGCGCTGTTCCGCCTGCCCGATGTGCGTAGCGGGCAGGGCGCAGCCAGCGCGGCCCAGGCCGAGGGCAGCATCTGGTCGGTACGCCATCTGGTGCTCGGGGCGGTCGGCATCTTCTGCTATGTGGGCGCCGAGGTATCGACCGGCAGCTTCCTGGTCAGCCTGATGAGCGCCCCGCCCATTGCCGGCCTCAGCCATGCGGCGGCCGGCAAATACCTGGCCCTGTACTGGGGCGCGGCCATGGTGGGGCGCTTTATCGGCAGCGCGCTGATGCAGAAGCTGCGCGCCAGCGTGGTGCTGGCCGGTGCGGCCGTCATCAATGCCTTGCTGATCGGCATGGCGATCAGCGTCGGCGGCCCGGCCGCCATGTGGGCCTTGCTGCTGACCGGTCTGTTCAACTCGATCATGTTCCCCACGCTGTTCTCGCTGGCCCTGGAAGGCCTGGGTGCACTGACCAGCAAGGGTTCGGGCGTGCTGTGCATGGCCATTGTCGGCGGCGCCATCGTGCCGCTCTTGCAGGCGGGCCTGGCCGACCATCTGAGCCTGCTGTTCTCCTTCGTGGTGCCGCTGCTGTGCTATCTGTTCATCGCCTACTACGGCCTGCGCGGGCACAAGCCACAGGCGGTTGGCCTGCCGCGGGCAAAAACAGACGCTATCGCGCAGCCGGCCTGATCCGAATCGCACGGGTAAAGAAAAAGGCGGGAGCTTGCTCCCGCCTTTTTTCATGCGCTCTCGCCAGCAATCAGACCGGGCTGTTCAGCACGGCTTCCAGCTGGTCGAGCAGCCCGTCCATGCGCTTGATCAGCGCGCGGTAGGGAGCCGGGGTCGCCAGATCGAGGCCAGCCGCCTTTACGATCAGGTAAGGGTCGTTCGAACCGCCAGCCTCCAGCATCTTCACGAACTGCGTGCGCACGGCGCTGTCGCCACGGCCTATGCCCTCGGCGAAGTAGGCGGCCGCGCTAATCGAGGTCGCGTACTGGAACACATAGAAGTCGTTATAGAAGTGCGGGATGTACGCCCACTCGCGCCCGTAGCGTGCATCGATCTCCATCACGCCCGCATCGTGGCCGTGGTAGCGGCGCAGCAGATTCAGATAGAGCTGGCTCAGCTTCTCGCCGGTCAGCGCCTCACCACGCTCGATCGCCTCGTGCGTGGCCAGCTCGAACTCGGCGAACATGGTCTGGCGGAAGAAGGTGCCGCGCAGCTGATCGATGGCCTGGCTCAGGGCAAAGATCTTTTCCTCGCGCGTCTTGGCCAGGCGGATCGCGTGGTCGGCCAGCAGCAGCTCATGCGCGGTGGACGGAATTTCCGCCACCAGCAGCGAGTAGCGTGCGGTCGGGTAGGGCTGGGCGCGGTTGGCCAGGATGGTGTGCATGCCATGGCCCCACTCGTGCGCATAGGTCGATACGCTGTCGTAGCTGCCATTGAAGCTCATCAGCACATAGGGGTGCAGATCGTAGACCGAGCCATTCATATAGGCACCCGAGCGCTTGCCGCGCTGCACGGTGGCATGGGTCCATGGGCTTTGCACCGCGCGGCTCAGGTCGGCCAGATAATCGCTGCCCATCGGCTGCAGTGCGTCCAGCATCAGCTGGGCCCCCTCGGTCAGCGTGTAGCTGCGCGGTGGCTTGGCCAGCGGCACATACATATCCGAGTACTGCAGGGTCGGTACGCCCAGCACGCGTTTGCTCAGCTTGAAGTAGCGGTGCAGGGTGGGCAGGCCGGCATTCGCCTCGGCCACCAGGGTGCGGTAGACCGATTCCGGGGTATTGAACGGGGCCAGCGCGGCGCTTAATGAGCTGGTGTGCTGACGTGCCTTGGCATTGAACACGGTGGCTTGCAGATTGCCAACATAGGTGCTGCCAAAGGTGCGTTCATAGGTTTTGAATACCGACCAGAAGGTCTCGAACACCAGCTTGCGCACGGCCGGGTCCTGATCGTCGCGGTGGGCAACATAGCCGGCCTGGTCAAGCAGCACGTCCTTGCCGCGAATCTGCACGGTGGGCCAGGGAATGTCGGCATTGGCCAGCGTGCCATAGGTGGTCTGTGCGGCATCCAGCGGCTTGCTCGCGGCGGCCAGCAGCGCTTCCTCGCGCTGGCTCAGCGTATGCGGCGCCAGGCGCAGCGTGTTCTCCAGCGGGTAGCGGTACTTGGCCAGCGCCGGTTCGCGCTTGAGGAAGGCGGCCAGCTTGGTCTTGCCCAGCGCAATCACTTCCACATCGATAAAGGCGGCGGTTTCCTGCAGGTCATTGCTCAGATTGCGCGCGAGCTGGCGGCGTGCCTGGTTGTCGGTGGCGCGCATATCCTCATCGGCCAGCAGACCGGCATAGGAGCCAAGCTTGGCCAGGCGGCGGCGCAGGTCCGACTCGGTATCCAGCACCTTGCGCAGCGCGGCCGGGCTTTGCCCGAGCGTGCCCTTGAGCTTGGCGAGGCCGGGCAGGGCGGCGGCAATCGCCTGCCGCTCGGCTTCCCAGGCGGCCGGGTCGGCAAACATCTCGTTCAGCTGCCAGGTGGACGGCAGTTCGGTACTCAGCGTAGCTGGCGTGGCGGCGACCACAGTGGTCGCCAGCAGACACGCCGTCAGCGCGGCAAGCGCACGGCTCATGGAAATCTCCCCGATTGGTGATGGATGCCGGGCCTGGCTGGATCGCAGCCGGGCAGGCATGGCGCATGCTAAACGGCTTTTGCTTATATATCCGCAGCAGCTGCGATAAACGGGCGGGAGGTGGGCTGAATGGTGCCAGGATGCGACAGGCCGGGTGCAGGGCGGCCGGAGAACCAGGTACGGGTGGCTAGGACCTGTGCTTCAGTCAGCCAGCTGGCGCAGGATGGCGGCAGCGATCTCGTCCAGCGGCAGCACCTCGTCCACCGCGCCGGCGCGTATCGCCTCCTTGGGCATGCCGAACACCACGCAGCTGTCCTCGTCCTGGGCCAGGTTGTAGGCGCCGGCCTGCTTCATGGCCAGCATGCCCTGCGCGCCATCGGCACCCATGCCGGTCAGCATCACGCCCAGCGTGCGCTTGGCGGCCAGTTGGGCAATTGAATCAAACAACACATCCACGGCTGGGCGATGGCGGTTCACCCGCTCGCTGCTCTGGAGCTGGCAGTGCAGATGGCCGGTTTCGCGCACCAGGGCCAGGTGCTGGTCGCCCGGCGCGATATACACATGGCCAGGGCGCAGGCGCTCGCCCTGCTCGGCCTCCTTCACCGTCAGCGCACAGATGCCATTCAGGCGCCGGGCAAATGGTTCGGTAAAGGCGGGCGGCATATGCTGGACCACCACGATGGGCGGCATTTCGGCTGGCAGGCCGAGCAGCACGGTCTGCAGCGCCTGGGTGCCGCCGGTGGATGCGCCGATGGCGATCAGGCGGTTGTGCTGGATATTGCTGCTGGGTGCGCGCGGCGCAGCGGGTGTGGCCGGGTGGCGTGGCGCCGTGCTGGTCGGCTTGGCGCGCGGCTGGCGCAGGCGCGCACCGGCCGCCATGCGCAGCTTTTCCACGATCTCCTCGCCGGCCTCGCGCAGACCGCGCTGCAGATCGAGCTTGGGCTTGGCCACGCAATCCACGGCACCCAGTTCCATCGCGCGCAGCGCGGTGTCCGAGCCGGCTGCGGTCAGCGTGGAGATCATGATCACCGGCGTGGGTTTGAGGCGCATCAACTTGTCGAGGAAGTCGAGCCCATTCATCTTCGGCATCTCGATATCCAGTGTGATCGCATCGGGCGACAGCGCACGGATCAACTCGCGCGCCGCATAGGGGTCGGGCGCTGCGCCCACCACTTCCATATCCGGTTCGCGGTTGATGATGTCGGTGAGCAGCTTGCGCATCAGCGCCGAGTCGTCCACCACCACGATGCGTATCAGCTGTTTCATCGCTTGTCCTCCGCCGGGCCGGTCTGGAACAGCTCGACACTGCCCTCGATATTGTCGCGCGTCAGATGGGCGCGGTAGGCGAGTTCGCGCTGCAGGATGGTGTCGTTGTGCAGGGTATGCAGGCGCTTGACCTTGACCGTGCCGCTATCGGTGAAGAAATACACCTTGCGTGGCAAGCTGCCGCGTAGGTCCTCTGCTTGGATAGGAATGCCTTCCTCGTGCAGATAGCGGCCGATGAATTCGGCATTGCGCAGGCCGACATTGACCGCGCCCAGCCCATGCAGCACATCGCCGCCGCCGAACACCTTGGCCTCTACATAGCGGCGTTCGGCGCCGAGTTTAAGCATATCGTTGAGCAGCGCCTCCATGGCAAACGCGCCATAGCGGGTGGGCAGGCCGAGTAGTGGGTGGGCTGAATCGGCGCGCCCATCGGGCAGCATGAAGTGATTGATGCCGGCCACGCCATTCACCGCATCGCGCAGGCAGACCGCCACGCAGGAGCCGAGCACCGTCACCATCAGGATACCGCGCCCGCTCGCGTAATACTCGCCAGGCAGGATCTTGGCCGCCTCGCGCTGGAAGTGCTTGTCGTAATAGCGGTTGGGTGCGGGTTTTTCATGCCGGCTGGTGTTCACGGCCGCCCCCCGGCGGCACGCCGGTAGGCGGTCTTGCCGACCACCTCCAGCTGCAGGCCGCTGCCCTGTGGGTTTTCCGAGTGGCCAAGAAACAGGATGCCGCCGGGCTTGAGTTGATCGAGCAGGCGGCGGGTCAGCGCGTACTGGTCTTCGCGCTTGAAGTAGATCAGCACATTGCGGCAGAAGATGAAGTCGAAATGCCCGGCCACCGGCCAGCGCGGCTCCAGCAGATTGCAGGGCAGGAAGTGCAGCAGCTGCTGCAGCTCCTTGCGCACGCGTACATAGCCATGGCGCTTGCCGGTGCCGCGCTGGAAGTAGGCATGCAGGCGCTCGACCGGCAGCTTGGCTACCCGCTCGAGCGAGTAGATACCTTGCTGGGCATGGGCGAGTGCACGTGTATCGATATCGGTGGCGATGATCTCGACCGGTGCATCGTAGCGGCCATAGCTCTCCACCACGGTCATGGCCAGCGTATAGGGTTCCTCGCCGGTGGAGGCGGCCGCGCACCAGATGCGCACCGGTTCGCGTGCATCGCGCGCCTGCAGCTGTTCCTGTAACAGCGCGAAATGGTGCGGCTCGCGGTAGAAGGCGGTCAGATGGGTGGTCAGCGCGCTGGTGAAGTCCTCCCACTCCGGGTGGGTGGCATCCTTGCGCAGCAGGGTCAGATAGGCAGTGATGCTGGGCAGGCCGAGCGCGCGCACGCGCTTGGACAGCCGGTTGTACACCATATGCTGCTTGCAGTCGGCCAGGGCCACCCCAGCCCGCTCACGTATCATCTCGCGGGCGAGCTGGAAGTCGGTACCGGTGTAGGCAAAGTCGCGGGCGGTGTTGACGATGCGCGGGGTGTCGTCCTCGGCCTCCTGCTTGCGCAGGCGGCGCACGGGCTCAGAACTCCGACCAGTCGTCATCATCGCCCTTGTTGGCTGGCTTGGCAGCGACCACTGGGTGGGCTGCCGGCTTGCTAGCCGGTTTGCCGGCGGGCTTGCTGGCCACGCGTGGCACCTGGCGCGCGGCAGGCGGCGGGCTGCGCCGCTGGCCGGCGCTGTCCAGCTTGAAGCGGTTGACTGCCTCCATCAGCATATGCGCCTGGTCCTGCAGCGAGCCGGCCGCGGCGGCCGCTTCCTCCACCAGTGCGGCATTCTGCTGGGTCACCTCGTCCATCTGGGTCACGGCGGTATTTACCTGTTCGATGCCCGAGCTTTGCTCGGCCGAGGCGTTCGAGATATCGCCCATGATGCCGGTCACCTTGCGGATGCTGGCCACCACTTCCTCCATGGTCACGCCGGCCTTGTCGACCTGGGCGGTACCCACGGTCACCCGCTCCACCGAATCGCCGATCAGCGCCTTGATCTCCTTGGCCGCCGCGGCCGAGCGCTGCGCGAGGCTGCGCACCTCGCCGGCTACCACGGCAAAGCCGCGCCCCTGCTCGCCGGCGCGCGCGGCTTCCACCGCGGCATTCAGGGCCAGGATATTGGTCTGGAAGGCTATGCCGTCGATTACGCCGATGATGTCGACGATCTTCTTCGACGACTCGTTGATCTCGGCCATTGTGGTGACCACGGCGCCGACCGCCTCGCCGCCTTTCTGGGCGATATGACTGGCGCTCTCGGCCACCCGGTTCGCTTCACGCGCATTCTCGGCATTCTGCTTCACGGTGGAGGTCAGCTCCTCCATGCTGGCAGCGGTTTCCTCCAGGCTGGCGGCCTGCTCCTCGGTACGCTGCGACAGGTCGATATTGCCGGCGGCAATCTCCTGCGAGGCGGTATTGATGGTCTCCACACTGGTGCGGATATCGCCGACGATCTGCAACAGCCCGTCATTCATGCTCTTCAATGCCTTGATCAGCTGGCCAGTCTCGTCATTGCGGTCGGTCTCGATCCTCTGGGTCAGGTCGCCGGCCGCTACCGTTTCGGCCAGCTGCACGGCCTGGCGCACCGGCACCACCACCGACTGGGTGATCAGCCAGCCGGCCGACACACCGATCAGGATGGCCACCACGGCCATCACCAGCATCATATTGCGCGCCGATTCATAGCTGGCGACTGCGCCCTCGTAGGTACTCTTATTGCGCTCGTTCTGCAGCACGATGAACTCGTTGACCACCTTGGTCAGTTTTTCCTGCAGGGGGCCGAGCTCGTTGTAGAGAATCTGGGTGGCCGCATCGTTCTCGTTCTTGCTGGCCAATTCAATCAGGCGTCCGGCACCGGCACGTAACGCCTCATCTGCCTGCCCGATCTGAGCCATGTATTGCTTGGCTTCCTCGCTGCGTACACGATCACGCAGATGCTTGTAGTTGTCATCGAAAGCCTGGCGTCCCTTAGCGTTCAGCGCCTTGGCCTGATTGATGCCGGCCTCATCGGTGCGCAGGATGATGTCGCGCAGGCTGATCACACGGAGATTGACCGCGTCGATGATGTCATTGGCCATGCGCAACTGGGTGGCCCGCTCATTGCCGATCTCGTCCAGATTGTCGGCCATGGCCGACATGCGGCTCAGGCTCAGCACCGTCATGCCGATCAAGAGAATAAGCACAACCCCGAAACCGAGCCCGAGCCGCACGCCGATTTTCCAATTTTTCATTTCCGTCCCCTTCTGCTGGTTTTACAGGCTTAAGCGGCACTGGCCGCATCGGCAATCAGTTCCATGTCGCGGCTGCCCATCAGCTTCTCGATATCCACCAGGATCAGCATGCGTTCGTCCACCGGCGCCAGGCCGACGATATAAGCCGTGTCGACGGCGGCGCCGAACTCGGGCGTTGGTTTGATGATGTTGTCGGTCAGCGCGATCACGTCCGACACCCCATCCACCACCGCGCCGGTAATCCGCCCGGCGAGGTTGAGGATCACCACCACGGTGAACTCGTCGTAACGCGCCTCGCCGATCTGGAACTTCACCCGCAGGTCGACAATCGGCACGATGGCGCCACGCAGATTGATGACCCCGAGCAGGAAGGGCGGTGTATTGGCGATGCGGGTCGGCTGCTCGAAGCCGCGGATCTCCTGCACCTTGAGGATATCGATCGCGTATTCCTCGCTGCCCAGTGTGAACACCAGGTGTTCGCGGCTGGCGATATTGCTGCTGGTATTGAATTCCATGCCTGCTCCTTGTGCCGCCCGGGGCGGCGCTAAGTACCGCGTGCGCGTCCCAGCACGCTCACGTCCACGATCAGGGCGACCCGGCCATCGCCCAGAATGGTGGCGCCCGAGATGCCGGGCACGCGCCGGTAGTTCGATTCCAGGTTTTTCACCACTACCTGCTGCTGGCCGAGCAGCTCATCTACCCAGAGCGCCAGCTGCTGGTTGCCGGCCTCGATCAGCATCACGATGCCGCTGGTCGGGTCCTGTGAATGCGGCTGGCTGCCGACCACCTCGTGCAGGGCCACCAGCGGCAGGTATTCATCGCGTACCTGCACGACTCGGCCGCGCCCGGTCACACTCTTGCACTGCTCGGCCGTCGGCTGCAGCGATTCGCGGATTGCATTGAGCGGCAGGATGTAGGTTTCGCCACCGCTGCCCACCAGCATGCCGTCCAGAATGGCCAGGGTGAGCGGCAGGCGGATGCGCATGGTGGAGCCGATGCCGGCCATGGATTCGATGTCCACGCTGCCGCCCATGGACTGGATGTTCTTGCGCACCACATCCATGCCCACACCGCGCCCCGAGACATCGGTCACTTCGGCCGCGGTGGAAAAGCCGGCCTCGAAGATCAGCATCCACACATCCTGGTCGCTCATCGCCTCGCCCACAGCCAGGCCGTTCTCGCGCGCCTTGGCCAGAATGCGCTCGCGGTTCAGGCCGGCGCCGTCGTCGCGCACCTCGATCACCACATTGCCGCCTTGCTGGAAGGCCGCCAGGGTCAGCATGCCGGTCTCGGGCTTGCCGCGTTCGCGGCGCGCCTCGGTTGATTCGATGCCGTGGTCGAGGCTGTTGCGCACCAGATGGGTGAGTGGGTCGACGAGTTTTTCCACGAAGCCCTTGTCGAGCTCGGTCTGTTCGCCCACCAGGCGCAGTTCCACCTTCTTGCCCAGCTTGGCCGCCAGGTCGCGCACCACGCGCGGAAAGCGACTGAACACGGTGGACATGGGAATCATGCGGATCGACATCACTGACTCCTGCAATTCGCGCGTGTTGCGCTGCAGCTGCTCGATGCCGGCCAATAGGCGCGCATGCTGGAGCGGGTCGAGGTCGGCCGCGCTTTGCGCCAGCATGGATTGGGTGATCACCAGCTCGCCAACGAAGTTGAGCAGCTGATCGACCTTGCTGACATCGACCCGGATGGTGGCGGCCTCGCTCTTGTCGGCAGCTGGTTTGGCCGCGCGCGCAGCCGGGCTCGGGCTGGCGGGCTGGGCGGCCTGCTGGCGCGCTTCCTCGGCACGCTGCTGCTGGGCCTTGGCCACTGCTTGCTGGTCGAGAAAACCGTAGGCCACGCCTTCACGTCCGGGCGGGGCGCCGGGTGCCACGGCGGGCAAAGGTTCGAAAAAGCCGTAATCGCTGCCGGCAGCATCGGGCGTTGATGCTTCCTTATTGGCGGTTGGCGCGGCTTCCGGCTCCGCATCGAAGAAGCCAAACGCCTCGCTGGCGGGCGCGTCCTCGAGCAGCGCGGCCGGCGTTTCATCCGCAAAAAAGCCGAAGCTCTCGCCTTCGCCGGCCAGGGGTTCGGCAGGCGCGGGCTCACCGGCTTGCAGCTCGAAGCGGTCGGCCGGCAGCACAAAGGCCAGCGAATCGTTGATTTCGCTCGCGCTTTCCTGGCTGAGGATAGCTAGCTCAAGCAGCAGCAGGCCCTGCTCATACCGGCGTGCCAGCTCTTCCACCTCGCCAAATGCATACAGCGAAGCCAGCAATTCCTCGACCGGCGCACCCTCATCCAGGCGCAGCTTGAGGCGCCAGCGATACGGCCCGCCATCCTGGGCGGGGCTGGCGCTGGTCGGCACCGCTGCCGGCTTCGCTTCGCCCGCTTCCAGCGCCTGCAGCGCCGAGGTGGCCTGGGCGACTGCGGCCGGGTCGGGCGCCGCGCCATCTCGATGCACGGCAATCATGCCGGCCAGCACATCACCGGCCTGCAGGAAGGTGTCGACCATCTCCGCTTCCAGGCGACGCTGGCCCTTGCGGATCTGGTCGAGCAGGTTTTCCAGGATATGGGTGAGGGCGGCCACATCGTTGAAGCCAAAGGTGCCGGCCCCGCCCTTGATCGAATGGGCGGCGCGGAAGATGGCATTCAGTTCTTCCGGATCGGGCGCGTCCAGTTCCAGCCCCAGCAGCAGGGTCTCGAAATTGGCCAGATGCTCTTCCGCCTCCTCGAAAAAGGCACCGAAGAATTTTGAGAGGTCGATCTCCATCCCTGCCGTCCTTTGTTCTTATCCGTCGGGGTGCTGCACGGGGCGGGGGCGCTCGGCTAGCCGATCAGCTTGCGCACCACGTCGATCAAGGTCTGCGGATTGAAGGGCTTGACGATCCAGCCCGTGGCGCCGGCGGCGCGCCCCTGCTGCTTCATGGCGTCGCTGGACTCGGTGGTCAGCATCAGGATGGGGGTGGCTTTGTAGGCCGGCAGCGCACGTAGCGCCTTGATCATGGTCAGTCCGTCCATGCCGGGCATGTTCTGATCGGTGATGATGAGCTGGCAGGGCTTGCTCTTGGCCTGGCTTAGGCCGGCATTGCCGTCGCCGGCTTCCAGCACTTCATAGCCGGCGTTCTTCAAGGTGAAGCTGACCATTTGGCGGATGGAGGGGGAGTCATCAACAGTCAGAATCGTCTTCATTGCGTCCTCGGTGTGCCGTGCGGGCGACGGATGGCGGGTTGATGGACTGGATGGTGCAGAAATCAGCGTTTCATGATGTTTCTAGCAGGCTTTGTCAAAAGCGCTAGAACAGCTCGATATCGCCCTGGCCTATGCTGCGCTGGGCGACCGGGTTGTGCGCGAGCGCCGCTTCCTGCGCGCTTAGCGCACTGCGCAGCCGGGTCAGCGCCTCGGCCTCACCGCTTTGCAGCTGCTGCTGGCACAGCCGCGTGCTTTCCATGGCAGCCTGCAGCGCATCGATGCGTCGGCGCGCATGGGCGAGCAGCTGGTTGACCATGTCCTGGAACTGCAGCGCGGTGGTCGCGCTGGCGATGCCCTGCTCGGTTTGTTGGGCCATGCTGCTTAGCGCATTGAGCGCCTGGCTCTGCCCCTCGTTCAGCTTGCGCAGATCGACCAGGGTCTCGTCCACATGGTGGCGCACCTTCTCGGTTTCGACGCCCTGGCGACTGCTCAGCTCACCTGCCGCGTTCTCCATGCTGCTGATGCTATTGCGCACCTCGCCCATGCTCTTGCGGATGCGCTCGCTGAAGTCGCGCGTGTACTGGGCCAGCTTGTGCACCTCCTCGGCCACCACCACGAAGCCGCGGCCTGCTTCGCCTGCGCGCGCGGCCTCGATATTGGCGTTTAGGGACAGGAAGTGAATCTTCTTGGCGATATCGTCAAGGCCACCCAGCTCGCCCATCATGTCGTTCACGCGCAGGCCCATGCCCATCATTTCCTCGGTCAACCTTTGCGCGGTCGCATGGTTTTCCAGCATCAGCCCACCGATGGCCTGCAGGGTCTCGCCGGTTTCGTTGATCAGGTGGTCGGCGCCACGGCCGGCGTCACCGCCCAGGGTCTGCAGGGCGATTTCCTGCTGCTGGCGCGCGGCATTGGCGATCAGGGTGAAGTTGCTGGTCAGGCTGACGATGGCCTCGTTCAGGATGCCCTGCACACGTTCGACCTCCTCATGTGCGGCGCGGGTCTGGCGCTTGAGCAGGGCCTCCAACTCCTGGCCGGCCGGCAGCACGTCCACGCTGGCGGGGCGGGATTCCTGCTCGGCCAACTGGGCCTGGGGCGCCGGGAAGTACTGCGCGTAAGCGAGCGCCGCCAGGGCGGGCAGCGGCAGCAACCAGATCGGCACGGGCAGGGCGAGCAGCACGGCACTCAGCACCAGGGCAAGCAAGAGCAGGGCAATCTTGGGCAAGGCAGCATCCTTCGCAAATCGCGCTAGCGCGGGGCGCGCTGTTCTTTATTCGCGCTGGCGGGCCTGATTGCAAGCCGGGCTGCGTGCGTGGCGCCAGCGGGGCTACAATCAAAGCTCACTAGCCATGTGCCTGCGCGGCGCGACGAGGATAGAACGATGTTTGGCCTGGGCAAGAAGAAGGACCCGTTTCAGACCGTGACCTGCAAGGGCCTGAAGCTGGAAGGGCGGGCCGTGTTGGCGCTGCAGGTGCGCGACCTCGACCTGGTCGAGTTGTGCAAGCTGGCCGATAAGGTCGAGGCCTGTCAGCGTGTGTCCTTTGGCAAGATCTACCAGAAGCCCGGCACCATGCTGGCTGAGAATAATCAGGAAGATCAGGGCTATACCGCGCGTTACGACAAGATCACCAAGTCGATCGGCGTGAATCTGCGCCAGGGCTTTATGCGCCAGACCCTGGTGTTTGCCACGCGCGACCCGGATACCGTGTGCCGTGAGCTGGGCATCAGCCTGGAAGTGGCCGGACCGAGCGAGCCGACGGTCAGCTGAGCGCCCACCGCGATGGAACAAGCCCGCCAGCTGGCGGGCTTGTTGTTTGCGCTTGCTTCAGGGCAGGGCCAGCGCGCGGGCGATATCCTGCCAGGCAATGTATTTGAAGTTCTGCGCACCATCGGGCAGGCGCTTGTGACCATCCTGCACCACCAGCATGCCCTGGCCATACACGCCGCCCAGATTGGCGGACGTCACTTCCAACCCATCGGTTTCCGAGGCACCGTCTATGCCCAGCTCGGCCTGGATGCCGACCCGGAACGCACCGCGCACGGCAAACGGCGGCTTGGCATCCAGCACTAGATAGCTGTCATTGCCCTGGCTGGACACTACTAGATAGCTGGCTGCGCTGCCGTGGTAGAGCGCCATGCCTTCCACATCGGCGTGCAGCTGCGCGCCCACCGGCATGAGCAGGCGTGGCTTAGCGCCCAGCTCGGCGCGTGCCGATATGGTCCAGATGCCGCGGTCCTCCTCACCCATGAACAGCACGCCGTCTTGATCGTTGGCCACGCAGCCCTCGGGCTGGCTGGGCAGGCGGAATTCGCGCAGCTTGCGACCGCTGAACTGGCCGTCCTGGTATTCAATCCGGTAGTGCTGGAAGCGCCCATCCTTATCGTTCACAAAGGCCTCCAGCCCGCCAGCGGGCGGCTGGTAAAGGCACACGCCGTAGATATCGGGCAGGCCGGTGGGAATACGCGCGCGCTCGCTGACCTGGCCATCCGCATCGATGCCGAACAGCACCAGGGCCAGCGCATCGCGGTGGGTGGCCACCGCCAGGTCCAGCGTCTGGCCGCCCAGGCGCACCTGCTGGCGCAGGTCGACATTGTTCAGGCGGCCCACTGCCAAAAGCTGAGTCTCTTTACCGGCTAGGTCATATACGAGCAGGCCCTGCTTCTTATTAGTGCCGAGCACGCGGCTTTGCGCGGCATCGCGCGGGTTGATCCAGATGGCTGGATCGTCGGCCGCGTCACCCAGGCGCGCCACCGGCTCGGTCTGGCCGCTCGGTAGCACGATGGGCAGCGCGGCCGCGACGGGTAGCTTGGGTACCGACCAGCGCAGCGCCTGCGCCTGCCATTGCTCGCTGTCTTCGTCCTGGCGCCATAGCTGGCTGGCGCGCGCGTCGATGGCCAGCTGCGCGCTGCCGGCGGGCAGGCGCAGGCTGCTGCGTGCCTGCCAGCCCGCGCTGGTCTGCGCGAGCAGATGTGCGCGCTCACCCTTGCCGTCCAGCACCGCCAGGCCGCCCGGTAAGCGCGCCAGGCTGAGTGCACCTTGCTGCAGCGGGCCATAGGGTTGCTTGAGCAGCACCGGCGTGCGGCGTAGCTTGCGCTCGGCATCGGCCGGGTAGGACCACACGCCGAAATCGGCCTCGGCCAGCAGCAGCTCGCCGCGCGCATCGTCGACCTGGCAGTCGACCACACCGGTGGGCAGGGCCAGCTCGCGCAGCAGGCGCGGTGCCGGGCCGCTGAGCAGCCATTGCTGGCCGCGGCCTTCCTCGCCAATGAAGAAGCCATGCAGCAATTGCTGCGGGTCGCGGTACAGACACAGGCTTTCAATGGGAAAGCCGAGTGCGGGCAGGGTGAAGGCCGGGCGGAACTGGCCGGCTTGCAGATACAGGCCCTGTACGCGTTGCTGGCTGCGCTCGACCAGGACGGCCAAGGTGCGCGCACCATCGCGGCGTACATCGAGTTTTTCGCTGGCCAGCGCGAGCTCGGCGCTGGGCCGGCCTTGCGCATCGATGCTGCGCAGCATGGTCTTGCTTTGCAGCAGCCAGCCGCCCTCGGGCAGCGCGACGAGCTTGTCGGCCTTGAGCGGCTGGGGCAGGGCGGCCTGGGCCGGGCTGAGCATGGCGCCCGGCCCGAGCAGCGTGCCCAGCAGCAGGGCACAGGTTTTGGTGAAGTGCATACGGTGCTTTCCTTGGTGGGTCAGCCGATTCGTCGGCTGGCTCCAGTGTTTTTTCAATACAGCGCGAACTTCAGGCCCAGCTTGTAGCTGCGTCCATATTGCTCGTACTGCGCATTGCGCTCGGCCCGGCCCGCATACACGTAGTAGGGCTCGTCGCGTAGGTTCAGCGCTTCGAAGCTCAGCTGGGTGCGCTTGCTCAGCTGCCAGTGCGCCGAGAAGTCGTACTGGGTCTGCGCAGCCACCTGCAGGTCCTGGTTGGCGTCTAGCACATCGCCCACTTCCAGCAGATAGGCCGATTTGTAGTTACCGGCTAGGCGCAGGCTGAGCGGGCCTTTTTCATAGCCAATGCTCAGATTCAGCGTGCGGTCGGACTGGCTGGGCAGGCTGATCTGGCGCGCGCGCAGCTGGCCGCTATCCGCATCGCGCTGAGTAATCTGCGCCTTGGAGCGCGACAGGGTGGCATTGCTGGCCAGCAGCAAGCCGTTCTGGAAATGCTGGGTAAAACTCAGTTCCAGGCCGCGCACGCGCGCCGCATCGCCGTTGGCAAAGCTGATCGCCTCATCGAAATCGGCCCACTCGCCGCTGCCGGCGAGGTCGGTCTGGTAGATGAAGTCCTTGATGCGCTTATGGAACAGGTAGGCCGACACGCTGCCAGCGCGGCCCAGGCGTTGTTCAATGCCGAGGTCCAGATTGCGTGCGCGCAGCGGCTTGAGTTGGGGGTTGCCGAAGCTCGCCTCGTTGTCGTCGATCACGAAACCGGGCGCCAGCTGGCCGAAGGTGGGGCGCACCACGGCCTGGGTCCAGGCGGCGCGCAGGCTGGTGGCCTCGCTCAGATCGTGGCGCAGGTGCAGGGCGGGCAGCCACTGGTGGTAGTCGTGTTGCTGCTGGCTGGCCACGAAGTCGCCGTTCTCCAGCCCGGTGCCGCTGGCGCGCAGGCGGGTACCCTCGTAGCGCAGGCCGGCCAATAGGCGCGAAGCGCCCTGGCTGAGCGTGCCTTGCAGATAGGCGGCGCGAATGTCCTCGCGGATCTCGAAGTCGTTCACGCGCGACTCTTCCTCATCGCGGTAGTCGGCTGCCGCAAGGCCGCCCAGCAGCTGGCGGATCGCGCTGCCCGACAGGGCCGGGCCGAAGTCGCCCAGCGCATAATCGACGCGCCCGGCGCTGAAGGCGCGCAGATTGAGCTGTGCATCGCTGAATCCAGCGTCGCCCAAGTCCTCGTACAGCCAGACTTCGGCATCGCTGCGCTTATCGCGCCGGCTGGTCTTGGCGCCGAACTTCACGCGCAGATCGGCCTCACCCAGGCTAAAGCTGCGCGCGAGGTCCAGGCGCAGATTGCGTTCGCGGTCGGTGCTGCGCGTTTGCGCCAGCTCCACCTCGTCCAGGCTGTACTGGCTGGCCTCGTTCAAGCTGGCCGGGCCGAACAGGGCGGGCTGGCGGCCATTGTGAAAGCCGATCGCGCTGAAATCGTCTTCGCCCTTGAAGCTCGCACCGGCGATATGCTGCGGCTCTTTCTCGCTTGCGTAGCCGAGGCCCAGTAGCGCATCCAGCTTCCATACCCCAAGCTGCTGGCCGGTGCCCAGCACCAGCGAGCGCAGCTGCTGGGTTTCCTTGCGGTCCTTCAGCTCGCGCTTGGCTTCGGCATCGCCGGCCACACCCTCGGCTTGTGCATCGGCAAATTCGATCAGATGCGCCTGGCGCACCTCGCTATCGCTGTAGCGGCTGAGCAGGCTGCGGGCGAAGAAGTGGCTGCCGGCCTGCGGCTTGAAGTCGAGATTGAAAGCCGCACCGAGTCGCTCGCGCGTGATCAGGTAGTCGCGCCGCTCGAATTCGGCCAGCCTTGCTTCGCCGTCCTCTTCCTCCCACTTGCCGCCGGTCTCCACATTGTCCGAGCCGAATTTACGCTTCTCCCAGCTCAGGCCGGCCGCCAGGCCCAGGCGGCCATCGGCAAAGCGATTGGCCCAGCTGCCCGCCAGCTTGGGGCTGGTCTGGCCGGTGTTCTGGTCACGGCCGGCTTCCACCTCCAGCGTGGCCAGCTGGCCGGGCTGGTCGAAGGCAGACAGGGTCTTCACCTCGACGGTGCCGCCCAGTGAGTTCGCATCCTGCTCGGGCAGTAGCGTCTTGTGCACTTCCAGCGCGCGGATCAGGCCGGCCGGAATCACATCCAGCATCACGGCGCGCCGCTCGCTCTCGGGCGAGGGCAGCAGGCTGCCATTCACCGTCACGCTGTTCAGATCGGGCCCCAGGCCGCGTACCCGGATATAACGGCCCTCGCCCTGGTCACGCTCGACCGATACCCCGGGCACGCGCTGCAGCGCTTCGGCCGCATTGGTGTCGGGCAGCGCGCCGATGCCGTCGGCGTGCACGACGCTGACGATGCTGTCGGCCTGCTGTTGCGCGTCCAGTGCGCTCTTGATGCGCGCGGCCTGGCCGATCACCAGAATCGTCTCGCTGCTGTGTTCATTGGCCAGCGCGCCTTGCGCCAGGCTGGCCAGGCACAGGGCCAGTACGCTGTAGCGCTGGCCATGGCGTGCCGCTGTGATGCGTGGATATGACATGAAAGCTCCCTCAAGCTGATGTGGCGACCGCGGCAAAGGGCGGTGGCGTCGGGGCTGCAAGCTAGGGGGTGGGCTTTGCGGTTTCGTGACAGTGCTGAGGACTTGTTTCGAAAAATCAGTGACTTGGCGTGGTTTTGGTGGGCGGTTGAGCTGTTTTGCCAGTGCGGCAGGGGCGCTGGGGATTGGGTTGGAATGGATGCCAACGCACTGATCTAAAAGAGGTTTTCAGTCGCTGGTGCACTGGCTTGGTCGGGCCGTGCGTACGGGCCGAGGCAGCACTTTGCGCAGCGGCTGAGCTGAATTGCCGCGCCGGCCACCTTGCCATCTGCCTGCCATCTTGGCGCCTTAGTCTGGCGTCCTTTGTTCTTACCAAGTTTGTACCGCCATGCTGCATTTACATCGCACCCCACTATGTCTGCTCGGCCTCAGCCTCCTGGCCCTGCTATGCCTATTCCAGACCCAGGGCCTGCCCAAGCCCGCCGCGCACTGGCAGTGGATGGATATCGCCGGCGAAGGCGGTACCGCGCTGATGGCGGCGGTGTGGCTGGGGCAGATATTGAGCAGCCGCCCACGCGGGCGGGTGACCATGTTGCTGGCCCTGGGCCTGGGTGGGCTGATGCTAGGCAGCTGGGCCGACTGCCTGGACGAGTTCTACCGCCTGCCCGAGGCCAGCCTGTGGGACAACTGGCTGGAATCGACCTTGAGCCCGCTTGGCATGCTGATGCTCACGGCCGGCCTGTATTTCTGGCGCGAGGAGCAGTTCAGCCTGAGCGAGCAGCTGCACCGGCGCGAGCGCCTGTTCCGCGAGCACCGCGCCTTCGACCGGCTGACCCAGCTGGCCGATGCCGGCTATCTGCGCGAGCAGATCCGCCTCGAGCAGGCGCGCTGTCCGGGCCAGCCCTGCGCGCTGGTGCTGCTCGATATCGACCGCTTCCATGCCATCAACCGCGAGCTGGGCGCGGCCGAGGGCGACCGGCTCCTGCAGGCGCTCGGCCATCTGCTGCTGCTCAATCTGCGTAATGACGATCTGCTCTGCCGTTACGCGGCCGACCGCTATGCGATTCTGCTGCCGGAAACCAGCGCGGCCGAGGCGCAGGCCATGGCCGAGCAGTTGCGTGCCAGCGTGGCCCAGCTTGCCTACTACCCGCGCCGCGGTGGCGCGCGCCTGCCGCTGTCGGCGCGCGTAGTGTGCGCGCTGGCCGATAGCGCACCCGATGCGCTGCTGGCCGCGCTGAATGCCGCGCTGGAGCCGGCACCGATGCACTTTCACCATCCCCAGCCGGCCTGATGCTCGCGCACTGCTACAGCGCCGATACCGCGCTGATTGCCAGCCAGCACCAGCCCGCGCTGCTGCTGGAGTTCGCGCGCAGCCGCGATCTGCCGCTGGCTGGGCTACTCAAGGGCAGCGGGCTCAGCGAGGCTGGCTTGCTGGATGGGCGCCAGCGACTGAGCCCGGCCCAGCTCTTGCAGCTGCTGGGCCAGCTGCTATGCGCGGCCGATGAGCGCGGGGCCAGCTTCCAGCTCGGCCAGCAATGGTTGCCTGGCCACTATGGGGCGGCCAGCCTGGCGCTCGCCCAGGCGGTGGACCTCGCTCAGGCGCTGCAGATATTGGAGGCCGAGCAGGCGCGCTTCTGCCCGCTGCTGGGGCCGCGCCTGCGCATCGAGGGTGAGCTGGCCATCGTCTACTGGACCGATAGCGTGGGCGCCGGCCCCTTGCTGCCGGCCTTGGTCGAGCTGCATATGGCCGCGCTGACCGGCATGGTGCGCTGGCTGGGCGGCGAGCCCTTGCCCTGGCGCTATTACTTCAACCGCACCCGCCCGCGTGAGCTGGCCCAGCATGCGGTGCACCTGGGCAGCGCCCTGCATTTCGGCGCGCAGTTCGACGCGATGGTGGTCGACGCGCACTGGCTGCAGCGGCCCTGGCCGCGTGGCCAGGCGGCTGGCGTGAGCTTGTCGCTGCGCCAGCTCGAGCCGCTGGCTACGCCGCGCAGCCTCTTGCAGGCGCTCTACGATCAGCTGCGCGCCAGCCTGCATGCGCCGCCCAGCCTTGAACACAGCGCGGCAGCCTTTGCCACCAGCCCGGCCACGCTCAAGCGCCACCTGGCGCGCCACGGCACGCATTTTCAGGCCATGCTCGACCAGGTGCGCACGCATGAGGCGCTCTTCCTGCTGCAATTCCACGGCTATGACCATGCTGCGCTGGCCGCGCACTTTGGCTTTCACGATGCGCGCAATTTCCGCCGCTCCTTCAGCCGCTGGACCGGGCTGCAGGCGGCGCTGCTTGGGCCGCAGCTGGCCTAGCCAATCTTGCCTATAACGTTTTCTGCGGTATCGGAACAAGCCCATAAAAAAGCTGCCCGGAGGAAATCGTCATGGCCAGTCCCCTTAGCATGCTGCTCAGCCTGTTCGGCATTCACAGCTCGGCCGAGCAGATTGGCCGCCTGGTGCTGGAAACCCGCGAGCGGGTGGAGAAGCTGGCTGAATCGCTGCGCCGCCTGGCCCAGGCGGACAAATGAAGTTGCCGGGACATTTCACCGCTCAAGCTGTCAGGGTCAGCCAGACTGTACGACCAAGCGAGGGACGCCATCCGGTGTCCTTGGTCATGAGAAGGGGGGCGTCATGTTGCTGCTAAGGTTAGGTCTTGCAATGCGTACCGTGGCGGCGATGCCGCTCTTGTTGCTGGTCGGCGCTTGTGCCGGCCACGCGCCGGTCGCCAAGCAGGCAGGCATTGTGTTGCCTTTGCAAACCGGCTGGTTCCAGGGTGAGCCGGTGCACTATGTGACGACCGATATTTCAGATCGGGCCATGGCACGCATGGCCGGCGCGAACTGGGTGTCACGGCTGGCCAACGTGCTGCCAGGCCCGACGTCGCAGCCCGGCTATCGTTCTGCCCTGGATCGGGTCTACAAATTTGCCGCGGGCGAGCAGGGCAGCGTGCTGCCATCAGCGCCGCAACCCTTGGGGGGCGACAATCAACAGCGCGCTTACAGCCCGCTGTGGCAGGTGGTGATGGTCCACTGGCAGACCGGTAAGCAGGTGCGGGTGCTGAAATCGGAACAGGACGTGCTGACGGCAGAGGATGCCGGCGATATCCGCCTGGAGGCGCTGCCCATCATCGTGAATTGCCCAGTCATCGGTCTGGGCAAACAGTTCCTGCCGGGGGTAAGCCTGCCCTGATGTCTGCCATGACAGCGGCCGGCGCAGCCTCTGCGCCGGCCGTGGTCATGCCACCTTTCAGCCTGTCTTGGAGAACACCCGCCGTCCATCGCGATAATACGTCCGGTTGGGCCTTCTCCACCTTATTGAGCAGCACCACCGCGGCCATGGTGTGGCGGGCCGTCAGTGCCTAGGCCAGCACCTCGGGTATCACGCGCAGGAGCTGCTCGATCTGCTCGCTGCTGTTGTAGTAATGCACCGACAGGCGCACGGCCGTGTCCACCCCCAAGGCCTCCATCAGGATGGGCGTGTGGTGGCCGGTCATCACCCAGCTATTGAAGCCGCGTGCGCGCAGGCGGTCGACGATTTCGCCGGCCGGGCGTTTGCGGTGCTGGAAGCTGATGATGCCCTGCTGGCGTGTGCCCGGCGCGATCAGGCGGGTGTCGGGCACCTTGGCCAGGCCCTGCATCAGCTGGGCGAACACCGCCTCGGCATTGCGCGTATCGCGCCCCAGGTGGTACTGCACGGCCGCATGCAGGCCGACCACCGCCGCCATATTGCGCTCGGCCAGCTCGTAGATGCGCGCGCTGTGCGGCGCAACCCGGTAGCCATGCAGGCCCTGCACCTGGGCCACATGCAGATCACAGAAATCGGGCGGTACGGCGGCGCGAAAGCGCGGCGACAGATAGGCGAAAGCGGTGCCGCGCGGGCCGCGCAGGAATTTGCGCCCGGCCGCGGTCAGCACATCGCAGCCCAGGCTGCGGATATCGATGGGTATCTGCCCGACCGACTGGCAGGCATCGACCACGAACCAGCAACGCCGTCCGGCAACCAGCGTGGCAATCTCGTGCAGTGGGCTGACCGTGCCGCAACCCGAGGGCACATGTACGACCGAGATCAGCGCCACCGCATCATCGAGATGGCGGCGCATCCAGGCCAGGTCGATATCGCCATGCGGATCGAGCGGAATCACCTCAAGCTGGAAGCCATACTGGCGCTGCCAGTTGATCAGGGCGATCAGATTACCGGCGTACTCATACGGGGTGACCCAGACCCGATCGGCAGGCCCAAAGCGGCACAGGCGCAGCAGGCCATGCCAGGCGCGCGTGGCCGAATCGAACAGCGCGATATCACTGGCCTGCGCACCGATCAGCTGGGCAATGCTCTGGTACACGCCATGCTCAAGGATCTCGGCGTGGGCCAGCTCAGTTTCATAGGCGCCGCGCTGCGCTTCCTGCTGCAGGTAGTGGCACATGCTGCGGCTGACGACATCGGCGGGCAGGCCCGCGCCTGCCGTATTCAGGTGGATCGGCGCTTCCATGTATTGTCCTTGTTCGGGAAGAGATTAAGCGCGCTGCTCGACCAGCCACAGGCGCGGCTGGCGGCGTATGGCCAGGATCAGCAGCAGGGCGGCCGCCACCAGCGCACCCGACAGCCACCAGGCCTGTGCGCCCGTGTGTGGGCCGAGGGCCAGCGCGAGCTGCGGTGCCGCCATCAGGCCGATATTCACCCCGGCCGAGTAGAGCCCCATATTGCGGCCCATCTGCTGCGGCGCCGACACCTCGCTCACGTAGTAGAGCAGGCTGGGGAAGACGATCATCTCGCCCAGCGTCCACAGCAGCGTGCCGGCCAGCAGCATGAAGGGATTGGCCGATACCCCCATCAGCATGAAGCCGGCGGCGGCGAGGCTATAGCCTATGGTTAGCGAGCGCGCATGCGAGAGCTTTTGCATGGCCACATTGAGCGGCAGCTCGAACAGCACCACGCAAAAGGCATTCGCGCTGAACAACAGCCCAGCCCACCAGCTGGGCAGGCCAAGCTGGTTGATCACATAGGCGCCGAGCAAGGTGGGCGGCAGCGCATAGGCGAGGTGGATGGGCAGGGCCAGGCCGAACACGGCCCAGAAGCGCCCATCGCCCGCTGGCGCGCTGGCACCTGCCGGTGTCGCTGGCACTGCGGTCGGTGCCGGCTTGTTGGCCTGCGCTCGGCCGGCATGGCGGGTGGCCAGTGCATAGAACAGCGCCGCCGCCAGCACCATGGCCGCATTCAGATAGAACAACGCGCTCGGTGTCCAGGCAAACAGCAGACCGCCCAGGGCTGGACCGATGCCCATGCCGATATTGATGGCCAGCCGGTTGCAGGAGAAGGCGATCTTGCGCTCGGCCTCGCTCGAATGCGTAACGGTGGCCATGTAGTTGGCCGGCGTATAGGCCTCGTAACACACGCCCCAGAAGAAGGTGAGCGCCAGCAGCAGCCAGATATCGCTGACGGCCGGTGCCACGACGAGGACGGACGCATTCAGCGTCAGCGCGCCCAGCATCACCGTGCGCGCCGGCACCCGCTGCAGGAGCGGGCCGGCACTCAGATCGGCCAGCAGGGCGCCGGCGCCGAAGGCCGCCACCACGAGGCCGATCGCGGCCGCATCATAGCGCCCCTGCCCAAGCAGATAGGCTGCCAGGAAGGGGAAGGCCATGGTGCCGGAGCGGAACAGCAGGGTGGTGATGAACTGGGCGCGCAGCTGCGGGTTCAGGCTGGCCAGGGTCTTGAGCACGGTTGTGATCATCGCAGCACATAGACCTCGTGCTTGAGGCGGTTGATCACGTCGTAATCGCGCAGGATGTCCTCGTAATTATCGGCGCGCATGAACACCCGGATCGGGCTGCTGAGCAGGTCCTGGGTTGGACGCAGCTGCTGGCCCGGCTTGACCTTGTAACTGGCCAGGAAGACGCTGGGCAGCGCATTGATCTGCGCGACCACCTGCTCGCTCAGGCCGACCACCGTGCCTTCAATATTGGTGGCCACATTGAACACGATGGCTTCCTGGCGCTTGCGGTAGTGGCGGCCGCCAAAGCGCTCGGCGAACAGGCCAGGCGTGACATAGGACTGGGCGATCAGATCGGCCTGGTTATGGCCAAGGCAGCCATTGTGGAAGTCCGGGTGCATATTGCCGTTCAGGCGCGCGCCCACTTCAACCAGGGCCGGGCCGGCCTGGGTCAGCATCACCTCGGCGTGGCAAGGGCCGAACTCGATGCCCAGTGCATCCAGCACGCTGTGGATGTAGTGGATGAGCGGGGCGACTTCCGGTGCGTCCTCGGCAATCAGGATGTCTTTGTCGTAGATATTCTTGCCGCCGCTGATCAGGCGTTTTTCATAGCGCCAGATGCCGCACACATAGTGGCGCCCATAGGCGCTCACGGTATCGACGATGTACTCGACCCCATCCAGATAGGACTGCACGAGCACTTCGCGGTTGGCGAGGCCGAAGATATCGCGCGAGGCGAGCACCTGGCGCGCTGCGGCCAGCACCTCGTCCTCGTTGTGGCAGATCACCACCCCGTCGGTGGAGGCCGAGCTGAGCGGCTTGACCACGCAGGGCAGGCAGTGCGTTTCGCGCACCCATGCCAGGATCTCCTCGGCATTGTCGGCCTTGAACTGCTCGGCGCAGCGGATATCGTTGGCGCGCAGGGTTTCGATCATCTCGTACTTATTGCGCCGTGCCGGCGACAGCGCCGAGCCATTGCTGGGCAGGCCGAGCAGCTCGCTCAGGCGGTCGGCCAGCGGCACACCCGGTTCCTGGCCGGCAATCACGCACACCGGCTGGTGGCGGCCCAGGCGCTGCACGGTGTTCGCCTCATTATCAAAGACGATGTTCTCCAGGTACTCATTCATATTCGGTGCCAGCATGCTGGGCATCAGTGCCGGCGTGCTCTGCACATGGATGAGCTTGGCGCCGTGGCGGGCGAAGGCGGCGGGCAGGAAGTTGCCGGTCGAATAGGCATCGACGGCGACCCCGATGAATTGCGTTTCAGTCATGACGTGGTTTCCTCTTGGGGCAGCGATCAACGATCAATAAGCAGCGGCAAAACGAATGCGCTCGGGCTGGTGCAGGTCGGCCAGGGCCACGAAGAGATTGGGCGGGTACTCGGCCAGGCGGTGCAGGAAGTGCAGATACCAGTTCACCCCATAGACAGCGGCAATCCGGCAGGGCAGGCCGGCTTCCTTGAGCGACTTGAGCACCTCGGGCTGCACGCCGTGCAGCATTTCGAACTCAGTCACCCCGCGTGCCAGGCCACTGGCGCGGATGCGCTGGATCAGCCCGCCATCCTGAGTGGCCACCGCCACCTCGGTGCCGCTGCTGAGGATGCGTTCCAGCAGGCCCAGATAGCGCTCATCGAGCTCGGCGCCGCGCGGCAGCGCCACATCGGCCGGCTCGCGGTACACGCCCTTGACGAGGCGGATCTTGCGGCCGAAGGGCAGCACGCGTTCCAGATCGACCGCGGTGCGATGCAGATGGGCCTGCAGCGTGATGCCCAGATTGGCGTGTTGAGGTGCCAGCTCGAAGAAGATGGACAGGATGCTGTCCACCATGGAAGAGCGCTCCATGCTCAGCACCACGCGGATCTCTTTGGCGGCCGCGGCCTTCAGGATGCGCGCGGCGTTTTGCACTGCCAGCTCGCGCGAGATCAGCAGGCCGACATTGCTGAGGTCGAAACCCAGCTGCACCGGCCGCCACAGGCTGAAAGCCTCGGCACCTTCGATCAGCTGCAGGTATTCGGCCACGATGGCCTCGACCTCGTCCGGCGCGCTCACTTCCTCACCCACATATTCCAGCCCGAGCAGATAGCCCTTGTCGGCCAGGATGTTGAGCTTGTCGGCCAGCTCGGCCTGCCGGTCGGCCAGGATGTAGCGGCTGGCCGGCCCGGCCAGCACCTCGGCCAGCAGCGGCGATTGCAGGAAGGCCTCGCGGCAACGGGTGTCCAGCGCCAGGCGCTTCAAACCTGCGGTACTGGCGTGCAGTAAATCCAGCGGCAGGGAAATATCCATATGCATGTAATAGGCTCCGATCTCGTTGGCGGGGTGGGAAGGGCTAGTTCTGTGTCTGCGGCGTGAGGGCGAGCAGCGTGGGGCTGGTCGCTGGCGTGGCGGTCGGGGCGGGTGGGGCAGACAGCGGCATGCCGGCCAGCAGCACCTGCTCGGCAAAGGACAGCTCGCTTGGGGCGGCCTTGCTGCGCCGCCAGTGGCGGTACTTGGCCAGATAGCTGAGCAGCGTTTCCTCGCTCGCCTTGTTCTTGCTCAGCACGCCGCCCCACAGCGCATCCCAGGTCCGGTAGGCCGGGTCCTGCAATAAGATCGCGTGCGCCTTCTTCATATTGAAAAAGGGAATCGCGGCGCGCAGGTGGTGGACCAGGTGGTAGTTGTCATCGTGGCGGCCCAGCAAAAAGCGCTCTATCCACCAGCCATGCCGATTACGCGTCAATAGCAGGGTTTTCTGCTCGGATTGCGGCAAGGGATAATGCTCGGCCAATTCAGTCAGCCAGCCCACCGCAATGGCGGTGGTGAATAAAGGCACGATCCAGAACAACAGCAAATACAGCAGCCAGCCAAAATATGCACATACGCCAATAATCACGCTCCATTGCACGACTAATACCAGCCGCTCGGTGGTCATGGTGATTGGGCTATTGACGATCAGGCTGGCTTGCTTGAATAACACCCGGTCCTTGACCACATAGCGGATGTAATCGAAGGAGCGAAAGCCGACGATGGCAAACAGCATATTCTTCAAAAAGAAGCTGCTGGTACTTTCCTCATCGTTATATAAACCGCATTTCAGATGAAAGTTATAGTCGGGATCCAGCTCTGGATCACCCAGATGGCGGTGGTGCTGGCCGATATGGGAATTCTTGTAGGGATTGAATAAATGAAATACCAGATAGCCGGAAAATATCGTGCCGCCAGCCAGATTCAGGCGAGGGTTTTTGGCCAGCGTGGTATGGGTCGATTCATGCAATAGATTAACAAAGGCGCGCTGGGTGGAACCGATCAGAATCAGTGCGAGCGGATAAAACCAGAAGGAAACGCCTAGGCAACAGGCAATCGCGATGGCAATCATCGTGTAATCAAAAGCCAGTGCCAGCAGGCAGTGATAATTATCCTTCTTGCATAATGGCTCGAGCTGCCTTAATACCGCTGACGATACCTGCAGATCGAGCGGGTTTTCCCGCCCCGGACTGGCTTGCATGCTTTTCCCCTTGGAAACGATGTATTTCTTGTTAATGGCGCTGCGACTGATTGACCGCCCTGCAATAGCCAAACGATGGGCGCGCGTGCAGCCCGCGCGCACACGGAACTAGCCGAATACCAGCAGGCTGATGGCCAGGCTGCCCATGACAAAGGCCGTCAGCAGGTCGATGGCGCGCCAGATGATGGGGCGGCGCAACCAGGGCGCCAGCAGGCTGGCCAGCCCTGCCAGGCAGAAGAACCACACGACCGAGGCGGTGATCGCGCCGAGGCCGAAGTTCATGCGTTCGGGCCAGGGGTTGCGCCCGCCTATGCTGCCCAGCAGCAGTACGGTGTCGAGGTAGACATGCGGGTTGAGCAGGCTGAAGCCGAGCGCGGTGAGCAGGGCGGAGCGCCAGCTGCTGACCGTGCTATTGGGCTCGCTGTCCAGCGCGTGGCTTTCGGTGGCGGCGCGCAGTGCGCGCAGCGCATACCAGGCCAGATAGGCCGCGCCGCCGTAGCGCGCCACGGCCAGCAGGGCTGGCGAGCTGGCCAGCAGGGCGCCCATGCCAAGCAGGCCAATGGTGATCAGGATCGAATCGCACAGGGCACAGATAGCGGCGGTCTGCCAGGCATAGCGACGTAACAGCCCCATGCGCAGCACATGGGCATTCTGCGCACCAATCGCCACAATCAGGCTGCTGCCCAGCCCCAGGCCCTGCCAGTAAAGAGGATTCATCCGCTGCACTTTCCGGCCTGCTGGGCCGCTGCCATTCAAGAAGTGCGCAGACTAGCTGGCCGGGGCGGCTTTCCGCGATTATTATTAATATAATTTTCAATACTTAAATTTCTCTAATACATATGTTCGACGGCAAGCAACTGGAAGCCTATCTGACCGTCTGCCGCGAAGGCAGCTTCGAGCGCGCCGCTGCGCTGCTCGGCCTGACCCAGTCGGCCGTGTCGCAGCGCGTGCGTGCGCTGGAAGCCAGCCTCGGTCACACCTTGCTCACGCGCGGGCGGCCATGTATGCCCACGCCGGCCGGGCAGCGCCTGTCGCGTTATCTGGAACGTATCCGCCTGCTGGAGGACGAGGCCCTGCGTGATCTGGGCGGCGACCCGGTCGGCCCATCGCGCCTGGCGCTGGCCTGCAATGCCGACAGCCTGCATGCCTGGCTGCCCCAGGTGCTGGCCGATGCCTTCGATAAATCGCCCTATCTAGCCGAGCTGCATGTCGAGGACCAGGACTACACGCATGAGCTGCTGGCGCGCGGCGAAGTGCTGGCCTGCATCTCCACCCGCGCCAAGGCCATGCAGGGCTGTACAGCCGAAGCGCTCGGCGTCATGCGCTATCTATGCGTGGCCACGCCGCTGTTCGCGCGCCGCCACTTTGCCAATGGGCTCAGCCGCGCTGCGCTCGAGCAGGCGCCGGCCCTGGTCTACAACCGCAAGGACGATCTGCACGCCGAATACCTAGCGCGCCATTTCGGCATTGGCGACGACCACTATCCCTACCACATCATTCCGTCCTCGCAGGGCTTCGTGGACATGGCGCGCCTGCATTTTGGCTATGCGCTGGTGCCCGAGTTGGCGATCGCCAAGGAACTCAAGAGCGGTGCCTTGATCGACCTGAACCCATCGCATCCGGCCAGCGTGCCCCTGTATCTTCATGCCTGGCAGATACAGGCGCCGGGGGTGGAGAATATCTTCCGCCGCATCATCGGCGGCGCGCGCCTGGCCTTGCGCCAGCGCTAGGCGGCCAGCCAGAAACGCCAACGGCCCCATGTCAGGCAGACACGGGGCCGTTGGCTTGCAAGTACGCTGGTGGATCAGGCCGCTTTGCGGAAACGCAGCTTGCCGTCCACCACCTCGACCGCGATGCGGTCCTTGGCCGCGAACTGCCCGGCCAGGATCGCCTTGGCCAACGGGTTCTCGATCTCGCTCTGGATCGCGCGCTTGAGCGGCCGCGCGCCATACACGGGGTCGAAGCCGGCCTGGGCAATGTGAGCGAGTGCCGCGTCCGACACCTGCAAGCCCATCTCCATGGCCGCCAGACGGCTTTCCAGGCGCTGCAGCTGGATCTTGGCAATGCCGGCGATCTGCGCCTCACCGAGGCTATGGAACACCACCAGCTCGTCGATACGGTTCAGGAACTCGGGGCGGAAGTGGGTCTTCACCTCGCCCATCACCGCCAGCTTGACCAGCTGGTAATCATCGGTGGCCATGGCCTGGATGTGCTGGCTGCCAAGGTTGCTGGTCATCACGATCACGGTGTTCTTGAAGTCCACGGTGCGGCCCTGGCCATCGGTCAGGCGGCCATCATCCAGCACCTGCAAGAGCACATTGAATACATCGGGGTGAGCCTTCTCCACCTCATCGAGCAGCACCACCGAGTAAGGCTTGCGCCGCACCGCCTCGGTCAGCGTGCCGCCTTCCTCGTAGCCGACATAGCCGGGTGGGGCGCCGATCAGGCGGCTGACCGAATGCTTCTCCATGAACTCGCTCATATCGATGCGCACGATGTGCTCATCGGTATCGAACAGGAAGGTGGCCAGCGCCTTGCACAGCTCGGTCTTGCCCACCCCGGTCGGGCCCAGAAACAGGAAGGAGCCATAGGGTCGGTTCGGGTCGGCAAGGCCAGAGCGCGAGCGGCGGATCGCATCGGCCACCAGGGTGACGGCCTCGTCCTGACCCACCACGCGGCGGTGCAGCGCGTCTTCCATCTGCAATAGCTTGTCGCGCTCGCCCTCCATCATCTTGGACACCGGAATGCCGGTAGCACGGCTGACCACCTCGGCGATTTCCTCGGCGCCCACTTGGGTGCGCAAAAGCTGGTTCTGCTTGGGGCCGCTCTCGCTTGCCTCGGCCACCTTGAGCTTGGCCTCGAGCTCCGGCAGCTTGCCGTACTGCAGCTCGCTCATCTTCTGCCAGTCGCCTTTGCGGCGCGCTTCTTCCATCGCCTGCTTGATCTGCTCGACTTCCTCGCGGATATGTTGCGAGCCGAGCACGGCAGCCTTCTCGGCCTTCCACACTTCCTCGAGGTCTGAGTATTCCTTTTCCAGACGCGCGATCTCTTCCTCGATCAGGGCAAAACGCTTGATCGAGGCTTCGTCCTTCTCGCGCCGTACCGCCTCGCGCTCGATCTTGAGCTGGATGGTGCGTCGCTCAAGCTTGTCCATCACCTCGGGCTTGGAGTCGATCTCCATCTTGATGCGGCTGGCCGCCTCGTCGATCAGGTCGATCGCCTTATCGGGCAGGAAGCGGTCGGTGATATAGCGGTGCGATAGCTCGGCCGCCGCCACGATGGCCGGGTCGGTGATCTCCACGCCGTGGTGGATTTCGTACTTTTCCTGCAGACCGCGCAGGATGGCGATGGTGGCCTCCACCGAGGGCTCATCCACCAGCACCTTCTGGAAGCGCCGCTCGAGTGCGGCATCCTTCTCGATGTATTTGCGGTATTCGTCCAGCGTGGTGGCGCCCAGGCAATGCAGCTCGCCGCGCGCCAGCGCCGGCTTGAGCATATTGCCGGCATCCATCGCGCCATCGGCCTTGCCGGCCCCGACCAGGGTGTGCAGCTCGTCGATGAAGATGATGGTATTGCCCTCATCCTTGGCCAGCTCGTTAAGCACCGCCTTCAGGCGCTCCTCGAAGTCGCCGCGATACTTGGCCCCGGCCAAGAGCGAGGCGAGGTCAAGCACCAAGAGCTTCTTGTGCTTGAGCGATTCCGGCACCTCACCGTTGACGATGCGCTGCGCGAGGCCTTCCACAATGGCGGTCTTGCCCACGCCTGGCTCGCCAATCAGTACCGGGTTGTTCTTGGTGCGGCGCTGCAGCACCTGGATCGCGCGGCGGATCTCGTCGTCGCGGCCGATCACCGGGTCGAGCTTGCCCTGGCGGGCGCGTTCGGTCAGGTCCAGCGTGTACTTGCTCAAGGCCTCGCGTTTTT
This sequence comes from Chitinimonas taiwanensis DSM 18899, assembly GCF_900119825.1. GTDB lineage: Bacteria > Pseudomonadota > Gammaproteobacteria > Burkholderiales > Chitinimonadaceae > Chitinimonas > Chitinimonas taiwanensis. Next base: position 66,835 of record NZ_FPKR01000013.1, on the reverse strand, counting down.
CCTCGGCATCGGCGCTGTTCACGCTCTCGCCGCCACGCACGGCATCGATGGCCGCGGCAATCGCCTCCTTCTTGCCGCCATATTCTTTCAGCAGACGGCCGGTTTCGCCCTTGTCGTCCATCAGGGCCAACAGGAACAGGTCGGACGAAATGAACTGGTCGTTGCGCTTCATCGCTGCCTTGTCGGTCAGGTTGAGCAGATTGGCCAGTTCCTTCGATATGGTGATTTCGCCGCCCGTGCCGCTGACCTGCGGCAGACGCTTGATGGCTTGCTCCAGGCCGGTACGCAGGCGGTTTACATTCACGCCGGCGCGCGCCAGCAGCGATCCTGCCCCCGATTCGGCATCATTGAGCAGGGCAGCCAGCGTGTGCTCGGGCGCGATAAAGGCGTTGTCATTGGCCAGCGCCAGCGACTGGGCATCACCCAGGGCTTGCTGGAACTTGGTGGTGAGTTTGTCGTAGCGCATAGTGCGTTCCCCAGAAGTGGTTGACTTGCTCCTCAGGTTGGGCGAGTCCGCACGCTTTTCAAGCGAAAAGCCCTGCGCCAAGCAGGGGATTTGATCCACGACAAGTTTTGCCCAGTGGCGCATTTTTCGTCGCTGGTCCCACCGCTTTGGGGCTTGGTCGCGCCAGCGCTGCCCGCAGGCGCATAAATGGGTAATTTGCCTGGGTCGATCTAAACAAGTGCTTGCCAGTCGGCCCAAGGCGGCCGGCACGGTTCAAGAAGGGAGTGGCATGCGCAATCTGTATCAACGCTATCTGGCCTGGGAGGCGCGCTGGTATGCACCGATCCGTGATCCGGCCGTGGATGCCGGCCTGCCCGAGTGGTATTTGCGCTACACGCGCGATATGAGCCCGGTTGAGCGCCGCCAGTGGCTGGATTTCTATGCGCGCTGGTATGGCTGGCGCGCCGCAGCGCTCTTCCTGCTGCCCTTGCCGCTGGGCATGCTACTGGGTGCACTTGCCCATACCCTGTTTACACCCAGCTGGGGTATGGCCAGCTCGATCTACCTGGGTGTCGCCATCATCTGGGGCCTGAGCTGGATGGTGCTGGGTGCCTGGTTCGGCTATCGCTACGAGAGCCGCCAGACGGTGCGGCGCGGGCGTGGTTGGCTGGGCCGCCTGAGCATGGGGCGTAGCCTGGCTGCGGGCCTGGCCTGCGGTGCCTTGCTGGCCAGCGCCTTTGCCGTGTACGAGCGCGGCCTGGAGCCTTGGTTGCTTCATTTCCGTGAACGGGCACCGCTGCTGTTGGCCGCGCTGGGCATCGGCTTTCTGCTGCTCTGGCTGCCCCACTATGTGATTTCACGCTACCGCCAGCGCGAGCACGACGAACTGCTACGCCAGGCCCAGGCCGATGCCGAACGCGAGCGGCTGGCCCGCCAGTTGAGCGAGGCGCGCCTGCGTCTGTTGGAAGCGCAGATCGAGCCGCACTTCCTGTTCAACACCCTGGGTGCGGTGCAGCAGCTGGCCGAGCAGGGCGCACCGCGCGCCGCCACCCTGACCGCGCACCTGATCCAGTTCCTGCGTGGCAGCCTCGCGCAGATGCGCGCGGAAACCGTCACGCTGGGCGAGGATTTCCAGCTGATCGAGGCCTATCTGCAGGTGATGCAGGTACGCCTCGCCGCACGCCTGCAGTTCTCCCTGCAGCTGCCGGCCGACCTGGCCCAGCAGCGCGTGCCGGCCATGATGTTGCTGACCCTGGTGGAAAATGCCATCAAGCACGGTATCGAACCTGCACTGCGCGGCGGCAGTGTTCAAGTATCGGTTGCCACCAGCGCTGGCCAGCTGTGCATCGATGTGGCCGATAGTGGACAGGGCCTGGGTGAGTCGCTCGGCGCAAGCGGCGTGGGCCTGCAGAACATCCGCGAGCGCCTGCGCTTGGCTTTTGGTGAAGCGGCCGAGCTGCACTTATTCAATAACGACAGCGGCGGCGCCACCGCGCGCCTGCAATTGCCGGCAGCGGTCTGAGCCAGCCGGGGAGGAAAGCGATGAAAACACGTGTGCTGATTGCCGAGGACGAGCCACTGATGCGCGAGCGTCTGCAGGGCCTCTTGCACGAGCACTGGCCGCAGGCCGAGCTGGTGGCCGTGGCCGAGAACGGCAACGATGCCTGGGATGATTTCCTGGCCCATGAGCCCGAGGTGGTGTTCCTCGATATCCGCATGCCCGGTATGTCGGGGCTGGAGGTGGCCGCGCGCATCGGCATGGCCGCGCATGTGGTATTCGTTACCGCCTACGACCAGTACGCGGTGGATGCCTTCGAGGCCGGGGCGGTCGATTATCTGCTTAAGCCGGTAGACGCCGGCCGATTGACCAAGGCGATTGAGCGTATCCGCGCCAAGCTTGCCCAGCCACCGAGCGATCTGGCGGCCATCCTCAGCCAGCTGAAAGCCGCTGTGCCTGCACAGGCGCAGGAAAGGCTGAAATGGATCAAGGCCTCGGTGGGCAAACAGATCAAGCTGATCAACGTGGACGATGTGCTGTTTTTCCAGTCCGACACCAAGTACACGCGCGTGGTGCTGGCTGATTCCGAAGCGCTGATCCGCACCCCCTTGAAGGATCTGCTCGGTGGGCTCGACCCCGAGCGCTTCTGGCAGATTCACCGCGGCACCATGGTGAATGTGCACGCGATTGCCGCCGCCGAGCGTATCGATGCCGAGCGCATGCAGGTATTGGTCAAGGGCTGTAGCGAAAAGCTGCCGGTCAGCCGCAGCTTCACCCATCTGTTCCGCGAATGAAAAAAGCCCCGCACTGCGGGGCTTCTGTTTGGCGCTGGCCGGCCTAGTTGGCGTCGGTCTTGGCCTTCTGGCCGATCTTGCCCTCGGTGCCAGCCAGTAGATTGAGCAGATTGCGCTTATGGCGCTGTACCAGCAGTGCGGCAATCGCCAGCACGGCGCCGAAGATAGCCGGCCGATTCGGTACCAGCCAGTGGCAGAGCAGTGGGGCCGCCACGGCGGTCAGGATGGCTGCCAGCGAGGACAGCTTGGTCAGCGCCGCCACCGCTATCCACACCGCCAATGCCGCGAGGCCAAGCCGCCAGTCCAGGGTCAGCAGCACACCGGCCGCGGTGGCCACGCCCTTGCCGCCCTGGAAGCGGAAGAAGATCGGCCACATATGGCCCACCGTGACCGCAATCGCCACCGCGGCCACCCAGGTATCGTCCAGCCCGGCCAGCTTGGCCGCCAGTACGATCAGCATGCCTTTCAGCGCATCGCCAAGCAGGGTCAGCACGGCGGCCAGCTTCTTGCCCGAGCGCAGCACATTGGTGGCACCGGGGTTGCCCGAGCCATAACTGCGCGGGTCGGACATCTTCATGGCACGGCTGACCACGATGGCAAATGAGATGGAGCCGATCAGGTAGGCGGCGATGACAAACAGCACTGGGGGCACGGCGGGCGACATCAAGCGATTTCCTCTACAATGGGCGCCCCGGATTCTAAGCCGGTTGCGGCTCTCAGCGGTAGCAAGCAAGCGCTGGAGCAGCCTCCGCACCCATCATGGACATTATTTATTTGCACGGCGTGAAGGCCAGAACGCTGATCGGCGTTTACGACTGGGAGCGCGTCGCCCCCCAGGTGGTCGAGATTGATTTGGAGCTGGGTATTCCCAGCGCACGCGCCTGCCAGACCGACGATCTGGCCGACACCATCAACTATGCCGACGTGGTGGACCGCCTGCGCGCCGTGCTGGCCGAGCAGCACTTCCTGCTCCTGGAGCGGCTGGCCGAGTATATCGCCCAGGATCTGATGGGGGCTTTCTCCACGCCGTGGATACGCGTGTCGGTCACCAAGCTGGGCATCCTGCACGAGGTGGGGCGCGTTGGTGTGACGGTGGAACGCGGTCACCGCGGAGGCTAAGCCGTGCCAAGCCTGGCGCGACAGATAAAAAGCGACTGTGCAGACAGTCGCTTTTTTCATGCTGGGCTTGCTAGCCCTGGACCTGCTTATTCCTTCTCGAACCAGGCCATCGATTCCACATGGCCGGTGTGCGGAAACATATTCACCACGCCAGCCGTCTTCATCTTGTAGCCCTTCACATTGACCAGCACATTCGCGTCGCGCGCCAGCGTGGCCGGGTTGCAGCTCACATAGACGATGCGCTTGGGGCCGTGCTCGGGGTCGATGGACTTGCATATTCAATGAGTTACCGAGAAATCATCTCGGTGCGACCAGATGCCGTAGCCGCCTTCTCTCGTACATCAGGATAGTCGATTCAGACTGTCCATGCACCTTACGTGGCTGTCTACGGATGGGAGCTATTCTCATTAGGTGCATAACGGGTGCATATTGAGGTCGAATATGCACCTGTTATTAGGTTCAAGTCGGATGAGCACGGCTGAACAGCAGACGCTGCATGAGAACTCATCGCCTAGAGGAGCTACGAGTCAGCTTCGTTGAAGAAGCAAAGTCCATACAAACGACAATGTTAAGTACTTGCTCATAGGTTCCCGTATCGATAAGCAGCTTTATCGGTTGGATATTCCCGGTTAGCGGGTTTTCAGTTGTCAGCCAGAGCCAAGCATCGCTCGGATTTGAGAACTTATCTATGGCATACATGAAAAAGTCGATGACTTGTAGGCCTGTTGTTGGATTGGCTAGGAGCCTTCTCATTACATCCGAGGGAGAGAGCCCGTTGATGTTGATACTTTCGGTAAATTTGTCCCATGCCTTTGTGAAGTTGCATCTTGGGTAGTTGGGACAGCCCCAAAAAAGTCGCATACGCGCACCCCCAATGCGCTTGGTCATTGGTATTCCGCAGTTCACACACCTTGGTCTATGAGCTTGCGTAGTTAGGGATTGATGCCTGGGTGCGACGTACGAGTTGAGTTCGGGTGAAATAGGCATCCGAGCAAACCAAACCTGTGTTCCTTCTACACGCATGGCTCCATGCGAGATGGCATGTGCTTCGTGTTCAGGCGGGACAACCAACTCAATCAACGTAACGTGATGTGCCATGAACGCGCCCCCTCCGAGTCGAATGGAACCTTCAGGGGCTTGCAAGGTGTATCTGGCGTAGGAGTGTTCGACACGTTTAGCCTCATTCTGGAGTCAACGGAGAGTGCCGAACATATTGCAAATTTTGACTTACCGCGACCCCGGTGTTACCCTAAAAAATCCATTAAAATCAATAACATAGTAAATAATCAGTGAGTGACAATGGGCGCTGCAAGTGCGCCTGCGTAACGCTATCGCCTCTTGGACAATATGGCGAATGTGGGGGGAGGTTACTGTGAGGCTCTCTCTGCGGTCACGGGTCCTGGGCTGGCCGTCAAAGTGCGGAAACAGAGAGGTAAAAAGGAGGGAAATAGGACCTAATCAGCAGGTAGATAGAGGGTGGTCTGGGCGTGGGTAGGAGGTAAATTGGTGGGAGGTAAATGAATGCCTGCCATGAATCCAGCGGACATGACTCTGACTGAAAATCCGGTTGCGACGTCCAAGTGTTCCCCGCTAACTGTGCTGCGCGGCGTGTGGTGCTGAGTGAAACGGGAACTAGCCCCGTTTCACTGCACAGTGAAGGACATCGTTCACGAAATCGAGGATGAAAGTGGTGTCCTTCCCCGGATGTGACTGGTTAAGGCGTGAAAGCGTTTGTACCGCCTGTATACATGGTTGTGACCGCGGCAGCTTCTCGTCCAAAACGGACCTTGGCTGCACTAGGCTGGAACGTCAGCTATCGACCCATAACGGAACTTCGAGAAAGCACCTCTGCACTACTCGAAGCAGACTCTCATAACAACTTATTAGTGCAGCTTGAAGTTACGAATCTGTATGAAGCCAAGTGCTCCTTTCGCGAAGGTAAGTAACTCAGCTTCGTTCACTTCGATACGCGGGTATCCGCCTGACGTGTCATGGTGAAACGCTGCGGCAAAGTCGTTGAAACTCACAAGCTCGGCAAGAAGCGGCTGTAGCCTTACCAGAGAGTTCGGTGCAGTTGCATTCTTGACAAGGTCCAGCATGTCGCCAACCGTCTGCCCTTCCTTGAACTTCTTCGGAAAACATCGATGTAAGTGCCCTTCAACAAGAAGCCGCAATGATTTCGCGACCTCCAGCAGGTTACCGCACGGTTCGGCATTCACAAACCGCTCGACCATAACGTAGTGCTTGTAGTAATCCGAGGAGCAGTATTCGTCCAAGTCGAAGTCGCCTAGAAAACTGTAATCATGGGCGTCGCGATGCAACGCCAGTTCCACGGCCGTGCCAAGCTTTTTCTTGCTTACTCGTTTCTTCAGCTCGCGAAGGAAGTGTGCGTCATGCCCTAGACAAATGACCTGTGCGCACTCAGCTACCATCTTAAGTACAGCATCAATGGTGTTGTGCCTGCGATGCTTGTCCAGGCTAGTGAAAACGTCATCCAAAACCACGGCAGCGTTGGCCTTGTTCGGGTCCGCGAACAGTTTGGCAAGAAAGAACGCAAAGGCCAGGGTTCGTTTGTCGCCCTCGCTCAAGGCCGAATGAAAGGAAAGCTCTCCGCCACCCCCTGGGCCAACGTTTACCGTCGCGCCGCGAACCTTCAAGACGTACTCGGAGCGCAACCCACCACCCTTGTATGTCGGGGCGAGTTGGTCAATCTGGAAGGGGGCTGCAAACTTAACCAACCAATCGTTGATAGCCAGCTGAAATTTTGCCAGTGTTTCGGCCATAAGCGTGTCTAGCGCTGCACGAGCTGTATCCTTGGCCGTCTCTGCTGTCTTGTAGGCAGCACGTGTGCTCTTGACCGCATCGATTAGGGAAATGGTCTTAGCGTCATAGCGACTCTGGCGAATCACCAACTGACCACGTTTGGTGGTCAAGGCGGCTACATCGGACTTAGCGAATTTTGCCTTGTAGGCAGCAGCTTCCACGTTGAGCTTCGTTATTTCAGCGTTGTAGTTCTGCGCCATGCAAACGACTGCATTGAGCTCAGCCAGGGCATGTGAGAAAGGTGAGGGGTCCAATGCGGCTAGAGGATTACGTTCCTTTGCCTCCACCAGAATTAGCAACTCTGCCTTGACCGCTTTCAGCACCTCTGCCGCTTTGGCAACGTCGAGGGTGGGAACATCTTTGATTCCGAGGCTCTCTACCCACACACTGCGCAGACCTTGGTTGAATTCGGAATTGACTTCCCAAGAAGCCAACTGCCTATCCTCAAGGCAATTGAGCACGCCTGCTCGGAGGCCGGAGATTCGATTCAGGTGGTCGGAGTAGGAGTTGTCAAAGTACGCCTTATACGCCTTAAGCAGGTCCAGGTCTCTCGTACTCTGACCACAGAAAGGGCACTCTTGGTCGGGTTCGTGCTTCAACCCTTCAGCCACCCAATGCTCGGTGCTTTGGCCGTTGTGCTTCGCGAAGTGAGCTTTGGCTAATTCCTCAGCCTTGATGGCCAAACTCTCAAATGAACTTGCAACGACCTCTGTAAGCCCACCAAAGTCGAATGTGGGGACCGCGACTGTCTTGAACTCTGGGCGGTTTGCAATCTGGTCGACGGCACGTGCTTCGCCAATTTGCTTATCGATATCCGCGAGCTGCTGGTCAACATCTTCAAGTGGTGTCAATGCGATGAACTGGTCGACCGTATGGTTGCCACGAAATCCGACAAGGGCACCTTCGGCTGCGGTTACTTTGCTTGCACATTCTTTTTGCAATGCAGCTTGTTGCTCAAACTTGGCTCGCTCAGCGACAGCCGCATCACCTAGCGCTAAAGTCAACAGCGCTTCACGCTGCTCTGGCAATACACCTGTGCTTGCGAAGACATTGCGCTCGACAAAGGCGTGGTTGAAGACATGCAGATTCGGCTTGGCCCCTGTCCATGCTACGCCATCGAACTCTGAGTTGAATGCTCCGCCTGGTGCATTGAAGCGCAGAACGACTTTCTGCGCCGTAGTTGCACCAACTGTTTTGCGGCTGACGACATCTTGGACGTTCGCACCCGAGCATGCCAGAAGCAAGGACGATAAAGTCGATTTGCCACGGGCATTGTCGGCATAGATAAGTGCGAGCTTTTGGAGGTCTACGGACTTTTGCAAGCCTTTCTTAAGGACGCCGACATTGTCGATGCAGATGACTTTTTCGAGCATGGTTCTTTGTTCCTCCCGACTGAATCTGGATGATGTCAGGAGTGGCCTGTTCCGACCACTTCACTGACATCACAATATGCCAGAAGTAACGATGTGCTAACGAACAAGTCGCAGCCGGTCAAAGAGCGTCTCGGATTTCCTCCGCGGTTTCATCCTCATCAGAATGGCCGACTTGAAAGGCGCCGTTTGCTAAGCCCGCTTCTGGCCGGTAGCTGACATATCGGCGAAGCTCACTATCTGGCTGCTAGACGAGTAGGGAAGTGGTGCCGTTATATCGATTGCAGACCAGCCCTGCTTTTCCCAGAAATGCTCTTGGAAGACGCGTTGTCTCACATGAAGGTGGGTAGTTGCTGAGTGGTGCTTTTAAAGCGTTGTAGGGGTGCTAAATGGTCAAAGGCATGGCGCTTGGCTGTGGGTGCTTACTTAATGGAACGAACCCCCATGATTCCTTCCCACTCTGATTCAGCCTTTCCCGAAAACGTAGAGGAATTGGGTTGTTTGTCTTACCTCCGCCAACTACTGCTGAAACTGTCTGGCCGGAAACGTAGGAGAAAAGACAATCTTCTTCACCCTCACCGTCAGCAGCAACAAGCTGAACCACACAGGCAAGGAACACTGGCAGGGTACGTAGAGAGAGTAAGCATCCCATAAGGTTGTTTATGGAATGCCTAAGGGTTCCTGCTTCCTGAGTGTTCACAGTAGGGGAGAGAGGGTTCAACTGTGGAGAGGGTAACAATATAGTTCTTAGAGTTGCCTTGGTTTTACACACGGATTCGGTGACGACACTCTTGATAGTCAATAAGTTATGAGTGCTGATGGTGTGTGTGCTTTCCGGAAAAACCGGGCAGAACGCCCGGCTGCTTCCAGGTGATTAGCCAAGCCGCCACCTCTTCGACAGCGCCCGCAGCGCGTCGTATGCCCTCCGATTCAGCGCATCGTCAGCCCTTGTGTTCCGACTGAACTCTCTGGTTCCCTTTACCCTGCCATTGGATATCCGAGGGCGTAGCTCACGAGCCCCAATCGTTAGCTGACGGAGCGTGAGCGGTGACTCTTGCGGTACGAGTCGCCAAGCAAAGAAGGGCGATAACTTCTCCACAAATGAGTCACTTACCATGTCGTCGAGCAGGGTGAAGGGTAGCTTGCTGCCACTGAACGTATTTTCGAATCGAGCACGGTGCTGGGACGCTGGGAGGGGTACTCGCCCATCGGAGAGGTCGGGGGCTGTGTCGCTGGTTTTAACGTAGATGCGTTGTGTGTGACCACTGCCGTTTTCGCCAATTTTGATGGTTCGACCCTGCTGAAGCAGCTGCTTTACTTGTCGTTCAGTTTCGAAGCGCTCCATTGGAAAACGTAGGTCAGCCACCCCATCGTTCCCTACCTTTTTCCTGATTGCGGTAAAGAAGTTGAACTCAAGGTCATTGCTGACTCGCGGTGCAAGACCTCGGTTGAAGTGGAATGCCATGTCTACCAGTGAGTGCTGTGCGTCTGGCGGAGCATAGGCATCGAATGCTACTTCAAGCACCCGGATGCCCACCGGATGAGCGATGCCGTGACTTTCCTCGAGCGGACGAAGACGCGCCTGCACATCGCGCTGACTTGCGGGGTCTTGAATGCGGACGCCGAATCGATTCGTGCTTCCTCCGTTGGGGTAATGACCGGCTTCGTTCTTGATAAGAGGACCACCTGAGTGTGGGTCCAGTGGTATCACATACGATGCCCCCAATGCCTTACTGACGGTCTGGTGATTGCTGGCTCGATGGAGTTGTATGTCTAGCTCGATGAAGTCAAAGACGGCTTCGTATCTGAATGCTGCGTAATCGATGGGCATGATTGTTCTAGAGGGGCTGAGTAGCAACCGTAGGGCGTTGCTGCTCGCGGATGTTGATAATGGTGCCTCTGCTGACCTTGTAGTGCTTTGCCAGGGCACTGACGGACTCTCCGGCTAGCAGCCTAGCCAGAATGTCATCGCGTGCTTCCTGGGTGGTTTTTGAGGGCCGGCCCATATGCTTACCTTCGGCTCGCGCCCGAGCCTGACCTGCCAACGTGCGTTCAACGATGAGCTCACGTTCAAAGTCGGCAAATGCGGCCATGACCTTCAAAACCAGTTCACCCATTGGGCTGGTCAAGTCGAGATTGCCCAGTTGCAGAACGACCAGCCGGACGCCCCGCTCCTTGAGCTGTGAAATGGTCTGTTGAACATCAATGCTGTCCCGACCAATCCGGTCAATTTTGGTGACGACCAACAAGTCGCCACTTTCAAGGCGGTCGAGCAGCTTCGCAAATGCCGGGCGTTGACCAGCTTGGACACTGCCGCTGATGTGCTCTTCGATGAATCGCTGTGGTGCGATGGCGTAACCGGCTGCCTCAATCTCTTGGCGCTGGTTTGAGTTGGTTTGCTCGGCAGTAGAGACGCGAGCATATGCAAACATTCGAGACATCATCACCACCTGTGTCAGAAAGTGGTGTCAATTATAAGGTGGGTGTCAGAAAAATGTAAGGCTATCTTTTTGACACTCGCCGAACAGGTGTCAAAAAGGATTCACTTTGTGACGCGTGGGCCAGAGCGGCGTACTAGAGATACGCCGGGGTTACTCAACCGCATGATGGGGAACTCGCATCGACTGGTGCGATACCAGATGTTCACGCCGAACAGTCGTATACATGCAACGGCAAGTAGTTGACCCGGCCATCACCAAGCGGCATCTTCCGCGGCCCATCAATCAACCCAGTCCATCACCTTGCGCATCCAACTACTAGCCATTGGCTTTGCCGTGTTAGCGGCCCATGCGGATGACATCAGTTGCCGGGTGGTAGGTGTGACCGATGGGGACACGTTGACCTGCCTAACCGGCTCCAATGAGCAAATCAAGGTACGTCTCGCACAGATAGACGCACCTGAGAAGGCACAGCCAATCGGTCAACGTTCGAAAGAATCGTTATCAGACCTTTCATTCAACAAGAACGTCACCTTAAAGGTGGAGACGACTGACCGATATGGAAGAACCGTCGCCACGGTTATGGATGGGTCAACTGACGTGAATCTTCTTCAAGTGAAGCGAGGAATGGCATGGGTCTATGACAAGTACGCACACGACCAGTCATACTTTGACGCTGAAGATGTTGCTAGGACTGGGAAGGTGGGTTTATGGGTCGATAAAAACCCGATTGAACCTAGCAAGTGGCGCAAGGGTGAAAGGTGACTAGATTTAGTCGTGGGTTCATAGTTTCATTTAATATTTGAAAGGGCGCTGTGAAAGTAATTTGGTTCTTTTTATTTTTGTTGTTGTCGGCATTGGCTAATGCTGAAATTTTTGGAAAAATAAGACCTCTTGATAAGTATGGCGATATACTGAAAAAATACCCTAATGCTGAGTTGGAAAGGTTGGAACCTGCTTGGGCGACAGAGAAAGATGCCTTAATGGTTATGAGAGGCGTCGGAATTTCTGGTGCCATAGTCATTAAGTATGAAGACTCCAGACCTATGTTTCGTGAACTCGCTGAAAAAAATCCTGATTCTCCCAGTATTGCCATCTTCAATCATGCAGCTAATGCTGAAGATGAAGAAGCTCTTGAAGTGCAATGGGTGCGATGGATGCCAGATGAGGGGGTTAATGTTAAAAAATTGATTTCGAAATTTGGTAAGAAATACGAGAAATATTACGATGATGAAATGAGACCCGTGATTAAATGGGCGGATAGGGGGGTGGCGGCATACATGTCAGAGGATGAGCTTAGTGCTCATGCAATAGAGTATGCATTTACTAAGCGGGAGCGTGATTCGGAATTCAGATTGAAATATAAAACGGACCCCTATAACTCTAAGCTTAAAAAAATTGGTTCAAGTTAGACGGAAAAATTTGTTTTCTGTCTAATTTGATAGATACTTCATCTGGCTTGGCTTTAGTGTGTCATATATTTGAAATATAGAATAATCGACATCTAAATACCCACGATTAACCACCGTGGGTATTTTCTTTATGAATCTAGTTCAACAAGTAATCAACGACAACACATCCCTGACTTCTCAAATCCAGCAACTCATCAAAGACCATGAACATGCGGCCTAAGTGGGTCAGCTTCTGTCCTTGATTGCCTTCAATACCGGCTTTCTTGCTGGTCATCTGCTGCCCCCAAGCTCAGCAATATCCTATGTCAACTGCTGGCAAGATAATCCGCATTAAGCAGCCGTGCCTGAAACGCCCCCCCACAGGGAAAGGAGGTTATGTTCGATTTGCATCATCGCTTTGCGTAGGTCACTGGGTTCAAGGTGGACGTAGCTAGACTGGGTGACGTCAGACCGTGATTGGTGGTTCAGCAGCGCTTTCAGTACAAATGCATTGATATCCAGACGAGTTGCCTGAGTGGCGAAGGTCCTCCGCAGGTCATGCGGTGAGAAGTCAATGCCGATTCGTTGCTTGGTTAGCCAGAAAAAACGGTCAGCCCTCGGATGAAACACGCAGTCGTTCGGATACTGCGTTTCAGTAGCCCGCCACTCCCTCAGAAGGGCACCTAGGAAGTTACCAAATGGCAGCGTATGGTCCCGCCCGTTCTTGGTCTTGCGGACCGTCAGAAGGCCCTCAGTGAAGTCAACGTCAGCCCATTTGAGTCCCGTAATTTCCGAAATGCGTAGGCCGGTTAGGGCTGCGGTCAAAATGGGCGCGCGATAGTGTGGGGGCATTGCGCAAATCCCTTGGTACCACTTTGCCGCCTGTTCTTCCCGAATCAGGCGTCGGCGAGCTGGTGTCGGTTCTTTGACGCCTGTCGCCTTAATCATGCTGCTTATGTCTGTGACCGGTAACTTGTGAACCGCTGAGATGAACTTCAAGACCGCTTTGAGGAGCCCAAGGACGCCGTTGGCCTTGGCTGCGCTCTTCTCGACCAGCAGGCCCTTGTAGATGGCCAGGACATCATCCGCAGTGATGTGAGTGACCGGGCGTGCTGCAAGGGAAGGGAGATAGAGCCGGAACTGCTTCCGGTAGGTGGCTAGGGTGCTGTCGCGGAGCTTGCGCAGCCGACAATACTCAGAAAACGCCTCGGACAGCGTAGGGACGCCATGTCCCGCTCGCTTGGGGCCGTCCTGCTTGGTGTGAATTGATGCGGGTTGATTTCCCGCTTGAAGCTGAATGACCGCAGCTCTGGCTTGTTCAAGCGTGGTGCTAGGGCTCCCGCCAATTCTGACGGTTCTGGTTTTTCCCCCAGCACCACTGCGGTAGTAAAACGCTTTGGTTCGGGCGCCGACCCGTACGGTGAGACCGGGCATTGCCAGGTCAGTAACTTCGTATCGCGAGCCTGCAATAGGCGTGGGTAAGCGACGAACCGCGGCTTCGGTTAGCTTCATTCTCATTGGTGCATTCCTGGTGCATATTGCGTTCGGAAATTCACCAGTTTTCACGGTCATGATTGAAAGCTGGTGAGCCATGAGAGGTGGCTAACTCATTGAATTTTATTCCTTCTCGAACCAGGCCATCGATTCCACATGGCCGGTGTGCGGAAACATATTCACCACGCCAGCCGTCTTCATCTTGTAGCCCTTCACATTGACCAGCACATTCGCGTCGCGCGCCAGCGTTGCCGGGTTGCAGCTCACATAGACGATGCGCTTGGGGCCATGCTCGGGGTCGATCGATTTGCAAACTTCCATCGCGCCATCGCGCGGCGGGTCGATCAGCATGCGGTCGAAATGACCGAGGTCGGCCATGATTTCCGGGGTCATCTCGAACAGATTGGCGACCGAGAATTCGGTCTTATCGGCCAGGCCATTCTTGCCCGCGTTCTCGATGGCGCGCTCCACCAGCTGCTGGCTGCCCTCGATGCCGACCACGGTCGCACCACGCCGTGCGATCGGCAGGGTGAAGTTGCCCAGGCCGCAGAACAGGTCGGCAATCCGCTCGCCGGGTTGTGGATCGAGCAGGCGAATTGCGCGGCCCACCAGCACACGGTTGATATGTGGGTTGACCTGGGTGAATTCGGTCGGCTTGTAGGGCATGACAATGCCGAACTCTGGCAGGCTGTAGCTGAGCTGCGGCGCGTCGAGCGGGTAGAAGGGGTAAGCGGTGTCCGGGCCCTTCGGCTGCAGCCAGAACTGCACGGTGTGCTGGTCGGCGAAGGCCTTCAGCAGCTCCTCATCGGCGGGCGAAATCGGGTCCATGATGCGCAGCACCAGCACATCGACATGCTCACCGAGCGCCAGCTCGATCTGCGGCATGCGCTCGCGGATGCTTAGTTGCATGACCAGCTCGCGCAAAGGCACTAGAAGATCGGAAATCTTCTTTGGCAGGATCTCGCAGGAGCGCATATCGGCGATAAAGCTCGAACGCTTTTCATGAAAGCCGACCAGCACCGTGCCCTTCTTGGCCACAAAGCGGGCCGACAGGCGCGCGCGGTGGCGGTAGCCCCAGGTCGGGCCATAGATGGGCGTGAGCAGGGTTTCCGGCTTCACTTCCCCTATGCGCGCGAGGTTTTCCTCCATCACGCGTTGCTTGGCCGCCACCTGGGCGCCGGCCTCGGCATGCTGGAGCGAGCAACCACCACACACGCCAAAGTGCACGCACTTGGGCTTGGTGCGCATAAAACTCTCGGTCAGCACGGCGGTGACCTGTGCGTTTTCGAAGGTTGGCTTCTTGCGGTAGCTCGAGTATTCGACGGTCTCGAAGGGCAGGGCGCCATCGAGGAAAATCGTCTTGCCGTCCACATGGGCGACGCCATGCCCTTCGTAATCAAGCGATTCAACGGTGGCAATGGGATTACGGCGCGGTTCGGTCATGGCGGCTACTAGCGGGAAGCGAGAAAAGCCGGCGATTATAAGCGCTTGAGACTATGTGGGAAAATGCAAAAAACGAGGCCGGCACGGTGAGGTGTCGGCCTGTAAGTCAGGCGGCGCTAGTCCGCCTTCGAGGGAGATGGGACCCGTGAGCGCAGGGCGCTACGCGGGCTGAATCTGGTTATAGCGGCCGGGCATTTGATTGCAAGCTGAGCCCTGACCGTCTGTCGAATCGTCTTCCTGGCCGGAGTGCGTGATGACGGATACACGGCTTTTCCTCGCCTTATCACCCCAGCACTGCGTGCGCAGCTGGCTGATCTGGTGGCCCGGCTGCAACCGCATACAGGCGGGCGGTGTACGCCGCCCGATCATCTGCACCTGACGCTGGCTTTCCTCGGCCCGGTGCCGGTCGAGCGCATGGCCGAGCTGCAGGCGGCCCTGGCGGAGTTACCAGTACCGACGCTCCGCCTGGCGCTGGGTGAATGGGGCTTCTGGCTGCCGGGTATTGCATGGCTGGCACCCAGACAGCCATGTGATGCGCTGATGGCGCTGGCAGTGGGCCTGCGCGATCTGTTGGATGAGCACGGCTTTCGCTTTGATCGCAAAGCGTTTCGCCCACATATCACCTTGATACGCCGCGCGCGCCGACCTGCTGCTTGGCCTGCGCCCGCGCAGCTGATTTGGATGGTGCGTGAATTTTGCCTATTTGCATCGCAGCCCGGTCCGCAAGGCGTGCAATACCGTGAGCTGGCGCGCTTTGCCTAACCGACTGTCGCCGTGAGCCGACGTTTTGTCCCGTCAAGGCGGGTTGCCTATTGAAGTTTATTCAGAAAATACCGATATTCAGCTTGCAAGCCGATTGATCAGCATGCGCCATGTGCGCAGGAAGGAAGCAAGATGATCACCGTCTTCGATATGGCCTCTGGCCACGCTGAGCCGAGCGAACTGCCGGCCAAGCAAATCGAGCCGAGCTCGACCGAGTTCAACTCTCCCGCCGTGCAGTTGCGCCTGTTAACCGTGGATGAGGCGCGCGCCAGCGAACAGCGCCGCGCGCCCACGCCTTAAGCCAGCCGCGCAGCCAGGGCCGCTGCGGCCTTGGATGCGGCAACCTTGCCCAGTTGGCCGCTGATAAAGCGGCCAGCCGCGGCCAGTTTTTCCAAGTCCACCCCGGTCTCGATACCGAGTCCGTTCAGCAGATACACCACATCCTCGGTCGCCACATTGCCGCTCGCTCCCTTTGCGTAGGGGCAGCCGCCGAGGCCCGCTGCCGAGCTGTCGAAGGTGGCCACACCTAGTTCCAACACCGCGTAGATGTTCGCCAGGGCCTGTCCCCAGGTGTCGTGGAAATGCGCGGCCAGCTGGCTAACCGGTATCACCTCGGCCACCGCCGTCACCATGGCGCGCGCCTTGGCTGGCGTGCCCACGCCTATCGTGTCGCCCAGCGAAATTTCGTAGCAGCCCATATCGTGCAGCGCCTTGGCAACGCGCACCACGTCCGTCACCGGTACTTCACCCTGATAGGGGCAACCGAGCACGCAGGACACATAACCGCGCACCGCAATACCATCGGCCTTGGCGGCTGCCAGCACCGGCTCGAAGCGAGCCAGGCTCTCGGCGATGCTGCAGTTGATGTTCTTCTGCGAAAACGCTTCCGAGGCCGCAGCGAACACGGCAATCTCATCCGTGCCGGCCGCCTTGGCGGCCAGATAGCCTTGCATATTGGGCACCAGCACCGGGTAACGCACACCGGGGCGACGCTGCAGACCCTGCATGATCTCGCTATGGTCGGCCATCTGCGGCACCCATTTGGGCGACACAAACGCGGTGGCCTCGATCACCTGCAGGCCGGCATCAGCCAATTGATCGATGAAGGCCAGCTTGGCTGCGGTGGGAATCGGTGTCTTCTCGTTCTGCAGGCCGTCGCGTGGGCCGACTTCGACGATCTTGACGCGTTGGGGCATGGGCATGCGCGGGTCTCCTGGCTGGGTTTATCGACGGCCATCCAGCATAGCGCGTCGGATTGCTATTCCGCTAACGTAAACGTCACTCATTCGATGCAGAAAAGCCGGCCTGAGCCGGCTTGCACTGCTTACCAGGGCACGTCGACCGTGCCGGCATCCTTACTGGCAGGGGCATCGGCCTTGGCTGCCGGCGCTGGGGCCGGGGCGCTGGCAAGCAGCGGGGTGGCGGCACTTTCGCCTAGCTCGCCACCGAGCGCCTCGATCACCGCATTCACCAGCTGACGACCTTCCTGCACCAGCAGGGTCAGATTGGTGTCATACATGGCGGCCGCATCTTCGGCGTCCGATTCCTTGATCTGGTCTTCGATCAGATCCAGGAAAGCCAGGCGTTTGATCTGCAACTTGTCGTTCAGCACGAAGGACAAGCGGTCGGCCCAACTCAGTGCCAGCTGGGTAACCAGCTTGCCACTCTTCAGGTGCAGCTTCACTTCTTCGGCGTTCAGATCGTGGCGGCGGCAGGTGACCTGGGCGCCATCATCACCGGGCGCCTTCAGCGTGCAATCGGCATCCAGGGTGAAGTTGTCTGGGGCTTCGTGCTCCAGCCAGGTGGTCATGGCGGTCACTGGGTCGAGCTGGGTTTGCACGAGCTTGGTGGGCAGGCTGCCCAGGGTTTCGCGCAGCAGCTGGGTCAGGAGTTCCGCCTTGGCCTGGGCCGAGGTGTCCACCCAGATCCAGCCGGCTTCGAAGTCGATCAGCGCGCGCAGCACGCGCGAGCGGCTGAAGGCGCGTGGCATCAGCTCTTCTTCGATGCGCTCGCGTATCTCCTTGGCTTCCTTCTTGCCGATCTTGCGCACTTCCTTGTCCTGGATCTCGGCAATGCGCTCCTCGGCCATCTCCTTGACCACACTGGATGGCAGCAGCTTTTCCTCGGTCTTCAGCGCAATCAGCATCGCGCCCGAATTCGCATAGGCAAATACCTCGGGCGCATGGCTGGCAGGCGGCACCCAGCCCGCGGCCATGCGATCGCTGCTGCCCAGCGGCACGAAGGCGCGCTTCTGTAGCTCGGCCTCGAGTTGATCTGGCTTGAGCTTGCTCAAATCGGTAATGCGATAAAGCTGTAGATTCTTGAACCACATGATGCGAATTCCGGCGATAAGACTTGGGCGCGGATTGTAGAGCATTCCTTGCCTGACGTCGGACGGAACTAAGCAATAGGCAAGTGGGTCATTTTGATAAGCATTCTCATTATTGCTACAATTGCGAACTACGTTTCCTACCGGCTTGAAGGAGCTTTACCTCATGAAGTTTCGCCCCCTGTTGATTGCAGCTGCTTTTGCCGCCGCCGTGCCCGTCATGGCTGAAGAAGTGACTGTCTACTCGGCCCGTATCGAGGCGCTGATCAAGCCGCTGTTCGATGCCTACACCAAGGAAACCGGTGTGCAGGTCAAGTTCGTGACCGACAAGGAAGGCCCGCTGATGGAGCGGCTGAAGGCCGAGGGCGCCAATACGCCGGCCGATATCCTGCTGACCGTGGATGCCGGCAATCTGTGGCAGGCTGATCAACTGGGCCTGCTCAAGCCGGTCAAGTCGGCCGTGCTGGAAGCGAATGTGCCGGCGCATCTGCGCGACCCGAAGGGCGAATGGTTCGGCCTGTCGGTGCGCGCTCGCACCATGTTCTACAACACGACCACAGTGAAGCCGGGCCAGCTGTCCAGCTATGAGGACCTGGCCGACCCGAAGTGGAAGGGCAAGCTCTGCCTGCGCACCTCGAAGAAGGTCTATAACCAGTCGCTGGTCGGCACCATGATCGCTCGCCTGGGCGAGGCCAAAACCGAACAGATCGTGCGTGGCTGGGTGGCCAATCTGGCTACCGACCCGTTTGCTGACGACACCATGATGCTGAAGGCGATTGCCGCTGGCCAATGCGATGTTGGCATCGCCAATACCTATTACTTCGGCCGCCTGATGGAGAAGGAACCCAAGCTGCCACTGGCGGTGTTCTGGCCGAATCAGAAGAGCAATGGCGTGCACGTGAATATCTCGGGGGCTGGCGTGACCCGTCACGCCAAAAACGAGAAGGGCGCCGTCAAGCTGCTGGAATGGCTGTCGAGCGAGAAGGCGCAGAATCTCTATGCCGACGTGAATATGGAATACCCGGTCAACCCCAAGGTGAAGCCGGATGCCAAGGTCGCTGCCTGGGGTGATTTCAAGCATGACTACATCAATGTCGCCAAGGCGGGCGAGCTACAGGCCGCCGCAGTGAAATTGATGGACCGTGCCGGTTACCGCTAAGCTAGCCCTGTGCCGCAGCCCGCGGGCTAGTGGCAAATCGCTGTTCCCCTGTCAACGGCCGCTTTGCGGCCGTTGGCCATATTTGACGATATGAGTGCTGAAATCCAGTCCACCTCCCTGCCCATGGCGCCCGTTCGCCACGCTGTTCGCCGCCATTGGGATGAAAACCTGCTGGCCTGGCTGATTGCCGCGATCACCTTGCTGCCCTTGGCCGTGGTGCTGGTCAGCCTGCTGCAGCCGCAGACCGACATCTGGGCACACCTGACGGCCTTCGTGCTGCCCGATCTGCTGCTAAATACGGTGTGGCTCCTGTTGGGTGTGGGCGTGGGTAGCCTGTTGCTGGGCGTATCGCTAGCCTGGCTGACGGCGATCTATGACTTTCCTGGCCGTAAACACTTTGGTTGGGCGCTCGCGCTGCCGCTGGCCATGCCGGCCTATGTGCTGGCTTTCGTGCAAATTGGTCTGTACGACTTCACCGGCCCCCTGCAGACGCTGATCCGCGAGCTCTGGGGCGATTCGCGCTGGGTGCCGGCGATACGTTCGCGCGCTGGCGTCATCCTGACGCTGACCTTGGCGCTTTACCCCTATGTCTATCTGTTGGCGCGCAATGCCTTCCAGACCCAGGGGCGGCGCGCCCTTGAAGCTGCTGCCTCGCTGGGCCTGAGCCGCCGGCAGGGCTTTTGGCGTGTGGCCCTGCCCATGGCCCGCCCCTGGTTGGTGGGCGGTGTGACTTTGGCGCTGATGGAGTGCCTGGCTGACTTCGGCACAGTGGCGACCTTCAATTACGACACCTTCACCACCGCCATCTACAAGGCCTGGTTCAGCCTGTTCAATCTGACCGCCGCTTCGCAGCTGGCTTCCTTGCTGGTGCTGGCCGTGCTGGTGCTGGCCTTGCTCGAACAGCATGTGCGCGGCGACAAGCGCTACACCTCGGCCGGGCGCCTATCCCAGATGCGCCCGGAACGCCTGCGCGGCTGGCGCGCCGCGTTGGCGGTGTGTGCCTGCCTGCTGGTGCTGGGCCTTGCCTTCCTGATTCCCTTGGTGCAGCTGCTGTGGTGGGCGCAGTCGGTGGCGGCCGAGCAGCTGGACCTGCGCTATTTTGGCTTCATTGGCCGCTCGCTCCTGTTATCGGCCGGCGCGGCCGGCCTGGTGGTGCTGATCGCCTTGGCGCTGGCTTATGCGGTGCGACGCAAAAGCGGCCTGGGAGTGCGCCTGGCGGCGCGGCTTGCCACGCTCGGCTATGCCGTGCCAGGCACCGTGCTAGCCGTCGGGGTGTTCATTCCCATTGCCTGGCTGGATAACCGCCTGATTGAGACGGTACGCACGCTGGGCTGGGGCGAGCCCACCCAGCTGATCAAGGGCACGCTGGCTGTCATGCTGCTCGCCTATATCGCCCGCTTTCTAGCTGTGGCGTTCGAGCCCACCCAGTCAGCCATGCAGCGCATTACCGCCAGTCAGGAGGAGGCGGCGGCCTCGATGGGCCTGGGCCGACGCGCGGTACTGCGCCGCATCCATCTGCCCATGTTGCGTGGCGGCTTGTTTACCGCGGCCTTGATGGTGTTCGTGGATGTGATGAAGGAAATGCCGATCACGCTGATGACCCGTCCATTTGGCTGGGACACGCTCTCGGTGCGCGTATTCGAAATGACTAGCGAGGGGCAGTGGGAGATGGCGGCCCTGCCGGCCGTCGCCATTGTGCTGGCCGGCCTGATTCCGGTCATCCTGCTGGCCCTGCATACGGAGAAACAAGCATGAGTGCAAGCTTGCTCAACCTCGATCAGGTCGAAGTCGGCTACGGCGACAAGACCGTGCTGCGCGACCTGTCTTTTGCCCTGGCGCCGGGCGAGATCGGTTGTCTGCTTGGGCCATCGGGCTGCGGCAAGACCACGGCCCTGCGCGCGATCGCTGGGTTCGAAACAATACGTGCCGGTCGTATTCGCCTGAATGGCGATGTGATTGCCGGTGCCGATGGTCATTGGCCGCCGCAGCGGCGCGGCATCGGCATGGTGTTTCAGGATTACGCGCTATTTCCGCACCTGACCGTGGCCGGTAATGTGGGCTTTGGCCTGGGCGCCTTGGATAAAGGCGCGCGCGCCGCCAAGGTGGCTGAACTGCTTGAGGTGGTGGGTTTGGCTGCGCATGCCAATGATTACACCCATGCCTTGTCGGGCGGCCAGCAGCAGCGCGTGGCGCTGGCGCGCGCGCTGGCGCCCGAGCCACGTCTGCTGCTGCTGGATGAGCCGTTTTCCAATCTGGATGTCGAGCTGCGCGAGCGCCTGTCGCAGGAGGTGCGCGATATCCTCAAGGCGCGTGGTATGACGGCGCTGCTGGTTACTCACGATCAGCACGAGGCTTTCGCGCTGGCGGATCGGATTGGCGTGATGGATGGTGGTCAACTGCGCCAATGGGATAGGGCCTATGCGCTTTACCATGAGCCGGCCGACCGCTTTGTGGCTGACTTTGTCGGCGAGGGTGCTTTCCTGCCTGCCACGGTGATTGCGCCAGGAGAGTTGAGTTTCGAGCTGGGGCAGGGGCCTTACCTGGCCACTCAGGAAGGTCGGCCGGGGCAGACCCTGCAAGTGCTGCTGCGCCCGGATGATGTGCTGCACGACGATCACAGCGCCTTGCAGGCGCGGGTGGTCAAGAAAGCCTTTCGTGGCGCGCAGTTTCTCTACACCCTGGCCTTGCCATCCGGCGCTACTGTGCTCAGCCTGGTGCCCAGCCACCATGACCATGCGATTGGCGAATTGATCGGCATCCGCCTGGAAATCGATCACCTGATCGCATTTTCCTGAGACGAGGCCAAACAAAAAGCCACCGCGAGGGTGGCTTTTTGTTTGGCGATGCCATAAGGCCTTAGCGGTCTTAGGAGCTGCTCTCACCCAGCTGCGACTGCAGATAGTTCTGGTAGCCAATCTGCTCGATCAGGCCCAGATTGGTTTCCAGCCAGTCGATATGCTCTTCTTCGCTGGCCAGAATGTCCTTGAACAGATCACGTGTTACATAGTCCTGCACTTTCTCGCAGTAGGCGATGCCTTCCTTGAGTGGTGGCAGCGCCTCAAGCTCCAGCTTCAGGTCACACTGCAGTGCCTCCTTCACATCCTCGCCGATATAGATCTTGCCCAGTTCCTGCAGATTGGGCAGCCCTTCCAGGAACAGGATGCGCTCGATCAAGCGGTCAGCGTGCTTCATCTCATCGATCGACTCGTGGTACTCGTGCTCGTTGAGTTCCTTGAAGCCCCAGTTCTTGAACATGCGCGCATGCAGGAAATACTGGTTGATGGCGGTCAGCTCATTTTTCAGTGCTGCGTTCAGATAGCTGATGACTTTCTTATCGCCCTTCATGATGGCCTCCTTGCCGATTCAAGCGCAGAAAGCGGCAAAGCCGCTACGTATCCCATTAACTTAGTTAAGGGTGTGCGTAACGGCAAGTGCCGATTCTAGGCGGTGATCTCAGGCAGGGATCAGGCTGATGTAGTTTCCTGGGCTGGCAGTCATCTGTTCACGTTTGCTATCGAGCAGCAGCGCGCGGGCATCGGGCGCGCACTTGCCACAGCAGGCGGCCACACCGAGCTCCATGCGCAGCTCACGCATACTGTCGCAGCCGTTGTGCACGGCGCGGCGGATCTGCTTATCGGTAACGGCGTTGCAAATGCACACGTACATGGGATGATTCATGAATGAGAATACTTATCGAATAATATGAATTCTCATTCTTTCCTGCAAGTACTAATTGAGCGCCGCTTGGCATCCATAAACGACAACACCCGCCGCAGCGGGTGTTGCATAGTGTTTGGGCTAAATCAGCCCGCGCGCAAGATGGCGGCCGGGCTGGTTTCCAGCCAGCGTTTGATCCGGTTGGCGTCACCGATACGGGTCAGCTTACCGGCTGAATCGAGCAACACGATGACGACAGGCGTGTCATTGATGACGGCTTGCATGACCAAGCATTTGCCAGCTTCCGAGATATAGCCGGTCTTGGAGACGCCGATTTCCCAGGTGCTGTTCTTCACCAGTGGATTGGTGTTATTGAACTGGTACTCGCGCCCGTTCACGCTGGAAATAAAGCTATAGGTTTCGCTGGTCGAGTAGGCGCGGA
Source organism: Chitinimonas taiwanensis DSM 18899 (assembly GCF_900119825.1). Lineage (GTDB taxonomy): Bacteria > Pseudomonadota > Gammaproteobacteria > Burkholderiales > Chitinimonadaceae > Chitinimonas > Chitinimonas taiwanensis. The sequence continues at coordinate 43,671 of NZ_FPKR01000013.1, read as the reverse complement.
TTTCCGGATAGTGATTGGAGGCCTGCACCAGGCGGATCAGGTCTTCCGCCGTGGCCACATTGCCACTATTGAGCCCGGTCGGGTCAAGGAAGCGGGTGTTCTGCATGCCCAACGACTGCGCGGTGCGGTTCATGCGGGCGATGAAGGCGGCGGTGCCGCCAGGGGCTGTGCGTGCCAGGGCATGTGCGGCGCGGTTTTCAGATGACATGAGCGCGAGGTGCATGACTTCGCCGCGCGTGAGCGTCGTACCGACCAAGAGGCGCGAGCTGGAGTTTTTCAGCGTATCGACGTCTTCTTCCGTGATGGTGATCGGCTCATGTAGTGGCAGATGCATGTCCAATGCCACGATGGCCGTCATCAGCTTGGTGATCGAGGCAATCGGTGCGACGGCACGGGCGTTCTTCTCGAAGATGCGCTCGCCGGACAAAGCATTCACCACCACGGCGGCGCTGGAGAACAAGGCCAGCTCATCCATGGTCGACGGCTGTGCGGACACGCGGGCGATGCGCATCTTGCTGACACGCTTGTGCGCATAAGCAAGCTCGCGGGCCTTGCCCTTGCGCACGATACGGGTCTTGCTGGACTTGGCCTTGGCGATCTGCTTGCGTACCTGCTTGGTACGCACTGCCTTTTTCTTCGCCTTGCTCTGGCTGCTGGCTGTTTTCTTGGCGGACTGAGCGGCCTCGACCTGCATGGGCAGAACGACGAGGCTGGCGGCGATAAGTGCACTGAGAAGCGCGGATAGGCGTAACAACATGCGGCGTCTCGGTTCAGAGGCAGTGAATGCAAAAATAATACATGGGCGATTCCGGAATATCCATACAAATCATAGGGTAACCATGGATTTGTCAGATGCATTCTAAAGAGTGCTTAATTTTTAGGCACTTAGCTTGTGAGGCAATGCAAAATATTAACCAATTCTGTTATTTGCCTGAGGAAAATCCGCCTAGAGGTAAAGCACTAATCCGGGCTTGTGTGGCTGTGCATGGCGTGTCTAAAATGCGGACGCGATTGAATTGTTGCATTGCAGCAAATCGCATCCGGTCCGCAACGACAGATGGAGACAGCATTGAGCCAGTCCAATAGCGACACGATCCGTTTTGACGATTTCATGCAATCGCTGACGGAGAGCAACCGCAAGCTGTTTGAACGCTTCGTGGCTGGCTTGCAGCCCGTCGCGAATAGCGCTTCTTCGGCGCCAATCGATCAATTCATGCAGGGGCTGATGGGCAATACCCAGCAACTCCTGGGCATGCAGAGCAGCTACTACCAGCAGCAGATGAATCTGTGGAGTGGCTTGCTTGGTGTACAGAGTAAGCCCGCCGAGCCAGCTGCGCGCGGCGATCGGCGTTTTGCGGCACCCGAGTGGGCGCAGTATCCGTTCTTCGATTACATGAAGCAGCACTATCTGCTCAGCGCCAAATGGCTGAATGAGCTGGTTGATGGTGTGCCCATGGATGAGGCTACGCGCGAGAAAGTGGGTTTCTACACCCAGCAGTTCATCGACGCGATGTCGCCCTCCAATTTCGCGCTCACCAATCCGGAAGTGATCAAGCTGGCCATCGATACCAAGGGCGAGAGCCTGGCCGAGGGCATGCGCAAGCTGTCGGAAGATATGGCCAAGGGCCATATCTCGATGACCGATGAGACGAAGTTCGCGGTGGGCGAGAATCTGGCGATTACCCCGGGTACGGTGGTGTTCCAGAGCGAGTTGTTCCAGCTGATCCAGTACACGCCAACCACCGAGAAGGTTTACGAGCGCCCCCTGCTGTTCGTACCGCCGGCAGTGAACAAGTACTACCTGATGGATCTGCAGCCCGAGAACTCGATGGTGCGCCATTTCGTGGCCCAGGGTTACACGGTGTTCATGGTGTCCTGGCGCAGCATCACCCCAGAGCTCGGCCAGACCACTTGGGATGACTACGTGGAACACGGTGTGATCAAGGCCGCCGAGGTGGTGCGCGAGATCAGCAAGCAGGACAAACTCAATGTGCTCGGCTTCTGCATTGGCGGGGTGATTCTGACCACCACCCTGGCGGTGATGAAGGCGCGCGGGCTGGACTGGTTCGAGAGCGTCACCTTCATGACCTCGCTGATTGACCATACCGAGCCGGGCGAGATCAAGCAGTTCGTGGATGAGGACCTGGTCAAGTCGCGCGAGGCCAAGCTGGCCGAAGGTGGCGTGATCAGTGGCAAGGAGTTGGCGCGCGCCTTCGCCATGCTGCGTGCCAATGACCTGATCTGGAACTATGTGGTGAACAACTACTTGAAGGGCAAAACTCCGCCACCCTTCGATCTCCTGTACTGGAACAACGACTCGGCCAATCTGCCGCTGCCCATGCATACCTTCTTCCTGCGCCAGATGTATCTGGAAAACAATCTGGCCAAGCCAGGTGCGATGCAGGTTTGTGGCGTGCCGGTCGATGTACGCGAGTACGATTGGCCCATCTATATCTTTGCCGCGCGCGAGGACCATATCGTGCCCTGGCAGTCGGCCTATCGCGGCACGCAGCTGCTGGGTAGCAAGCAGCTGCGCTATGTGCTGGGGGCCTCGGGTCATATTGCCGGCTCGATCAACCCGGTCGGCCCAGGCAAGCGCAACTACTGGGTCAATGATGCCTACCCGGCCGATCCCGACACCTGGCTGGCCGAGGCGGAAAGCCGGCCGGGCAGCTGGTGGCAGGATTGGGACCAGTGGCTGATTCCGAAATCCGGCAAGCAGATTGCCGCGCCCAAGAAGCCCGGCAACACCAAGTACAAGGCCATCGAAGCGGCGCCAGGCAGCTATGTGAAAGCCAAGGTCGGCGCCGGCGCGGCCTGATCTCCAACCCTTCAACCCGGCCACCCCGTTTTTGCGGGGTGCAATAAAGCGAATCACACCCGGAGCCGGCATTGGCCGGCCCGCGGTGCGATCCTCCCCACCCTAGCAGGAGTAGTCCCATGTCCGAAGTCGTTATCGTTGCAGCCCAGCGTACTGCCATTGGTGCTTTCGGTGGCAGCCTGGCCAAAGTGTCCGCGCCCGAGCTTGGTGCCACCGTGATCAAGGCCTTGCTGGAAAAGACCGGCGTGGCCGCCGATCAGATCAGTGAAGTGATTCTGGGTAATGTGCTGCAGGCCGGTCTCGGGCAGAACCCGGCCCGTCAGGCGCTGATCAAGGCCGGTATTCCGGTCTCCGTGCCGGCCCTGACCATCAACCAGGTCTGCGGCTCGGGTCTGAAAGCCACCCATCTGGCCGTGCAGTCGATTCTGGCGGGCGATGCCGACATCGTGATCGCTGGCGGTCAGGAAAACATGTCGCTGGCCCCGCACCTATTGATGAACAGCCGTGATGGCATCCGCATGGGCAATGGCACGCTGGTGGACAGCATGGTGGCCGATGGTCTGACCGATGTGTACAACAACTACCACATGGGCGTCACGGCCGAGAATATCGCCGCCAAGTACGGCATCAGCCGTCAGGAGCAGGATGAGCTGGCGCTGGCTTCGCAGAACAAGGCCGAGGCTGCGCAGAAGGCCGGCAAGTTCGCCGATGAGATCGTGCCGGTGCTGATTCCGCAGCGTAAGGGCGACCCGGTCGCGTTTGCCGCGGATGAGTACATCAAGGCTGGCACCACCATGGACGCGCTGCAGAAGCTGCGCCCAGCCTTCAACAAAGAGGGTTCGGTCACTGCCGGCAATGCCTCGGGCCTGAATGACGGTGCGGCTGCCGTGATGCTGATGAGCGCCGAAAAGGCCAAGGAACTGGGCCTGAAGCCGCTGGCCCGTATCGCTGGCTATGCCTCCAGCGGCGTGGAACCGAGCATCATGGGCATGGGCCCGGTGCCGGCCACCCTGCGTGCGCTGGCCCGTGCGGGCTGGACTCTGGACCAGGTTGATCTGATCGAAGCCAATGAGGCCTTCGCCGCCCAGGCGCTGGGCGTGGCGCGCGAGCTGAAGTGGGACTGGAACAAGGTGAACGTGAATGGCGGTGCGATTGCCCTTGGCCACCCGATCGGTGCTTCGGGTGCACGCGTGCTGGTGACCCTGCTGCATGAGATGGCCCGCCGCGATGCCAAGAAGGGCCTGGCCACCCTGTGTATTGGTGGTGGCATGGGCGTGGCACTCTGCGTCGAACGCGTCTAAGCCGCAGGCGGCGTGTTTTGGCCGGGCCTGTGCCCGGCCTTTTCATTTCTGCCGCACTGCGCGCATGCGTATAATCGCGCCACTGAATCTGCCGGAGTAATCAGCATGGCCTTGTTGTTCAAAGACACTACCTACGTTTCCGAAACCACCCAATTCCTGCGTGAATTCCTGGACAAGAACCCGGATGTTGCCAAGGGCCAGGTGGAAGGCCGCGCGCTGCTGTGGGATAAGCAAATCGACCGCGCTCAACAGCAGGAAGCCGAGGCGGCACGCGTCAAGCAAAAACCCTATGTCTATCAGCCTGAGTAAGCTGTTAGCAAGCATGAAAAAAGCGACCTGCGGGTCGCTTTTTTCATGTCGGACCGGTACTCAGGCCAGCTTGTCGATGCCACCTAGGTAGGGGCGCAGGACTTCCGGCACCGTGACCGAACCATCGGCGTTCTGGTAGTTCTCCAGTACCGCCACCAGGGTGCGGCCTACGGCCAGACCCGAGCCATTGAGTGTGTGCACGAGCTCGTTCTTGCCGGCTTCATTCTTGACGCGGGTCTGCATGCGGCGCGCCTGGAAGGCTTCGCAGTTGGAAACCGAGCTGATCTCGCGATAGGTGTTCTGCGCAGGCAGCCACACTTCCAGGTCATAGGTCTTGCTGGCACCAAAGCCCATATCACCCGTGCACAGCGTGACCACGCGGTAGGGCAGGCCAAGCTTTTGCAGCACGTTCTCGGCGTGCTCGCGCATCGCCTCCAGCGTGGCGTAGGACTGTTCCGGCGCCACAATCTGCACCATTTCCACCTTGTCGAACTGGTGCTGGCGGATCATGCCGCGCGTATCACGCCCGTAGCTGCCAGCTTCCGAGCGGAAGCAGGGCGAGTGGGCGGTCAGCTTGATCGGCAGCTCGTCATGGCGCAGCACGCTGTCGCGCACGGTATTGGTCAGCGAGATTTCCGAGGTCGAGATCAGGTACTGGGTTTGGCCATCCTCACCGCCGCGCTCGACGCGGAACATATCCTCGGCGAATTTGGGCAGCTGGCCGGTACCGAACAGCACTTCCGGGTTGACGATATAGGGCGTGTAGCACTCGGTATAACCATGCTCATTGGTCTGTACATCGAGCATGAACTGGGCGAGCGCACGGTGCAGCTTGGCAATCTGGCCCTTGAGCACGGTAAAGCGTGCGCCGGACAGCTTGGCGCCTGTCTCGAAATCCAGACCCAGCGGGGTGCCGATATCGACGTGGTCCTTGACGGTGAAGTCGAAGCTGCGTGGCGTGCCCCAGCGGTGCAATTCGACATTGCCGCTCTCATCGCGGCCCACCGGCACCGATTCGTGCGGCAGATTGGGGATGCGCAGCAGCATATCGTTGAGCTTGTCCTGCAGCACGGCCAGGTTCTGTTCGGCCGCCTTGAGTTCATCGCCGAGATGGGCCACGCTGGCCATGATGGGGGCGACATCTTCGCCCTTGGCCTTGGCCTGGCCAATCGCCTTGGACTTGGCATTGCGTTCGGCCTGCAGGTCCTGGGTACGCGTTTGCAGGGCCTTGCGCTCCTGCTCCAGTGCAGCAAAAGTTTCCGTATCAAGCGCAAAGCCGCGCTGGGCAAGGCGTGCGGCAACGCCGTCGAGGTCGTTGCGAAGTTGTTGGATATCGAGCATGGCGAACCTGTTTTTCTGAATAGTGGGTACGACGCGAAGGGCGCGGTGCGCAAAGTGGGCGGATTTTAACCGCCATGGCAGGGGACGGACAGCGCCAAGCCTTATTTGCCCTGGCGGCTGTCCTGGCGAGATCGCGCTTCTTCATCCAGTTGGCGCAAAAAGTGCAGCTTTTCGGCGATCTTGAGCTCCAGGCCGCGCGCGACCGGCTCGTACCAGCCCGGTTCGGCCATGCCCTCCGGCAGATAGTGCTCACCAGCCGCGTAAGCATGCGGCTCGTCATGGGCATAGCGGTATTCATGCCCATAGCCGAGTTCCTTCATCAGCTTGGTCGGGGCGTTGCGCAGATGCACGGGCACCTCGCGTGATTTGTCCTGCTTCACGAAGGCGCGTGCCTGGTTATAGGCCTTGTAACCGGCATTGCTCTTGGCGGCGACGGCGAGGTAGATGACCGCCTGACCGAGCGCCAGCTCACCCTCGGGCGAACCCAGTCTTTCATAGGTGTTGGCGGCATCGTTAGCGATCTGCATCGCGCGCGGGTCCGCGAGGCCAATGTCCTCCCAGGCCATGCGCACGATGCGCCGCGCCAGATAGCGCGCATCCGCGCCACCATCCAACATACGCGTCAGCCAGTACAGCGCGGCATCCGGGTTCGAGCCACGCACCGATTTGTGCAGGGCCGAGATCTGGTCGTAAAAATTGTCGCCGCCCTTGTCGAAGCGGCGCGCGTTCAGAGTCAGCGCGTTCTGTACGAAATCCGCATCGATGCGCGTGGTCTTGGCCGCCATGGCAGCGGTCTGCGTCTGTTCGAGTAGGTTCAGGAAGCGCCGTGCATCGCCGTCCGCATAGCCGACCAGGGTGTCCACGGCCACCTCGTCGAAGCTCAGGTGGGCCAGCGTGCTGGCCTGGGCGCGCGCCAGTAGCTGACGCAGCTCGGTCTCATCCAACGACTTCAGCACATAGACCTGGGCGCGTGACAGCAGTGCCGAGTTAACCTCGAAGGACGGGTTTTCGGTGGTGGCGCCGATAAAGGTGACCAGGCCCGATTCGGCATAGGGCAGCAGCGCATCCTGCTGCGATTTGTTGAAGCGGTGGATTTCATCCACGAACAGGATGGTGTGATGGCCCTGCGCGAGGTTCTGCTCGGCCATCTCCATGGCGCCGCGGATATCCTTGACGCCGGAGAATACGGCCGAGAGCGCGATGAATTCGCAGTCGAAGGCGTTTGCCGTCAGCCGCGCCAGCGTGGTCTTGCCGACGCCGGGCGGCCCCCACAGGATCATCGAATGCGGCTTGCCGGACTGAAAGGCCAGTCGTAGCGGCTTGCCTTCGCCCAGCAGATGGCGCTGCCCGATCACTTCATCGAGTGTTTTCGGGCGCAGTGCTTCAGCCAGCGGTGGAATCGGGTCTTGCTTGAACAGGTCGGACATGGCGGCCAAACAACGAATCAGGTCGCCAGTTTAACGGAAGGCGGCGCCGTGCAGCAGGCGAGCTGCCTGCTGCAGGCTGATGTGCGCCTTAATCGGCCGAGACTACGTCGGCACCCGCCGGCGGGCTGAACTGGAAGCGATCGGCGCCCAGCTTGGGATTGCGTACCACCTTGCTAAAGCGAATCAGCGTGGTCTGGCCAAAGCTGTCGGCCAGCTCCATCGCCATGGGCTGGGCTTCCTTGAAGCCGATGCGCACGCGCTCGAAACCGGTGTCGCGCTGCTTAGGGGTGGCTTCCACCCATTCCAGCCCATCGCGCTTACCGGCTTCGCTGAGCTGGTAGGACTTGCTCAGCTCATTGCTGCCGGCCAAGAGGGCCGCCGGGCTGTCGCCCAGCGCGCGGTCCAGTTGCTTGCGGGTTACCTGGTTCAGATCTGGGTCATGAATCCACAACTGCTTGCCATCGCCGACCACGCGCTGCTCATAAGGCTTGGTGTAGCGCCAGTCGAAACGGCCTGGGCGTAGGATGGCCATGCTGCCGCCGGCCTGCTGCTGCTTGCCAGCTTTCTGGGTGACGGTCTGCTGGAAGTCGGCGGTGAAACTCTTGGTCTGTTCGAGGAACTGGTTGAGCTGATCGAGGCCGCCGGCAAAGCTGGGCAGGCTAAGGGCAAGGAGCAGAAGGTGGCGCATGATGGCAAAGTCGGCATGGGAGAATGGCCATCAGTCTAGCATGGGGGCCTGAATGCCCTCTGAATGCGCGCGCTGGCACAAAAGACAAAGCCCCGCACGGGGCGGGGCTTTGAGGAACAACACGCTGGCGTGCGACTTACTGCTCGACGGTGGCGTAGATTTCCACTTCGACGCGACGGTCAGGTGCGTAGCACTCGACCAGCTTCTTGCGGTTCTTGGCAACCTTCTTGCAGTCGGCCGGTTGGGTAACCGGTTCGGTCAGACCCAGGCCCTTGGCCACGATCATCTCGGCCGGCACGCCCTTGTCGACCAGTTGCTGACGGGCAGCATTGGCACGAGCTTCGGACAGCTTCTGGTTGGTTTCAGCCTTGCCGATGCGGTCGGTATGGCCTTCCACTTCGATCTTGGTCTTGGCCGGATCGTACTTGCGCTCGAGCAGCACGGCTGCCACGGCGTTCAGTGCGTCAACACCTTCCTGCTTCAGGGTGGCCTTGCCGAAGTCGAACAGGGCGGCGGCGTTCAGGGTCAGGGTTTCCAGCTTCTTCGGGGTAGCCAGCTTGACAGGAGCCGGAGCGGGCACCACGACCGGGGCCGGTGCTTCAACAACCGGGGCCGGGGCCGGTGCAGCTACCGGAGCGGCCTTCTTCGGCACCAGATCCGGATCGCATTCCTCGATGGCCTTTTCCTTGCTGAAGGAGCTGGTGTGCCAGCACAGGCCGGTGCCGCTGCGCACGACAGGCGAGCGGGTGTCGGTGGCGTAGCCGTCATTGGCGGCCGAGGCGGAAACTGCAGCGAAACCGAGCACGGCCAGAACGGCCGACTGAATCAGGGTATGTTTCATCTTCATAGTTATTCTCCATGGGGTAGAGATTGGAATTTGCTTCAGACAATTACCGGTGCCACATCGGAGCCGAGTTTACTTGACGCTTTCAATGCGCCGCAATCAGGAGAATATGACAATTGCGCCTTAATTGGAGCCATGCGTCGCCACGTGGTAAAATTTTTGCTTAATTCGCCTGCCTAGACGGTAAAAAATGACCGATTTGCAACAATTTGCCAAAGAGACGATTCCGGTTAGCTTGGAAGAGGAAATGCGCCGCTCCTACCTCGATTACGCCATGAGCGTGATCGTGGGCCGCGCGCTACCGGACGTTCGGGATGGTTTGAAGCCGGTACATCGCCGGGTTTTGTTCGCCATGCAGGAGGCCAATAACGTCTGGAACCGGCCTTATGTGAAGTGCGCGCGCATCGTGGGTGACGTGATGGGTAAGTATCACCCGCACGGTGATAGCGCGATTTACGACACTCTGGTTCGGATGGCGCAGGACTTCTCGCTGCGTTACACGCTGGTGGATGGGCAGGGCAACTTCGGCTCGATCGACGGCGATAGCGCGGCGGCCATGCGTTACACCGAGTGCCGCATGGACAAGATCTCGGTCGAGCTGCTGGCGGATATCGACAAGGAAACCGTCGATTTCGTGCCCAACTACGACGGCAAGGAGCTCGAGCCCTCGGTACTGCCGACCCGCCTGCCCAATCTGCTGGTCAACGGTTCGACCGGTATCGCCGTGGGCATGGCCACCAATATCCCGCCGCACAATTTGAGCGAAGTGGTGAATGGCGCACTGGCCCTGCTGGCCAATAGCGAGCTCAGCATCGACGAGCTGATCGATCTGATTCCGGCGCCTGACTTCCCCACCGCCGGCATCATCTATGGCATTGCCGGCGTGCGCGAAGGCTATCGCACCGGCCGTGGCCGCGTGGTGATGCGTGCGCGCACCCATATCGAAGAGGTGAGCCGCGACAAGCAGGCCATCATCGTCGATGAGCTGCCTTATCAGGTGAACAAGAAGACCCTGATCGAGAAGATTGCCGATCTGGTGCGCAATAAGCAGATCGAGGGCATTGCCGATCTGCGCGACGAGTCCGACAAGTCGGGCATGCGTATCTATATAGAGCTCAAGCGCAATGAGCTGCCCGAGGTGGTGCTCAACCATCTGTACAAGCAGACTGAGCTGCAGTCGAGCTTTGGCATGAATATGGTGGCCCTGGTCGATGGCCAGCCGCGCCTCCTGAACCTCAAGCAGATTCTGGAAGCCTTCCTGCGTCACCGCCGCGAAGTGGTGACCCGGCGCACGGTGTTCGAGCTGAAGAAGGCGCGCGATCGTGCCCATACGCTGGAAGGCCTGGCGGTGGCGTTGTCGAACGTGGACGAAGTGATCGCCCTGATCAAGGCTGCGGCCACGCCGCCCGAGGCCAAGGTGGCGCTGATGTCGCGCGAATGGCGCTCGACCCTGGTGGAAGAGCTGCTGTCCCGCGTGGCCAGCGATGAAGCACGTCCGGAGTGGCTGTCCAAGGAATTTGGCCTGAAGGGCAATGGCTATCGCCTGTCCGACGCTCAGGCCCAGGCGATTCTGGATATGCGCCTGCAGCGCCTGACCGGCCTTGAGCAGGACAAGCTCGAAGCCGAGTACCGCGAAATCATGGACAAGATCGTCGACCTGCTTGACATCCTGGCCCGCGCCGAGCGCATCACCGAGATCATTGCCAATGAGCTGAACGAGCTGAAGCTCCAGTTCGGTGACGCGCGCAAGTCCGAGATCGTGCCGTTTGGCGAAGATATCAGCCTCGAGGACCTGATCACTCCGCAGGAGATGGTGGTCACCCTGTCGCACACCGGCTATATGAAGGCCCAGCCGCTGGACGAATACCGCGCGCAAAAGCGCGGCGGGCGCGGCAAGCAGGCGGCGGCGACCAAGGAAGACGACTTTATCGACAATCTGTTCGTGGCCAATACCCACGATTACATCCTGTGCTTCAGCTCGCTGGGGCGTGTGTACTGGATGAAGGTGTATGACGTACCCCAGGGTGGGCGTGCCTCGCGCGGTCGTCCCATCGTCAACCTGCTGCCGCTGCAGGACGGCGAGAAGATCAATGCCATCCTGCCGGTGAAGGAATTCTCCGACGACCACTACGTGTTCATGGCCACCCAGCGTGGCACGGTGAAGAAGACCCCGCTGTCGGCCTTCTCCAACCCGCGTAAGCTCGGCATCATCGCCGTGGCACTGGATGAGGGCGATCAGCTGGTTGGCGTGGCGATCACAGCCGGCAGTCATCAGGTCATGCTGTTCTCCTCGGGCGGCAAGGCCGTGCGCTTTGACGAGAACGATGTGCGCCCGATGGGCCGCGATACCCGTGGTGTGCGCGGTATGACCCTGGCCGATGGCCAGGACGTGATCTCGCTCTTGGTGGCCGATTCGGAAGACTGGCAGGTGCTGACTGCCAGCGATGGCGGTTATGGCAAGCGCACCCAGATCAGCGAATTCCGCCACACCAGCCGCGGCACTCAGGGCGTGATCGCCATGGACCTGACCGAGAAGACCGGCTTCAAGCTGGTGGCGGCCAGTCTGGTGACCGAGGCAGACGGGCTGATGCTGATCACCACCGGCGGCGTGCTGATCCGTACCGCGGTCAAGGAAGTGCGCGAAACCGGCCGTAGCGCCCAGGGTGTGCGTCTGATCAATCTGGATGCGGGTGAAACCCTGTCGGGCATCGTCAAGGTGGCGGATGCCGATGACGAAGAAGAAGCAGAACAACAAGAAGGCGTGGAGGAGTTGGGTGACGCAGCAGCCACCGATGGCGGTGGCGGCGAAGCGGCCTGATTTTGATAGGGGCTGCCTGCGAGGGCAGCCCGTGGAAAGCGCTTGAGATGCAAAACCTACCCTTGCCGGTACTCAATCCGGCCCTGTTCGATGATGTGGCGCGCTGGTTCTGCCAGATTCCGCATTCGGCTACCATCGGCCTGGAGTTCGTGAACGGTGAGCGCGGGCGTGCCACGCTGCGCCTGCCGTACAACACCGCCCTGGTGGGCAACCCGCGCACCGGTGTGCTGCATGGCGGGGTGATGACTTCCCTGATCGACACCACCAGCGCGCTGTCGGTGTTCTCCCTGCTGGCCGAGCGTGAGGCGATTGCCACGCTGGACCTGCGTATCGACTATCTGCGCGGCGCCACGCCGGGCCAGCCCGTGTATTGCACGGCCGAGTGCTATCGCCTGGGTCGCCAGATCGCCTTTACCCGCGCGACCGCCTATCAGGAAGGTAACGATCAGCCGATTGCCCATGGCGTCGGCACCTTTATGCGTGAATCCAGCCAGGCCCAGCTGGGCTCGAAGAAGGGAGGCTGAGATGGTGCAACTGGAAAACCTGCAGGCTGCCAAGGAATCGGGCGATTACTCACGCCTGATCGAGCAGATTCCCTATGCCCAGCTGCTGGGCGTGGTGATGCGCGAAGATCAGGGCCAGCCTTTGTTCGAGCTGCCCTTCAGCCAGCACAATATCGGCAATGAACATCTGCCCGCCCTGCATGGCGGAGCCATCGGCGGTTTCCTGGAAAACGCCGCGCTCCTGCATCTGGTGTGGGCGCGTGAATCGAGTGAGGTGCCGCGTACCATCGATTTCTCGCTCGACTTCCTGCGTTCGGGTAAGGCTCAGAGCCTGTACGCGCGCTGCGATATCACCAAGCAGGGTAAGCGGGTGGCGAATGTGCGCATGACGGCCTGGCAGGAAGACGAAAGCAAGCCAGTCGCCGTGGCGCGCGCGCATTTTCTGCTGTCCTGAGGCCATGCCGGTGTGAATATTGGCCGCCGTGGCGGCCAAACTCGCCGGCGTGCGCCTTGTCTGAATACTGTCTCAACGCTCTGGAGCTCCCATGACCCCCGTGTTCAATTTCAGCGCCGGCCCTGCCGTGTTACCCCGTGAAGTCTTGCTGGAAGTGCAGAAGGAACTGCTCGACTGGCACGGTAGCGGCATGTCGGTGATGGAGATGAGCCACCGCGGGCGCGAGTTCATGCAGATCGCCGCCGAGGCGGAGGAAGACCTGCGCGCGGTGATGGGCATCCCGGCCAATTACCGCGTGCTCTTCCTGCAAGGCGGCGCCACCAGCCAGTTCGCCATGGTGCCGATGAATCTGCTGCGTGGGAAAACCAGCATCGATTTCATCGAGACCGGCCATTGGTCGAAGCTGGCCATGAAGGAAGCGCGCAAATACGGTCAGGTGCGCGTCGCGGCCAGTGGTGAAGCGCAAGGCTATAACGCGGTGCCGGCGGAAAGCGACTGGCAGCTCGACCCGCAGGCTGCCTATGTGCACTACACCTCGAACGAGACGCTGAGCGGGGTGGAGTTCCCCTTCGTTCCGCATACCGGCGATGTACCGCTGGTCTGTGATATGTCGTCCAACTTCCTGTCCCGCCCGGTCGATGTCAGCCAGTTCGGCCTGATCTACGGCGGTGCGCAGAAGAATATCGGCCCGGCCGGGCTGACCATCGTCATCGTGCGTGAAGACCTGCTCGGCCAGGCGCTGCCGGGCACCCCGACCATGTTCGACTACAAGGTATTGGCCGAGGCCGACTCGATGTACAACACCCCGCCGACCTTCGCCATGTATGTGGCGGGTCTGGTGTTCAAGTGGATGCAGCGACAGGGCGGGCTGAAGGCCATCGAGCAGCGCAATATCGAGAAGGCGGCGCTGCTGTACGAAACCATCGATACCTCGGCTGGCTTCTACCACTGCCCGGTGGAAAAGCCGTTCCGTTCGCGTATGAATGTGCCCTTCCGTCTGGCGGACGAGCGTCTGGACGAGGACTTCATCAAGCAGGCCGCCGCGCGCAATCTGCTGCAGATCAAGGGCCACCGGGTCACCGGCGGCATGCGGGCCAGCATCTACAACGCCATGCCCTTGGAAGGCGTGAAGGCCTTGACCAGCTTCATGCAGGACTTTGCCCGCAACCATGGCTGAGCGCTGAGCGCCTGCCCGATAACGCCGCCTTCGCGCGGCGTTTTTCATGCTTGGCGCGGCCTGCACTGCCGGGGGCTAGGCCGCGAAGCGCGCGCGGTAGCTGGCCGGTGCAATGCCAAACTGGCGCTGAAAGGCGCGTCGCAGGGCCTGCTCATCGCCAAAGCCGCAATCGGCGGCGATCGCCTTCAGCGGCCGCTTGCTATGTGCCAGCGCCTGGCTGGCTGCTTCCAAACGCATGGCGGCCACGGCCTTGGCCGGTGTCATGCCGACCTTGCGCTGGTAGTGGCGCGCGAAGCTGCGCACGCTCATGCCAGCCTGCTCGGCCAGCTGGGCCACGCTTAGCTCGCGCTGCAGATTGGCCGCCATCCAGCCATGCAAATCGGCCAGTGCACCTTCCTGGCTCTGCTGGCGCAGTGCCTGGCTAAACTGTGACTGGCCGCCCGGGCGCTTGAGGAAGACCACCAGGCGTTGGGCCACCTGCATGGCGGTCTGGTGGCCGAGGTCGCTTTCCAGCAGGGCCAGGGCCAGATCGATGCCGGCCGAGACGCCTGCCGCGGTCCAGAATTTGCCGTCGGCCACGAACAGCGCATCGGCCTCCAGTTGCAGGCTGGGGTCGAGCGCGAGCAGATTCGCGCCGGCCAGCCAGTGGGTGGTCACGCGTCGCCCAGCCAACAGACCCGTGGCCGCCAGGGTGAAGGCGCCGGTACAGGTCGAGCAGATGCGTGCGATGCCGCTGGCGTGCATGCTGATCCAGTCCACCAGCGCCTGCGGTGCAAACGGCACATAGCCGGCGCCACCGCCAGGCAGGATCAGCGTGTGCACGCTGCGCATCTCGACACTGGCGATCGGCACGGTATCGAGGCGCAGGCCGGCCGAGGTAGTGATCAGCCCGCCCTGTAGCGAGGCCACTGTGATCCGGTAGGGCGGTGCGTCGGCTTGTAGGCGGCAGGGCTGGGACAGCACCTCCAAGGGGCCGGTCACGTCCAGCACATTGACTTTGTCGCAAAGCATGAACAGCACATGGCGCGGCGGGCGGTGAGACATGATGGGGCTCCTGAGGGTGGGCTTGGACCAGCTTGCCGCCGGCTACTTTGGCTGAAATGCCAATCTTGCGTCATTTTCTGCCAAATCCGCCCCGCGCGGTGCTGTGACGGTGCGCTTGGCCCCGACTGTCTCTTGGCGCGCCCGGCCGGGCGGCGCACAGTGCAGCCATCCCCAACGGAGTTTCCCGCATGAATACGCCCGCTGTTCGCCGTGTGCTGCTGTGCGCCGGCATTATCGTGTCCCTGTCGATGGGCATACGGCATGGTTTCGGTTTCTT
Organism: Chitinimonas taiwanensis DSM 18899; assembly: GCF_900119825.1. Classification (GTDB taxonomy): domain Bacteria; phylum Pseudomonadota; class Gammaproteobacteria; order Burkholderiales; family Chitinimonadaceae; genus Chitinimonas; species Chitinimonas taiwanensis. The sequence goes on along the minus strand of NZ_FPKR01000013.1, from coordinate 28,667 downwards.
TCTGCAGCCGATGACGGCCGATTTCGGCTGGACGCGCGAGGTGTTCGCCTTTGCCCTGGGCCTACAGAACCTGGTCTGGGGCCTGGCCCAGCCGTTTACCGGCGCGCTGGCCGACCGCTTTGGCGCGGTGCGCGTGCTGGTGGTGGGCGCGCTGCTGTATGCGGCCGGCTTGGCGCTGATGACGGTATCCAGCAGCGGTCTGCTGTTCTCCGCCTCGGCCGGCCTGCTGCTGGGGCTCGCACTGTCCGGTTCCACCTATAGCATCGTGTTCGGCGTCATCGGCCGCGCGGTGCCAGAGAATCAGCGCTCGCAGGCGATGGGGCTCGCGTCGGCGGCCGGCAGCTTCGGCCAGTTTCTGATGGTGCCGATCGAGCAGCAATTGATCGGCGGCGTGGGCTGGATCAATGCCCTGCTGATCCTGTCGGCCATGTCGCTACTGATCATTCCGGCCGCGCGCGGCCTGCGCGAGGCACCGCTGCCCGCCCACGCGGCCGGCAGCCAGAGCGTGTGGGCGGCCGCGCGCGAAGCCTTCCGCTACCCGAGCTTCCAGATGCTGATGGCCGGTTACTTTGTGTGCGGCTTCCAGGTGGTGTTCATCGGCGTGCACCTGCCCGCCTATCTGAAGGATTTCGGCCTACCGGCTAGCGTGGCGGCCGGTGCCTTGGCCCTGATCGGCCTATTCAATGTGTTTGGCACCTATACGGCCGGCCAGCTTGGCGCGCGTTTCACCAAGAAATACCTGCTGTCCTTTATCTACCTGGCCCGCGCCGTGGCGATCACGCTCTTCCTGCTCGCGCCGCTGTCGGCCTGGAGCGTGTGGCTGTTCGCCGCGGCGATGGGCTTTCTGTGGCTGTCCACCGTGCCGCTGACCAATGGGGTGATTGCCACCATCTTCGGCGTCAAGCATCTGGGCATGTTGTCGGGCTTCGTGTTCTTCTCGCACCAGATCGGCAGCTTCCTCGGCGTCTGGCTTGGCGGCTGGTTGTATGACCACACGGGGTCCTACAACATCGTCTGGTATATCTCGATTGCGCTTGGCGTGCTGGCGGCTGTGGTCAACTGGCCGATTCAGGAACGCGCGATTGCCCGCCCGGCGGTGCAGCTCGCATGAAACCGTCTTGGTGGCGCGGCGTGCTGATCGCCCTGGTGCTTGGCCTGGTGTTCGTGGCCTATCTGAGCCCGGCCAGCCAGGTCACGCTGGCCAATTTGTGGGCGCTGTGCGGCTTTTAAGCGCCGCACGGGTGCCGCGTGCCGGCCACCGCCCAGCAAACCCAGCGCATCCACGCTTAGTGTTAGCGGGCATAAAGGCGGCCTGAATAGCCATGTTATGCTCGCCACTCCCCGCGCCAGTCTCGGCGCATAGCGAAACCGGGCCAGCATGTCTGACGAAATCCTCAAATCCCATCGCGATGCCATCGACGCGCTCGATGCACAAATCCTTGCCATGCTGAATCAGCGCGCCGGTCACGCGCGCGCGATTGGCGAACTGAAGGGCGGTGGCCTCGTCTACCGGCCCGAGCGCGAGGCCCAGGTGCTGGCGCGCATCAAGCAGCTGAACAGCGGCCCGCTGCCCGATGAGTCGGTGGCCAAGCTGTTCCGCGAAATCATGTCCGCCTGCCTGTCCATCGAGCGGCCGCTGACCATTGCCTATCTGGGGCCGGAAGGCACCTTCAGCCAGTCGGCCGCCATCAAGCAGTTCGGCCATGCCGCGGTCACTCAGGCCTGCGCGTCTATCGACGAGGCCTTCCGCGTGGTGGAAGCGGGCGCGGCCGATTATGTGGTGGCGCCGGTGGAGAACTCCACCGAGGGTGCGGTGGGGCGTACGCTGGACCTGATGGTCAGCACCCCGCTCAAGGTTTGCGGTGAGGTCGAGCTGCGCATCCATCACCATCTGCTGCGCCGCGAGGCGGGCCTGGCCGGCATACGCCGCGTGTATTCGCATGCGCAGAGCCTCGCGCAGTGCCATGAATGGCTGAACGACAATCTGCCGGTCGAGGTGGAGCGCGTGTCGGTGTCCTCGAATGCCGAGGCGGCGCGTCTGGCCAGCCTGGATGCCCATTGTGCGGCGATTGCTGGTGATGCGGCGGCTGAGCGCTTCGGCCTGCACAAGCTGGCCGAGAATATTGAAGATGAACCGAATAACACCACGCGCTTTCTGGTGCTCGGCTACCACGACACCAATGCCAGCGGCCGCGACAAGACCAGCCTGGTCATGTCGGCCCAGAATAAGCCGGGCGCCGTGCACCAGCTGCTCAGCCCCTTGGCCGAGAACGGTGTCTCGATGACCAAGTTCGAATCGCGTCCTTCGCGTACCGGGCTGTGGGAATACCTGTTCTTCGTCGATATCGAAGGCCATACCAGCGAGGCACGCGTACAGAATACGCTGGAGGCGCTGCGCGAGCGCGCCGCCTTCGTGAAGGTGCTTGGCGCCTATCCGGTCGCGGTGCTGTAAGCATGGGCGCGGTCGAGCTGGTTGCCGCCTTCTGGCAGCGCATGCAGAGCAATGATTTTGCCTACGCGGCCGAGCTCTTGGCCGACGATTACCGGCTCGACTGGCCGCAATCGCAGGAATCGGTGCTTGGGCCAGCCCGCTTTGCCCAGCTCAATCGCGAGTACCCCGCCCATGGGCGCTGGCAGTTCGAGGTGCTGCGCATCGTGGGCGATGCCGAGCAGGCAGTCAGCGAGGTGCGCGTCAGCGATGGCGTGCAGCATGCGCGGGCCATTACCTTCAGCACGGTGCGTGCAGGCAAGATCGTGCACCAGCGCGAATTCTGGCCCGATCCCTATCCGGCGCCGGCCAACCGGCGTCATCTCGTCCAGCCTTTCAGCGAGTAGTCATGCGTGCCATCTGTGTATTTTGCGGTGCCGCCTTCGGTAATCGCCCCGTCTATCAGGCGGCTGCCACTGCGCTCGGCCATACCCTAGCCGAGCAGCAGCTGGAGCTGGTCTGGGGCGGCGGCAAGGTCGGCCTGATGGGCGTGGTGGCCGATGCGGTGCTGGCGCGCGGCGGCCAGACCCTGGGCGTGATCCCGAGCTTCATGGTGGAAAAGGAGCTGGCCCACCCGGACAGCACCGAGCTGATCGAAGTGGACAGCATGCATAGCCGCAAGGCGCTGATGGCCGAGCGTGCTGATGGCTTTATCGCGCTGCCTGGCGGCTTTGGCACGCTGGACGAGCTGTTCGAGATCATGACCTGGGCGCAGCTGCATATCCATGCCAAGCCAATCGGTCTGCTCAATGTGAACGGCTATTTCGATCCGCTGCTGGCCTGGATCAAGCAGGCCGAGGAGGAGGGCTTTGTGCGCAGCGCGCACCGCCAGCTTTTCCATGTGGCCGATACACCCGAGACCCTGCTCGCACTGATGCGCGCCCACCAGGCACCGCAGGGCGACTGGGCCAGCAAGGTGGCGTTCAGCCAGGGCTGAGCTCAGCGGGCAGCCAGCGGCTGGCCGCCTGCAGCACCGCCGAGCTATCGGGTAGCGGGCCAGGCAGCCCCAAGGCCAGGCCGCGGCCGGGCAGTGGGCTGAACAGATCGGTATGGGTGCTCACGAAGATGCCCACAGTGGGCAGGCCGTGCGCGGCCGCCAGATGCAGAAGGCCGCTGTCCACCCCGATCAGCAGGCGTAAGCTGGCCAACACGGCCGGCCAGTCCGCCAGCTGCGTATAGGGCAGGATCTCGCAGTATTGCGCGCCAATCGCGTCGGCCAGCACCTTGGCGTGTTGCTGTTCCGCCTGCGTACCCCAGGGCAGCACCAGCTGAAAGCCGCGCGCGGCCAGGGCCCGACCGAGCTTGACCCATTCCCCATCTTCCCAGCGCTTTTCCGCCTTCGAGGCCGCATGGCAGAGTGCGATGCGCCGGCTGGGCGTGCTGTTCTCCGGCATCGGCATTGCGGCCAAGCCGTAATCGAGCGGCGCATAGGGCTGGCTGCCCAGGGCAAAGGCGGCCAGATCGCGCAGGCGCGCCACCGCCGCAGAGCGGCTAGGTTGATGGTGATGGGTGTAGAACAGCGCGGCCGGGCGCTCGCCGCAGGCCTGGCGTTGGAAGCCGACCCGTAGCGGGCTGCGCGCCAGGCGCGCAATCAGCGCGCTCTTCCACAAGCCCTGCGCATCGAGCACCAGATCGTAGTGCTGGCGACGCAACGCCAGCAGCGCCTGGAACAGATCGCGGCGGTTCTGGCGCAGGCGCCAGCCGCGCTGGCAGCGTTTGATTGGTAGCGCGAACACCTGCTTTACATCGCGGTGCAAGCGCGCGATATCGGCAAAGCGCTCGTCCACCGCCCAGTCGATCTCGACGGCAGGCCAGCGGCGGCGGATATCGCGTACCGCGGCAGCCAGGCAGACCTGGTCACCCATGGCCGATAGTTTGACCAGCAGCACACGGCGCGGCGTCTGGCCTGCCGCCAGCACACCGTTTGAGGCGTTGGGGTGGAGAAGGGCTGGGTCTTGCCCGCTTGCGAGCTTCAATAGCGCCATGGCGGCACTCCCTAGGCTGACCAGGAATAGCGGTCAGCTTAGGGGCGGCGTTTTGCCGCGCTGTGACAGTGCCGACAGGCTATTTCGCCTTAGGACGGAAGGCTTTCACGATCGTTTCGTGGGTATCCAGATGGGCAGCGCCGATCAGGTCCAGGCAGTAGGGCACAGCCGCGAAGATGCCGGGCACCACGACCTTGCCTTCACCATCCTTCAGGCCTTCCAGGGTTTCCTTGATAGCCTTCGGCTGGCCGGGCAGATTGAGGATCAGCGCCTGCTTGCGCAACACGCCCACCTGGCGCGACAGAATGGCGGTAGGGACGAACTTCAGGCTGATCTGGCGCATCTGCTCGCCAAAGCCAGGCATTTCGCGGTCGGCGACTGCCAGCGTGGCATCCGGGGTCACGTCGCGCGGGGCGGGGCCGGTGCCGCCGGTGGTCAGCACCAGGCCGCAACCTTCCTCGTCCACCAGCTGCTTGAGCGTGGCCTCGATCTGCGCCTGTTCATCGGGAATCAGCCGGCTGACCGTGCTGAATGGCGTACTGACCGCAGCGGCCAGCCAGTCCTGTAGCGCGGGCAGGCCCTTGTCTTCATACACGCCCTGGCTGGCCCGGTCGCTGACCGAGACCAGACCGATCTTCAAGCCCGGTTTAGGCATCGTGGTCCTCATCGTCTTCGTCCTCCACTTCCGCGGCAATCAGCGCCGGCTCGGTGGATAGGCTCTTGATGAACTGATACAGCGCACGGTAGTGCTTGGGTGGCTTGTTGGCGGCCCGCTCGGCGCGCGCATTGCGCACCATGGTGCGCAGCTGCTGGATATCGATATCGCGGTGCTCGGCGATCAGCTTGGCCACCGCCTCATCGCTGGCCACCAGCTCGTCGCGCTGGCGTTCCAGCTCATGGAACCAGGCATTCAGGCGCTCGTTATCGCCGCGCAGGCTATCGAGGAAGGCCTGGATGGGCGCCGGGTCCACATCGCGCATCAGGCGGCCGATGTATTGGCGCTGGCGCTTGATCGCGCCATTGGCGGTGATCTTCTGCGCATCCTTGATGGCGGTCAGCAGATTATCGGGCAGGTTCAGCTTCTTCAGCTGGCCCTTGGACAGGGCGATCAGCTGCACGCCCAGGTCTTGCAAGGCTTCTACCTCGCGCTTCATGGCGCTTTTGCTGACGTATTCGATCTCTTCGCCACCGTCAAAATCGGTGTCGAAGTCGGGTTCGGTATGGGGCTTGCGGGACATGGCGAATCGGCCGGGAAGATATTGGACTGCTATGATACCGGACACCTCGACGCTAAGCAGGCATGAACGCCCTGCGCGCGAAGGGGCCAAGCGCGCCGCTAGCCGGCAAAGCCTTGGCCCAAGCCCCTTTCCCCTGGCAGCCTAGGGCTGCCATCCGATGCGAGATTGCCCGTGAGCCAAGCCAAAGAATCCACGCTTTCCTTCAGCCAGGACCAGTTGACCGAGCTGGTGCAGCAGGTGCTGCGCCATGCCAAGCAGGCCGGCGCCACCGCCTGTGACGTGGATATCTCGGAAGGCGTGGGCCAGAACGTCAGCGTGCGGCTGGGCGAGGTGGAGACCATCGAGTACAACCGCGACAAGGGCGTGGGGGTGACCGTCTACCTGGGGCAGCGCAAGGGCCACGCCAGCAGCTCGGATTTCTCCCCGGCCGCACTCGAACAGACCGTGGCCGCTGCACTGGCGATTGCCCGGCATACCGCCGAGGACAGCGCCGCCGGCCTGGCCGACCCCGAGCGGCTGGCCACCGAATTCCCCGATCTCGACCTGTATCACCCGTGGGCGCTCAGCGTTGAAGAGGCGATCGAGCTCGCCCAGCGCTGCGAAGCGGCTGCCCGCGGTGTGGATGCGCGCATCAGCAACTCGGAAGGCGCCACCGTGTCCAGTCATACCGGGCAATCGGTCTATGGCAACTCGCACGGTTTCATCGGCCCGGGGCGCAGCTCGCGGCATTCGATCTCCTGCGCGGTGATTGCCCAGGAAGGCGAGGCCATGCAGCGTGACTACTGGTACAGCAGCGCACGCGCGGCCGGCGATCTGGACGCGGCGGACGCCATCGGCCTGAAAGCCGGCCAGCGTGCGCTGGCCCGCCTTGGCGCGCGGCGCCTGAAGACCGGCGACTACCCGGTGCTGTTCGACCCCAGCATGGCGGCCGGCCTGATCGGCCATCTGAGCTCGGCGATCTCGGGCGGTGCGCTCTACCGCAAGGCTAGCTTCCTGCTCGATTCCATCGGCCAGCCGGTGTTTGCTCCGCTGGTCAATATCGTCGAAGACCCCTTCCTCAAGCGCGGCATGGCCAGCTCGGCCTTCGATGCCGAGGGCGTGGCCTGTGTGCGGCGCGAGCTGATCAAGGACGGCGTGCTGGGCGGCTATCTGCTCGGCAGCTATTCGGCGCGCAAGCTGGGTCTGCAAAGCACCGGCAATGCCGGTGGCAGTCATAATCTGCTGGTCGCCCCCACCGCAGGTGGCTTTACGGACATGCTGGCGCGCCTGGGCACCGGCCTCCTGGTGACCGAGCTGCTCGGGCAGGGCGTGAACGGCATTACCGGCGATTATTCGCGCGGCGCCGCCGGTTTCTGGGTGGAGAACGGCGAGATTGCCTATCCGGTCGAAGAGATCACCATCGCCGGCAATCTCAAGCAGATGTACCAGCAGATCGTGGCCATCGGCAGCGATATCGAAACCCGCGGCAGCAAGCGGGTTGGCTCCATCCTGCTCGAACGCATGACGGTGGCCGGCGAATAGGCGGCGCTGGCTTGCCGCGGCCCGGGGCAGCGGCTACAACGAAAGCCTCGTCCTTGCCCCGGACCTGCCGTGCGCCTTCTGTACTACCTTTTGTTCGCGCTATGCCTCCCGCTCCAGGCTGCCCCGCTGGCGCTGACCAGCGGCAATGATTACGCGCCATTTGCTGATCAGGATCTGCCTGGCGGCGGCTTGGCCACCCGCGTCGTGCGTGCGGTGTTCGAGCGCCTGGGCGAGCCGATCCGCGTCGACTGGCTGCCCTGGAAGCGTGGCTATGCGCTGACCCTGGAAGGCCGCTATGCCGCTACTTTCCCCTACATCCACAGCCCAGAGCGCGAGGCGCTGTTCCACTACTCCGAGCCCATCTTCGTCGGCAAGAGCTATCTGTACACGCTGAAGACACGCACGCTGAGTCTCAGCGAAGCGGGCCTGCGTGGCCGCTCGCTGTGTGTGCCGCTTGGTTGGTCCTTGCCGCAGTCCCCCATTTTGGTGGCGGCCATCCATAGCGGCGCGATGCAGGTGGAACGCCCGGCTGATCTGGCCGCCTGTGCGCAGATGGTGCGCCTGGGCCGTGCCGATGCTTTCAACGCCCAGGAACTGATTGCCGAGCAGGTATTGCTGGAAGTCGGCCTGAGCAGCCAGTTCCAGCGCTCGGCCGAGCCGGTGATGGTGGTGGAGCTGGCCCTGATTGCCGCTAAGCAGCAAGCCGGCTCGGCCGAGCTGGTCGCGCGTTTCAACCAGGCCCTGCGTGCGATGCGCGAGGACGGCAGCTACCAGCGCCTGCTGAGCGCGCGCTAAGCCCAATCGGCAAGAAAAAAGCCGCAGCGTGTAAAACGCTGCGGCTTTTTCATACGCAAGGCGACGTGGGACTTCAGTCTGCCTTGGCCAGGGCTTCCTTGCTCCAGCCGCCGCCCAGTGCCTGGTACACATCGACCAGGGCATTCAGGCGGGCCTGCAGGGCACTAACCCGATCGCGCTCGGCGGCCAGCCGGTCGCGTTCGGCATTCAGCTGGTCCAGATAGCTGCTGACGCCGGCCTTGTAGCGCTTGTCGGCCAATTCCTTGACCTTATTCTGCGCATCGGCGCGCGCCTCGGTGGCGATCAGTGCCTCGCGTGCACCACGGTGGGTGGCCAGGGCCGAGCGGGCATCGCCATAGGCGGCCCGTGCGGTCTGCGCATAGCTGATCTCAGCCTGGTTGCGGCTGGCCTTGGCCGAATCGACCTGGGCGTCGATCTTGGCCATGCCCACGATGGGCTGCAGCAGCTGGCCGGCGATATTCCAGGTACGGGCCGGGGCGCTGAACAGATCGCTGAGCTCCAGGCTTTCGCCACCCAGGAAACCGGTCAGGGTCAGGCTGGGGAAGTAGCGGCGCTTGGCTTCATCCAGGCTGGCATCGGCGAAGGCCAGCTGGGCCTCGGCCTGTCGCACATCCGGGCGGCGGGTCAACAGATCAGCCGGCAGGCCGGCGGGAATCTCTGGTGCCTTGGCCAGTACGGCCAGACCGTTGCCACGAGCCACATGGCCTTCGATCACGGCCTTGGGCGAACGACCGAGCAGCACGGCCAAGGCGGCTTCGGCCTTTTCCCGTGCTGCCACGGTCTGCGGCAGGGCGGCCGCCACGCTGGCGCGCTCGGCTTCGGCCAGCTTCAGCTCATATTCGCCCGCGGCGCCAGCGCTGTAGCGCTTCTGCTGCAGGGTATAGGCCTCATCGCGGGTGGCCAGGGTTTGGGTCAGCAGCGCCTCCTCGGCATCCAGCGCCAACAGGGCGAAGTAGCTGCGCGCGGTCTGCGCGGCCACGGCGCTGCGCGTCGATTCCCGCGCATATTGGCTGGCGAGCAGATTGGCCAGGGCGGCGTCCTTGGCCTTCCAGACCCGGCCCCATAGGTCGATCTCGTAGGACACGCTGAAGCCGCCAGTGAACACATTGCTGGTGCCGCCCTGGCCCGGCTGCGAGGTTTCATCGCTCGGGTTGCGGCGGGTGGCGTTCAGCGTGGCATTCACGTCGGGCAGCAGGGCGACCTTGGCCTGGCGCAGCGTGGCGCGCGACTGGCCGACGCTCTCGATGGCGATCAGCACATCGGCATTGTGGGCCAGCGCCTCGTCGATCAGCGCGTTCAAGGTCGGATCGTTGAGGCTCTGCCACCACTGGCCGAGCTCGGCCGGGGCGGTCTCGCCTTGCGGCGTCGGCAGCTCCAGCGCGGGTGGCGTGGTGGTGGCGCAGCCGGCCAGGCCCGCTGCCACCAGCAGCGCCAGCAGGGTAGGGCGCATCAGTTTACTTTTCATCGCGATGTTCTCCTTCAACGATGCCGTACTCGGTTTCCGCCTTGGGCGGAATCAGCTCTTCAGGCGGCGTCTTCAGCGTACGGTCGGTAATCAGCTTGTAGAACAGCGGAACCAGGAAGATGGCCAGGAAGGTCGCGGCCAACATACCGCCCACTACACCGGTACCTACCGAGGTCCGTGCACCGGCACCCGCACCATGGCTGATGGCCAGCGGTAGCACCCCGAGGATGAAGGCCAGCGAGGTCATGATGATGGGGCGGAAGCGCAGACGCGCAGCTTCAATGGCGGCCGCCGCAACCGGATAGCCCTCGTGATGCTTCATCACCGCGAACTCCACGATCAGGATGGCGTTCTTGGCTGCCAGACCCAAGAGAGTCACCAGACCGATCTGGAAGTACACATCGTTATTGAAGCCACGCAGGTAAACCGCCGCCAGCGCACCGAACATGCCGAAGGGCATGGCCAGCAGCACCGAGAACGGTAGCGACCATTTCTCGTACTGGGCGGCCAGGATCAGGAACACCATCACCGCCGCCAACACCAGGGCAATCGCCGCCGCGCTGCTGACCTTCTTTTCCTGGAAGGCCGAACCGGTCCACTCGTAGTCGACATCGGCGGGCAGGGTCTTGGCCAGGTTTTCGAAAGCAGCAATCGCCTGACCCGAGGAGTAGCCAGGGCCGGCATTGCCAAGCAGCTTCACTGCCGGCAGGTTGTTGTAGCGGTCCACCGTATCCGGACCCGAGCTGTACTCGACCTTGGCGAAGGCCGACAGCGGCACCATCTTGCCCTGGTCGTTCTTCACGAACAGGCGACCGATGTCTTCCGGACGCTTGCGGTACTGGGTATCCGCGCTCATCAGCACCTGCCAGGCACGACCGTATTTATTGAAGTCGTTCACATAGTAGGTACCCAGCGTGCCGGCCAGGGTGTTGAAGGCATCGTTAAGCGGTACGCCCAGTGCCTTGGCGCGGTCGCGGTCCACATCCACATACAGCTGCGGTGCGTTCGGCTTCCACAGGGTTTGCAGACCACCGCCGCCGGCCAGCACCGGGTCGGCATGCGAGGCGCCGATCAGCGGACCCATGGCTTGTGCAAGCTTGCGTGCGCCACCTTCACCACGGTTCTGCAGATAGACCTCGAAACCACCGGTATTGCCCAGGCCGAAGATGGCGGGCGGGTTGAAGGCCAGTACCAGCGCCTCCTTGATGCCGCCGGTCTTCATGAACAGCTCACCCACCAGTTCCTGGGTGCTCACATTGCGCTCATCCCAGTGTTTCTGGCTGACGAAGATGGTGGCGGCATTGTTCTTGAAGCCACCGCCGATGAAGTCCATACCGCTGAAGGCCATCACATGCTCGTTGGCCGGGTTGGACTGGATGGCGGCGATCACTTCCTTCACCACCTTGTCAGTACGTTCGAGCGAGGCACCATCGGGCAGGAAGACCGCGCCGATGTAGTAACCCTGGTCTTCATCCGGCACCAGCGAGCTCGGGGTGATCTTGAACAGGCCGGCCGTGACGGCCACCATGCCCAGGAACAGCACCACGCCGAGGATGGAGCGCTTCATGAAGAAGGTCACCCCGGCCGTATAGTGGCCGGTCATGCGGTGGAACCAGTCGTTGAACCACAGGAAGAACTTGGCGGTCTGCTTGTGCTCGCGCTTGAGCATCAGCACGCACAGGGCCGGGGTCATGGTCAGCGCCACGATGCCGGACAGCACGACGGCAATCGAGATGGTGACGGCAAACTGGCGGTACAGCTCGCCGGTCAGGCCGCCCAGGAAGGCGATGGGTACGAATACCGCGCACAGCACCAGCACGATGGCGATCACCGGTCCGGTCACTTCCTGCATGGCGCGGATGGCCGCTTCGCGGGCCGGCAAATGTTCCTCGTGCATGATGCGCTCGACGTTTTCGAGCACCACGATCGCATCGTCCACCACGATACCGATGGCCAGTACCATGCCGAACAGGGTCAGGGTGTTGATCGAGTAGCCGAGCATATGCAGGCCGGCGAAGGTACCGATCAGCGACACCGGCACAGCCAGGGTCGGGATCAGCGTCGCACGCCAGTTCTGCAGGAACAGGAACACCACCAGGAAGACCAGGATCATCGCCTCGCCCAGCGTCTTCACCACTTCCTTGATCGACACTTCCACGAAGCGGGTGGTGTCGTAAGGAATGGCATAGGTCATGCCTTCGGGGAAACGCTCGGCCAGCTTGGCCACCGTGGCCTTGACCTCGTCACCCACTTCCAACGCATTGGCGCCCGGTTGCAGGAACACGCCCATCAGCACGGCCGGCTTGCCGTTATAGGTACCATTGAAGTCATTGTCCTTCGAGCCCAGCTCCACCCGCGCGATGTCCTTCAGGCGCAGCTGACTGCCACGGCTATCGGAACGGATGATGATGTTCTCGAATTCCTCCACCGTGGCCAGGCGGCCCTTGGCGGTGATCGTGTAGACCATTTCCTGGCCACCGCCGGTGGGCGACTGGCCGATCTTACCGGCGGCGAACTGCGCGTTCTGCTCACCCAGGGCGGCCGCCACTTCCGGCACGGTTACCTTGAGCTTGGTCATCACATCGGGCTTGAGCCAGATGCGCATCGCGTAGTCCTTGGCACCGAAGATCTGCACGCTGGTGGTGCCGGGGATCTTCTTGATCGAATCCAGCACGTTCAGCGTGATGTAGTTCGAGGTGTACAGGTCGGTGAACTTGCTTTCCGGCGAGTAGAAGGCGAGCACCTGCAGGAAGGCCGAGGAGCCCTTCTCCACACTCACACCTTGCCGGCGGACTTCTTCCGGCAGGCGGGCGTCGGCCTGTTTGACGCGGTTGTTGACGTTCACCGCCGCCTGGTCCGCATCGGTGCCGATCTCGAAGGTGACGGCGATTTCTACCGCGCCGTTCGAGGTCGAGGTGGAGGACATATACATCATGCCTTCCACGCCGGTGATGGCGTTTTCAATCGGTGCGGCCACGGTTTCGGCGATGGTCTCCGCCGAGGCACCTGGATAGGCCGCCCGCACGGTGACCACCGGCGGGGCGATTTCAGGGTATTGCGCGATAGGCAGGGCCTGCATCGCCGCCAGACCCGCGATCACGATAAAGATCGAGATCACGAAGGCGAAGATGGGCCTGTCGATAAAGAAGCGTGAAAACATGGATGCTTTGCTCCGTTAGGACTACTTGGCGGCCGGGGCGGCGGCTGCAGCAGCTTGCTTGGCGGCAGCGGCGGCGGCTTCTTCGGCCGTCATCGGCACGATAGGGGCGAAGGGGTAGAAGATGCGCGCCATGCCATCGACGATCACCTTGTCACCGGCCTTCAGGCCTTGCTTGATCACCCAGCCATTTGGCTCCTTGCCATCCAGACGTACCCATTCACCCGGTACGACCGGGGCCGGTACGGCCGCGGGCTTGCCATCCTTGCCAGCACCCACGGTGTAGACGAACTTACCGGTCGGGCCGTCGAGCACCGCGCGTTGCGGCACGCTGATTGCATTCGGGCGGGTGGCGCCGGTCAGCAGCACGCGCACAAACTGGCCTGGGCTCAGGCTGTTGTCGGCATTGCTGAATTCGGCACGGCTGGCATAGGCGCCGGTGGTCTCATCGGCCTTGTAGTCGCTGAAGTCGAGCTTGCCGGTGTTCTGCAGCCACTGGCCTTCGCTAGTCTTCAGCTTCACGGTGTAGCCATTGGCCGGCAGCTTCAGGCTGCCTGCGGCGGCCTCCTGCTGCACGCGGGCGCGGTCGGCTTCCGACAGGGCGAAGTTCACATGGATCGGATCGGTCTGCGCCATGGTGGCCAGCAGGCTGTCGCCGCTGGCGCTGGCCAGTGCGCCTTCCACCTTCAGGGCACGGCCGACCACGCCGCTGATCGGGGCGCGCACATCGGTGTAGCCCAGATCGATATTTGCGCTGCGTGCCTGGGCCTGGGCGGCCTTCAGGCTGGCGCGGGCGATATCGAGCGCCGAGGCGGCGTTGTCGAATTCCTGCTGGCTGACGGCCTTGGCTTCGATCAGCGGCTTCAGGCGGGCAAAGTCACGCTCGGCCTTCTTCAGTGCCGCGTCAGCACTGGCCACATTTGCCTCGGCGGCGGCGGCAGCGGCGGCAAACGGGGCCGGGTCGATGCGGAATAGCGATTGACCGGCTTTCACGCGTACGCCTTCCTCATACAGGCGCTTGTCGACGATGCCGTTCACGCGAGCGCGGATTTCCACCTCGCGTGAACCGGCGGCCTGGCCGACATATTCGAAATCAATTGGCACATCGCGCGGGGCGACGACTTCATAAGTGACCATGGGCGGTGGGAAACCACCGCCACCTTGGGGCTGGCCCTGACCGCAAGCAGCCAGAAGGCCAGTCAGGATAAGCGCGGGTGCCAGACGCAGGGCTTGGGTGCGGGGCAGAGTAGTGCGAGCTGCAGGCATGTTATTAGATCCTCGCGATACGAAAAGACGGTTGCTCAGGCCGGCCGGAAGGGCCGGTCATGATGCAGTGCAAAAGGCCAGCATAGACCATGGAAATGGCTGCCATGGCATGCCGGGCCGGGTAATGACGATCGATTTCAGGGTCAAAGAAGACAATGCTGATTTGACCTCGGAGCGGATTTTAGATACATACGTGTATGTTTGTAAACACTGCTGACGCAAGGGTTATTAAGTACAGGCCCGGCGCACGGATATAAAATTGCACTATGGCTAGACGAACCAAAGAACAGGCGGCGGAAACCCGCGAGCAACTGCTGGATGCGGCGGAACGGGTGTTCCATGCCAAGGGCGTGGCACGCGCCACCCTGGACGACATTGCGCGCGATGCGGGCATGACGCGCGGCGCCATCTATTGGCACTTCAAGAACAAGACCGATATTTTCACGGCCATGTGTGACAGGGTGACGCTGCCCATGCAGGCGATGCTGGATGCGCAGCTGGCCGACCCGGGCGAAGATCCGCTCGGGCAGCTGGCCAGCGATGGCGCACGCATCCTCAGCCTGGTGGCCAGTGATCCGCGCACCCTGCGCGTATTCGAGATCATCCTGTTCAAGACCGAGCTGAGCGAGGTGGTGGCCGAGGTGATGGCCGAAGAGGCCGAGCGCGCCGCCACCTGCCGCAACCAGCTGGCTACCATCCTGCGTGCCGCGCAGCAAAAGGGGCAGATTCCTGCCCATGTGGACTGCTATCTGGCCGCCTTTGCGCTGAATGGCTACCTGATCGGCTGCATCCGCGAATGGCTGGAGCTGCGCGAGTTTGATCTGGCCCAGCGCGCCGAATGGCTGATGCAGACTTTCTATATGGGGCTGCGTCATGCGCCGCCGCTGGATGCTGCGTGAACTGCAGGGGGTCATCGTAAGCTCCGCGCCAGTGGGAAGGCGCTACTTTGCCTGCCACTTCCTGCCAACCTATTGTCAGTAGTGTTTGCCCTTGGGCCTGGCCAGATAGCGTTACTTGCCAATCGCCGGGCGGCGATCTAGCCATTCTGTCAGGAGAGCGCCATGCGCCTGGATGATCAGCGTGAAAGTGATTATGTCGATGACCAGCGTGCCGGCGGCGCGCGGCGCGGTGGTGGCCTTGGGCGGCTGGGCATCATTGGCCTGATCATCGCAGGCGGGCTCAGCTACTTCACCGGCATGGATTTCTCCACCGCTATGCGTCTGGTGGAAGGCGGCCAGGGCCTGATCCAGCCGGCCCCGGCTGGCACGGGCAACGCGCCCGATGCGCGTGATCCGGAAAAGATCTTCGCCAGCAAGGTGCTGGCCAGCACCGAGGATGTCTGGGGTGCGTACTTTCGCCAGGCCGGCCAGCAATACCAGCCGCCGCGCCTGGTGCTGTTTCGCGGCGGGGTGGACAGTGCCTGCGGCTATGCGCAGAGCGCGGTCGGCCCCTTCTACTGCCCGGGCGACAACCGCCTATTCATCGATCTGGATTTCCTGACCGCGCTACAGAACAAGCTGGGCGCGCGGGGCGACTTCGCGCGCGCCTATGTGATTGCGCATGAGGTGGGCCACCATATCCAGAATCTGCTCGGCACCAGTGGCAAGGTGCATGCCGCGCAGCAAAAGCTTGGTGAAGCCGCCGCGAATGCCTTGAGCGTGAAGCTCGAGCTGCAGGCCGACTGCTATGCCGGCGTATGGGGCCATGCCGCCGCGCAGGCGGGTCTATTGGAAAGTGGCGATCTGGAAGAGGCGCTGCAGGCGGCCAGCGCGGTGGGCGACGATAGCCTGATGCGCGGCGCCAATCAGCAGGTGGTGCCCGACGCCTTCACCCATGGCAGCTCGGCCGAGCGCATGCACTGGTTCAAGCGCGGCATGCAGGCCGGCGATCCGCAGCAGTGCAATACCTTCCAGAAGGGTTGATCGTCCGTGGGGCTGATCAGCCGGGCGTAACCAGATTGCGCGGCTGACCCTGCGCCCAGGCCTCGATATTGGCTATCAGTTGTTCAGCCAGGCCGCTCATCGCCTCAAAGCTGGCCCAGCCGATATGCGGGGTGACGATCAGATTCGCCAGGCCGGCTTCCAGGAGCGGATTGCCCTGGCGTGGCGGTTCCTCATGCAGCACATCAAAGCCTGCGCCCGCCAGCCGGCCCGCGCGCAGCGCAGCCAGCAAGGCCACCTCATCCACTAGTCCACCACGCGCGGTATTGATCAGTACCGCATCCGGCTTCATCAGCGCCAGCTCGGCCGCGCCGATCAGACCGCGCGTGTCGGCATTCAGCGGGCAGTGCAGGCTGACGATATCGGCGGCGCGCAGGCCGGCTTCGAATCCCACATAGTCCTCGCCTTGCGGCTGCACACCCTTGCGTGCGGCGAAGCGCACCTGCATGCCAAATGCGCGCGCCAGTCTGGCGGTGCCCTGGCCGAGCGAGCCACCGCCAATGATCAGCAGCTCGCGGCCGTGCAGATCGCGCACCGGCGCGCCGAAATGGCAGAAATAGGGCGATTGTTGCCACAGGCCCTGGGCCAGATCGCGCTGATAGGCGGGCAGATTGCGCATCAGCGCCAGCATCAGCATCAGCGCGTGTTCGGGCACCGTGCTGTTTGCATAGCCACGGATATGGCTGACCGTGATGCCGCGCGCCTGGGCAGCGGCCAGATCGATATTGTTCACCCCGGTCGCCGCTACGGCGATGTGCTTGAGCCGCGGCAGGGCGGCGATGCTGGCGGCGTCCAGCACCACCTTATTGCTGATCAGCACATCTGCCTCTTGCGCACGTTCCAGCAGCTGTTCCGGCGCGGTGGCATCGAAGGCCTGCCAGTGGTGGGCCAGTTCTGGCGTGCGCACGGCCACCGGCAGGCTGGCGCGATCGAGGAAGACGATATTGAGCATGATGGATTCAGGTGAGTGAGCAGGATGGGTGTAGGGGCTGAGCTACTAGAGATACTCGCGTGGGCGGGCGCACCGCTGACGCTACAGCGCACGTCCCTAGGCGCGATGGTGCTGACCAGGGCGGTTTGACTTGCTGCTTCAGGGTTGCGGCACGCTCGGTCGCTGGGCGGGTTCGAGTAGCGCGCCGAGCAGGATATCGCCCAGCATCTCGCCCCAGCCATAGCGGGCCTCTGGCTTCTGCGCGCGTAGCTGCTTGGCGGCCTGGTAATGGCCTGAGGCCACATTGCTTTGCCCGTGCTGTTGCCAGAAAGTGGCTTGCGCGTCTTCGCGCTCTGCCCGCTGTTCGAGCTTGGCCTGGGCAGGATTGAGATTGGCGCAGCCGACCAGTAGGCATCCCAGGCTCAGGATAAGGGTGGATCGCATCAACATGGCGAGTGTGCTCCGTGAAGGCCAGCCACCCTGGGGCGGCTGGCCCGCCAGCTTACTCGATCAGCGCCCGGTAAGCATGCCAGGTGGCATGGCCGACCAAGGGTACGGTGAAGGCCACTCCCACGCCCCAGAGCGCAAAGCCGAGTACGACCAGCAGGACGATGATGGCGCCCCAGGTGAGCATGCAGGCCGGATTGGCCAGGCACACCCGTACGCTGGCGAACATGGCGGTCAGCGTGTCGGCATCGCGGTCAAGCATGATGGGAATCGACACCACCGACAGGGCAAAGGTCAGCAGGGAGAAGAAGGCCCCGGCGCTGAGCCAGACGATCATAAAGGTCAGATTGTCCGCTTCGGCCAGAAAGGCTGGCGAGAGGATCAGCTTCAGATCGGGTAGGTTTTCGGTGAAGAACAGCGCGAACACCACCACCGAGACACGCATCCAGCCCGCTACCAATAGCGCCAGGATGATGGCGAACAGGCTGATGCCCGCCACATTGATGCGCAGGGCGGTCAGCGTGGGCAGCAGTTGCACACGCGGCAGGGTTTCATGCCGGCGGCTGATTTCGTACAGGCCCAGACAGATGAAGGGGCCGGCCAGCAGGAAGGCGGTGACTAGAGTCATCGTGTGTTCGGGCGCATAGCCAAACAAGCCGCGGATGGACCAGCCCATGGCCACAAAAGCCAGGCCATAGAACAGCAGGCCGCTGGGGGTGGCGCGGATATCACCGAGTGCCAGCTTCAGCCAGCTGAAGGGCGTATACCAGGGCAGGTCGCGCACGCGCGGGTTCAGCGGTGCAGGGATGCTGTCGTCGATCGCTTCCGCCATAAGGTGTCTCCTCGTTATTGTGGGCGGTGTTACGTAGGACTGCGGATAAGAAAATGGCGACCTCGCGGTCGCCATTCAGGGTAGTGCTTATTCCAGGCCGAGCAACTCGACTTCGAACACCAGGGTGGCGTTCGGCGGGATCACCCCGCCGGCGCCACGTGCGCCGTAACCGAGTTCAGCCGGAATGGTCAGCTTGCGTGTGCCGCCGATCTTCATGCCTTGCACGCCCTGGTCCCAGCCCTTGATCACATGGCCGGCGCCGAGCGGAAAGCTGAACGGCATGCCGCGGTCCTTGCTCGAATCGAACTTCGGGCCGTCCAGCAGCCAGCCGGTGTAATGCACGGTCACTTCCTGGCCTGCCTTTGCTTCGGCGCCGTCGCCGACGGTAATGTCTTCAATGATCAGATTGCTCATGCTGAGGTCCTGTTGAGATGGATGGATCTGACGCGATTCGCGTTGGCGCGATGATACGCGAGCCCTGCGCCGAAGTGGCTTGCCCGCAGCCTAGCGTGATCGTCGTGTAAAAGCAGCAGGGGCCAGCTTGCGCTGGCCCCTGCTGTGGCTAAGTCAACAACAGCCTTAGCTGCCGATCTTACCGCCGTCGATCTTGGTGACGATCACGGTGGCCGAGCGCGGGCGGCCGCCAGCGGCATTCGGCCAGCTGCTGAAGGCAGTCGGGTTTTGTGCCAGATACAGATCCTGGTTCACGCCGGCCGGGATGGTCGGCTTGCGTGGGTGGCTGCCTACTTCGCCCGGGTGCTGGATATTGACGAACATGGTCTTCATATCCGGTGTCCAGGTGATGCCGGTGACTTCACAGCCATCCGGTCCGACCAGGAAGCGACGGATTTCCTTGGTCTTCGGGTCGCCAACCAGCATCTGGTTATTGCCCTGACCGGCGTAGTTGCCGGTATTGCTATTGGCACCGTCGGTCTGGATCCACAGGCGGCCTTCCGGATCGAAAGCCAGGCCGTCCGGGCTGTTGAAGGTGTTGTCGGCGGTGATATTGGCCGAACCGGCCGACTTGAGCGGGTTGGCCGTCGGGTTGCCAGCCAGCACGAAGTGATCCCACTCGAAGGTGGTGGCGGCCGGGTTATTGCCGGCCTCGCGCCAGCGGATGATCTGGCCGTAGACATTGTTCGCACGCGGGTTGGCATCGTTGAGCGGCGTGGCGTCGTTGCGACCCGAGTTATTGGTCAGGGTCAGGTAGACCTCACGGGTGCTCGGATGCACGGTCACCCATTCCGGGCGATCCATCTTGGTGGCGTCAACCACGGTGGCTGCCTGACGCGTATTGATCAGCACGGTGGCTTGATCGGGGAAGCTGGCATTGGCGGCCAGGATGGGGTTGGCTGCCTTGTCGAGCAGAATCCACTCGCCGGTGCCCATGCTGTCGCCCTTGGTGGTGCCATCGCCGAACTTGGCCACATAGAGCTTGCCGTGGTCGAGCAGGTTCTTGTTGGCATTCGGGTTAGCCGGGTCGAACTTGCCGTCCGAGACGAATTTGTAGACGAACTCATCGGCCTGGTCGTCGCCCATGTAGACGACCACGCGCTTGTCGTCGGTCAGTACATAGGCGGCATTCTCGTGCTTGATGCGGCCGAGTGCAGTGCGCTTCTTCGGCGTCGAAGCCGGGTCGAAGGGATCGATTTCCACGATCCAGCCAAAGCGGTTCGACTCGTTCGGCTCCTTGGCCCAGTCGAAGCGATTGTCGAGCAAGTGCCATTGATATGGGGTGTTGCCGGTGGCCAGGCCGTAGCGCGACATCAGCGCCGTACGGGTTGCGCCAGCCACGGTGGTGCTGAAGTAGCTGTTGAAGTTTTCTTCGCAGGTCAGGTAGGTGCCCCACGGGGTCCAGCCATTGCCGCAGTTGTTCAGGGTGCCAAAGGCATAGCTGCCAAAGGGGTCGGCGCTGGTCTGCATCAGGCTGTGGCCAGCGGCTGGACCGGTAATCGCCATGGCGGTGTTGCCGTGGATGCGGCGGTTGTAAGCCGAATCAGCCACCACGCCCCACTTGCCGGCGGCATCCTTCTTCACATGCACGACCGACACGCCGTGTGCATGCTGTGCCTTACGCACCTTGTCCAGGGTCCAGGTGCCGTAAATGTCTGTCTGGCCCGCTTCGGCGGCATAGAAGTACTCGGGGTTGATGTACTCATGGTTCATCACCAGCAGGCCTTCGTTGCTATTGCCTTCGCTCATTGGGAAGAAATGCATGCCGTCGTGGTTGTCACCCATCTGCAGCGCCTGGTCGGCAGCGGTGTTCGAGCCGTCCGGCTTCCAGGCCGGTGCACCTTTGACCAGCGGTGTGCCCCAGGGCACGAAGGCTTCGGCCTTGTAGCCTTCGGGCACCACGATGGCATTGCCGCTATTGGCGGCAACGGCCTTGAAGTTGATCATCGGTGCGGCCGGCGGGGTCACCACGGCCGGCGCGGCATCATCACTGCCGCAGGCGGCCAGGCTGCCGCTCAGGAAGGTCAGCGCGCCCAGGCCCAGGCCGCTCTTGAGTACGCCGCGGCGCGTGACCACGCGCTCAACCAGCTGGTTGAAATGTTCGGCTTGGGAAGGATTAACGGAGCTGTTCTCGCTGTCATCCAGATAATTCATGGCGCTGTCCTCGGGAAGTAGGGCGGTCGGGTTGAAGAAGGCGCGATTATTCCGGCCGCGCATTACAGCTTCTTGGCGGTTTTGTTGCGGTCTGAGGAAAGCCGGCAATATATAAATGGCGCTGCCGCGTGCTGCGGCAGGGGGAGGCAGTCGAGAATCTGGCGCGCTGTGATTGCCCAAGGCCAGGTGGCTCAGTATAATTCGCGCCTCTTTACGCCCAGGCAGCCACTGCCACGGTCGTAAAGCTGTACGCAAGTACTGGAAAGCCGGTGTAGCTCAGTTGGTAGAGCAGCGCATTCGTAATGCGAAGGTCGTAGGTTCGACTCCTATCTCCGGCACCACCCCGATGCATGAAAAGCCCGCTCTGTGCGGGCTTTTTCTTTATGCGCCTGCGGCGCTGTCCCTGCTCTCCATCTATATTCTGTGCGCGGCTGGCCTTGCCGGCCCCGGCTGGCCATAATCCCTGCAGACTGCCGGCCTCAGCCCGGTGCGGAGAACAGCATGCTGTATGCAATACGCGGCGCGGATGGCGCCATCCAAACTCTGTCGCGCCAGGAACTGGCTGGTGCCTTGCCGCTGGCCGAGAGCGACCCCGAGGTGCAGCAATTCCTGGCCGAAGGGCGCAATGGCGCCAATTTCAATGCGCTGGACGCTGATTTCGTGCGCGTGATCGAAGATGTGATCGATACGCTGATTCAGAACAAAGTCATAAAACTGACCGACCTGCCCGAGGCGGCGCAAAAGAAGCTCAATGCGCGCAAGGGCGTGCGCAATAAGCTGGCCGGTGCCTTGAACCTGCTCGGCGACGACAGCATGATCCTCTAGGCGCTGACGCGGCCTATGTGGATAAGTTGTCGAGCGGAAAATCATCATTTGATAATGTTTTGTGTAGGCTTGGCGTTGCCCCAATAGCCCGATTAAGCTTGCCACCCGGCGCTGGAAGGGCGGGGTACACGATGCCTGCTGCCACAGGGGTTTGAGGCCAGTTCAAGCTGGTATCACCGCCTTCCACACCGACCCTGGACGACCATCTGGAATCTATGAGCACGTCGAACCCTGCTACCCCCGCTGATGCTGCCCTGGCCGATTCTTTTTCCTGGCATGTTGGCGAACACCAGACGCGTTTTGATCCTCTGCTCGACTGCGTGGTCTCGATCGCACGCATCTTCGGCATCACCACCACCCATGAATCGCTGTCGGCCGGCCTGCCGCTGGAAGACAACCGCCTGACGCCGGGCTTGTTGCCGCGCGCAGCCGCACGGGCCGGCATGACGGCACGCATCGTGCGCCGCCCGCTGGCCGAGCTGCGCCCCGGCCTCCTGCCGGCCATCCTGCTGCTGAAGGGCAAGCTCGCCTGCATCCTGCTCGAATGGCTGCCTACCGGCGAAGCGCGCGTGCGCTATCCGGAGGGCGGCGAATCGGCCGATGTGCTGAGTCGGGAGGAACTGGAAGCGCTCTATACCGGCGTGGTGTTCTTCATCCGCCCCAAATTCCATTTCGATGCCCGTGCGCCGGAAACCAGCCAGGTGCGCAGCCGGCACTGGTTCTGGGGCGTGGTGGCGCAGAACTGGCGCCTGTATCGCGACACCCTGATCGCGGCGTTGCTGATCAATCTGTTCGCGCTGGCCATCCCGTTGTTTTCCATGAATGTGTACGACCGCGTGGTGCCCAACCGTGCCGAAGAAACGCTGTGGGTGCTGGCGCTGGGCGCTTCCTTGATGCTGGTGTTCGATTTCATCCTGCGCGGCCTGCGTGCGCACATCATCGATACCGCTGGTAAACGCATCGATGTCACGCTGTCCTCGCTGATCATGGAACGCGTGCTGGGGCTCAAGCTGTCGGCGCGGCCGGCCTCGGTGGGCTCTTTTGCAGCCAATTTGCGCGCATTCGAATCGGTGCGTGAATTCATCGCCTCCGCCACCGTCACCACCCTGGTCGATCTGCCCTTTGTGCTGATCTTCCTCTTGGTGCTGATCTGGATTTCCCCCTGGCTGATCCTGCCGCCGCTCTTGGGCATGGCCATCGTGATCATCGTGTCCATGCTCAGCCAGCAGAAGATGCAGGAGCTGGTGGACGTGAGTCAGCGCGCCGCAGCCCAGCGCAATGCCACCCTGGTGGAGAGCCTGGTGGGGCTTGAGACGATCAAGTTCATGGTGGCGGAAAGCATCTTCCAGCGTCGCTGGGAGCAGGCCACCATCTTCCTGGCCCAGACTGGCTCCAAGCTCAAGCTGCTGTCCTCCACCACGCTGAACCTCGCGCAGACAGTGACCCAGCTGGTGTCGATTGCGGTGGTGATCGCGGGTGTCTACCTGCTTATCGATAACCAGATCAGCATGGGTGCCATCATTGCCGCTTCGATGCTGTCCGGCCGCGCCATGGCACCGTTTGGCCAGGTAGCGGGCCTGTTGATGCAGTACCAGAACGCGCGTGCCGGCCTTGCAGCCGTGGAAACCCATATGAAGGCCGAGACCGAGCGGCCGGACGAGTCGGCCTTCCTGCATCGCACGCGCTTTCAGGGGCGCATCGAATTCCAGAATGTCAGCTTTGCCTATCCGGGCCGCGAGGATGCGGCGCTGAACAAGGTCTCGTTCAAGATCCGCGCGGGCGAGAAGGTGGGCATCATCGGCCGGGTCGGCTCGGGTAAGTCCACCATCCAGCGCCTGATTCTGGGCCTGTACCAGCCCAGCGATGGCGCGGTGCTCATCGATGGCATCGATGTGCGCCAGATCGACCCGGCCGAGCTGCGCCGCGCGATTGGCTTTGTGCCACAGGACATCAATCTTTTCTATGGATCGTTGAAGGAAAACATCGCCTTCGGCGCGCCGTTTGCGGACGACCAGATGATCCTGGCTGCGGCGAATGTGGCCGGGGTGAAGGAATTCGCCGACCGCCATCCGAGCGGGTTTGATATGCAGATCGGCGAGCGCGGCGAGTCGCTGTCCGGTGGGCAGCGCCAGGCGGTGGGCATTGCCCGCGCCATGCTGAACGACCCGCCCATGTTGCTGCTGGATGAACCAAGCAGCGCGATGGACCACCAGAGCGAGGAGGCGCTCAAGGCGCGCCTGCGTCAGTTCGCCTCGCACAAGACCGTGGTGCTGGTCACCCACCGCACCTCACTGCTGGAGCTGGTCGACCGGCTGATCGTCATCGACGGCGGTCAGATCATGGCCGACGGGCCCAAGGCCCAGGTGGTTGAAGCACTGCAACATGGCCGGATTGGCAGGGCAGGCTGATGGATAAGCAGACGATCTGGCAAAAGCTGCTGGCGCGCTGGCAGGCGTTGTATGCACGCGTCTCGGTATGGCTGGACAAGGGCATCGAGGCTGTCGTGCCCGGCGAGGCCGATGATGACGATTTCGATCACAACGCCGACTGGGCGATTGCCGAGCAGACGCCACGCGGCTCGCGCGCGGTGATCTGGATCAGTGCGGGCGCCACGCTGATTCTGTTGGTCTGGGCCGGCTTGTCGCCGATTGATGAGGTGACGCGTGGCGAAGGCAAGGTGATTCCCTCGCGCCAGGTGCAAATTCTGCAAAGCCTGGATGGCGGCATTGTGTCGCAGATTCTGGTGCGCGAAGGCCAGTCGGTGCGGGCCGGCGATCTGCTGCTCAAGGTGGACCCGACCCGCATGGTGTCCTCGTTGCGTGAAAATCAGGTCCAGTATCTGGCCCTGCTGGCCAAGGCCGCACGCTTGCAGGCGCTGGCTGATGGCAAGCCTTTTCTGGCGCCGCCCGAAGTCAGCCAGCAGGCGCCCGATTTGGCCGAGCAGGAGCGAGCGCTCTATGAATCGCGCCGCGCCGAGCTGGATGCTGGCGTGGGTGTGGCGCGCGAACAGCTCGCGCAGCGCAGCCAGGAGCTGAACTCGCTGCGTGCCAAGCGCGAGAGCGCGGCGCGTGGCTATGAGCTAACCGCGCGCGAGCTGGAACTGACTCGACCGCTGGCCCGCACCGGCGCGGTGTCGGATGTGGAGCTGCTGCGCCTGGAGCGCGAGGTGTCGCGCCTGCGTGGCGAGCGCGATAGCGCGAATGCTGATATTCCGCGCATCCAGGCTGCCATGAGCGAGGCCAGCCGCAAGATCCAGGAGGTGGAGCTGAGCTTCCGCAACCAGGCGCGCACCGAGCTGAGCGAGACCAATGCCAAGCTCAGCACGCTGTCGGAAGGCAGCGCGGCGCTGCAGGACCGAGTCAAGCAGACCGAGATCCGCTCGCCGGTGCGCGGCACCATCAAGCAACTGCTGGTGAATACCGTGGGGGGTGTGGTGCAGCCGGGCAAGGACCTGGTCGAAGTGGTGCCGACCGATGATGCGCTGGTGCTGGAAGCGCGCATCCTGCCTAAGGACATCGCCTTCCTGCGTCCTGGCCAGTCGGCCCAGGTCAAGTTCAGTGCCTACGATTACTCGACCTATGGTGGCCTGGATGCCACGCTCGAACACATCAGCGCCGACACGGTGACCGATGAGCGCGGCAATGCCTTCTTCTTGGTGCGCGTGCGTACCAAGTCGAGC
Source organism: Chitinimonas taiwanensis DSM 18899 (assembly GCF_900119825.1). Classification (GTDB taxonomy): domain Bacteria; phylum Pseudomonadota; class Gammaproteobacteria; order Burkholderiales; family Chitinimonadaceae; genus Chitinimonas; species Chitinimonas taiwanensis. The sequence goes on along the minus strand of NZ_FPKR01000013.1, from coordinate 3,470 downwards.
AGCCTGGGGCCACAGAAACTACCCATCATTCCTGGCATGGTGGCCGAGGTGGACATCCTGACCGGCAAGAAGACCATCCTGTCCTATCTGCTGAAGCCGATCCTGCGTGCCAAGGCCAACTCCCTGACCGAACGATGAGCGTATCCGTAATCCTGGTAAGCCATGACCCCGGCCTGGCCCGCCACTGGCAGGCCGCGCTGAGCGATGTGCCAGCGCGTCTGCTGGGCAGCTTCGCCGACTTGCATCAGCAGTCGGTGCAGGCTGGTAGCGTGGTCTGGCTGGATGCCGACCTGCCTGATCTGCCGCGTGGTGACGATGCACGCTGGGTTAGCTTATTGGCTGATGCGCGCGTGGTGCTGGCTAGCGCGAACCCGCAGCGCGATGCGGCCGTGGCCTGGCTGGAAAAGGGCTGTGCTGCGTACTGCCATGCCTTTGCCGACGCTGACACGCTGCGCCAGATTCAGGATGTGGTGGCCAGCGGCAATGTGTGGGTAGGGCGCGAGCTGATGCAGCAATTGCTGGCCACCGTGCAGCGCGCGGCGGCCGTGCGTGCACCTGCCCAGCCCGATTGGGCGCGCGATCTGACCGAGCGCGAGCAGGAAGTGGCACGCTTAGTTGCGCAGGGTGCTTCCAATCGCGATATCGCCAACCAGTGCAATATTACCGAGCGCACCGTCAAAGCCCATCTGGCTGCCGCATTCGCCAAGCTCGGCATCACCGACCGCCTGCAGCTGGCACTGCGCGTACACGGCATCCAGTAAGGTTTTCCACCGGCCGGCTGCCAGCTGGGTGGTCTGTTCCCTCTGCTTGACCGCTTCCCCGCCTCACACCCTGTACCGATGGACAATATCGGCCCCGGCTTGTGCTTGCTAGCATTCCGGACATTGCCCTTATTGTCTTCGCAGGAGTCGTTCATGGCCGCCAATCAAGTTTCCGCCCAAGCCCGTGGTGTTGTGGTTCAACTGCAGGGTCAGGCCTGGGCCGTGGATGCCAACGGCAATAAGCGCGTGCTGCGCGTGGGTGATGCGGTGCAGGAAGGCGAGCAGCTGATTACCGCCGCCGGCACCCAGCTGGAACTGGGCCTGCCCAATGGTCAGAGCGTCGCTGTGGCGGCTGAACGCACGCTGTTGATCGACGCCAATCTACTCGGCACCGCGCCAGTGGATGCCAGCGAAGCGGCAATTGCCGATTTGAACGCCGGTGCCGAGCAGGTGATCGCCGCCCTGAACGAGGGACGCGACCTGTCGCTGGAACTCGACCCGACCGCTGCCGGTCTGGCAGGCGGCGAGGGCGGCGATGCACACGGCTTCGTACGCCTGCTACGCATCAGCGAAGACACCAGCCCGATCGAGCTGACCAGCAGCGCCCGTGCAGCGGAGGCGGACACGGTCGAATTCACCCAGGGTACTGCCGCCGCAGCAGCCGCGGAAATCGAGCCGAATGGCCCGCAGGCGAATAATGACCAGGCCACGGTGGACGAGGACGGTACGGTCAGCATCAATGTGCTGGGCAACGACAATGGCGACGGACTGCGCGTACAGGGCCAGCCGACCGCCGGCAATGGCACCGTCAGTGTCAATGCCGATGGCACGCTCAGCTATGTGCCGAATAGCAATTTCAACGGCAGCGACACCATCAGCTACACGGTGGTGGATGCCAACGGCAATACCAGCACCGCCACGGTCAGCGTGACCGTCAACCCGGTCAACGATGCACCCACCATCAACGGCGGCAACAGCCAGAACGTCAGCACCCTGGAAGACACGCCGCTGAGCGGCAGCGTGGCGGGTAGCGATGTGGACGGCGACCCACTCAACTACGGCAAGGGCAGTGACCCCAGCCACGGCAGCGTAGCCGTCAACCCGGACGGCAGCTGGACCTATACCCCGAACAGCAATTACAACGGCCCGGACAGCTTCACCATCGTGGTCAGCGATGGCAAGGGCGGCACCGATACCGTCACCATCAATGTCGGCGTCACGCCGGTCGACGATCTGCCGGTCATCAGCAGCGGCGCAGGCAGCGTGGTGGAAGACAGCCAGCCAAGCACCAGCGGTACGCTCAGCGCCAGCGATGTCGACAACCCCGACCTGCGCTTCGTGGCGGCCAACCCGGCCGGCCAGTACGGCAGCCTCAGCATCGGCAGCGATGGCAAATGGACCTACACGCTGGACGCGCGCGCCGAGCAACTGGCCGCCAACGAAGCGCGCGTGGAAACCTTCACCGTCACCCTGAACGACGGTAGCACCAGAACGATCGTCATCAATGTGACCGGCACGAACGACGGCGCCGTGATCGGCGCGGGTGCCGGCGACACGAACACTGGCTCCGTCACCGAAGACACCACCCTGACCAGCAGCGGCAAGCTGACGGTCACCGATGTGGACAATGGCCAAGCTGAACTCAAGCC
>NZ_FPKR01000013.1:0-463 GCF_900119825.1 Chitinimonas taiwanensis DSM 18899 | reverse complement strand
GCCTACGGCAGCTTCACGGTCGACAAGGACGGCAACTGGACCTTCACGCTGAACAACAGCGCGAACGCGGTGCAAAGCCTCAAGGCCGGCGAAGCCGTCAACCAGACCTTCCAAGTGGAAAGCCTGGATGGCACCACGTCGACCGTCACCATCACCATCAACGGCACGAACGACGGCGCCGTGATCGGCGCGGGTGCTGGCGACAAGAACACCGGCTCTGTCACCGAAGACGTGACCCTGACCAGCAGCGGCAAGCTGACGGTCACCGATGTGGACAATGGCCAGGCTGAACTCAAGCCCGCCACCGTCACCAATGCCTACGGCAGCTTCACGGTGGACAAGGACGGCAACTGGACCTTCACGCTGGATAACAGCGCCGCTGCTGTGCAGGGTCTGGCCGCAGGCCAGACCGTCCCACTGCAATTCCAGGTAGAAAGCCTGGATGGCACCACGTCCACCGTCA
>NZ_FPKR01000010.1 GCF_900119825.1 Chitinimonas taiwanensis DSM 18899 | reverse complement strand
CGGTTTTAATCCATTCTGACCAGGGTTCACAGTACGGCAGCGATGACTGGCGTCGTTTCTGTGCCGCCAATAGGCTCGAACCCAGCATGAGTCGGCGAGGGAACTGCTGGGACAATGCGGTCGCTGAATCTTTCTTCAGTAGCCTGAAAAAGGAACGTATCCGTAAGCGCATCTACAAAACGCGTGAATTGGCTCGCGCCGATGTATTTGACTATATCGAAGCGCTTTACAACCGTGTCCGCCGTCATAGCCATCTTGGCGGCGTCAGTCCCGAGGCCTTTGAACTAGCCGCGGCGTGAGGCTGGAGGTTGTCTACCGTTTCCGGGACAGTCCACCTCTCTCATCCGAGAGCTTGTAGGGTTTTTCTGCGGGCTTGGCGCTACGAATGGCTTTGTCAGTGAGTGGCATGGAGGCTGAGCAGTGGGGGTACACAGCTTTGGGGGTATAAGGTCTGGGGCTACAAGATATACCCCCGTTTATGCCCCCAAAGTGAGCTGGCTGTCAACGGATGTGCTTGGATGAACATGGACAAAAAGACTTTAAAAAACCCGCACTTAGGCGGGTTTTTTGTACTTACCAGGACATGTCTGGAAGTGGTGATGGTGGAGCCGGCGGGAATCGAACCCGCGTCCGGAAGCACTCTACAGTGAGTTCTACATGCTTAGTCTAGCCATTTGGTTTTAACGTCTGACACGCCGACCGACAGGCTTGGCATACGCGAGCCACCTAGATTTAACCCTGCAACAAGTAGCCCGCTGCAGGGCGATCTCATGTTAATAACGCTGCTGCCGGTTGCCCGGCCTGGCCCATGAGAGAACCAGTGCAGCGACTAGCCGGGATTAAGCGGCCAGTGCGTAGGATTCGTCGTTTGCGACTAAATCGATTCAGCGTTTAACGGGGTTCTGAGATCCCGGCATGCCCTCATCCGCTTTGCAACCCCCGTCGAAGCCATGTCGACCCCCTAAGGTACAGCGTACGAAGAGCCCTGAGTATACCGAACAGTGGGTGCTGGCGGCGAGCATTTCCTGCAGAAAACGGAGTAGCGCTGGCAAGTAAAGGCCAAATGCCAGAGCTGATCCAGGCGGCTCAGATCACTTCCAGTTCGGCCTTCAGCGCGCCGGCAGCCTTCATAGCCTGCAAAATGGCCAGCAGGTCCTGCGGCGTGGCACCGATCTTGTTGAGTGCACGTGCGACCTCGTTCAAGGACACGGCGCGCGACACGGTGACAACCCCCCCCTTCTCCGCCTTCACATCTACGCTGGCGTTTTGTACTGGGGCTGTTGTGCCGCCTGAAACTGGCTTGGGCTGGCTGACCTCATTGCTGGCCGAGATGGTCACCGTCAAGTTGCCATGCGAGATCGCACATGGCTCCAGGGTCACGGCACGGTTCATCACGATGGAACCCGTGCGCGCATTGATGACCACGCGTGGCAGCACCTCTTCCGGGGTGATGTTCAGGTTTTCCATGCGTGCCATGAAAGCGACACGGGCGTCGGGGTCCTGCGGGGCGCGGACCTGGATGGTGCGGGCGTCCAGCGCACGCGCAGTACCGCTGCCCAGATTGGCATTGATGGCTTGGGCGAGCTTATTCGCGGTGCTGAAATCGGCATCGTTCAGGGCCAGCATGATATTGGTGCCGTCACCGACGCCGCCCGGTACTTCGCGCTCCACAGTCGCGCCATCTGGAATACGGCCTACGGCCAGCTGATTGACCTGGGTGCTGGAACCGGCGGCCGAAGCGCCAGCCCCCGCGACAATCACATTGCCCTGCGCCATGGCATAGATGCGGCCATCGGCGCCCTTGAGCGGACTCATCAATAGTGTGCCGCCACGCAGGCTCTTGGCATTGCCGATCGAGGAAACCACCACATCGATAGGTTGGCCCACGCGCGAGAAGGCTGGCAGGGAGGCGGTGATGCTGACCGCGGCGACGTTCTTCAGCTGCAGCTGGGTGCCGGCCGGCAAGGTCACACCCAGTTGTTGCAGCATATTCATCATGCTCTGGGTGGTAAACGGGGTCTGGGTGGTCTGGTCGCCCGTCCCGTCCAAGCCCACCACAATGCCGTAGCCGAGCAACTGGTTGCTGCGCACGCCGCCGACGCTGACCAGTTCCTTGATTTTCTGTGCCTGCGCCACGCCGACTGTGCACAACAACATCAGGCAGATCAGCAGGCGTTTGGCAGCGCAGGTCAACATGGGCAGTTTTAGAAAGGCAGGAAGCTGAAGAAGAAGCGCTGCAACCAGCCGGCATTGGTGGCGCTAGCGATGGTGCCGCTGCCCACTTCTTCGATGCGGGCCTCGGCAAGCTTGGTCGAGGATACCACATTGCCTGCGGTGATATTGGCGGGGTTCACGATGCCGGAAACACGCAAATAGCTGACTTCACCGCGGATATTGACCTGCTTCTCGCCCGATACCACCAGGTTGCCATTGGGCAAGACTTCGACCACCTGGGCGGTCAGATCGCCGGTGAAACTATTGCGAGTGCTGGCGCTGCCGCTGCCATCCGAGGACACGGTGGACGAGGTCCCCAAGCTCAGACCACGTAGCAACTTGTCGAAGAAGTTGGAGTTGGCACCGATCTCGACGGTGTTCTCACTGGTACGTTCGGCCTGGTTATCGCTGCTGCTGCTGGCATTCACGCGCTCTTCGATACGAATCGTGATGTTGTCACCGGCGTAACGGGCGCTCGGGTCTTCGAACATCATGCGCGCATTGCCGGTCTGAAAGATGGAGCCATTGGCGGCCAGCACCTGCGGTACCGCCACCGGCCGCACGCTGGTCGGCTGGCTGATGATGGTGGGCGGTACGCTGCTGGCGCAGGCGGCCAGCCATAGCGCACTACTGCACACAAGGATACGGCGGATCATGGCGGTTCTCCTGTCAGGGCCATGGGGCGGGCCGTCGGCGGTTTTGGTGCCGTATCAGCCCTGGTCAAACTGGCTTACAGCTGGGTCAAGCGCTGCAACATCTGGTCGGAGGTCTGGATCGAGCGCGAATTGATTTCATAGGCGCGCTGCGCCTGGATCATATTGATCAGTTCCTCGGTGATATTGACGTTCGAGGTTTCCACATACTGCTGGTTCAGCACACCCGAACCGTTCTGGCCAGGGTCGCTGACCTGGGGCGCGCCAGAGGCGGTGGTTTCCTTGTACAGGTTCTCGCCCACGCTTTGCAGGCCGGCCGGATTGATGAAGGTGGCCAGCTGGATATTGCCGATCTGGGTGGCCTGGGTCTGACCGGCTTGCAGCGCCGTCACCACGCCATCGCGGCTCACACCGAACTGCACCGTGCCTTCCGGCACCGTGATATTGCCCGAGATCGGATAGCCCTCGGCCGTCACCAAGACGCCTTGGTTGTTGACCTGGAAGGCACCGTCACGGGTATAGCCTATCGAACCATCCGGCATTTCAATCTGGAAAAAGCCGCGGCCGTTGATGGCGAGGTCGAAGGGGTTCTCGGTCAGCTGCAGATTGCCCTGGGTGTGGATGCGCTCGGTGGCCACCGGCTTCACGCCAGTACCGACCTGCAGGCCGGTGGGCAGCTGGGTCTGCTGGCTGGTTGCCCCCCCCGGCTGGCGTATGGTCTGGTAAAGCAGATCCTCGAAAATCGGCCGGCTGCGTTTAAAGCCATTGGTATTGACGTTGGCCAGGTTGTTCGAGATGACGTCGATGTTCATTTGCATCGCGTCCATACCGGTCTTGGCAATCCACAGAGAGCGCATCATGGCGGCAATCCTTTCCTGTTCTGTCCTGTCGTTTCGTCGCTTATTGCCGGCTTATCAGCTCAGTTGCAGCACTTGGGCCGCTGCACGCGCGTTCTGGTCTGCTGTTTGCAACATTCGTACCTGCATATCGTAATGGCGCTGGTAATCGATCATTTTCACCAGCTGCTCAACCGAATTCACATTGCTGGCCTCCAGCATGCCGCTGGTCATCTGCACGGTGGCATCCACCTGGGCCGGCTGGCCATCGCGCGGGCGGAACAGGCCGTCGCTGCCGCGCTCAAGTTCACGCTCATTCGGTTTAACCAGCTTGATCCGGCCAATTTCATTGCTCTGCGCCGGGTCTTCCACCGGCGCTGCACTGACCGTGCCATCGCGCCCGAAGGTAATCACGCTATTGGCGGGTAAGACGATAGGGCCGGCATCGCCGAGCACCGGGAAGCCATCACGGGTCTTCAAGAGGCCGGTCGCGTCGATTTCCAGGCTGCCATTGCGCGTGTAGGCCTCGCCGTTGCCGGTCTGCACGGTGAACATGCCTTCGGTAGTGATCGCCACATCGAGATCGCGGCCGGTGGTCTGCAAGGTGCCGGGGGAGAAGTCCGAGCCGGTGGTCTGCTCGAGGACAAAGGAACGGCTCTGATAGCCGGTGCCGCCCACGGCCTGCACGGCGCGGAAGGCGGCCAGCTCCTGCTTGAAGCCAGGCGTGGCGGCATTGGCCAGGTTGTTGGCAACCGTGGCCTGCTGCATGCTGCTTTGCTTGGCGGCCGTCATGGCCACGTAGATCAGTCTGTCCATCTTTACCGCTCCTTGGCGCTGGCGCCGGGAGCGGGGCCGGCAGACTTTGCCGGCCTTTCTTGCCGCTCCGCGCTTAGCGCAGGTTCACCAGTGTCTGCAGGATCGAGTCCTGCGTCTTGATCGTCTGCGCATTGGCCTGGTAGGTCCGCTGCGCGGTGATCATGTCGACCAACTCCTTGGTCAGATCGATATTCGAGTCTTCCACCGCCCCAGATTCCAGCGTGCCGAAATCTGAGGTGCCCGGGGTGCCGAGGCGCGCCTGGTTGGAGGCGAAGCTTTCGGCCCAGCGGTTATCGCCCAGTGGTTGCAAGCCCTGTGGGTTTGCGAAGTTGAACAGCGTGATCTGGCCGATCAGGCGGTTCTGACCATTGGAGTAACGGCCAAGAATGATGCCGTCGTCGCCAATGCTCAGGCCGGTGATATTGCCGTCTGCATAGCCGTCCTGGCTCAGTTCATTCACGCCGAACTGATTGCCGAACTGGGTGGTGCCGTCGAAGTAGGTGGTAAACGCGAGTGGCGTCTGCGCACCGCTCGGCGAGGGCACCGGCGAGGTATATGCAAACTGTGTGCCACCGTTCATTTTGCCGGCGGCATCAAAGGTCACATAACCAGGCTGGGTCACCGGTTCGGCGCCATCAAAGCTGGTCTGCACTTCCCAGGCATTCACCGCCACCTTGGTGAAATAGAAGGTCAGCGTGTGAGCAATACCCTGCGAGTCGTACACGGTGGCCGAGGTGGAGTGGGTGTAGCTGGTGGGATCGGAAGGCACTACCGAGGGTGTGCTGCGCGTTTCCAGCACCCCAGCGGTAAAGGCCGAGGCCTCTTGGGTCAGGCCACTCAGATTGATCTCGAAGGTCATACTGCCGGCCGGCTGGCTGCCATTGGCCGGGTAAGCGAAGTTGGCCGCCACCGGCGAGCCGCCGATCAGCTGGCCATTGGCATTGAACAGCACCGGCGAGAGCGGGCTGCCATCCGGCGCAGTGGTGATCGGCGCGCCGCCGTCAATGCTGTAGCTGCTGGCCCAGGTGTTGGCCGCCGTCTTGGTGACCGTCACATCAATGGTGTGCAGCGCGCCATTCGGGTCGCGGAACTGGCCCGAATAGGTGTGCGGCGTACCGACCGGGTCGGCGGCATCCAGATTGGAATTGCTGATCGCAATCGTGGTGTTCTGAGCGCCGGTGTCGTTGACCGTTACCGTGCCGGGAGCCGGCGTGCCGCTTTCCAGCGCGCCGGAGAAATTCAGATTGAAGTTAAAAGGCGTGGTGCCATAGGCCGGTGCGGGCGAATTGATTGGGTAGGATACCGCCTGGCTGGCGCCCGACTGCAACTGGCCGGTGGCGGTAAACACCAACGGTGTAGCGGTATCGGCGAAGCCGCCAGCGCCATCCAGCTGAGTAGCAGCAGCCCAGGTATTGGCCGCCACCTTGGTCAGCCGCACATCCAGGGTGTGGAACTGGCCGGTCGAATCGGCCACGCGGGTCTGGTAGCTGGTGGTGGTACCCACCGGCGCAGCATTGTTCAGCTGCGCGCCATTGATCGACACCGTGCTGGTGCCGCGGGTCACGATGGGCGCACGCGCGTCGAAGTTCATCCCCAGCGTCAGGCCGGCATCGGCCAGTGCCGAGCCGCCGGTGGCCTGGGCACCGATATTGGCAGTCTGAATCTGGATCGCCGCCGGTGTGGCGCCGGTCACCAGCTGACCGTCGCTATTGGCCAGATAACCGGCCAGCTTGTGATTGCCATTGACGATAAAGCCGTTGCGATCGAGCTGAAACTGGCCGTTACGCGCATAGCTATAGGTGCCGGCCGGGTCGATCATGCGGAAGAAGCCATTGCCCTGGATGGCGATGTCGAGCGGATTATTGGTGGCGGTGATATTGCCCTGGGCAAATTGCTGCGCCACGTTCGAGGTGCGTCCGCCGATACCAACCTGCACATTGGTGCTGGCCAGAGTGTTGGCATACACATCGGCAAATTCGGCGCGCGAGCCCTTGAAACCGACCGTATTGGCATTGGCGACGTTATTACCCACCACGTCGAGGAATTTGGAGGCGGAATTAAGGCCGCTCAAACCTTGCTGGAAACCCATGCTGCTTCTCCCGAAATCTCGCTCGCGCGCTTAGCTGATACGAATCACGTCGTTGAGCGACATGCTGCCATTGCCGGTTACCGTCAGCTTCAGGCTGCCACCGGATAGATCAATGCTTTCCACCTTGGCCGGCACATAGGCGGTCAGCTCCTTGGCATTGCCTTTTTCATCGGTGCTGGTGGCGACCATCTTGTAGGTGCCGGCCGGCAATTTATTCCCCTGCGCATCGGTCCCATCCCACTTGACCTCGCTCAGGCCTGCCTTGGGCTTGCCAAGCGCAATCTCATCCACCTTCACGCCATTGGCGTTGTAGATCGCCACCGTCACCGGGCCGGTCTTGTCCGGAATCGCCACGCGCGCTTCACGTGCATTCGTGCCATCGAAACTGAACTTGCTGCCTGGTGCGAGCACCTCGTGGCCGATCAGCGAGGACGCGAGGCCAGCCGCCTGCACCGACAGGCCAGCCTGGTAGCTGGTCGCCATCGAGGCAATGCTGGTGTTGAGCTCGTCGATGCCGGTCACCATCTGGATCTGGGCGAGCTGGGTGGTGCTCTGCGCGCTGTCCATCGGGTTCATCGGGTCCTGGTTCTGCAACTGGGTCATCAGGAGCTTGAGGAAGCGATCCTGGGTTTCCTCGGCTTTGCTCTTGGTGCTGCTCTTGCCGGTATTGATATCACTGCCCTTGTTGGCGGCGTTGATGTTCTCGTACAGGCTGGCGGCGCTGGTTTGATTGATGGCGGTGGTCATGACTGCCCTTCCCTATCAGACCGAGCCCAGCTGCAGCGTGCGCTGCAACAGGGTCTTGGCGGTGTTCATCATGTCGGCATTGGTCTGGTAGGAACGCGAGGCCGAAATCATATTGGTCATCTCTTCCACCACATTCACATTCGGCATGGCGATATAGCCGGTCGCGTCGGCGAGCGGATTGGCCGGGTCGTAAACGAGGCGCGCAGGGCTTTGATCTTCCGATACCGCCGCCACTTTCACGCCCACCGCCTGCGGCTGATTGGCATTGAGCTGGGTGGCGCTGAACACCACCTGCTTGGCGCGATAGGGCTGGCCAGTCGAGCTGGTCGCGCTCTCGGCATTGGCCAGATTGCTGGCCGTGGTATTGAGGCGGATGGACTGGGCCGTCATGGCCGAGCCGGCAATATCGAAGACGCGGAAGAGTGACATGCTGCTTGCTCCTGTTTAGCCTTAAGCCCGTTTTACTGCGATTGCAGGGCCGCCTTCATGCCGGCGATACGCTGCTGCATAAAGGTCAGGCTGGCCTGGTAACGCACAGCGTTATCCGTGAAATTGCTCATCTCGATATTCATATCCACCGTGTTGCCATCGATGGAGGGCTGCACATCGTTGCGGTACATAAGCAGCGCTTCCAGATCGTTCACCGGCTTGCCGGCCAGGTGGCGGCTGTCGGTGCGGCTCAGGCCCACGCCCTGGCCACGCTGCGCGGTCACCGCGCTGCCCAGCGTGGCGGCAAAATCAAAGTCGCGCGCCTTATAGCCGGGTGTGTCGGCGTTGGCGATATTGCTGGCGATCACCTCCTGACGGGTCGCGCGCAATTTCAGCGCGGTCTCGTTGAAGGCAAAGTGGCGATTGATCTTGGACAGCATGGCGAGGCTCTCTGGGTTTGCCGCTTCGATGGCAGGCAGCAGGCTTAAAGCACGCTACGTGCCAGGCACTACAGCCCTTGTATGATCAAGCAGATAGCGCGCGTCGCCCCCGCACTAGTCCTGCGGCCGGCAAGCCTTGCCGCCCGGCGCGGCAAGCCTGGTCCGGCGCAAAAACGGCAATAAAAAACCGACCCCGCAGGGTCGGCTTTCGGTACGGCAAGATCGCGCAGCGGATGCTTACTGCACAATCTGCTTGGCGGCCTCGCCCAGGGCGGCGGCTGGCTTGCTCATGCCCTCGGTGGCCTTGCCGATGGCCGGGCCCATGGCAGCCCAGAACTTGCCCATTTCCGGATTGGACGGCATCGGCTTGCCCAGATGGATATTGTCCATCGAGTTGCGGATGTTCTCGTCGTTATACAGCTGCCAGAACAGGGTGATATCGGCCGGCACACCGAGCGGCACGGCATCATTCATGGCCTTCAGCCCATCCACCTTCAGCAGGGCATTTTCCAGGAAGGCGAGCGCCTCCTTCTTGTTGCGGCTCTTGGCATTGATCATCGCGCCGAGCACACCAACAAACGGACGCGAGGGCTTGCCCTTGATGCTGGGAATCGGTGCCACGCCGAAGTCGATCTTGGCTTCGCGCAGGCCCTGCCAGGCCCAGGGGCCGCTGATCATCATGCCGAGCTTGCCGGCATGCATCTCCGACTCCATCTGACCATAATCGACACCCTTGGGCATCACGCCCTTCTCGATCAGGCTGGTCAGCATCTCCAAGCCAGCAATGGCGCCCGGCTTGGCCACGCCGGTGTCCTTCGGGTCGTAGCTGCCTTTGTTATCGCGGAAGAAGGGATAACCACCATTGGCTGCTAGTAGCGGCCAGGTGAAGTAGGTATTGTTGTAGTCCCACATGATGGCGCGCGCGCCCTTGCTGCGCAGCTGCGCATCCAGCGCCGGGATCTCTTCGAAGGTTTTCGGTGGGCGCTTGACCAGGGCCTTGTTGTAGATGAGGCCGACCGCCTCGACCGAGATCGGGTAACCCCAGGTCTTGCCGTTCACGGTGAACGCATCCCAAGCCACCGAAACGATATTGCGCTTGGCATCCGGCCCCGGATTGACCGGGGTCAGCAGGCCGAGCTTGATCCATTCGCCGATGCGGTCATGGGGCCAGATCCAGATATCGGGCCCGGCGCCCGCCTTGGCCGCTTCCTGAAATTTCAGCGCGGCATCTTCCGGGTGCTCGACCTTGATATTGATGCCGGTCTGCTTGGCGTACAGATTGCCGATCTTCTGAATGCCCTCGTAGCCCTTGTCGCCATTGATCCAGACCGTGATGGTCTTGCCGGCGGCAAATGCCGGGGCCAGCAGTGCTGTGCCGATCAGGGCCAGCAACGCCTGCGATACGCGGCGACGGACTACATTAGGAAAAGCTGCTTTCTTGCTAACGGCCGCAAGTTGCCCTTCGTTGAATCCGAAAGTCATTGTCAAATCACTCCACTGCTCTGGTTGGAAAAGTACGCTCTGACGGCGCTTTTTGCCGGACCGCAGCGAGGCGGCCCGTGCATTCACTGCAACACGGCCCGAAGGCCGTGCCTGGGTATGGCTTACTTGGCGTTCATCAAGGCCAGGGTGGTATCCAGCATGCGGTTCGAATAGCCCCACTCGTTGTCGTACCAGGCCATGACCTTAACCAGGCGCTTATTGCTGACCTTGGTCTGCGAGGCATCGAAGTTGCTCGATGCCGGGTTATGGTTGAAATCGATGGAGACCAGCGGCTTGGTCACATAGGTGAGGATGCCGCTCTTGCTGCTGGCCGCGGCGGCCTTGAGGATTTCATTCACTTCGCTGACCGAGGTGTCGCGGCCGGCAGTGAACACGAAATCGACCAGCGAGACATTGATGGTCGGCACACGCACGGCCAGGCCATCGAGCTTGCCAGCCAGTTCCGGAATCACCAGGCCGATGGCGGCGGCGGCGCCGGTCTTGGTCGGGATCATCGACTGGGTGGCCGAGCGCGCGCGGCGCAGATCGCTGTGATACAGATCGGTCAGCACCTGGTCATTGGTGTAGCTATGCACCGTGGTCATCAGGCCCATTTCCACGCCCAGTGCGGCGTGCAGCGGAGCCACCAGCGGGGCCAAGCAGTTGGTGGTGCAGCTGGCGTTCGAGATCACCGTGTCGCTGGCCTTCAGCGTGTGGTCGTTCACACCGTAGACGATGGTGGCGTCGACATCCTCACCACCGGGGGCCGAAATGACCACCTTTTTGGCACCGGCGGCGAGGTGGGCCGAGGCCTTGGCCTTGCTGGTGAACAGACCCGTGCACTCGAACACCACGTCCACATTCAGGTCTTTCCAGGGCAGCTGGGCCGGATCGCGCACGCTCAGGTAGCGGATGCGGTCGCCATTGACCAGCAGATGATCGCCCTCGTAGCCGACTTCGGCGCGGAACTTGCCGTGTACGGTGTCGTACTCGGTCAAGTGGGCATTGACTTCGATCTCACCCAGATTGTTGATCGCAACGATCTCGAAATCGCCGCGACGGTTGTATTCATACAGGCCGCGCAGCACGTTGCGGCCGATCCGGCCGTAGCCGTTGATTGCGATGCGGATGGTCATGGTAGCTCCTGATTGCTTGAGTTGATGGCGACGCCGTTGTGGCGTTCTGCTTTGTTATCGGTGTGGCCTCGAACGGGCCGCTTCACTCCGTAGAGAAACAGTGCTGCCGGCGCAGCTCAGCTTGCGTCACACCCATCGCCCTTGGCTTGCTATGGCAAGCGCCAAGATCAAAAGGTGGGCACCAGCCCTAGGGCATCTCTCGCCCCATGGCGGCCTCCAGCAATTCGAACCATTGCTGACGATCCAGTGCGAGGTTCTGCGCCGCCACCAGCTCGCGAATGCGCTGCAGCTTGCCGCTGCCGACTACCGGGTGGATGCGGGCCGGATGACGCAGCAGCCAGGCAATCGCCAGCTGTTCCGGTGTGGCGTGCAATTCATCGCCCAGCCGCTGGAGCACCCTGCCCAGCGCGCTCTCGGCCGGCGTACTGGACAGGCGGCCGCCACCAAGCGGCGACCAGGCTTGCGGCATGGTGCGCTGGCGCTGCGCAAGGTCCAGGCTGCCGTCGAACAGTGGCGCGGTATGCAGCAGGGAAATCTCGATCTGATTGGCCACCAGCGGCTCGGCCAGCCGGCTTTGCAGCAGCTCGAACTGATGCGGCAGGAAGTTGGATACCCCGAAAGCCTTGACCTTGCCGGCCTGTTTGAGCGCGGCAAACGCTTCGGCCACCTCATCGGCATCCATCAGCGGGTCGGGGCGATGGATCAGCAGCAGATCGAGCTGCTCGACACCTATGGCCTGCAGCGAATGCTCGGCCGAGGCGATGATGTGCGCACGACTGGTGTTGTAATGTTTCACCCGGTGCTGCGGACGCGCCGGTGTGACCAGCGCGATCCCGCATTTGGAAATCAGCTTTAGGCGCGGCTTGAGCGCCGGCCGCGTGGCCAGCGCGGCACCGAACATCGCCTCGCATTGATAGCCATTATAGATATCGGCCAGATCAAAGGTATCGATGCCCAGATCAAGGCAAGCCTCAATCAGATCAGCCACTTCGGCTGGGCGCATGGCCCAGTCACCGATACGCCACACACCCATGATCAGGCGCGAGAATTCGCTACTCATCTTCCATCCCTTGCATCGCAAATCCAACCGCGCCTGTGGTGCGCAATCGGCTAGGCCTTTTCCAGCAATACCGGACCCGTTGCCTGTAGTTTAACTACACCAGCGCTGACTGTCGCGCTCGTTCCGCTATATGCATCGCGCAAAACCTCACCATCGCGGAATACGCCAGCCACATTCACGCTGATCTCGCCCTGCGCCTTGAGCACCACCACTACCCGGTCGTCCTGCGTGGTACGCGCAAAGGTATAGGGTGCATCCGACAGCTTACGATGCTCGCCGCGTGCCAGTGCCACATGGCGGGCACGGAACTGAGTCAGCTTCTGCCAGTGGGCCAACAAGGCCTGGTCGATGCTGTTCCAGTTCATTGATGAGCGGGTCGATTGCTGCGGATCACCGCTGCTGGCCGGGCCATCCGGACGGGCAGTCTCATCGCCATAGAAAATCTGCACGCCGCCAGGGGCCAGCATCAGCGCGCTGGCGGCATCGAACAGCTTCTCACGATGGAATAAGCGTGTGTCGTGCGAGGAGATATAGGACAGCACATCGAAAGGCTTGCCGCCCGCCCTGCCCTGGCTGAGCTTGCCCGCGTACTCGGCATACATGCTGTCCAGCGCCTGTGGATCGAGCAGCTGGCGATCCTGCAGATCGAAGTTCAACAGGCTGTCAAAGCCGTTGTCGAAGTAGGCATCGCGCTCCACGCCATGCGGGAACACCTCACCCACCATCCAGAACGGTGCATCGTCGATCTTCTTGTCCGGATTGCGCGCCTTCCAGTCGGCCAGTGCCTGCGTGCCCGCCTGCTTGAGGTCGGCCCAGGCATCGAGCTCGACATGCTTGGCGGTATCCACGCGGAAACCATCCACGCCATAGTCGAGCACCCAGTCAGTCAGCCACTTGACCAGATAGCCACGCACGGTGGTGTTGGGCAGATCGACGGCGCGGGTATCGGCCTTCTTCTTCAGGAAGGGCGGCAGGCTGACCGGCTGCTTGGAATCGGTACGGAAATCGGGCAGATAGGCGAGCTGCATGGTCAGATCATCGCTACCACCCTCTGGGTAGCCGTGCAGACCGGCGCGCACCCAGTCACCGCCCCACCACTCGGCCCACTTCTCCTGCTCGCCGTTGTAATCAATCCAGCTGTGGTAGTTCTTCAGGTTGTATTTCTCGTATGCGCCGGGCCACAGCACGGGGATTTTTAGCTGCTGTGCGGTTTCGATATCCAGGTAGCCGGGGTGATTCATCACCACATCGAACAGTACGCGGATGCCTTGTGCATGGGCGGTATCGATGAAACGGCGCAGCTCATCCGGCGTGCCCATATTCTGGTCGAGCACCGTGTAATCGAGCGCGTAATAGCCGTGATAGGAGTAATGCTTGAATTCAGCCTTGCCACCCTGCACCCAGCCACGCAGCTGTTCATAAGGTGCGGTGATCCACAGGGCGTTCACGCCCAGATTCTTGAAATAGCCTTCGTTCAGCTTGGCGGTCAGACCCGCCAAATCGCCGCCATGAAAGGTGCCGATCTCGCGCTCGCCATCCGGCTGGCGGCCATAGCTGCGGTCATTGGCCGGGTTGCCGTTGTAGAAGCGGTCGGTGACCACGAAGTAGACGATGGGGTTGGCAGCGAAGCCAGCCTCGGCCTTGGGCGACGGCGCCGTGGCGGCCGTCGCACTGGCAGCAGCAGGGGCCTGGGCAAGCGGCGGTGTAGCGGCACAGCCGGCCAGCAATAAGGCGGCGCTCAGGGCCGCGAGACGGGGCAGGAAAGTCATCGAAGGTCCATTCAGGCGGAAAAAAAGCGCCCAACCGAAGTCGGGCGCAGGTCGACAATTGCTTACTTCTTGGCGGCGACCGCTTCGTCCTTGGAGAAGTAGATCTTCGGATCGCCCGAGTTGATCCACACTTCCTTGCCCTTGGCGCTGTCGAAGGACATGTCCTTGGCGCCCTGCTCCTTCACATCGCCCTTGTGGATGATGTAGTTGACCTTGCCCGAGGAGCCGAACTTGGCCAGCGGCTGGGTGAAATACACGCCAAAGGCATCGCAGCCCTTGGGCATCAGCGGCACGAACCAGTTGGTCAGGCCCACGTTCGGGCTGCGCCACAGATGGATGCCCCAATCGGCATAGTTGCCATCCGGACGGTTGTAATGGATCACCACTTCATCTGCAGGAGGGGTGTATTCCTTGCAATCAGCGGCGTTGGCGGCCAGGCCGGAAACCATCAAGGCACCCAGCAACACGGATTTCAACAGCGAACGCTTGTTCATCATTTCTACGTCTCCTCTTTCGGGATTGAATCCAAGATCACACTGGCTGAAGACTCAGCCCTTCACTCCACCAGCCGTCAGGCCGGAAATCATCCACCGCTGTGCCATCAGGAAAACCACCGTGATCGGCAAGCCGGACAAAATGGCAGCCGCTGCAAAATCGCCCCAGCGATAGTGCTGCGGATACAGGAACTGCTTGGAACCCACGGCCAGCGTCAGCTGGTCCTGGCTCTGCACCAGAATCGAGGCAATCGGGTATTCATTGATGCCATTGATGAAGGCCAGGATGAATACCACCATCAGAATCGGCAGCGACATGGGCAGCAGTACATAGCGGAAAGCCTGGAAGGGTGAAGCGCCATCCACCTTGGCCGCTTCCTCGATTTCGGTCGGGATGGTTTCGAAATAGCCCTTGATGGTCCAGATATGCAGGGCAATGCCGCCGGTGTAGGCCAGGATCAGCCCGCCATGACTATTGATGCCCAGGCCCGGCACATAGGTGCCGATACGGTCGAAGATCGCGTAGATACCGACCAGGACCAGCACCGAAGGGAACATCTGCAAGAGCAGCAGCGAAGTCATCAGCTGCGGCTTGAACGCGAACTTCATGCGCGCAAACGCATAGGCACAGGTGGTCGACAGCAAGAGCGCGATCAGGGCCGACAAGCCGGCCACCTTGACCGAGTTCCACAGCCAGCCCAGCACCGGGAAATCCGGCTCAATTAGCTGACCATCGGCGCCCTGATAGGAAATCCCCAGCGCCAGCTTCCAGTGATCGAGACTGATCACGGTCGGGATCAGCTCGCCGGTGGCAAAGTTACCCGGGCGCAGGCTGATGGACAGCAACATCAGGAAGGGCGCCAGCGTAAGCGCAATAAAGCAGATCAGACCCACATGCGCCGCCGCGACGCGCCAGCGATGCGATTTATCCAGAACCACAGCCATTTCAACACTCCTCTTCACCCGCTCAGCGCGAGTGGAAAACACCATCTGCGCCGCCGCGGCCCGCAAGGCCGCCAGCGGCTATTTGCACGATCAGCCCTGTTCGTTCGCCGTGGTCTTGCTGATGCGCATATTGACCAGGGAAAGCAGAACCACCATCAGGAAGATCACCGTGGACAGGGCCGAGGCCAGACCGAAGTCCTGACCCGAGTCTTCGAAGGCGATCCGGTAGGTGTAGGACACCAGCACATCGGTGGTACCGGCCGGAATCTTGGTGCCGAGGAAGTCCGGACGACCGCCGGTCAACAGCGCCACGATAACGAAGTTATTGAAGTTGAAGGCAAAGGCCGAGATCAGCAGCGGCGTCATCGGCTTGGCGATCAAGGGCAGCGTGATCTTGAAGAAATTGGTCAGCGGGCCGGCACCGGCAATGGCGGACGCTTCATACAGATCGGACGGAATCGCCTTGATCAGCCCCATGCACAGCAACATCATGTAGGGGAAGCCTAACCAGGTGTTGACGATCAACAGCATGGTCTTGGCGAGGAAGGGGTCGGTGAACCAGTTGGGGGTCAGCCCGAACAGCTGGCCAAGCACCAGATTGATTTCACCCGAGTTCTCGTTGAACAAGCCCTTGAACACCAGGATGGAGATAAAGCCCGGCACCGCGTAGGGAATGAACAGCAGCACGCGGTAGATGGCGCGACCAGCCAGGGCTTCCCAGCTCATCAGCACAGCCAGCACAACGCCTACCGAGAAGGCGAATACCACGGTCAGGCCGGCGAACAGCACGGTCCAGATGAAGATCTGCACCAGCGGCTCGCTCAGGGCGCGATCGCTGAAGATGCGCACATAGTGATCAAAGCCGATCACCGTGGTGAAGCCCGGCTGCATCTCTTCGCCAGCCTGGTTCTTGTAGAAGCCCTGCTCCATGTCCGGGCGCAGTACATCGCCGCTCTCCTGATCAAGCAGGCTGCCATCGGGCTGCTTCAGGTATTGCTTGCGCACCGGCGCAAACTCGCGCAGGCCGGCCGCACTCACGCTCAGGCCATCGGGCAGCTTGACCGTCACCAGCTTGAGGGCTTTTAGATTCTGGATCAGGGTACGGGTATCGGCGGCTTCGGCCAGCGGTGCATCTGCCGGTGTGGGCAGCAGGGCCTCGACCTCCACCGCCTTGTTCTGCAAGGCCAGCGCCGGGGTCACGAATACCTTGCCATCTTCGGCTTCCAGGCGAATACGGTAGGCCGCGCCATCCGGGTGCAGGGTGAAGGCCAGCGAGCCGCCTTCCACCGTATAGGTCTGGTCCAGGAAGTACTGCGTCGAACGCTCGAAGCTCAGCAGATGCTTGGAGCTGTAATTAGTGAAGCCAATCGAGAAGTTGATCGCGATCGGTAGGATCACGAACAGCAGGACCGCGATCAGGCCCGGGAACAGATAGCGGTAGTTGTAAGCCTTGGTCGAGGTGTACACATACACCGCAAGGCCGAGCAGGCCAACCAGGCAGAAGGCTGCCAGCGATTGACCGGACAGGTAGACCTGCAGGCTCAGGTATAAACCCGCCAGAACCACCAGCGACATCAAGACCGCCGGTGCCGCCTTTTTAAACAAACGTCCCATTCTCTATCTTCTCCTTGGCTCGGATCAGCACACTGCAGGCTAGCTGCCGGCAATGCGCTGATCGGAGCCCTCCCCTACGGGAGGGCACCTGCTACTTCAAAGCACTACACGCTTACTTGCCGCCAATACGCTTGGCTGCTGCGTCCAGACCTTCCTTGACGCTCTGACGACCGGTGGTCACGTTCTGCAGTGCCGGTGCCATCGAGGCCCAGAAGCGACCCATCTCCGGCACATTGGGCATGGGCAGACCGGCCTGGGCCGAAGCCATGGTGGCCTTGATGTTGGGGTCGTTCGCCAGTTCCTTGTAGAAGGCCTTGTTGGCCGGCACGCCCAGCGGCACATCAGCGTTGATCTTCTTCAGGCCATCCACGCTCATCAGGTGGTTTTCAATGAAGTCGACCGCGATGTCCTTGTTCTTGCTGCTGTTATTAATCATGCAGCCCAGAACACCCACGAAAGGCGCGCCCTTCTTGCCAGCGATGCTGGGGATGGTGGCCACGCCGAAGTTGATCTTCGACTGCTTGGCGTTGTCCCAGGCCCAGGGGCCAGAGATCATCATGGCGATATCGCCCTTGGCGAAGCCGTCTTCCATATCGGCGTACTGCGCGCCTTGCGGCATCACGCCTTCCTTGACCAGCTTGACCAGCATCTCGACACCCTTCTGGGCACCGGCATTGTTCACGCCGACGTCGCCGATGTTGTAGGTGCCATCAGCCTTGGGCTTGAACACATAACCACCGTTGGCGGCAATCAGCGGCCAGGTGAAGTAGGTATTGGTGTAGTCCCACAGAATGGCTTTCTTGCCTTTGGCCTTCAGTGCCTTGTCGATAGCGAAGATTTCTTCAAAGGTCTTGGGCGGTGTTGGCACCAGGTCCTTGTTGTAGATCAGCGCAATCGCTTCGATGGACAGCGGATAGCCCCACATCTTGCCGCCGATGGTGAAGGACTTCACGGCCAGCGGGTCGAGCTGGTCGAGCACCTTCTTGGACGGCTTGATCGGGCTGACCAGACCGGCGGCAACCCACTCGCCAGCGCGATCATGCGGCCAGCAGAAGATATCCGGGCCCTTGCCGGCTGCGGCAGCCTGCTGGAACTTGCCCGGGGCATCTTCCGGGTGTTCGACGGCCACGGCCACGCCGGCCTTCTTGGCGTACTCATCGCCCACCTTCTGGATGCCGTTGTAGCCCTTGTCGCCATTGATCCACAGCGAGAGCTTGGCATCGGCAGCATGAGCGGCGCCAAAGCTGCCGGCCAGGGCCAGCGCAACTAGTGTTTTGTTCAGCTTCATGATCACTCCATTCGTATTGTGGTTTGGTGGTGCTACGGCTTGGATTACGACTGATGCTCGCTTGTTTACGAGTTCTTTACGCGCTGGAAAGCCAGACCAGCGTCGTCGAATAGATAGCAGTCGGACGGCGCGGCGCCCACATGCAGGGTTTCACCGGCCTTGGCATCGTGCTCGGCATGTGCGCGCACCACGAGGTGATCCTGCGCACCTTCCACATGCACGTAGTAGATGGTGGCCTCACCCAGGTGCTCGGCGGCAATCACCTGGCCGGCAATCTTGTTGCCCTGGGCATCCACCACGAAATGCTCGGGACGAATGCCCAGGGTAACCGCGCTGCCTACCTTGCCGCGGCTGGCATCGACCTGCACCTGCACCTGTGCGCCATCGGCCAGTTTCACCGTGGCCAGCGTCTCGCTACCCGACAGCAGGGTGCCCTGGATGAAGTTCATCTTCGGCGAGCCGATGAAACCAGCCACGAACAGATTGCGCGGATGGTGGTAGAGCTCGAGCGGCGCACCGACCTGTTCCACATTGCCGGCGCTCAGTACCACGATGCGGTCGGCCAGGGTCATGGCCTCCACCTGATCATGCGTCACATAGATCATGGTGGTCTTCAGCTCACGGTGCAGCTTGGTGATCTCGATGCGCATCTGCACGCGCAGTGCGGCATCCAGATTGGACAAGGGCTCGTCGAACAGGAAGACATTCGGCTTGCGCACGATGGCGCGGCCGATGGCCACGCGCTGGCGCTGGCCGCCCGACAAGGCCTTCGGCTTACGCTCGAGCAGGTGTTCGATCTGCAGAATCTTGGCGGCCCGGTCGACCGCCTGCTTCATCTCATCCTTGGAAACGCCAGCCAGCTTGAGGCCGAACGCCATATTCTCGGCCACCGTCATATGCGGATAGAGCGCATAGCTCTGGAACACCATGGCGACGCCACGCTTGGCCGGCGGCACATCGTTGCAGCGCTCGCCGCCGATATGCAGATCGCCCGAGGTGATGTCTTCCAGACCGGCAATCGTGCGCAGCAGCGTGGATTTACCGCAGCCGGACGGGCCGACGAACACCACAAACTCGCCATCCTTGATGTCGAGATCGATGCCATGCAGGGTTTCGATCTCGCCAAATGATTTGCGAATGCCGCGCAAGACGACGTCGGACATAGCTGAATGCTCCGTGTATTGATTCTGATGAGCTGAGGGGCCGCTGGCCGCCTCAGTGGCAAATAGTGGCGAACAGGCCGCCGAAAGGCGCCAGTTCAACATAGTCCTTGTTCAGCAGACCGCCGCCCAGGCCATGACCCTGCAAGGCTTGCGCATCACGCAGGCGCTTGGGCAGCTTGAAGCGCTGCGCTTCTCCGCCCAGGTTGAACGCGCACAGCCAGGTCTGCTCGCCCAGGCTGCGGGTAAACACCAGCAGCGGCTCGGGCGCATCCAGGAAGGCAATATCGCCGGTCTTCAAGACCGGCTGCGCCTTGCGCCAGGCCAGAAACTGCCGATAGAAGGCCAGCGTGGACGCGCCATCCTGCTCCTGCACATCCACTGCGCGGGCCAGGTGTTCCTTGCTGACCGGCAACCAGGGCTTGCTGCTGGAGAAACCGCCATGCTTGGCCTTGGCCTGCCAGGGCATGGGGGTGCGACAACCATCGCGGCCCTTGAATTCCGGCCAGAAGGTGATGCCATACGGGTCCTGCAGCTGCTCGAAGGGAATATCGGCTTCGGTCAGCGCGAGCTCTTCGCCTTGGTAAATACACAGGCTGCCCTTGAGGCTGGCCGACATGGCCAGCAGCAGCTTGGCATAGGCCGGGCTGGTTTCACCCTTGCCCCAGCGCGAGACCACGCGCGCGACATCGTGGTTGCCGATGCTCCAGCACCCCCAGCCCTCGCCGCCTTCCTTCTTGCCGGTCTTCTTCAGCTGCGCTTCCAGCTCTTCCACCTGCTGGCGGATATGCGCGGCCGAGCCGTCCGGGGTGAGCAGATTAAAGCTGTAGGCCATATGCAGCTTGTCGCCGCCCGAGGTGTACTTGGCCATCACCTTGAGCGAGTTATCGTCGCCCACCTCGCCCACCGAGGCGGCGCCGTATTCGTCCAGCAAGGCGCGCACCTTCTGCAGGAAGGCGATGTTTTCCGGCTGCGACTTATCGTATTTGTGCGCTTGCAGGCCGTAGGGGTTGTCGGCGCTCACCGTCTTGCTATCGCGCACGGTGGCCGGCGGGTTGGCGCGCAGCTTGCGATCATGGAAATGGAAGTTACAGGCGTCAAAGCGGAAGCCATCCACGCCGCGCTCCAGCCAGAAGCGGATCGAATCAAGCATAGCCTGCTGCACATCCGGATTATGGAAGTTCAGATCGGGCTGGCTCGAGAGGAAGTTGTGCAGGAAGTACTGACGACGACGCGACTCCCACTGCCAAGCCGAACCACCGAATACCGACAGCCAGTTATTGGGCGGTGTGCCATCCGGCTGCGGATCAGCCCAGACATACCAGTCGGCCTTCGGGTTATCGCGACTCTGGCGGCTTTCCTTGAACCAGGCATGCTGGTCGGAACAGTGGCTGAGCACCTGATCGATCATCACCTTCAGGCCCAGACCATGCGCGGCCTTGACCAGCTGGTCAAAACCGGCCAGATCACCGAACAGCGGGTCGACATCACAGTAATCGCTGACGTCGTAGCCAAAATCCTTCATCGGCGATTTGAAGATCGGCGAGATCCAGATTGCATCCACGCCCAGGCTGGCCACATAGGGCAGCTTCTCGGTAATACCGGCCAGATCGCCCACGCCATCGCCATTGCTGTCAGCAAAGCTGCGCGGATAGATTTGATAGATGACGCCACCGCGCCACCAGTCGCTGGCTTGCTTCGTTTTTTTCATGCTCGTCGCCGCAAATAGATAGGAGCAAAACCGCTCGTCTCGACGCAGACACGCCGAGGCGACCGGATTCGCCACCGAAAAACAGGCGGGCGAGCCCGCCTGTCTCAATCAGCCTGCCCGGGAGGTCTGCGCCTCCCGGACATGGTGTTAGATCAAACCGAAGTTCGACTTACCACCAGGCTTCCATTTGCACGCCGTAGGACGAGCCGCTCTTCTTGTCGGCATAACCCGGTACGGTCACCAGATTGTCGCGACCGGTCTTGGCGCTGGCATCACCCTTGTCCGACCAGCTGGCGTAGGTGTAGTAGGCACGCAGAGCCGGACGGGCCCAGAAGCTCTTACCCAGCGACAGTTGCGGCGCAATGGTCAGCTTGTTGATGTGTGTGGAATCGCCGCCCTTCGGCTTGGTGCGGGTCGTACCAGCTTCCAGCGCCACGCTGTAGTTCTCGCTGAAGTGGTAAACCGGACGAGCCACGAAGGACCAGGTCTTGCCTTCGTTCCAGGGGAACTTCTCATTGGCAATACCGGCAAACACGGCACCGTTGATATCACCGAAGTCGAAGTTGACCGAGTCGATCACGCGCCAGGCCTTGTGGCCCTTGACGTTGGCGCCGCTCCACCACAGGCCCGCGCCATTCAGGCTGCCAGAGTCTTTGGCGGTCTGAATGGTCACGCTGTTTTGCACGCCCTTCATCAGGTTGATCGAGTGGGTAGCCCACAGGGAGTGGCCCTTGGTCTTATCCACGCCATCAGCGCTGTTGTTGCTGATGATGTTGGCACCAACCGACAGGGAGCCGATTGCACCCAGATTCACGCCTTCCAAGCGCAGGTCGTGGTTGCTCATCTGCTTACCGGCATTGCCGATACGGGTAACGCGGCCCAGTTCCTGGTCATCGCCACCGCCGCTGGCCAGCTCCAGCTGAGCGTAGTCGCCTTGGCCGGCGCGCATCAGCGCGTAGGAGAACTTACCAAAGCCGAGGTCAACATTTTCGATACCTGCGCCAGGGCCGGTCACTTCCAGCGTGAACAGGTCGACGATATGCACGTCGGCACGCTTGTAGTAGCGCTTACCAGCCCAGATATTGGCGCTGGCCAGCATGCCGGTGCCGACGCCTTCGGCAACAGCATAGGCTTCGCGGAATGCGGGGACAGATTGTTCGTAGTCTTGGTTTTGCTGTGCGCCAAAGGCCAACAGGGTGTTGATCTTGAACTTGGTGCCATTACTTTCGCCCATATCGGCACCCAGTGCGAACTCGCCATAGGTGTCGCACTCGGCGCCCAGACGGCCAGCGCTGGCAACACGGCCACCAAAGCCGAAGGTGTTGTTCAGCTGGAAGCACGCTTCCTTGCCGCCTTCGCCATTGCTACCCGAACCGCTACGGAGGTAGCCGTTGAAGGTAGTTTCGGCAAACGCACCTTGGGCCATGAAAGCAGCCATTACAGCAGCAAATACTTTGCTCTTACGAGTCATTGGAATCACTCCTCTCCGTTTGGTTGGAAAACCGGTCGCAAATGCTTCCAGTCTGGTGCTACACACCATTACCCCTTTGCTGGGGGGCGTGCTCGGCGTGCCCGGACGGAGAGATGGGCCACTTCGCTACGCCTATCCCGACATCGGCCGACGTGCGCCGCGATCGGGTGAAACTGTTGCGCTTCTCTTTTGGAAGCGTCGTTTTGATACGGTCTTGCTTATGCCTTCAAGGCTGCTGCTTCACGCGCCAATTGGGTGACAACGTGCCATTCACCTGCAGCAACCTTGTCCTTGGGTACCAGCCAGGAACCACCCACACAGGCCACATTGGGCAGTGCCAGAAACCTGGGCGCGCTTTCCAGCGTCACCCCACCGGTCGGGCAGAACAGAACATTGGCGAACGGGCCGCCCAATGCCTTGAGCATGCCCAGACCACCCGCCTGTTCGGCTGGGAACAACTTCATGGCATCGAAGCCATGGGCAAGCGCGGCAATCACTTCCGACGGGGTCATGACCCCCGGCAACAGTGGTATGCCGGCTGCCTTAGCGGCTTCAGCCAATTCATCGGTCAGGCCGGGCGTGACGGCAAAGCGCGCACCAGCTGCCTTCACCTGGGCAAACTGTTCCGGCTTGGTCACGGTCCCCACCCCGACGATGGCATCAGGCACAGCGGCTGCGATGGCTTGGATGGATTCCAGCGCTGCGGCAGTGCGCAACGTCACCTCTAGAACCCGAATACCACCGGCAACCAAGGCCTGTGCCAAGGGCACAGCATCTTCTACACGGTCAATCACGATCACCGGCATAACCGGCGAGGCGCGCATGATGTCTCGAATATTCATCTCGTTCAATTCCTGTTAACGCGGCAACATGAAGCTCATGGCGCCTTGTTCGGCACCACTTGCCACGTGACGGAACACGGCAAACAGATCGCGGCCATAGCCAAACTGGTTGGCGCTGATATCCACCTGCTCAGCCTCGCGCGCATCCCAGACCGCAGCTGGCACCAACGCTTGCAAGGTGCCCGCCTCGGCATCCAGGCGAATCAGGTCACCCGTGCGCACCTTGGCCAGCGGGCCACCAGCCAGGCATTCCGGCGTGATATGAATGGCGGCCGGCACCTTGCCCGAAGCGCCCGACATGCGCCCATCGGTCACCATGGCAACCTTGAAACCCCGATCCTGCAGCACACCCAGCGACGGAGTCAGCTTGTGCAGCTCGGGCATGCCATTGGCACGCGGCCCCTGGAAGCGGATCACCGCCACAAAATCTTTTTCCAGCTCGCCACGCTTGAAGGCATCGATCAATGCGTCTTGCGAATCGAATACGATGGCAGGCGCTTCCACGATGCGGTGCGCGGGCGCCACGGCGGAGACCTTGATCACCGCGCGACCCAGATTGCCCTGCACCAGACGCAGGCCACCATCGGACTGGAAGGGCGCTGCGGCCGAAGACAGTACGCTCTTGTCCTGGCTCTCACTCGGCGCGGCGCGCCAAGCCAGCTGGCCGTCCTGCAGATGCGGCTCGACTGCATAGCGATGCAGACCTGGGCCCATCACAGTCTGCACATCGTCGTGCAGCAGGCCGGCCTTGAGCAGTTCGGCAATCAGATAACCCATGCCACCGGCGGCGTGGAAGTGATTCACATCAGCGCCACCATTCGGATACACCTTGGCCAGCAGTGGCACGATGGCGGAGATATCGTCGAAGTCGGTCCAATCGATCACGATGCCGGCCGCCGCCGCGATGGCGATCAGGTGAATGGCGTGATTGGTGGAGCCACCGGTGGCCATCAGACCAACCAAGCCATTGACGATGGCCTTTTCACTGATCACTTCGGCAAGCGGAATGTATTCATTGCCCAGCGCGGTAATCGCTGCCACCCGCTTGGCTGCCTCGGCGGTAAACGCGGCGCGCAGCGGGGTGCCCGGGTTGACAAAGGCAGAGCTAGGGAGATGCAGACCCATGATCTCCATCAGCATCTGATTGGAGTTGGCCGTACCATAGAAAGTACAGGTACCGGCGCCGTGGTAGGACTTCTCCTCAGCCTCCAACAGACCATTGCGATCGATCTTGCCTTCGGCGTACAGCTGGCGGATGCGCGCCTTTTCCTTGTTTTCCAGGCCGGACACCATGGGGCCGGCCGGCACGAACACGGTAGGCAGGTGACCGAACTGCAAGGCACCGATCAACAGACCAGGCACGATCTTGTCGCACACACCCAGACAGAGCGTGGCATCGAACATCTGGTGGCTGAGCGCGACTGCGGTGCTCATGGCGATCACATCGCGCGAGAACAGCGACAGCTCCATGCCGGCCTGACCTTGGGTCACGCCATCGCACATGGCCGGCACACCGCCAGCAAACTGCGCCGTCGCACCCACTTCACGTGCGGCAGCCTTGATGATTTCCGGGTACTGCTCGAGCGGCTGATGGGCCGACAACATATCGTTGTAGGCCGAGACAATGGCCAGATTCGGCTGGCGCTGCTCGCGCAGCATGATCTTGTCGCCTGCCGGTGAAGCGGCATAGGCATGGGCGAGATTGGTGCAGGACAGACCCTTGCGCACCGGCTCCTTGGCAGCCCAGGCAGCCACCCGCGCGAGGTAATCACCCCGGCTCGGCTTGCTCTTTTGGACGATACGCTCGGTCACTTCGACCAGGCGAGGATGCAGACTCATTAAAACTCCCTGCGCGACCCCTCGGGATCAACACTGGCTACGCTATGGGTTTGATTCGTGAGCGCTTTTATTAGCCCTGCCCTGCGCTTCACTACGTAACTGCACTACTTGTTTTCGATAGTAGTTTTACTACAGCAGGAACGCAAGCCAGCCAGTAGAATTTTTATACTAACAACGTAGTTCTGTTGCAACAAAGCTGCACCCCGATAGTGCGCATCGTGCACCATGCATTCACACCACTAAGCATATATAGGATATCAGCGCATCATGATGATGCATTGCAACATAGAGCTGATACTTTAATACGTCTAACAAAACTACATTGCCAAGCCCAGGCGCAAGTAGTATTGTTTCAAAAAATTCGGCAAAAGCCGTTGTATTCAAACGAAGCTCTCACTCTGAGGACCAAAGGGATGACCTCGATTCAACCCTTCGACATGGTGCTGTTTGGCGGCACGGGCGACCTGGTTATGCGTAAGCTGCTGCCGGCGCTTTACCATCAACATCAAGATGGCAGCCTGCCCGAACAGGGCCGCATCCTCTGCCTGGGCCGCAGCAAGGCCGATCAGGCCGATTATCTGAGTACAGCGGAAAACGCCGCCCGTCAGTATCTGGGCGACTACTTCAATGACAAGGACTGGGCCAGCTTCGCTGCCCGCCTGCTCTATCTGAAGCTGGATGCCCAGGAGAAGTCCGCCTATGCCGCGCTGGCCGACCGCCTGAATGAATTCCCTGAGCACGTGCGCGTGTTCTATCTGGCTACTGCGCCCAATCTGTTCGCCGGCATCTGCGAGAACCTGTCCTCGGTCGGTCTGAACAAGGGCGGCTCGCGCGTAGTGCTGGAAAAGCCACTCGGCCACGACCTCGCCTCCTCGCAGGCCATCAATGCCCAGGTCGGCAAATACTTCAAAGAAGCGCAGATCTACCGGATCGACCACTACCTGGGTAAGGAAGCGGTACAGAACCTGCTGGCGCTGCGTTTCAGCAATACCTTCTTCGAACCACTGTGGCGGCGCGAGTGGATACGCGATGTGCAGATCACGGTGACCGAGCAGGTTGGCGTGGAAGGCCGTGGCGACTTCTATGACAAGGCCGGTGCACTACGCGATATGGTGCAGAACCACTTGCTGCAGTTGCTGTGCTTTATCGCCATGGAACCGCCGGCCAGTGCCGACCCGGATGCCGTGCGCGATGAAAAGCTCAAGGTGCTGCGCGCGCTGCGTCGCTTCGGCCCGCAGGAAGTGGCCAGCAAGACGGTGCGTGGCCAATACAAGGCCGGCGCAGCCCAGGGCAAGCCGGCAGTCGGCTACCTGAGCGAGCCAGGCATCGACCCGAATAGCAAGACCGAGACCTTTGTGGCCCTGAAGGCCGAGATCGATACCTGGCGTTGGGCCGGCGTACCGTTCTATCTGCGTACCGGCAAGCGCATGCAGGAGCGCATGGCCGAGATCGTGATCAATTTCCGCCAGGTACCGCACTCCATCTTCCAGCAGCCGACCGAGACCACCAGCAACCGCCTGGTCATCCAGCTGCAGCCGGAAGAGAGCGTGAAGATGTATCTGCTCGCCAAGCAACCGGGCGACCAGATGAAGCTCAAGAGCGTGCACCTCGACCTCGATTTCGACGAGATGTTCAAGGCACGTCGCCCGGACGCCTACGAGCGCCTGCTGACCGATGTGATCCGTGGCCGCCTGACCCTGTTCATGCGCCGCGACGAGCTGGATGAAGCCTGGAAGTGGGTGGAGCCGATTCTGGATGCCTGGGAAGGCAGTGACGAGCCGCCCAAGCAGTACACCGCCGGCACCTGGGGCCCGGCCGCCAGCTCGGCCCTGCTCTCGCGCGACGGCTTCTGCTGGCACGAAGAAGGCTGAGCAAGACCCCAAGGAATGTCGGGCCACCGCCCGGCATTCCGCATTTCACGGCAGCGGTCTATCCGTCCGCAAGCCGGCCAGACAATGAGAAGAGAACACACCATGGCCGACCTCCGCATTCATGACTACGACTCGCGTGTCGATCTGGATATTTGCCTGGCGCGCGAAGTGGCTGCCGCGCTGGAAACCGCGCTGCGCGAACGCGGCGTGGCCAGCCTTGCCGTATCGGGCGGACGCACGCCAGTCGGCATGTTCCAGCAGCTGCGCCAGATGCGCCTCGATTGGAGCCGCGTGTGGATCACGCTGGTGGATGACCGCTGGCTGCCCGCCGACCATGAAGACAGCAATGAGCGCCTGGTGCGCGAGCATTTGCTCAAATACCAGGTGGAAGCCGCCAACTTCGTCGGCCTAAAGACCGCGGCCGCCACGCCGGAAGCCGGCCTCGACGCAGTCGAAGCCGCGCTGGCACCGATTCCTCAGCCCTTCGATGTGCTAATCCTCGGCATGGGCGAAGACGGCCACACCGCCAGCCTCTTTCCCTGCTCGGCCGAGCTGGCCAGCGCCGCTGCGCTGGACAACCCGCGCCAGGTTGCCGCGGTCAATCCGACCAGCGCGCCCTACGCGCGCATCAGCCTGACGCTGGCCGCCATCGTCCGTTCGCGCAATCTCTTCCTGCACCTGACCGGCACAAAGAAGAAAGCCATTTTCGACGCCGCCATGGCGGCCCCCACCGATCGCCTGCCCATTGCCCGTGTGTTTGATGCCGCCAGCGGCGTCTGCCATATGTATTGGGCCGAGTAATACAGCCATGTCGTTTGCCCACACCTATCCCCGCCTGCTCGCCGATGTCGGCGGCACCAATGTCCGCTTTGCACTGATCCGCCACGAAGGCGCCTCTATCAGCGATGAGCGCAACCTCGTCTGTGCCGACTTTCCCGGCTTTTACGAAGCAGCGCGCTGCTATCTCGATCCGCTCGGCGTGCAGCCGGTCTGGTGCGCGATCGGCATCGCCACCGCCGTGGCCGGCGACGCGATCAAGATGACCAATAACCACTGGGCCTTCTCGCAAGCCGAGCTCAAGGCCCAGCTGGGTCTGGCCGAATTCCGCGTGCTGAACGACTTCACCGCGCTGGCGCTAAGCCTGCCGGTGCTGGACGAAGACGAACTGGTCAAGGTGGGTGGCGGCGAAAAGAACCCCGATCTGCCGATTGCGCTGCTGGGTGCGGGCACCGGCCTTGGTGTGTCCGGGCTGATTCCCGCCCACCAGCCGGGCGAAGCGCCGCGCTGGATTCCCTTGCAGGGCGAAGGCGGCCATGTATCCTTCTCGCCCTTCAATGACAAGGAAGACGAGATTCTGCGCATCCTGCGGCGCGAATACGGCCATGTCTCGGCTGAACGCCTCTTGTCCGGCCCTGGCCTGCTCAATATCTACAAGGCACTGGCCGAGCTGAACGGCCAGCCGAACGAGAACCTGAGCGCAGCCGATATCACCAGCCGCGCGCTGGCCGGCAGCTGCCCGCTCTGCCAGGAGGTGGTCGACACCTTCTGCGCGATGCTCGGTAGTGCGGCGGCCAATCTGGCCATCACGCTCGGTGCGCGTGGCGGCCTGTATATCGGTGGCGGCATCGTGCCGCGCCTCGGTGAGTACTTCGCCAGCTCCGCCTTCCGTAAACGCTTTGAACAGAAGGGGCGTTTCTCCAACTACCTGGCCGCGGTCCCCAGTTTCGTGATCGTGGCCAAGAACCCCGCCCTGCGCGGTACTGCAGCGGCACTCGATGCACTGGCCGTGCGCCACGCCTAAGTCGTGGCCACGGGCGAGGAGACAAGAAAAATATGCTGGAAAAGATCAAATCGCTGCTGAACGAGCTGTCCAAGTCAGAGCGCAAGGTGGCCGAGCTGGTACTGTCGCAGCCGAATTTTGTTGCCCATGCGCCGATTGCGCAGATTGCCGAGATGGCCACCGTCTCGCAGCCGACCGTGATCCGCTTCTGCCGCTCGGTCGACTGCACCGGCCTGCAGGATTTCAAACTGCGCCTGACCCGCAGCCTGGTGTCGGGTGTGCCCTATGTGCACAGCGCGGTGGAGATGAGCGATACCGCGCATGACCTGGCCGCCAAGCTGTTCGACAACACCATTTCCAGCCTGATGCGCACGCGCAATGAGCTGAACCCGGATGCGATCGAGCAGGCGGTCGACATCCTGGCCAAGGCACGCAAGATCGAATTTTATGGCCTCGGCAATAGCGGCATCATGGCTCAGGATGCGCAGCACAAATTCTTCCGCCTCGGCGTGCCCTGCATTGCCTACTCCGACCCACACATCCACGGCATGTCGGCCTCCCTGCTCAAGCCGGGTGACGCGGTGGTGGCGATTTCCAACTCCGGCCGCACCATCGACCTGATCCGCTCGGTGGAGCTGGCGCGTGAAGCCGGCGCGCATGTGATTGGCATCACTCATTCCAATTCGCCGCTGGCCAAGCGCTGCAATGTGACCCTGTACGCCGATACGCCGGAAGACCCGGATCTGTACTCGCCGATGATCACCCGCATCGTCCACCTGGTGGTGATCGATGTGCTGGCCGTGGGCGTGGCCTTACGCCGCGGGCCGGAGCTGATCGACCAGCTCGAGAAGATCAAGCGCAATCTGAAGGAACGCCGCGTACGCGGCTATGAAGATCGCTGAAGAAGATCGCTGAAGAAGATTGTTGAAGACCGCTAGGCAGCACTGCGGCGGCGACTCGCCCGCCCACGCTGCCGCGCACCAAGCCAGCCGGCGCCGCGCGCCTTTTGACTGAACCAGATACCGACCGATGACTGCACTGACCGCCCTGCCCGCCTGGCAAACCCTGCTGGAACAAGCCAGCCAGCTCAAACAGATCGACCTGCGTGCCGCGTTCGCTAGCGATCCGGGCCGGGCCGAGCGTTTCAGCCTGAAGGCCTGCGGCATCCTGCTCGACTACTCAAAGAACCGCATCGACGACGCGGCGATGGCCAACCTGTTCGCACTGGCCCGCGCCACCGGCGTGGAAAGCAAGCGCAGCGAGCAGTTCGCGGGCACGGCCATCAACCGCACCGAGGGTCGTGCCGTGCTGCACAGCGCGCTGCGTGCGCCGGCCAGCAGCGTGATCGAGGTGGATGGTGTGAATGTGGTGCCCGAGGTGCAGGCAGTGCTCGCCCGCATGAGCGCGTTTGCCGACAAGGTGCGTAGCGGCGCCTGGCTGGGGCACGATGGCCGCGCGATCACCGATATCGTCAATATCGGCATCGGCGGCTCCGACCTCGGTCCCTTCATGGCCTGCGAGGCACTCAAGGACTTCGGTGCCGCCGCGCTGAACATGCATTTCGTTTCCACGGTGGATGGCTGGCAGCTGGCCAGCGTGCTGGAAAGGCTCGACCCGGCCACCACGCTGTTCATCGTCGCCTCCAAGACCTTCACCACCCAGGAAACGCTGACCAATGCGCGTGCCGCACGCGCCTGGCTGGTGGACAAGCTGGGCAGCGAAGCGGCGGTGGCCAAGCACTTCGTGGCAGTATCGACCAATGCCGAGGCGGTCAGCGCCTTCGGCATCGACACCGCCAATATGTTCGGCTTCTGGAACTGGGTAGGCGGCCGCTATTCGCTCTGGTCGGCCATCGGCCTGCCCATCCTGCTGTATATCGGCCCCGACCATTTCCGTACCCTGCTGGCCGGCGCGCATGCAATGGACCAGCACTTCCAGCAGGCGCCGCTCGAGCAGAATCTGCCGGTCATCCTGGCCCTGCTCGGCATCTTCTATATCAATGGCATGGGTGCCAGCACCCAGCTGATCTCGCCCTATAACCAGCCGCTGCACCGCCTGCCGGCCTATTTGCAGCAACTCGACATGGAGTCGAACGGCAAGTCGGTACGCCTGGATGGCGCGCGCGCCGACTACCATACCGGTCCAGTCATCTGGGGTGAGCCGGGCATCAATGGCCAGCATGCCTACTACCAGCTGCTACACCAAGGCACCGAGCTGGTACCGATCGACTTTATCGCCGCCCTGGCCAACCCGAAGAGTTCGGCCGAGCACAACACCATCTTGCTCGCCAACTTCCTAGCCCAGACCGAGGCGCTGATGCGCGGTAAGAACGAGGCGGAGGTACGCGCCGAGCTGAGCGCCCAGGGCCTCAGCGGCCCAGCGCTCGAGGCACTGGTGCCGCACAAGGTATTTGATGGCAACCGCCCCACCAATACCCTTCTGCTCGACCAGCTCGACCCGGCCAGCCTGGGCAGCCTGATTGCGCTGTATGAGCACAAAGTCTTTGTGCAGGGCGTGGTGTGGGGTATCAACTCCTATGACCAGTGGGGCGTAGAGCTGGGCAAGCAGCTGGCCAAGACTATTGAAGCCGAGCTCAGGGACGCTGACCGGAGCGGCGAACACGACGCCTCCACCCAGGCGCTGATTGCCTATGTACGCAAGGCCCTGAACGGAAAGCAAAAACTCTAAAGGCGCGGTTGACCACGATGCAGAGCCTAGCGCTTTGCGTTATAACGTCAGCCTTGCTTACCTTTGATTTGATCTGGAGACAGGCATGCAGCATGCGTTTTCGACCCGGTTGGCCAGCTTTGCGGCCTGCCTTTTCCTGAGCAGCGGTGCCCTGGCCATCGACACCACTAAGATGTGGTCGGAAAGTGACGACTATGTGAAATTGGAGGCAGTGAATGCCACCAATAACCACCCGGTGGTGTTCTCTCCCGAACAGCTGAGCAATCTGCTCAGCCGCATTTACAAGCGCGAAGATGACAAGACGCCGCAGCCCTACTTCAGCGCCAATGAAGTCGAGCGCCTGTCGCGTAATCTGCTGCCCTTGTTTGCCAAGGCCCAGCCGGGCGATGACGTGCAGTTCGTCACCTCCTTCCGCCCCGGTGGCCTGTTCTTCATGGCGCGAGAGCTGAATGCCGGCCGCCTGTTTGTCGAGAACGGCCGCCTGAACCTGCTGGCCGGTATGTGCGGCGATGCACCCGACCTCGCCTACTACCACGCCACCGGCAACCGCCGCCCGATCAATCACGGCAGCCGTATCAAACCGGTCAATGGTATGGGCTGCACGCTGCTGAGCGGCAATGGTGCCGAGATCGTCAATAACCGTCCCGACTGGATTAGCATCGATATCAGCACCGCCCTGGCCAGCGAGCCACCCAAGACCTACCAGGGTGGCGCGGCAGCCGACAGCGGTACCACCTTCAAGCCCGCCACGCTGCCAGCCGCCGCCCCGGCCCCGCTACCCAGCGTCGCCGCACCAGCACCCGTTGCTGCGCCGGTGGCCGCCCCTGCAGCCCCGGTGACGCAGAGCGCACCCAGCGCGCCGCAGGCCGTCCTGCCGGCCGCGCCGCTGAGCAAGGCCGAAGAACGCCTGATGCTACTCAAGCGCCTGAAAGACAACGGCCTGATCAACGATGCCGAGTACGAACAGAAGCGTGCGGCCATCGTGAAGGACCTGTAAGCCCCAGGCCGGGATGTCCTCGCGATGTCCCGGCCGGTTTCATTTGGCAGCACCGCATTACTGCAAGAGGCCCTCAAGGGCCCAGCGTGCCAGCTTGGCTGGCCCAGTAAAACCCAAGCAATGAAGAGATAGCGTTGACGCGCCCATTCCTCGCTGCGCCGAAACCCATTCGGCCCCCCTTCCCGGCAACGGGCAGCGCTTCGTGCGCTGCGCGCGCCACCCTCTATCTGCAAGCACAGCCCTGCACGGCCGCCCTGCGCGCGGCCCGGGTGCGCTTGCTGTCCACCGTATAACAAACAGACCCACAAGGTACCCAAGATGGCAGAGCAAAAGCACGATCTCGACCCCGTTGAAACGCGGGAGTGGCTGGAAGCGCTGGATGGCGTGATTGATGCGGAAGGCCCACAGCGCGCGCACTTCCTGATTGAGCAGCTGATCGAGGAAGCGTCGCAAAAGGGCGCGAATATTCCTTACAGCGCCACCACCCAGTACATCAACACCATCCCGGTGGAGAGCGAACCGGCCTTCCCGGGCGACACCGCGCTTGAGCATACGATCCGCGCCTACACGCGCTGGAATGCGATGGCCATGGTGGTGCGTGCCAACAAGCACACCAATGTGGGCGGCCATATCGCCTCCTTCGCCTCGGCCGCCACGCTGTATGACGTGGGCTTCAACCACTTCTGGCACGCGCCGAGCGAAGGCCATGGCGGCGACCTGATCTTCGTGCAGGGCCATGTGGCCACCGGCATCTATTCGCGCGCCTATCTGCTCGGCCGCCTGAGCGAGGAGCAGCTGAACAACTTCCGTCAGGAAGTGGGCGGCAAGGGTCTGTCCAGCTATCCGCACCCGTGGCTGATGCCGGACTTCTGGCAGTTCCCCACGGTATCGATGGGCCTGGGTCCCATCCTGGCCATCTACCAGGCCCGCTTCATGAAGTACATGCAGGACCGCGGCATGGCCCAGACCGATAACCGCAAGGTATGGGCATTTTGCGGCGACGGCGAGATGGACGAGCCGGAATCGCTGGGCGCCATCGGCATGGCCGGTCGCGAGAAACTCGACAATCTGGTCTTCGTGATCAACTGCAATCTGCAGCGCCTGGATGGCCCGGTGCGCGGCAACGGCAAGATCATTCAGGAGCTGGAAGGCGAATTCCGCGGTTCGGGCTGGAATGTGATCAAGCTGGTGTGGGGCACCAAGTGGGACGCCCTGTTCGCGCGCGATAAGAAGGGCATCTTGCCCAAGCGCATGATGGAAATCGTCGACGGCGAATACCAGGTGATGAAGGCGCGCGACGGCGCCTACGTGCGCGAGCACTTCTTCAACACCCCTGAGCTGAAGGAACTGGTCAAGGACTGGTCGGACAAGGACATCTGGGACCTGAACCGCGGCGGCCACGATCCAGCCAAGATCTACGCGGCCTTCAAGCAGGCCAGCACCCCGAATGGCAAACCTACCGTCATCCTGGCCAAGACCGTCAAGGGCTATGGCATGGGCTCGGCCGGCGAGGCGATGAATATCACCCACCAGCAAAAGAAACTGGATATCGACTCGATCAAGCAGTTCCGCGACCGCTTCGGCATCCCAGTGCCCGACGATCAGCTCGAGAACGTGCCCTTCGTGAAGTTCGAGGAAGGCTCGCGCGAGCTCGAATACATGCGCGCGCACCGCATGGCCCTCGGTGGCTATCTGCCGCAGCGCCGCACCAAGGCCTATGCGCTGCCAATTCCGGAACTGGCCAGCTTTGACGCCTTGCTCAAGGGTTCGGGTGCCGGCAAGGAATACTCGACCACCATGGCCTTCGTGCGCATGCTGACCCAGCTCTTGAAGGACAAGCAGATCGGCAAGCACATCGTGCCCATCGTGCCGGACGAATCGCGCACCTTCGGCATGGAAGGCCTGTTCCGCCAGGTGGGTATCTGGAACCAGGAAGGCCAGAAGTATGTGCCGCAAGATGCCGACCAGCTGATGTTCTACAAGGAGTCGAAAGACGGCCAGATCCTGCAGGAAGGCATCAATGAAGCCGGTGCCATGTGCGACTGGATTGCCGCCGGCACCAGCTACAGCACGCACGGCGTGCCGATGATTCCGTTCTACATCTATTACTCGATGTTCGGCTTCCAGCGCGTGGGCGACCTGGCCTGGCTGGCTGGCGATATGCGTACGCGCGGCTTCCTCCTGGGTGGCACCGCGGGCCGTACCACGCTGAATGGCGAAGGCCTGCAGCATGAGGACGGTCACTCGCACCTGATCTCGGCCACCATCCCGAACTGCATCAGCTACGACCCGACCTTCGGCTTCGAAGTGGCGGTCATCGTGCAGGACGGCATGCGCCGCATGTATGCCGAGCAGGAGGACGTCTACTACTACCTGACCCTGATGAACGAGAACTACGAGCATCCGGCCATGCCGGAAGGCGCGGCAGCCGGCATCGTCAAGGGTATGTACCAGCTCAAGGCAGGCGGCGCGGGCGATCTGCGTGTGCAGCTTGGCGGTTCGGGCACCATCTTCAATGAAGTGATCGCCGCGGCCGAACTCTTGAAGACCGACTGGGACGTGGAAGCCGATCTGTGGTCCTGCCCGAGCTTCAATGAGCTGGCCCGCGATGGCATCGCCACCGAGCGCCACAATATGCTCAACCCGGCGGCCGAGCCGAAGCTGCCCTATGTGACCCAGCTGCTCAAGGACAGCAAGGGCCCACTGGTGGTGGCCACCGACTATATGCGCCTGTATGCGGAGCAGATTCGCGCCTATGTGCCGAACCGCTATGTGGTGCTCGGCACCGACGGCTTCGGTCGCTCGGATACGCGCGAGCAGCTGCGCGGCTTCTTCGAGGTGAATCGCCACTATGTGGTGGTGGCCGCCCTGAAGGCGCTGGCCGACGAAGGCAGCCTGCCGCGCAGCAAGGTGGCGGAGGCGATTGCCAAGTACGGCATCGACGCCAGCAAGCCGGCTCCCTGGACTGTTTAAGAGCGTGAGGCGAGCGGAGTGCGGTGTGCGGCCCCTGGCGGCCCTGCCCACTCCACGCTGCCTGATCGGGCGCCGGCTGGCCTAGCGCGCGCCCAACACCTCACCCCTCACAGGAAATGACAATGAGCAATCTGATCGAACTGAAAGTACCCGATATCGGGGACGTGAAAGACGTCGATGTGATCGAGGTCTTTGTGAAAGCTGGCGATGTGATCAAGAAAGATGATTCGCTGATCACCCTGGAAACCGACAAGGCCAGCATGGAAGTACCGGCCGAAGCCGGCGGCGTGGTCAAGGAAGTGCGTATCAAGGTGGGCGACAAGGTCTCGGAAGGCAGCCTGATCGTGCTGATCGAAGCCGCTGGCGCCGCTGCTACCGCGCCCGTTGCCGCAGCACCGGTCGCCGCGCCAGCACCTGCCCCAGCTCCGGCCGCTGCGCCTGTCGCAGCCGCCAGCAGCACGGTGGAAGTCAAGGTGCCGGATATCGGCGACGCGAAGAACGTCGATGTGATCGAGGTCTTCGTCAAGGTCGGCGATACGGTGAAGAAAGATGATTCGCTGATTACCCTGGAAACCGACAAAGCCAGCATGGAAGTGCCCTCGCCCACCGCCGGCGTGGTGCAGAGCCTGGCCATCAAGGTCGGCGACAAGGCATCGGAAGGCACGCTGATCCTGACCCTGGCCGCAGCGGGCACTGCCCCGGTGGCCAGCCCCGCAGCAGCACCGGCACCAGCCGCTGCCGCGCCAGCCCCTACACCAGCCGCTGCCCCGGTGGCCGCTGCGGCAGCCGTTGCCGCCCCGGTCGCGGCCGCCAAGGTCGATGAGGCCAGCTTCAAGGCCGCCCATGCCAGCCCCTCGGTGCGCAAGTTCGCCCGTGAACTCGGTGTGGACCTCGGCAAGGTCAAGGGCTCCGGACCCAAGGGCCGTATCGTCGCCAGCGATGTGCAGGCCTTCGTGAAGAGCGTGATGAGTGGCGCCGTGGCCGCCGGCCCTGCACCGGTCAATGGTTCGGGCGTGGGCCTGGACCTCCTGCCCTGGCCCAAGGTCGACTTTGCCAAGTACGGCCCGGTTGAGAACAAGCCGCTCAGCCGTATCAAGAAGATTTCGGGTGCCAATCTGGCCCGCAACTGGGTGATGATTCCGCACGTCACCCAGTTCGACGAAGCCGATATCACCGAGATGGAAGCCTTCCGCAAGGAAATGGGTGAGGAGCTGAAGAAGCAGAACCTCAAGATCACCCCCTTGGCCTTTCTGATCAAGGCCGTGGTGGCCGCGCTGAAGAAATTCCCCGAGTTCAACAGCTCGCTCGATGGCGACAATCTGGTGCTCAAGCAGTACTTCCATATCGGCTTTGCCGCCGATACGCCGAATGGCCTGGTGGTGCCGGTGATTCGCGATGCCGACAAGAAGTCGCTGCTGGAACTGGCCGCCGAATCGGGCGCGCTGGCCGCCAAGGCACGTGACGGCAAGCTGTTGCCAGCCGAAATGCAGGGCGGCTGCTTCTCAATCTCCTCGCTCGGTGGCGTCGGCGGTACGGCCTTCACACCGATTGTGAATGCGCCCGAAGTGGCGATTCTTGGGGTGTCCAAGTCCAGCATCAAGCCGGTCTGGAATGGCAGCGAATTCGCGCCGCGCCTGATCCTGCCGCTGTCGCTCAGCTATGACCACCGCGTGATCGACGGCGCCTCGGCGGCTCGCTTCACCACCTATCTCGCACAAGTGCTCGGCGATATCCGCCGGCTGATGCTGTAAGGGGCCGCCATGAGCACAATCGAACTCAAGGTGCCCGATATCGGCGACGCCAAGCAGGTGGACGTGATCGAGATCTTCGTGAAGGTCGGCGACACCGTTGCCAAAGAAGATTCGCTGATCACGCTGGAAACCGATAAGGCCAGCATGGAAGTGCCGGCCAGTAGCGCCGGCCAGATCAAGGAAATACGCGTCAAGGTGGGCGACAAGGTCTCGGAAGGCGATGTGATTGCCGTGGTGGAAGCCAGCGCTGCGGCCGCTGCGCCCTCGCCTGCCCCAGCCGCTGCAGCCCCGGCCGCCGCGGCACCCGCGCCGGCCCCGCAAGCGGCCAGTTTCGGCGGTGGCCATGATGGCGAATACGACGTACTGGTGCTGGGCGCCGGCCCTGGCGGTTACTCGGCCGCCTTCCGCGCCGCCGACCTCGGCCAGAAGGTGGTCTTGATCGAACGCTATGCGACGCTGGGCGGTGTGTGCCTGAATGTCGGCTGCATCCCATCCAAGGCCCTGCTGCACAATGCCGCGGTCATCGACGAGGTCAAGCACCTGGCTGCGAACGGCATCAAGTACTCGGAGCCCGAGATCGATATCGACGCACTGCGCGGCTACAAGGACAAGGTGATCGGCAAGCTGACCGGTGGCCTCTCGGGCATGGCCAAGGCGCGCAAGGTCGATATCGTGCGCGGTGTGGGCCGTTTCATCGACCCTTACCATGTCGAAGTCGAGCTGACCACGGGTGCCGAGGGCCAGACCAAGACCGGCGAGAAGAAGACACTGAAGTTCAAGCACGCCATCATCGCCGCCGGTTCACGCGTGATGAAGCTACCTTTCATCCCGGAAGACCCGCGCATCGTCGACAGCACCGGCGCGCTGCAACTGAAGGCCGTGCCGAAGAAGATGCTGGTCATCGGCGGCGGCATCATCGGCCTGGAAATGGGTACCGTGTACTCCACGCTGGGCGCTCGCCTCGATGTGGTCGAGATGATGGATGGCCTGATGCAAGGCGCCGACCGTGATCTGGTCAAGGTGTGGCAGAAGATGAATGCGCACCGCTTTGACAACATCATGCTCAAGACCAAGACCGTGGCGGTCGAGGCCAAGGCCGATGGCATCTATGTGAGCTTCGAAGGCGAAGCGGCTCCCAAGGAGCCGCAGCGTTACGACCTGGTGCTGGTGGCCGCCGGCCGCGCGCCGAATGGCAAGCTGATCGGGGCCGAGAATGCTGGCGTGGCGGTGACCGAGCGTGGCTTCATCGAAGTCGACAAGCAGCAGCGCACCAATGTGCCGCACATCTTTGCGATTGGCGACATCGTCGGTCAGCCTATGCTGGCCCACAAGGCGGTGCATGAAGGTCATGTGGCGGCCGAGAATGCCTCCGGTCACAAGGCCTACTTCGATGCGCGCGTCATTCCGGGCGTGGCCTATACCGACCCGGAAGTGGCCTGGGTCGGCATGACCGAGGACGAGGCCAAGAAGCAGGGCCTGAAGATCGAAAAGGGGGTCTTCCCCTGGGCCGCGTCTGGCCGCGCGATTGCCAATGGCCGCGACGAGGGCTTCACCAAGCTGATCTTCGACGCGGAAACCCATCGCATCATTGGCGGCGCCATCGTCGGCACCCATGCTGGCGATATGTTGGGCGAGATTTGCCTGGCCATCGAAATGGGCGCCGACGCCGTGGATATCGGCAAGACCATCCATGCCCACCCGACCCTAGGTGAAAGCATCGGCATGGCAGCGGAAATCGCCCACGGCAGCTGTACCGACGTACCACCGCAGCGTAAGAAGTAAGCGCTGCGGTGCCACTGGCCCCATTCCGGCACCTGCTGCGGGGATGGGGCTAGCGGCCAGCGCTACCGGGCTGAGGTGCGTCTGAGCCGCCAGCCTTCAGGCAAGCGTCAGCCACCTTCACCAGCACGCCCACAGTTGCTCTGCCATGCTTTTTGGTATCGCCCGAATCAGCCCCCGGCCAGGTCCGGGCAAGGGCTTCAGCAAGGCCTGTGTCGAAAGGTACTGATATGCAGATGCTTGTCCCGCTTGCCCTGTTCGTACTGTTCAGCACACCGCTGCTCGCACAATCCCCCCGCTTGAAGCAACACAGCGCCCAGCAGACGCTGGAGAAAGCCCTGGCCGCCCATGGCGGTGCAGCGCGGATCGCCGCCGCCAGCGGACTCAGCTACCAGCTTGAGGGCGGCTTCTATGCCCCCTTGCAGGCACCCGGCTATCACGGACCTTTCGAGCCGCTACCGCTCTCCGCCCGCTATGTATTCGACTGGGCCGGCCAGCGTAGCGCCATCGACAGCAAGCTGGTCTTCCCCGGCGGATTCACCCTGCATTCGCGCGAGCTGGCCGGTCCTGAATCGGTGCGCATCGATCACGCCGGCCACGCGTTCAGCCGCAATACGCCGCTCAGCCTGGCCGCCAATGCCTTTCGCTATCATCCCCTGCCCCTACTGCGCCAGCTGCAGCACCCCGATGCCGAGCTCAGCGATGGTGGCGAGGACGAGTTCTTCGGCAGCAAGGTGCGTCGGCTGACCGCGCGCTGGCCGCGTCTGGCGACGGGCTTGGAAGTATTGGTGGATGCCGATACCGGCCTGATCGC
This sequence comes from Chitinimonas taiwanensis DSM 18899, assembly GCF_900119825.1. Taxonomy (GTDB): domain Bacteria; phylum Pseudomonadota; class Gammaproteobacteria; order Burkholderiales; family Chitinimonadaceae; genus Chitinimonas; species Chitinimonas taiwanensis. The sequence goes on along the minus strand of NZ_FPKR01000010.1, from coordinate 159,175 downwards.
CGGCTACCGCCAGCCTCGCAGCTACCCCTTGCAGCCCAAGGGGGTGAACACGGTGCGCTTTCTCGACTACCACGAGCTGGCTGGCCTGCGCCTGCCAGCCAAGGTCAGCGGTGAAACCCTGAGTGAGCCACGCCTGGGCTTCGAGCTGGCGCTGAGTGAGCAAACCTTAGGTCCAGCACCGGCCGATGCCTTCGTCGTGCCTGCTGACTATATCGAGGTGCCCGCCGAGTCAGCGCTCGGCCCCTATGTGCGCGAGCTGGCGCCCGATGTGCACTTGGTCGAGCGCCTGGGCGGCCAGGACTATGCGGCCCTAGTGCTGGTATTCGATGATGCGGTGACCGTGGTCGAAGCACCGCTCAATGAGCAGGCCGGCCAGCAGCTGCTGGCGGCAGTCGAGCAGATTGCGCCGGGCAAGCCGATCAAGACACTGGTACTCAGCCATCATCATGACGACCATCTAGGTGGGATGGTTGCCGTGATCGATCGCGGTGCCCGCGTGCTGGCGCCGGCCGGGGCGGAAGCCACGCTCAGGGCCATCTATGCAGCCAAGCACCCGGGCCAGGCGCTGGCCTTTACCGGCATAGCGGCTGGGCAGAAGATGCTGCTGGCCGACGCCCACCACCAGGTCGAGCTGTACAACCTCAGCGACAACCCGCATGCCGAACAGATTCTCGCCCTGTACATCCCCAGCGAGAAGCTGCTGTTCCAGGCCGATTTGTTCACCAACCATGCCCAGCAAGCGGCCAATGCACCCGCCAACGAGGGTGGGATTGCCTTGGTGCGCTGGCTCAAGGCCCAGGGCATTCAGCCCGAGCGCATTGCCGGCGTGCATGGCACGGTCGCCTCGCGGGCCGATATCAATCGCATGCTTAGCAAGGCCAAGTCCGATTTGAGACTGTAGGACAAGCCTATCTGAGCACCTCGTCCCTGCATTACCAAACCGCGCACCCTATCAGAGCCTTTACAGGGTGATCGTTCGCCCGAATCGGTCATTTTTTGCTATCTTGCGGAGGTAAATTAGTAATTCATAATTCATGACCAGACCCGCTCAAGCGGGCACGTTCAGATCCCTGTCGGAGTGACAACATGTTCCAAAACCTCAAGATTTCAGCACGGCTGACCGTGCTGTCGTTGATCCTGCTCGGCCTCGTCATCGTGGTCGTCATCCTGGGCCGCACTGCCAGCGGCACCGCCACCAGTCGTCTATCCGAGGCCTATCATCTACGTGCCGTACCCATGGTGGCACTGGCGCGTGGGCAAGACAGCCTGCACCGCGCGCGCATGCAGATCGTGCTGGCCCTTGAGGCCTATAACCGTCGCAATGGCGAGGAAAATATCACCGTCATGCGCAAGATCGAAGCCGAGGCGCTCAAGCAGCTTGAGGAGGGCTTCAAGCCGCTGCAGGACAGTGCCTCGCAGCAGCTGATCACCGACTTCCGCAGCGCCTGGAAGGGCTATATCGCGCAGCGCGACCGCGTGCTGCAGCTGTATGCAGAGGGCGACCGCAATACCGCCATCAGCGCCTTCCGCTCCGACCTCGCCCCGGCCTTCGACAAGGCGGCCGACGGCATCTCCGCCCTGCTCAAGCTGCAGGCCGAAACCACCAGCAGCGAATACCAGCGCGCCAGCAGCCTGGTCGGCAAGCTATCCGGCGCCAGCCTGGCGGTAGCCGGCCTGGGTCTGCTGCTGGCTGGCGGCCTGTCCTTCTGGATCATCCGCTCGATCAGTGTGCCGCTGCGCCAGTCGGTCAGCCTGGCCGAGAAGATTGCCGCCGGCGACCTGACCACCGCGATACGTGTGCAGGGGCGCGATGAAACCAGCCAGTTACTGGCCGCCTTGGCCAAGATGCAGCAACAGCTGCGCGAGATGATAGGCGGCATCGGTGAGTCGAGCGTCAACCTGAGCCAGGCCGCCCACCATATCCATGCCGCCTATAGCGGCATACGCGCAGGTTCGGCGCAGCAGAGCGATGCCTCGAGCTCGATCGCCGCAGCGGTGGAGGAAATGACGGTCGGCTTCGACCACCTGGCCAGCCGCGCTGGCAATGCGCGCCAGCAGGCAGAAACAGCGCACCAGCTCAGCCAGCAAGGTGCGGCGCAGGCCGTGGATGCCAGTGGCGAAGTTGAGCGCATCGCCGCTTCGGTCAATGAGTCGGCCCAGAATATGGTGCGCCTGGAAGAGCATTCGGTACGCATCTCGAGCATCGCCTCCACCATCAAGGAGATTGCCGACCAGACCAATCTGCTCGCCCTGAATGCCGCCATCGAGGCCGCACGTGCCGGCGAGCAGGGGCGCGGCTTCGCCGTGGTGGCTGATGAGGTACGCAAACTGGCTGAAAAGACTGGCGCCGCCACCAGCGACATCATGCAGGCGCTGGCCCTGATCAAGAGCGAAACCGCCGAGGTGATCGGTGCCATGCGTGGCAGCGCCGGACAGATCGATAACGGCGTGCAGATCATCCGCGCCCTGGTGCCGGCGCTGGGCGAGCTGACCCGTGGTGCCGACTACTCGCGCGCCGAACTGATCGAGTTGGACAGCATCTACCGTGAGCAGGCCAGCGCCAGCCAGAGCATTGCCCAGCATGTGGAGGCGATTGCGCGTATGACCGAACAGACCAATGAATCGATCGCGCAGAGCGCCGATACGGTGGAGCAGCTGGAGAGCATGGCCGAGCAGTTGCGCGGCTCAGTGGCGCGCTTTCATATTTAAGTACCTAGTATATTGTCTAGTGCTAACATTTCCAGGCAACCCAGCTTGGAGATCAAGCCGGTGCAAACCGGCTTTTTTCATGCCCGCAATGACCTATTGTTGTAACTGTAGTGCCGCTCCTACACGGCGAAGCCATAGACCAGAGAAGGACACATCGCATGCAGTCATTACGCACCAAACTGATCGTCACCATGGCCCTCGCATTGGCGATCGTCGCCATCCTGCTCACAGCGGCTTCCTATCAGCGCATGCGCGGCGAGCTGATGGATGCACTGGAATCGCAGTCGGCCGAAGCGGCGGAAGCCAGCGCGAAGTCGGCCGATGACTGGCTGGCCAGCAAGGCACAGATCGTGACGGCGCTGGCCCCCTACAGCCAGCAAGCTGAGCTACTGCCCTTCCTGCAACTGAGCGAGAAGGCCGGTGGTTTCGACACCACCTATATCGCCTTCAGCGACAAGCGCATCGAGTTCTCCAAGCCGCAGAACCTGCCCGAGGGGTATGACCCGACCGGCCGCCCTTGGTACAAGCAGGCAGCCGAAGCGGGCAAGACCATCATCACCGAGCCCTATCTGGATGCTGCCACCAAGAAGCTGGTGATCTCGATGGCCTCCCCGGTAGGCAGTGGTGCGGCCACCACCGCGGTCGCCGCCGGTGATGTGTTCATGGATGGGCTGGTCGCTGGCGTGCTGGGCGTCAAGCTCGCCCATCAGGGTTATGCCTTTGCCGCCGATGCGAACGGCCAGGTGCTGATCCACACCGACGAGGCGCGCCGCATGAAGCCGGCCACCGAACTGGCTCCCGGTCTCGACGCCGCCAAGCTGAAGGCGCTGGCCAGCGCCAATCATATGGAAGAGCTGGAAATCGCTGGCGAGGCCAAGTTCATCCAGGTGCGCACCATTCCCAGCACCGGCTGGTATCTGGCCGTGGTGATCGACAAATCGGATGCCTTGGCCCCGCTGAACAAGCTGCTCGGCTTCTCCATCGTCATGCTGATCGTGCTGCTGGTGGTGATCATCCCGGTGCTGGCCGCCCTGCTCGGCAAGCTCTTGGCGGGCCTAGTGCGGGTGAAGGAGGCGATGCGCACCATCGCCTCGGGTGGCGGCGACCTAACCCGGCGCATCCCGGTCAGCGGCAATGACGAGATCGCGCAGACCGCACAGGCTTTCAATCAGTTTCAGGAACAGCTGCGCCAGATGTTTGCCGAACTGCAGCAGGAAGCCGGCCGCCTGACCGATGGGGTGAACGCCATCGCCGCGCTGACCCGGCGCATGGCAGGTGATTCGCGCCAGCTGGCCGACCACGGCGCCGCCAATGCCGCCACCATCGAAGAGCTAACCGTCAGCATCTCGCATATCGCCGAATACGCGAGCGACGCCAACCAGATGATGGATGGCACCGGCAAGCTGTCCAGCGAAGGCGCCAAGCGCATCGAGCAGGTATCGACCGAGATCGACAACTCGGCCGGTGCGGTGCGTGAGCTGTCCTCGCTGTTCGGCGAAGTGGGCCGGCGGGCTGACGATATCGGCGGCATCGTGCAGGTGATCAAGGAAATCGCCGACCAGACCAATCTGCTCGCCCTGAATGCCGCCATCGAGGCGGCACGGGCCGGCGAGCAGGGGCGCGGCTTTGCCGTGGTAGCCGACGAGGTGCGCAAGCTGGCCGAGCGCACCGGCAAGGCCACGCTGGAAATTTCCGAGATGATCGGTGCGATGCGCGAAGCCACCCAGGGCGCCAGCGGCAATATGCAGCGCACGCTCGACTCGGTGGAGGCAGGTGCCGGACTGACCCGCGAAACTGCGCAGAATATCGCCGCGATTCAGCAGCGCATGACCGAGGTGGTGGCGAATATGCGTGAGATCGCCCATTCGACCAGCGAGCAGCGCCAGGCCGCCACGCTGATGGCACAGAATGCCGAGCGGGTGACCAGCCAGATCCAGCAGAGCGACGATGCGCTGCAGGCCATGACCGGCACGTTGAGCGAACTCGATCAGCTTGCCAGCGGCATCCGCGCCAGCTTCGGCAAGTTCAAGTTGTAAATCGCCCTCGCCACCGAATGAAAAAGGCCGCGGGAACGCGGCCTTTTTCATGTTGGCTTGCGAGCCTAAATCAGCCAGCGCGCACGATCTTCATGGTGTTGGTGCTGCCCATCTGACCCACCGTATCGCCGACCGTCACCACCAAGAGGTCGCCCGGCTGCACAAGACCCTGGTCGAGCAGCTTGCGCTGGGCGGCATCCAGCAGCGACTTCTGGTCGCAATCGTGCGCCAGCGTCATCGGGTGCACATCGCGGAACAGGCTCAGGCGCCGGTAGGTGGACAGCTCGGGCGTCATCGCATAGATGGGCACGCCGCAGTTGACGCGGCTGGTCCACAGCGCGGTAGCGCCGGTCTGGGTCAGGGCAATAATGGCCTTCACCTTCAGATGGGTGGCGGTGAACAGCGCAGCCATGGCAATCGACTGATCGACGCGGGTGAATTCGCGGCTGAGGAAGTCGCGGTCGAGCTGGTAGTCGGACGACTTCTCGGCCTCGATACACACGCGTGCCATCGCCTCCACCGTCTCGATCGGGTACTTGCCGGCCGCGGTCTCGGCCGACAGCATGACCGCATCGGTGCCATCCAGCACCGCATTAGCCACATCGCTGACCTCGGCACGGGTCGGCACCGGGCTGGTGATCATCGATTCCATCATCTGGGTGGCGGTGATGGTCAGCTTGTTCTTGTCGCGCGCCATGCGGATCATGCGCTTTTGCAGTGCTGGCACCGCGGCATCGCCCACTTCCACCGCTAGGTCGCCGCGCGCCACCATGATCACATCCGAGGCTTCCACCAGCTCTTCCAGATTGGCTATCGCTTCGGTGCGCTCGATCTTGGCCACCACCTGCGCCTTGCTGCCGGCGGCCAGGATCAGCGTCTTGGCCATATACATATCGGCACTGCTCTTCGGGAAGGACACCGCCACGTAGTCGGCCTCCAGCTTGGCCGCCACCTTGATGTCTTCCATATCCTTGGCGGTCAGCGCCGGCGCCGACAGGCCACCGCCCTGGCGGTTGATGCCCTTGTTATTGCTGAGTACGCCGCCCACGCGCACGCGGGTCAGGATGGCGCTGCCCTGCACGCTCTGCACATCGAGCACGATGCGGCCATCGTCGAGCAGCAGCACGCTGCCTGGGCTCACATCGCGTGGCAGCTCCTTGTAGTCAAGGCCTACCCGCTCGTCATTACCCAGCTCGCACTCGGCATCCAGCGTGAAGGCCTGGCCCGGCTCCAGGGTGATCTTGTTCTTCTCGAAGCGGCCGACACGGATCTTCGGCCCCTGCAGGTCAACCATGATGGCGACCGACACACCCAGTCGCTCGGCCGCATCGCGCACCATCTGCGCCCGCCCGATATGGTCTTCCGCCTTGCCATGCGAGAAGTTGAGGCGGACTACATTCACGCCAGCCGCCAAGAGGCGGGTCAGGACATCCGGATCATTGGTGGAAGGCCCGAGGGTGGCGACAATCTTTGTGCTGCGCTGCATGGGATTCGGTGCTCCTGGCTTGGGTGTGGTGGCTTGCGCGGCCGATTCGGTAAACCGGCGCCCAGCAAGCTAGACCGGGTGGTCTTGGTTCTTATGTAGTAATTCTACAAGCCTACGCGCCTGTAATCCGCTAGCTTTTGACTACACAGAAGACAATTTAGTGCATTTGCTCACCAAAACCCGCCCAAGTCGGACGCTGGCGGCGGGCAAATCGCACCGCCGGCCGCCTATCTGCTTAGCGCTTGCCCGCCAGCAAGCGCTGGTAAACGAGGTCGAGCAGGGTTTCGCGCCTATCGCCCGACGCTTCCCAGAACATCGCCCCACCCAGGCCCTTGGCCTCCAGCAGGTCGAGCTTGTGGCGCAGCGACTCCGGGTCCTCATAGCTGACGAACTCGCCGGTCTTGGCGTTGTATAGCCAGGGCACCTTGGCGGTGTCGTTCCAGAAGCGCTGGAAGCCGCCCTTATTCACATACTTCTTTTCGATCTCGCTGTAGTCGAGCGTGCCATCTTCCCAGCTGCCACGCCCACGCCCCTGGCAAGCCTGGTATTGACCCTGACCCTCGGCCGCGCACTGCTTCCACACATAGCCATAGAAAGGCAGGCCCAGCACGATCTTCTCGGCCGGCACGCCGGCCTGGATGAACAGCTCGACCGCATCGCTGACATTGGCGGTGAGCGGCACGCCCGAGCCATCGTAGGCCGGATCACGCTTGAGCGGCGCGAGATGGCCGGAGAAGCTGTTCCATAAGCCATTGAAGTCGTAGCTCATGATATTCATCCAGTCGAGGTAGCGAATCGCCTCGGCCATCTCGGTATGCTTCAGCCATTTTTCGCCCGCACCAGTCGCGGTGGTCAGCAGGAAATGCCGACCAGCCTGCTTGCCAGCCACATCGAGCTGCTCGCGCAGCGACTTCAGCAATAACGTGTAATTGCGCTTGTCCTCGGGCCGCTCGATATTGCCGGCATTGCCGCCCTCGACCGGGTATTCCCAGTCGATGTCCACGCCATCGAAGCCGTGCTCGAGCATGAATGCCACCGCGCTGGCCGAGAAGCGCGCACGCGACTCCGGCGTCAGCGCCGCATCGGAAAAATGCTTGGACCAGGTCCAGCCGCCAATGGAAATCAGCGTCTGTAACTTCGGGTTGGCCTGCTTCATCGCGCGCAAACGCTGGAAGTTGTTCTTGCCGGTGCTGTCTATGCCCGGGTCGCCCACTACCACCTTGCCGTCCACGATATTGGCGAAGGCGAAATTGATATGGGTGACTTTGTGGGCGCTTAGATCATTGGGCAGGTAGTTACGCGCATAGCCGCCCCAGGAGATCACATAGGCGACGATTTTCTTGTCGGCTGCGGGCGCGACGGGCGGTGCATCGGCAGCCTGCAGCGGGCCGAACAGCGCCAGGCCCAGCGCGAGCAGGCAGGGAAGGATGGCTTTCATGTGGTCTCCTGATTATGGCGAGGGACAGGGGAAAACCCTGACCATCCTCAGCATAAGCCGCGCAGGATCAATACCGCAATAAGACCACTTTACTTAGCTACGCTACCCAGCCCTAGTCGGCCGCCCGTGCCTGGCGCGCTTGCTTGGCGGCCTGACGACGCTCGGCGAAAAAGGTGCGCAGTTGCTGGCTGGCCTCTTCGGCCAGCACGCCGCCGACGATCTCGGTGTGGTGATTGAGCTGGGGGATGGCGAACAGATCGAGCACACTGCCGGCTGCGCCGGTCTTTGGGTCGCGCGCGGCGAACACCACCTTGGCCAGCCGCGCATGCAGGATGGCGCCCGCGCACATCGCGCACGGCTCCAGCGTCACATACAGCTCGCAACCGGGCAGGCGGTAATTGGCCAGTGCACTGGCGGCGGCGCGCAAGGCACGCATCTCGGCATGGGCAGACGGGTCGTGCAGGGCGATTGGCGCATTGCTGCCAGTAGCGATCACCCTGCCCTCATGCACCAGCACCGCCCCGACCGGCACCTCGCCGGCCGCGCGGGCAAGCTCGGCCTCGGCAAGGGCAAGGCGCATGAAATCGGTAGCGTCGGGCATGATCGGGAGCATTTCGGCAGGATAAGGGCCGCCACGCTAGCGCATCCGGCCCGCGCTGCCAATCAGCGGGTGGCCAGCGCCTTCTCGAAGGCGGTCGACTGGATCAGATTACGCGCCTCGGGCTCAGACTTGGCTAGGCCATTTTCGCGCATGAAACGCAGCACGGCGCGTACATGGTATTCGAGCCCACCGAGCTGACCATGGCGCTTGGCCGCCTCGGCATTGCTGGGGAACTTGATGCTATTGAACATATCCATGGCAGCCGCATCGCCATCGGCCAGCAGGCCGACATGGATTTTCGGGTCGAGCACCGCGCGATAATCGGCCCATTTGAAATTGCCGGCGCGTACCCAGTTCACCGCCTTCAACCAGCCGCGGTAAAAACGCAACCACTGCTCATCCGGAATACTGGCCAGCGCCGACTTGCTGGCGGCAAAACCCATGGTCACCACGCCCGGATAGGTCGCGCTATCGGCCAGCAGTGTGTAGTCGCGCCGCGCCATATTTGCCTGCGGGTCGGGCAGCACGGCCACTGCCGGCTGGCCCTTGCGCAGACCGGCCAGGCGTGCGGCCGGGCTGCTTTCCTGCAGCTTGAAGTCGGCCAGCTGCAAGCCCTTGGCATTCAGGTAGCGCGCAAGCAGGAACAGGCTGCCCACCTCCTCCGCCCCCACGCCGATGGCCTGGCCCTTATAAGACTGGATATCGGCGCCGCGCGCCAGAATCTTCACGCTGCCATTCGAGGTATGGGTTTCCGCCGTCAGCTTGATGGCCGCACCGGCCATGGCCCAGCCGACGAAGTTGCCGGTCAGATCACCCGCCAGGTCCAGATCGCCTTCCACCAGCGCCTTCGACAAGCTGGCGCTGTCTGCATAGGGCGTCAGCGCCACCTCCACGCCGAGCTCCTTCCAGAAACCCTGCGCCTGCGCCACATTGAGCGGGCTGAAGCCGATATCGGGCAGATAGCCAACCCGGATCGGCTTGGCCTCGACGGCGGCGGCGGCCAATACGGCCACGATGATCAAGAGCTTACGCACAGCACAACACCACTGCATTGCTACTCCCTTCGCGATTGACCGTCAGTCGGCCGCTCGTCTGGCGGCCTGGAAAAAGCGGGAAACGGTAGGCGGAGACTACCCGCGCCATGGCGGGCGGCCAATATGACAATGCGCTGGATGTTGCAGGCAAGCCACGTTAAGGGCTTTAACGTGGCGCTGGCGACTCAATCGGCGCCGAAACCCAGCATCTCGCGCGCGTGCTGGCGCGTGGTCTCGGTGATGTCGACGCCACCCAGCATGCGGGCGATCTCCTCGATGCGCCCGGCCCGGTCCAGCAACTGAATCTGGCTGCTGACCGCCTGCTTGCTGCTGGTCTTGGCCACCTGCAGCTGGTGGTCGCCACTGGCCGCCACCTGGGGCAGATGGGTGATGCACAGCACCTGATGACGCTGGCCGAGGCGTTTGAGCAGCTTGCCGACGATCTCGGCCACCCGTCCGCCTATGCCGACGTCCACCTCGTCGAAGATCAGCGTCGGCACCTCCGCCACCTGGCTGGTCACCACCTGCAGCGCCAGGCTGATGCGCGACAGCTCGCCACCCGACGCCACCTTGGCGAGCGGGCGGGCCGGCGCATTCGCATGCGGCGCCACCAGAAATTCGACCTGCTCGAGGCCAAAAGCGGCCGGTGCCGGGCTAGCCTGCAGGCTGATCTCGAAGCGGCTGCCAGCCATGGCCATCTGCTGCATCTCGCTGCTGACCGCCTTGCCGAGTTTGTCCGCCGCGCTGCGGCGCGCCTTGCTCAACGGTGCCGCAAGCTTACGGTAGGCGGCCTCGCCTTGGGCCACCGCCGCCTCGAGGTTTTCCAGGCCGGCATCGCCACCAAGCTCCTCCAGGCGTAGGCGCCAGGCGCTCAGGCGTTCGGCCAATTGCTCGGCATCCACGCGGTATTTGCGCGCCAGTCGGTAGATATCATCCATGCGCCGCTCGACCTCGCCTAAGCGCTCCGGATCGAGTTCCACCCGGCCCGCATAATGACGCAGCGCATGCACGGCCTCGGACAGATTGGCATCCGCCGTGGCGAGCAGCTCCACGGTTTCATTCAGAGCCGGGTCAAGGCGAGCCAGGTCAATCAGACGACCGTGCACAGCCGCCAGCAGCGACTGGGCATTCTGTTCGCCCTCGGCCAGCGCTTCGAGCGCCGTCTGGCCGCCCTCGATCAGGCTGGCCGCGTGGCTGAGCCGGCCATGCTCCTGCTGCAGCTCGGCCCATTCGCCCGGCTGGATATTCAGGGTGGCCAGCTCATCGATCTGCCACTGCAGGCGTTCGCGCTCGGCGGCGAACTCGCCCGCATGGCGGCTGGCCTGGGCCAGCTTTTCCTCGGCCTGCTTCCAGTGCTGAAAGGCCACCCGCAACGCACGCGCCTGTTCAGTCTGGCCGGCAAAGGCATCGAGCAGATTGCGCTGCGCTTCGTGACGCAGCAGCGATTGATGCGCATGCTGGCCGTGGATATCGACCAGGAATTCGCCCAACTCACGCAGCTGGGCCAGGGTGGCCGGCGTGCCATTCACAAAGGCACGCGAGCGGCCGCTGGCGTCGATGCTGCGGCGCAGCAGCAGCACATCGTCCTCGCCCACCAGATCGTAGTCATGCAGCAGGCGCGCCAGCTCGCTGCGCCCGGCAATCGCAAACTCCGCGGCCAGATCGGCCTTCTCCGCGCCCTGGCGCACCACGCCGGCATCGGCGCGCTCGCCTAGCAGCAGGGACAGCGCATCGATAAGGATGGATTTGCCGGCCCCGGTCTCGCCGGTCAGCACGCTGAAGCCGTGCTCAAACGTCAGTTCCAGTTCATCGACAATCACGAAGTCGCGCAGGCGCAGGGTCAGCAGCATGGGAGTCATCCAGAAACACCGCTGCCCGCGGACGCAGGCAGCACAGAAACCATCAGAACAGTCTTTCGCCCCAGTGCAGCTTGTGGCGCAGCATGTCGTAGTAGTTGTAACCAAGCGGATGCAGGATGCGCAGCGAATTGCGGTAGCGCTTGATACTGACGCGATCCATCTCCTGCAGGTCGAAATGCGAATGGCCGTCGAAGTGCACCTTGGCATCCACACCGCGGGTGAGCATGAATTCCACCGTGGCCGCATCGTTGACCGCAATCGGCCGCGCGGTCATGGTCTGCGGGCAGATCGGCACCAGGGCGATGGCCGGCACGGTCGGGTGCAGAATCGGTCCGCCCGAGGCCAGCGCATAGGCGGTCGAGCCGGTCGGCGTGCTGACGATCAGGCCATCCGAGCGCTGGCTGTACACGAACTGGTCGTCAATGAAGATCTCGAACTCGATCATCGAACCGAGCGCACCGCGGCTGAACACCACATCGTTGACCGCCAGCGCGGCATGGATCTCACGTTCGCCGCGTATCACCTTGGCCGACAGCAGCATGCGCTCCTCGGGCACGAAGTCGCCGTCCAGGATGCGCGGGATGATGGCCTCGATATCGTCCACGCCGATATCGGTCATGAAACCGAGCCGCCCCTGGTTGATGCCGACCAGCGGGATGCGGTAAGGCGCCACCAGGCGGGCAATCGACAGCATGGTGCCATCGCCGCCCAGCACGATGACGAGGTCGGCCACCTTGCCGATTTGGTCGGGCGGCACGATCAGCGTATCGGGAATCGGGTGCTCGGCGGCGGTATCGGCATCCAGCACGATGGAGCTGCACTCGTACTGGCGCAAAAGCGCGGCCAGGCGGCGCAGCGGGGCGCCGATATTGGGGCTGTTGCGCCGGGCAACCAGCGCAATTTTCTTGAACAGCATGCTCATGGCCGCGATTTAACCACAGCCCCGCGCCGGGCGGTTAGCCCGCTCGCAGCCAAGCCGCGGCGGCGGCATATTTCCGTCCGCCATCCAGCAAATCGGCCACCCAGGGTGGCCGATGTTAAGCAGGCAGAAACGGGGCTTAGTACACGTTGAACACGAAGTACTTACGCTGGATGTCCTTGTACACGCCATTGACCAGGATGGTAGCCAGCGCCTTGTTGAATTTGGCCTTCAACTCCTTGTCGCCCTTGCGCACGGCAATGCCCTGGCCTTCGCCGAAGTACTTGACATCGACCACGGCCGAACCCACCAGCTCGAAGCCCTTGCCGCGCGGGGTCTGCAGGAAGCCGTAGTAGCCAGCCACGGCATCGTCCATGACCAGGTCGATCTGACCATCGGCCAGCGCGTTATACATTTCCTCGGTGCTCTTGAAGCGGGTAATCGGCGAGGTGGCCGCGTACTTGGCCGACACATAGCGGTCGTAGGTGGTATCTACCTGTACCCCAATCTTCATGCCCGCCAGGCGCTTGGGGTTGATGAACACGAAGGGAATGCGGTGCGACTTGGCGAAGAAGAAGGCCGGGGTCTGCGCGTATTTATCGGTGAAATCCACCAGCTTCAGACGCTCCTGGGTGATGGACATCGAGGCCAGGATCGCATCGGTCTTCTTGTCGTTCAGGGCCGGAATCAGATCGTCCCACTCGAAGCGCACCAGCTTGCACTTGAGCTTCATCTCGGCGCATAGCGCATTGGCGATGTCCACATTGAAGCCGCGCAGATTGCCATTCGCATCCATGTCTTCAAAAGGCGGGAACTTGCCTTCCATGGCAATGCGGATTTCATCGGCGGCATGGGCCTGGCCCAGGGTCAGCGTCAACAGCAGCGGCAGAGCAAGAATCAGGGACTTCATGATGTAACGACTCCCGGGTGGAGAGGGTGGTTCGGTAAGTAGGGCGCGATTGCGGTAACAATCTTTGCGGCCTGCAAGCCTACGCGAGGGCGAGGGAAACGAATATATATACGGGCTTGCGCATGCTGCATCGCAACAGACAGCGTTGCATTCCACCAACACGCATACCGGTATGGTCCGCTTGCCGCCCTGGCCCCACGCGCTACAATCGGGCCATGCTCAGTGAACGCGCGCAAATCCTGCTCAAGACCCTGGTCGAACGCTATATCACCGAGGGGCAGCCGGTCGGTTCCCGCACCCTGTCCAAGTTTTCGGGGCTGGAACTCTCGCCGGCCTCGATCCGCAATGTGATGTCCGACCTAGAAGAACTCGGCCTGATCACCAGTCCGCACACCTCGGCCGGCCGCATCCCGACCGCGCGCGGCTACCGGCTGTTCGTCGACACCATGCTGACCATCCAGCCGCTGCAGCAGATGCAAATCCGCGAACTGGAGGGGCTGTTGTTGCCCGACAACCCGACCCGCGCGGTGGCTGCCGCCTCCAATCTACTCAGCCAGCTGACCGAATTCGCCGGCGTGGTGTTGACCCCGAAGCGGCGCGGTATCGCGCTGACCCAGGTGGAATTCCTGCGCCTGTCGGAAAAACGCCTGCTGCTGATCCTGGTGACGGCCGACGGCGATGTGCAGAACCGCATCCTGCTGACCGAGCGCGACTACAGCCCGAGCGAGCTGATCGAGGCGAGCAACTTCCTCAGCCAGCATTGCGCCGGACGCACGCTGGAGGAGGTGCGCGAGGTGATCTACCAGGAGCTGCGCCATCTGCAGGGCGATATCGCCTTCCTGATGAATGCCGCCGTGCAGGCCGGCAGCCAGGCAATGGCGGATGAGGCGAATCCGGTGGTGATCAGCGGCGAGCGCAATCTGCTGCGCGTGGATGATCTGTCCAATAATGTCGAGCGCCTGCGCCAGCTATTCCGCGTGTTCGAAGAAAAAACCGCCCTGCTGCAGCTCTTGGACAGCGGCCAGCGTGCCGCCGGTGTGCAGTTGTTCATTGGTGGCGAGGCCGGTATCGCCCCGCTCGACGACTGCTCGGTGGTGACCGCGCCCTATGAGGTCAATGGCCAGATTGTCGGTACGCTGGGCGTCATCGGCCCAACCCGCATGGCTTACGAGCGCGTGATCCCGATTGTGGACATCACCGCCAAGCTGCTCTCTTCCGCACTTTCGCATCAAGGCAGCTGAAGCACGCTGCCCATAAGACATGAGCGGCGCCAGGCCAAAGCCGGCGCGCCGCCAAGACAGGATGGAAACCGTTTTGCGCCTTGTTGCCTTCTTGCTCGCCCTGGCCGCGCTATGCGCCCAGGCCGACAGCCCCCCAGACCAGACCGCCCAGCCCGTGCCACAGCAGGACGAGGCCCCTGCCCTGCCGGTCGATGCCGACATCGACAGCATGCCGCCGGCCGATGAGGCCCAGCTGCCGCCCCCGCCGCCCTTTGCCGAGCGCGCCGATGTGCAGGCTTTCGTGGATGAACTGGCCTTGCAGCATGGCTTCAACCCACTGGTGCTGACCGAGCAGTTCCGCCAGGTCGATCTGCGCCCGAATATCCTGGCCATTTTCGACCGCCCGTCTACCAGCCGGCCCTATTACCAGTTCCGCCCCGACTTCGTGAACCCGACCCGCATCCGGCTGGGCGTGGAGTTCTGGCACAGCCATGCCGAGCTAATTGCCGCGGTGGCCGAGCAATACGGGGTGGAGCCTGAATACCTGGTCAGCATCCTTGGGGTGGAAACCCTGTGGGGGCGCAATACCGGCAAGTTCCGGGTGATGGATGTGCTGAGCACGGCTGCCTTCGACTACCCGCGCCGCGCCGACTTCTTCCGCAGCGAGCTGCGCGAGTTCCTCTTGCTCGCGCGCGAGGAAGGCAGCGATCCGTTCGGATTCCGCGGCAGCTATGCGGGCGCCATGGGCATGCCGCAATTCATGCCCTCGAGCTACCACCGCTTCGCCCAGGACTGGGATGGCGATGGCCACCGCGATATCCGCGACAACACCGGCGATATCCTGGCCAGCGTGGCCAATTACTTTGTCGCCCATGGCTGGGCCAAGGGCCAGCCGGTGCTGCTGCCTGCCCAGGTCGAGGGCGAAGCCTGGCAGCCGCTGGCGGCGGACAAGTTCAATCTGCATTACCGCATCAGCGAACTGGCGGCGTTTGGCGTGCGTAGCGCAGTCGCCGTGGAGGGTGACCCGCTGGCCGTGCTGGCGCCCTTGGAAAGTGCACCGGGTGTGACTGATTTCTGGTTGGGCCTAGGGAATTTCTACGCGCTGACGCGCTATAACCGCAGCACGCTATACGCGATGGCCGTGCATGAGCTGGCACTGGCCATCAAGGCCGCCTGGCTAGACCCCAGCCTGCTGCCGCCCAAGCCACAGCCGGTGGTGCGCAAGGCCAACAAGCGCAAGGCCAAGCAGGCCGTCAAGCGCAAGAAAGTGCGCCGCAAATAAGGTCTAGACCGGGCCTTGCTTGCCGTACAGGCGCGCATCGAAGCTGAAGCTGCGCGTGGGGCCGAGCTGCACCTGGGCAAAGGCCGGGTGGCGTGGATTGAGCACGATATTGCGGTTCTCCGGCACCAGGATGCTGGGCACCCACAGGCCGAGGTGCTCGCCCGCTTCCAGAAAGCGCTCGCCGATCTCCATACTGGCCGGCCCGGATGGCAGTGCATCCCACCCCAAGGGTAGGCTGGCCGGGTCGAGCGCCGCATACAGTGCATCCTGATCGGGCAGTTGCAGGCAGACCAGTACACGCTGCTGGCGGTCATGATTGCCGAGGTGGGCGAAGGTCTCCAGCGCGGCGGTGGCGGGGTCCATCGACGCATACACAGCGGGCAGGCCGATCGGGTTCCAGCGTCCACCATAGATGGCCGCGCCGCTGCCGCTCAAGTCACTCGCATAGCGGGCATCGCAGATACGCCAAGCGCGCATTTACAGCACGCCACCGTGGCGCAGACTGCCGAGGATGCGCCTTACCTGCTCGGCGCCCAAGGCGGTATCCAATAGGTCGATCGGCCGCTCGCCGCCCAGGGCAAAGTTATCACTACCCAGCCAGTCGGCCGCATGGTCGGCATCGCCCAGCGTGTCGCTGGCCAGTGCAAACACATCCGCGAGGCGATCCACCCGTTCCGAAGTCGACTGATCGAGCAGCTTCTGCTCGCGAATGAACTTGCTAGCCGTAGACGGCGGCAGGCCAATCACCTTGAAGACCTCGCCCTTCTGCAGCTTGAGCACATCGGGAATTTCCACCAACACCTGGGCCGGGAAGCCGGCGCGCATCTGCTGGATGCGCGTGCTGGGGCTGGTACGGGCATTGACCAGACGCTGAAACACGCCGTCCACCGCCTGGGCCGGCGCATGACCAAGATTGACGACTTTCATGCTCAGCACTCCTTGATTTGCTATATGTAGCAATTATAGCGCTAAAAATAGCCAATCACAGCGGAAGCTCGATATGAAAACGCCCACCGCAAGGGTGGGCGTGCAGACTGCCGGGCGGGGTGGCTTAGCGCGTACCCAGGCCGGCAAAGCTGTCGATATCCAGCAGCTCCCACTCGCTGCTCAGGTCCCAGCTGGCCGGGACGGCGGGCGGTACGCTGCCCTGCACGATGCCAGCCTTGCGGCGCAGGGTCTTGTTCAGCGTGCTGTGGCTGCCACTCTTCCACTCGGTACCCGGATCAAAGCCGACCTGGCCAATCGCATCGATGACCGCAGCGCGGTATTCCAGCGTCAGCGCATCATCACCATTGAAATTGGTCACCGCGCTGACCACGCTGCCCGCCACGCTGCCGGCAAACTGCGCATGCACAAGCACCAGAGTCTGCCCGGCTGTCAAGCTGCCGCTCAGCGCCTGGGTCTGGGTGGCCGTGGTGGCGCCATTGCTATACAGCTTGACGCTGTAATCGGACAGATCGACCGCCGTGCTGGAAGGGTTATAGATTTCCAGCGCCTTATTGTTGCTACTACCCTCCACATACTCGCTGAAGAACAAGGCCGCGCCGCTGGCCGGTGGCGTGGCCGCGCTGATGGTCAGGGTGGCGCTACGCGTTGCGCTCAGGCCGCCGGCGCCGCTCAGCACCAGGCTGACCGTGTAGTTGCCGGCAGCGGCATAAGTGTGGCTGGCGCTGCTGGCAGTCAGGGCCAGGCTTTCCTGGGTACCATCGCCCCAGTCCACGCTCAACGCGCTGCCATCCTGGGCGCTGATGGCACTGATACTGACCGCGCTGCCCACGCTGCCACTGCTAGGCAGGGTGGCGTTCAGGCTGGGCGCGATAACCGGCGCGTCCGCATTCAGATTCAGGCCCACCAGCACCGGGTCGTGATCGGACGAGCGATACGGGGTAGCGGCATAGCGGTCGTCGGTCTTGAACTCGGTGTTGTAGTCGAGTACCAGCGGCTCTTCCGCATTCACATGCCACACGGTCACGCCGCTGATCTGGCTACGCAGGCTGCTGCTGGCAAAGGCATGGTCCAGCGCACCGCTCTCGCCCGAGAACACATAGGTGTAGCGCTCGGTGGTCGGCAGGCGCTTGAGCAGCGCCTCATGTCCAGCCGCTTCCAGGGTCTTGATCGGGTCCTCGTTCAGATAGGCATTGAAGTCGCCCACCATCAGCACATCCGCCTCACCCGACTGCTGGCTCAGCGTGGCCACCCAGTTCTTCAGCGCCGTGGCCTGCGTGGTGCGCGCGGCATTCCAGCAGCCCTGGCCCTGGTCGAGGTTCACATCGCCGGCAGCGCTTGGGCAGGAACCCTTGCTCTTCAGATGGTTGACCACCAGCCAGAAGCTGCCGTTATTGCTCAGCGCGGCAAAGCGCTGCGCCACCGGCGGGCGCAGGCCGCCGGCCACTTCGAAGCCTGGATCATTCGGCACCTGCGGGCTGCCGATCGGCTTGAGCTTGGCGGGCTTGTAGAGCATGGCCACCGTGATCGCATCACTACCCGGCTTACCGGCATCGATATAGGCATAGGTGCCGGCGCCGAGCTTGGTATTCACCGCGGCGGCCAGGTCGGCCAAGGCCAGCGTGCCATTGTTCTCGATCTCCATCAGACCGAGCGCATCGGCATTCAGGCCGATGATGGTTTCCACCAGCTTGGCGCGCTGGCGCTGGAATTCAGCCTCATTATTCGCGCCGCGCTGGCCCAGGGTGGTGAAGTAATTGAGCACATTCAGGCCGCTGGCGCGGATCTGGCCGCCCACATTCAGCGGCGCGGCCGGGCGCGGATTGCTGGCGGTGAACACCGGCGCGACGGTCGGATGCACACGGAAGGCATCGGCACCCCAGCTCAGTACACCCTGCACGCTGTTCAAGGTGTCGCCAACCCGCCGCGTTCCGCTGTTATCAGCGGCGGACAGATAGGGAATCGGCTTGGGGTTCTGGATGCTGCGCCCGTCGTCGAGCACGATGCGCGCCAAGGCATTGGCGGCATTGATCTCGGCCGGCGTGGCGGCGCTGGGGTGATTATTGGCCTGAAACAGGCGCCCACCGGCCGACAACAGCAGCTCGCCATAGCGACCGAGCTGGTAGACCTCGCTGACAGTCAGCATCTGGTTGAACGCCACCAGCATGCCCTCGCTCGCTTCCAGCGCATCCTTGTTTGCCAGCGGCAGCTTGATCAGCTGCGGCGCAATGCGCGGGCCAGCGCCACAGACGGTGATTGCACTGACCTCGCTCAGCTCGGTCAGGCGCTCCGCCTCATTGCTACCGCTCTTGAATTCCACCACCTTGCCACTGACCTGCACATAGTCGCCCTGCTTCACATCAGCACCGCCCGGCGCGTACACGAACAGGCCGTCCGAGGTCAGCGGGTCCTTATCGGCATCCGGCTGCTGGATGAAGAAGCCCTTGAGCTGGTCATCAGCCTGGAAATCGGCGGTCACCACACCGCGCACGCTGACCAGTTGGTCAGCCAGCGGGCTGAGCTTGCCGCTACCCTGGATGGCATTGATGGTGCGCAGGGTATTCGGCGCAGCTGCGCAGCTGGGCAAGGGCTGCACCGGCGGTACTGGCGGGGTGTCGGTCTCGTCTTCGCTACAGGCGGCCAAGAGGCCAAGCAGCAAGAGGCTGGTAGTGGCGCGCAGGGCGCCGCGGGTGAATCGGCTGGGCATGTCTCTCTCCTCGATGCCGGCCTCCGAAGGGAATGGGGCCAGCGATAAAGGCGAGCATGCTAAGTGGCAGGGATGACAGGGGCATCACCGGCGCGCTACGCCGGCGTGACAGCCAGATGACGCGCCAATCAAACGCTAATATTGGCAGGCGGGTCGGGCAGCTTGACGATCTGCAGCGTATGTCGGCCAGCCAGGAAGCGCGTCAGTATCCGGTAGCTGTCCACATCGAATTCGGCCTGCGGTGGGTCGGCCAGCAAGGCCTGCAGCGCTTCCTCGCTGCTTACCGTGCCCAGATAGGCCCAGTGGTCGAACACATGCCAGTCACTGGCCACGCTGGCCTCATCCTGCTCGCGCAGCGCCACGCGGCCGCCAAACGGCCAGCGCTGCAGCTTGACCTTGGCCAGAATGGCCGCAAGGCGCGCCTGGTGGCTGAGCAAGGGCTCCTTGCCCACGCAGGCACCGCGGCAGCGTCCTACCTGCATGCCAAAGCAGGGGTTGCCGCGCCGCTTGCCCGTTTTCTCCAGCCCAAGTGCCACCAGGCAGAGCTTGTTGGCATCGGCAATCTTCTTCAGCGTATTACTGGCCTCGCGCTGGCTCGCGTACAGACCATACAGATGCGCTTCGCGGCCGAAATCCACCTCGGCTGCCGACACCAGCTCGGGCCAGGCGCTGCCGTCGGCATTTGGCTGGTAGCGCCAGCTGAACAGGTCCTGCGTGCGGCGCAGCGCCTGGTTGTACAAGGGCTGCAGCTGCTTGATCAGCCGCGCCTCGGTCAGCAGCGAGCCGAGTTCACCGGCAGTGGAAATCCATTCGATACGCTTCACCTGCTGGCTGAGCTGACGCTCCTTGTCCACGCGCAGATCGGCGCCGAAATGGGCGAGCACGCGCTTCTTCAAGGTCACGCTCTTGCCCACATACAGCGGCAGCGCGTTCTCGCCATAGAAGAGGTAAACGCCATGCCCCTCCGGCATGCTGTCCACCAGCTCGGGGTCGATGCCAGGCGGCAGGCTGGCCTGGCGGCTCACCGCTTGCAGGGCGGCCTCGAGCGCTACATCGCCATGCTCGGCGCGCAGCTTGACCAGGAAGCGGTAGATCAGCCGCGCGTCAGTCAGCGCACGGTGGCGCTCGCCGTCCACCAAGAGGCCATTGCGGGCCGCCACCGCGTCCAGATTGTGCTTGTACTCGGCCGGGAACAGCTTCTTGGACAGCTTGACCGTGCAGACGGTGCGCGCGCGAAACGCCATCCCAACCCGCTGGAATTCATTTTTCAGAAAGCCGTAGTCGAAGCGCGCATTGTGCGCAACGAACACCCTGCCCTGCAGGCGCTCGTGCAGATTGGCTGCCAGCTCGGCAAAGCTGGGCGCATCGGCCACCATCGCATCGCTGATGCCGGTCAGCGTGGTGATAAAGGGCGGGATAGCCGTCTGTGGATTGACCAGAGTGCTCCATTCCTGCACCTGCTCGCCATCCCATTCCACCACGCCCACCTCGGTGATGCGGTCGCGCTGCGCATTCGCGCCGGTGGTTTCCAGGTCGACGAAAACAAAGGGTTGGGCAAGCAGATCGGGCATGGGAGACGCAGGGTGGATTAATCGAACAGCCAGGAGTAGAGCACATCCACGGCACTGGTCTCGCCAGCGCTGAGCGCCACCGAGACGCGGCGGGTCAGCTGGTAGGTAAGCTTGACCGCCGAACTGACCCCGTCGAGGCCCTGCTCATAACTGACATAGGCCTTGTCGGACAGGCGCTTGCCCAGGCTGATCACCCGGCCGCTCAGTGCATTACCGCTGGTATCGGTGTCGGTGCTATAGGTTTCCGAGCGACCGATGCTGATATCGTCCAGACCAAAGGTGCTGGCCAGCTGCTGGCGCAGGCTGACTGACTCGCCGGCGGTGAACAGCGCATCGGCTGCGGTCAGCAAGAGGTCAGCATCGCCCTGGTTGCCGCTGCTGCCGGTGCCGCGCCCAAGGATCAGCCAGCTCAGCTTCTCGCTGTCCGGCATTGCCTCTTCCGAGGTCAGCGTGACGCGCGGCGCGAGTGCCGTGCCGACGATCTTCACCCCCACTTCCTGGGGCAGGTTCTTGCGGATGGCCAGGATGTCCAGGGCCGGATTATCCAGTGGCCCCTGGAAGGTGATGATGCCGCGGGTGATACTCAGATTCTGGCCATAGGCGGCATAGCGGCCCTCCTCCACCTTGATCGCCCCGCTGGCGTTCAGCGGCTGGGTGGGGCTGGACGCAAGGCGCACGAGACCCGCCATGCGCGCATCCACACCCGCCCCCTTGAAGATGAATTTCTGCCCGAGGTCGAGATCGAGGCGCAGGGTGAGCAGGGTCGGCTTGCTGGCCACCCGGTTTGGATCAGTGCGGCCCTTGATGATCACATCGTCGCCGAGCTTAGCTGCGCCGCCCTTAGGCAGTTCGATCAGGCCCTCGTCGGCGGTCAGCTTGCCGGTCAGCGTCAACGCCTCACCCTGCACACCCAGTACGGTCTGGCCCGATACCACCAGATTACGGTCAGGACGGGTCAGCGCGCCGAATTGTTTGAAGTTCACCGTCAGGCCGCCCTCCGGCCCCGCGTCGCGCAACGACATGCGTCCGGCCGCCGTGGCCTCGCCTTTGCCGGCCTTGATCACGAAGGTGGACAGCTGGGCGGTATCGCCGTCCAGCGTCGCCTCGAGCTGGCCTTCGCGCCAGCTCACGCCGGCATCGGGCAAGCGCAGCGCCACATCCTGGGCCGATAGGCGGCCAAACAGGCGCGGCGCGCCAATCTCGCCCGCCGCGCTGATTTCGGCCGACAGCTTGCCCTCCACCTTGGCAGTGGGCCCAAGCAGCGGGCCCAACCAGGCCAGTGAGGGTATTTCCGCATTCAGCCGCCCTTCCAGCGCCGCCCCGCGCGCCGGACGCCAGCCGGCCTCGCTACGCTCGAAGCGGCTATAGAAGGCGCCAGTGGCACTGCCGAAGGCGGCCGACTGCAAGTCAAGCGCCACACCAGCCTGCACGCCGTTCAGGTTCAGCGCCACTTTGGCGGCGGTCAGCTTGAGCGGCTGCGGCTTGATGGTTGGGTCGTCCACCGATAGCGAGAGATCGCCGGACTGGCGTTCCACCACCAGCCGGCCGGCCAGCAACTGATCACCGCTCAGGTCGAAATCGGCCGCCAGCACCAGGTCGGTGGCCAGGCGTTTTTGCAGCGCGGGCAGGCGCGCCAGCCATTCCTTCAGCGCCACATCGCGCAGCTGGCCCTGGGCGGTAAAGCGCCCGGCCTGCCAGCTGGCACGGCGCACCTGCACCTTGGCACCCACGGCCAGTGCATCAAGGCCGAGCACCTCGCCGCCATCCTGGCGCAAGCTGAGCTGGGCCGGCGCATTCAGGCGCAGCGGCCAGGTGCCGCCGTTCTCCAGCGTCTGCACGCTACCGCGCCAGCCCTGCGCATCCAGGCCACCGTTCGCATTCAGCAGCAGCTCGATCTGCTGCGCATACCCGCTGCCCTGGCCGCGCAGGGCAATCGTATGTGCGGCCTGGGTGCCGGCCACTTCCAGATGCAGGCTGGGCACGGTGACGTCCGGCCCGGCCAGGCCGCTCACATCGAGCAGCAGATTGAGTGGGCTGGCCGCCGGCTTGCTGGGCGAGGCATCCAGGCGTGCCTGCAGATTGGCCTGGCCGAGCGCGAAGCCACCCGGCATGCGCAGACTATTCGCCTGGGCGCGGCCTTCGATACTCGGGCGTTCCAGGCTGCCGGCCAGGGTCAGCTTGGCATCCAGGCGGCCATGAAAACCCGGCCCGAAATCGCCCACATCAGGCAGGGAAAAATCCACCAGCAGACGGTCACCAGGCCGGCCAAACGCACCGCTGGCCTTCAGCACATTTGCGCCCAGGCTTAGATCAAGCGCCACATTCTGCACATGCTGACCGCGCCAGCCCGCTCGCAGACTGCCAGCCAGTGCTTGCTGGTTCAGCTGGCTGGGCAGGAAGTCCAGACGGATATCGGCTTGCTGTGGCGCGCCAAGGCGGCCGCGCGCACTCAGCTTGGCATTCAGGGCGCCCGCGGGCAGCGGCTGGCCGAGCAGTTTGCTCAACGCAGCCGGGTCGAACTTGGCCAGCTCGCCCTGGAATTCGAATGCCTGCTCACCCGCCAGGCCGAGCCGGCCTTGTGCGCTCAGACTGCCCGGCCCACTGCTGAGCACGACACGTGTAGCACGCAACTGGCGCTGCGCGTCGCTGCCTTCCAGGCCGGCCTCCAGCTGCAGACCCAGACGCGCATCGCCCAGCTTGGCTTGCAGCTGCGGCGCCTGTGGCGTGCCGCGTAGCGCCAGCTGACCCGAGATCGGCCAGTCCGGGCCACCCAATGTACGCGGGTCGAGCTGGCGTAGATTGGCCGTCAGATCGAGCGCGGTCAGGCTAGCGCTGCCGCTCAAGCCAAGTTGGCCGCCGGCAGCATCCGCCTGCAGGCTGCGGATGCGCAGCTGGTCGGCATTCAGCAGCAGCTCGGCCTTCAGCTCGCTCAAGGGCAGGCGCGCCTCGGGCAGCTTGCCGGCCAGCGTATTGCGCAAGGCGAGCTGGGCAAGCACCGCCTCGCCAGCAGGCTTGGCATCCAGGCCGATATCGAGCGCCGTGCGCGGCAACTCGGGCGCCAGCGCCTGCAGGTTCAGCCCTGCGGTTTGCAGGCGGCCCGCCTGCAGCATGGCCCAGGGCGAGCTGGCCAGCGGTGCCAGGTAGAGATCGAAATCCGCACGGAAGGGTTCAGCTTGCTCCCCTACCGGACGCAGCTGGCCGCTGGCCTTGCCGATCAGATGCAGCTTTTCCAGGCTGTTGGCCAATTGCACATCCAGCTGCCAGGGGGTCTTGGGCTGACTGCCCTGCAGGGCCAGCTGGCCCTGCAGCTTGAACGGGCGCGCACCAGCCAGCTGCAGCTGGCCATGGCCAGCAAACCACGGCGTCTGCGCGCTGATCAGCTGTACTTGGTGCTGCTCACCATTGCTGCTCGCGTGCAACAGCACTTGCGACAATACGGTCTGGCCATCCACCACCAAACTCGCCAGGCTGGCCTGCTCGATCTTGACGGCCAGCGGCAGGCTCAGGCTGTCGGGCACCGTGCTCGGCTCATTGCTGGGCTGGCTGTGCACTGCCAGCTTGCCCAGCGCCAATTGCTCGATAGCCAGTTCACCCGACAAGAGGCGCGCCGGCTGCCAGCGCAGCTCGGCCCGGTCGAGACTCAGCTGCAGGCTGGCGGTGTTGACCTGGATGCCCCCCAGCACCAGGCGCTGCCAGAGCGTGCCTTCCACCGTGTCCACCTGCAGCACGCCACCCGACAGCCGCTCGGCCAGCTTGAACAGCTGGCGCGTGCCCTGCGGGCTGAGTGCGAGTAGCACCAGGGCGCCCAAGAGCGCCACCAGACTGAACAGGCTCAGTTCCAGCCAGAGTGGGCCGAAGCGGAAGCGCCGACGCGGCTTGGCGGGCACGGAGTCCGGTTGCGTATCGGGCGAGGGTGTCGGCTGTTCGGCCATCTTAAAACCCTACGCCCAGCGAAAAATGGATACGGGTGCGGCGCGCTTCTACGCCGCGGGCCAGATCAAGCGCAAACGGGCCGACCGGGCTGATCCAGCGCGCGCCCAGGCCATAGCCGCGGTAGGCCTTGAAATTGGTCCAGTCGAGCGCCGCGCCGCCAAAGTCGGCGAACACCGCCGCGCGCCAGCGGTCGACGATCTTGTGCTGATATTCGGCGCTGGCGGTGGCCAGCACACGTCCGCCCAACACGGCGCCCTCGTCCTGCACGCCCAGGCTCTGGTATTTGTAGCCGCGCACCGAGTTGGCACCACCAGCGCGGAACAGCCACTTGGTCGGCACATCGGCGCTATCTTCCGCCAGCACCTGGCCGGCCTCACCGCGCAGCAGCCACAGGCCGCGCTCGCCCGCCGGGTGATACCAGGCGATGCGGCCCCAGGCGCGCAGGAAGTCGGTGTCGGACAGCGCCGCGCGCGTGGCGCCAGCCAGCTGCCAGCTCATCACCGTGCCACGCTGCGGATCGTTCAGATTGTCCAGATCGCGCTGGGTCCAGCTTTGCGAGGGAATCAGCGCGCGTGCGCGGTTCTTTTCCTCGCCGTCCGAGGTCATGCGCCGCGTGGTTTCACGCGTGTATTGCAGCGCCTGGGTCACTTCGATCTCGCCGCGCAGACGCGTGCGCTGCACCCCAAAGGTATGGGTCCAGCTATCGAGGCCCGACACATCCGAGTGCTCGACCTTATAGGCGGAGGAATAGCGGTAACGCTTCTCGTCCGGCGGTAGCTCCACGCCCAGATTGAAGCTCTGCTCTTCCTTTTGCAGATCGAGCCCGGTGCTGCCTATCCAGCCCAGGCGGCGCAGATTGGTATAGCGGTAGGCCAGGCTGCCGCGCGGACCCTTGTCGGTATCAAAACCCAGGCCGATATCGGTCTTGCGCGCCGGCGCCTCGACCAGCTCGACCCGTACCGGCACATCCGCGGGCTGGGCCGGGTCAAGCGGCATATCCATGAAGACGCTGGAGAAATATGGGGTGTTCTGCAGCTCGGTCTGAAAGTCGAGCAGCTTTTGCTGGCTATAGCCCTCGCCCGGGCGGAAAGTGACCATGCGCTCGACCAGCTTGCGCGGGTATTTGTTCAGGCCATTGATCTGCAGCTCGCCGAAGGTGAAACGTGGGCCGGAATCAAATAGCACGCTCAGCTCGGCAGAGGGGCGCTCCGGGTCGATCTCGGCACGACTCTCGCGGATCTTGGCGGCGGGAAAGCGGTCGATGATCAGCGCCTGCAAGCCACGCCGCTTGGCTGAATCCCAGTCGGACTGGGTGAACGGCGCACCAATCGGCAAGGGCCAGACCTCGATCAGCTCGGCCCAGCGCGGGCGGAAGTCCGGCTCGTCACGTATCGCCCCGGCCACCTGCAGGTCCACGTCAAAGATCAGTGCCTCGGCGCCCGGCTCCACCTTGAAGCGCGCCAGCCAGCCCTTGCCATCCGGCTGCAGGCTGGACTCGATGCGCGGCTTGAAATAGCCAAGCGGCCCAAGCAGCTTCTCGATCTCGGCCGGCGTCGCCTCGTACAAGCGGCTCAGCTGCTCTTGGTCGATATAGTCATTGCCGCGCCAGCGCAGAATGCCCAGATTATCTTCCAGCAGTTTCTCGATGGCCGAGGGCGCATCGATGCGCACATCGTAGTCCACACCCGCCGCGTAGCCTGGCACAGCCAGACAAAGCGGCAGCAGATAGCAAAGAGGGAGGACATAGGAGCGGTGCACGGCAGGCAGTGTAGCCAGCCCGCGCCGGGTCGTCATGGGCCTTATCGCCTGCTTCAATTCAACACCCTACAAAACAGTGACTTGCACGATATTCGGCATGCAGCACGCCCAGAAGCGGAGCTAAACTGTGAACAGGCCGTGGCTTATATACAGCCAGGAGTAGACCGGTGAGCATCGCAGGGGTTTCCAGCAGCAGTGCATCTCTTGCTTACAGCAGCATGCGCCTGCACTCGCCCGGCTGTACCTGCTCGCTGTGTAGCCCGCAGCCGGTGGAAAGCACGCGCAGCGTGCAGGTCAGCGCAAACGGACGTAGCCAGGAAGAGGCCGACAGCGGCCGGCTCAGCGAAGAAGAGCTGGCCCAGGTGCGCCAGCTCCAGGCACGTGACCGGGCCGTGCGCCAGCATGAGCAGGCGCATATGAGTGCCGCGGCGGGCCTCGCCACCTCGGGGCCTAGCTACACCTATCAACGCGGTCCGGATGGCATCAATTACGCGATCGGCGGCGAGGTGAGCATTGATGTCTCGCCCGGCCGTACACCGGAAGAAACGCTGGAAAAGGCCAAGACCATAGAACGCGCCGCCCTGGCCCCGAAGGACCCTTCCGGCGCCGACCGGGCCGTGGCTGCCCAGGCGCGCAATATGGCCCAAGAGGCCCAGCAGGAGATTGCCGTGCAGGCCGCGCAAGGCGAGCAGGCAGATAGTGCGGCAGCCCGCACGCCCGGCAGCGCAGCGGCCCAGGACACGCCCTCCCCCACACAGGAGCGCGCTCCAACGGCCCGGTCGGCGCAGGAACGCATCGCCGAACGCTATACACAGGACCGCTACTTCAGCCGCGACCTGGCCCTGATCAGCACCTATGCCTGAGGCACACCGGCTTAGGTCAGCGCACGTCCCTCAGCGGTAAACCCCCTCGAACGCCACGCTGCCATCAGGCGCCATGCGAAAGCCCTGCACATCGGCACGGTGCGGGATATAGACAGTGGAATGCGCGAAGGTGATCCACGGCCGCTCGCGCTTGAAGATCAGCTGTGCCTGCTGGTAGAGCTGATTGCGCTGGGTCACATCAGTACTGGCCCGCGCTGCTTCCAGTAAACGGTCGAACTCGGCATTGCAGAAACGTGTACCACCCTCGCTGGCCGCGCAGGACAGGCTAGGTGTCAGAAAATCGTCCGCATCGCCGGTATCGCCCGACCAGCCGCTCATATAGATATCGTGCTCGCCGCGCTTGGCGCGCTTCAGATACTCACCCCACTCATAGGTCTTGATCGTGGTCTGCACGCCGATCTTGGCCCAGTCCTGCTGCAACATCTGCGCAAGCAGCTGGCCATTCGGATTGGTCGGCCGCGCAATCGGCAGCGCCCACAGCTCGATCTGCAAACCCTTGGCGAAGCCGGCCTTGGCCAGCAGCGCGCGCGCCCGGGCAGGGTTGTACTCATTTTTCAGGCTGTGGTTATAGCCGGGCACCGCTGGCGGAAACGCGCTAACCGCCTGCATGGCATCACCGCGCGGAAACAGGGCCTTGAAGATCGCCGCGCGGTCGACCGCGATATCCAGCGCCTCGCGCACCTCGCGGATACGGGTTGGGCTGCGCTGCATATTGAAGGCCAGATAGGACACATTCAGCGCCTGGATCTTCTGCAGCACGATGTCCTTGCGCGCCGCCAGCGCGTCGACATCAATATCGCGAATGGGCGCGGTGATATGGCATTCGCCACCCAGCAGCTTCTGCACGCGCACATTCGGGTCGCGGGCGATCAGGAACAGCAGCTTGTCGGTACGCTGCGGCGCGCCCCAGTAGTCGGGATTGGCCTCCATGCGCACCACCTCGTCCTTGCGATAGCTGACGAAGCGGTACGGCCCGGTACCGACCGGATAGTTGTTGAGCTGACTGGCCTGCCCGCGCGCCAGCAGCTGGCCCGCATACTCGGCCGACTGGATGCCGGCGAAGGCCATGGCGAAATAGCTGGGGAAGACCACATTCGGCTTGTGCAGGGTGAAGCGCACCGTCATCGCATCCAGCTTTTCCAGCTTGGCGATCATGCCGGCGAGACCCAGGTTTTCCGGGTAGACGAAGTAGCCGGGCAAAGCGCGGTTGAACGGGTGCTCAGGCTGGATGAAGCGGCCGAAGGTGAACAGCACATCATCGGCATTCAGCGCGCGGCTGGGGTTGAACCAGGCAGTGCGCTGGAAACGCACATTCGGGCGCAGGGTGAAGGTGAACACGCGCGCATCGGGCGAAACCGTCCATTTGCTGGCCAGTAGTGGCTCTAGCTGGGTGGTGCCGCGCTTGAAGCCCAGCAGGCCCTGGAAGATCTGCCCGGTCACATTGCCGGTGCCGGCCGAATCCCACAGGCCGGGGTCGAAGCCTTCCGGGCTTGCATCGGCGCAGTAGATCAGCGGCTTGGCCGCCAGCGGCAGGTTGAACAGCAAGGCGGCCAGGGCGGCCAGCAGAATGGGTTTACGCATCCGGATATCCGCGCAGGGCATCAAAGACCGCCAGCTTGCGATAGAGCGCCCCAGGCTGACAAGCCACTGATACACCAAGCCTCACTTGGCCTGGCGCGGCGCGCGGGGTAAAACCACCCTACCCTTGCCAGCACCCTGCGCCCATGGACATCTATTACAGCGATCACTTCGTCCTGCCCCTGCCCGACGGCCACCGTTTCCCGATGCAGAAGTACGCGCTGCTGCGCGAGGCCGTCGCACCGTTCCTAGCACCCGGCGTGCTGTGCGAAGCACCAGCTGCCACGGCGGCACAGCTGATGCTCGCGCATGACCCGTGCTATGTAGAGGCGGTGCTGAACGGCACGCTGAGCGCGCGCCAGCAGCGCGAGATCGGCTTTCCCTGGTCGCCACAGATGGCCGAACGCGCCCGCCGCTCGGTGGGCGCCACCCTGGCCGCCTGCCAGAGCGCGCTGCGCGATGGGGCATCGGCCAGCCTGGCGGGTGGCACCCACCATGCCTTTGCCGAACGCGGCGCCGGTTACTGCGTGTTCAATGACACGGCCGTGGCAGTGGCGGTGCTGCAGGCGAGTGGCTGGCGCGGCAATGTGCTGGTGGTGGACCTCGATGTGCATCAGGGTGATGGCACGGCAGTCATGCTCGCCCACAACACGCAGGCCTTTACCCTGTCCCTGCATGGCGAAAAGAACTTCCCGTTTCGTAAGACGCGCAGCGACTGGGATATCGAGCTGCCGGACGGTAGCGAGGACGAGGCCTATCTAAGCGTGCTGGGCAGCATGCTGCCCATGGTGTTCGCGCAGGCTGCGCCCGAGCTGGTGTTCTACCTGGCCGGCGCCGACGCGCTGGCCTGCGACCGTCTGGGGCGCTTGCAGCTCAGCCACGCCGGCCTGTTGGCGCGTGACCAGATGGTGTTCGACTGCGTGCAGCAGCACGGCGCCAAGCTGGTGATCAGCATGGCCGGCGGCTATGCGCACGATATTGCCGACACGGTCGCCGCCCAGGCCGCCACCGTGCGTGAGGCGTATCGGCGCTGGGCTTGATGGACTCTGATTCGGCAGACCGGTGCGCTGGCACTGCTCAATACGGCTTGTCGCCCAGAATGGTGGCCCGATGCATGATGCGTCGATGGGGCAGATAGTCGGCCACCGCATAGTGCTGGGTAACGCGGTTGTCCCAGAAGGCCAGGTCATCCACCTGCCAGCGCCAGCGCAGCGTGAATTCCGGGCGAGCAATATGGGCGAACAGGAAGTTCAGCAACGCCTCGCTTTCCCGCACGGGCAGGTCAACGATGCGGGTGGTGAAACCTTCGTTCACGAAGAGTGCGCGCCGCCCGCTGACCGGATGGATGCGCACGACCGGGTGCAACAGCGGCGGATGCTTGCGGCGCGCCGCCTCCCACTGCGCACGGCTGGCCTCGTCGCGTGCATGGCGGCTGGCCGGAAAGGACTTGGTGAAATCGTGTTCCGCCCGCAAACCGCTCAGCAGCGTCTGTAGCGGTGGAGACAGCGCCTCGAAGGCGGCAATACCGCTCGACCACAGCGTATCGCCGCCCGTGGGCGGCAGCTGCTTGGCCGCCAGAATGGCGCCCAGCGGCGGTGTCTCGATGAAGGTGACATCGGTGTGCCAGTTATCGTTATCGGGCGGATTCTGGTCATCCGTATCCAGCACCATGATCTCCGGGTGCTCGCGGATATTCGGGTAAATGGGGTGGATATGCAGCTCACCGAACTGCAGCGCAAAGTGGTGCTGCTGGGCCGGGGTCAGCGGCTGGCGGCGGAAAAACAGCACCTGGTATTCCAGCAAGGCCGCCTGGATGGCGGTTCTTTGCGCCGCCGACAGCGGCAGGCTCAGGTCGATGCCAGCCACCTCGGCGCCAATGCTGACGGTCAGTGGGTTGATCTGCAGACTCATAGGATTTACCTCAATCTTGATCTGTTTCGGCTTGGCATCAGCCACGCCCGTGCCAGGGCACATAACGCGCCTGCAGATAACGCAGGCCCAGCTCCAGGGCAAAGGCCACCAGGGCGATCACCGCGATACCCAGCACCACCACATCGCTGACCAGGAACTGCGCCGCAGACTGCACCATAAAGCCCAAGCCACGCGTGGCCGCCACCAGCTCCGCGGCCACCAGCGTGGACCAACCGGCGCCCAGACCAATGCGGATGCCGGTCAGGATGTCGGGCAGCGCGCTGGGAAAAATGACCTGGCTGATCAGCTGGACGCGCGTGGCACCCAGCGACTGGGCAGCCTGGATGCGGCTGGGTTCGACCGCACGCACCGCGGTGGCCGTGGCAATGGCGATTGGCGCAAAGATGGCCAAGTAGATGAGCAGAACTTTGGAAAACTCACCGATGCCGAACCAGATCACGATCAACGGCAGGTAGGCGAGCGGCGGGATAGGCCGGTACAGTTCAATCAGCGGATCGAGTAGGCCCCGTGCGATCGGGCTCAGACCGATCGCCAGCCCAACGGGAATGGCCAGCAGCACGGCAGCCAGCAGCGCCAGGCCGATGCGGCTCAGGCTGGCGGCCAGGTGCTGGCCGAGCGTGGCATCCATGAAACCTTGGTTAGACACCAGCCATAGCTTGGCCAGCACCGCCTGGGGCGATGGTAGAAAAAGCGGGGCAACCCAGCCCTGCCAGCTGACCAGCCACCACAGCGTTAACAGACTGGTCAAACTCAGCACGCTCCACTGCACCGGGCTGAGCAGGACGGCCGACTTGCTGGCAGCGGCCACCTGCGCCGGACGCATGCTACGCACTTGCTCGGCCTCCTGTAGCTGGGCGATCAAGATCGGTTCAAACATGGGCAGCTCCCTCAGGCCGCGACGGCAAGTGCGCCAAGCACACGGCTCAGTACCTGTTCACGGATGCGGATGAATTCAGGGTCGGATTTGATGCTACGGACAGCTTCGCCGGCCGCATAACGGCGGCCGAAATCCAGCTTCAGGCGTTCGACAACGCGCGCAGGGCGGCTGGACAGCAGCACGAGTTCGCTGGCGAGGAAGACCGCTTCCTCGATATCGTGGGTGATCAGGAACACCCCCTTGCGGCTGGCCTGCCAGACCCTGAGCAGCAGCGCCTGCATCTGCTCACGGTTCAGCGCATCCAGCGCACCGAAGGGCTCGTCCAGCAGCAGCACACGTGGGTCGGCAGTCAAGGCACGGGCCAGGCCCACCCGCTGGCGCTGGCCACCGGACAGCGCCCAGATACGTTGCGTCTCGTAGCCGCCCAAATCCACCAGCTGCAATAGTTCGCGCGCCCTCGCCTCGCGCTCGGCACGCGCCACACCGCGCAACTTCAGACCGAATGCCACATTGCCCAATACATCCAGCCAGGGCAGCAGGGCATCGTCCTGGAACACCACGCCGCGCTCGGCGCCAGGCGCCCTGACTGGCGTGCCATCCAGCAGGATCTCTCCCCCGCTCGGTGCTACGAAACCCGCCATCAGCTTTAGCAGGCTGGTCTTACCGCAGCCCGAGGGGCCCAGCGCCACCACCAGCTCGCCGGCATTCACCTCCAGCGAGATGGCGTCCAGCACCGGTACGGAAGCGGATTCATAGCGCAGTGATACCTGCTGCAGACGCAAGCTGCTCATGCTGATCTCCTTTGGCGGCCAGGAATGGCGCGCTGCCCGCAGTCTTTGCAGACATGAGGCAGCCGCGACTTACTTGGCGGCGAGCTGCGCGTCCAGCGCGGATTTCACAAAGCGATTCGTGACATAGGGCGCGTAATCGGGCTGCAGTGCATCCACCTTGCCCTGCGACTTCAGGAAGGCGGCGGTATCAGATACCGCCTTGGAGAAGGGCTTTTGCAACAGCTCAGTCTGCTGCTTGAGCGAGGGATAGACATTGCCGGCCAGCAGCAAAGGCACATCGGCCGGGTCCGAACCGGTCAGGCGGGCAATCTTGGCCACATTGTCGGGGTTGGCCGCATAGGCCTTCGGGTCGGCGTTGTAGCGGGCATAGGCTTCGCCAGTCACCTTGGCGAACTGGGTCAGGAACTGCGGATTTTTCTCGGCAAAGTCCTTGCGTACGATCCACAGGTCATAGGTAGGCGCGCCCCACTTGGCCACCTGCTGCGAGCTGACCAGCACCTTACCGCTGGCGCGGGCCTTGCCTAGGGCAGGCTCCCAGACATAGGCGGCATCGATGTCGCCACGCGCCCAGGCTGCCGAGATTTCGCTGGGGCGCAGATTAATGATCTGCACCTGCTTGGGGTCGACCTTCCAGTGCTTGAGTGCGGCCAGCAGGCTGTAATGGGTGGTGGAAACGAACGGTACCGCCACCTTCTTGCCGATCAGGTCCTGTGGCTTGCTGATCTTGGCGCCATTGCGCACCACCAAGGCCTCCGAATCACCAATCACCGCGGTGACCAGAAAGGTCTGGATGGGCAGGCCACGGCTGGCACCGGCCGCCAATGGGCTGGAGCCGATATTGCCGATCGGTACATCGCCCGAAGCCACTGCGGCAATCACTTCCGCACCGCTCTCGAACTTGCGCCAATTGATCTTGCTGGCGGTGGCCTTCTCGTACAGTCCGTCAGCCTGGGCGACCTTGGATGGGTCGATGCCGGTCTGGTAGGCAATAGTGACTTCGTCGGCCTGTGCGGCCAGGCCGGTGACGGCCAGGGCGCTGCTTAGTGCCAGCAGCTTGATGTGCTTCAACATGGTGATCCCCTTGAGTGATGGTGCAACGGGCCAGATTGATCGCTAGGCACGGTGCAAGCGGTCGCTGGTGTAGGAGCACTCTAGCAAGGGGTTTTTATGTATTTTAATTATTTAAAATTAGATTTTTATTCCAAATATAAATATAAATCCAGTCATCAGCAGGCGCTACTCATACCGGGCGAGCCAGGCTAACCAGCACAGCACGCATGCTCAGTGCGAGACGCTACGCGAAAAGGTATTGATGACGATCACACCAGCCATGATCAGGCCCATGCCGATCAGGGCAGGTGCATCAAGGCGCTGCTTGAACAGCAGCCAGGACAGGAGCGAAATCAGCACGATGCCCACGCCGGACCAGATCGCATAGGCCACGCCGGTGGACATGCTGCGTAAAGCAATCGACAGGCAGTAGAAGGAGCCCGCATAGCCAACGGCGGTCACCACGCTGGGCCACGGTCGGGTAAAGCCATCGGAGACCTTCAGGCAGGTGGTGGCGATCACTTCCAGCACGATGGCGGCGGCGAGATAGAGATACATCGTCAAGCGGATTGCTCCTGAGGCGGAATGACAGGTGGTGGCAAGGCTTACGGGCAAAGGCGGCGCGAGGACAAGCGCGCCGCTTGCCGGAGGCGTAGCGGGCCTAGGGCCTCAGCGGCAGGGCTGCCACCGCCGGGCGGGCAAATAGATAGCCCTGGAAATAGCGTACACCCATGCTGCGCAGCATGTCGCACTCGGCCTGGGTTTCGATGCCTTCGGCGATGATGGTGATGGCCAGGCGCTCGGCCACCAGCAGCACGCCAGAGACGATGGCCTGGCGGATCGGGTCGGCATCGATATTGCGTGTGAGCTCCATATCGAGCTTGAGTACCTGGGGCTGGAAGGTGGCCAGCAGATTGAGCCCAGAGTAGCCGGAGCCGAAGTCGTCGATCGCGGTGGTGAAGCCCTGGCGGCGGTACTCGGCAAAGATATTCTTCAGGTGCTGGGTATCACTGACCCGCTCACCCTCGGTCACCTCGAACATCAGCCGATCCGCCGGAAAGGCAAAGCGCTGGCTGGCCTCCAGCGTGGCGCGTATGCAGGTTTCCGGGCGATAGACCGCATTGGGCAGGAAGTTGATGCTGAGCTTGCAGTCGGGCAGTTGATGCAGCCCCAAGTGGGCCGCCAGCTCAATCGCTTTGACCCGGCAAGCCTGGTCAAAGCGGTAGCGATTGGCATCGGTGACCTGCGCGAGCACCCAGCCCGCGCCCTCCCCGCCCGTGCCACGCACCAGCGCTTCATAGGCATAGGGCAGGCCCGTCTCGATATCCACGATAGGCTGAAACGCCATGGTGAAATCGAAGCCCAGTAGGCCTGGCACCTTGCAGTCGCTACAGCCCACGGCATGAAACGGCGTCGAGAACTGCGTTCCCATCTGCATTTCCTTCCTGCTAGATCGACCACTTGAGCATAACAAGTGTCCAGGCTTACGCAATCTAGCCTCATGCCGCGACGGTAGTGAGTAACCTCACCGACAAGCGCAAGGGTATCGACTCCGAGCCAACGCCTGCATCCATTGGTGAGAATCACGCTGAGCCTGCTGGGAGGTTGGGTTTACCCCAGCGGGATGGCGATGCCGGATGACTGGATGACCCACGCATGGCCTACCCAGGAAGGAAGGGGAGCTTGCCCCCAACAGGCTCAGCAGCACGCTCACAACAATTATTCCGGCTGAAGAAATAATTAATTAATCAACTCGGGAATTCTTCCCCGCCTTGATTCTGGGCAAAGTAACGACTCCCGCATCGCCACGCCGATGCAGAGATGACTGACTACAAGGATCCACCATGAGCCGAATCGCGCTCATCACACCTGACATGGCCACAATCGAACAGCAAGTCTTGCTGCAGGCGCCCGATAAACCATCGGGTCGTGTACCCAATCTGCTGCGAATTCTGGCCAACTCGCCCTCAGCCTTGCGGGCCTTTCTCGGTCTACAGGGTCTCGCCCGAGAGGGCAGCCTTGATCTCCCCACTCGGGAGCGGATAGCGATTGCCCTGGCCCAGAAGAACGGCAGCGCTTATTGCCTTTCGGCGCATACGCAATTGGGCAGCCAGGCTGGGCTAAGCGGCGCCGAAATGGATGCAAACCGGCTGGGCGATAGTCACGACGCCAAGGCAGCCGTAGCCGTGCGCTTTGCCTGCCGGCTGATCGAACAGCGTGGTGATCTGAGTAACGATGAACTCCAGGCCATGCGTGATGCCGGCTACAGAGAAGCGGAGATCATCGAGGTCATCACCCATGCGGGTCTGAACTTCCTGAGCAATCTGATCAGCAAGGTCAGTCAGGTCGAGATCGACTCCCCCTTGCTCACCTTGAATTGAGGGCAACCAACATGATTGCTTACCTGCTGTCCCGCCGGTGTGCTGGGCGTCCTGAGCGGCTCGCCAGGCCATCACAAGCGGTATCGGGCTTCAGCTGGCCAGTGCTCGCTAACCATGCACCGCACCTTCCCCCCATTGCCGAGGGCCGTGATCTGCTGGCCCTGGCGGACGGCGCCAATCACCTTGAATTGGCCTTGCAGCTTCATTGCACCTTCTAACCCCAACCCAACTCACCCTGGAGCCTTCCCATGTCCCGCCATCCCGTCAAACTCTATACCTTCCCCCTGTCCGGCCATGCGCACCGTGTCCGGCTGGCGCTATCGCTGCTCAATGTGCCTACCGAGCTGATCGAAGTAGATCTGCGCAAGGGCGAACACAAGCAAGCGGACTTCCTCAAGCTGAATGCCTTCGGCCAAGTACCGGTCATCGACGATAACGGCACGGTGATTGCGGACTCCAATGCCATCCTCGTGTACCTGGCCCGCCAGTACGGCAACAGCGATTGGCTGCCAACCGACCCGCTAGGTGAAGCCAAGGTTCAGCGCTGGTTGTCGGTCGCCGCAGGGTTGGTTGCTTTCGGTCCGGCCGCAGCGCGACTGGTGACGGTGTTTGGCGCTGGCTTCAACGCCGATGAAGTGATCAATCGCGCGCACAATCTGCTCAAGGTCATGGACGCCGAACTGGCCAACCGTCCGTTCCTGATTGGCAGCAAGCCCAGCATTGCCGATATTGCCAACTACACCTACATCGCCCACGCGCCCGAAGGCAATGTGGCATTGAGTGCGTACCCGAACGTGGGCGCCTGGCTGCGTCGCATTGAAGCGCTGCCCGGCTTTGTCGGCATGCAGAAAACCGCCGTCGGGCTGGCAGCCTGATCAGTCAGTTGCCCAGGGCGGGCAGCTTGCCCGCCCTGCTGGCCCGCCGCACTTTGCGGGACTTTGGCTGTGGGCATACGCCCAGGCCAGGCAGTACAAAGACACATCAGTGGATTCAAGTCGCACCCAACTGAAGGAAGCATCATGAGCCCCCCGGACACTGGCACTCCCTCCCCCTGGCATCGCGGTGAACGGGCAATCCATGAACAGATGGGTACCGCAGCCCAGATGGAGGCCTTTGGCCGTCGGGTCATCCGTGATTACATGCCGGACCAGCACCGTACGTTTTATGCGCAACTGCCCTTTATTGTGGCCGGTGGCGTCGATGCGCAAGGCTACCCTTGGGCCAGCGTGCTGGAAGGCATGCCGGGCTTCATCCAGTCACCCGATCCGCGCCAGTTGCTGATTCGTGCCCAGCCGACAGCCGGTGATGCCTTGCTCGATTGCCTGCACGATGGCGCTGCCATCGGCCTGTTGGGTATCGAGCTGCATACCCGCCGCCGCAACCGCATGAATGGACAGCTTCGCCTGCAGCCGAACGGTGATATCGCCGTTCAGGTTGGGCACTCGTTTGGTAACTGCCCGCAATACATTCAGGACCGGGCGTTCTCCTTTGCCCAGCCGCCAGGGCAGGCCTATGCCGGCGCCGTCGAGCACCTGAACGGGCTCGATGCGGCAGCGCAGGACGCCATCACCAGCGCCGATACTTTCTTTGTTGCCAGCTGCTTTCCCGGCGACGCTGACACGCCGGGGCCGCAGGTCGATGTTTCGCACCGTGGCGGCAAGTCGGGCTTTGTCCGCGTAGAGGGCGACACCCTCACCATTCCCGACTTTGCCGGGAATATGCATTTCAACACGCTGGGCAATCTGCTGGTCCACCCCAAGGCAGGCCTGGTGTTCATCGACTTTGCCAGCGGCGACATGCTGCAAGTAAGCGGCAGTACTGAAATCCAGTTTGCGGGTGACGACATTGCCGCCTTTCAGGGTGCCGAGCGCCTGTGGCGCCTCAAGGTCGAGCGGGTCGTGCGCCGCCGTGCCGTGTTGGCTTTGCGCTGGCAACTTCGGGGCTTCTCGCCCAATTCGCTGATGACCGGCTCATGGGAGCAAGCAGCAGAGCGGCAGGCTGCGGCAAAGTTGCAGAACACCTGGCGGCCATTCCGCATCGAGCGGATTGTCGAAGAGAGTTCAGCGGTACGCTCCTTCTACCTGAGCCCGGCCGATGGCCTGGGCCTGGCCAGCTTCCAGGCGGGCCAACACCTGCCAATCCGCCTGTCCCTGCCGGGGCAGGACAAGCCAGTGATCCGTACCTACAGCTTGTCGGCGGCGCCGTCCGATGGTTTCTACCGCATCAGCGTCAAGCGTGGTGGCCGCGTCTCCGGCCATCTGCACGATGCGCTGAACATTGGCGATCTGATCGAAGCACGTGCCCCGCAAGGCGACTTTGTGGTGGATGCGGCGGAACGGCGACCACTGGTATTGCTGGCCGGTGGCATCGGCATCACCCCCATGCTGGCCATGCTGCGTCATGTCGTATACGAGGGCTTGCGTACCCGTCGAGTCCGCCCGAGCTATTTGTTCTATGCCACCCGCACGGTCGCCGAGCGGGCATTTGACACGGAAATCGACGCGTTGCTTCATCGCGCCGGCAACGCGCTGCAGGTGGTACGACTGGCCAGCCAGCCCGAAGCAGACCGCGTTCATGGGCGCGATTACGAAGTCGCCGGCCATATCGATCTGGCCTTGCTCAAGTCGGCGCTGCCGCTGGATGACTACGACTTCTATCTGTGCGGACCGGTGCCCTTCATGCAAAGTCTGTATGACGGCCTGCGCGATTTACGCATTGCCGATGACCGCATCCACGCCGAGGCCTTCGGGCCGGCGGCGTTGACGCGTCGAGCGGATGCCAAGACGGCGATGCCGGCAATGGCACCTGTGGCCGATCACGATGTGAAGGTCCTGTTTGCGGAATCAGGCAAGGAAGCACGCTGGCAAGCCGGTGATGGCAGCCTGCTCGAATTGGCCGAGGCGCGCGGTCTGACACCCGAGTTCAGCTGCCGCGGTGGCAGTTGCGGCACCTGCAAGGTGGCACTGCTGGAAGGCGCGGTCACCTACGCGCAACAGCCGGCGTATGCGCTCGCCGAGGGGGAGGTCTTGCCATGCTGTGCCCTACCCGCCCGTAGCGCCGATCAAGCTGCGCGCATCGTGCTCGCGCTCTGAATCTGTTTGCCGAGCAATAAATCATGTTCAGTTCAGATGCTTGTCGGCCCGTAGGCGATCTGCCATCAGGTCGATGAAGCTGCGCACCTTGGCCGACCCATACTTGCTCTCGCGGTGCACGATGTGAATGGGCAAAGGCGCGTTTTCATATTCGGACAGCACGATCTTGAGTTCGCCCGCTGCCAGATGGGGCGCGATCTGATACGACATCAGTCGGGTGATGCCCAGACCGCTGCGGGCGGCCTCGATCGCGGCGTCGTTGCTGGTCACCGTGAGTCTCGGCTTCAGCTTGATGTTAGCCGGAGCAGACTCCGGCCCGAACTTCCATTCCACCGCCGGTGATACCCCGCTTGCCGCAATGACCGTCCGCTCGCGCAAAGCCTGCGGCGATTGCGGAATCCCATGCTGCTCCAAGTAAGCCGGTGAGGCGCACAGCACCCGCCGCACCTGGCCCACTTTGATGGCACGCATGCTGGAGTCCGGGAGTGGGCCGATACGCACCGCCACATCCACGCCCTCTTCCAGCATGTTCACCACGCGGTCCAGAAACAAGGCCGAGACATCGGCATCGGGGTAGCGACTCAGGTAATCGACAATGCCGGGCATCACGAACATCTTGCCGAACAGCACCGGGGCCGTCACCGTCAGATGGCCACGTGGCGCGGCATTGATGCCCGCCGCGGCCTCGTCAGCCTCGTCTACTTCGCCAAGAATGCGGCGGGCATCGTCCAGATAGCGCTGGCCAGCCTCGGTGACCCGAACATAGCGTGTCGTGCGCTGCAGCAGCTTCACGCCCAAGCGGGCTTCCAGGGCCGAGATGGCCCGCGTCACCGCCGGTGGCGACATGCCCAGCCGCCGTGCCCCACCGGCAAAACTCTCTTCCTCACCTACCGCCACGAACACCGTCATCAGGTGCAGTCTGTCCATGCTTTCATTCCCATAATCGGAATAATCTATTGCATTTTAAGGCCATTCTTCTACCAGGTGAACTTTGGCAAAGTGGCATCACTCGCAACGCACCAGGCGCTGCGAACCGCAAGCCACCCAACCAAGGACCCATCATGAGCCGAATCAGCATCCCTACCGTCGAACAATCCGTCGAAGCCAGCAAGCCGCTGCTGGCCGCCGTGAAGCAACAACTGGGCGTCGTGCCCAACCTGATGAAACTGGTCGGCCACAGCCCCGCGGCACTGGAAGGCTATCTCTCGCTCAATGCTGCGCTGAACAAGGGCAAGCTCGACGCCGCGCTGCGCGAGCGGATCGCCCTCACCGTGGCCGAGTACAACGGCTGCGACTACTGCCTGTCGGCGCACACCTATCTGGGCCTGCATGTTGCCAAGCTCAGCGAAGCCGAAATCGCCGCCGCCCGTGATCACCACAGCAGCGACACCCGAACCGCCGCCGCTCTGCGCTTTGCATACCGCGTCGCCACCGAGCGTGGCCGCGTCAGCGACGCCGACCTGGCCGCGCTGCGGCAGGCTGGCTTCGACGAGGCTGAGGTGGTGGAAATCGTGCTGGTCGTTGCCCTGAATGTGCTGACCAACTACGTCAACAACGTCGCCCAGACCGATATCGACTTCCCCAAGGTATCGGCCAAGTAAACCGCCGCCTAACGCATCTGCCCACTCACTTGAATCGGAAACCATCATGAACATCGCCCGCACCCGTCTCTTCGCCCAACTGGCCCTGGCCGCCGCCCTGATCGTCCCCGTCTTTGCAGCCACGCCGGTGACCAAGGACGGCGTCACCACCATTCACCTGACCGAGTACAACGGCTACTTTGCTGCCAAGGAAACCCTGACCGACCTCAAGCCCGGCGAGTACGACTTTGTCGTAACCAATAAGGCCGGCAAGTTTGTCGGCTTCAATGTGCAGGATCAAAAGACCCATGAACTGCTGGGCGGCTTCGGCCTGAATCCGGACGAGACCAAGACGACCCGCGTCACGGTCACGGCCAATGGCTTCCGTTACCGCTGCCCGATCAATGTTACGCCCTGGTACGACGTGGACATGAGCAAATAAAGCCATCCCATCACGGCCTGCACAACGATGTGTCGGATGGTGCCTCGGCAAGAGCAAGGCCTATCCGACACTGCGCTGTACCGTGCAGATATCAATATCTCTCGCTACCGATACGTAACAATCCTCGCCATGACGCATTTGCCCATTGAAGCCCGCCAAGCGCCTCACCAACACGGCCTGCTGCGCAGCCTAATGCTGATGGCCTGGATGGTCGAAGCACGCGACCCCTACACCGGCGGCCATCTATGGCGCGTGGCGCGGATGGCCGAGGAACTGGGGCGATCCCTGGGCCTGCCTGACAAGGAAATACGCCGCATTGCCCTCGCTGGCTTCCTGCATGACATCGGCAAGATCGGCGTCCCCGATGCCGTGCTACGCAAGCCGGGCAAGCTGGACAATGACGAATATGCGGTGATCAAGACCCACCCGACCATCGGCCAGCGCATTCTGGCCGAGCACCCGCTGGCACATTTGGTCATGGACGTGGTCTTCCATCATCACGAAACACCGGATGGCTTGGGCTACCCGATGGGGCTGGTCGGCACAACCATCCCATTGGATGCGCGACTGGTGGGCATTTGTGACGCTTTCGATGCCATGACCAGCACCCGCCCCTATCGCCAGGGCATGCCCATCGCGAAGGCACTGGCGGTGATCGCCAACGCCGCAGGCACGCAGTTTGACGCCGAACTGGCCCGCCACTTTGTCGCCCTGGGCGAGACCGGTGTCTTTGACCATATCGTCGGCCACAGCGACGAGGGCATTCCGCTCGGGGTCTGCGTCAGCTGCGGCCCGGTGATTCAGCGTAATCGCACCACCCAGCCCGGTGAGCATGCCGACTGCCCGGCCTGTAATGCGCGTTATCTGTGGCAGGAAAGCGGCGGTGGCCTGCACGCAGCACATATTGGTCAAACCCATGGCAGTCAGAGCCTGCCCTTGCCTGATACCAGTCTGCTCAGCACCCTGCTGGACGCATGGACCCCGCTATTGGTGTGAGTCACTGTTAGCGCGGCCAGCGGCACGCTGGCACATTCGCATTATTCCGCATAACGAAACAGTGATTTGCCATGAGCGCGCATTCCACGCAGCTAGCAACAACGTCAGAGTATGGCCTGTTCACAAAACACGCACCCCAAGGAAGCACCATGACCGACATCACCCTGTATCACACCAGCACCTGCCCCTACTGCGTGCAAGCAGAGCGCTTACTCAGCCGCAAGGGCATCACCGCGATTAACAAGCTCAATATCGCGCAGTCGGAAGCCTTGCGTGACGAGATGATCACCCGCAGCGGACGACGCACCGTGCCGCAGATCTTCATCAACGGCCAGCACATCGGCGGCTTTGACGATCTGGCACGTCTTGAACAGAGCGGTGATCTCGCTCCCTTGCTGGGACTCAAGCCCTAAGCGCTAGATGATCGTCCTCCCACAACTCACAAATCGGTAACGCATCATGAGCAACCCACTGAGCAGCAGCCGGCCGCCTCTTCCACCTTTTGACCACGATAGCGCCGTTGCCAAGGTTAGGGCTGCCGAAGATGCCTGGAACGGCCGCGATCCAGCCCGTATTGTGCTGGCCTATACGGCAGACAGCCGCTGGCGCAACCGCGACGAATTCCTGCAGGGTCGAAAACAGATTGAAGCCTTCCTGCACCGGAAATGGCAGCGCGAGCACGATTACCGGCTGATCAAGGAACTGTGGGCTTATAACGGCAACAGGATCGCCGTCCGCTTTGCCTACGAATGGCATGACGATACGGGTCAGTGGTTCCGGGCTTACGGCAACGAAAACTGGGCATTCGATGGACAGGGTCTGATGGAGGTTCGCCACGCCAGTATCAACGACTTGGCTATTCCTGAATCTGAGCGGCTATTCCACTGGCCGCAAGGGAAGCGCCCGGACCATCATCCCGGTCTGAGTCAAATGGGGCTGTGAGCTAGCCCGCCGGGTTTACACTGAGGCTAGGATAAGTTGTACCCGGCGAACAAAACCGTTAGAAATTTGTGGGTAGGTTTGTTGCCGTTAGCAAGATGATCGACGCCATCCCCGAGCGCGAGCAACGGTAGCGCCTAGGTGTAGTGAATAGCTTTCAGTAGACCAGGCGCTTAACCTTGAGCTCAAATATCCACTGAATGCAGGCATACCTAGCCTTCGACATTTCTCATGAAATCAGCCGTGCGCATGAAAGCCTGTTCCAGATGTTCGCGCAGCGCGGGCTGTTCGCCCAGCTGCTCGTCCATCGCCTTGTACATGCAGTACAGCCATTCATCACGCATGCGCGTGTCTACCCGGAAGGGCATATGGCGTGCCCGCAGGGCCGGGTGGCCATATTTCTCTACGAAGAGCGGCGGGCCGCCCAGCCAGCCGGACAGGAACATGAACAACTTATTGGCTGCATCGCTCAGATCGGCCTGGTGGATGGCGCGCACGCCGGCGGCCACCGGGTCGGTGTCCATCACTTCATAGAAGCGGTCGACCAGGCGGCGTACGGCCGCTTCGCCACCGATCTGCTCGTAGGGGGTGATTTCCTGTGTTTCGCTCATCAAGGTACTCTGTCAATCAAAAGGTTTAGTCGGCCACCGGCAGCGCGGGCAGGCCATGGCGGCTGCGTGCGCGATTACAGGCGGCGGGGAAGATGCCGTGCTCGGCCAGTGGGGCGAATTCGCGACAGGGGCCGGGGCGTTCGGCATAGATGCCACAGCTGACCTGTTCGCCGATCTTGCCCACCAGCGCCACACAGCGCGGCCGCGCGTAATCGGTGCCGCGCAGGCGGCAGGTGTAGTCATTCTCGAAATCGGCCAGCCCGGCCGGCACCCGGCCGCCTTCGCTGTCGAGTTCCGAGCGGTCGAAGCTGACCCGAAAGGCCGCGCAGCAGGCGCCACAGCTCAGGCAGGTATTGTCGTGCATCGGCTTTCCAGTTCGCTTTGCGCTAAAGCAAGCGGGGCTAATTGATGGCGCGCCCGCGCGGCCGTGCACTGGCTATCGCCTGGCTGTACCTCGCGGCAGGGGCTGGGGCGCGCCGCGTACACACTGCATTGCGTAGCCTGCCCCACTTCGCCCTGCAAGGCCGTACAACGCGGTGCCGCACGCCAGGTGCCGCGCATGCAGGCATAGAAGTCATTGACCCGTTCGGTCAAGGCCTCGGGCAAACCCCGCTCCGGGCCTTCACCCCAGTAAAACGACACACGAAAGGCGGCACAACAGGCACCGCAGGCCAGGCAGGGGTGAGGGTCGCGAACGGCAGTCATGGTGTTTCAGTGGGGGCGTATAAGCGTTACCGGTTGGTGATCAAGCTGCCTGCCATTCAGGCGGGCAGCACCTGTAGTGCTTGCTGGGTGCGAATCTGGCGGAACAGCGCGATGGCTTCCGGATAGCTGCGGCGCAGATAGCCGAGCCACTGCTTGAGCCGACCCGGGGCATAAGTCGGCGCACCATGGCCGATCAGGCCCTGATGGAACTCGGCAATCACCTCGAGCATCTCGGGCCATTCGACCGTATCGCTTTCCTCGCCCGCCACGGCGGCGCGAATCTGCCGCGCGAGATCAGGGCGCGCCACCAGGCCGCGGCCGAGCATGAAATCCTCGCAGCCCGATTCGGCCTTGCATTGCAGAAAGTCGGCCACCGTCCAGATTTCACCATTCGCCACCACCGGCACGGCCACCGCCTCATTGATGCGGGCAATCCAGTGCCAGTGCGCGGGCGGCTTGTAGCCATCGAGTT
This sequence comes from Chitinimonas taiwanensis DSM 18899, assembly GCF_900119825.1. Taxonomy (GTDB): domain Bacteria; phylum Pseudomonadota; class Gammaproteobacteria; order Burkholderiales; family Chitinimonadaceae; genus Chitinimonas; species Chitinimonas taiwanensis. The sequence goes on along the minus strand of NZ_FPKR01000010.1, from coordinate 114,437 downwards.
TGGTGCGCGCATGCACGACCAGCTCCTCGGCACCGCCATCGGCCAGCGCGCGCGCGCAGTCCAGCGCCAGATCGGTGTTCTCGTAACCGAGGCGCATCTTGGCGGTCACCGGAATCGCGGCCGGCACCGCGCGGCGCACCGCGCTGACGATAGCGTGCAGCAGCTCGGGTTCCTGTAGCAGCACGGCTCCGCCGCGATGTCGGTTGACGGTCTTGGCCGGGCAGCCGAAGTTCAGATCAATGCCGGGCGCGCCAAGTTCCGCTGCCCGTGCGGCATTCTCGGCCAGGCAGGCTGGGTCGGAGCCGAGCAGCTGCAGCTTGAGCAACACCCCGGCCGGGGTGTGCCAGTTGTTCGCCCATTCGGGTGCCACGCGCTTGAAGTAACGTGGTGGCAGCAGGGTGGAGGTCACGCGCACGAACTCGGTCACGCACCAGTCCACACCGCCGATACGGGTCAGGGCGGTGCGCAAGGGGGCATCGACCAAACCCTCCATCGGTGCAAGAGCAATGCGCAAGATGAAATCCAAGTTCTTGAAAAGGCGCGGATTCTAGCAAATACGGCCGGCTTTTCCGAATCCGCATGCCGGCGCATTCCCGTCTATAAAGCGGATACAAGCCTGGCTCGGCGGCAGCAGCATGCCCGCTGCGACCAGGCAGGGCTCATCCAGCGCGCCGGCCCGGGCGCGGGCGAGCCACGGGCGATGATTCGGGTCACAGCGGAGCAAGCAAGCATGAAAAACCTCAGTTTTGCCTTACGCATCGGCATCGGCTTTGCCTTGCTGCTGGCCCTGATGCTGGCGGTGGCGATCACCGGTAGCTGGGGCGTGGAAAGCCAGTACACACGCGTGAAGACACTGGTGGAAGGCGATATTGCCCTGAACACCGCGGCCAGCGACACGCGCTATCACGTCGGCAATCTGCGCCGTTATGAGAAAGACAGCTTCATCAACCTCGATTCGGCCGAGAAGGTGAAGGAATACCAGGCCAAATGGCAGGAATCGCTGCAGAAGGCCAAGGCCAGCCTCAAGCAGGCCGAGGGCCTGGCGGGCGCCGACACGCGCGAGCAGATCGTCAATCTATCCAGCCAGATGGACAAGTACGCGGAAGGCTTCAACAAGGTGAGTAGCCAGCTTGGTCAAGGACTGAGCAGCACTGCCGATGCGAATAAGGCCATGGGCGAGTACAAGGCCTTTGTGCGCGGCATGGAGGATTCGCTCAATGACCTGCTCAAGCTGACCGAGGCCAAGGCCGCCCAGGTAACCCAGGAGCTGGCCAGTGCCAAGGCCAGCACCGAGCGTGCACTCTGGCTGCAGTCGGGCGTCGCCTTACTGATCGGCGTGGCAGTGGCGATCGGCGTGGCGCAATCGATACGCCGCCCGCTAAACGAGGCACAGAGTGCCGCCAGCCGAATTGCCGACCGCAACGACCTGACCGTGGCCATGCCCAGCAATGGCGATAATGAGGTCGGGCGCACGGTGAATGCCTTCTGCCGGGTACTGGACGGCCTGCGCAAGCTGGTGCAGGAAACCCGCAGCGGCGCGCGCGAGGTGGCCAGCTCGGCCAGCGAGATGAACAGCATCTCCGAGCAGGTGGCCACCGCCTCCAGCCACCAGGCCTCGGCCTCGGCAGCCGTGGCCGCGGCCATCGAGCAATTGACCACCAGCATCGCCGTGGTCTCGGACAATGCTGACAGCGTGCGCAGTGATGCCAGCGAAGCGGTGCGGCAGGCCGATAGCGGACAACAATTGGCCGGGCGCACCGCCGACGAGATCGCCCATATCGCCGATGCACTGGCCGCAGCCAGCCAGGCCATCCAGGCCCTGAATGCGCGCTCGGATGAAATCGGCGGCATCGTGAAGGTAATCAAGGAAATCGCCGACCAGACCAATCTGCTCGCCCTGAATGCCGCCATCGAGGCCGCGCGCGCCGGCGAGCAGGGACGCGGCTTTGCCGTGGTAGCCGACGAGGTGCGCAAGCTGGCCGAGCGCACCACCAATGCCACCATGGATATCTCCAGCAAGATCGACACCGTGCAGCGTGATACCGACAGCGCCGACCAGCGCATGCAGGAGGCCAGTAGTCGCATCGACACCGGCGTGGCGTGTGCGCGCGAACTGGCTGGCGCCATGGATCAAATCCGTACGGGCTCCAGTAACACCGTGCGTACATTAACCGAGATTGCCGATGCGATACGCGAGCAGCGCATTGCCGCCACCCAGATTGCCCAGAACGTGGAGCAGATCGCCCAGATGAGCGAGGAGAACCATGCCTCGGTGTCGTCGGCCAATCTGCTCGCGCGCCGGCTCGGCGAGTTGTCGCAGGGCTTGAATGTGCAGATCGGCCGCTTCGTGGTGGACTGAGATGCGGCGCCCCGGCAGCGCCCTCATCCCTGTCTTGCTCGGGCTGAGCCTATTGGCCCAGGCCGAGCCGGTGCAGCTGAACAGCCTGGAATGGCCGCCCTATTCGGGCAGTTTGGCGGGCCAAGGCTTTTTAAGCAGTCTGCTGCGCGAGGCGCTGGCGCGGGAAAACTATCAGCTCACGGTCAAGATCTACCCATGGAAGCGTGCGACTAGTCTGGCCATGCAGGGCGAGGAAGGCGCGCTGGGTTTCTTTTCTGCCTCGCCCATCGAATGCGCGGCCGCGCGCGGCCAGCTGTCCGACCCGATCGGCTCTTACCAGCTCACGCTCGCACAGCGTAGTGATGCACTGACCATCTGGCGCGAGGCGAGCGAATTCCATGGCAAGCGCATCGGCGTGGTGGAAGGCTACGACAATGGCAAACAGATCGATGCGCTGATCTATGCCGGCAAGGTGCAGGCCGACTACAGCAGCAGCGATGTGCAAAACCTGAACAAACTGGCCGCTGGCCGGCTGGCGGCGGCGGTGGTCGACAAGCGGGTGTTCAGCTATTACCAGCACAAGCTGGGGCTGGACCAGCTGCTGGTCGGCCCGGCCAATCTGACCCGCCGCCTGCCCCTGCATGTCTGCTTCAATCAGTCGCCCAGTGCCGAGCGGCTGCGCCAGGCTCTGAACCGCCAGCTCAGCGGGCTTGATCTCGAACAGTATGCCGAGCGCTATCTGGCCCACCTCGCCAAGGCCAGCAAGTCATCAAACACTACGCCCAAGCCAGATACAGCCGGGCTGGCGAAATAAGGGATGAAAACCAAAGCGCCCATACCAGTCGAGTGCGCGCTGATTGCGCGGATCCACGCCCAGGTGCACGGCCGTGACCCCGGCATTGGTGAGTGCTGTCAGCGCGGTCTGCAGCAGCTTGGCGCCCAGGCCCTGCCCTTGCGCACGCGGCAGCAGGTCGATATGCAGATGGGCCGGCCAGTCGTGCAGTGCGGGAGCCAAGGCCCAAGGCTGATTGAGCTGCGCCAGCAGTGCGGCATCGCGCGGATCACCGGCTTGCGCCGCGTACTGCGCGCGCAGGGGCGGCAACCAGTCGCGCTCCATGCGCGCATAGAAATCAGCCGAATCAGGGGTGGCCAGTACATAGCCGCAGGGGCCATCGGCGTCCTCCAACACCCAGGCGAAATCGGGCTGCAGGGCCAGATAAGGGCCGGCATACAAATGGCCGAACAAGCTGGCATCGCGGCCCGCTGCGCTGGCGTCCGCTCCGGCATCGGCGGTAAGCAGACAAATCCGGTACAGCGCGGCTTGGTCGCCGGGCACCGCCGGTCGAATGATTGTCATATCAGCACATCCTTATCTTGATCGAACACGCACGCTTCTCCATACTGCCCCGCCGAGCGTCGCGACCCGCACCCTGCCCCGCGCGCTGAAACCGCTGCCCAATCCATCGCCCACCGGGAGAATCGACCCTTGCAACGCCAGCTTGCCCGCCTGATGCCGCATACCGCGCGCACCAAGATTCTGCTGGTGTTCATGCTGGTCAACCTGGCCGCCACCATCGCCTACGCCGCCTATGCCTGGAATATGCAGGCGCGTAGTGTGCGCGAAACCGTAGACGCGCGGCTGAATACCGCGGCGGCTGCGCTGCCCAAGATCATCGGCTATGAGTATCTGCGCGCGCTGCCACAAAGCGGTAGCGTGCCCGAAGAGCGCTACCTGGCCATGAGCCGCCTGCTGCATGACTACGCGAACAAGGTCGGCGTGCGCTATCTGTATGTGTTCATCCGCGATGGCGACACCGTGCGCTATCTGGCCGACGGTGCCAGCGAGGAAGAAATCCGCGCCGGCAATTATGGCCGCTATCTGAGCGCCTACACCGACCCGCCCGCCGCACTATTTGAAGCATTTAATGAACGCGAAGCACGCTTCGCCGAATACCGTGACCGCTGGGGCCAGTTCCGCTCGGTCTTTGTGCCCATGCAGCGCGAGGATGGCAGCACGCTGATCTTCGGTGCGGATATCGACCTGGACCAGCTGCAGGTGGAACTGGACAAGGCGCTATTGCATGCGCTGGGCATCGGCATGCTGACCTTCCTGGCCGGCCTGATCGGATCGCTGCTGCTGGCCCGCCTGCTGGCCGCACCCATCGCGCAGCTGGCCAGCGCGGCCGAACGGGTGGCGATGGGAGATTACAAGGCGCGCGTGCCCATCCGTGGCAATGACGAAGTGGCGCGCCTGGGGCGGGCCTTCAACCTGATGAGCGGTGCGATTGCCGAGCGCGAACAGGAAATCACCCGCCTCGCCTATATCGACCCACTGACCGAGCTGCCCAACCGTGTGCGCCTGGCTGAGCTGATCAGCGAGGAAATCCACAACGCCCAGCAGGGCGAGGACAGCGTAGCGGTGATCATGGTGGACATCGACCGCTTCAAGTACATCAATGACTATCTCGGCTATAGCGTGGGCGATGCCGCGCTGAAGAGCATTGCCCAGCGTCTGCGCCAGGTGCAGCGCGAAAGCGACCATCTGGGGCGCTTCTCGGGCGATGAATTCGTGCTGGTGCTACCTGGCGTGAATCGCGGCAATCTGGAGCCGGTGCTGCGCCGCCTGCACAGCGTGCTGGAAAACCCGCTCGCGATTGCCGGCCAGAGCATCGACGTGGCCGGCAGCACCGGCGCGGCCTTCTTCCCAGAACACGGCACCAGCGCACATATGCTGCTGCGCCAGGCCGAATCGGCCATGTATATGGCCAAGCGCACGCTGGCCAACTTCATGGTCTACGACGCGCACCAGGAAGAAAACCGTAAGAGCCAGCTCTCGTTGCTGGGCGAGCTGAAGACCGCCATCGAGCAGCACCAGCTGGTGGCCTTCTACCAGCCCAAGGTCAATCTGCAGGATGGCTATATCAACAGCGTGGAAGCGCTGGTGCGCTGGCAGCACCCGGAACGCGGCTGGGTGCCGCCCAACCAGTTCATCCCCTTTGCCGAGCAGACCGGCAAGATACGCAGCCTGACCCTGTGGATGCTGCGCGAATGCATGCAGCAAAGCCTGCGCTGGAACGCTGCCGGTCGCCAGCTGCGCGTATCGGTCAATGTGTCGGTCAGCGATATGGAAGACCCGGGCTTCGTGAGCCTGGTGGAATGCCTACTGAATGAGACCGGGGCCAATGCGCAGGACCTGTGCCTGGAAATCACCGAGTCCGCCGTGATGGGCGAACCCGAGCGGGTGATGGCCGCGCTGCGCCGCCTGCGTGAGCTGGGCTTCAAGCTGTCCATCGACGACTTCGGCACCGGCTATTCCTCGCTCGCCTATCTCTCGCGCCTGCCGGTCAATCAGCTGAAGATCGACCGCTCCTTTATCCTGCGCCTGCACGAGGCCGAGGGCATCCAGATTGCGCGCGCGATCGTTCAGCTTGGGCATATCCTCAAGCTGGAAGTGGTGGCCGAAGGGGTGGAAAGCGCCGAGGCCTGGCAGACGGTGAGCAGCCTGGGCTGCGACTCGGTGCAGGGCTATCTGGTCGCCCGCCCAATGCCGCAGGCCGAATTCGACGCTTGGTTCAGCGCCTGCAATGGACGCTGGAGCCTGCCAGCCTGAAGCGGCCGGCCGGTATCACGCATCACCTAGCGGCTTCTGCATGAACACCGTCAAATCATCGGCCTGCTGGCCGCCAAACGGCGCACAAGGCGTGTAGCCAAGGCTGACATACAGGGCCACCGCCTCGGGCTGACGGGTACCGGTGGCCAGGCGCGCCAGCTGAATGTCCACACTGCGCAGATGCGCCTCGAGCGCCTGCATGATGGCGCGCGAATGCCCGCGCCCGCGTTGCGCCTCGGCCACGAAGACCGCCTTGATCTCGCCATAGGCCTCCGCGCCCTCGACCAGCTTGACGGCACCACAGCCGACCAGCTCGCCGTCCTGCCTCACGCCCAGGAAGTGCACATTCGGCTGCTGCATGGCCTGGGTGCTGCGCGCGAGATCAACCTGATAGCCATACAGATCAGCCAGATGCATGCTCAGCCCAGCCAGCAATATCTGGGCAGCCGGCTCGGCGGGGTTCAAGCGTGTAATTGTCATGATCTAGCCTAAGCGGCGTCTGTTTCCTGGCCAAATACGATGCGATGGCCATCCGGCGTGCTGAGCATGAACTCACGCATGCCCCAGGGTTTGTCCTCGGGCGGCGGCAAGGCCGCCAGGCCGCGTGCGCACAGCTCCGCATGCAGGTCATCTACCGCCTCGACTTCGATATAAGCGAAATAGGCGTGATCACCGATCTGGGCCGCCGGCAAGGCATTGGGGCAGTGCCCAAGCATCAGCTGCACGCCATCCCGGCTCAGAAAACACCAGTCCTCCGACGCGAAGTCGATGCTGAACCCCAGGCCGTCACGGTAAAACGCCACCGAAACCGCCAAATCCTTGACCGCCAGAACCTGGCGCGCTGCGACGAGCTTGGACATGTTTCTCCTAGTACTTTTGATCGCCTATCTCGCCAGGCCGTCCTCTTATCACGCACTGCATAAAATCTGAATGGGCCCTAGACATGCGAGGAATGTGCTTGGAAGACGATTGGTACAACAATTCTATTCAGTGCTGCCCACACGCAGCGCTTGCTCATCAGACATGACGGGGTTCCTATTAGTGGTAAGCACGCTAAGGACTTGGGGAAACCTTGCATTTTTTACTGCCCGACGTGACGATGATCTCGTCTGGCCACTCTGCCCCAAAACCACAGTAGTATCTATTTATTCCCGATGGATCAATCAGATAAGCACTACCCACTTTACGGATGCTTACTACTGATTCCTCGCCATCGTCATTCACCATCAATGTCGTCAGCGCACCTTGCACTGACCACTTCGCGGTCTTATTTAATTTGGAGGTATTGAAGGCACACAGATACCCGCCGCCCTCCGCCCCTGAAGCTATCGTGCTATTTACATAGAGCGCAGTGATTTTCCCTGCCCCCAAAGTAATATTCGCTGAATAACTTACCGAGCCACCATCTTTGTACCGTTTGGCTAGCTGGCAAGACACTTGCTCAGCAAACGCAAAAGTATTCACAGCAAGAAATAGGGTGCAAGCCATCACACCCGAAAAGCCATCTTTCATTGAAAACTCTCCAGAATTTTGACAAAAATCTCAATAAACAAGCACAGCAAGCATTATCAATGAACGTTCCAACCTAGACCGCTCTCGCATTCATCAACGCACAAAGACTAATTGACGCCTAGATGCCCCATAATTTTTTCTTAATAAGAAGATTGACATAACCATTCCAACTCGTACCTCCAACAAGCAGAGCTTGTTTATCAGATACCACTGCCATGAAAATCATCGGCAGTTTCTCGGCGGAAGGTCTGGGTCATTCGGTGGCCCATGCCGTGGGGAATTAATAAAGATATATGTGTCTTTAGAGTCAGAGCCAAACTCGTAAAAGCGACCCGAACTATCCTTCCAGCATTCTGGCTTGATTTTCTTTGCACAAGATCCAAGCTTGCTAGCGATATCAAAGTGCGCCGACTTGAGGTCGCTTGTTTTGAATCGCAGATTCGATTGAAAAATAATGTGCTTATAGGTACCAAATGCAACCAAATCCGCAACAGGAGCAGAAACACCAATGTTATCGAACTTGTCTTTCTCGAAAGTCCAAAAATCTTCATCTGGCAGTCTTCTGTAGCCAGACGGCCCTAATTTTTTTGTAATGCGGTACAACGATTGACCGATAGCTGCTCGGTTGTCGATGGAAACAAAGCCGCAGGCAGCATTTGCATATCCCGTCAGGCAGAGCGCAACTATTGCTGTTGTAAGGGAAGAAATAAAAGTCATCGCATATATGTACATCGATATCAATCTCGCCAAGAATTGGCCCCAATTGCATGTGGGCCTACAGTGCCTACTTCAACCGCGCCGCAAATTTCTTCACCGCCTTGCGCACCTTGGGGGCGACCACGGCCATGCAGTAGGGTTGGTAGGGGTTGGCGTCGAAATAGCCCTGGTGGTAGCCCTCGGCCGGCCAGAAGGTGCTGGCGGGAGCCAGCTCGGTGACAATGGGGCTGGCGAAAGCACGTTCGGCCGTCAGCGCGGCGATGGCCGCCTCTGCGGCGGCCCGCTGCTCGGGCGAGTGGTAGAAGATGGCCGAGCGGTACTGTGGGCCGACGTCATTGCCCTGGCGGTTCAGCGTGGTGGGGTCGTGGATCACAAAGAAAACCTCTAGCAGGTCTTCAAAGCGGATCTCATTCGGGTCGTAGTGAATCTGCACGACTTCGGCGTGGCCGGTATCGGCATTGCAGACCTGCTTGTAAGTGGGGTGCTCGATATGGCCGCCCATATAGCCGGATACCACCCGCTCCACGCCACGCAGGCGCGTGTACACCCCGTCCAGACACCAGAAACAGCCCCCGGCCAGGGTGGCAATGGCTTGCGACATGATCAACTCCCATTGTGTATGGATAAGGACTGGGGCGCGATGCGCAGACAACCGATGCCGCCTTGCGCCCCGTGCTTGGCTACTTGGTCGCCACCGCAGCCGATTTCTGATGCGGCCCGCGCAGCCATGCCAAGCAGACTGCGCGGGCTGGGCGCGCGCTAAAGCACTAGGTTCAGCGAACGTAGCAAGGCGCCGGGCAGGCGCTGGCTGGTGCTGGAACGGCCGCCATAGCTGCCAGCATCCACCAGCAGCTCGCGCTCGGCAGTCAGCGCTTCCAGCTCGCTGCCCAAGAGGCGGAATAGCGAATCGTCAAAGCGCATCACATTCAGCGGCGCGACGATCTGGCCATCTTCCACCCAGAAGCAGGCGAAGCGGGTCATGCCGGTGATGCGTGCTGCGGCACGATCAGACCAGTTCAAGTACCAAAGATTAGACACATATAAACCAGAACCCAGCGCCTTCAGAGCCTCAGCCATCGGCAAATCGCCGGCAGCCATATCCAGTGCTTCGCTACCCTCGCCTGCGCCGGCGCCATTGCTGGGCAGGTCGAACTCGCGCGCGGTGCGCGGGCTGACCAGGCTGCCCGCGTACTTGCCCTCGCGGACCAGCGCCACCTCGGCCGGCTTGATGAAGCCTTCGGCCTGGAAAGCCGGCGCCAGGCCCGCGGCGGTGTTTTCGCTCAGGCTCAACATGGGTGAGAAGCTCACTTCGCCAGCCTGCAGCTTGAGCAGGGACGAGCGTTTGCTGCGCATTTCGCGCTCGGAGAAGCCGCCCCAATTCAGCATGCTGACCAGCTCGCCGACCGCGGCCGGGGTCAGATAGGCGCGATAGCTGCCCGGTGCCAGGGTCTTGGCTGGGCGCGCCAGCAGAGCCAGCTGGGCGCGTGCCTCGGCCATTGCCGTCTGCAGTGCAGCCGCATCCCATTCGGTGCCGGCCGAACCACGCTTGACCGCTTTGTCGCCGTGCGAATACAGGCTCCAGTCGAAGTTCCAGCTGGCGGTTTCATGCCAGTTGCGCTGCCCAAGGCTATTGGCAAAGCCCATATACACCGGCCCGGCCGCCAGAATGCCGACCAGATCGGCACCCGCGGCGGCGGCCACGATATCGGCCACCATCTGCTCGGCCGGCGGCAGGCGGCTTGCCTCGCTGCGCTGGGTCGATTGCAGCGCCGTGTTCAGCAGCAGATAGGGGTCGTCGGCCACATCACCGAGCGCATCACGCAAATCGGCCAATACGCCCAGCAGCATATGCTGGTCCTCGTCCAGCACATGGCTGAGCGTCACCGTCTGCGCCACATGCTTATTGCCCAACACCAGCTGCACCGTCAGATAGCACTGTTTGACCTGGCCGGCCTGGCGCACCTTGCCGTGGTTGAAGCGGATGAAATCGCTCTGTTCACCCGACAGCCACAAGGTGGCCTGCTCGGCCTCATCCAGCGCGGCAAACACCGCCTCGGCCACAGCCTCGAAATACTGGCGCATCATGCTTCCCCTCCAAATACATCTACCGCGCCGAACAGACAGGCCGGCGAGGCATGACCAACGCGCACCACCTGGTTCGGTTCGCCCTTGCCGCAGAACGGCGTGCCCATCACATCCAGCGTGCTTTCGTCGCCCACAGCCTTCAGCGCGCGCCAGAAGGTGGCCGAGATGCCGCGATAGCCAGGGTTCTTCACCACGCCCTTCAGCTCGCCGTTTTCAATCAGGCGGCCATATTCGCAGCCGAACTGGAATTTATTGCGCGAGTCGTCAATCGACCAGCTGACATTGGTATCCATGAGCACACCGCGCTCCACGCCAGCGATCAGCTGTGCGAGCGATTGGTCGCCCGGCTCGATATTGAGGTTGGCCATGCGGTCTATCGGTGCGCGGTTCCAGTTGCAGGCGCGGCTGTTCGCCACGCCGGGCAGGCTGGCACGCGCCTGCGAGATCGCCCCACCCAGCGGCACCTTCAACAGGCCCTGCTTGATCAGCCACACCTTCTCGGCCGGCGTGCCGTCGTCGTCCCAGCCATAGGCGGCGAATTCATTGCTGCGCTGCGGATCGTAGGTCACGTTCAGGTGCTCGGAGCCATATTGATAGCTGCCGAACATCTCGGGCGTAACAAAGCTGGTGCCAGCGTAATTGCGCTCGTCACCCAGAATGCGGTCGAGTTCAAGCGGATGGCCGATCGATTCATGGATCTGCAGCATCATCTGACTGGGCATCAGCAACAGGTCCATGCTGCCGCTCGGGCAGTTGGGCGCGGCCAAGAGTTGCAGCGCCTCTTCCGCCACGCGCTGGCCAGCGCCGGCCAGGCCGGCCTGGGCAAGGATTTCCATGCCGCCCTGACGGCAGTAGCCGTTGTACTGGCCGCCGAGCGAGCGCGTCTGCGCCACGCCGTCGGCGTAGGCGGTCACCACCAGGCTGGGAATCAATGCACGGAAGCGTTGCTCCACGCTGCCGCCATCATGGGTGATATAGAGCTGGTGCACATCGAGCCGGCCCAGGCTAGCGGCACGGTCGACGATGCGCGCATCGATCTGGCTGGCGGCATCTTCGGCCAGCAGCAGCTCAGTCAGCTCGCGGCGCTGCCAATCCAGTGGCTGCTCGGCACCGGGGCCGATATAACGGCCGGACGGCCGCGCCGGCTCGTAGCCGCTGAAGTCGAATACCGCCTGGCTGCGGCTCGCCTCGGCCCACTGGCGCGCGCGTTCCAGCGCTGCCTGCAAGCCGGCACTGGATAGGTCGGATGTGGCCGCATAACCATAGCCACCACGATGCAGCACGGTAATCATCGCGCCGCGGTCCAGGCTGCGTGCCAGCGGTTCGGCCACGCCCTGGCGCACGGCCAGGGTTTCGCGCGCTTCTTCCACATAGCGCAGCGAGCAGAAATCGACGCCCGGGTTCAGGGCCCGGAAGCGGGCCTCAATCAGTTCATGCATGGGATTCTTCCAGCCAAGGGGAGTGGTGCAAGCCTAGACCAGCCAACACCGAAAAGGTGCACCATGATAGCCGGCGCGCGCCGCGCCAGTCATGCCCAGCATGTCCAGACAAGTCGTACCCAGCAGCGGCGCTACAACACAGCCCGCCGCGACGCTCGTCGCCCCCGCAGCGCCCGGCACAGACGTGGCAGGCATAAGCTGGCACAATGCGCGCCCGCCAGCCGGCTGCCTGTATGCGCCTAGCGGATTGATTTACTTGAACAATCGCCCCTCGCCCGCGCGCCGTACGTACAGCCGGGCCAGGGTGCCACCAGCCTGGAAATGCGCATGTCCACCGCGCCGATTCGTGTTCTGTCGCTGATTCCGCCGATGACGCAGCTGAACACGCCCTATCCGTCCACTGCCTACCTCACCGGCTTTCTGCGTAAGCACGGTTTTGATGCTGTGCAGGAGGACCTGGCCCTGGGCCTAGTGCTCAAGCTGTTTTCACGTGCCGGGCTGGAACAGGTGCGTGATGTGGTGGCCAAGCAGGCGGTGGGCGAACGCACCGCGCTGACCCATGGCTTTGTCGAACATTTCGAGCTCTACGCCAGCACGATTCACCCGGTGATCGCCTTTCTGCAGGGGCGCGACAGCACACTCGCGCACCGCATCTGCAGCCGACGCTTTCTACCCGAGGGTCCGCGTTTCGATGCGCTCGATGTGTATGTGGACCCGAACGACCCGGACGGTGGCGACCCGCTGGCCTGGGCCTTCGGCGCGCTAGGCAGTTACGACCGCGCGCGCCATCTGGCCACGCTTTACCTGAACGATGTGGCCGATGTGGTGCGCGAAGCGATCGACCCGCGCTTCGAGTTCGTGCGCTATGCCGAATCGCTGGCCATGGCCCAGCCCACTTTCGAGCCGCTGGCGCAGGCGCTGGCCGCGCCGCGCAATCTGGTCGACGATACCCTGCATGCGCTGACCCTGGCCGCCATCGAACGCCATCAACCGAGCCTCGTGCTCCTGTCGGTGCCGTTCCCGGGCGCCATGTATGCGGCGCTGCGCATTGCACAGAGCATCAAGGCAGCCGACCCCGAGATTGCGATTGGCCTCGGCGGCGGCTTTGCCAATACCGAGCTGCGCGAGCTGAAAGAGCCGCGCCTGTTCGACTATGTCGACTATGTGACGCTGGATTCGGGCGAGCGGCCGCTCTTGGCCCTGCTCGACCATCTGGCCGGCCAGCGTGGCCGCGGCCGACTGGTGCGCACCTTTGTGCGCGAGCCGGTGGCAGACGGCGGCGCGGTCCGCTACATCAACTTCCCCGAGCCCGATGTGCCGTTCGAGGACTGGGGCGCGCCGACCTGGGATGGCCTGCCGCTCGACCAGTATCTGTCCCTGCTCGATATGCTCAACCCCATGCACCGGCTATGGAGCGATGGGCGCTGGAACAAGCTGACCGTGGCGCATGGCTGCTACTGGAAGAAGTGCAGCTTCTGCGATGTGACACTCGACTATATCTCGCGCTATGAGACCGCCTCGGCCAAGACCCTGGTCGACCGCATCGAGGCCATCATTGCCGAGACCGGCCAGACCGGTTTCCACTTCGTGGACGAGGCCGCGCCGCCCAAGATGCTACGCGCGCTGGCCGAGGAACTGTTGGCGCGCAATGTAGCGATCTCCTGGTGGGGCAATATCCGCTTCGAAAAATCGTTCACGCCCGAGCTATGCCAGCTCTTGGCCGATTCGGGCTGCATCGCCATCTCGGGCGGGCTGGAAGTGGCGTCCGACCGCCTGCTCAAGCTGATGAAGAAGGGTGTGTCGGTCGACCAGGTGGCACGCGTCACCCATGGTTTTGCCGAGGCCGGCATCCTGGTGCATGCCTATCTGATGTATGGCTTCCCCACCCAAACCGTGCAGGACACCGTGGATGCGCTCGAATACGTGCGCCAGCTGTTCGAAGCCGGTTGCATCCAGAGCGGCTTCTTCCACCGCTTTGTCTGCACCGTGCACTCGCCGGTGGGCCAGAACCCCGACGAGTACGGGGTGACGCTGCTACCGCTGCCCGAGATCACCTTCGCCAAGAACGATGTCGGCTTTATCGACCCAACCGGCGTGGACCACGCGGTGCTCGGCGAAGCGCTGAACAAGGCGCTGTACAACTTCATGCATGGCATTGCCGTCGATGAGGATGTGCGGCGCTGGTTTGCCGGCAAGGTGCCGCGCAGTACGGTGCCGCGCCAGTTCGTGCAACGCGCGCTGGCGGCACGCTAAGGCTGGAGCGCGTCACCCGGCCGTCAGACGAAGCGGGTAAAGTAGGCGCGCCTGTTTGTGGAGCCCTACCGTGCAGCCCTTGATCGATCTCTTTGACCAGCACGGTCCCCTGCTGGTGTTCCTGAATGTGTTCATTGAACAGCTGGGCGCGCCGATACCGGCCGTGCCCACGCTGATGCTGGCCGGCACGCTGGCGGCCCAGGGTCTGCTCTCGGCCTGGAGCGCGCTGATCTTGGCCGTGCTCGGCTCGGGCATGGCCAATTTCATCTGGTATCTGGCCGGACGCCGCCATGGCCACAAGGTGCTGGGGCTGATGTGCCGAATCTCGCTCTCGCCCGATACCTGCGTGGGGCGCACCACGCGTGCTTATACGCGCTGGGGCGTGGCCTCGCTGCTGATTGCACGCTTTGTGCCCGGCCTGTCCGCGCTGGCTTCGCCGCTGGCTGGGGCGCTCGGTCTGCCGGCCGGGCGCTTCGTGCTGTTCGATACCCTGGGCACCAGCTTATGGGCCGGCAGCGCGATTGGCACGGGCTTTTTGCTGCATAAGCAGGTCGATGCCATTCTGGCCGCGCTCTCCGCCATCGGAGCGGTGGCCATTCCGGTGCTGCTCGGCCTGCTGGCCCTGTATGTGCTCTACCGCTGGCTGGAGCGCCAGCGCCTCTTGCGCTTCGTCCGCCTGCACCATATGCCGGTGGCGGCGCTGCGCGAACGCTTGCAGCAGGGCCATGCGCCCATCGTGGTCGATGTGCGCTCGGCTGCCAGTCGCGCCAGCGATCCACGCCGCATTCCCGGCGCACTGGAGATGGAGGTCAGTGAGGTGCAGCGCCTGCTGGCCGATGTGCCGAAGGATGCCGAGATTGTCTTCTACTGCAGCTGCCCGAACGAAGCCTCGGCCGCGCTGGCCGCCCGGGCACTGCAGCGCCACGGCTACCGGCATGTGCACCCACTGGCAGGCGGCCTGGATGCCTGGCTCGCGCAGCAGGACTGAATCGGCGTCGCTCGGCCTCAGGGCTGCAGGCGCGGTCTGAGTTCGGCCAGTTCGGGCTGAGCCGGCCAGCGTTGCTGGGCGCGCTGCCACAGCGCCAGCGCCTCCGCGCGCCGGCCTTGCTCCAGGTAAAGCTCGATCAGATTGTGCCACCACGCATACTGGCCGCCGGCCAGCTCGGTTAAAGGCAGCCAGGCCGCTTCGGCCGCGCGCAGATCGCCAAGCTGATAAGCCATATTCCCCAGCCCGAAACGGGCCAGTGGCTGATCGGGCCAGCGCGCCACGATGGCCGCATACAGCGCGCGCGCCGCCGCATGGCGGCCAATGCGCTCCAGGGCCAAGGCCTGGCGCTGTGCCTCGGTGGGTGTCACAAAGTCGGGAATCTGCTCGGGCGCCACCACCACCATCGCCCAGAAATCACCGCGTGCCCAGGTGTGCTCCAGCGTATCGAGTGGCATCAGCTCACGCTCGGTGATGCCCGAGCGTAAAATCGCCTGGCGCTGCGCCAGGTCGTAACCGATCAGCACCGCGTAGTGCCAGAGCGGGCTGATCGGCAGGCTCAGGTTCTGCAGCAACAGCACCGGCCGGCCCTGCGCCACCTGATCGAGCGCAGCATCCAGGCGCGGTGGAATCCGGTAGGCGACGCGATCATAGCGGCGCACGGCGGCCAGCATCTCGATGGCCAGGCTGCCCTCACGCCCGGGTACGAAGACCTGCGGGGTCAGTGCCTCCGGGCTAACCGCCACGCCGGCATCGTTGAGCAACATGGCCAGCGCGGCCGGGCCGCACTGATGCTCGGTCTGGGCGTGGAAAGGGACGCGGCTGAGTTCCAAGGGGGTGGGCCGCCCGGCCGGCTCGGCCAGGAGCGCGCGCGTCTGCGGCGCCGCACAGGCAGAAAGCAAAAGGGTGGCCAGCAAGGCCACCCCCTGTTTGCACAACAGTTGCAAATCAGCGTACCGAGCGGGTGAAGGGGAAGACCTTGGTCAGGCCGAGGATGTCGGTGACCAGCAGGATGATGAACACGGTGAACAGCACGCCGACGATATCGCCACCGGCCGGCAGGTTCTTGATCTTGCCATTCAGTTCACGCACTTCCTCATCGCTGAGCGTGGCCACGCGCTCAATCGCATCAGCGCTGCTCACGCCTTGCTCAGCCAGGGCCTTGGCCACGTGCTCGCGTTGCAGGAAGTCGACCACCTCAGCGCGTTCGTCGTTCAGGGTCAGGGCCGACTGCTCGGCGGCGCGCTCGGTGGGCAGCATGGCGGCGTGCAGCGGCAGGTTGGCGGCGCCAAAGCTCAGCAGCACGGCATAGGAAAGGGTAGAGACGAGGCCTTGTTTCATTGTTGTAGCTCCGGTGAAAGTCGCGAGGGTAAGCGCTGTAAGCTTAACCCAAGCTGAAAAATTAGCACCTTGGCATATACCTGGCGACACAGGCACGTGGCGGCATGCCAACACCAGGGTCTGCTCACCTAGCTGCGGCTACGCCCCAGCCAGGCACCGCTCAGTATCAGCAACAGGGCCAGCGCGGCCTGCCAGCCGAAGTGACCGCCGCCAAACAGCGCCAGCAAGGCAGTCGACAACAGCGGGGTCAGATAGGCCAGCGTACCTATAGCACGCGCATCGCCGCGCTTCAGTGCGGCATCCCACAAAAAGAAGGCCGCGCCCATCGGCCCGAGGCCGAGCAAGGCCAGCCAGCCCCACTCGCTGGCATTCAGGCTATAGGCTGGTTCAAGCGCCGCATGGGCGAGCAGTGAGAGCAGGCCGGAGGCCATGCAAAAGCCGCCGATGGCGCCGGTGGGAAACGGCGCTACGCGCTGGGTGAGCAAGGAATAGCTGGACCACATCAGCGCGGCCAGCGCGGCGAGCAGATAGCCAAGTCCATGCTGGCCGCTCAGCGACAGGCTGCCCTTGCTCAGTACGATCAGCACACAGCCGGCGAGACCCAACAGCCCACCGAGCCAGTGGCGGGTTTCCAGGCGCGTAGGCGGCAGCAAGACCGGCGAGAGCAGCACGATCAGCAGCGGCCACAGGTAGTTGATCAGGTTCGCTTCCAGCGGCGGCGCAAAGCGCAGCGCAAGAAACAGGCAGAAGTGATAGCCAAACAGGCCATAGCAGCCCAAGAGCAGGGTCTTGGCCGGCACGCGCCAGTCACGCCAGCGCGGCAGCCCGCACAGGCCGCCGATGATGAGCGCCAGGCCAACCAGCAGAAAGGGCGGCACATTGGCCAGCTGCACCGAGGTCAGCGCAAGCGAGCTCCAGATCAGGATGGCGGCCAGGGCATACAGCGTGGAAGCGGACATGGGCGGGCAGACAGAAAACGGGGAGGCACCAGTGTAGGCATAGCCCGCTGCTTCGCAAACTACGGCAAACGGCAAGATACAAGCGATGCGCCCACTTCACGCTACGCGTCCCACCCTATAGTGGCGCATACCCGTCTTTCCTCCAGGAGGCATCATGCCGATGCACACATCGCACGACCCCAGCCCAGTATCAACGCCTGCCCATGCTGACCCGCTGCGCTTTCACCGCCCGCATGCGCATCTGTCCGCTCCGTTCGGCAATGACTGGTTTGCCCTGAAGGCCGAGGCCTTCGCACGCTTCTTTGGCACGCCGGTCTTCCTGATAGGCCAGACCGCCATCGTGCTGGTGTGGATAGGCCTGAACGTGGCCGGCCATACAGCGTTCGACCCCTACCCGTTTATCCTGCTCAATCTCGCCTTCAGCCTGCAGGCCGCCTATGCCGCTCCCTTGATCCTGCTGGCGCAAACCCGTCAGGCCGCACGCGATAAGGCTCACTCCGACGCCGATGCCCAGCACCGTGAGATGCTGGCCGCAGCGAACAATCAGCGCCTGGAGATCGCGGCCCAGCAGACCGCGCAACTGATGAGCCTGCTGCAGCAGAACACCGAGCTGACCAGCACCACCAAGCAGCTGAGTGAACGCATTGAGATGCTGACCCAGCAGTTGCACCAGCATGTGCTGGGTGGAGACAGCACCAAGCAGGCATGAAAAAGGCCACCCGTGGGTGGCCTTTTGCTTGGGTACTCAGGGCGCTGAACGCCTCGTGTTTTACATCATGCCCAGATAGGTGGGCAGCCAGGTGGAGATTTCCGGCACATAGGTGACCACGCCGAGGAAGCCCAGCATGGCCAGCAGCCACGGCCACACCGCCACGGTCAACTCGGTAATGCCCATCTTGGTGATGCCGGAAGCCACATACAGATTCAGGCCCACCGGCGGGTGACACATGCCCACCTCCATATTCACCACGATCAGGATGCCGAAATGCACGGGGTTGATACCGAGCTGCATGGCGACCGGGAACAGGATGGGCGCGAAGATCAGCACGATAGACGAGGGCTCCATCACATTGCCGGCCAAGAGCAGCAGGATGTTCACCGCCAAGAGGAAGACGATGGGGCCGAAACCCATTTCCAGCAGCCAGGCACCCATGGCTTGCGGAATGTTCTCGTGCGCCATCAGGAAGGAGAACAGCACCGCATTGGTGATGATGTAGAGCAGCATGGCGCTCATGGCGGCCGAGCTGGTCAGGATGCGGGGGATATCCTTGAAGCCGATGTCCTTGTAGACGAACACCGCCACGAAGAAGGCATACACCGCACTCATCGCCGCCGCTTCGGTCGGGGTGAACATGCCGGCATAAATGCCGCCCATGACGATCACGATCAGGAACAGGCCCCAGATCGCACGGCGAAAGGCCGACCAGCGCTCGGCCCAACTGGCCTTGGGCATGCGCGGATAGCCAAACTTGCGCGCACGCCACCAGGCCACGAAGCCAAGCAGGAAGGCCAGCATCAGGCCCGGAATCACCCCGGCCATGAACAGCGCGCCCACCGAGGTATTGGTGGCCACCGAATACATCACCATCACGATGGAGGGCGGGATCAGGATGCCCAGCGCCCCCGAGGTGGTGATCACCCCGGCGCCAAACTGCTTGGGGAAGCCCTGCTTGACCATGGCTGGCAGGATGATGGCGCCGATGGCCACCACGGTGGCCGGGCTGGAACCCGATACCGCGGCAAACAGCGCACAGGCCAGCACGCCTGCCAAACCAAGGCCGCCGTGCCAGTGGCCGACCATGCTGGTGGCGAAGTCGATCATGCGCTTGGCCACCCCACCATGGGTGAGGAAGTTACCGGCCAGGATAAAGAACGGAATCGCCATGATTTCGAACTTCTCGATGCCGGTGAACAGCTTGAGCGCCACCGACTCGATGGGCACCTGGGTCATGGTGAACAGGAAGGTCAGCACCGACAGGCCGAGCGCGATCGAGATCGGCATACCAGTCAGCATCAGGCCCAGCAAGAGGCAGAAGATCATCGCCTTCTGGCCACCGACCACGGTAATCGCGACCAGGGCGGCAATGATGCCGAGCGGCCACTTCATCGACAGCGGCTTGGCCGCTGTTGCTGCAATCGCATTGCTCATGCTGGCTGTCCTTTCACTTCGTCTTCCAGGCCATCGACATGGCCATGATCATGGTGGGGCAGCTCGCCGCCGCGGATGAAGGTCCAGGCCACCTGGGCAAAGCGGAAACACATCAGGTAGGACCCAACCGGCACGGCGAGGTAGACGATCCAGATCGGGATCTCGAGGTCAGGCGAAGTCTGATCGGTATGGGCGATATGCCAGACGAAGCTCGCGCCCAGCGTGCCGATGATGCCGGTGAACAACATGCCGGCCGCCAGGGCAATCAGCACGAAGATGCGGCGGTTCTTCTCTTCCAGACGGTTGACCAGCACATCGACACCCACATGGATGCCGGTACGCACGCCATAGGCGGCGCCGAACTTGGCCATCCACACGAAGAGATAGATACAGACTTCCTGGGCCCAGGCCAGATTCAGCGATAGCAGCCAATCCTGCAGGCCGGGAATGGCAAAGCCGGTCAGGTAGCGGTGCAGCACCGCCACGAAGATGATGACCGTGGCGGCCGCCATCAGAAAGGCGATGAACGCCTCTTCGAGGTAATCGAAATATTTCATATATCGCGCTCCAGATGAGTACGCCGCGCGGAGTGAAACCATCTGCGGCCGCCGGGTGCAAGGCCCCCGCCAGCCTCACAGGCCGCAGCACGCGGCGCACTCGTGAACGGCACCCGGCCAAAAGCCTGGGTGCCGCGTGGGCTTAGCCGTGGATCAGTTGCTGGCCGAGAAGCCGGTTTCCTTGTAGATGGACTGGATCAGGCCTTCGCCGATCCGGTCAGCCATCTGCTTGTGTACCGGCACCAGCGCCTGCTTCAGCGCGGCACGTTCAGCTGGTGTCAAATTGACGATCTGGGTCTTGCCCGACTTGCGCACATTCTCGATATCGCCCTCGTTTTCGGCCTTGGCAATATCGTTGGCGTACTTGGTGGCATCCTTCATCGCGCTGTCGAGCTGGGCGCGCACGGCCGGCGGCAGACCGTCCCAGAACGGCTTGTTCACGATCACGGCATAACCGAGGTAGCCGTGGTTGGACAGCGTCAAGTAAGGCTGCACCTCATGCATCTTCTGGGTGTAGAAGTTGGAAGCCGGGTTCTCGGTGCCATCGACCACACCAGTCTGCAGACCCTGGTAAACCTCGGAGAAGGCCATCTGCTGCGGGATGGAACCGAGTGCGCGCATCTGGGCATCCAGCACCTTGGACGACTGGATGCGCATCTTCAGACCCTTGAAATCGGCTGGGCTCTTCAAAGGCTTCTTGGCGCTGAATTGCTTGAAACCGTTGTCCCAGTAAGCGAGGCCCAGAATGCCCTTGCTTTCCAGCTTCTTCAGCAGGCTGGCACCGACCGGGCCCTGGGTGACCTTATGCAATTCGTCGTAATTGTCGAAGATGAAGGGCAGGTCAAACGCTTCGAATTCCTTCACGCCCAGCGGGCCGAACTTGGCTAGCGAAGGGGCAAGCATCTGGATCGCGCCCAGCTGCAGCGCTTCCATTTCTTCCTTGTCCTTGTAGAGCTGGCTGTTCGGGTAGACCTCGACCTTGACCGCACCCTTGGTGCGCTCTTCGGCCAGCTTCTTGAAATACAGTGCGGCCTTGCCCTTGGGCGTGTCGTTCGCCACTACATGGCTGAACTTGATCACGATGGGGTTGGCGGCAAAGGCGGCGGAGGCGGAAAGGGCAAGCGCGATTGCGGCGCCCAGCATGGTGCGACGTTGCATGGTTGTCTCCAGTTGTAGGTTTGACTGCGTGTCGCATTCTTCGCCCGCCCCTGGCCAGCAACAATTGTGGTTGTCCGCCTGTGGTTAACCACAATGCTGCACTTGTCATAAGCCACTAGCATATGTAGATGCAAGCCCTGCCCCCCGCCCTGCCGGCCCACCCCCAGCTCTGGCTGCTCCCGCGCCTTGCGCTGCTGCTGTTCGTGGCGGCCGTGCTCGGCCTGCTCAGTTATCTGCGCGTGAGCGAGCGCGAGGAAGCCCGCCTCGTGCTGATCAGCGATGTGCTGTGGATAGAGCAGAACCTGCGCTTTCAATTCGATCAGACCGAGGAGCGACTGACTTCGCTGCTGGTCAGCGCACGCGAGGGCAAGCTGGACGAGGCGAGCTTCCGCCTGCGCGCGCGCCTGATCGGCGAAGGCAACCCGGCGCTCAGTGGCGTGCGTCTGCAGCTGGGCAAGCAGGTGTTCCTGTATGGTGAACAGGCCAGCGATGCGGGCCTGGCTGACGCGCGCAAGCTGGCCCAGGCGCGCAGCAAGGCCGCCTATACCGATCTGCTCAACCGTGATGGCCAGGTGGCCGTGGTGCTGCGCGATAGCGAGCACGAGGTCAGCGCGGTGCTGACCCTGCCGCGCCTGCTCTCTCAGCAGGTGCCGTGGTGGTTCGCCAATAAATACCGGCTCGCCCTGCTCGATGCCCAGGGCCAGGAAGTGGCCAGCAAATCGCGCGTGGCGGCCGATGACGATGCGCTCAGCTACCAGCTGTCCTTCGACCCGCCCGGCCACGGCATGGTGCTCAAGGTAGTCGCCTATCGCGCGCCCACCGGCATCGTGCAGAAGGGCTTGGTGGCAGGCGTCATCGTGCTGGCGCTGATCGTGCTGTACACCTGGTGGCGCCTGCACCGCCAGGTGCAGGGCCGGCTAAGCGCCGAGCTGGCGCTGCGCGAGGAACATGCCTTCCGTACCGCCATGGAAAGCTCGCTCTCGGTGGGCATGCGCGCGCGCGACCTCGACGGGCGGATGATCTATGTAAACCCGGCCTTCTGCCGCATGACTGGCTACAGCGCCACCGAGCTGATCGGCAGTACCCCGCCCTACCCTTACTGGACCGAGGACGTGGCCAGCCACCAGGCGCTGAACGAGGCGGTGCTGGCCGGGCGCGCGCCGCACGATGGCTATGAGCTGACCATGCGCCACCGCGATGGCCACCTCGTGCACACCCGCGTCTACACCACGCCACTGATCGATGCGACTGGCAAGCAGCGCGGCTGGATGAGCTCGGTGGTCGATATCACCGCCCAGAAGGCGGCCGAGGCACGCGAACATGAACAGGAAGAAAAGCTGCGCCAGACCGGCCGCCTGATCGCCATGGGCGAGATGGCCTCCACCCTCGCGCACGAGCTCAATCAGCCGCTGATGGCCATGAGCACCTATGCCAGCGCCGCACGCCAGTTCGCCAGCCAGGGCGAGGCCAACATGCTCGACTCCACGCTGAGCAAGATCGCCGAGCAGGCGCAGCGTGCCGCCGGCGTGGTGCGGCGCATCCGCGAATTCGTGCGCAAGCATGCGCCACATAGCGAGCCTTGCGACCTGAATGCGATTGCACTCGATACGCTGGAACTGATCGAGCCCGATGCGCGAGCGCGCCTGGTGCGGCTGCGCTACGAGCTGGTGGCTGGCATGCCCATCATCCAGGCCGACCGCGTGCTGCTTGGCCAGGTGATGGTCAATCTGCTGCGCAACGCGGTCGACGCCTGCGTCGACCAGCCCACCGAGCGGCGCGAGGTGATGCTGCAGACGCGCTTTGACGCGCACAGCGTGCAGCTGAGCGTGCGCGACCGCGGCCATGGCATCAGCCCCGAGGCGGCCGAGCGGCTGTTCGAGGCCTTTTACACCACTAAATCCCTGGGCATGGGCATAGGCCTGAATATCTGCCGCTCCATCATCGAGCAGCACCACGGCCAGCTCGGCTTCAGCAATCTGCCCGAGGGCGGCACCCACTTTTATCTGAGCCTGCCACGATGAATACCAAACCGGTTTACCTGATCGACGACGATGCCGCGGTACGCGATGCCCTGGCCCTCTTGATGCTGTCGCACGGCTACACGGTGCGCGCCTTCGAAAGCGGCGAGACCTTTCTGGCCGCCATCCAGGCCGATAGCGAGGGCGTGGCCGTACTCGATGTGCGCATGCCCGGCCTGTCCGGCCTCGATGTGTTCGACCGCCTGCGCGAGCAGGACAGCGAGCTGATCGTGATCTTCCTGTCCGGCCACGGCGATATCCCGATGGCCGTGCAGGCGGTCAAGCAAGGCGCGTTCGACTTCCTGGAAAAGCCGTGCAGCGAGCAGGCGCTGCTGAACAAGATCGACGACGCGCTGGAGGTGGCGCTGGGCCGCCAGGCCTCGCGCGGCAACCAGCACGAGGCCGAGAAGCGCCTGGCCACCCTGTCGCCGCGCGAGCGCGAGGTGATGGAGCGCGTACTGGCCGGCAAATTGAACAAGCAGATCGCCGACGAACTGAATATCGCCATCCGGACCGTAGAAGTCCACCGCGCCAATGTGTTTGCCAAGATGGGCGTGCGCTCCGCGCTCGACCTGGCCCAGCTGCTGGCGGCGCGCTGAAACCTGTTTCCCCACCCACCCAAGCAATGGAAGAGACCGTATGAAAATCCTGCTGACCCTGCTGGCCACAAGCCTGGCAATCGGCGCCCACGCCGACGACCTGGACAAGATCCGCGCCAAGGGCGAAGTCATCATCGGCGTGCGCGACAGCTCACCGCCGTTTGGCTTCTTCGATAAATCCCACGGCACGGTGTCCGGCTATGACATCGACTTTGCCAACTATGTGGTACGCAAGCTCGGCGTGAAGCCGGTGTTCAAGACCGTGGACCCGGCCGACCGCATCAAGGCCTTGAAGGACGGGCGTGTGGACCTGGTGTTTGCCTCGCTGGCCAAGAATGCCGAGCGCGAGAAGGAAGTGGACTTCAGCGTCGGCTACTATGTGTCGACCCAGAAGCTGGTAGCCAAGAAGGGCCAGTTCAAGGGCCTGCTGCAGCTCGACCAGATGACCGTGTGCGCACCGACCGGCACCACCAATGCCCGCTATCTGAAGGACCTGTCGCAGACGGTCAAGGTGGTGGCGCTGGCCGACTACGCCGAATCCTTCAATGCGCTGCGCGATGGCCGCTGCGAAGCGGTTTCGGGCCCGGAAGCCACGCTGCTCGGCAATCTGTCCAAGATGCCAAACAAGCAAGCTTACGAGGTGCCCGATGTGCCGATCGCCTCCGAAGCGCTCGGCGTAGGCATCCGCAAAGGTGAGAAGCGTCTGCAGCAGGCCGTGAATGAAGCGCTGGCCGATGCCGAGACCACGGGCGAGGCCGCGAAGATCTATGACCGCTGGTTTGGCACTGGCGCCGCCGTGCAGCTGCCACGCTCGTTCAGGATCAGCCGCTAAGCGGCTTCCCCGCCCGCATGGCGCAGCAGACCGAGCAGGTCCTGCTGTGCCATCGGGCGGTGGAACAGAAAGCCCTGGAATTCGCTCAGGCCCAATGCGGTCAACACCGCCAGCTGGCTGGCTGTTTCCACGCCTTCCGCCACCAGGGCCATGCCCAGCGCGTGACACAGGTCGACAATGCCGGCCAAGAGCTTGCCCGAGCGACTATCGCGTTCGATATCGCGCAGAAAGGCCCGGTCTATCTTCACCACATCGAAGGGCAGATCGCGCAGATAGCTGAGCGAGGAGTAGCCGGTACCGAAATCGTCGAGCGCCAGCGTGAAGCCATGCTGTTTGAGCCGCAGCAATAGCGTCTCGATGACCAGCTTATTGTCGAGAAAAGCCGATTCGGTGATTTCCAGCTGCAGGCGCTGCGGCGCAATGCCCTGCTTGCGGCAGCTGTCCAGCAGCACTTGTTCGAGCGCTGGGTCCTGCAATTGCAGCGGCGACAGATTGACCGCCACCGATAGCTGATCGGCCCCGGCCGCATCGAATTCGCGCACCAGGGCGGCAGCCTCGCGTATCGCCTGATGGCCGATCTGCACGATCAGGCCGGTCTCCTCGGCCAGCGGGATGAACTGCACCGGCGACACCGCACCATATTCCTCGGTATGCCAGCGTATCAACAGCTCGCAGCCGCTCAGGCCACCATCGGCCCGCACCTTGGGCTGGGCCACGAAACTCAGCGCATTGCGCTCGACCGCCTGGCGCAGCAAGGCAATCAGGCGCATGCGCTGCAGACCGCCGGAATCCAGATCAGGATGGTAATGCCGCGCCTGATCGCGCCCAGCGCGCTTGGCCGCATACATGGCCACATCGGCACGGCGCAGCAAGGTGCCCGCATCGTCGCCATCGTCGGGTGCCACGGCAATCCCGATGCTGCCGCTGATGCCAGTCAGATGCCCACCGATGGCAATCGGCTGACGCAGCACATGCAAGAGACGCTGGGCCAGTTTGTCGCTGCGCTGGGTGGTCTCGCTCTCGTGCAGCACCGCCACGAATTCATCACCCCCCCAGCGCGCCAGCATGTCCTGGCTGGATAGCTCGGCCTGCAGCTGGCCCGCCACGATCTGCAGCAGGCTATCGCCCGCCTCGTGGCCGAGCGAGTCGTTCACGCTCTTGAAGCCATCCAGATCGATGAACAGGAGGCTGATCAGCTTGCCGGGCACCAGGCTGGCCAGGCGTACCGCCAGCACTTCCTGCAGCGCGTGCCGGTTGGGCAGGCGGGTCACCGCGTCCTCGCGGGCCAGGCGCTCCAGTGTGCTGGCCGCCTGGCGCCGCTCGGAGATATCGCGCAGCGTGGCGATCAGATAGGGCGCGTTGCCGGCCTGGGCCGCGAAACGGTTGATGCTGATCTCCAGCGGCAGGCCACGCTCATGCACGCGGTTGAGCATGATCTCGGCACGGCCGAAGCCCTGGTCGCGCAGGCGGCGCAACATGGCTTCCGGCAGGTCGATAAAGCGGCAGAAGCTGTCGCCGCCCACGTTCTGCTGACGCAGGCCAATCAGGTCGAGAAAGGTCTGGTTGGCCTCGATGATCTGCCACTGCTCAGTCATCACGACCATCGCATCGCGCGAGCTGGCAAAGGCTGAGGCCATCAGGCGCAGCGCGTCCTCGGCCGCGCGGTAACGGCTCACATCCTTGACCGTACCCACCACGCGCTCGGCCCAGCCATCGGCGCGGCGCGTCACTGCCTGGCCGCGCACGCGTATCCAGCGCCAGCTGTCGCCGCGCCGAAAGCGCAGCAGCAGGTCGAGCGTTTCATGGTTGCCGGCCAGGTGCATGCCCCAGATCAAGCTGGTCGACTCAACATCGTCGGGATGCACGAGACGCAGGAGGTCGAAAAAAGTCTCGTCGCTGAAGGCCGGCTCGCCGCGCGCGCGGCTGAAACTGCGCAGCAGAAAGGTGTCCTTGGCGGCATCCCATTCCCAGATCGCCTCGCCACTGGCCCAGAGCGCCAGCTCGAGCTGGCGCTGCGACTCGGATGCCTGCTGCAGGGCCAGATACAGCTCATCGCTCTTGCTGGACAAGAGCACCTCGGCCGCCTTGCGCGCCGCCCGCTCGCGCTCCAGGCGGCGCTGCATCAGGGCCAGCTCGGCGGCTTGTGGGTCGGATTGTGTATCGCTCATGGCTGCCGGTCTATCTGGAAACGCACTATCGCCCGCCCCTCGAACTCAGCCGGCGCCTGCGAAATCTGCACGGCTTCGCGGTAGTGGCGGGCGGCACCGCGCATCAGGCCCAAGGCCAACGCTTCCATGCCGCGCGGCGATTCATAGGCCAGCATCAGCTGCTGCGCGCTGCGCGCCAGCACGGTGAAGCGCGGCAGCTGGGCGGCCGGGTAGAGCTTGCGTACTTCGCGGTGGATCTCGCCATCGATGCTGGCCAGGAAGTCGAACAGATTGGCGCGTGCGCTGAACATCTGCGGATAGGCAGCCACGAAGCGGCCAAGCAGATGTTCGCCAAATGCGCACACCAGATCGGCCACCGCGATGCCGCTGCGCTCGGACAGCGCCGCCAGCAGCGCGAGCATTTCCGCATGTGGGTAATAGCCAACCGCGGTATACGCGCCACCATGCGGCAGCGCCGCCGCCGCGATCACGCTATCGGCCAGCTCGGGTGAAAAGCGGCTTTCCACCATCTCGATGAATTCGGTAAACACCATGCCCAGCATTGGCCCATTCCTTTTCGGGCTATCGCGCCCTTTGCTGTGAACCACTCTGGCACGTGGCAGGCAATTTTGAAATATCGGCCTTCCGCAGCCCAAGCCCTCATAGGCGTGGCGCGAATTCGGCACAGCCGCTGCCGCAGATGGTCAGCCGGCATCGCCAGCGGTGCGTGTACCGGCCAACCAGGCTAGGGCGCGTAGCCTGGTGACCACCCTCAGCATTCGAGCGCCACTTTATTTTCCAGATCAATCACTTGCCGTATTCACCCTCACTATTCAGCCGCCGCTGAACACCCATCCATACCAAACTGTCAATCTCAGTTACGACATTGGCATAGCAAATGCTTACAACTTACTTACATTTCCTCGCACGTACATCGCCGTGACGGGGAAGAAGAACAATCGGTGCACCCAATCGCCATCACGAGGTGAGATGTTATGGATAGGCAAACTTCCCCGGCCGCTTGGCTGTTGGGCGGCCGGCTGCTGGTCGGCTTATTGATTGGATTACTCGGCCTGAGCGCCTGCGGAGGCGGCGGTGGTGACACCGGCAGCAGCGCCCCACCCAGCAGCACGCCACCGGTGAGCAACCCGCCCACCAGCGGTGACAGCTATGTGCCGCTGAGCTGGAATGATGCCGAGCCCCATAGCCAGTACACGCTGGCCGACGGCACGCTGGTCAGCCGCCTGGGTGGCCGGGTGCGCGACCGCCATGCGCGCGAGCAGTCCGAGGCGGCCAGCAATCTGGGCCAGGACCTCTATCAAGTGTTCGCCCCGCACTACTTCGAGCGGCGCACCCACGACATCACGCTGTACGACCAAGCAGTACCGGGCAAGCCGGATAACCGCATGCTGACCGTGGTGGTGCGCCCGCAGTGGTGGTGGTATGGCACCAACTTCCGCCATGGCTTTATCGGCCGGCGCGATGACGACCCGCAAGGGCCGGCCGCGGTGGCGCTGTATGGCGATAACGGCGGCATGAAACTGCTGCCGGCCTTCAGCCTGAAAAGCGGCCAAGAGCTGAAAACCCCGCTCGCCAATTACGACAGCCTGCCTGGCGACCCAAACAGCAATTACGACACCGACCTGGCCGTGCCGCCCAAGGATGGCGAGTTCGTGCTGGTCAAGGAGATACGCTACTCACCCGGCCTGCGCCGCGAGCTGCGCGCGGGTGATCTGGTCGAGTTCGAGCTGGGCATCTTCCTGGCTGGTAAGCAGGGTGATGCGCTCGGGCGCTTCAACTATTACGCCGATGCCATCGTCTACCAGATGGGCAGCCCCGGCGCGCGCGCCTGGCAGCGCGGCCCCTGCTGCAACGCCGGGCAGACTCCCTGGGATTCGAAGCTAATGCCAGACAGCGCGCTAGCCGGTGGGCGCAATATGACCTTGCACGAAGATGCATCCTACGAGCCGGAAATGAACCTGATGCAGGCCGGCACCAATATCGCCGGGCGCAATATCCAGCGCTTTGCCGAAGGCCGCCGCCTATTCCATTCCTCCTTCCTGAACGGCGCGCATATGGAAGCCGGCAACCCCACCTTGCTCAGCCAGGTGGCGAACAAGGCCGGACCGAACTTCCAGCAGGCCACCTGCATCCAGTGCCATTTCAATAATGGCAAGAGCTCGCCGGGTCTCGGTGTCGCGCTCAGCAATATGGTGGTGCTGACGGGCGAGAACGATGCGGCCGGCCAGCTACGTATCGATGGTCGCTTTGGCGGACGCATTGCCATGGGCCTGGTGCAGGACGGCAACAAGACCCATGACGGCCGCCAGGCCGTGTTGAAGATTGCCAGCTACAGCAGCGTGGACGGCCAGTACGCCGATGGCACGCGCTATACCTTGCAGAAGCCCAACTACACGCTCAGCGATCTGGATGGCAAGCCGCTGGCTCTGCCGGCCCGCTTGTCGGTACGCGCCACGCCGCATCTGGCCGGCATGGGCTTGCTGGAGGCGGTGCCGGAAGCCGATATCGCCGCCCTGGCCAAGGCCAGCGAGCATGACCCGGATGGCGCCGTGGGCCGCCTGCAGCTGGTGCCAGACCTCGCTAACCCCGCCATCCAGCGCCTCGGTCGTTTTGGCTGGCGCGCCACCTCAGCCAGCGTGCTCGACCAGACGGCAGAAGCCTTGAACGGCGATATGGGCGTGACCAGCCGCCTCAAGCCCAAGCATCTATGCGGTCTGGCCGATGGTGGTAGTGCCTGCAGGACTGCTGATGCCGCCGGCCCCGAAATCAGCGATGCCGAGATCGATCTGCTGACCCGTTATGTGAGCCTGCTCGGTGTGCCGCCACAGCGCCACTTCGCTGGCCAGCAGCCGCAGGGCATCGTGGCCACCAAGATCCTGAGCCAGGGTGCGGCCACGACTGCGGCACAGGAAGCGGCTGAACTGGCCAAGCAACAGGATGTGGCACGTGGCGGCCAGCTGTTTGCCGCGGCCCGCTGCACGGCCTGCCATGTGGCCAGCCTGAACACCGGCAGCCAGCATCGTTTTGCCGAGCTGCGCCAGCAGACCATACGGCCGTATACCGACCTGCTGCTGCACGATATGGGCCCCGAGCTGGCCGATAGCTACCCGCAGGGCCGCGCCAGCGGGCAGGAATGGCGTACCGCGCCGCTATGGGGCCTGGGTCTGCTGGCCAGCATCAATCCGAATACCCGCTATCTGCACGACGGCCGCGCGCGCAACCTGGAAGAAGCCGTGCTTTGGCATGGCGGCCAGGCCAGCAAGAGCCGCGAGCGCTTCAAGGCGCTCAGTGCCAAGGAACGCCAACAACTCCTCGACTTCGTGAGTTCGCTATGAGCCACTTACTGCAAACCCGCCGTGACTTCCTGCTGGCTGCCAGCATTGCCCTAGGCCTGGCGGCCTGCGGTGGCGATGGCGGCACGGCGGCCACGCCCGCCCCGACACCCACGCCGGAAACACCGCCCAGCCCGCGCAAGAGCGCCAAGCGCGGCATTGCCTATGATCTGGCCAGCGCGGCCGACCTGGCAGCCCTCTCGTCCGGAGTCAGCTGGTGGTACAACTGGAGCCCGCGCCCGCACGCCAACCTGCCGGCCGACTACCGCCAGCGCTATGGCATGGACTTCTATCCGATGCTGTGGAACGGCAATTTCGATGCCGCCGCCGTCATCGCCTGGTTACAGGCCAATCCCTCGGTGCGCTATCTGCTGCTGATGAATGAGCCGAATCTGCGCGACCAGGCCAATCTGACCCCCGCCCAGGCGGCTGACATCTGGCCGCGTTACGAGGCGGTGGCGGCCGCCACCGGGGTGCAACTGGTCGGCCCGGCCATCACCTGGGGCACCCTGCCCGGCTTTGAAGACCCTATCGTCTGGATGGATGCCTTCCTGGCCGCCTATGCGGGCGCGAATGGCGGCCGAGCACCGCGCATCGATTACCTGGCCTTCCACTGGTACGACTACGGCCTGGCCGGTCAGCTCGACCGCCTGGCCAAGTACGGCAAACCCTTCTGGGTGACCGAGTTTGCCAACTGGCACGCACAGGCCGACGGTGCGCAGATCGACACCCTGGCCAAGCAAAAGCAGCAGATGAGCGAGATGGTGGCGGTGTGCGAACAACGCGCCGATGTATTCCGCTATGCGTGGTTTACCGGGCGCTGGACCAATGATGTGCACCACACCAGCCTGCTGGGCGGCGAAGGCCGGCTGAGCGAGCTGGGCGAGCACTATCTGGCCCAGCCGTTCCGCTAAGACCGGGTCAGGCATACACAAGGGCCGAGTGGCACCCGCAAGCCACCCGGCCCTTGCGTGCTGGCGAGGCAAACCCGCTAGCTGCGGTGCCAGCCAGACGCCAGTCTGGGTTACTGCACGCCGCTGTCAGCCCGTGCGCGCCACCTTAAGCGCTGCTTAAGCCAGCCATGGCCTAATAGCCGCCATTGCCAATGGGCGATGCGGCCGGCCAAGGGGGTTGTGCGCATCGGCCCGGCTGGATGGGTCGATGCAGCTTTCCTTTCACTTTCCCACGCCACTGCAGACCAGCCGCTGGGGCTGGCTCAGCCAGCGCCCGCGCCTGAGCAGCGAGACGCTGACCGCGCTGCTATGCGCTTACTTCGTACTGTTCTGCAATGCCGGCTTCTGGCATGGCGCGCTGAGCGGGCGGCCATTCTGGGCCTGGCAGAGCTGGCTGTTCACGCTGGCCGTGGGCCTGGCGCTGCTCGGCCTGCATTTCGCCCTGCTCGCCCCCTGGGTCAATCGCTGGAGCGCCAAGCCGCTGCTGGCCACCGCGGTGCTGGCCAGTGCCGCCGCCAGCTATTTCACCCAGCGCTACCAGGTGTATTTCGACACGAGCATGCTGCGCAATCTGCTGAAAACCGATGTGCGCGAGGCGAGCGAGCTGTTCAACTGGGGTCTATTGACCCATCTGCTCGCCTACGGCGCCTTGCCCTTGCTCCTGCTCTGGCGCGTGCAGTTGCGCCCTGCCCCCGTGCTGCGCGCCACCTTGCGCCGCCTGGCCTGGGTGCTGGCCGCCCTGCTCTTGTCCGCCGGCGCCATCCTGCTGGTATTCCAGGATTTCTCGTCCCTGATGCGCAATCACAAGGCACTGCGCCATCTGATCACCCCAGGCAATCTGATCGTATCGACCCTGCGCGTGGCCGCGGCCGAGAGTGCTCTGCCCAGCGGCCCCAAGCTGCCGGTCGGCACCGATGCGCAGCTGGGTGCCAGCTGGCGCAGCCGCAGCAAGCCAGCCGTGCTGGTCGTGGTGGTGGGCGAAACCGCCCGTGCCGCCAACTGGGGGCTTAATGGTTATGCGCGCCCGACCACGCCGGAACTCGCCAAGCTCCCGATCATCAACTTCCCCGCGGTCAGCGCCTGCGGTACCAATACCGAGGTCTCGCTGCCCTGCATGTTCTCGCCCTACGGCCGGCACGATTACGACGAGCGCGCCATCCGCCAGCATGAATCGCTGCTGCATGTGCTGCAGCACGCCAAGCTCGGCGTGCTGTGGCGCGACAATCAATCCGGCTGCAAGGGCGTGTGCAGCGACCTGCCGCTTGAACAGCTCGATGCGGCCAAAGACCCTGCGCTGTGCGAGGGCGAGCACTGCCTGGACGAAATCCTGCTCAAGGATCTGGACGCGCGTATTGCCGCCAGCCCGGGCAGCCTGGTCATCGTGCTGCACCAGCTGGGTAACCATGGCCCCGCCTATTACCGGCGCTATCCGGCCAGCCAGCGCGTATTCACCCCGACTTGCGATACGGCCGAGCTGCGCGACTGCACGCGCGAGCAGATCGTGAACAGCTACGACAACGCGCTGCGCTATACCGACCACCTGCTCGCGCAGACCATACAGCTGCTCGGTGCACAGACCAGCCACGACGCCGCACTGATCTATGTCTCCGACCACGGCGAATCGCTGGGCGAAAACGGCGTCTTCCTGCATGGGCTGCCGCGCGCCATCGCGCCCACGCAGCAAACCCAGGTGCCGATGCTGATGTGGTTGAGCCCCGGCTACCAGCAGAGCTTCGCTCTAAGGGCCGACTGCCTGGCCCGCCAGGCCCACAAACCGATCAGCCACGACTACCTGTTCCATACCGTGCTAGGGATGCTGGATGTGCAAAGCAGCGTGTATGCGCGCGATTACGATCTGAGCGCCGACTGCCGCAGCTAGCGTGTGCGCCGCCTGCGCTGTGGTGAAGCACGCAACAGCCGCGCATGCCCCTGTACTGGCATACCCACCGGTTTGCTATAGTCGCCCGCTTCTTCGGCTTGCGCCGAATCACCGAGGAAGCACCATGAAGCGGCTATCTACCCTGGCCCTGCTCGCCTTGCTGGCACTACCCACGCTGGCAGCACCGCTCCCGATGCGCCTGCCCGATGTGGCGGTGCCGCTCGCCTATCAGCTCTCGCTCGAGGTCAACCCCAATCAGCCGCGCCATCGCGGCGACGTCGTCATCGACCTGGAAGTGCGCAAGCCCAGCCGCACGCTGCGCCTGAATGCGACCGATATCGCCGTGCATGCGGCCCAGCTCGAGATGGACGGCCGCCGCTATCCGGCCCGCGCCAAGGTGCTCGACGATAATCTGCTCGAACTGCAGTTTGCCCAGCGCCTGCCCAAGGGGCGCGCCAAGCTCAGCCTGCGTTTTGGCGGGGCGATTCAGGACAAGGATGTGGCCGGGCTGTTCCGCCAGCAGGAGGGCGGCGACTGGTATGCGTTTACCCAGTTCGAGGCGACCAGCGCGCGCATGGCCTTCCCCAGCTTTGACGAGCCGGGCTGGAAAGTACCGTGGACACTGGCGCTGACCGTGCCCGAGCAGCTGACTGCGGTGGCCAATACGCCCATGCTGCGCGAGCTGAAGACCAAACCGGGCTGGAAGCGGGTCGAGTTCCAGACCAGCAAGCCCATGCCCAGCTATCTGCTCGCTTTCGGGGTCGGCCCTTTCGATATCGTGCCGGGTGGCAAAGTCGGCAACACCGCGCTGCGCTACATCACCCCGCGCGGCCGGGCAGCCGATGCCCGCTATGCGGCCAGCGTGACGCCGGCCATCGTGCGCGAGCTGGAAGCCTATTTCGGCATGCCCTACCCGTATGAAAAGCTCGACAGCCTGGTGCTGCCGCTGACGGTGGGCTTTGGCGCAATGGAGAATGCCGGACTGATCACCTATGCCTCCGGCCTGATCCTGGCCAAGCCCGAAGAAGAGACGGCCGGTTTCAAGCGCGACTATGTGGCGGTGGCCGCGCATGAGCTTGCCCACCAGTGGTTTGGCAATTACGTGACCATGGCCTGGTGGGACGATCTGTGGCTAAACGAGTCGTTTGCCTCCTGGATGGGCGACAAGATCACCGCGCGGCTGATGCCCGACTGGCATTGGGATAGCAGCGTGCAGTTCTCGCGCGCCAATGCCATGCGCGTGGACCGGCTCGCGTCGGCACGGCGCGTGCACCAGCCGGTACTGGTGAACCAGGACCTGGGTGGCGCGTTTGATGGCATTACCTATGACAAGGGCCAGACGGTGCTGGCCATGTTCGAAACCTGGCTGGGTGAAGCGCGCTTTCAGGCCGGTGTGCGCCGCTATATGGACCGCCATGCCTGGGGCAATGCCACCGGGGCTGACTTTATCGCCGCACTGAGCGCCGGCGATGCCGAGCTGGCTGAAGCTTTCGCGAGCTTTATCGAACAGCCGGGCATTCCGCGCCTCGATGTGCAGCTGCTATGCGACGCGCAGCCGCGCCTGCGCATCCGCCAGGCGCGCTTCCTGCCGCTGGGCTCGCAGGCCAAGGCCGAGCAGCTTTGGCAGATTCCGCTCACCGTGCGCAGCCCGGCCGGCCAGACCCAGCTGCTGCTGAAAAGCGCCAGCGCCGAGCTGCCACTGCCCGATGCCAGCTGCCCGGCTTGGGTACTGGCGAATGTGAACGGCGTCGGTTACTACCGCGCGGTGTATGCGCCGGGCCAATTGCGTACCCTGCTGCGCGAGGCGCCACTGAATGTGAACGAAACCCTGGCGCTCCTGAACGATGCCGGCGCGCAGACTGAATCGGGTGATCTGCCGCTAGCCGATGCGCTCGACCTGGCCGAGCAGTTTGCCAGCCACCAGCGCCGCGAAGTGGTAGAAGCCGCGCGCGATCTGCTGCTAAAGGCCGAGGTACTGATCGGGCCGGCCGAGGCGGCCGCCTATGCACAGCGCTGGCAACGTGCGTTTGGTGAACGCGCGCGGGCGCTGGGGCTGCTCAGTAAGCCAGGCGATAGCGAGGACGACCGCCTGCTGCGTGCCGCCCTGCTGGAGAAGGTGGCCAAGCTCGGCCAGGACCGCGTCTTGCGCGATCAAGCCGGCAAGCTGACCCAGGCTTGGTTGCGCGACAAGACTAGCCTGGACCCGGCCAGCCGCCGCACGGTGCTGCGCAGCGCCGCCCTGGAGGGCGACCGCGCGCTGTTCGATGCCTTGCTGCAGGCCGTGGAAAGCACCAGCAACCGCAATGAGCGCGACGATCTGTATGCGGCACTGG
Source organism: Chitinimonas taiwanensis DSM 18899 (assembly GCF_900119825.1). Taxonomy (GTDB): domain Bacteria; phylum Pseudomonadota; class Gammaproteobacteria; order Burkholderiales; family Chitinimonadaceae; genus Chitinimonas; species Chitinimonas taiwanensis. The sequence goes on along the minus strand of NZ_FPKR01000010.1, from coordinate 79,220 downwards.
CCAGCTTCAGCCGGCCCGAGCTGGCCGAGGCCGCGCGCCAGCTGATGCTGAACCCACGCCACGATCTGCGCGAAACACGCCGCATGCTACGCGTGCAGAACGAGGACGCTGTCCTGCGTGAGGGCGCGCTGCGCTTCGTGCTGCGCGAATTCCCGGCGCTGAGCCAGCGCATGGCCAAGGATGCGCCCGGCGGCCTGCCGCGCGACTTCAATGGCTTTTGCAGCGAGGACAAGGCCGCGGAACTGGCCGCCTTCTTCGGACCCAAGGCCAGCCGCTACGATGGCGGCGAGGCCACTCTGCGCCAGAGCCTGGAAAGCATACGGCTGTGCGCAGCCTTCCGTGCCGCACAGTCCGCTCATCTGCAGGCCGCCCTGGCCACACCTTGATGCGGGGGGCGGGCTTAGCCCCGCCCTGCTCTGCCGCCCTGAGCCGCAAGACCGGCCATGGCGGCAGGCCGCGCTAGCCGGCCTTGGCTTGGCCTGCTTCGCCCGCAAAAGCCTGCGGGTATTCGCGTGCATACCAGTCCTTGGCCGTGGCATGGTCAAGCGAGAGAAAGGCGCGAAAGCCGGGCAGCCATGGGTAGCAAAGCGCACAGAGCAACATGCCGAGGCCACAGATCAGATAGACGAGATCGACCTCGGCCTGCAGTAGCAGGATGCCGACCAGGGCTGGACCGAGCGTACCAGCCATATGCATGACCATCAGATTGCAGGCGCTGAAGCGGCCACGGAACTGATCGGGCACCGCCAGCATGCGATGGGTCTGGCCGATCAGCTGCATGCACGCGAGGCACAGCCCAGTGAAGAAAAAGCACAGCGGCAAGGCATAGCGCGCATCAAGAATGCCAACCAGCCCCAGGGCGACGCCCTCGCCAGCCAGGGCGGTAATCGCGATCGGATAGCGGCCGAAACGCTCGGTCAGTGCGCGCGCGGCATACAGCGCGCCGATCAGCATGCCGGCCGACAGCGCGGCCTCGCACCAGCCCAGCCAGGCGGCCGACCAGCCCAGGGACTGCACGCGCAGCGGCACCAGAAGGCCAATGGCCGGGCCGAAGAACAACATGGTGAAGAAGGAAAGGATGGTCCAGTAACGCTCGACCGGGATCACCCATTTGGCGCGCAGGCCGGCGGTCAGCTCGCGCGCCCAGTGGCGTGCCTCGCTGGGCGCCCGGTGCGAGCCGGTAGGAATGCGGAATGCCGCCCAGGCCGCCACCACGAACAGCGCCACATGCAGCCACAGCGCGGCCAGCACACCGGCCGTGGCCAGGATCAAGCCGCACAGGGCTGGGCCCAGCATGCGCCCGAGCGCCTGGGCGCTTTTCTGCAGCGCAAATGCCTCGGCCAGCTGCTCATGCGGCACCAGCTCGGCGGCAATACTCATCGCGGCCGGCTGCATGACGGCCAGGGCCATCACCGCCACCATCTCCAGCAGCACCAGCGGCAGCAGCGCGTACTCGAGCCATTGCACCATGCTGGCGAGCAGCAAGGTCTCCAGCACGAAGACGCTAAGGCCGGCGCCCAGCAGGGTGCGCTTCGGGTAACGGTCGGCCAACGGCGACAGCAGCGGCATGGACACGAAGGCGGTGGCCGACATCACCACGCCGTAGATGGCCAGATGGGCGGCACCGCCCTGCTCGGCCACCCACCAGGACACGGCCAGATGGCCGACCAGCAGGGAGAACACCGTCAGCACTTCGCTGATCATCAGCAAACGCACTGGCCGGCCCAGGCGGCGCATGCGCTCGCGGGTAGCACTCAACATCGTCTTGGTTTTCCAGGCGGGATAGCCGGCCCCGCTAGCGGGGCCGCCCGATTGATCGTCAAGCCAGCAGGGAGGCCAGGCGTTCGGCCGCCTCAATCAGCTGGGCTTCGCTGCTGAGCAGGTCCGGGCACAGGCGCAAGCCGGCCGAACGTGCATCGCCATTCACCCCCAGCGCACGCAGGCGTTCGGCCAGCTGCATGGGCTCGGCATGCGGAATGCTAAGGAAGGCGCCGTAATGGGCGCTGGCACCAAAGCTGGCAATGCCGCGCTCGGCCAGCGCATCGGCCAACAGTTGCTTTTGGCGCAGCGAATAGTCACGCAGGCGCGCTACGCCGATCGCGCTCAACAAGGCCAGCCCCGAGCGGGCCTGGTAGAAGCCGAGCGGGTTGAAGGTGGATTCCAGCCAGGCATCGCCACCGGGCGCAAAGGCGGGCGGCATCGGGCGCTGGTAGCTGAACGGGTCGAGCTTGGCGAACCAGCCGGTATCCAGCGTAGTGAGGCCGCTATCGAGCACCAGGGGCGATACATATAGCCAGCACACGCCCGGCCCGCCACGCAGGTATTTGTAGCTGCCGCCAATCGCGTAGTCGGCCCCGAGCGCGCTCAGATCAACCGGCAGCACGCCATAGCTGTGGTAAACATCGACCAGCACACGCACACCAAGCGCATGCGCGGCGGCGATCAGGCCGGGTAGGCCTTCCAGCACTTGGCCGGTGGCAAAGAACACCTGCGACACCACCACCAGATCGACACCGGCCAGGCGGGCGATCAGGTCCTCGGCATGAAACAGGCCATCGGCACGCGCCGGTACCCATTCGACTTCGGCACGGCCCTTGGCGGCATACTGCTTGAGGATATGGTCGATGGAATCGAACTCGCCGCTGCTGGTCAGCACGCGCGGCACATCGGCATAGCTATTGAGCACCGCGCGCAGGCCCTGGCCAGCACTGCTCTTGGGTACGATGGCATCGGCACGCGCCACATTGAGCACGGCGGCTGTCGCGGCGCGCCACCGCTGCATCTCATCCCACCATGGCATCCAGGCGTTATCCAGCTCGGCATACCAGGCTTGCAGGCCCTCAGCCACATCGCCGGCCAATGCATCGAGCGGGCGACCAAGCGAATGGTTGGCCAGGTAGATTTCGCGGCTGTCGCGCGCCAGCACCTGGCTGAACAGCGGGAAGAGGTGTTCGCGCAGGGCGGTTTCAGTCAGCGGACCAGTGCCCAAGGCGCTGACGGCCTGGGCAATGCGGGTAGCGGAAGGCGAAGAGGACATGCAGAAAGCGCTCGGGTCGGATAGGAACCAACAGCGCAGGCTGCCGGGTAGGCAGCCGCACTGGCCAGCGCGCCATGCTACTCCGCCGCGCCCGGCTTGCCGAGCGCGGCAGGCTAGCAACTAGCCGGGCAAGGCGTCCAGCAGGGTCGGGATGCCGAGCGGATAGTCGGCCGCGTCATCGCCCCAGATGGCAGCCAAGTCAATTTCCACCGGCAAGCTGGATGGGCTCAGGGTATCGACAATGGCGAACTCGGTGATGCGGGTTTCACGCTGTAGCGGCTGCTCGTAAGCACTGCCATCACGCGCGCGCAGCACATGCACCCAGGGTGCATCGACCAGGCCGCTGTGTGCGCTGACCACGCCCACTTCGCCATTGGCCAGCAACACCACCGTGCCAATCGGGTAGACGCCGAGCGCGCGGATAAACCAGGCGGCCTGCAGGCCATCGAATAGACGGCCACGCTCGATCAGCACATCGCGCAGCACCAGGCGTGCATCGTCGGCATCGCGATAACCACGCTCGCCCACCCGCGCGCAGAACAGGTCGGCCAGGCCGATCAGCTGCGCGGCGGCACTCACCTGTTCGCCACGCAGGCCCTGCGGATAGCCACTGCCATCCACCGCCTCGTGGTGTTCGAGCACCGCGCGCAGCCAGAGCGGGTCAACTACGCCCAGCTGAGCCAGCCTGTCGGCGCCCACCGTCGGGTGGCGGGTCACGATCAGCTGCTGAAGCGCGCTGAGCGGGCCGGACTGATTCGCCAACGCGTCGTGCAGCTCGTGCATGCCGATATTCATGGTCAGCGCGGCGGACAGGATGCCGCGCCGGCTGGTATCGCTGGCCTGCATAGCCTCCAGCACAATGGCCACGATGCAGGCGGTATTGACCGCATGGCGTGCCGCGCTGGGGCCGCCGCGGTGCAAAAGCGCGGTGGCAGTCAGCACGGCCGGATTACGCCGGCTGGCCTGCTCGATCAGCTCGACCACATGGTGGATGGCGACGGTGAAATTGGCTTGCGCCTCGGGCGCGGCCAGCAGCTGGGCCATGCGCGCGGTGGCGTGCAGCACGGTCTGCAAGGGGGTATGCGGTGGGCGCTGCCAGAGCGGCGTGGCCTCGACAAATAGGCCCAGGTCAACCAGGGCCTCGAGCGCCTCGCTGGCGAGCACGCTGCCTTCGGACAAGATCAGATTATTGCGCTGGCTGTACAGCGGCCAAGGCAGCGGCTGCTCAGCCGTCAGCTCGCCAGCGCGGATGCGACGCAGAACCATACTTCCTCCTGTGATACCGCAGGTCCGCGCAGCGTGTGCAAGCGGCCTGCTTCTAAGTGTCTACGCCCGCAAAGCCTTGCCCGGGGCGCTTGCGCTGATCTTAACGGTAAGCACCCATCACAGGAGCATATCTAGCTATGCCGCTACAGCTCGCTACGCACCTGGAACAGCTCGGGGAAGAAGGTCAGCTCCAGCGCGCGCTTCAGGAAAGCCACCCCGGACGAGCCGCCGGTGCCTTGCTTGAAACCGATGATGCGCTCTACCGTCTTCATATGCCGGAAACGCCAAAGTTGGAAGGCCTCTTCCACATCCACCAGCTTTTCGGCCATCTCATACGCCTCCCAATGCGCCTTGGGCTGCTGGTAGATGGTCTTGAACACGGCCACCACGCCAGGCTGCGCGCTATAGGGCTGGCTGAAATCGCGCTGCAGGCTTTCAGCAGGCACCGGCAGGCCACGCCGCGCCAAGAGCTGCAGGAAGGCATCCCACAGACTGGGCGCGTGCAGATCATGCTGGATCTGCGCATACAGGGTCGGGTCGTACTTGAACACCTCGGCCTGGCCGGCGTGCTTGTTGCCGAGCAGGAATTCCAGCGTGCGGTACTGATAGGACTGGAAACCCGAGGACTGGCCCAGCACCGGGCGGAACTCCGCATATTCGGACGGCGTCATGGTCTCCAGCACCGCCCACATATTGAACAGCTGCTGCTGGATCAGCTTCGCGCGCGCCAGAATCTTGAAGCAGGGTTCCAGCTCGTCCTGGTTCACATGCGCAATCGCCGCGCGCAGCTCATGGATCAGCTGTTTGAGCCATAGCTCGGATACCTGATGCTGGACGATGAACAGCATCTCATCATGGTGAGGCGGGTTGGACAGCGGCTGCTGGGCCGCCAGCAGCTGATCGAGGCGTAGATAGCCGCCATAGCTGAGCCGGTTGCTGAAATCGGTCTGAATGCCGGCCTCGAGATCACGCTGATTCGCTTGCATGGGAAGCACCTTGAATAGACAAGTGCCGGATGATGCGCGGGCCGGGCGCGATGCTCAAGCGGCATAGGCATGCACTATTGATTCACTTGAATCATTCAATTTTCATCAATCACCATCGCTTGCCATACTGCTTCCACCCCAGTGCCACACAAGGAGACCCGCGATGCATACACAGACTTTTGCCGGCTGGCTGAACGAGCTACTGGCTAATTACGCGCTCAGCCATTGAACACCTCTGCCCGCCCAGCATCCTGCTAGCGGCATCAGCGACCTCGTAAGCGCGAGTCAATCCCCAGATGACATCTGGCTGGCAAAAGCTCGGAGCTTGGTCTACACCGCTGCTGAGCGGCAAGGAAGCCGGTTGGTGTGGGCGCAAGCCTCCCGGCCGGCTTTTTTCTTGCTGCCGCAGCAGCACGGCCTTTGCGGCTGGTGTTCAGGCCACGCCCGTCTATAGTGGAGAAAAATATTCTAAGTAGCGGGCTGTCGTTATCGTCGTGGGAGGAAAGTCCATGCACACCCTAGCTCCAAGCCGGCACGCGCTAGCGCTTGCGGCCTTGCTGAGTATTAGTCTGGGCGTCAGCGCGCTCGACAAGCCCAAGGGCAAGCCCATCCTCGAACTCAGCGGCCAGATCAGTCAAACCAATGCCCCGCAGCAAGCCCAGTTCGATATGGCCATGCTGGCCGCCCTGCCCCAGCACAGTTTCAGCACCCAAACCCCGTGGTATCCCAAACCGGTCAAGTTCACCGGCCCGCTGCTACGTGACGTGCTGCGTGCGGCTGGCGCCCGTGGCAATACCATCGTGGCCGTGGCCTTGAACGACTACAAGACGGAAATTCCCTTTCAGGACGCCATGCAGTATCAGGTGATCGTGGCCCGCCTGATGAATGACAAGCCGATGCCGGTCAGGGAAAAAGGGCCGCTTTTCATCATTTACCCCTTCGACAGTCAGTCCGAGTTGCGCGCCGCCCTGTACTACAACCGCTCCGCCTGGCAGTTGCGCAGCCTGCAAATCAAATAGCCATGCGTAATCAGCGTCTGCTGCTCTTGCTGATCACCAGCCTGGCGCTCCTGTATGTGGCCATCGGCGCCATCCTGGCCCACCAGTACCAGAATCTCAGCCAAGTCATGCGGCGCGGCGACGACAATGCCTTGTGGGCCTTCATGCAGCTGAATGTGGAATTCCAGCGCCTCGATCATGCGCTGGACCGCTATGCCTTTGCTGCCAATACAGACCCGGCGGCCACGCCGCCAGCCAGTGACATCGACCGCGAAGCACTGCAGCTGCGCTACGACATCTTCGTCAGCCGGGTCGGTGCGATCCAGATCGGCGCGGCCCACACCCTGATGCGCGACCAGCCCATCTACCGCCAGACCCTGGACGCATTGGCGGCGTTTATCCAGCACGGAGACCGCTATCTGGGCGAGCAGGCCGAGCTGAGCATCGAGCTCTACCAACAGCAGTTGCGCAGCCAGCTACGCACCCTCCAAGACGAGGTGCAGGACCTCGCCTACACGGCCGCCCAGGTGTCCGCCAAGGTGGTGGACGAACGCACCGCCGCGCTGCGCCGCCAGGTGGTGATCACCACGGCGCTGACCGCCTTCCAGGGCCTGCTCACCCTCTTGTTCGCGGTGGCCATGCTGCGCCAGTTCCGCCAGCGCCAGCAGGCGCAGCTGGAGGTGATGTCCGCACAAGCACGCCTAGTGGACAGCCTGCAGCGCAGCGAGGAAGCACTCGAGGCACGCGTGCAGCAGCGCACCCATGAGCTGGCCGAGGCGAATGAAGCACTGCAGCAGAACGAGGAGGCACTGCGGGCTGCGCGCGCCAAGGCCGAAGATGCTTCGCAGATGAAGTCGGACTTCCTGGCCAATATGAGCCACGAGATTCGCACCCCAATGAATGCGGTGATCGGCATGAGCCATCTGGTGCTCGGCACCGAGCTCAATGCCAAGCAACGCGACTATGTGGAAAAGATCCAGCGTTCGGGCCAGCATCTGCTCGGCCTGATCAATGACATCCTCGACTTCAGCAAGATCGAGGCCGGCAAGCTCGAGGTGGAAAACATCCGCTTCGATCTGCATGCGGTGCTGGAGAACGTCGCCAATCTGATCAGCGAGAAGTGCGCGGCCAAGGGCCTGGAGCTGATCTTCGATATCGACCCCGAGCTGCCCGACAGCCTGGTCGGCGACCCGCTGCGCCTTGGTCAGGTGCTGATCAACTACGCCAACAACGCGGTCAAGTTCACCGAGAGCGGCGAGATTCTGGTGCGCGTGCGGGCGCTGAGCCGGACGGCGGAGCGCCTGCGCGTGCGCTTCGAGGTCGAGGACACCGGCATCGGCCTGAGCGCCGAGCAGCAGGCCAAGCTGTTCCAGTCCTTCCAGCAGGCCGATAGCTCGACCACGCGCAAATACGGCGGCACCGGCCTCGGCCTCGCCATCTCGCGCAAGCTGGCCGAGCTGATGGGCGGTGAGGTCGGCGTGAACAGCACGCTCGGCCAGGGAAGCACCTTCTGGTTCAGCGCCGAGCTGGGCATAGGCAGCGAGCAGCCGGCCCGCACCCTGCTGCCCGAACCCGATCTACGCGGTCGTCGTGTGCTGGTGGTCGACGACAATCCGCACGCGCGGCTGATCCAGGCCGAGATGCTGCGCAGCATGAGCTTCGTGGTCAGCGAGGCCGATTCGGGCCAAGCCGGGCTGGACCTGGCCACCGAGGCCGTGGCTGCGGGCCAGCCGTATACGATCGCCTTCGTCGACTGGAAGATGCCGGGCATGAATGGCCTGGACGCCTGCCGGCAACTGGCCAAGCTCACGCCGGCACCCAAGTCGGTCATCGTCACCGCCTATGGGCGCGAGGAAGTCTTCCGCGAGGCCGAGCGCATCGGCATCCAGCTGATCCTGGTCAAGCCGGTCAGCCCCTCACTGCTCTTTGATGCCGCCATCCGCGCCCTGGGTGGCGAAGCGGCCGAGCACGATGCACCCCGCCGCGCCGCCAGCATCGGCCACACCGATCTGAGCAGCATCCGCGGCGCGCGCGTGCTGCTGGTGGACGATAACGACCTAAACCAGCAGGTCGGCCGCGATCTGCTCGAAGGTGCCGGCCTGCAGGTCAGCATCGCGGAAGATGGCCAGCAGGCGCTCGAGCAGCTGGCCGAGGCCGAGTTCGATCTGGTGCTCATGGATATGCAGATGCCGGTCATGGACGGACTGACCGCCACCCGCCTGATCCGTGCCGAGCCGCGCTGGGCCGCGCTGCCGGTACTGGCCATGACGGCGAACGCGATGAGCAGCGACCGCGAGCGCTGCCTGGAGGCTGGGATGAATGACCACCTGGCCAAGCCCATCGACCCGGACGAGCTGTTCAAGCTGCTGCTCGCATGGATTCCCGCCCGCACCTCTCCCGCGGTGCCGCCCGCCAGCTTGGCCCACGCAGCCGTAGCGGAACCCGAAGCCATGCTGCAGATCGCCGGCGTGGATGTGGCGGCGGGTATGCGCCGGGTGTTGAACAAGCGCGCCGCCTACGAAGGCATGTTGCGCAAATTCGTGCAAGGCCAGGCCGATGCGGTGGCACAGACCGCGCAGCAGCTGGCACGTGGCGACCGCGAGGCCGCCACCCGCCTCGCGCATACGCTCAAAGGCACGGCCGCCACCATAGGCGCGGAAGGCCTGGCCGCCCAAGCGGCCGCGCTTGAATTGGCCCTGCAGCAAGGCCAGCCGGCCGCGCAGATCGAAGCGCTGTTCCCCGCCCTGGCTGCCAGCTGCGCCGCCTTGATCGAGGCGATCAAAGCGGCAATGCCCGCGGAAGTAAGGCCAGAGGCCAGCACGGCCGAGCTCGATTGGCCGGCCGTACGCCAGCTGGTCGAGCGCCTCGAGCGCCTGCTGGCCGATGACGATTCCGATGCGATCGAGCTGTTCGAAACCGAAGCAGCACAGCTGAAAGCCGCGTTGGGACCGGCCTTTGCCGGACTGGAGCGCGCCATCAATAGCTACATCCTGGTCGATGCCCTGACCGCCCTGCGCGCGGCCAAGCATGCGATCCCAGCCTTGAGCGAGGAAACCGCACCATGAGCAATCCACTCGACTTCACCGAAAAGCCCACCCTGCTGGTAGTGGACGACACGCCGGACAATCTGTCGCTGATGAGCGGCCTCTTGCGCGGCGACTACAAGGTCAAGCTTGCCCACAATGGCGAGCGCGCCTTGCAGATCGCGCTGGGCGATGCGCCGCCCGACCTGATCCTGCTCGACATTATGATGCCGGAGATGGATGGCTATGAAGTGCTGCGCCGCCTGCAGGCCGACCCGCGCGGGCGCTATATCCCGGTGATCTTCCTCACCGCCATGAATGCGGCCGAGGACGAAAAGATCGGCCTCGATCTGGGTGCGGTCGACTACATCAGCAAGCCGATCAATCCGGCCATCGTGCTGGCGCGCGTGCACAACCATCTGCAGCTGAAGCTGGCGCGCGACTTCCTGCAGAACCAGAACGCATTTCTCGAGCAGGAGGTGGCCAAGCGCACGCGCGAGGTGGTGGCGATCCAGGATGTGACCATACGTGCGATGGCTTCCCTGGCCGAGACGCGCGACAACGAGACGGGCAACCATATCCGCCGCACCCAGCACTATGTGAAGGCGCTGGCCGAGCATCTGGCGCCGCATCCACGCTTCAGCGCCGAACTCAGTCCCAGCAATATCGAGTCGCTTTTCAAATCGGCCCCGCTGCACGATATCGGCAAGGTCGGCATTCCCGACCGCATCCTGCTCAAACCGGGCAAGCTCGATCCGGACGAGTTCGAGATCATGAAGACCCATACCACACTGGGGCGCGATGCCATCGTGCATGCCGAGCTTGAGCTGGGCCAGTCGATTCCCTTCCTCAGCTATGCCAAGGAAATCGCCTACTCACACCAGGAGAAGTGGGATGGTAGCGGCTATCCGGAAGGGCTGAGCGGCGAGGCGATTCCGCTCTCAGCGCGGCTGATGGCGGTGGCCGATGTCTACGACGCGCTGATTTCGCGCCGCGTCTACAAACCGGCCTTCCCGCACGAGAAAGCAGTCGAGATCATCCGCGCCGGGCGCGGCAGCCATTTCGACCCCGATATCGTCGATGGCTTCCTGGCGATTGCCGAACGCTTTCAGCGCATTGCCCTGCAGTACGCGGATGGTGATGCCGCCGTGGCAGCCGAGGCCGAGCGCCTGGCGCGGGAATTCCCGCTCGAACACGTCGCGGTGGCGGCACGCAACTGAGCTCGGCCAAGCACCGCGCTGACAGCGTGTCCAGGCGCCAATCAGGCAGCGCACCGCGCAAGTCTTTCTCTATTGACCGACTTGGAACAATCAATTTCACAAGCACGGTTGGCTGCACCAAGATGTGTCATCCCACATTTTCAGGAGTCAGACCATGGACCTGCACCTAGGCATTCCCGAACAACAGCGCCAAACCATTGCCGACGGCCTGGCCCATCTCTTGGCCGACACCTATACGCTGTATCTGCAAACCCATAACTTCCACTGGAATGTCACCGGGCCGATGTTCAACAGCCTGCATCTGATGTTCGAGACCCAGTACACCGAGCTGGCCCTGGGTGTGGACCTGATCGCCGAGCGCATCCGTGCCTTGGGTTTTCCCGCCCCCGGCACCTATGCCGCTTTCAGCAAGCTATCCAGCGTGGCCGAGGTCGAAGGCGTGCCGCCGGCCAAGGAAATGATCGCCATCCTGCTCAAGGGCCAGGAAACCGTGGTGCGCACCGCGCGCGGCATCCTGCCGCTGGTGGGCGAGGTCAATGATGAATCGACCGCCGATCTGCTCACCCAACGTCTGCAGGTGCATGAGAAAACCGCCTGGATGCTGCGCAGCCTGCTCGAGTAAGCCAGCAGCACCTGCCCCTGCCGACGACGCCCGCCTTGCGCGGGCGTATTCACTTCCCGTCTGCTAGCCCGACCTAAACCGAAGCGGTCTTGGCCGCACCGAACTGCCACAGGCCTAGAGCCAGGGACGTACCAGCCAGGATGATGCCGCCACCGAGCAGCATGGGCGTGCTCAATACCTCGCCCAGGAACAAGCCGCCCCACAGGATGGCGAACAAGGGAATCAGGAAGGTCACCGCGATGGCCTTGCTCGGCCCCACATGGGCGATCAGACGGAAGAAGAGCAGATAGGCAAGCGCCGTGCAGGCAATGCCCAAGGCCGCGCTGGCCTGCCAGGCCGCAGCCGCCACCGGCTGGGCTGGCCATAGCCAGATCGCCAAGGGCAGAAGCAGCAGACAGGCCGCCAGCTGGCTGCCGCCGGCTACCAGGAGCGGCGATATCTGAGCCAGTTTCTGCTTGCTGTAATTGGCGGCAATGCCGTAAGAGAGCGTGGCCAGCAGGGCCGCACCGATCGCCCAGCCATCACCGCCCGGTTTGAAACTGACCTTGCCCCATACCAGCACCAGCACGCCGAGAAAGCCAATGGTCAGGCCCAGAACACGGCTGAACGGCAGTGCGGTTTTCAGCCACAGATAAGCAACCAGTGCCCCCCACAGCGGCGCGGTGGCATTCAGCACCGAGGTGAACCCGGCCGATAGCGAGAGCGTGGCCCAGGCGAACAGGCAGAAGGGCAAGGCGGAATTGAGCAGGCCCACCAGCAGCAGCGGGCGCCAGTTATCGATCAGGCCACGCGCTTCGCCACGCCAGAGCAGGATGGGCAGCAGGCAGGCGCTGGCCACGGCCACGCGCACGAAGATCAGCGCAACCGGGCCGAAAGCTGGCGCGGCCACGCGCATAAACAGGAAGGACGCACCCCACAGGGCGGCCAGCACAATCAACTCGGCCAGATCTGCTGCTTTCATCGTGCTGCCTCCAAGCTATCGGTCTGCCATTGTGCCCTGGCCGGTCGCGGCGTCCAGCCGTTTCTTGCAGCGCTGCGCGCATAAAAAAACGGCGCCCGAGGGCGCCGTTTACTGACCAGAAGGCAGTAGCGATTAGGCTACGGCATCCTTCAGCGCCTTCACGGCGGTGAAAGCCGGCACGCGCTTGGCCGGGATCTGGATCTCGGCGCCCGTCTTCGGGTTGCGGCCGGTCTTGGCAGCCTTGTCCTTGATCTTCAGCTTGCCCACGCCAGGCAGGGTGACTTCTTCGCCAGCCTTGAGCTGAGCGTGCACCACGCCAGTCAGGGCTACCAGCACGCGGGTCACGTCAGCCTTGGAGACCGATTGGCCGTCTTGGCCAGCCTGGGTGGTGATCGCTTCGATCAGTTGAGCTTGATTCATGCATTTGCTCCTTGAGCGGATGAGTCTTATGGAAAAAACCGGATTTGGGCGAGACGCGCCGGCGCGAACACGGGGCCGGCGGCTGCGAAGCGCGCAGTATTGCGGCTTTGCGTCCAAGGCTCAAGCACCGTTTACGAACGCAGGGCGCATTATTACTCGTTAATACTCCCTTTTGCTTCACCTTTTTTCGTATCGCAGTGCAGCAAATCAATTACTTGCCTAGCCAAGTGCCCAAAGCGCGGCCGGCTGCGCTTTGACCAATGATTCTGCGCGCGGGAGGCTGTTTTTTGCCCGACTCAGCCCGCCTCGTGCGCGGCAATCACCTCGCGGGCAGCACGAAACGCGTCCACGCACAGCGGTACGCCAGCGTAAACCGCCGAGTGCAGCAGGGCCTCCTGGATCTCGGCCACGCTTGCGCCATTGTTTAGCGCGCCACGTACATGACCTTTCAATTCCTGGCTGCGCCCCAGCGCGGCCAGCATGCCCAGGGTGAGCAGGCTGCGCGTCTTCAGGTCGAGCACGCCGCGTTGCCAGACCGTACCCCAGGCCTGCTCGGTCACGAATTCCTGCAGCGGCAGGGTAAAGGCATCGGCCTCGGCAAAGGCCTTGTCCACGAAGGCATCGCCCATGACCTGGCGACGCATGGCGAGGCCCTGTTCGAATTGGGCGCTGGGTGTTTTCGGTTCCGACATGCTGGCTCCTGACTGAAGCACGCGGCGTAAGGCCACGTAGCCCTTGGGGTTGTAAAGGTCGGCACGCATAATAAACCGCTCCACCACCTTCCTCCGCCGCCATGCATGCCAGCCTGCGCTTTCTGCTCTGCCTGTGTTTGATGTTTGCCACGCTGACCGGCCACACCGAGCCAGTCATGCTCGACGGGACGGCGATCTACCAGATCGATGTGCCGTTCAAGGGCAGCAGCGCCGCGCGACGCGCCGAGGATGCCGGCCAACGCCTGCAGCAGGCCGCCCAGCAGGGCCTGCCCGCCCAGGCAGTGCGCGTGGTGGATAGCGCGCTGGGCACCGACCTGATGCTGGGCGACACCTATCTGAGCACCGTGTTTGACAGCGATGCGGCCGCCGCCGGTCTGCCGCGCACCGAGCTGGCCCAGCAGCAGGCCCAGGCGGTGGCCGCCGCGCTCAGCCGCTACCAGCGCGCGCACAGCGAGGAGAAACTGTGGCTGGGCGGGCTGTATGCGGCACTCACCCTGCTGGCAGCCTTTGTGCTCGGCCATCTGCTCAATCGCACCTATCGGCGCCTGCATGCACTGATCGTGGGCGCCAGCCGGCGCAGCATGCGCAGGCTTGAACACCGGACCCATCACATCGTGCGTGCCGCGCCGCTGCTGCAGCTGCTGGGCGGGCTGCTGCGCCTGGGTCGCCTGCTGCTGTTCGTGCTGCTGCTTTACCTGACAGTGGAACTCCTGCTCAGCTACTTCGCCACCACCCGCCCCTATGCAGGCCGGCTACTGGGCTGGATGCTGGCGCCGCTGCAGCAGGGCGGCCTGGTGGTGGCCGAGCAGATTCCCAAGCTGTTCTTCCTGGCCGTGCTGATCATCGTCACCCGCTATCTGCTGCGCGTGATCCGCTATCTTTTCCGCGAGATCGAACGCGGCAATCTGCGCTTCGAGGGCTTTTATCCCGATTGGGCCAGCCCCACCCAGAAGATCGTCAGCTTCCTGCTGATCGCCTTTGCGCTGATGGTCGCCTACCCCTACATCCCCGGCTCGGAGTCGGCGGCCTTCAAGGGTGTATCGCTCTTTCTGGGCGTGCTGTTCTCGCTGGGCTCCACCGGCGCCATCTCCAATCTGGTGGCCGGCGTCATCCTCACCTATATGCGCGCCTACCGGCAGGGTGATCTGGTGCGCATCGGCGATTCGCAGGGCGTGGTGGTCAGCCATTCGCTGCTGGTCACCAAGCTGTTCACTATCCGGAACCAGGAAATCACCATCCCGAACTCGGTGGTGCTGCAAGGCCATGTGACCAATCTATCCTCGGGCGGCGCCTCGCGCGGCGCCCTGGTCAGCACGGCGGTGACCATAGGCTACGACACGCCCTGGCGCCAGGTGCATGCCTTGCTGCTGGAGGCGGCCGCACAAACCGAGGAAGTGCTGAAGACCCCGGCACCTTTCGTGTTGCAGACCGAGCTGCAGGATTTCTACATCCGTTACGAACTCAATGTGTACACCGATCAGCCGCAGCGGCTGCCCTTCGTGCTGTCGGCCCTGAATGCCAGCGTGCAGGACAGCTTCAACCGCCATGGCGTGCAGATCATGTCGCCGCACTTTTTCGACCGCGCGCGCGGCCCGGTGCTGACCCCACCCGAACACTGGTATGAAGCGCCCGCACGCCGGCCCGAGGGGGGTGCAGAGTGAGTTTTATTCGCCCTTTCGGCAATTTGGGGGATGAAAGCCAGCCGCTGCGCTGCTAGCATCGGCGCCTTCGTGTTTGGGCCTGGCCCGCACCCGCCTTACTTCACTGACATCGCAAGGGCTGCCATGGCAGCCAATACAGCAAGGATTCCGTATGCGCATTCTCCTGCTCGCCCTGCTGGGCAGCCTGTTTTCCGGCCCCGCCCTGGCCGAAGTGGTACTGAGCGGCAGTGCCAGCTACCCAGCCAAGATGACCCTGCCCGTCGACGCGGTCTTCGAAGTCCAGCTGCAGGATGTATCGCTGGCCGATGCACCGGCCAAGGTGATTGCGCGCAGCACCCAGATTTCCCCCGGCAAGTCGCCGCTGGCCTTCTCGCTACGTTTCGATAACAAGCCGCTCAACCCCAAGCACAGCTATGCGCTGCATGCGCGGGTCAGCGTGGACGGCAAGCTGGTGCTGATCACCGACACGCGCTACACCGTGAAGGCCGATGGCAGCGATGCGGCACAGAATCTGGAGCTAGTGAAAGTGAGCGAAGCCGACGTGAAAGCCACCCCCTTGCAGGACAGCTACTGGCGTCTGGTGCAGTTGAATGGCGAGCAGGTGATCAGCGCCAAGCTGCCCAATGAGCCGCACCTGCTGCTGAGCAGCGCCGGCCGCCGCGCCTCGGGCTCGACCGGCTGTAACCGCATCCTGGCCGGCTATGCACTGGTCGGCAGCGGCATCCATTTCACCGGGCTGGGCAGCTCACGCATGGCCTGCCCGGATGGCGCGGCGATCGAACAGGCCTTCCTCGACGCACTGCTGAAGACCAAGCGCTGGAAGCTGGAAGCCAATCAGCTCAGCCTGCTGGATGCCCAGCGCAAGCTGCTCATGGTGTTCCGCGCCGGTACACCGCCCAAGCCCTAAGCACTAGACGTGCGAAAAAAGCCGGCCGAGGGCCGGCTTTTTCTTGCGCGTTCGATGTTGCGTCGCATCATCTAAGCTGTAGGCAGTGGCAGGCCCACCTGCCCCTCAGCCAGGAGGTGTGTATGTTTCCGAATCAGTTTGTCTGGGCACCGCAGTACCGCCTACCCTTCAGCGGCGCGGTCGAACAGGATATCGAGGCCAATCTGGCCCCCTTCTTCCGCGCCATTCCGTCCGGCGCCGGCAATGGCCAGATTGAGCAACGGGTGTTCGAACGGCATTCCTACGGCAGTCAGCTCGATGCGCTGCATCAGGCGGTCCGCGCGCTGGCCGGGGCGCTCCAGCAGCAGGCACTGCCCGAGCTGCAAGCCCTGGGCGCCATGCAGGATGAGATCGCCGCCATCAAGGCCACATTGAAACCCGACCCGCTGGCGGCGGCGCGCGAGGCGCTGCAGGACTTGGCGCGCACCGATCAGGCCGGCTATGCCGCGCTGCTAGCCGAGTTGCAGGCGCGCGGCTAGCGCCTCTTCCTAACTCGACGCACCAAGCTGGCCGCCCTGTACCGGCAGGGCCAGCGTCTCCTTGACCTCCTCCATCACCACATAGCTGCGCGATTCCACCGCGCCGGGCAGATTGAGCAGGATATCGCCCAACAGCAGCCGGTACTGCGACATATCCGAAATGCGCGCCTTGACCAGGTAGTCGAAATCGCCCGAGACCAGATGGCATTCGACGATATTGGGCAGCTTCATCACCTCGCGGCGGAACTGGTCGAAGATTTCCGCCGACTTGGCGGCCAAGCGCAGCTCCACAAACACCAGCTGGGCGCAGGCCACCGCGCGCGGGTTGACCCGGGCGTAATAGCCTTCGATCACCCCTTCGCGCTCCAGGCGCTTGACCCGTTCCGAGGTCGGTGTGGTGGACAGGCCGACCTTGTCGGCCAGCTCGGTCAGGGCCATGCGGCCATCCTGCTGCAAGAGGGTCAGGATCTTGCGGTCGATACGGTCGAGTTCGCGCATAGGTGTTGTATCCAGATTTATTCGCCTTATTTTGCCATTTAACGTGAATTTATCCTGCTTAGCCAAGTAATCTTGGCGGCACTTTTTGTAGTTTGGTCAATAAACTGCCGGAATTCACTATTCCCTACTTCAGGCAGGCAAGCATGCAAGTCATCGTTCTCGGCGGCGGCGTAATCGGGGTCTCTACGGCCTACTATCTGGCGCGTGTCGGTGCCCAGGTCACGGTGCTGGAACGCCAGGACGGCGTGGCGCTGGAAACCAGCTTTGCCAATGCCGGCCAGATCTCGCCCGGTTATTCCACGCCCTGGGCCGCGCCCGGCATTCCGACCAAGGGCCTGAAGTGGCTGTTCCAGCGCCATGCACCGCTGGCAATCAAGCCCGATGGCAGCCTGTTCCAGCTGCAATGGATGGCGCAGATGCTGGCCAACTGCAATGACGCCGCCTATGCGCTGAACAAGGAACGCATGATGCGGCTATCCGAGTACAGCCGGGACTGCCTGCGCGAGCTGCGCGCCGAGATCGGTCTGCATTACGAGGAACGCAGCGGCGGCACCCTGCAGCTGTTCCGCACCCAGAAGCAGCTGGATGGCGCGGCGCGCGATATTCCAGTGCTGGAAGCCTGCGGCGTGCCGTTCGAGCTGCTCGATGAAGCCGGCTGCGTGCGCGCTGAACCCGCGCTTGCCATGGTGCCGGGCAAGGTGGTGGGCGGCCTGCGCCTGCCGAATGACGAGACCGGCGACTGCCAGCGCTTCACCACCGAGCTGGCCAAGCGTGCCGAGGCGCTGGGCGTGCAGTTCCGCTTCCAGACCGAGATCGAGGCGCTGCAGGTGCAGCGCGGCCGCATTGCCAGCGTGCTGCTCAAGGGTGGCGAGCAATTGCAGGCCGACCACTATGTGGTGGCCATGGGCAGTTTTAGCCGTCAGCTGGTGCAGGACCTCGGTTTGAACCTGCCGGTCTACCCGACCAAGGGTTATTCGCTGACCATCGACATCCGCAACCCGGCTGGCGCGCCGGTCTCCACTGTGCTGGACGAGACCTACAAGATCGCCATCACCCGCTTCGAGCAGCGCATCCGCGTGGGCGGCATGGCCGAACTCAGCGGCTACGATCTGAGCCTGAATCCGCGTCGGCGCGAAACCCTGGAGATGGTGGTCAACGACCTATTCCCCACTGGTGGCGACAGCAGCCAGGCCAGCTTCTGGACCGGCCTGCGCCCGATGACGCCGGACGGCACGCCCATCGTCGGCCGCACGCCGTATGCGAATCTGAGCCTCAACACCGGCCACGGCACGCTGGGCTGGACCATGGCCTGCGGCTCGGGCAAGTTGCTGGCCGATATCGTCACTGGCCAGCGCCCGGCCATCAGCACCGAGGGCCTCGATATCGGCCGCTATGGCAATAAGGCCATCAACAGCCGCCTGGCCGAGCTCAAACCCGCCACGGTCTGATTTTCACGCTGTTCCCCTGTGTTTGCCCGCCGCGCCGGACTGTACCGGGCTGCGGGCGATTTTTTGCCCGATAATTGCACCAGTTCCGACCAAGCCGATTCCATGAGCCGCCCGCTAACCGCCACCATCGATCTGAAGGCCCTGCGCCATAACTATCTGCTTGCCAAGCGTCTGCATGGCGGGCGCGTGCTGGCCATCGTCAAGGCCAATGCCTATGGGCATGGCGCGGCGCGCTGCGCGCGCGCACTGGCCGATATCGCCGATGGCTTCGGCGTGGCGACCATTGAGGAAGCCATCCAGCTGCGCGAGGCCGGCATCACGCTGCCCATCCTGCTGCTGGAAGGCTGGTTCGAGGCACAGGAGCTTGCGCAGATCCAGCACTACCAGCTGTGGACCGCGCTGCACAGCGCCTGGCAGGTGGACGAAATCGAAGCGGCCGAGATCAACGCGCCGCTGACCGTGTGGGTGAAGATAGACAGCGGCATGCATAGGCTAGGCCTGCATCCGGATGAATTCCCGGCCGTGGCCCAGCGGCTGAGCGCCAGCCCCAAGATCGCCAAGCTGGTGGCGATGACCCATTTCGCCCGTGCCGACGAATTGGACAGCCAGGCCACGCCACAACAGATCGACCGCTTCCAGCAGGCCGTTGCCGGCCTTGGGCTGGAAACCAGCCTGAGTAATTCGGGCGGCATCCTGGCGTGGCCAAAGGCGCATGGCGACTGGGGGCGCGCGGGCGTGATGCTGTATGGCGGCGCGGCGACCGACCGGGTGCTGGCCAACTGGCCCAAGCCAGTCATGCAGCTGGACAGCCGCATCATGGCGGTGCGCGAGCTAGCCGCCGGCGAGCCGATAGGCTATGGCGCGCGCTTTCATACCGAGCGGCCGACCCGCGTCGGCGTGGTGGCCTGCGGCTATGCCGATGGCTATCCACGCGTGGTGCCGGCCGGCACACCGGTGCTGGTGAACGGCCAGCGCAGCCGCATCATCGGCCGGGTTTCCATGGATATGCTGACCGTAGACCTGAGCGACTGCCCAGGCGCCGGTGTGGGTACGGCGGTACGCCTGTGGGGCGAGGGCCTGCCGGCCAGCGAAGTGGCCGCCGCGGCGGGCACCATCGACTACGAGATCTTCTGCAATCTGAAGCGCGCACGCCTCAACTACCTAGATTGAGGTGCGCTGCGCTGCCGGTAAAAAGCCGCTGCCTGGGCAGCGGCTTTTTCATGCCCAGGCCCGCCGACGATCAGCTGGGGCGCAGCGCGCGCGGAGTCTGGCCGAACTGGCGCTTGAAGGCAGTGGCGAAATTGGCCGGGCTGCCATAGCCGGCGTCCAGCGCCGCCTGGGTGACGGTGGCGCCATGCAGCAAGGCCTGGCGTGCCTGGCCAAGCTTGTAGCGGCGCAGGTAGTCGAACACGCTGCAGCCCTGTGCGGCGCGGAACTGGCGCTGCAGGGTGGTCGGATTCGTGCCCACCGCGCGTGCCATCTGCGCCAGGCTCCAGCCCTCGGCCGCGCCGCTATGCAACAGCTCAAGCAGGCATTGCACACCGCGCGTGCTGCCGCTGGCCGGCGCCCCCGCCCCCGCCTCGGCCTGCGCCTGGTGCAGCCGAGTCAGCGCACTGAGCGCCAGCTCGCTGGCCAGGCATTCGCTATGCAGGGCTTGCAGATGCTCGGGCGTGGCGCGCAGATCGAGCAGCTGGTCAACCAGGGCGGTCTGGCGCGCATCGGGCACCCAGCGCTGGTAGGCCAGCTGTTGCTGGCAGAAGGCCGCGCTGCGGGCAAAGCCGGGCTGGGCATCCAGGCCCTGGGCGCTGAACCAGGCGCTCGGCATGCTCAGCACCAGCTGCTTCTGCTGGCCGGCGCCCGGCAGGGTACGCAGAAAGCTGTCGGCCTCGCGCGCTGCCAGCAGCAGGCACTCCGGCCCCTGCCCGCCCACGCTGACCCGCTCGCGCCCCAGCTGCATCTCCACCCTGCCCTGCAGCATGACGATCAGCTTCAGCCCCGGCTCGATCTGCGCCTGCCCCTGCAGGCGGCGGCGTATCGCCACCCAGCTCGCATGCAGGTCCAGGCCCGATGCCAACCGCTCCTGCAGCCACATGCCCTGCACCACCGGCGCATCGGCCTGGGCACCGCTCCACATCTTCAACTCGCGGCCTTGCAGCTGCGCGCGCAGCGCCTCCACATCCAGTGCGGCATTCATCGGTTTTTCCTCGCAGATGGCATTTACGCAAAGGTTTGCTTGTCG
The DNA here is from genome assembly GCF_900119825.1 of Chitinimonas taiwanensis DSM 18899. GTDB lineage: Bacteria > Pseudomonadota > Gammaproteobacteria > Burkholderiales > Chitinimonadaceae > Chitinimonas > Chitinimonas taiwanensis. The sequence goes on along the minus strand of NZ_FPKR01000010.1, from coordinate 58,703 downwards.
CCGGCAAAGGACAGGGGTTGCCGGCCATGACAAAATGCCATTCTATTGATATCAATTCTCATTTACAAATCTAAACCCCGGCCAAGCTGCCCCTGGAAACCCGCCATGTATCGCCATCCCCCGCACACCCCTACCTTGCTGGCTGCCCTCTTGCTACCACTGTTCAGCGGCCTTGCCCTGGCTAACGAGGTCGAGCTGAGCACCATCACCATCGAAGCCAGCACCCCGACCCAGGACAATACCGTCAGCGCCGCCGACATCGCCCAGAGCCAGGCGCGCGACCTCAATGATCTGTACCGGCGCGATGCCGAGATCGCGGTAGGCGGCGGCGCCAACCCGATTGCCCAGAAGGTGTATATCCGCGGCATGGAGGAGTCGCTGCTCAGCATAACCGTGGACGGTGCATATAACAGCGGCAAGGTCTACCACCACCAGAGCGCGCTGATCATCGACCCGCAGCTGATCAAGCGCATCGAAGTAGAAAAGGGCACCGCCGCTGCCAGCGCCGGCCCTGGTGCACTGGGCGGAGCAATCCGCATCAGCACACTGGATGGCCGCGACCTGCTCGCCGATGGTCGCCGCTTCGGCGCCAAGCTCAGCGCTGGCCTAGCCAGCAATCGCGGTGTGCGCGGCCTGGTCAGCAGCTATGGCAAGCTTGGCGAACAGGCCGACTTCCTGCTGTCGGCCAGCCGTCTCGATACCCGCAATTACCGCGATGGCGCGGGCAACCAGATCGCCCATTCCGATACCGAGCAGCAGCATCTGCTCGCCAAGCTGGGCCTGGACCTCGGCAGCGGCCAGCGGCTCAGCCTCGGCTACCAGGCCAGCGAAGACGAGGGCGTGCGCGATGCGCGCGCCAATATGGTCGCCTTCCCGCATCCGGTGCTGCCGAACGACCCTATCCCGCAGAACCTGCAGCGCCGCACCAGCACGCTCGCCTACACCGCCCAGCCCGGCCATGGCGTGGACCGACTGGCAGTCAATGCCTATCACAACCAGGTGGAAACCGAGCGCACCAATCTGGCCGGGCGCAACTGGGGCGAAGCACTGCGCAGCCAGGGCGTGGACCTGGCGCTGCAAAGCGCACTGGGCGCCCATCTGCTCAAGTACGGTCTGAACTGGCGCGAGGAAGACTCGGCCGCCCGGGCGATCCGTAATCCATACAATCTGACCGGCAGCGGCCGCGAGGATGCCAGCGTAGGCGGCGCCTATATCGAGGGCCTGCTCGACTTCAGCCCGCTCGAGCTGTCGCTGGGCCTGCGCCATGATCGCTATCGCTATCAGGACAACCACGGCCAGACCTTCCGCAGCAGCGGCGCCAGCCCGAGCGCTGGCCTTGTCTGGCAGGCCAACGCTGCGCTGCGCCTCAAGCTCCGCTATGCGAAGGCCCTGCGTGGTGTGGGCATGAAGGAGGCCTTCATGCTCGATATCGCGCGCTGGAAGAATGTGGCCAACATTGAGGCCGAGCAGGCCAGCAACCGCGAAATCGGCTTCGAATACCGTCAGGGCGGCTTCAGCCTGAACGGCAATGCCTATCGCCAGCTGATCGCCAACTACATCACCACCGTGGCCTGCGCGAGCAGCGCCGGCGGCTGCCGCCAGAATGCCGGCGCGGCGCGCATCAGCGGCTATGAGCTGGGCAGCGCCTATGCACAGGGCGGCTTCAGCGCCGGCCTCAGCGTGGCGCACAGCAAGCCGCGCTTCAATGGCCAGCCCTTCAGCGATGCCGAGCTCGGCCTGGGCACCAGCAGCGGGCGCAGCTGGGTGTTGCGCAGCGCCTATCGCGGCTGGGACGACAAGCTGGAGCTAGGTTGGTATGCGCGCCTGGTAGAAGGTTTCGATTACCGGCCGGTGGGCAGCAGCAGCCAGCGCCGCAAGGCCGGCTACGGCGTGCACGATGTGTACGCAAACTGGCAGCCACGCGGCAAGCAGGGTCCCAGCCTGAACCTGGCGGTGAAGAACCTGTTCGACAAGTTCTATTACGACCAGGCCACCTATGGCTGGAACGGCTACCAGAACAAGCAGCTCGGCTATGCCGAGGCCGGGCGCGATGTGCGCGTGGAAGCCGCCTGGACCTTCTGACCCTAGCCCTTATTCACCCCACCCATCCCGCCCAACGAGGCGGGATTTGGCCTATGCACGCTTGGCGGCTGCACCCGCAGGCCGCCCTGCCTACCGACAAGGAAAACCGATGCCTACCCTTCTGCGCAGGCTCTGCCTGAGCCTGCTGCTCGCCCCCCTCGCCCCCCTCGCCTGCCTGGCCGATGGCCTGATCGACCTGGCCGGCCATCCGGTCAAACGCCCGGCCAAGCTTGAACGCATCCTGCTCGGCGAAGGCCGCATGCTGACCAATCTGGTCATCCTCGACCGCGAACTGCCGCGCCAGCGCGTGGTCGGCATGCTGGACGACTTCGCCCAGCTCGACCCCGGCCTGTATGCGCAATACCTGCGCGTCTACCCGGAGCTGGCCAAGATCAGCCGCCTGAGCCGTGGCAGCAACGGCTTCAGCGTCGAGCAGGCGCTGGCCCTGCGCCCGGACCTGGCCATCTTCGGCCTGGGCGGGCACGGCCCGGATGCCAGCGATGTGGCCACCCGCCAGCGCCTGGAGGCAGCCGGCGTCAGCGTGGTCTACATCGACTTCACCGCCGACCCCTTGCGCAACACCCGCCCCAGCCTGCGCCTCTTGGGCGAGCTGCTCGGCCGTCAGGCCCAGGCCGACAGCTTCATCCGTTTCTACGAGGCCGAGCTGGCCAAGGTCAGCCAGGGCCTGGCTGGCCTCAAGCAGAAGACCTCGGTCTTCATCGACAGCCGGGTCGGCCTGGCGCTTGGCTGCTGCGAGACCCTGAGCAATGGCATGCTCGGCCGCCTGGTCGACCTGGCCGGCGGCGACAATATCGCCAAGCCGCTGGTACCCGGCGCCCATGGCACGGTGAATCTGGAATTCCTGCTGCAGCGCCAACCCAGCGTGTATGTGGCCACCGCCATCGGCAACCCGACCACCTTGCGCCAGCAGAGCGCGCGCATTCCGCTCGGCGCCGGCATCGATGCCGCCACCGCCCAGGCCGGCCTGCAGCGCGCCTTGCAGCGCGAGGGCATTACGCATCTGCAGGCAGTCCGGCAGGGCCGCGCCCATGCGCTCTCGCATCATTTCAACTACAGCGCCAGCCATGTGGCGGCCGTGCAGGTGCTGGCCAAGTGGCTGTATCCGGCGCGCTTCCGCAGCCTTGATCCGCAAGCCACGCTGCAGCAGTACTACGCGCGCTTCCAGCCAGTGCCGCTGCCCGGCCTGTATTGGGTCAGCGCGCCATGAAGCCGGACGATCTGCCGCTCGCGCTGCGCTACCGGCGCCATAATCGCGGCCGCTTGGCCGTGCTGGGCGGGCTGGCCCTGCTCTTGGCGGCCAGCTTCCTGTTCGACCTGAGCAGCGGCCCGGCCGGCCTGTCGCTGGGCAGTGTGCTGCACGGCCTGTGGCAGCCGGCCAGCCTGGATGCCGCCCAGCGGGTCATCGTGTTCGACGTGCGCCTGCCCTATGCGCTGATGGCGCTGGTGGTGGGCGCCGCGCTGGGCCTAGGTGGCGCGCAGATGCAGACGGTGCTGAACAATCCGCTCGCCAGCCCATTCACGCTCGGCCTCGCCGCGGCCGCCACGCTCGGCGCCTCGCTGGCCATCGTGTTCCAGCATCTGCAGCCACTGCCCGCCAATCTGCTGGTGCCGCTGGCCGCCTTCGCCTGTGCGCTGGGCGTGACCGGGCTGATCCTGCTGCTCAGCCGCTGGCACGGCGGTGGCGGCGCCACCCTGGTGCTATTCGGCATCGCCCTGCTGTTTGCGCTGGAAGCGCTGGTCTGGCTGCTGCAATTCCTGGCCGAGGCAAATGCGCTCGAACAGATCGTGTTCTGGAGCATGGGCAGCCTGGCGCGCGCCAGCCTCCAGCATGTGGGGCTAATCGGCGTGGCGCTGGCGTTGTGCTTTACGCTGGCCATGCGGCGCGCCTGGGCGTTGACCCTGCTGCGCGGCGGGGAAACCCATGCCGCCAGCCTGGGCGTGAATGTGGCGCGTCTGCGCGCGATCACCCTGGTCGAAGTCAGCCTGATGACCGCGGCAGCGCTGGCCTTTGTCGGCACCATCGGCTTTGTCGGCCTGGTAGGCCCGCATATCGCCCGCCTGCTGGTGGGCGAGCAGCATCGCTTCCTGCTGCCGGCCAGCCTGCTGTGCGGCGCCCTGATGCTGTCGCTGGCCTCCATCGCCAGCAAGACCATCGTGCCGGGCCTGATCATCCCGATCGGCATCGTGACCGCCCTGGTCGGCGTGCCGGTATTTATCGCGCTCATCCTCAGCCGCAAGGGGGGCGTATGAGTTTGCAACTGGACAATCTGAGCGTGCGGCGTGGCGGCCAGACCGTGCTGGACGGGCTAAGCCTGCCGCCACTGCCCGCCGGCAGCCTGACCGCGCTGATCGGCCCGAATGGCGCCGGCAAATCCACGCTGATCCATGCCCTGGCCGGCCTGGTGCCCTTCCAGGGTGAGGCCAGCCTGCAGGGCGTGTCGCTGCGCCAACTGCCCCCCGCCGAGCGGGCGCGCCGCGTGGGCCTGCTGCCGCAGGCGCTGCCTCAGGGCTCGGGGCTCAGTGTGTATGAATTCCTGCTCGGCGGCCTGCGCGCGGCCGGCGCCTCGGCACGCGAGGCCGAACAGGCCAGCGAAGCCATGCTGGCCGAGCTGGGCCTGTTGCCACTGGCGCTCAAGCGCATGGACACGCTATCGGGTGGTCAGCGCCAGATGGTAGCGCTGGCCCAGGCGCTCGCGCGCCGCCCCGGCCTGCTCTTGCTGGACGAGCCGAATAGCGCGCTCGACCTGCACTGGCAGCTGACCATGCTGGATGCCGTGCAACGCGTGGTGGCCGAACGCCAGGCCGTTGCCCTGCTGGCTCTGCACGACCTGAACCTGGCCCTGCGCAGCTGCGCGCGCGTCATCGTGCTGGCCGGCGGACGCTGTCGGGCCGACGGTCCACCGCAGCAGGTGCTCAGCCCCAGCCTGCTGGCCGAGGTCTATGGCGTGCTCGGCCGTATCGAACACAGCAGCCGCGGCGAAGCGCTATTCGTGCTCGAACGCCTGCCGTCCTAGGGTCTGCTCACACGATTTGAGATGCCCTGATCCAGGCCGGCCCGCCGCGGCCGGCCACTCCCTCACTCTTCAAGGTTTACCGTCTTCCCATGATCGAATGCCACACCACCGTGCACACCAAGCGGGCCGCGCAATTCCTGTTCAAGCTGTGCAAACACTTCGCGCGCAAGATTCCGGTCGATTTCGACGCCCAGCAGGGCGTGGCCCACTTTCCCTTCGGCATCGGCCGCCTGTATGCAGACGACGCCACGCTGCGTCTGGAAGCCGCCGCGGCCGACCCGGCCCTGCTGGCGCGCGTCTGCCAGGTGCTCGAGGACCATCTGCAACTGATGCGCCGCGCCGAGAACGCCGCACTGGACTGGCAGCCACGCCAGCCATGAAAAACGGCGCCCTCATAGCGCCATTTTTCATTCCGGCCACTAGGGCCAGCTTGGTGAATCGCTTAGGCGCTAAGCACGCGCCTGGCGCGGCAGGCTCAGCGCGGTCAACATGCCGATCAGCGCCACTGCGGCCACATAGTAGGCCGGCGCCAGCGGCGTAGCCTTGGCCAATAGGCTGACCAGTATCGGGGTCAGCCCGCCGAAGATCGCGTAAGCCATGTTGTAGCTGAAGGACAGCCCGCTAAAGCGTACCGCGGGCGGAAACGCGCGGATCATCACATAGGGCACCGCACCAGCCACGCCAACGCTAAGGCCAGCCAGGGCATACAGCGGCAGTAGCCTGTCCGGATGGCTGGGCAGCAGGCCATAGAACAGCGCGCTAGACAGGGCCAGCAGCAAGCCGCCGCCGAACATCGCGCGCCGCGCGCCGAAGCGGTCGGCCAGCGTACCGGCCAGCACGCAGCCCATGGTCAGGAAGACGATGGCCAGGCTATTGGCTTGCAAGGTCGTCACCGCATCAAAGCCTAGGCTCTTCTGCAGCAGGGGCGGCGTGAGTAGGATCACCACCACGATGCCGGCCGACAACATCCAGGTCAGCAGCATCGACTGCAGCACGGCCAGGCGATGCTCGCGCAGCACGGTCTTCAGCGGCAGCTCGGCCGCCAGCGCCTTTTTCTGCTTCATCTCGGCAAACACCGGTGTCTCCTCCAGCCAGCGGCGCAGATACATCGAGCAGATGCCAAAGATGCCGCCGAGCAGGAAAGGAATGCGCCAACCGTAGTCATGCAGCTGGGCCGGGGTGAACAGGCTATTGGCCGCGGTGGCCACCAGGGAGCCGAGCAGGATGCCGGCAGTGAGCCCCGCGGTCAGCGTGCCGCAGGCATAGCCGATACGCTTGGCCGGCACATGCTCGGCCACAAACACCCAGGCACCCGGCACTTCGCCACCCACCGCCGCGCCCTGCAGGATGCGCAGGGCGAGCAGCGCAATCGGCGCAGCCAGGCCGATGCTGGCATAGGTGGGCAGCAAGCCCATCAACAGTGTGGGCACCGACATCAGGAGGATGCTGAGCGCGAACATGCGCTTGCGCCCCAGCAGATCACCGAAGTGGGCCATGATGATGCCGCCGAGCGGGCGGGCCAGATAACCGGCGGCGAAGATGCCGAAGGTCTGTAGCTGGCGCAGCCAGTCGGGAATCTCGGGCGGGAAGAACAGCTGGCCGATAACAGTGGCGAAGAAGACGAAGATGATGAAGTCGTAGAACTCCAGCGCGCCGCCAAGCGCAGCCAGGGCCAGGGTCTTGTAATCGCTGCGACCCAAAGGGCGTTGCGCCGCCAATGCGGCGGAGGGGGAAACGGTTTGCATGGAAAACTCGGCAGAGTGACAACAGGGGGAAGGAAGCGCTGCACATGGGGGTAGCGGTGCAGAAACATGCCGAGATAGGGGCAAACAGGCGCAGGCCCGACGGGGGTGGTATCGGGGCAGGCGGAACACGCTTCGTAAGGCAGCGTAGCAAAATTAGCGCGCGCTAACGCTTGGGGATATCCACATCCGCCACGGTCAGTAAGGCCTCCACATCGTCGCACCCAGGCCGGAGCCGGCACGCTAGACCAGCTTGCCTCCCTCGCGGCTGAATTCCTGGGCCAGGAAGTCGACCAGCACGCGCACGGCCGGCAAGAGGCCGCGCCGGTGTGGATAGACAGCCTGCAGATGGCCGACCGCCAGCGACCAGTCGGGCAAGAGGCGCACCAGGCTGCCATTAGCCAGCTCATCCTGGCAGTAAGGCGCGGGCAGCATGGTGAAGCCCAGCCCGCGCAGGGCCGCCGCCTTGCGCATGGCAAAGTCCTCCACCGCTAGGCGCGGCTCGGCGACAAAATTCTCCACCCGCCCATCGACGTGGCTGAGTTGCAGATGCAGGCGCCGGTCCAGCTCCAGCGCCCCCAGCGCCGGCAGCTGCGCCAGATCGGCCGGCGTGCGTATCTTGTACTGGCTGCGCAGGCTGGCCGCCATCACCAGCGCGCCAGCCGCCGGGCGCAGGCGGCGCGAGACTAGCGAGGGGTCCTCATCGCCACTACCGCGCACGCGTAGCGCCACATCAATGCCCTCCTCCACCAGGTCCACGCGCCGATTGGTCATCACCAGCTCAAGGCGGATCTGCGGGTAGGTGGCCAGGAAGGCCGGAATCATCTCGGTCAGCTCGGTCTGCACCAGGGCAATCGGACAGGACAGCCGCAGTCGACCGCGTGGCTCGGCACTGAGCAGGGCCACGGTTTCATCGGCCGCTTCGGCTGCCTGCAGCATGGCCTGGCACTGCTGGTAATAGCGCTCACCCACCTCGGTCAGCGCCAGCTTGCGCGTGGTGCGCTGCAAGAGCCGTACACCCAGGCGCCCCTCCAGCTCGGCAATGCGTCGGGACAGGCGCGACTTGGGAATGCCCAGCAGTCGCCCCGCTGCGGCAAAGCCACCAGCCTCCACTACCCGGGCGAAATAGTGCAGATCATTCAGGTCTTGCATGAGATTGTCCCACCAATAGAACGATTCATCGCATTTTAGCCAGCTAGTCGCCTATTCGCACCACACATAGTATTCGCCCCAAGCAAGTCGCCGGCCTTGGCGACCCAAACCGGAGAACAGCATGAAACTCGTCCATATCGATTCCAGCATCCTCGGCGACGCCTCGGCTTCGCGCCAACTGAGCCGTGAAGTGGTGAACGCCTGGCGCGCCGCCCAGCCCGATTTGCAAGTCAGCTACCGCGACCTGGCTGGCGATGCGCTCGCACAGTTCTCGGGCTTTACCCTGGGTGCCAACGGCACGCCGGCCGAGCTGCGCGATGCCGCCCAGGCCCACGAGGCTGCGCTGTCGGAAAGCGTGTTGAATGAATTCCTGGCCGCCGATGCGATCGTGATCGGCGCACCGATGTACAACTTCGCTATCCCCAGCCAACTCAAGGCCTGGATTGACCGCGTCACCGTGGCCGGCAAGACCTTCAAGTACGGCGCGAACGGCCCGGAAGGCCTGGCCGGCGGCAAGCGGGTGATCATCGTGTCCACCGCAGGTGGCAACCATGTCGGCCAGCCCAGCGCCGCGGCCCACGAGGACTACCTGAAGTTCGTGCTCGGCTTTGTCGGCATCAGCAATGTGCAGGTCGTACATGCGCACGGTCTGAGCATGGGTCCGGAAGCGCGCGAAGCGGCCTTCACCCAGGCACGCCAACAGATCGACGCACTGTTCGAGACGGCCAGCGCCTGAGTCGGGGTTATGCTTCACGGTTGGGCATCAGCACCCAGCCCAGCCATCAAAACGGGGCCCTTGCGCCCCGTTTTGTTGCATCTGGCGCAGCAGAAATGGGCGCGACAGCGGATGGTAGAGCTAACAGTCGATTCACCATGACCGAGGCGGGTCATTCCTCTAGAATCGCGCGTCCGAGCGCTTGCTCAGGAGAAATTGCTAGCAGATTCAAATGACTAGCGCCCTGTGCTCGCGTCGTCCCGTTTCAGGAGATTTACCTTATGCGTCTTACGCTACGCCCCCTGCTCGCCGTCCTGGCCAGCGCACTCTTGCTTGCCCCGGCCCAGGCCGAAGTGGTCACGGTCGGCCATGTCGGCCCGGTCAGCAGCCAGCTGAAGGAATTGGCTGAAAGCGCCGAACAGACGCTGGACGCCTATTTCGCCGAGTTCAATAAGAAGGCTGGCGTCAACGGCATCAAAGTGAAGATGGTGTATGGCGACGATGCCTTCAATCCGCAAAAGCATGCCGAAGAAACCCGCCGCATCATCCAGCAGCACAATCCGATTGCCATGCTGGGCGCCGGTGGTTCGGCCGGTCCGCTCGAACTGCTCAAGCAAAACATCCTGTCCGACGCCAAGATCCCGCTGATCGCACCGATCTCCGGGGCACCAGCCCTGCGCAGCAACCCTTGGATGTTCCATCTGCGCGCCGCCTGGCCAGACGAGATGAATAAGCTGGCCCAGCAGATGGCCTCGCTTGGTCACCAGCGCGTCGGCGTGTTCTACCAGAACGACCCGGACGGCAAGTTCGGCCTGTTCTCGGCCCGCCAAGAAGCGCGCAAGAACAATCTGGAGGTGGTGGCGACCGGCGCCTACGAGAAGAACACCGTCAATGTGGATGCCGCGGTCAAGGCGATCAATGAGCAGAACCCGAGCGCGATTCTGGCCCTGGGCACCGATGATGCGGTAGGTAGCTTCCTGAAGGCCTATCGCAAGGCGGGCGGCATGGCACAGATCTACACGGTGTCGGTGGTCGGCGCCAAGGAGCTGATCGCCACGGCCGGTCTGGATGCAGCACGCGGCACCGGCATCAGCCAGGTCATGCCCTATATCTTTGCCGATTCCTCGCAGCTGGCCAAGGAATACCGCGCCTTTGTGAAGCGCAACAAGCTCAAGCTCGGCTATATCGAGTTCGAGTACTACATTGCCGCCCGCCTGTTCACCGAAGCGCTGGGCAATATGAACAAGAACAATCTGAGTGGCGAAGCGCTGATCAGCGCACTCGAAGGCATCGGCAATCTGAATATGGGTGGCTTCCGCCTCGCCTTCGGCCCCAACCAGCGCGTGGGTTCGAAGTTCGTGGAAGTGACAGTGATCGGCCCAAGCGGCGAGCTGATCCGCTAAGCCCTGATCGTCTTGCAAAGCAAAAGGCCACCGCGAGGTGGCCTTTTGCTTGCTGCGCCAGCGCGCTTACACGCGCATCTCCGGCACCTCGGCCGGCACGATCAGGCGACCGGCCGTCTTGGCGACGATCTCTTCCACGCTGACGCCCGGTGCGCGCTCACGCAGATGGAAAGCCCCATCGGCAATATCGAGCACGGCCAGATCGGTCACCACCTTGCGGATGCAGTTCACCCCGGTCAGCGGTAGGCTGCAGCTGGGCAGCAGCTTGGAATTGCCGGCCTTGTCGGTGTGCTGCATGGTCACCACGATATTGCGTGCGCCCGCTACCAGGTCCATCGCCCCGCCCATGCCCTTGACCAGCTTGCCCGGCACCATCCAGCTGGCAATGCTGCCGTGCACATCCACTTCGAAAGCGCCCAGCACGGTCAGGTCGACATGCCCCCCCCGTATCATGGCAAACGACTCGGCCGAGCTGAAAAACGCCGCACCGGGAATCGTGGTCACGGTCTGCTTGCCGGCATTGATCAGATCGGCATCCACCTCATCCTCGGTCGGGAACGGCCCCATGCCCAGCAAGCCGTTTTCCGACTGCAGCATGACCTGCATGCCAGCCGGAATATAGTTGGCCACCAGGGTCGGAATACCGATGCCCAGGTTCACGTAATAGCCGTCGCGCAGTTCCTGGGCGACGCGCATGGCGATTTGTTCGCGGTTCAGTGCCATGGTGCTCTCCTCAAGCCTTGCGGACGGTACGTTGTTCAATGCGCTTCTCGAACTGGCCCTTGACCACACGCTGCACATAGATGCCTGGGGTGTGGATCTGTTGGGGGTCGAGCGAGCCCGCCGGCACGATCTCTTCCACTTCCGCCACCGTGATGCGGCCAGCAGTGGCCATCATCGGATTGAAGTTCATCGCCGTCTTACGGAACACCAGATTGCCGTACTCGTCAGCCTTCCAGGCGCGCACCAGCGCAAAATCAGCCGTGAGTGAGCGCTCCTGCACATACATGCGCCCGTCGAATTCGGCGGTCGGTTTGCCCTCGGCCACCTGGGTGCCATAGCCGGTCGCGGTGTAAAAGGCCGGAATGCCGGCGCCACCGGCACGAATCTTCTCGGCCAACGTACCCTGCGGGGTCAGGATCACTTCCATCTCACCCGAGAGCAGCAGCTGTTCGAACAGCGCATTCTCGCCCACATAGGAGGCGATCATGGTCTTGATCTGGCGCTTCTCCAGCCACTGGCCAAGGCCAAAACCATCCACACCGGCATTATTGGAAATCACCGTCAGGCCCTTCTGGCCGTTCTGGTACACGGTACGGATCAGGCCTTCGGGAATCCCGCACAGGCCAAAGCCACCTACCATGACGGTCATGCCGTCGACCAAGCCCGCCAATGCCTCGGCATGGGTGGCTACCACCTTATTGAACCCTGACATCTGTCTGTCTCCTGTTTTGCGGGTCGTCCCGCTCGCTATGGCATGCGCTCTCAGCGTCATCTGCCGCGCTATTGGACCGGCGTATTGACGTTAACGTCAACTTGGATTCTAGCATGGCAAAGCAGGCTGAACGCCAGTGCCAGCGGGCAGTTCAGACTGCCCGCTGTGATAAACTTGTGCCCATCCATGCCAGTCTGGCCCTGTGCGCGAGGCCAGTTTGCATTCCACGCGATCGAATCAAAGAGGCCAGCAATGTCGGGTAGTTCCTTGGGTCTGCTGTTTACCGTCACCTCCTTTGGCGAAAGCCACGGCCCAGCCATTGGCTGCGTGGTCGACGGCTGCCCACCTGGCCTCGCTCTGTGCGAGGCCGATATCCAGGCCGAACTCGATCGCCGCAAGCCCGGCACCAGCCGGCATGTGACCCAGCGCAAGGAACCGGACACGGTGGAGATTCTCTCCGGCGTCTTTGAGGGCAAGACCACCGGCGCGCCTATCGGCCTGCTGATCCGCAATCAGGACCAACGCAGCCAGGACTACGGCAAGATCGTCGACACTTTCCGTCCCGGCCACGCCGATTACACCTATTGGCACAAATACGGCATCCGCGACTACCGTGGCGGCGGACGCAGCTCGGCGCGGGAAACCGCCGTGCGCGTGGCGGCCGGCGCCATCGCCAAGAAATGGCTGAAGGAGCGCTATGGGGTGAAAATCCGCGGCTATATGAGCCAACTGGGCGAGATCACCATCGCCTTCAAGGCCTGGCAGCATGTGGACCAGAATGCCTTCTTCGCTCCGAACGACGAAGTGATCGCGCAGCTGGAAAGCTATATGGACCAGATCCGCGCCGAGCGCGACTCGGTCGGCGCCAAGATCGAGGTGGTGGCCGAGAACGTGCCAGTAGGCTGGGGTGAGCCGGTTTACGACCGCCTGGATGCCGATATTGCCTATGCGATGATGAGCATCAATGCGGTCAAGGGCGTGGAAATCGGCGACGGCTTCGACACCGTGGCCCAGCGTGGCAGCGTACACGGCGATGAGCTGACCCCGGCCGGCTTCGCCAGCAATCACGCGGGCGGCGTGCTGGGCGGGATCTCCACCGGCCAGGACATCCGCGTCAGCCTGGCACTCAAGCCCACCTCGAGCATTCCCCAGCCACGCAACTCGATCGACAAGGCCGGCCATGCCGTGGAGATGGCCACCACCGGTCGCCACGACCCCTGTGTCGGTATACGCGCCACCCCGATCGCCGAAGCGATGCTGGCGCTGGTACTGATTGACCACGCATTACGTCACCGCGCCCAGAATGCCGATGTCCAGGTGGATACACCCCGCATCCCCGGGCGCATCGCCTGAGATAAGTAGCTACGCACTTGAATGCAAAAAAGGACGCCAGGGCGTCCTTTTTTGTTGGCTGCATCGCAACCAACCCACACACGACAGGCAAACAAAAAGCCGGCCAAGGGCCGGCTTTTCATGCAATCGCTTGCGAAGCCGAATTACTGCTTCGGAGCTTCAGCAGGAGCGGCAGCAGCGTCAGCAGCCGGAGCAGCAGCAGCGTCAGCGGCCGGAGCAGCAGCAGCGTCAGCAGCCGGAGCAGCAGCAGCGTCAGCGGCCGGAGCAGCAGCGTCAGCGGCCGGAGCAGCAGGAGCTTCAGCAGCAGGAGCTTCAACAGCCGGGGCTTCAACAGGAGCTTCTTCCTTTTGACCGCAAGCAGCCAGACCCAGGGCGATAAGAGCAGCAACGAGGAGCTTGTTCATGATTTTTACCTTAGTAGAGGTGAGTTTTAACAACACTTGTAAAGCAATCGACCGTTGATCGAGGGCTTTGAAACCTTTGACGCATCAAATTCGACCGACGGCAAAATTCTAGCAGCTTTTTTGGAAAAAACTAGTAGCAAATTGCAGTGCAGCATTCACTGTCCGCACAGGGCTAAATATGCAGTCGCCGCCCTTCGCTCGGCGGCTCGGCGCGCAGCCACAAGGCCTCGAAACGCTGCAGGCAAAGGCTGCGGCTACCGGCATGATCACTGGCTTCGCCGCGCAGGCTCTCGCTATGAAAAATACGCACGACGCTTTGCTCAGTCAGTAAAAAACGCTCACCCGCGCCTTTATCAATTTCATTGCTCAGGCGCAATTCAAATGCATGCCCATATATATTCAGCAACTGCTGCAATCGTGGGCATTTTCGCCAGAACCAAGCGTCGTCGTTCAGCAGTATCTGCACTTTGGCCAGCGACGACCCCACCAGCAAACGTTTAAGCTGGGTCGCCAGCTCCAAACTATCAGCTGCGGTATCGCTCAGATCATCATCGAACCACAGAATCTGGCGCTGTGCTGTGGTGCAGGCCTGGGCAATTTGCTGCTGGTAATCATGCAGGCTGTCAAAACGTATGGCGGACATGGACTACCCCATCAGAAAACGTATCAAGGCAAACACGGCATAACCCGCCAGCAGACCACCGGCTAGGCGCCGCAGCCAGGGTTGCTGGCGGACTCGGTTCAGCTGGCTGGCCGCAACACCCATGGCGAGCAGATTGGGCAAAGTGCCCAGCCCAAAAGCCAGCAAGGTTGCCGCCCCTTTCCAGGCCGAGCCGCTGGCCAGGGCACCGGTAGCCGCCGTATAAACTAGGCCACAAGGCAGCCAGCCCCACAGGGCACCGGCCAGATAGGCCTTGTACAGACTATCCACAGGCAGCAAGCCAGCCAACCTCGGCTGTAAACGTCGCCACAGCGGCTGGCCCATGCGTTCCAGGCGCGTCAACCACGATAGCCAGCCGGCCAGATAGCAGCCCAGCAGGATCAGTAGCGCAAGCGAAAGCAGATACAGCAGTTGCTGAAGCAGATTGGCCCAAGGCAGCAGCGCCAGGCCAGCCGCCACGCCACCCAGCAGTGCACCTATCAAGGTATAGCTGCTGATGCGGCCCAGATTCGCCACCAGTAGTAGCAGGAAGCGCCGGTCCTGCGCCAGATTCAAGCCCAGCGCAGCGGCCAGCCCACCGCACATACCCAGGCAATGCACACCACCCAGGAATCCGGCCAGCAACCAGCCGGCCAAGCCAAGTAGATAAGTTGATTCGAACATGGACCGAGCTTATCAAGTGCTGCGGCTTGCAGACAAACCCGACGCTTGCCGGCCCTAATTCCGCTAGCTGCTTCACGCGGCCTGCACCGAGATTTGCGAAGTCTGCCTGCCCTGTGACTGCCCGCGCTGCGTCGCTGCGGAACACCCAGGCTTGTTTATGCCGAACTTAGCCATCAAACTCTCGCCTTAGACCATCGCTTCGAAGCCGCTCACCATGACTGGTATCCCAGACTTCATCCCACTGCATGAACTTCGCTCGGGTTGCCCCGCCTGCTCCCTGCGCGAGCTCTGCCTGCCGCTGGGCTTGGCCCGCGACGAAATGGCACAGCTGGATGAGGTCATCCGTCAGCGCATTCCGGTCAAGCGCGGTGAAGCACTGTTCCGCGCCGGTCAGCCCTTCCATTCGCTGTATGCGGTACGCACCGGCTTCTTCAAAACCACACTACTGGCCGAAGATGGTCGCGAGCAGGTCACCGGCTTTCACATGGCCGGCGAGCTGCTGGGCCTTGATGCGCTGGGCGGCACCCAACATGCTTGCACGGCCATCGCGCTGGAGGATTGCGAAGTCTGCGAGCTCCCCTTCCAGCAGCTGGACAGCCTGTCACGCGAGATTCCCTCGCTGACGCGGCATTTCTACAAGCTAATGAGTCGCGAGATCGTGCGCGATCAGGGCCTGATGCTGCTGCTGGGCAATATGCGCGCCGAAGAACGCTTGGCGGCCTTCCTGCTCAATATGTCGCAACGCCTCGAGGCGCGTGGCTTCTCCGCCAAGGGTTTCCATCTACGCATGACGCGGGAAGAAATCGGCAGCTATCTTGGCCTGAAGCTCGAAACCGTCAGCCGCACCTTTTCGCGCTTCCAGGCAGACGGCCTGATCAAGGTGCAGGGCAAGCAGATCGACCTGCTCGACCTGAACGCCATACGCTCATTACTGGGCGCCTGCGCACCGACCGAGAGTCACTAAGGCTTTGACCTCTAAACAAAAAAAGCGACCCGCGGGTCGCTTTTTTTGTTTTGCATCCGCCGAGTGCTTCAGTGTGCGAGGTGTGCCTGCTTGTCTTCTTGTGGTGCATGGTTGAAATCCACCGGGCAGTAGCGGTTGATTTCGCTGCGATCGCGTTCGAAGAACAGCGTCAGGCCGCTGGACAGGCCGGCGAACAGCCAGCAAATAAAGAAGCCGCAGGAATAGGCGACGACGCGGCTGTCGAACAGCGGTTCGCTGCCCAGCATCAGCTCCAGGGGGTCGAACAAGGTGAAGAACAGGCTATTCAGGATGCCTGCAACCAGAAAAGACGGCCACAGCACCAGGATGGACTTCATTTTCATGCGGTAGGTCTCCACGATCGGGTTCCAGTCTAGCGCCGGAACTGCGATGCATCCTACTCCGCCCCACCGCCATGGAAAACCCCTATTGATCAATCACCTACAGACATTTTTTGTGCTGCAGCGCAGCATGCATTCAGGCGTTTCGATGAATATTTCGGCAAACCGGGCCAGCTCGACCATAATCCGAAGAGCACTGGCTTGTGAATGCTGAGTCCCACTACTTCGGAATCATTGAAATGCGCCTGTCGCTCGACGCCCTGATCGTGCTGGATGCCATAGACCGCAAAGGCAGTTTCGCCAGCGCGGCCAGCGAACTGCATCGCGTTCCTTCTGCAATTACCTACACGATCCAGAAACTGGAGCAGGATCTGGACGTGTTGATTTTCGACCGTAGCGGCCATCGGGCCCGGCTCACACCGGCCGGCCAGGAGCTGTTACGCGAGGGCCGCCCCCTGCTGGATGCGGCAGCGGCGTTGGAAGCACGCGTCAAGCGCGTTGCCACCGGCTGGGAGCCCGAGCTGCGCATTGCCGTTGGCGATCTGATCGACTTTGATGTGCTGCTTGAATCGGTCGCCGCCTTCGACCGTATCGGCGGCGAGACCCGTCTGCGCTTTCTGCACGAGGGTTATGGCGGCGTATGGGATGCGCTGTACACCGGTCGGGCCGATCTGGCGATTGGCGCGCCCGATGAGGCCCCACCTGGCGGCGGTTTTCGCAGCCAGCCGCTGGGGCAGGTCGAATTCGTGCTGGCGGTGGCGCCGCAACATCCGCTGGCGCGCGAGCCGCAACCGATTCCGATGCAGACGATACGTGCGCACCGCGCGGTCAGCGTGGGCGATAGCTCGCGCACGCTGCAGCCGCGCACCTCCGGCCTGTTGACCGGCCAACCTACGCTAACGGTGGCCTCGCAACGCGACAAGCTGGCCGCCCAGCTAGCCGGCCTGGGCGTGGGTTTTCTGCCGCGCCGCAATGCCGCGCCTTATCTGGCTAGTGGGCAGCTGATCGAGCTGCTGGCAGAGGAGGAAAAGCAGATTGCGCTGCTGAACGTGGCCTGGCCGAGCAAATCGCGCGGCAATGCACTGCGATGGTTTCTCGAACACTTGAGCAGCGATAGCGTCAAGCAGCGCCTGTGCGAACAACTCGAGCAGGACGAGGCTGTATGCGATTGATGGCTTATGGCCTGCCTGCGGCCATGCAAAGCCGCCTGCAGGCTGCGGGCCTGTTGCAGCAGGCAGACAGCACGAGGTCAGGCACGCCCGATGCAGCGCGGCTATGGCTACACGCCGGCGACACGCTGCCGCCCTTGCAGCCAGATGATCTGGTGCTGCATTTCGGCCCCTTGTCGGCCGCCAGCCTGCCGGTCAGCGCAGTGCTCGTGCTGTGGCAGGACAGCCCTTTCGCCGCGCAGTACGGCTATATGCTGATCGCTGGTGGACCAACGCCAAGCCTGCGCGCTACCCAGGCGGTGCTCGATGCGCTGGCGCCAGCTCCTGGCGCCTGGCTGCAGGCCGGTGGCCAGCATGCGCCGGCCTTTTTGGGCCAGCTAACCAGCGAGCTCGGCGGTGGACTGCTGGGCCTGGCTGGCTTGATGCAATCGGCAGCCAGCACCGGCTTCAACCCGCTCTGGCTGGCCCAGCGCCAGCTGCAAAGTCGCCTGGCCAGGCTGGCCAATGCCTATCTGGCCGCCAGCGTGGACGAAGGCTACGAAAGCCTGCAGCCGCAAGCCGCATGGCCGATCGATCTGCCCGGCCTGGCCGACAGCGGCAAATCACCGGCCCGTAAGCTGGCCAGCCTGCTGCTGTGGCTGAACGCCAGCATGCCCAGGCCGGCCAACGAACAGCCCGAAACGCCATGAAAAAAGCCCACGCAATGCGTGGGCTTTTTCTAACTGTCTTGACGATGCAGACTTAAGCCGCAGCGGCAGCAGCCTTGCGTGCCGAAGTCTTGGCCACGCCAGCGGCAGCCTTGGCCGAGGTTTCGGCGGCAGCAACACCGGCTTCGGCGAAATCACTGGTTACCTTCTTGGCGGTCTTGGCCACGGTGTCATAGGCCGAAGCGGCGGTCGCCACAGCCGTCTTGACGGCGGACACGATGATTTCGGAACCAGCCGGCGCTTGCTTGACAGCCTTGTCGAGCGAGGAAACCAGATCCTTGTTGAACTCGACCACCTGCTCTTCCACGAAGGCACCCAGCTCAGCCTGTGCGCTGCTGGTGGCTTCGTAGACGGTCTTGGCAACCGCCAGGGCCTTATCGACTGCTGGTTGGGAAATTTGTTGCTGCACGGCGATGAAGCCTTGGAAATCCTTCACTTCGGAGAAAGCTTTGACGGCAGCAGTGTTGTCGGCAATCAGATCGCGGGCCACATCCAGCTGCAGCGCAACCAGGCGCTCCACACCGGCAAGGGCGATATTCGACAGACGAATCGATTTTTCAACTTGGGTTTGGCCAAAGGCGGCGAAATCGGTAGTAGCGAACATAAGGTCTTCTCCTGGCTGACTGTGGGTATATGCGGCTGTGCACGCTCTTTTCCGCACCGCAGCATGAACCCATTATGGGCAGGCCATTTCGACCCGTCAACCATTTTTTGTGCAGCGCACAAAGACCAGAATCTACTGATTTTCCATTGAAGAACAATACATTACAAAGTAGAGCAAAAAAGCTAATGCGGCGACGCACGCTAGGCATTCGGGGTTTTCTGGCGAATGGCCAGAATCGCCTGATTACGCAGGGTCTTGCACAGCGCCAACTCCTTGGCACCCAGCACCAGACCAGCCGGCTGCGAGTGATCGGCGTAGAAGGTCCCAACCACCTTGCGGTCTATCACCACCGGCATCAGTAGGAAGGTGCGTCCCGGCCCGCTCTGACGGAACCAGTCAGGTATGCGCTCGCGGATCGAGGGGCTGTCGATATCCTCGATCAGCACATCCGCATTCTTGACCAAGGTGATGCGGAACATATCCTCGCTATCGCCCAGCGGCAGGGTGAAGCGCGGCAGGAACTGCTCGATATCGGCGCCAAAACCAAAACGGCCGACCACGGCATTGCGCTGCACGCTACGGGTAGCAATCAGCACCCGTTCCACCCCCAGTGCGCGATACAGCGTTTCCAGAATCATGCGCAGCAGATCATTGAGGCGGAACTCGCCCACCAGTGTCTCTGCCACCTCCTGCACGCAATTGGCCAAGGCCTCGACCACCTCGGGTCTATCGCTGTCACGCACCGCCAGCGGCAGTGCCGTTGGGCCCGCCGCTTCGGCAGCGGGCGCGCTGGCAGGCGGACTGGGCGGCGCCAGCGCTGCCGCTTCCTCGCTGCCAAGGCCGGCTGCGGTCTGGCTGGCCATGCCGGGCAGGCTGGGCAGGCCGGCCAGATGGCGCAGGCGCGACAACACGCCATCGGCCTGCGCTTCCAGGCCAAATACGCCCGCCTCGCGCAGCGTCTCCCGGCTCGCCTCATCCACAGCAATACGCAGCTCGCGCTCGCTCAGGCGCAGCGCATCACCCAGCTGGTCGCGCACGGTCAGAAAGCCCTTGAAACGCGCCGGTTCGCCCTCAGCCAGGGTCGCAGCCATCAGGCCGGCGCCCGCATTGGCAAACAGCCGCAGCCAGTCGCTGTCATGGCGGGGCGGACGCGGCTTGCTGTTTTCCTGTGCCATGCTGCTGACCAGGCGGTCGGGCAGATGCCAGTTACGTGCCACCCCCATGCCCAGCTCGGCATAGCTGAGACCGATCAGGCGCTGGGCGGCGAAGGTCTCCGCCTCGCCCTGCGCTACTAGTCGGTCGATCTCCTGCGCCTCGCGGTGGAAGTAGAACAGCGTCAGCATGCGACCAAGCAGGTGGAACATGCCGGCCACACGCGCCTCCTCCAGATCGCGGTAGCCGCAACGCTCGGCCAGCTTGCGCGAGATCAGACTGGCGAAGAAGGCACGGGCAACCTCCTCCTTCAGAGCGCCGGCCTGCTCGCGATTGGTCAGGTGCTCGATCAGCACCAGGGTCATGGCCAGCGATTTGACCGTGTCGAAACCCAGCACCATCACGGCGCGCGAAATGGTGCTCGCCCCACCGCCAAACTGGCTATAGCTGGCCGAGTTGGCCAGGCGCAGCACCTTATTGGTCAGCGAGAAATCGCGCAGGATCACGGTGGCCAGGGATTGCAGCTTCTCGGTATCGGCATCGGCGATGCGGTTGATCGCGCCGATGGCGCGCGACAGCGCCGGAAAATCATCGGTGTTCTCCATGCGCCGCACCAGACGGCCGAGCGGACTGTTGTCCACCTCGGGCACTACCTCATCTAGCTCGCCCAACTCGGTCAGATAGGCGGTCAGCGCACTGCGCAGATCAAGCAGGTGCTCGCAGGCTGGATAGGCCGGATCACCCAGGGCACCGGCCACAATGGCCTCGAGGCGCGGGTCGATCTCGGGACTGAAGCTGGACAGCAGCGGAATCGTGCCGTCTTCATCGCGGCGCGGTAGCTGGCCGCTCAGGGTATGGAACAGCAGCTCGGCCATGCCGGCCAGCGGCGGCTCGCCTGGGCTGCCCTTGGGCAGCACGGCGGCCAGGCTGACCGATTTGTCATCGCCCAGCAGCACATATTCGGCGCGCAGGCGGCCAAGTGGAAAACCGAGCAGACGGGCATGGGCCGCGCCTTCCAGCAGCTGCAGCAGTAATTGCAGCGCCGCTACCGTGCCCAAGGGCCCGAGTGCTAGGCGCTCGGACAGGCGCTCACCATCGCGCCAGCGGTAGGCGAGCCAGCGCTCGCCGTCGATTTCCGCGCGCCCCTCCAGGGGCGCCAGCACCGAGTGGCCGGGCAGCACTTCAGGGTGTTCATCCAGTATGCCCGGATCGGGCAGGAGCAGGGCCAGATGGCCCTCTTCGGCGCGAGCCAACCAGCTTGCCCCCGCCTCGCTGATCAGCGTGTAAACCGTCTCGTGGTCCATCCCGGTGCCCATCATGCGGGCGGCAGCTTCCTGGACTGCCTATTGGTCGTTTATCGGCCGCCGCATCGCCTTCAGGCGGGGCTGGCTTGCTTTTTATACTGTGAAGACTAGCAGAGCTGCGCGCACAGGGCTGCGCTACTGGTCGGCGACTTCCGGCACGATCAGCTGGCCCAGTTCGGCCAGTGGCGGCAGTTCGCTACGGCTCTTCAGGCCCATATCGTCGAGGAAGGCCTTGGTGGTCGCATACAGGCCAGGGCGGCCCGGTGTTTCGCGATGGCCGACCACTTCGATCCAGTTGCGCTCCTCCAGGGTCTTCACGATCTGGGTCGATACCGCCACGCCGCGGATCTCCTCGATCTCGCCACGGGTCAGCGGGCCCTTGTAGGCGATGATGGCCAGCGTTTCCATCACCGCGCGCGAGTAGCGCGGCGGCTTCTCCGGGTTCAGCCGCTCCAGATAGGGCTGGTACTCGAGCCGGGCTCGGAAGCGCCAGCCACTGGCCAGCTTGACCAGCTCCAGCCCCTTGCCCTGCCAGGCTTGCTGAATCGCCTCCAGCACCTCGTGCAATAGCTCGGCGCGCAGCTCTTCGGCAAACAGCTTCTTCAAATCGTGCAGGTTCAGCGGTTCGGCCGACACCAGCAAGGCGGTCTCGATGATGGTCTGGATGTGCTGACGATCGTGCAGGCTGGATTGCATGGCTGGACTAGGTCGCCTCGGCTGCGGGCATCGCCGCCTCGGCACTGGCCAGGCGGACATAGATGGGCTGATAGGGTTCGGACTGGCTCACTGCGATCAGGCCTTCCTTGGTCAGTTCCAGCACGGCAATAAAGCTGACCACCAGGAGCGGCACGCCGCGCGTGGTATCGAACAGCTGCGAGAACTCGCGGTATTCGCCGCCGGCCAGCAGCTTGAGGATGGCACTCATCTGCTCGCGCACGCTGAGCTCGTCCGGACGCACGGTGTGGTGCTTGGTGTGTTTGGCGCGCGCCAACAGCGCCAGCCAGGCCTGCTTGAGATCGAGCGGCGTCACCTCGGGCAGCTGGACCACCATCTCGCGGTCGAACCAAGCATCGGCCCAGCGGAAATCGCGTCCGGCCTGCGGCAGCTGGTCGATCTCGTAAGCGGCCAGCTTCATCTGTTCATATTCGAGCAGGCGGCGCACCAGCTCGGCACGCGGGTCGTGTTCATCGCCCTCCACCACCGTCTGGCGCGGCAGCAGCATGCGCGATTTGATCTCGATCAGCATGGCGGCCATCAGCAGGTATTCCGCCGCCAGCTCCAACTGCTGCACGCGCATGGCTTCCACATACACCATGTACTGGGCGGTGACCCGCGCCATGGGAATATCGAGGATGTCGAGGTTTTGCTTGCGGATCAGATAGAGCAGCAGGTCGAGCGGCCCCTCGAAGCGCTCCAGCATCACGCGCAGCGCATCGGGGGGAATGTAGAGGTCGCTGGGCAGCTCGGTGACCGGCTGGCCAAACAGCAGCGCAATCGGCTCGGCCGGGTGCGACATCAGTCGGTGCCGTCCTCGACGGTCTCGCTGGTATCGAAGCTCGGATCACGAGAGGCCAGCACCTTGTCGATGCGCTTGCCATCCATGTCCACCACTTCAAAGATCCAGCCACCCCAGTCGAGCTTGTCGGCGGTCTGTGGCAGGCGGCCCAGTAACAGCATCAGCATGCCGGCCAGGGTGTGATAGCGCCCCTTGTCTTCCTCGGGCACTTCGCGCAGCGCCAGCCTGTCCTTGAGCTCCGGCACCGGAATCAGGCCATCCAAGAGCCAGCTGCCATCCTCGCGCTGCACGGCCCAGGCGTCTTCGATGTCATGCGGTTTGAACTCGCCGGTAATCGCTTCCAGCAGGTCCTGCAGCGTGACCAGGCCCTGGATTTCACCGTATTCGTCGATCACCAGCGCCATCTGTACCGAGGTGGTACGGAAGTTCTCCAGCAGCTCCATGCCGGTCAGGGTTTCCGGCACATAGGCCACCTGCTGCAGATGGGTGGAGAACTCAGCGGTTTCACCGCGCAGGGTCTGACCAAGAATCTGCTTGGCGGTGGCAATACCGAGCACCTCATCCAGGCCACCCTTGCACACCGGGTAGCGTGAGTGATCAGTCTCGGCAATCTTGTCCAGGTTCAGCTTGTGCTCGTCCTCGATATCGAGGAAGACGATTTCCGAGCGCGGGGTCATCAGCGAGCCGATCTGGCGGTCATCCAGGCGGAACACATTGCGCACCATCTCGTGCTCGTGCTGCTCGATGGCGCCCGATTCCGAGCCTTCGGCCAGCAGGGCGTGAATTTCTTCCTGGGTCACCTGATTGGTCTGATCGGTACGCACCCCCAGCGTGCGCAGGATCAGCTCGGTCGAGGCGGTCAGCAGGCGTACGAAGGGCTTGGTCAGCGCGGCCAGCCACTGCATGGGGCGAGCCACCAAGCGGGCAATTGGCTCTGGGCTCAGCTGGCCGATGCGCTTGGGTACTAGCTCGCCTACCACGATGGAGATATAGGTAATGCTGACCACCACCAGCACCAGGGCCAGCATATCTGCCGCTTCGGCATTCATGCCCAGGGTTTCCAGCCAGGTGGAAAACGGGCCGGCCAGCGCCGACTCACCAACGATACCGTTCAGCACCCCGATGGAGGTGATGCCGATCTGGATGGTGGACATGAAACGGGTGGGGTTCTCGCCCAGCTTGATGGCGGCTTTGGCGCCGGCATCACCCGATTCGGCAAGCACTTGCAGACGGGCGCGACGGGCGGCGACGAGGGCGATCTCGGACATGGCGAACACGCCATTGAGCAAAATCAGTCCGAGTAAAAGGGCTATCTCCATTATGGGGGGCAGGTTGTGGCGAAGGCGCTAGTGTAACCGCGCACTGCCTGCAATGGGCAGACTACACAGCAGCGCACCCCAAATGCGGCTTTTTCGGCGGCACAGCAGCCAGGTGCCCAAATTTGCAGCAAGCTAAGCGGCGTCCTGCTCATTCAAGCGCTTGCATGATTTATCCACATGCGACACACAGGCTTGTCCCAGCTGGCTGTGGGTCAATCACACCCCGCTAAGCACGCTGCGCAGCAGCTCGGATGCACCATTCCAGAAAATCTGCACCCCGATGCACAGCAGGATGAAGGCCGACAGGCGCAGGAAGACCGTGATGCCGGTCTCGCCCAGCCGCGCCAGCAGGCGGTTGGCGAAGCGGTAGCTGTAGTAGACCACTGTGCACAGCAAGAGGATGCCGATCACCCCGCCGGCAAGGTTGAGCGCATCGATCCCGCCGCGCGAACGCAAGGATGCACCCAGGGTGATCGCCACCGAGATCGAGCCGGGGCCAATGGTGAAGGGGAAGGTCAGCGGGAAGAAGGCGCGGCGCAGAATCACCCCATCGGCCGGTTTGTTGCCGGCCGGTTCATGGCTGTTTTCCTCGGCATTCAGCAGATTCCAGCCGGCGGCCGCCACCACCATGCCGCCACCCACCTTGACCACGGCCAGTGAGATGCCGAAGAACTTCAGCACATAGGTGCCGATGAACATGGCGCCCAGCAGCAGGAAGAAGCCATTGATGGCAATGCGCTTGGCGATGATCTTGCGTTCGCGGTCACTGCTGCCCTGGGTGTAGGACAGAAAGATCGGCGCGCCGCCCGGGGGGTTGATGATGGGCAGCAGAGCAGTCAGCACCAGCAGGATGCTTTTGATGAACTCGATCAGGTCGTAGGTCATGGTGGCCACAAGGTGAGCAATGTCGCGATGATGGCAGCGGGCGCCGCCGCTGTGAACCCTGGCCTGCCTGCTCAAAAACCAGGCAGGCCGGCAAACTGCCTTTTCCTCAGTGAGTTGGCGCAGCTATCCACAGGCCGTGCACAGGCTTGTGCCCCTTTGGCTGTGTAGAACAGCGCGGCGCCGCTTGCTGGCAGCCGGTTTGTCCACTGCGCACCCCTTATCCGGGCCCGCCAAGCCCTATGCCTAAAAAACAGGCAGAGCAAGAAATAGCCCTTGCCTCAGTCACTTGGGCAACTTGCCCACAGCTCACCCACATGCTTGTCCCTGCGCCACTGTGTGCAATTGTGCGCAAAGCCAGCACCCACGCCATCTCAGGGCAATTTCCACCCACAACTGGGCCAAAAACCCCGTTTGCTTAAATTTCAGGCAGTAGCGAATAAACCTGTCGCTTCAGTGCCTTGGCGCGCTTGTCCACATGCGTCCCACAGGCTTGTGCGGTCAAAGCTGTGGGGGAAAGTGCAAGGTCGCGCACAGGCCGGCCTGGCTGTGGAAAGCCACGCTGCCGCCGTGCAAGGCCATGACACGCCGCACGATGGATAGACCAAGCCCGCTGCCCGGGCGCAGGCTGCCAGCGCGGTAGAAACGCTCGCCCAGGCGGGCCAGCTGCTCGGCCGGCAGACCCGTGCCGCTATCCTGCACCTGCAACTGCACGCCCTCGCCCCCTTGCAGCACGCGCAGGGTCAGGCTGCCGCCGGCCGGCGTATGGGCGAGTGCGTTGTCGATCAGATTACGTAGCGCGAGGCTCAGCAGCTCGGGCGCGCCACGCACCTGGACGGCCTCGCCTTCCAAGGCCACGTCCACACCGGCCTGCAGCGCACGCGGGCTGGCCTGCACCAGCGCCTCGCGCGCGAGTGCGTGCAGATCGCACATGCCGGCATCTGGCACGGCATCCAGATGATCGAGCCGCGCCAGGGTCAACAGCTGCTCGGTCAGCCGCGTGGCGCGTGCAATGCCCAGTAACGCCTGCTGCAAAGCATGCTGGCGCGCAGCAGGGTCCGGTTCGGCCGCGGCCACTTCCACTTGGGCACGAATCGCTGCCAAGGGGGTGCGCAGCTCGTGCGAGGCATCGGCGGTGAAGCGCCGCTCGCCTTCCAGCGCGGCGTCCACGCGGCGCAGCAGCAGATTGATCTCGCTGACCAGCGCCGCCGCCTCCAGCGGCGTGGCTTCGGCCGCCACCGGGGCCAGATCATCCGGTCGCCGCCCAGCGATCTGGCGCGATAGCTCGGCCAGCGGCGCCAGGCCGCGCCCGATCGCCCACCAGATCAGGCCAACCAACAACAGTAGCGAAAGCAGCCAGGGCACACCCAGGCCAACGGCGAGGCCGGCCGCCAGTTCGTCGCGCTCGTGCAGAGGGCGCGCTACGGCCAGCCAGCGCCCACTGGCCGGCTCCTGCACGCGCAGCACGCGCCAGTTCTCCTCCTGCAGGGCCAGGGTCTGCAGGCGCTGCGGGCGGGCGTCGAAGGGAATCAGTGGCGCGAACTCGCCGCGCAGTAGCAGCTGGCCGTCGCGGCTCCACAGCTGGGCGGCAAACGCGTCATCGCCATCGAAATGCTGAAAACCAGGCGCATCAATGGCCGCCTGCAACTGCGACAGATCGAGCAGGAAGAAGGTCGCAGCCACCTGTTCGAGCTGGTGGTCGAACAGCTCGTCCACTTCCTGCAGCGTGTAGCGATAGGCGAGCAGCGCCACCAGCAGCCAGACTGGCGCCAGCACCGCCAGCAGCAGGACGATCAGGCGCTGGCGCAAGGAGCGGCGGATCATGCCTCGCTCTCGGGCTTAAGCGCGGGCTTGAGCACATAACCGACCCCGCGCAGGGTCTTGATCCATTCGCTGCCCAGCTTCTTGCGCAGATGGTGCACATGCACCTCGATGGCATTGCTCTCCACTTCCTCGCCCCAGCCATACAGCGCATTCTCGATCTGCTCGCGCGACATCGGGCGGCCGGGCTGGGCAATCAGCAGCGCCAGCAGGTCGAACTCGCGCGCCGATAAGTCCAGCGGCTGTTCGGCCAGGGTCACGCTGCGCTGGGCCGGGTTCAGCTGCAGCGCGCCATGGCGGAAGACCGGCTCGCTGCGCCCGGCAGCACGGCGGGTCAGCGCGCGCAGGCGGGCGGCCAGCTCGGCAATCGCAATCGGTTTGATCAGGTAATCGTCGGCCCCGGCATCGAGGCCGGCAATCCGGTCCTCCAGCACATCACGCGCGGTCAGCATCAGCACCGGGGTCGCATCGCGCCGACCACGCAGGCGGCGCAACAGGGTCAGGCCATCCTGGCGCGGCAAGTTCCAGTCCAGCACCACGGCGGCAAAGCTGTTCGCGCTGAGCGCCGCATCGGCCGCCATGCCGTCCTCCACCCAGTCCACGGTAAAGCCGGACTGGGCCAGGCCCGCGCGCAGGCCATCACCCAAGAGGGCATCATCTTCAACAAGTAGGATACGCATAGGCAGGAAGCTAGGTGGAAAAGCGCCGCAGCGCAACGCGCGACGTGAAGAGGGAGAGGTGCTGAGCGTCGACTTGCGCCGCTTCAGCCTCCCTGCCAACGCAGGCCGCCGTGACCATAGGCCCAGGCCGTGGCCTGGTACCAGCTGATCGCATCGGCCAGCAGCTCGGGGTCGGGCGGCGCGGGCTGAGCCGAGCCATCCTGCTCGTTCGGCTTCAGCAGCTGCGCACCGTGGCGGGCATCGAGCTTGACCAGACGCTCGCCGCGTAAAAAGCCGAGGTCCTGGTAGGTGCCGATAAACGCGCGCTCACGCCCCGGCTGCAGATCGAACAGATCGTAGCCGAGGAAGCGGCTGGTATAGCGAAAGCGCAGCAGGCCGAGCAATGTGGGCGCAAGGTCCATCTGGCTCGCCAAGCGGTCGAACTCGGCTGGCGCCACATGCTTGGGCGAATAGATGAGGGCCGGAATATGGTAGCGATTGAGCGGCAGATCGCTCTTGCCCGCACTGGACGCGCAATGGTCGGCCACGATCAGGAACACGGTGTCGTCGAACCAGGGCTTCTGGCGCGCCCGTGCGATGAAATCGCCGATGGCCCAGTCGCTGTACTTGACCCCACCCGCGCGACCGCTGTGCGAGGGGATATCGATGCGGCCATCCGGATAGGTGAAGGGCCGATGGTTGCTGGTGGTCATGATGTGCATGAAGGACGGCTTGCCGGCCTGGTAAGCCGCATCCGCCTCATCCAGCGCCTGGCTGAACAGGTCTTCGTCCGCCACACCCCAGATGTTTTCGTGATGGATGCGCACGGCCGGTATCGCGCTGCGATCGACCACCTGATAGCCATTCGCGCTGAAGAAGGCATTCATATTGTCGAAATAGCCATAGCCGCCATACAGATAACGCGCCGCATAGCCCTTGGACGCAAACACCTGGCCAAGCGAGAACAGGCCGGCATGCTGCGGCCGCTTGACGATGGACTGGCCCGGTGTGGGCGGCACCGACAGCGCCAGCGACTCCAGGCCGCGCACGGTGCGCGTGCCATTCGCATACAGGCGGGTGAACAGGAGGCCCTGGCGGGCCAGGCTATCCAGGTTAGGCGTCAGGCCCTGGGTATTGCCAAAGCGGGCCATGAAGTCGGCCGACAAGCTCTCCACCGAGATCAGCACCACATTCAGATGCTGCTCTGGCTCGGGATAGGCGACCAGGCGGGTCAGGTCATGTGGATTCGTACTGGCCAGGGGCGAGTGCGGCGTGGGCAGCTGACGGCGCAGGCGCGCGAAGGCCTGATCAAGCGGCAGGGTGCGGTAGAAGCTCGGGTAATCGAGCTCATTGTTGTAAGCGGCGGCGAAAAACTCATACACACCATTGCCCGACAGTGCATTCACATAGCGGTTGTCCGACAGCGCCTTCTGGCGCGCATCCACGGTGTAGAAACTCAGCAGCGGCAAGGCACACAGCACCAGCAGCCAGGGCGCGCGGCCACGGTAATGCGAGGGCGCCTGCAGGGATGCCCACCAGGCGTGGCGCAGGGCCAGGCTGATCAACAGCGCCGCGGTAGCAA
Organism: Chitinimonas taiwanensis DSM 18899; assembly: GCF_900119825.1. Taxonomy (GTDB): domain Bacteria; phylum Pseudomonadota; class Gammaproteobacteria; order Burkholderiales; family Chitinimonadaceae; genus Chitinimonas; species Chitinimonas taiwanensis. The sequence goes on along the minus strand of NZ_FPKR01000010.1, from coordinate 30,020 downwards.
GGCCCGCCAGAATGGCGCCGACCGGATAAGACTCGCGGATATTGCCGATCACCTCATGGGTGTAGAGCAGGTAATCCACGGCGATGAAGTTGAAGCGGCTGCCAAACTCCTCCCAGAACGTCCATTCCGCCGCTGCGCTGAACAGCAGCAGGAACAGCCATAGCGCAAAGCCGGCCAGCCAGAGCCAACGCAAGGGCGGCCAGCGGTAGAGACGGTCGGGTAGCGCAAACAGCCACAGTGCCAGCGGCAGGAAGAGATAGCTGGCGGCAGCCAGGTCGAAATAGCTGCCGAGCAGGAATATCTGCAGTAGGTGCAGCGGCGTGGGTTCGGCCTGGGCGCCCGTCTTCAGCAAGAGGGCAAGGCGTATCCCCAGCGAGAACAGCCCGAACAGCGCCAGCAGCAGCAGCCAGGGGCCGAAACGATGGGCAAGCCAGCCAGGCAGTCGGCTGCGCTGGCTGCCCGCTTGGGCCGGCAGCGCGTTCAGAATCGATAGCATGGCGAGTCTCAGTCGTGTGGTGCGATATCGTGTGCGGTCGGGGCGCGCTTCTTGCCATGCACCATGGCGCCGATCAGATTGTCACGCTCGCGCCAGCTCTCGAACACGGCGGCCGCCACATGCAGGCCAACCAGTACCAGGAGGCCATTGGCCAGCAGCTCGTGCAGGTCTTCCAGCCATTCCTCGCCCCAGAAGGCATCGGTGCCCATCAACCAGCCGCTCGCCACCAGCGCGAGCAGATTCGCCCACAGGGCCAGCATCATCACGGCGGCGGCCGGATTGTGGCCGAGGTAACGCGGCGCGCGGTCCTGCAGCAGCGCGCGCAGGTAGGCCAGCACCTGGCGCGGACGCGGCCAGAAGCTGCTCAGGCGCGCATAGCGGCTGCCTACCACGCCCCATAGCAGGCGCAGCAGCACCAAGCCCAACACGGTGTAGCCGGCATAGCGATGCCAGGTCTCCCCTTCCTCGTTCAGGAAATTCCCCAGCACCAGCAGCGCCACCAACCAGTGGCTGATCCTGACCAGTGGGTCCCAGACGGCGATGCGTGCAGGCTTGGTATGCATGATTCAGCGCCCCCGCTCAGGACTCGGACTTGCTCTTGACCACGTCCCCGTTCACCGGGTTGAAGTAGATCTCGACCTTCTTGCCGGCCTTGTCGCGGCCATAGATTTCGTAGCAGCTGTCCTCCACCTTGAACTTCTTGATCTGGTAGCCCTCGGCCTTGAGCTTCTCCTGCAGCTTGGCTTCCGGCATCCACTTGGACTTCGGTTCGCTGGTGCAATCGGGCGCGGCCAGGGCGCTCAGGCTGGTGGTCAGGGCGATCAGGGTAAGAACGGCTTTCATGCTGCACTCCTTGGGGTTGAATGACGGAGTGCATTAAAAGCCCGCAGGCTTAAAGCCAGCTTAAGCCGGCCAAGCTGGGCATGGCGCACCAGAACGGATGAGCGCTTGCTCGATTCAACAGCCAATGACTTGCCCAGGTGCCGCGCAAGCGGGTGCGTGTTGAACAGGCTGGCCCGGCGGCCTGAATATGCCGCGTGCCTGTCTCGCCAATTAAACCCCACCCTAAAAGCATTTATGGCCGTGGATAACCTCGGCCCGAACAAGGAAGTCACCATTCGCCGCCAGCAGCAAAATGGCAGCTGGGTGGATATTCCGCTTTATTACCAACGCGCAGCCGGCAGCAATAAGGAAATATGGATTGGTGGGTTAAGCGCGCATGCCAGCCTGCAGCCGGGTGAGAAATTCGCAGTCCGATATAAAGTGAATGGCGTGGAATACTGGGACAATAATAACAATCAGGATTACCGCATTCTCGACCAGGGTCCACTTTTGGGTCGGGGCAAGCAAATCAGCGGTTCCTTATCGGTAGCGGCCGGCCTGAATAATAACAAGATCGCCAATGGCTTGATCCATGTGCGCAATCTTGCCCTGAATAAGGAAGTCAAACTGGTTTACACCACCAATAACTGGGCCAGCGCCACGGTGGTCAATGCCAGTTATGGCGGTACGCCGTTCAGCATCGGCTACGGCAGCCATAGCAATCCCAACCTCAATGGCGCGGAAACCTGGCGGGTGGTGTTTGAATTCCCGGCCAATGTTCAAGGCCAGTACTACCTCGAATACAAGGTGAACGGCCAGAGCTATTACGACAATAACTTCGGCGCCAACTACCCGCTTTACTAAGCGCCCCCCCGCCCCACCGGCCTGCGCGCATCGATCCTGCGCGGGCAGGCCCAGCGCGCCGGCCCCACTTTCCGGCGCGCTGCATAGGGCAGCGAGTGCCGCATGCCCGGCTGGCTAGAGAAGTGGCGCGCAAGCCGCTATGCTCGCAGCAGGCCTTCGTGCCACTCGCCTTGCTGCCCATCGCACCGGCAGCCCAGTCCGCCAAGGAATCCGCATGCCGCTGCCGCCCGATCTGATTGCCGACCTGCATCTATCTGACTTGGCGGCCGAGCCACAATGGCCGTCTGCCCTGGTGGCGGGCGCCGCCCACTATGCCGATGCGCCACTGCGCGCCATGCCCTCCCCCATTGATGGCGCCCTGCTCGGCCATTACGCGCCAGCCACCGCCGGCCTCGTCAACCATGCCGTGGAAGCCGCACACGGCGCCTATCTGAAATGGCGCAGTGTGCCCGCCCCGCTGCGCGGCGAGCTGGTGCGCTGCATCGGCAACAAGATTCGCCAGCGCAAGGCCGCCCTTGCCCAGCTGATTACCCTGGAAACCGGCAAGATCGTCGCCGAGGCCGAGGGAGAGGTGCAGGAATGCATCGATATCTGCGATTTCGCGCTGGGCCTATCGCGCCAGCTGCACGGCCTAACCATGGCCAGCGAGCGCCCGCAGCACCGCATGATGGAACAATGGCTGCCGCTGGGTGCGGTAGGCGTGATCACCGCCTTCAACTTCCCGATGGCGGTGTGGTCATGGAATGCCATGCTGGCCCTGGTCTGCGGCGATGCCGTTGTGTGGAAGCCGAGTGAAAAAACCCCGCTATGCGCGATTGCCCTGCAGCGCGTGGTGGAAGAAAGCGTGGACGAGCTGAGCGAGCGGGTGCCCGCGCATATCTGCCAGCTGATCCTGGGCGAGCAGGCGGCCGGCGAGCGCATGGCCGCCCACCCGCTGCTGCCGCTGCTGTCGGCCACCGGCTCTACCCGTATGGGGCGCAGCGTAGCCCAGCAGGTGGCCGCACGACTAGGGCGCAGCCTGCTTGAGCTGGGCGGCAATAACGCGGCGATTGTGACCCCAAGTGCCGATCTGGAGCTGGCGCTGCGCGCCATCGTGTTTGCCGCCGCCGGCACGGCCGGCCAGCGCTGCACCAGCCTGCGCCGACTCATCGTGCACGACAGCGTGATCGACACCGTGTGTGCGCGCCTCACCCAGGCCTTCGACAGCCTGCCGGTAGGTGACCCGCGAGTGGAAGGTACGCTGGTTGGCCCGCTGATCGACGCCGACAGCTACTGGGCCATGCAGCAGGCACTGCAGGCGGCCGAGCAGCAAGGCGCCGTACGCCTGAGTGGCGGCGGCCGGCTGGAAGACGGCGTGCCGGCCGGTGGCCACTATGTACGCCCTGCCCTCCTGCGCGTGCGCGGCAATTTGCCGGTAGTGCGCGAGGAAACCTTCGCGCCGATTCTATATGTGATGCCATATAGCGAACTGCTCGATGCCATCGACCTGAACAATGGCGTGAGCCAGGGCCTGAGCTCGGCCATCTTCACCGACAGCCTGCGTGAAGCCGAGGCCTTTATCGGCCCGGCCGGTTCGGACTGCGGCATCGTGAACCTGAATATCGGCACCAGCGGCGCCGAGATTGGCGCGGCCTTCGGCGGCGAAAAGGACAGCGGCGGCGGCCGCGAGGCCGGCTCAGATGCGTGGAAGAACTATATGCGCCGGGTCAGCAATACCATCAACTATGGCGACAGCCTGCCGCTGGCCCAGGGCATACGCTTCGGGCAGGGCTGAACGCGAACCGATGCAACCCATCGATCTGTTCAGCCTCGAGCAGCACCAAGGCGACTATGCGAGCTGGCCACTCAGCTCGCTGCTCTTTCACCGCGGCCAGCCCACCGCTACCCACCTGCCCGGCTATGGCTTCGAAGCCCAATACCGCTGCGCGGCCGGTTATTTGCTGATCACCCATGAGGATTGCCCGTTCGAGGAGGCGAATCACTTCCTCTTGCTGGACGAGCATTTCCGCCTGCTGGCGCGTCAAGACCTGGCCCATGCGTATGCCAGCCATCTGCTGCATGCCCACTGGCCAATCTCACCGCGCGCCTTGCGCCTCCACTATTACGGCGACCAGATCATGACCCTGTCCATCGCGCCGCGTCGCTGGCCCTGGGGCAGCCGCTGGCGCCTGGTACTGACTCCCCTTGAGCAGCCCGACTCGGACCCGCTTGCGCAAGCCTCGATCATGGAACTCAATCAGCGCCTGCGCGCGCAGCGCACCGAATACGAAACGTAGCGTCGCGCATGCACTTACCAGATGTGGATAAGTTTTTTGCTACCCAGGCGGCAGCCCTCCCGTTTGGCACTGCGTACGCGCGACCGCAAAGCTGAGCAGCTGGACCGCAATACGTACACCTCACGACTTCACACGCCGCAAAGCGTCTGCCTGCAAGCCTTGGCGGCAATCTTGGCTCGGCGACGGCATGCGTCCAGGCCCGGAATACACACGCGCACCAAACCGTTGGCCATCCGCCAGAGTCGGCTACTCGATTCGCATATCCCAATACGCTTGCATACCAGCGGCATGGCTGATTTCGCCGCCTTGCTGGCGCTGGCGCGCGCTTCCTAACATGGCGCGTCGTGCTGGGCCTGCATGGGTCCGGCACGGCGGAGTGAAGCGTGCCCCGGGCGACCAGCCGGGGCATGAATGACAACAGGCCATGCCGCCCAAGTGGCAGGCCATAAGCCCACAGGGACACCATGAAACACACACTGATCGCCGCCAGCCTTGCGCTGGCCAGCAGCGTCGCGCACGCCTACACGCTGAGTGCCTTGCTACCCGCCAGCAACAATGGCAGCGGCTGGACGGGCAGCAGCGCCCCTACCCAGATCATCAGCGCGCCGAGCGGCACGGCGGGCGAGAACGAATGGTTCTCGCGTTATGCGCTAGGTAATGGCGATGCCGGCTTCAATATCGACGCGAGCCTGCTCGCCCAGCTGAAGCATGCCCCGCTGCAGCAGGACAATGGCGCGGGCCTGATTGCCACCGGCAGCACGGTAAGAGTGAGCTTTCTGGGCACCGGTGCCGCGCGCGATTCCTGGCTCTTCCTCGCCCATGCCGGCAGCACGCCCTTCAATGCAGCCGATTTCTGGGCGCCCATCTATGCAAGCGGTGGCAGCAATCAGCTGGCCGGCTACAACCCGCTCAGCAGCGCGAACACCCTGTTCCAGACCCGCGGCGGCTGCAGCTATGCTCAGGCCAAGGCCGGGAATCAGTGCGCACCGGGTCAGATCGGCCAATCGCGCGAAATCAGCGGCCTGACGGCAGGCGACAGCCTGGTTTTCGGCCTGCAGGCCAGCGTGCTGCACTACCAGGCCGACCGCATCCACTACCCAGATACCCATTATTTCTTCAGCGGCGAGACGATCAACAATATCGACCCGCTGGGCTGGAACGATGGGCGCATCCATACCAAGGCGCTCAAGCTTGGCGTAGGGCGCTATCTGGTCGGCTTCGAGGACAGCTGGGGCGGTGGCGACCAGGACTACAACGACAATCTCTTCCTGTTCGAAGGGGTAAGCGCGAGTGTCGATGCGCCGCCTGCCGGCCAGCTTCCGCTGCCCGGCAGTGCTGGCTTGGCCTTGCTCGGCCTCGGTCTCTTGGGCGGCATCCAGCGGCGGCGCTGAGCGCAACATAAAAAAAGGCCAGCGCAAGCTGGCCACTTTATGTTCACGCCACCGCTCAAGCAGACTTCAGCAAGCCCTGGCAGATCGGCTTTTGCGCATCCTTGGCGGGCAGCTTGGCGCAAATACCGCCCAGCTGGCCCAGGCTGCGCTGCACCACGGCTTGGTGCTGCTTGTCCTGGTTCCAGGCATGCAGCTTGGCCACGATCTTTTCCAGCGAACGCCGGTTACGCTCGTAAAACGCGTTCTGGGTCGCCGCCACCTCGGCCAGCACCGCCAGGGTGGCCTTCTCGATGCGCGCCTCATCCTGCGGCGCCAGCTCGATCAGCGCGCTGATGTAGCTGCTACCCCATTGCAGGCGCGTGGCCGGGCCTTCCGACTTCTGGTAGGCCTGCTCATACCAGTTCAGCGCGGCAGCCTTGTCACCGCGCTTCTTGGCATTGCTGGCCAGCGAGAGCATGAAGTAATACGGCGAATGCGAGCGCTTGAGCTCGGCCTGTAGCAGTGCGTCCGATTCGCCGATCAGGCCGGCCTCGGTCAGCGTATAGGCGGCGGTACTGATCACCGACTGGCGCTCATAGCCATTGCTGGTCTGCTGGTCGGCTTCCGCCACGCGCTCGCGCACCTGCTTGAGCAAGGCCGGCGGCAGCGCTGCGTTGCCGGCCTGTTTGGCCAGGGCGACCTGCGCGGTCACCGCACCGAGGCGGTCGGTGGTGGACAGGCTGCGGTCCACCGCCAGCTGCTGCAGCGCCTTGTTCCAGGCGGCCAGCAGCGGCGCACGCTCGGGCGACTTCGGCGCGGCAAGCAGCGTGGCGATATCGGCGGCGTAATTGACCAGCACATCGAAGTTGGCGCGCGCGAGGCGCGGGTCGGCCAGCACACGCTGCACAGTGGCGAGGCCCGCCGCCTTATCCAGCGCGGGCGGTGTTTCGGCAGTGGCCGCAGCGGCCAGCGCCTTCAGCTGCAGGCGGGCGCCCACCTCGGGTTGCGTCTTGGGCACGGCGGCCGCCAGTTTGAGCAGAGTCTCGGCCAGCTTGCGGTCGGGCACCAGCTGGGCCTCGTCGGTATCCCAGGAATAATCAGCCAACAGGCGCCACTCATCGCCAGCCAGGCTCTTACCATCGCGCAGCGCGGCGGCCAGGGTGGCCTTCACTGGGCGGGCAGCCGACAGGCCCAGGGTCAGGGTCTGCAGATAGCGCTCAGCATCCACTTCGCCCGGCAGGCGGGTCAGCTCGGTGCCGTCCGGCTTGAACAGAATCATGGTCGGATAGCCGCGTACCTTGAACTGGCTACCGAGCTTCTGGGCCCCCGGGCTGTCGCCGTCGATATAGACGGGAATAAAGGCGCGCGAGCGCTCGATGAATTCCTGGCGGTTGAAGATGGTGGCCTTGACCTGATTGCACGGCGGGCACCAGTTGGCGCCCCAGTACAGGAATAGCGGCTTGTTGCTGGACTTGGCCAGCGCAAAGGCGGCGGCCACATCGCCCTTTTGCCAGGCAATACCGGCCACCTCGTGGGTAGCCGTGCTGGCCAGCACCGGGGTGGCCAGCAAGAGAGAAAACGCGATCGCGAAGGTCTTCATGTTTTAGAACCGGATAGGTTGAAACATGCGAACCTTCACACAAAGCAGGCATAAAGCCAAGCCGCCGGCCGGAAAGCGCCTGCGGCTGTGGCATACAGCACGACTAGCCCAGATCCTCGGCCAGACGCACATCCAGCCCCAGGCCGTAATACACCTCGACCAGCTGGGTTTCGTCCACGCTGCGGCTGATCCAGCCCACATAGCTGTCGCTTTCGCTATTCCAGCACCACAGCGTATAGCCGGCATCCTGCAAGGATAAGAATGCGCGACGCAACAGCTGCGGCACGGTGACCGCGGCCAGGAAGTCCTCGTCCTCGCTATCGCCGCCCCAGTCTATGCGCAGCTCTGGCTCGGGCAGCAGGGCCTCGAGCGCTTCGATCAGCTCAGCCTTACCACGCCAGCTGGCCTGAAAACTCGCCTCGCCAACAATGACTTCCTGCAGGGTGTGCATCAGCGCCACCGTGCTGTCGAGCTCGTCTTCGTCCTTTACCGCAAGCTCGGACAGGAAGGTTTCATGCTGCGCCTCGGCGCGCTCGGGGTCGGCCGGGTTGATCAGTTCGAGCAGATGACGCGCCTGCTCGGCCCAGTATTCGATGTCTTGATTGTGCATGGTGAACCGCTTTCGTTTTGGCCTGGCGGCGGCGCCAAGCCCGGCGCGCATTCTAAACCGCGCCGCCCGCTCGCCGCAGCTGGCGTGAGCTATGGTGAAGCTGATTCCACTCTCTGGCCACGCCCATGCCCGAATCCCAGCCCACCGACAGCCGCAGCAGCCTGATCGGCGCAGTCAAAACCTATCTCGGCTTCTTTGTGCTGCTCGCCCTGATCATGGAGTCGGTGCTGGGCGCCGTCGCGCTGAAGACGGTGGGGCAAACCCAGTGGCTGGCCGTGAGCGGCATGCTGGGCGTGCTGGTGCTGCTCATTCTGCTGGTGGGTGCTTTCGCCTACTTCAAGCCGCATGCACTGCTGCAAGATGCACAGCAAGTCAGCCAGCCGGCCGCGAATACCCCGCTACAGGATTTCTGCGCACGGCTAGAGGGATATTGGTGGGAGAACATCAAGCAGGACGAAGTCTCCGCGTTGAGCTTTCTGGAAATCCGCGCCGACCCCAGCAGCGGCACCGTCAAGCTGCAAGGCAAGGCCTACGACAAGCAGGGCCAGTTAGCGGCCAATTGGGAGAGCGTGGCCAGCTGCGTCAACCTGCCTGACCGCAAGCTGTTCTATTACTGGCGTGGCCTACATCCAAGCCGGCCGAATGAACCGTATGAGGGCTTTGGCGAACTGAGCCTGGAATCGGTCGATGGCCGTATCGATAAGGGCAGCGGCTTCTTCTTTGACTGCAAGGTCACCGAGATGGCACTGACCACGCGCAAGTCCTTCATCTTGCAACGTGCCAGCAAGAAGGACTGCACGATCATGCATGGCGATGACGCGGAGGCGGTCACTGCGCTGGTCCGCCAACAACTGGCTTGAGGCGAGTGCGCCTACCTTTCCCACTCACACGCGGCAAAAGCGCATTTCCCACCCAACCCAGGCGCTAACTACTCAGGCGCTGCTGCAAGACGGCCAGAAAATGCTGCAAGCGCGGCGACTTGTCCTGGCTCGCATGGGCCAGCGCCAGCGACAGATGCGCGCCCTCATCCAGAATGGGCAGATAACGTACACCGGGCATCTGCACGCATTCCAGCGGCGAGGGCAGCACGGCAATGCCGAGGCCAGCCGCCACCAGACCGATCTGGGTAGTCGCCTCGCCGGCTTCCTGCACCACGCGCGGGCTAAAGCCGCTGCGCGCACACAGCTGGCGCACCAGCACCGGCAGGCCGGTGCCCACCTCACGCGGATAGCTGATAAAGCCCTCATCGCGCAGCTGCGCGAGCGCCAGCGCCGGCTGTGCGGCCAGCGCATGCTGGGCCGGCAGCACCACGCGCAAGGGGTCGCGGTGGATCTCACGCAGCACGATGCCCTCGGGGGCTTCCAGGCCGGTAAAGCGCACAAAGCCTACGTCCAGGCTGCCGGCCGCCAGTGCCTCGAACTGCTGAGCGGTGAACAGCTCGCGCAGGCTCAGGCGCACCTCTGGCCAGGCCGCGCGGAAGTCGTGCAGCACGGCCGGCAACAGGTTGGTGAAGGGCAAGGACGAGGTGAAACCCAGGCGCAACTCACCCACCTCACCCTGCGCAACCCGGCGCGCCTGCTCGGCCGCCGCCGCCGCGTCAGCCAGAATGCGCCGCGCGCGCACCAGGAAAAGCTGGCCGGCCTCGGTCAGCTGCACGCGGCGTTGATGGCGCTCGAACAGCTGGGCACCGATCTCCTCCTCCAGTGCACGAATCTGCTGACTGAGCGGCGGCTGGCCGATATGCAGGCGCTGGGCGGCGCGGGTGAAATGCAGCTCCTCGGCCACGGCCACGAAATAGCGCAGATGACGCAGCTCCATTGATATTTCCAAAGTATGAATACCAGCAGAAACATATATTGGACTGCCAGTAAGTGCCAGCCCTAGCATGCAGCCATCGTCCTGCTGCGTCTGAAATCCATGTCTGCCGCTACCCTTGCCGCACCCATCCAGCCGTCCCTGAAGCTAAGCACCGCCAGCCCCGCCTTTCGGCGCACAGCCTTCGGCGCCTTTATCGGTGGCTTTGGCACCTTTGCCATGGTCTACAGCCTGCAGCCGCTGATGCCGCAGTTCTCGCAGGCCTTTGCGGTCAGCGCAGCCACGGCCAGCGGGGTGGTCTCGGCCAGCACCGGCATGCTGGCCTTGGGACTGATTCCAGCCAGCCTGCTGGCCGACCGGCTCGGGCGCAAGCCGGTCATGAATGCCGCACTGGCCCTAGGCGCACTGCTGATGCTGCTCAGCGCCTGGGCGCCCGACTTCACTAGCCTGCTCTGGCTGCGCGCCGCCCTGGGCCTGGTACTGGCAGGCCTGCCAGCGGTGGCCATGGCCTATCTGAGCGAAGAGATCGAGCCAGCGGTGCTGGGCCGGGTGATGGGCCTGTATATCGCTGGCAATGCGCTGGGCGGCATGCTGGGGCGCTTTCTGACCGCCCTGCTGGCCGAATGGTTTGCCTGGCCGGTCGCGCTGGCCGCGCTGGGCGGGCTGGGCCTGGTCTGCGCCGGCCTGTTCTGGCACAGCCTGCCCCCATCACGCCATTTCCAGCCGAAGCCAGTCGGCCTGGCCCAGCTATGGCGCGATGCACGCCAGCATTGGCGGGACCCTGGCCTGCCCTGGCTGTTCACCAGCGCCTTTCTGCTGATGGGTTGCTTTGTCAGCCTTTACAACTACCTTGGCTACCGCCTGCATGCCGCGCCCTACTCGCTGAGCTCAGCCCAGCTGGGCCTCGTTTTCCTGCTGTATGTACTGGGCATGGGTGCCTCGGCCTGGGCGGGTCAGCTGGCCGACCGCATCGGGCGGCGCAATGTGCTGTGGTTGATGGTGGCCACCATGGCGGTTGGACTGCTGCTCACCCTGCTCGACCCGCTGCCCCTGATCATCCTGGGCCTCGCCATCGCCACCCTGGGCTTCTTTGGCGCCCATTCGGTGGCCAGCAGCTGGGTGGGCCGACGCGCGCTGCAGGCACGCGCCCTGGCTTCCGCGCTCTACCTGACCGCCTACTACCTGGGCGGCAGCCTGATAGGCTGGCTAAGCGGCCTACTCTGGCCGCTGGCCGGCTGGTCTGGCCTGGTGAGTTTCCTGCTGCTCACACTGCTGGCTTGCCTCGCCATTGCATTGCGGCTGCGGGGCTTGGCGCCATTGGTGCCGGACCGGGTGATGCCAACCTATTCAGCGGCTGGTGTAGCCCCATCTGCGCATTAAGTTCGGAATGTTGGGGGTAGCTCGCTATTGCAAACCCTGTAGCTGCTACTGAAACAAGGCGTGATCCGACTCAATATGAAGACAAACACCAGAGGCACTACCAGAAAGAGCGTGAAACCCAAGCCATAGACCCAGGCAGCCAAGCACAGCCAGCCCGTCAACTCTACAGCGCCCCGACATGGCGGTGAGCGCTGTAGATAACAATCTCTTCTATCGGTGCTTACGTAAGACAGGCGACCTTGAGCACCGCGCTAAATCGGGCGCCAAGTCGCAGGCGATTAGACTTCCAGTGTTTTGATGCATCTTGCTAGCCAGCACCATTCGGCATACACGCGATATATTTGCTCTTAAAATCAGCATGCAACGCCTCACCCTCATCAATCACCATTTTCTGCTGATTAGTCTTTAGATTTTCCTTAGGAATATAAGCAATCTGCCTACTTACAGACATTTCACCATACTGACCGAGAAGCACCTTTATCTTTCTGGACCGCCCCCCAGCACCAGCAGGAAAGCTTGGTTCAGACGGGAGGTGGTCATTAACAGCAGAATGCCAACTCTGATCATCGCCATATTGCCACTCAAGCCAAATGCGCTTACCAATGACGACGGGGATGTATCGCACCTCCGCATAGTCGCACTCCGTAGCAAGACGAGGATTTAATGAGAGCAAATCCCAACCATTAATCTTCACTCGAACAATATCTCTACCAGAATAGTTATATAACTCTACCTGGGTAGCATAGTAGGCTTGCCCCTCTGCCAGCCAATCAATAAAAAGTGCCGTCTCGATGTGATCTTCATATTGATACAATACCGTACCCAATTGCTTTGGCCATAACCACGCACCTTTAGGAGAAACAGACTCACGCCCTCCATCCAAGCGAACAAATGGCTCAATTGCAGAATAATCAATGGCAGGCACCGACAAATGCCCAACTGGCGATCGGGAATCTCCATCTCCAACCTTTATGCTTAGGACATTATCGCCCTTCAGCTGATAACCGTCATACCCTGACAGCCCCAGCCCCTCACTGCGATACTCGCCATGCCACATCACCAAGCGCTTTCCATTCCACTCGTATCGCCAGTCAGTATGCCTATCCACACTAGGAAAATCGTCCCGATAGAGTTTAATAATCTTTATACCGCTGGGCTCAACAGCATAGGAAAGCCTCTCTATGCTCTCTTCATGTCTGCCCTTTAATACATCCAAGATGGGCATTGCAACCACCCCCGCAACCAAACTAGGCAACCATATAAAGCCCCAATAGCTTGCTGCCCGATCAGAGTCGATAAAAGAAAAAGCAATACTTAATACACATGCAGCAACAACCAAAGGCAGATAGAATCTCATCGCATAATAGTAGGGAGCCACACCGCCCAACTTGGAATAAACCTCATACAAGAAAATTACGGTTGAAATTGCCAAACCCCAGCCAATGACACTAGCCAGTCGCATACCGACGCCTGCAGGGCATATTAATTTTGCAATCAACATCAACACTCCCTCTTCACACCCATCTCACCTATTGCAATCCGCCGCCACCTCATACTAGCCAACTCAGCTTTCAAGAGCAGCGAATAAACTATCGCCTTATTCGTGCCAACTTTTTATGCAAGCAATGCAAAATACAATCAAGTAAAGCGTTTCATAGTCTCATAAATTGAATATGAAAAAAGCCCTGTATTACAGGGCTTTTTTCATCACAAGTATCCAACTATTCCCACTCGATCGTCGCCGGCGGCTTGCCGCTCACGTCGTACACGACCCGGTTCAGGCCACGCACTTCGTTGATGATGCGATTCGACACGCGCCCGAGCAGGCTGTAAGGCAGCTCGGCCCAGTGGGCGGTCATGAAATCGCTGGTCACCACGGCGCGCAGGGCCACCACCCATTCATAAGTGCGGCCGTCGCCCATCACGCCCACCGACTTCACCGGCAGGAAGACCGCGAAAGCTTGGCTGGTCAGCTCGTACCAAGTCTTGCCGCTGTGCTCGTCCACGGTGTTGCGCAGCTCTTCGATAAAGATCGCATCGGCGCGTTGCAGCAGTTCGGCGTACTCGGCCTTCACTTCACCGAGGATACGCACCCCAAGGCCTGGACCCGGGAAGGGGTGGCGGTAGACCATCTCGTGCGCGAGGCCCAGCGCCACGCCGAGTTCGCGCACTTCATCCTTAAACAGGTCGCGCAACGGCTCCAGGAGCTTGAGGTTCAGCGTCTCGGGCAGGCCACCGACATTGTGGTGACTCTTGATCGCATGCGCCTTCTTGGTCTTCGCACCGGCCGATTCGATCACGTCCGGGTAGATGGTGCCCTGGGCCAGCCACTTGGCCGCCGGCAGCTTCTTGGCCTCCGCCTGGAAGACCTCGACGAATTCACGGCCGATGATCTTGCGCTTCTGCTCGGGGTCGGTCACGCCAGCCAGATGGCCCATGAACTGCTCGCGCGCATCGACGCGGATCACCTTCACGCCCAGACCGCGCGCGAACATATCCATCACCATATCGCCTTCGTTCAGGCGCAACAGGCCGTGGTCGACGAACACGCAGGTCAGCTTGTCACCGATGGCGCGGTGGATCAGCGCGGCGGCCACGCTCGAATCCACGCCGCCCGACAGGCCAAGGATCACTTCCTCGTCGCCAACTTGCTCACGGATCTTCTGGACAGCCTCTTCGATGTAGTTGGGCATGGTCCAGCTAGGCTGCGCGCCGGCAATGCCGAGTACGAAGCGGTGCAGGATGTCAGTGCCGCGCTTGGTATGAGTGACTTCGGGGTGGAACTGCACGGCGTAGAACTTGCGTGTTTCGTCCGCCATAGCGGCGATCGGGCAGGACGGGGTTTCGGCGATCACGCTGAAACCGGCCGGCATGGCGGTCACCTTGTCGCCGTGGCTCATCCACACGTCCAGCAGGCCATGGCCTTCGGCACTGCTGCGGTCCTGCAGACCATTGAACAGCTGCGAGTGGCCGCGCGCACGGATCTCGGCATAACCGAATTCGCGCTTGGCACCCGCCTCCACCTTGCCGCCCAGGCTTTGCGCCATGAACTGCATGCCGTAGCAGATGCCCAGCACCGGCACACCGAGTTCGAACAGGCCAGCATCGGCCTGGTAGTCGCTCTCGTACACCGAGTTCGGACCACCGGACAGGATGATGGCCTTGGGGCCAAAGGCCTGGATATCGGCCAGCGACATATCGAAGGGATGCAGTTCGCAGTAGACGTGGGCTTCGCGAACGCGGCGGGCAATCAGTTGGGCGACTTGCGAACCGAAGTCGAGGATGAGGATTTTGTCCATGGCGGGCCGGCTTTCCTTGCAAAAACCGGATTTTACAGGAGCCGGCCGGCTTAGCCTAACCCCTGTCGCGCATCAGGCCGCTTGCAGGCTGGGCAGCGGTAGCAGGCAGATCCGATTGCTACCCGCCGCGCGCGCGGCTTGCAGCGCCTGCTCGGCCTGCTTGAGCACCAGCTCCAGCTCGTTTTCCAGCTCGGGCAATACGGCAATACCAAAGCTGGCGGTAAACCAGATCGGCCCGGCCGGCGTATACACGACCAGGTCCTGAATACGTCGACGCAGCCGCTCGGCCACCACCTTGGCACCGGCCTCATCGGCATTCAGCAGCAGCACGGCGAACTGCTCGGCCCCCAGGCGCGCCAAGCCATCCACATCGCGCAGCTCTTCCTGCACCGCCTCGGCAAAAGCCATCAGCGCGCGGTCGCCAGCCTGACCGCCGTAGCGGCGCAATAAGCTCGGGTAATCGTCGATGGCCACGCGTAGCACCGCGGTACTCGACCACTGGCGCACCAGGCGATGCGATTCCTGGCTGAGCAAGGCACTGAAGCCGCGCCGGTTATGGCTGCCGGTCAGTGCATCGCGCGTGGTGGCGTGAATGAGCCCGGCAGACAGCCGCTCGTGCATGAGTAGCCAGCAGCACAGCGCCAGCCAGACCCCAAAGAACAGCGCCATGACGAAATAGCTGAGCTGAACCACCTGATTGATGGCCGAGTACTGCTCGGGGCTGAACAGCACACAGATGATGCGGGCCAGATTGATCGCGCCCCAGCCCCAGGCCAGCATGCGCATCAGCTTGAAACCCAGTCGGCGCTGGCCGGACACCGGCTGATACAGGCGCGGTAGCAGCAAAAGCACAAACAGGATCTGTACGCTGCCAAAGGTGGTCACGCGCAGCGCATAGCTGCTCCACCAGAAGGACTGCAGCAGGAAATCACACAGTGCCAGGCCCGCCAGCGCACCAACGCCGCGCCAGTTGCGGCCGCGGTCGGCAAAGTCATCAAAGCCGATCAGTACCGCGCAGCAACCCAGTGCAGCCGGCAGATGGTTGAGCAGCTGATGCGGGCCGTGCTCGGGGCTATCGAGCCAGATGAATAGCAGTTGCGAGGCGGCAAAGCAGAACAGGCCCAGGGCCCAGAAGGTTGGCCCGCGGAAGATATCGCGCATACGCACGCCGGCCACATAGACCAGTGCCGCCAGCTGAATCAGGATCAGCGCTTCGGTAATGACGAGGGTGGGCAGGTCTAGCGCCATGGGCTGAGCGATTTCCGGCATTGGGAGCAAGGCAAGGAAACGGAATATATACCGATACGCCGCGCGGGCGCAGGCCTGGCTTACTTCTGCCTGACTTTCATCGCGCGCTGTACCTCGCGCTGGGCATCCTTATCGCGCTCGCTGCTGCGCTTATCGTGCAGCTTCTTGCCCTTGGCCAGGCCAATCGCGAGCTTCACCCGACCGCCCTTGTAGTGCATATCGAGCGGCGCCAACGTGTAGCCGGCGCGCTCCACCTTGCCAATCAGCTTATTGATCTCGGCCTGGTTCAGCAGCAGTTTGCGGCTACGGGTTGGGTCGGGCAGCACATGGGTGGAGGCCGAGGTCAACGGCGAGATATGGGCGCCGACCAGCCAGAATGCGCCATTGCGCAGGATCACATAGCCTTCCTTGATCTGCACGCGCCCGGCGCGGATGGATTTGACCTCCCAGCCCTCGAGCACCAGACCAGCCTCGAAGCGGTCCTCGATGAAGTAGTCGTGAAAGGCTTTACGGTTATCAATGATGGACATGGCTGGCTAGTCGAGTGAGAGCGCGGTAAAGTCCGGCCGGTATTAATGCCAAATGCTTAGCCTTGACCGACCTGCGCGCAGAGCAAAGCGCGGATTTTACTCGAATCCCCCACCCCATGCCCGCTAAACGCCTCTTTGTTATTTACGCCGGTGGCACCATCGGCATGCAAGCCACACCGCAAGGCCATGCGCCGGTGGCCGGCTATCTGCCGCAGGAACTGGCCCGCATCGCCACGCGCACCAAGGATTTCCCGGCCTATACGCTGAAGGAATATGCGCCGCTGATCGACTCCTCGAATCTGCAACCCGCGCACTGGAACAGCATGGCGGCCGACATCGCCGCCCACTATGCCGACTACGACGGTTTCGTGATCATCCACGGCACCGACACACTGGCCTACACCGCCTCGGCACTCAGCTTCATGCTGGAGAATCTGGCTAAGCCGGTCATCGTCACCGGCGCCATGGTGCCGCTGTCCGAACAGCCGAACGATGCCGAGCAGAACCTGGTCGACGCGTTTCACTGGGCCACCCAGGCGGGCCTGTACGAAGTCTGCGTGGCCTTCAACCGCCAGCTGCTGCGCGGCAATCGCAGCCGCAAGCTGTGGGGGGCAGAGATGGGTGCCTTCGGCTCACCGAATTTCCCCATCCTGGGCCGTGTGCAGGGCGAGTATGAGTTCAATCGCGCGCTCTGCTTGCCCAAGCCCAGCGCGCCCCTGCGCGCGCACCGTATCGATCCGGCGCTGCGTATTGCCGGGCTCAAGCTCTATCCAGGTTTCAGTGTCGAGATCATCAAGCAGCTGCTGACCGCCGAGCTGCCGCTGGCAGGGCTGGTCCTGGAAAGCTATGGCGCCGGCAACGCACCGGATGCCGATCAGGCGCTGATCGTGGCCTTGAGCCGCAGCACGCAGGAACAACACACGCTGATCGTGAATATCAGCCAGTGCGTGTCCGGCCGGGTCGATATGGATAACTACGCGGCGGGCTCGGCGCTGGCGCGCGCCGGCCTGGTCTCGGGTTGCGATATGACCCCGGAAGCCGCGCTGTGCAAGCTGTACTTCCTGCTCTCGCAGCAGGCCGACATCCTCGGCCCGAACGACCGTATGCCGGTCAATCTGCGCGGCGAACTCAGTGCCGGCTAATGCAGCAGCCCACTTCTCTGCCCTATTCACCGCGCCCGCCATGCCGCTGACCGCCCCCTATCAACTCGATGCCCTGCAAGCCCTGCTGCTGCAGGAGGGCTCGCAATACATCGCCCAGCACGCAGGGCTGACCCTGCATAGCCATTTCCAGCCTATTTTCAGCTTCGCTCATCGCCGCGTGGTCGGCCACGAAGGGCTGATGCGCGCCTGGACGCCGATAGGCAAGGCCATGTCGCCGGCCCATGTGTTCGCCTCTGCGGGTTCAGAGGCCGAGCTGGTCACACTGGATAGGCTGTCGCGCCTGCTGCATGCGCGTAATTTCTGCACCTTATCCGAGCAGATGGGTGATCCGCCGCATTGGTTATTCCTGAACGCGGAACCGAATGCCTTCGCCCATGCCGGCCAATATGGGCGCTTCTTCCCCGAGCTCCTGGCCCGGCTGGGCCTGGCGCCCGAGCGGGTGGTGGTCGAAGTGCTGGAAACGGCGATCGAGAACCATCGCGCGCTGACCCGCGCGGTCGATTACTTCCGCGACATCGGTTGCCTAATCGCCATCGATGATTTCGGCGCCGGCCATTCCAATGTGGACCGGGTCTGGCGGCTGCGCCCCGACATCGTCAAGCTCGACCGTACGCTGATCACCGATGCGACGCGCAATCACGACGCCCGGTTGATTCTGCCCGGCCTGGTGAGCCTCGTGCATGAAGCGGGTGCGCTGGTGCTGGCGGAAGGCGTGGAAACCGAGAACGAGGCGCTGCTGGCGCTGGAAGCCGATTGCGACCTGATCCAGGGCTATTACTTCGCCCGCCCGGCCCCGGGCCTCTGGCATAGCGAGCCGAGTCAGCCGCTATTCGAAACGCTGTGGGACAACTTCAATGCGCGCATGCGCCTGGAGATCGAACACAATCAGCAGCAGCTGGCACCGTATTGCACTGCCATCCTCAAGGGCGCCGCACGCCTGACCGAGGCGGAGGGCTTTGCCGCCGCCGCCCAGGCCTTCATGAATGAACCGGCCGCGATACGCTGCTTCCTGCTCGACGTGAACGGCCGCCAGGTCGGCGCCAATCTGCACAATCCAACCCGCGAGCAGCGCGTCACGCCGCGCTTCTCGCCGCTCGACGATGCGCGCGGCGCGGTCTGGTCGCGCCGCCAGTATTTTCGCCAGGCCATGAAACGCTTCGGCGAGCTGCAGATTTCACGTCCCTATCTGTCCATCGTGGGCGAGGCGCAGTGTGTAACCCTGTCGCTGGGCTTGATGCTGAATGGCGTACCCCATGTGCTGTGCGGCGATATTCAATGGCATGGTCCAGTGGAATTCGACTCGGGCGATGGGTCAGTGCTAGAATAGCGCCGTTCGTCGCGTTGGCGGCGAATGTTGTGCTCTATGGCGGGTCTCCCCGCATTGCCAAGTCGTGAATCTGGTCAGGTCCGGAAGGAAGCAGCCACAGCGGTGTAGGCAAGTGCCGGGGGTCGGGCTCGCCACCTCTCCTCTCTCAGTTTCAACTATGCGTATTACCCATGCCCGTTGCCATGCCGACGGAATAATTAGAGCTTCAGCTCAAATTCGGGTAAAATTACGTCATTCTTACGCTTAGCTAGTAGAACGACGATGAAGACCTACGACCGCATCGTGCAGGAGAGTCTCAAGCTCTTTAACGAGCATGGTGAACGTCCGATCACGACCAATCATATTGCTGCCCACCTGGGCATCAGCCCTGGCAATCTCTACTACCACTTCCGCAATAAGGAAGAGATCGTTTACCAGATCTTCCGCCTGTACCAGGACTATATGCGCGAGCATATGCGGGTGCCGGAAGACCGCGAACTGGTGGCCGAGGACCTAGGCCAATACCTGGATGCCGCCTTCAATGCAATGTGGCAGTACCGCTTCCTGTTCTACGACCTCCCCGGCCTGCTCAGCCGTAACCCGCAGCTGCAAGCCGACTACCAGGCCTTCGTGAAGAACGATATCGCCCCGGTGCTGGCGCGCGCTTTCAGTGAGTTCGCCAGCATCGGCTTCCTGTCGGTCAAGCTGGGCGAAATCCAGCCGCTGGCCACTACGGCCTGGTTAATCGTGAAGTTCTGGTTCACCTTCCAGCAGACCGTGCGCCCCGATGTGCCGCTGACCGAGGAAACCGGCAAACAGGGTGTGAGGCAAGTACTGGCGCTGCTCAAGCCCTATGTGCAGCCCGATTACGCAGCCGTGTTCGAGAAGATCGAGGCACGCTACAAGCCAGGCTAAGGCCATGCATAAGCAAAAAGCCCCGCAAGCGGGGCTTTTTGCTTTGGTGCTGCGCTTATTGCATCTTGGGCATCAGCGGCCAATCCGGTTGTTTGCCGGTCAAGCTTGCAGCTAGCAAGCTGGCATTACGCGCCACCAAGCCGTAGATGGACAGCTGCGGATTGGCGCCGATCGAGGTCGGGAACACCGAGCCGTCCATCACATACAGGCCGTCAAGTTGGTGGAAGCGCCCTTCGCTATTCACCACGCCATCCTGCGGCTGGGTGCTCATGCCTGCTCCACCCATCACATGGGCCGAGACAATCTTGGCCCGCAGCGCCTCCAGCGGCAGGCTCTGGATGCCAGCACGTGCTTCGGCCCAGCTGGCATAGCCTTCGGCGCTCACATCCTCGTGGATGGGCATCACTCGGTTGGCGCCGGCGGCAAACTGCAGCTCGGCCATGGTCAGATAGGCATGGCGCAAGCCGCTCCATACATAGTCGCTGATCGGGTAGTCGAGCTGCGGCGTGCCGTCCGATTTCAAGCCGACCGTACCGCCCTGGCTGCCTTCATGAAAGCCATCACGCAATAGGGCCAAAATCACCTGCAGCCGATCAAAACGCGCCATCAGGCTACGGTGCTTTTCACCGAAACCGCTCATGGTGATGGCCGTCAGCACCGGGTGCAAAGGCGGCACCTCCAGCTTGTAGCCGATCGGGCCATCCACTGGCAGGGTGTCGAGGAAGTGATCGGAATAGATGCTCTGCGGCGCACCCTGCCAGCCTTCCACCTTGAACGGCATGATGGCGCCGGAGATATTGACCGGGTGCAGAAAGGTGCGCTTGCCAATACGCGCATACGGGTCAGGCAGCTCAGAGCGCAGCATCAGGGCGGGCGTGTTGATCGCGCCGCCGGCCAGCAACACCGTCTTGGCCTTGACCGTAATGCGCACGCCGTTTGGGTAGAGGCCACCGCTATCCATGGCGACCCCCGCTACGCCGACCGCACGCTCGCCCTCAAGCAACACGCGCTCGGCGCGTACATGGGTGAGCAGGGTGGCGCCTTGCTGCAAGGCGCTAGGAATGGTGGTCACCAGCATCGATTGCTTGGCGTTCACCGGGCAACCCATGCCGCAGTAACCCAGGTTCAGGCAGCCGTTCACATTGCGGCGTATCTTCGACCAATGAATGCCGATGCGGTCCGCGCCCTGGGCCAGCACGCGGTTATTCATATTCGACTCGACCTGCCAGTCGATCACGTTCAGACGCTGCTCAGCCTTGCCAAACCAGGGTGCCATCGCCGCCACGGTCATGTCGGCCAGGCCGTAGTGCTGCTGCCAGTGTTGCAAGGTGGTGGGCGGGGTCCGGAAGCTCGAGGTCCAGTTGACGGTGGTCGAACCACCCACGGCGCGCCCCTGCAGAATGGTGATGGCCTTGTCCTTGGTCTGCCGACCGGCTGATTCCTGGTAGAGCTGCGGATAGGCATCGGCCTCCTTGAGCTTGAAGTCGCGTGAGGCGAAGTTCAGCCCGCCCTCCTCCAGCATCACCACCTTGAGCCCAGCCTGGCTCAGAATCTCCGCCGCCACGCCGCCACCAGCGCCAGTGCCGACAATCAGCACGTCGGCCTCCAGCATCTGGTCCTGCATGAATTGCGCCGCATCGCGCACATCCCATTTACCGGAGGCCAAGCCCTCGGCAATCACATCCTTAGGCATGCCAATAACCTTTCACGAATTCCGGCGGGCCTTCATAACCTATCCCCACCCAGGCCTGCGGATTGCCATACCAGGCGGCAAAGACGATCTGGTGCAGCGCCTGGTAACCGCTGCGCAGCAGCAGGAAGGACGAAAAGCGCCAGCGGCTGAGGAAATGGGCAATCTCCGCCTCGCTCGCCTCACTCCAGGCCGAGCTGACCCCCGCTACCCAGCGGCGGGTAAAGCGCCCGGACAGCAGGGTCAGCAGCTCCTTGACCTCGTCCTGTACTGCACCGGGCAGGCCCGCAATCGCGGTATCGCAGCCGAGCACCGCGGCATGCAGCGCGGTTTCGAACTCAGCTTCATCGCGCGGCAAGGCACCCTTGAGCATCACGCGGGCAATCGCCGCCAGCGCGGTGCGGCTCTGCGCATCCAGCACCTTGAACTGATGCGGCTTGGGTACTTCATACGGCGCATCGGGTCGCCAAGGGCCATAGAGCAGACGACTGATACCCAGCACAGCCGCACCAGCCACACCAGTCTTCAAGAGTTGACGTCGGGTCAGCATGACAGGCCCTAGCGCAACATGAACTTCAGCAGGCGCTCGACGCGCGGCCCATAGGGCGGGCGCATCATCCACAGGCCATTCAGGCGGCTTTGCGCAAACACCGGCTTCATCTTGGAGAAGGTCTCAAAACCCTCGTGGCCATGGTAATGACCCATGCCCGACGGACCGACGCCGCCAAACGGCAGATCGTCCTGGCCGACATGCATGACGGTCTCATTGATACCCACACCGCCCGAGGTGGTCGCCGCCAGCATCCGGCCGATGCGCGCATTGTCGTAATCGAAGTAATACAAGGCCAGCGGACGTGGGTGGGCATTCACATAGTCAATCGCCTCGTCCAGATCGCGGTAGCTCAGCACCGGCAGGATGGGACCAAAGATCTCATCCTGCATCACGCTCATCGTCTCATTCACACCCAGGACCAGGGTCGGCGCCAGCTTGCCACTGGCGGGGTCGGCATCGGCCAAGGGCACGATCTGCGCGCCCTTCTCCTGTGCATCCTGCAGATAAGCCTGCAGGCGGCTCAGATGACGCCCATTCACCACCGCGCTGTAGTCAGGGTTGGCCGCCAGATTCGGATACCAGCGCGCCACCGTTGCGCGTGCGGCCTCGATAAAGGCAGCTTGTTGACCTTCCGGAATAAATACGTAGTCCGGCGCCACGCAGGTCTGGCCGGCATTCAGGCATTTACCATGCAGGATGCGCTCTGCCGCGGTGGCAATCGGAAAGTCGCCATGCACGATGGTGGGAGATTTGCCGCCCAGTTCCAGCGTCACCGGAGTCAGATTCTCGGCCGCGGCACGCATGACCTGTTTGCCCACGCTGGTTGAGCCGGTAAACAGCAGATGGTCCCAGGCATAGCCCGAAAAGGCTTGCGCGACCGGTACGCCGCCATTCACTACTGCGACTTCCGATTCATCAAAGCTTTCCGCCAGCGCCAGCCTCAGCGCCTCGCCGAAACGGGGGGTGAACTCGGAGACCTTGATGATGGCCCGGTTGCCGGCCGCTAAAGCCGCGGTCAGCGGGCCAATCGCCAGAAACAGCGGATAGTTCCACGGCACAATGATGCCGACCACGCCCAGCGGCTGCGGTACCACGGTATTGCTGGCCGGCATGAACCAGATCGACACGCCGCGCCGGCGCGGCTTCATCCAGCGCGCCAATTTGCTGGATGCGTGCTGGATGCCGGCCAAGCTGGGAAACAGTTCCAGCAACTGGCTTTCATGCCGCGAGCGGTGCCCAAAGTCAGCCGAGATCGCCGCGCACAGGCTGTCCTGATGCTTGAGCAGCGTCTGCTTGAGTCGACTCAGCTGCGCGCGCCGCTGCGCAGCGGAAGGAAACGGCGCTGCCGCGAAAGCTGCGCGCTGGGCCTGGAACAAGCTCGCCAAACGCGCCAGCTCGGCCTGATTGTCATGGGGTTCAAAGACAGCGTGCATGGGCACTCCACTAGTCCGGGTGAAATCTTGCTGCCCATTCTAAAGCACCGGCACAGGCAGAACCTGAGCAATCGCTCGATTGAATCAAAATGCCGACAGGCACTTGCCCAAGCCTTGCCGGCGTTAGAATGCGTCGTATCCCATCTGCAACACCGACCATGCTTATCGACTTCTTCTACCAGCTGCGCGATGCCAAGCTGCCCGTCTCGACCAAGGAACTGCTCGCCCTGCTTGAGGCACTGGACGCGCGCGTGATCAGCGGCAGTCTGGATGACTTCTACTTCCTGTCACGCGCCATCCTGATCAAGGACGAGAAATACTTCGACCGCTATGACCAGGTGTTCGGCCACTACTTCAAAGGCGTGGAAAGTCTGCTCGAGAAGCTGGAAACCGCCATTCCCGACGAGTGGCTGGCCAAGCTGATCGAAAAGCAGTTGTCGGAAGAAGAGAAGGCCCAGCTCAAGGGCCTGGGCTGGGACAAGTTGATGCAAACCCTGAAGGAGAGACTGGCCGAGCAGAAGGAGCGCCATCAGGGCGGCAATAAGTGGATAGGCACGGGCGGCACCAGCCCATTTGGCGCCTATGGCTATAACCCGGAAGGTATCCGCATCGGCCAGAATGAGTCACGCCACCGCCGCGCGGTCAAGGTATGGGATCAGCGGGAGTTCCGTGATTTCGATGACAGCCGCGAGCTCGGCACGCGCAACTTCAAGGTGGCGCTGCGCCGCCTGCGCCAGCTGGTGCGCCAGTCCGAAGCCAATACACTGGACCTCGACGCCACCATTCGCGCTACCTCCGACAATGCCGGCTGGCTGGATCTGAAATTCGCCCATGAACGCCATAATGCGGTCAAGGTGCTGCTCTGCCTCGATGTGGGTGGCTCAATGGACGACCATATCGAAGTCTGTGAGGGCTTGTTCTCGGCCGCGCGCAGCGAGTTCAAACACCTTGAGCACGTGTACTTCCACAACTTCTTCTATGAATCGGTATGGCGCCACAATCAGCGCCGCAATAGCGAGCGCCAGCCGACCTTCGACCTGCTACACACCTACCCGAGCGATTACAAGTTGATCATCGTCGGCGACGCCACCATGAGCCCCTACGAAATCCTCTACCCAGGCGGCTCGGTTGAGCATATGAACGAGGAACCGGGCAAAGTCTGGCTGGAGCGCCTGCTCGCACACTTCCCGCATGCGGTCTGGCTGAATCCGGTTCAGGAGCCTTACTGGGACTACACCGAGTCGCTACGCATGACGCGTGAACTGATGGGCGGGCGCATGTTCCCGCTCACCCCAGCCGGGCTGGAAGCCGCCATGCGCAAGCTGCAGAGCAGTTAGCGCCGCCTGAATGAAAACGGCCGGAAAATCTCCGGCCGTTTCATCTTGCAGCAGCGAATAAGCGCGCCTGTCGATCAGGCAAGCTTACGTTCGAGCACATGCACATTGTCGCCATCGATAGCGATCTTGCGCGGTTTCAATGCCTCGGGAATCTCACGCACCAGCTGGATATTCAGCAAGCCGTTATCAAGTGCGGCACTTACCACGCGCACATGGTCGGCCAGGCGGAAGCGATGCTCAAAATCGCGCGTGGCGATACCGCGGTGCAGATAGGTCGGCTTGTGTTCAAGCCTTTGCTTGCGACCGATCACCTTCAGCACATCGTTCTCGGCCTCGATCTCCAGCTCGGCACGCTCAAAGCCCGCCACCGCCATCGAGATGCGGTACTCATTCTCGCTCAGCAGCTCGATATTGTAGGGGGGGTAACTCGGTTGGGCATCGCTGCGCAATGCTTCATCAAACATCTGCGCCAGGCGGTCATAGCCGATAGCCGAGCGATAAAGGGGGGAAAAGTCGTAATGGGTCATGGCAATATCCTTTCAGATCAAGCGATATAGGGTTGGGCAAGCCTCAACATCGAGCGCCTGCATCGCTTAGATAAGTGCCGGGGCAGTGCATTTCAAGCCCCGGTATGAAGCTGCCCGGCAAGCCCAATTCCAAGCCAGCGAACCCCGCGCAATCCGCACCGGCATGCGAGACCAAGCCGTGTTACTACGGCACTTTCAGCGCCTTCAAGAGAGGATGGGCAAGCGTAGATAAAGCGCATATAGTTGCGGCTTCGCGATTTGCAGCACAGTCCGCGCAGGAGATGCACCTTGGCTCAAATGCCAATCGAACCGGCCCGCAACGCCCCGGCTCAGCCCACCCAGAAGAAGCCTGGCGTGTTCGGCAATCTGTTGATGAACATCATCATCCCCACCGTGATCATGACCCAGCTGAACGATGAAAATCGCCTCGGCCCAGTCTGGAGCATGCTGGTCGCACTGATGTTTCCCTTGGGCTTTGGCCTGCACGAGTACTGGCAGACCCGCAAGACCAATCTGATCTCCATCCTCGGCCTAGTTTCCATCCTGCTGACAGGCGGGATGGCGCTGCTCAAGCTCCCGCCGCAATACATCGCCATCAAGGAAGCAGCCATCCCCTCGATTCTGGGCCTGGCCTGCGTGATCTCGATGTACACGCCCTACCCCTTCGTGCGCACCCTGCTGTTCAATGAAGAGATCATGCAGGTCGGCAAGATCGACGCCGCGCTGCAACGCCTGGGCACCGAGAACGAATTCAGCCGCACCTTGCAGCTCAGCTCCTGGCTGATTGCCTCCTCCTTCCTACTCTCGGCCGTGCTCAACTACGTGCTGGCCAAGTGGATCGTCGTCAGCCAGCCCGGCACACCCGAGTTCACGGCTGAACTCGGACGCATGACCATGCTCAGCTACCCAGTCATCGTGTTGCCCAGCACGCTGATTCTTGCCGGCGCCTTGTTTTTCTTGGTCAACCGCATCGAGAAACTCACCCAGCTGAAACTGGAAGAGATCATGCAGGGCAGCCACTAAGCGATTAACGAGCCAACACCATGTACTACGCAATTACCGGCATTGATGTCGACAATTCCCTGGAAAAGCGTCTGGCCGCCCGCCCCGCACACTTGGCACGTCTCGAGGCGCTGCAGGCTGAGGGGCGCTTGCTACTGGCCGGCCCTTTCCCAGCCATCGACGCGATCGACCCGGGTACCGCCGGTTTCTCTGGCAGCTTGATCGTGGCCGAATTTGCCGATCTACCCAGCGCGCAAGCGTGGGCGGCAGCCGATCCCTATCAGACGGCAGGCGTGTATGCCCGCGTCGAAGTCAGACCCTTCAAGAAGGTCCTGCCCGCGTGAACATTCCTGAGCAAATCCATGCGAAACTTGCGGCCCTGCAGCCCATTGAACTGGCACTACGCGATGACAGCGCCAAGCATGCCGGTCATGCTGGCGCTGCATCGGGTGGCGGGCACTATCAGCTGTATATCGTGTCCGAGTGTTTCGCAGGCCTGACGCTGGTGGCGCGCCACCGGCTGGTATATGAAACCCTGGGCGAATTGATGCGCCGCGATATCCATGCGCTGGCCATTGATGCCCGAACCCCTGGCGAAGCACAACGCTGAACCTCTCTTAACTTGCAACTACTGCAAACTAGCCATCAAGACCTAGAAGGACGTATTCGATGCAAACCAAGATTCGCTTCGCCCCTGCGCTGATCGCCGCCCTCGTGGCCGGCGCGGTATTCGCTGCCGACAAGCCGGTGGCCGTGGTCAATGGCGTTGCCATCCCTCAGAGCCAGATGGACTTCATCCTCAAGCAGCTCGCTGAACGCGGCGCCAAGGATAGCCCCGATCTGCGCGCCAAGATTCGTGACGACCTGATCACCAAAGAAGTGATCGCCCAGGAAGCCACCAAGCAGGGTCTGGACAAGAATGTCGACGTGCAGACCGAAATGGCCATGGCACGCCAGAACGTGCTGCTGAAGTCCTTCGTACAGGGCTATCAGAAGACCGCCGTCATTCCGGAAGCCACACTGAAGGCCGAATACGACAAGCTGAAGGCCCAGGCAGGCGGCGGCAAGGAATACAGCGTGCGTCACATCCTGGTGAAGACCGAAGCGGAAGCCAAGGCCGTGATCGCCGATCTGAAGAAGGGCAAGAAGTTTGCTGATCTGGCCAAGGCCAAGTCGCAAGACCCAGGCAGCAAGGACAACGGCGGCCTGTACGACAAGGTCATGGAAGGCCAGTTCGTCCCTGAGTTCGACCAAGCCATGCGCACCCTGGCCAAGGGCCAAGTGACTCAGGCACCGGTCAAAACCCAGTACGGTTTCCACGTGATCAAGTTGGAAGATGTGCGTACCGCACAAGGCCCGAGCTTCGATGAAGTGAAGGGCAATATCCAGCAGCAGATGCAAGGCCAGGCACTGGACAAGATGATTGCCGACCTGCGCGCCAAGGCCAAGGTCGAGTAAGCTCAGTACCTTAGCCAGATAGAAAACTACAAAGGGCCGCAAGGCCCTTTGTCATGAGGAGCCAGGACATGGATATGAAGAAAGTCGAAGCGGTTATCAAACCCTTCAAACTCGATGAGGTGCGCGAGGCACTGGCGGAAGTTGGCGTCACCGGTCTCACCGTTACCGAGGTCAAGGGCTTTGGCCGACAGAAAGGCCACACCGAACTCTATCGCGGTGCGGAATATGTGGTCGACTTCCTGCCCAAGGTGAAGATCGAAGTGGTAATCACGGCCGAGAAGGTCGACCTGGCCATAGAAGCCATCGTCAAAGCCGCCCGTACGGGCAAGATCGGTGACGGCAAGATCTTTGTCACTGCAGTGGAGCAAGTAGTGCGTATCCGTACTGGTGAGACGGGGGCTGAGGCTGTCTGAGTCCGGCATGAAGGCATATCCAGGCAGGCAGTCCATCCTTGCCTGGAGATTCTCTTGAGCTTGCTCGCCTCAGTCTCCAAGGCCCTCAAGCAGCCAATTTGCGACTCGCTTACCGGCAAAGACATCGCCGGTCCGCCAAGCGCCCGCGTTCCCATTCACTGCGTGTGATGACTCGGGATGCCCGCTTAGCCCACATCGCTGGATGCTGAAGCCCTTATGCTCATACCTCCCGCTCATTCAGGCATCGTCATAATGAGAAACCAACGATTACATTTAAGGTACCTCGCAGTATTTTTGATAGCAAGTCCTGTGTTGTCGCACGCGGGCGTGTGGAAAGTATGTGACTATCGGATCGAAACCGTCGAAATTGGCAAAAAAGATTTGATTGCAAGAATCACGCAAGCCGCAGCCGGCAACCCTGACGGATGCCTGAAAACAGGAGATACCGTTCGCTTTAGACCAGAAAGTGAAAACTATCAGCGCATGCTGCCAAGAAAGCTGTGGCCAAGCGTTGGTGCAATATCAAGATTAAAATACAGAGCACTAAGCGGAATATGTAAAAACGACGGTAATTCCATACCCTGCACGATAAAGCACTACTCCATTATT
Organism: Chitinimonas taiwanensis DSM 18899; assembly: GCF_900119825.1. Classification (GTDB taxonomy): domain Bacteria; phylum Pseudomonadota; class Gammaproteobacteria; order Burkholderiales; family Chitinimonadaceae; genus Chitinimonas; species Chitinimonas taiwanensis. Next base: position 1,304 of record NZ_FPKR01000010.1, on the reverse strand, counting down.
CGACCGAAGTCATAAGCACTGCTAACAAGCCAAGATAAACAGAGTCCTTACTAATGCCACATGAAGCTAGGCTTCAACACGAAATAACCCTGAAAAACGTTCGACCATTGCTGCCTATCCAACTAGGTTGACGCCAAGTCGGTCGCCCACGGTTGAGAAATAGCACGATGCGCAACTTAAATAGCAGTTTTTCGAACTTCACGCCACGACTGACGTCAAGGCCGACCATCGCTCACACAAGCAATAATCAATGAGCATTACAAGTTCCGCCATACGAATGCTGAGGGGCGAGTCCGTTGTGCTCGAAAACTATAGCAAAACAAAACTACAGTTCTTGGTAGAGCTACCTATCGCATTCGCTGCTTCGGTTATGTGTTGGTTCCTGATTACCAGTTTGATCTTCATTACTTGGCCTGAGGCGTTCAATGTATTACTGAACCCTATCGGCTTCGGTTTATGCTTCGTCATATTTGCTGCAATGTCTTGGCACGATATCGACATGCGCAAGGTATATGTGGAACCCAAGCACAGAAGTCTCACCATTATCAATAAGGGATGTTGCAGCGAATTAGAAACTCAACAGGTCTCCTTCGATAGATCGCTCCTAGTAAGGTACTGGAGCAGTGGGAGCGAAGGTGAATCTGCTTACTTTGTCATTGAGCTAATCGCACCGAGGATCTTTTATCATCTAATTGGTGTTGGCTACTCACTACATCGCGAAATTGCAAATGACAATCCCGAGCAGGCAGACCGAATCACAGACGACATATGCCGCAAGCTGTCTGCTCAGTTTGACATTTAGTACATGGACATTCAGAACTGTGACGATCCACAGTATGCAGCGTGGTCGAACCCATCTATCACTAGAGTGTCTGCCGATGCTCCACGTTTGCCAGATGCCCCTTGATATCAAGATTAGTACCCAGCGCCTCCTTCACTTGTCGAGCTAAGGTCAAGTGACCTTACCCCAATCGGTCTACCACGCATAAATTAGCAATCTGAGCGGTTGGGGGTTGATGCTTTTCCCGGTATTCCGCCGGGGTCAAATAGCCCAGCGCACTATGTGGCCGGGCCGCGTTGTAATCGAGACGCCACGCCTCGATCTTCTGTTGTGCATCATGCAGGCTACGGAAGGTATGCTGGTTCAAGCACTCATCCCGGAACCGACCGTTGAAGCTTTCTATGTGCGCGTTATCTACCGGCTTGCCAGGCCGAATGAACTGCAATCGCACACCATGCTCGGAAGCCCATTGATCCAGTGCCTTGCTGGTGAACTCCGGTCCATTGTCCACCTGGATCTGGCT
>NZ_FPKR01000023.1 GCF_900119825.1 Chitinimonas taiwanensis DSM 18899 | reverse complement strand
AGTGAATCAACCGTACTTTGCTATTGCAAGGGACGGGGAAGCCCTTGTAGTTGGAGGTAACCGGACTGCCGCTTGCGGCAGGTCCGGTTGACCGAAAGGTTAGCCCCGGCCAATCAATTTCACCGGGATTAAAAGCTCCGGGTTAGCCACGGATATTTTCTTCCAAGGGCCAACGCAACGGAATTGAATATTTCCACACTGACAACTGGCCCAATAGAACCAACGCTTGCGCACGGCGGAAGGGGCCACAGAACCACAACGTTGGCACTGAACATAGCCGCCAAGATGAGGTTGCCAACCTGCACTGCCGTTTGGCACGACAACGAAGAGCTCTTCCAATTTTTTGGCGTGAAGCAAAGGTGATTTTTGTTTAAGCCATTTTTCGCGGAGCGTTCCTCGTTTGTAATTTTCGCCCCATCGCTTATCGCTATAGGGCTCAGGGTTGGCTTCCTTCAAGGCGGCACGAATCTCAGCAGAGCTACGGGCTACCTCTGCTTTACCCAAGACCTTGAGCTGTTTCTTACGCGCAGAATCCATAGGGGCTAACGTTCGAGCTAACCTGGAGACAGGGGCGTGCCACAAAGCCCACGGCACAGATAATGCACACCTGCCCTGTGGCGTGGGCTTTGTGGCACGCCGTTGGCTCTCAGGTTGAGCGAGGAGTTAGGCCTCACTCGACGACAACTCCGATGTCGCTTGCGCGCAGCCGAATCAGCGGCCGGCACAGAAGCCGTGCTAACCATACCTCCAGCCTGACCCATGGCGACGACTCAGCTGCGGGTGACTCGACCAAAAGCAGAGTGTGTGAAGCCAAGAGTGCTCTGAGGACGTGTAGCTGTTCCCAGCGGCGGTTCGAACCGTGCAAACAGTGAATGAAAGGGGTGCACACCCCCTGTAGGTGCTTGTCCAGTAGTTCAAGCATGGGCTTTGTGACCACGCCATCCCGGCGAGAGTAGCTTACAAAGACCTTCACTTTATCTTTCCAATGCTAAACAACGCCCAAACGGCAAGATTGGCAACCACAAGGAGAGCGTACAGCCACATCGAGTGATTAAGAGCAGCGTCCAGGACCTTGCGGTAGTTGGGAATGTTTACCCTGTCTTTCGCGATGATTCCTGTGCCATCGGCTGCGACCAGTGGGCGCTGGTCTCTTGAGGCGAGTCGAGAACGTATCTGTTCCATCGTTCCTCTGAGCTTGACTTGATAGAAGTAGCCCGTCGAGTCGAGAAACCAAAAGCAGAGAGGAATGAGAAGTCCGGCGACAAAAATCGAATCGTCCAGTTTGTCGCTTGTGAACTTCACCATGAGCGTCATGACGACAAAGAGTGTGGTTACGCAGAACTTCTTGGTTTCAAAGCAGAAGCTGCTGATCTGGCTAACCACGCCCGACAGCTGGTCTAGAAGCTTCCAGTCGAGTTCGTCTTGCAGTGTCTTTGTGTACGGCTTGGCATCCATGGGGGAGAGAACTCGTGGAGGAGTTAGTTGTGAGGACTAGCGTTCAAGGTCAGGGGCGCCGCGCGGCTTTATCGCGCAGCGTCCCCTGCACCGCCGGGTTAGCCGACTTAGAGTTGAGAGAGCCAAACGGAAATTCCTAACATGACAAAAAGTGTCAACCAAAGAAATGTGCTTGTGCGGTCGATGGCGGCCAAGAGACGCGCAAAGCGTATTGGGAGCAGCACCACAAACACGGAAATTAGAAACACTGGCGCTGTAACAATCCACGTGAGCAAATAGTAGAAGCCGAAAAAACCGAGCACTGCCAGTGAAGTGATGCTTCCGATTGCGATCGGGTTCGTGTCGAGCGGAAGGTCGAAGTGCAGTAGCGTTGCAATTTCACGCATTGGACGGGCCAAGATGTCCATGAATGGGGTGCCAAACAAAATGTCAAAAATGCCCAGTAGAAGCGGGCCAAATACGATAAGTACATTGTCCCTGGATATCTCGACAATCGTGCTCTTGTGCTCCGTTACCCATTTGATCGAAAACCAGCCCATGAAGGCAAACCCAAACACTGAAAACAGCCTGAGCGTAGCCATTGGGGTGGACTGAGGAAGTCGCTGAACGACGAGAATACAAATGAATAGGGCGACACTAATCCAGCCGTAATACTTACGAAGAAGTCGTAGTCCATCCATGATCGTGGACTCTTCAAGCCGCTCGTTCAGCTTCGAATAGCCACCCTCAAGCGCGGATAGGAATTTGTCGATCTTTGGATTTCTTCTGATTCGCTCGCCAATCCAGTAGGCGCTAATCAGAACAGCGAGTATGGTCAAGGCTACTTTAAGCATGGGCAGTAAGTCGGCTAACGTTGGAAGTAACCTGCCGCCGGAATGCCGGAGGCATGGAGGGAACCCAAAGCGCAGCTTTGGGCGGTCAGGTTGACTGAAAGGTTAGGGCGATGGTTCATAATTGCTCTAAATCCTCTGAAAGATAACCCCTCTGCCTGAATACGCCTAGTGCTTGCTGAGCTTCTAAAACTAGAACAGCCCATTCTGGGCGTAGCATCTCGGCGTGATCATCGGCAATGTCTTGGGGAGTAACTGAGCAAAAATCACGCAACTTGGAATCGAAACGCAATAATGCCGTTACTTCAATTGAAGTGAACGGGTGAACTGCTTCATTTTTTAGTAACTCTGCGTCAGTCCAGTCATCCCAAGTATTAATTATTTCATTCAGGCCCAATGGGCTAGAAGTGGCCTCGGTACCTGAAATCAATTCAAAATACTCAATGATCCTGTTCCGTACTCGCTGACCAATAATCTCTTTAGATGGCTGCATCATCAGGTTTGGCAAGCCCTAACAGTGTTTATACGGACCCGAGGGTCCGTATATCAATTGATAATAAGGGCGCCGTAAAATCTTCGTAACCCATTGATTCTTAGTCATCTGCAATTTCCCATGCAGTATAACAAGAACAGAAAACCGGGCGCCATGCCGCTCTCTATGGCTTTGGAGTACTCGTCTGCAGCAGCCACCTGTGCGGGTCGTATTTCCCTCGACTGTTCTACGACCTTGGGAGCAGAGTCGCCGGCTGGTGCCTCGCGTCTCTGACTCGACGACCAGCGCGCCTTTAAGCATGCACTGGAGCAGGCTCACAAGTATTGGCCATCCAGAAAATCCGCCCACCACTGCATCATCTTGCGCCTGTCATCGAGATACTCCGCTCGATGATAAGCAGCTCGAATTTTGTTTCTCTCTGCATGCGCCAGTTGCCGCTCGATGATGTCAGGATCAAAGCCCTCTTCATTCAGCACCGTCGATGCCAGCGCGCGAAATCCATGTGGGGTGGCCGTGCCGCTATAGCCCATCCGCCCCATGGCATAACTCAGGGTGTTTTCTGACATGGGCCGGTTGATATTGGTGGTGGCATGAAAGAGGAACGGGCTGCTGCCCGCCAAGGGCTTCAACTCAACCAGCAGTGCCAGCGCCTGGCGCGATAGCGGCACGATGTGCGGGCTGCGCATCTTCATCCGTTCAGCAGGGATACGCCATTCAGCGCGCTCAAGGTCGAACTCCTCCCAAAGCGCTCCACGCAGCTCACCTGGGCGCACAAAGGTCAGCGCCAGCAGTTTGAAAGCTATTTTGGTGGCTCGGCGTAGTGGCTCAGC
>NZ_FPKR01000024.1 GCF_900119825.1 Chitinimonas taiwanensis DSM 18899 | reverse complement strand
TTGGCGATGACGGGTGGAAACGCCATCGTGGCACTGCGGTGCCGTTGCGGCTTCGCCGCTCATCCGGGACGGGGAAGTCCCTTTTATTCGTTAGAGCGCACATGTCTCCCGAACAGCTTCACTGGACTGAGAGCAATATCGAAAGCATTTCGGTTTCAGGCCGAGAGCTAGTAGTGATTGCGTCTCAGGTTTTTGCTTTGGGTGTTGCGGGCGGCCCGTTGAAAGTAAAGGTCACCTACTCAAACGTAGCTAGCGCTACGCGCGAAGTCACCGAATACATCGGTGATCCAAAAGAGAGCCCTCAATTCAAAGAGCAGCGCATCTATCAGGACGTTGAGCCTGCGGATCTTCCCAATGTGAAAACCTACGGCATTGAGGGCATTTCCACATTTAGCCCCATTGCGTGGATTGATCTTGAAGTTCAAGCCCAAGGAGCTTCCGTTGAATTTCTGTAATTCAAAACCATCACGGGTTTGGCGAAAGCGCTCTAACCCTACAGTCAAGCGGACCGCCACAAGCTGCGCTTGTGGTTCCCTTCACGCTACGCGCTCCGGCGTCCGCCTACTTCCTAGTTAACCGCCAAGATTTTGCGGGGTCTGCACCATGTATTTCTACGTTGACGAAAGTGGCCACACAGGTCCAAATTTATTCGACGAAACGCAGCCCATGCTCTATTACGGAGTTCTCTCAAGCAAGGTCAACGTTGATTTGTTGGCCGAGGATTCTCTTAGGAAGCTGCGGCAACGCGCAAAGGTGCTGCGTCTCCATGCAAATGAACTCGGCAATGGTGGTCTTGTGCCATTGGCAAGCGAACTATTAGCACTTCAAAGACGCCTCAACTTCAGGTTTGACTTATACCGCGTTGCAAAGCCAGATCACGCAATAATTTGCTTTTTCGACCAAGTTTTCGATCACGGAAATAACCCTGCAATCACGTGGACGGGATATTGGACCCCAATGCGCTATGTTCTACTTCTGAAGCTGGCCAAATTATTCGACAAGGACATCGCAAAACAAGCGTGGGAAGCCAGAATAGAAACCGATAGCGACAAAGCAGATGCCTTGCTTACTTCCGTATGCATGGAATTGCGTTCTAGAGTTGGTCATTTGCCAGATGCTAGATCTAGGCAGCTTATCTCAGATACTCTAGAATGGGCCGAAAAAAATCCAAAGAAAATTTATTACAACACAAAGAAAAAGAAGGACAAGCTTCAAATAACACCAAATATAATTGGCTTTCAATCAGTAATGCATGGAATTGCATCGCGATTGAAGACTAAAAAAGCCAAAGCAGCAGCGATCATTGTTGATCAACAATCTCAATTTAACAAGGCACAAAAAAGCCTTTCTGAATACTTTGCTGCGCTTAGTGACTTACCTGCAGCTAACGGGCCGGGACTTCCAGCGATTGACTTTAGCGGCATGCCAAAGATTCCAATAGAATTTGCGTCAAGTGCAAATAGCGCGGGTCTTGAGCTTGTTGACCTCCACCTCTGGGTATTCAAACGTACAATGGAAGGTAAAGAGCTTGCTCCAGAACTTTACAGACTGATTGAGCCACACCTCTACCGAGGCCGTACAGATGAAATATCACTGAATGCCATTGCTGCTAGATGGGAGCGCTGGTTTGAAGAGCTACCAGATCCTACACCAGAACAGCTTGAGCGAAGCCAAAGTTTAATTGCATACGATGAAGAGAGGAGACTTCGTGCGATACAAGGCGGCTAACCTTTCGGTCAACGTGATGGCCCAAAGCTGCGCTTTGGCATTCCTCCATGCCTGCGGCATTCCGGTCGCCCTTTACCTACAACGTTACACATAAAGGCGAGATACGAGACACATGAGAGTTTTTAAATATAGAGGGGGAGATGAAGATATATTTCATCGAGATCTCGTATCTTTAGAAAAGGATACTTTTTGGTCTCCAACCATTAATAAATTGAATGATCCGTGCGAGGGGTTGGTTTTTCACGAAGACCTTCTAACTCAACTTGATTTGACTGCTGGGATTCTAGGGAAAGGCAGCAAAGAAGTGGCGAAATCTGTAGAGGAAGTTAAGCAGTCACTAAGAGAGCTTATTGAGAAAAAAGATTCAGCAGGAATTTATTCACTTAGTAAAAGCTGCACAGATGAGCTGCTATGGGCCCACTATGCAAATAGTCATGAGGGTTTTTGCATTGAGTATGAACTAGATGCTTTGGTTTATTTTGGCCGAGATGATTATCACACATTCGACGTCGCATATAGTGATAACCCGCCTAGCCTTCATATCAATGATATGTTGAAAATTAATGACAAAGTCAGTTTCATTCAAAAGCTTATTGGTATTAAGTCGAAAAAATGGGCTTATGAGAAAGAAATTAGAGTGGTTACCTCTGTGGCCGGCCTTCAATGCTATGATTACAGGGCTGTAAAAGCTATTTATTTCGGGCTCCGCATGCTCGAAGAAAGAAAGCTGGAAGTGATGAAAAGACTTTGTGGTAGAGGCATTAAATACTATCAGATTCATTTAAAAAATAATTCATATGAGTTTATTGCCAAAGCTATTGATGATCAATACCCAACAGATATGAAATATTTGTATTCAATTGCTCCTATAGCTGAATGTGCGGTTGATCCAAGTACTTTAAATGAGAAGTGGTCTGAATTTTCTCCTTACCTAGACAAGATGGCGGAGATTGTGCGGCGAGAGCCATACTGTAACGAAGTTCAAATGGTTGAGGTTAGCCACGATAAAAGTAAGCCGGGGAAGCCCGTATTTTTTGGACAGTATCAAAGATCAAAATATAGATACGAGAATATGTATCTTACTCCAGAACAAATTGATGAAAGATATTCGAGTATCACAGATCTAGGGCATAAAAATGTGTAACAAAGCGCCGCTAGGGACAAACCTCCGCTACGCTTCGGTTTGCCCCAGAGTGCGGCGTTATCTGCTTAGGCCGACAAGGGGCCTCTCGGCAATGCTTCTCTAAGTGCTGCTTTTGCCGGATTGATTTTTTTGGGGGATTTTCCCCTTGGGCGCGCGCTCGTATCCCCGCCACGCCCGCCCGCTTCATAGGGCGCATTTTATGCACCCTGCAGAACCCACCCCGCCCGCGCCAGTACTGGCGCGCTGCGGGGGGCGTAGGGCCTCGCGAATTTATGCGTTTTTATGCACCTAGCTTATGCACCTGGGCAACCTGCCTCCGCTCGGTCGCTTCGCCCACTTCCCGCCTGCATTCCCTAGCCCGCTAAGGGCCGTCTAGCGCTGTCCTGGCGCGTCCCTATCTGGACTGCCCCGGGTCTGGTAGACATCCGCAGC
>NZ_FPKR01000027.1 GCF_900119825.1 Chitinimonas taiwanensis DSM 18899 | reverse complement strand
CAGCACTTGCCGCCGCACATTGCAGCGCCATTGACCAAGACGTGTAAAAGGGAGTGCGCAAGGCAGGGTCTGCCAGTCGCGGCCGTGGTAGTCGGCGTGCTCCATGGCATCCAGCAGATGCGGCAGCACGATTTCCATGAAGAGCAAACTGTCAGGGGTGAACTCCCCAAAGGTCAGCCACACCCCATGGTCTTCGAGGTAGTCGTTCCCGAACACAGGCCCGCGAGCCGTAATGCGCTGAAATGGCACTCTGATCGTTGGGCTGCGCGGCGTTGTAGAGCCAATAGAGAGGTTGTCTCCAAGATGGCTATACCAGTCACGTCCTCCTGGGGTAGGAACCGAACCTCTTAGAAAAAACGATGTGGGCGGGACGACGCTGATGAACAAATCAAAGTCAGGCAGCCATTTTTCCATGTCCTGTCTATAGGCGCTCGTGCTGGTATGGATTCGTGGCACAGGTAGGTGGAGCACAGGAACAGACGCATGTCCCAACTGCTGAAGCATGAGCTGTAGCGGCAAGGTCAGCGCCTCACTGTCTGCATTGAGTTGGCCGCCGCCATAGACAATCGCCACTCTGGGCCGCCTTACCACCTCTATTTCGCGCAAGCCAGCCCGCCACAGCAGGCTGATGTGTTCGGGCCTTAGCCGTATGCCTGCTGGCAGTAGTGGCGCCCCTGCCGGGTAGTCCTCGCCCACTGCTGCAGTGAACCAGCCTGGCGGGATGGGACGTTTGATTTTCAGCACCGAGTTATCGCTGAAGTAGGCGCGTAACTCTGGCCGGAGAAGGGGCAGCACCGCATCCGCTCCTTTGGGTAGCGGCCAACCCTTTTTGACATTGATCACGTGACCCGGAGGTAGCACATAGTTGAAAGGTTCATGATCCCAGTCGGGCTTAACTGGCATATCCCGCTCAAAAACCCAAGTAGGTTGCCAAGGCTGGCGCGGGGTGGCTTGCAGCGTATCGGTGCTGCAGATGGCATAGCCATCTACTTTGGCACGTGGCCAATTGGGCACATTGTCTACGGCCAGCACATCCGTAAAGGTGACCCGCCCCAAGGCCGAGGCCACAGGCAGGCGTTCGGAGATTGGCCCTAGGGGTACTGCACCGAAGCGGCGGTGACTACCAGCAGTGCGAGAGGGCTTGCCATGGCGGCTGCCTGCGCGCAGGTATCTAAGTAGTGATATCGAGGGCATGTGATAAGCAGGGTGGATGATGCCCTTGCCCTGGATGATGCAGGTTTGGGGGCATAACGTACAAAAGTCAAAACAGATGGGGCTTATCGCCCCATCTGCGGTTTTCATGATTTGAAGCGCTAACTCACGCCGTCCGTCGCCCCTGGCGCCGCCTCATCCTCATTCGGCAGGCTGCGCACAAAGCTGCTGAACCACACCGCGAAGCTTGGCGCGATCAGCTGGCGTTCGTCTTCATCGTGCCAGACGCGGATTATCTGGCCGACCTGGCCGCCATCGGCCGGGGCAAGGTCCAGGCATAGGTGGTTGCCCATCCCGTCATGAGTGAAGGGAATCCAGGCCGGGTGGAACCAATCGGGGCATATGCCCTCATCCGGTGCGCCGCTGCATTCGGCCATATCGGGCGACTTCATCAGCTTGGTCCAGGCGCGCCACTGCGATAGCACGCCCTTGATGCTCAGGAAGAACTCGCCCTCGAACAGCGGCTCCTCGCCCTTCTGGCCATCGTGCACGCTCAGCGCAGCCTTGAAGTCGTCTGG
>NZ_FPKR01000025.1 GCF_900119825.1 Chitinimonas taiwanensis DSM 18899 | reverse complement strand
GGCCAGCGCCTCGGGGCTGGCTGGCTTGCCCAGGCTGCGCAAGAGCGCCGGCTCCTCCTGCTTGAGCCAGGCTTCCAGCTGCGCCCAGGCTTGCGTCATGGGCAGGGGCGGCAGCGCGGCCAGTTCCGCGCGCCGCGCCTGCTCGGCCGCCAGCGCCGCCTTGGCGGCTTCGATACGGGCCAGATCTTCCTCGCTGACCTGGGGCAGGGCGGCATTGCTCAGCAGCATATGCGGCAGCGGCTCGCCGATCGGAACCAGCGTCTTCTTTCTGGGCAGCGCCACGATGGCATTCGCCTCGGCCAGTGGCCGAAAAGAACCCAGCGAGGGTCGTTCCAAGGGAAACAACAGCCGCTCACCGTCTCGTGTTTCCTTGACCTCGGCCCAGCACAGCCGCTGTTGCCCCAGCTCGTAGTCGCTCTCTCCCTTGCGCGTATAGGGCAGGGCGCAGGGCAGGGTCTGCCAATCTCGGCCGTGGTAGTCGGCGTGCTCCATGGCATCCAGCAGATGCGGTAGCACGATCTCCAAGAGCAGCAGGCTATCGGGCGTGTGTTTATCTAGGCACAGGTAGACCGCATGGTCCTCGTAATAGTCGAAACCCAATTCGAGCCGGAGTGGCGTGATCCGCCGTTCGAATGGGACTCGAATGGTTTCGCTGCGCGGGTCGGAGTAACCCATGCGGATTCCCTCTAAACCCCTCGCTGCCGAGATCGATTCTCGCCCTCTAAATGACAAACTATGGTTGTGACGTTTGAATCCGCCATTGGGCGCCACGTTCAGAAACAAGTCGTATTCTTGCAGCCACTGCGCCTCGGCCTGGCGGTGGTGATCGTGCACTCCGGTGGGCACATGCAGCACGGGAACCTGGGCATGCCCGAGCTGTTGCAGCATGAGTTGCAAGGGCAGGGTCAGCGCCTCGCTGGCCGTATTCAGCTGATGGCCGGCATAGACAATCGCCACCCTGGGCCGCTTGACCACTTCGACTTCGCGCAGGCCGGCGCGCAATAGCAGGCTGATGTGTTCGGGCCTTAGTCGTACGCCTGCTGGTAGCAACGGCGCCCCTGCCGGGTAGTCCTCACCCACAGGGGCGGTGAACCAGCCTGGCGGGATGGGGCGTTTGATCTTCAGCATCGAGGCATTGCTGAAGTAGGCGCGCAATTCCGGCCTGAAGGCGGGCAGCACGGCATCCGCTCCTTTGGGTAGTGGCCAACCCTCCTTGATATGGATCACGTGCCCTGGCGGCAGCGCAAAGTCGAAGGGTTCCTGATTCCAGTTCGGCTTGATGGCCAGATCCTGAACAAAAACCCAGGTAGGTTGCCAGGGCTGGCGTGGGGTGGCTTGCTGCGTATCTGCGCTGCAGATGGCATAGCCATACGCTTTGGCGCGCGGCCAATTGGGCACATTGTCTACAGCCAGCACTTCCGTAAAGGTGACCCGCCCCAGGGCCTCGGCCAAGGGCAGGCGTTCTGGCATTGGCCCTAGGGGCACCGCATTGAAGCGGCGCTGCATATCGGCAGGGCGAGAGGGCTTGCCATGGCGGCTAGCTGCGCGCAGGTTTCTAAGTAGTGATATCGAGGGCATGTGATAAGTAAGATGAGTGATGCCCTTGCGCTAAATGGCGCAGATTTGGGGGCATAACGTACAAAAATCAAAACAGATGGGGCATATCGCCCCAGCTGCAGTTTTTATGATCTGCAGCGCTAACTCACGCCGTCCGTCGCCCCTGGCGCCGCATCATCCTCATTCGGCAGGCTGCGCACAAAGCTGCTGAACCACACCGCGAAGCTTGGCGCGATCAGTTGGCGTTCGTCCTCATCGTGCC